>NC_017045.1:0-1200000 GCF_000252855.1 Riemerella anatipestifer ATCC 11845 = DSM 15868 | reverse complement strand
TGTCTATGGCTTCTCTATAGCACTTGGTTACGGTAGCTACATATTCGGGAGCACGCCCTCTGCCTTCTATTTTTAGAACTTTAACCCCAGCATCTACAATTTGGTCTAAGAAATTGATGGTGCATAAGTCTTTAGGAGACATCATATACTCGTTGTCAAGTTCTATTTCAAAACCACTTTCTTGGTCTATTACGGTGTATTTTTTTCGGCAGTTTTGTTTACAAGCCCCACGGTTAGCAGAAGAATTATGTGAATGTAGACTTAGATAACACTTTCCAGAAACCGCCATACATAAAGCTCCGTGTCCAAATATTTCTATTTCTACTAAATTTCCAGAAGGACCTTTAATTTGCTCCTTTTCTATTTGAGTACAAATCTTTTTTACTTGGCTGATGCTAAGCTCTCTACTCATTACCATAGTGTCTGCAAACATCGCATAGAATTTTACAGTTTCTATATTGGTAATGTTAATTTGAGTAGAAATATGTACCTCCATACCAATTTGTCTTGCGTAAGCAATCACAGCCTGATCCATAGCAATCACAGCGGTAAGGTTGGCTTCTTTTGCCTTGTCTAAAAGGGTTTTTATGATTGATAAATCATGGTCATAAATAATAGTGTTGAGGGTGAGATAGGTTCTTACACCTTTCTCTTGGCATCTTCTGCTAATTTCAGGTAAGTCGTCTATGGTAAAATTCATAGAAGCTCTAGCTCTCATATTAAGCTGTTCTACACCGAAATAGACAGAGTCTGCACCATTATCTAAAGCTGCCTGAAGAGATGTGAAATCTCCTGCAGGACACATTAGTTCTATTTTTCCGCTTTTAGTCATTGGGTCAAAAAAATTTTTTGCAAAGATAGAAATTTTTATAATAGGCTATTAAGTTCTATCGTTGTGGCATAAATATTAAAGATCCCTCCTTTCCATTAGGAAAAGAGGGAGAATAAGGATTAGTTAAATGGTTTTTCTATCTAAGGCATATTAAATCCTCTACTAGTTAAACGTCCATAAACATCTAAATATTTTATAGAGACAATACCTTTGTAGTTTTCTAAGATATTTTCTATATCCTTCTGAGAATTAACGGGCTTGCCATTAACCTCTGTGATGATATAGTTGTTATCAATACCTGTTTTGCTAGCAAGAAGGCTGTTTTCGTCTATATCTGTAACTACTACACCACTTCTAAGACCGTAATAGACTTTGTTTTCATCACTTAAAGGTTGGAATTTAGCTCCTAGTTTTTCAACGACAGTAAGGTCAGCTTTAGTTCTAGTTTTTGTATTTCCACTTTGGTCTTTTAGTGTGGCTCTTACAGTTTTAGTTTTTCCGTCTCTTAGGTAAGTTACCATTACGGTATCTCCAGGTCTTTTGCTACCAATAGCTAGAGATAGGTCAGCAAAATCAGTAATTTTACTATCATCTATTTGAACGATGACATCTCCTTTTTTAAGACCAGCATCTTCGGCGCCACTATTATTGGAGATTTCCGTAACGTAGATTCCGTTTCCTGATTTTAAGTTGCTTTTAGTCTGCTGGTTGTATATTTTTACTTGTGTCTCGTCAGATAAGTCTAATGAACTAATTCCTAGAAACCCTCTTTGTACTATTCCGAACTTCTTAATGTCTTCTACAACTTTTCTTGCTAAGTTAGACGGAACAGCGAAACCATATCCTTCATAATATCCAGATGATGAGGAAATAGCAGAATTAATACCCACTAAGTCTCCGCTAAGATTTACTAAAGCTCCACCACTATTACCTCTGTTGATTACAGCATCTGTTTGTATGAAGCTTTCAATAGGGGTTTTAGACTGTTGTCTTAAAAGGTCAATGCTTCTTCCTTTTGCAGAAACGATACCTGCAGTTACGGTAGAGTTAAGTCCTAGAGGATTTCCTACGGCTACTACCCATTGTCCTACTTCTAATAAATCTGAGTTTGCGAAGTTAAGATAAGGTAGTCCGCTATCTTCTATTTTTAATAATGCAATGTCAGTAGAAGGGTCACTTCCTATAAGTTTAGCCACATAAGTTTTTTTGTTGCTTAGGGTTACTTCTAGTTTACTAGCTCCCGCTACCACGTGATTGTTAGAAATGATATATCCGTCAGGAGAGATAATCACCCCAGAACCTAGACCTGTAGGCATATCTTGTGGTGCTTGCTGTTGTTGTCTTTGTCTTTGGTTTTGACTTCTGTTGAATGGGTCGCCAAAGAAAAAATCAAGTAGGTCTTGCTCAGAGCTTCTAGAAGTTCTGGTATTGTTTTGATAATTTTTTATGGTTACCACGGCAGGTACTGTAGTTTTGGCTGCTTTTACGAAATCATCTCCTAAAGCGGCTGCATTAAGTCCTGCAAACTGACTGTCATTTTTAGCAGTATGGAAATACGAAGAGTCAGCAATGTTATCATTTTTAAAATATTCAATAGTTCCAAAAGTAGTTGCTGCAGAAACTACACCTACGGCAGCTAGAGGTATGAGTTTTTTTAGATTATTTTTCATTTTATTTATTTTTATAAATTTAAAGTGTACTAAACAAATACTATGCAAAAATACTCTAAACCGTTCTTAATTTGTAATCTTTTCGCCTGTATTTAACTAATTTTTAACTATAATTATGTGTTTTTAATGAAAATAACGGAATTATATTTTTTATAATGTTAAATTTTTATGACAAAATTTCCGTTTTGATTGTTTTAGTTAAACCATTTAGAGTATTTTAAAAAGCCATTAAAAGCCCAATGTGCCGTATAGTAGAGTGATTTTAAAGTAGAAAAATTCATAAAGTCTTTATAAACTAGATATTGGTCTTTGATAATATTGCTCTTTTTCCTAGAAACACTGTTGCTATGCATACGATATTTTGCCATTGTTTTAGGGAGTGGCTTTCCTTGCGGAATTTTCTTTAACAGGTTAAGCCACATAACATGGTCTTCTCTTTTAGAGCCTTCGGGGAAGAATTCTTTGCCCACTCTTTGGCTATCGTACATAGAGGATAGTAGAGAAAGTCTGCAGGTTTTTAGTAGGTTATTGAATGTTACTATTTTGTCAGCCTTAAAGTCTTCTATGGTGGGCGTCAAATTTTCATCACATCTAGCATAGTTAGAGTAAGCAAGTTCTGCATTTTCTCTTTTCATAAAGGATACCATTTCTTCAAGAAAATTAGTTTCCCATAAATCGTCAGCATCTAGGAAGGTAATATATCTGCCTGTTGCTAGTTCTAGTGCTAGGTTTCTAGCCTTTCCTGCTCCACCGTTTTGTTTAGATTCTATCAGTTTTATTCTTGGGTCGTTAATCTGTTTTATAATCTCTACTGAATTATCCTTGGAGTTATCGTCAGAAATAATCCACTCCCAATTTGTAAAGGTTTGATTGAGCACAGAGTTTATAGTTTCTTTTAAAAACTTAGAAGCATTGTAACAAGGCGTTATAATAGAGACTTCGGGCATAACCTACTTTTTAATTTTTGCAAAGATAAGTAAAGATAAGGGAGTTTTAAATTGCCTTTTTTGGAGTAAATTCAAATTATTTGTTAGTGATACAATTAAAAATATTAATTGAAAAATCGTTATTTCTATTTCAAACTATTAAATTTGTGGTTCGTTTAAATAATTTGTAACCTTTAATTCTCCTAGAAGAATGTTTTATAATCATCAAGAAATAGAAAAAAAATGGCAAAAATATTGGGACGATAACCAAATTTTTAAAAGCCAAGAGCCGAAGTCAGGTGTTGAAAAAAATAAGCCAAAATTTTATGTGCTAGATATGTTCCCTTATCCTTCTGGGGCGGGTCTTCATGTGGGGCATCCACTGGGGTATATAGCATCGGACATTTACGCAAGATATAAAAGGCATCAGGGGTATAATGTACTTCACCCAATAGGTTATGACTCTTTTGGACTTCCTGCGGAACAATACGCCATACAGACAGGGCAGCACCCTGCGGTAACTACGGAAAATAACATCACTAGGTATGAAGAGCAATTGAGAAAAATTGGGTTTTCATTTGATTGGAGTAGAGAGCTGAGAACATCAGACGCTTCTTACTACAAGTGGACTCAATGGATTTTCATTCAGTTGTTTCATTCGTGGTATAATAAAGATACGGATAGGGCAGAGTCTATTGATACTCTTATAGCTCAATTTGAAACTAAGGGTACTGAGGGACTTAATGCAGTGCAAACCGATGAATTATCATTTACATCAGAAGAGTGGAATTCAGCAGCGGAGCAAGATAAACAAGATATACTTTTAAATTATAGATTAGCCTACCGTGCAGAAACTACGGTTAATTGGTGTCCTGCATTAGGAACGGTTTTAGCTAATGATGAAGTAAAAGACGGTAAGTCTGAAAGAGGTGGTTATCCTGTTTTTCAGAAAAAAATGATGCAGTGGAGTATGAGAATTACGGCATACTCTGAAAGATTATTACAAGGATTGAATACTTTGGATTGGCCACAGCCACTTAAAGATTCCCAAGAGTATTGGATAGGGAAGTCGCAAGGGGCATTAGTTCAGTTTTCTGTAGATGGTTTAGAAGGAGAGAGTATAGAAGTTTTTACCACACGTCCAGACACTATTTTTGGAGTGAGCTTCATGGTGTTAGCGCCAGAACATCATTTGGTGGAAAAGCTAACAACAGAAGAACAAAAAAATGCTATAAATCAGTATATAGAAGAAACTTCTAAAAAGACGGAAAGAGATAGAATGGCAGATGTCAAGTCTGTATCTGGGGCTTTTACAGGGAGTTATGTAACCCACCCATTTACTAAAGAACTTATACCTATATATATATCAGACTATGTGCTTATGGGTTATGGTACGGGTGCGGTAATGGCAGTACCTGCACACGATGATAGAGACCATAGATTTGCAAAGTATTTTGGATTGCCAATTAAAAAAGTTGTAGCTACCGATATAGATGTTCAAGAAGAGTCTTTTGATTCTAAAGAAAGCACTTGTGTTAATTCTGACTTTTTAGATGGATTAAATTACAAAGATGCAAAACAAAAAATTATACAAGAAATAGAAAAGCTAGGCATAGGTAAAGGTACTACAAATTATAGACAGAGAGATGCTATCTTCTCTAGACAAAGATATTGGGGAGAGCCAGTGCCTATCTATTATAAAGAAGAGATGCCATATACTTTGCCTTTGTCTGCTTTGCCACTTGAGTTGCCAGAGGTAGAGAAATATTTACCTACCGAAGATGGAGACCCACCGTTAGGAAATGCAAAGACTTTCGCCTGGGACGAAGTTAATCAGAAAGTAACTTTTGTGGATTTAATTGATAATAAAACGGTATTTCCAATGGAGTTATCTACGATGCCTGGTTGGGCAGGTAGCTCGTGGTATTTCTTAAGGTATATGGATTCTACTAATGATGAAGTTTTTTGTGCTAAAGAAAAATCGGACTATTGGGGGCAGGTAGATTTATATATAGGAGGAAGCGAACATGCCACAGGACATTTATTATATGCTCGTTTTTGGAATATGTTTTTAAAAGATAGAGGTTTTATCAACCATGAAGAACCATTCCAAAAGCTAATCAACCAAGGAATGATTTTGGGAATGAGTGCCTTTGTCTTCCGAGTAGATGGAACGAATCAGTTTGTTTCTAAAAACTTAGCTAAAGATTATCAAACTCAAAAAATCCATGTAGATGTAGCTTTACTAAAAGGAACGAGCGATGAATTAGATACTGAAGCTTTCAAACAATGGCGACCAGAGTTCAAAGACGCAGAGTTTATCTTGGAAGGTGGTAAATACATCACAGAACGAGAGGTAGAAAAAATGTCTAAGTCTAAATATAATGTGGTAAATCCAGACGACATCTGTGAAGAATATGGTGCGGACTGCTTAAGACTTTATGAAATGTTCCTCGGTCCTTTAGAGCAAAGTAAACCTTGGAATACACAAGGGCTTTCAGGGGTTTATGGCTTTTTAAAGAAGTTTTACAATCTTTACTTTGTTGATGGCGATGAGGTCAATATATCAGACGAAGAACCAACTAAAGAAGAGTACAAAGTGCTGCATACTTTAATAAAGAAAGTAAAATTTGATATAGATAACTTCTCATTTAATACTTCTGTATCTTCGTTTATGATAGCAGTCAACGAATTGCAAAAGTTGAAAACTAATAAAAGAAAGATTTTGGAGCCATTGGCAGTGGTTATATCTCCTTACGCACCTCATATTTGTGAAGAGTTATGGCAATTATTAGGATATAATGAATCTATTGAGTTTGTAGAGTTTCCTGTTCTTAATGAAGGGTATCTAAAAGAAGATGAAATAGAGTATCCAGTAAGTTTTAATGGTAAAATGAGATTCAAATTGCCTCTTTCTGCAGATTTATCTAAGGAGGAAATTGAGAAAATAGCAATAGAAAATGATAAAGTATTACAATATTTAGATGGTAATGGTATCAAAAAAATCATTGTAGTACCTAAAAAAATCATCAATATTGTCTTTTAAGAAGGATAATAATACGTTTTTTAATAAAAAGTTAACATTTGATGAATTTTAAAAATAGAGTGCTGTTTTTTTTGATGAGTTAAGTAAAAAATGTAAAATTGTGAAATAATGACAAAAATCAGGAAAAAAAGTAAATCTAATTTAAGAAGAGTAATAATGTGAAAAGCTCAAAAGTAGTGCTGTTAGAAGATAATATTTGGATTTTTCAATATTTTAACTTTACTTTACAGCCTGAAAAAAATAACAATTATAATTTTAGTTTAATATGGAAATGAATGTTTCAAACACGGAAGAGCAAGTAATTGCTAGACAGAAGAGCGGGCTTAACCCAGCTGTAGTATTACCTATTTTGTATGTAATTGCGTTAAGTATTTACATCTTTATATTAGGTAACCCAGGTAACTTTAAAGAAGATGCAAGGATTGCAGGACAAGCATCTGTAGCCTTTGCAGATATACCATCTAAGGAGTTGCATCCGGAGTCTTTCATGGGGATTATCTATATGGGAGGTCCAGTAGTACACATCCTAATTTTATTTATGATTACAGTAATCGTTTTCTCTTTTGAGCGTTTCTTCGTTATTAAAAAAGCTCAAGGAAAAGGAAATCTTGACAAATTTGTACTTGATGTAAGAAGACTTCTTAATCAAAATAAAATTGATGAAGCTATTGAGTTGTGTGATGCTCAGCAAGGTTCTGTAGGTAATGTAGTAAAAGAAGGACTAGTTACATACAAAGCACTAGCTAATGATAGCTCTATGGATAAAGAGAAGAAAATGGTTGCTTTAACTAAAGCTTTAGAAGAAGCTACAACATTAGAGATGCCTATGTTAGAGAAAAATATGATGATTCTTTCTACACTAGGTACGGTAGCAACGTTAGTAGCGCTTTTAGGTACGGTAATCGGGATGATTAAGGCGTTCTTCGCTTTAGGTTCTGGTGGTGGTACTCCAGATGCAGCAGCTTTATCTATTGGTATTTCAGAAGCCTTGATTAACACGGCTTTAGGTATTGGTACGTCAGCTATTGCAATTATCCTTTACAACTTCTTTACATCTAAGATAGACGGATTAACTTATAAGATAGACGAAATTGGTATGTCTATTCAGCAGTCTTTCGCTGAGTTCAACTAATAAGTTAGATTCTTAAAAAAGAAATTTAGAGCTTCTGCTAAACAATAATTTTGGCGAAGCTCTAATAAAAAGAAGTTTAATAAATAAAAAATAGTTAATAATATGGCGAGAGTCAAACCAAAAAGACATGGTGTGGTAACGGATATGACAGCGATGTGTGATGTTGCATTCTTACTACTTACCTTCTTTATCTTGACTACACAGTTTAAAAAGCCTGATGTAGAGCAGATAAAACCGCCATCTTCTATATCTGAAAAGTTGTTGCCAGATGCCAGTTTAATGACGGTAAATGTAACACCAGATGGGAAATTTTACTTCCAACCTGTAGAGAACGGAACTGAAAGAATTCAGCTTCTAGACAATATGGGGCAGAAGTATGGACTTTCTTTTACCGATAAGGAAAAAGTGGCATTCACGAAAGTACAGGCGATAGGTGTGCCTATGACACAGTTGAAAAGCTACTTGAACTTATCAGAAGATGAGCAGAAAGCGTTTAAGAGTCCTACAGGAATACCTATGGACAGTACAAATAAACAAGTTATTGATTGGGTAGAGCAGAGTTTAAAAATAAACCCTGACTATAAGTTAGCCATCAAAGGCGATGGTAACACTAACTATCCAAAAGTAAAAGATTTATTTGAAGGACTGAGAGATATTGAGTTTTACAAGTTTTGGTTAATCACTACCCAAGAGGGAGGTAAATAGAGAATAGAAATGGCAGAAGTACAAGTACAGGATAAGGGCGAAAAGGGTGGCAAAGTCCGCTCCAAGAAGCAGTCCACTAGAGTGGATATGACTCCGATGGTAGACTTAGGTTTTCTACTCATTACATTCTTTATGTTTACCACTACTTTTAGTAAACCAAATGTGATGGATTTAGGTCTTCCTGCGAAACCTAAGAAAGATGCTCCTAAACCGCCTCCTACGGAGATTGATTTGAGCAACTCTATCTCTTTGATTATAGGTAAGGATAATAAGATTTTTTATCATCAAACGGATAAAGATGGTCTTAATGAAGGTACACTTCAGGAGACAACCTATGATAAAGATGGGATTACGAAAGTAATAGAAGATGCTAAGAAGAGGGCTAAAGATGTAACTAAATTTACAGTTATCATTAAGCCAACGGATGATGCAGTGTATAAGAATTTTGTGGACGTTCTTGACGAAATGGCTGTCACTAAAAGTGAACAATATGGGGTAACCGATATTAAAGACTGGGAGAAAGCTGTTTATGAAAAGAAAGTAGGAACTGCAAAATAATAATTAACCCTTAAAATTCATATTTTATATGTCAGATGAAAATTTAGGGTACAATCCAAGTTTGGATGAGATTGTATTTGAAAACAGAAATAAAGCCTATGGTGCTTATGACCTAAGACAGAGCTATAAGAGTATTCTTACAAGGTCTATGATTATAGGTACTACTTTGTTCTGTTTAGCTGCGGCTACTCCGTTTATTGTTATGAAAATTAAACAGCTAACGGCACCGCCTAAACAAGAAGTAGAGGCTAATCTTATGGAGATTCTTCCAGAGGAAGAACCTATTTTGGAGCAACCTAAAGAGGAAACTCCACCGCCACCACCTCCACCAAAAGTGGAAGAGGAGAAGATTGAAATTATTCAGAATGTGGTTCCAGAACCAGTGAAAGCTCCTACAGTGGAAACCCCACCGCCACCTATATCTAAGCAGCTAGAAACTACTACAGGTTTGGTAAACCAAGAAGGGGTTAAGAAACCTTCTTATGCACCACCTCCACCTCCTCCTTCTACAGGAAAAGGGACGACGGTAGAGGTAAAGCCTCAAGTGAGTACTACTGAAGTGTATACAACGGTAGACCAAGAAGCGGAGTTCTCAGGCGGAGGTATAAACGGATTTAGGAGTGCTTTCCAAGAGTCTTTTGATACTTCGGTAATGGAAGGTGATGAGGGTACTTTAAAAGCTGAGGTTACTTTCGTAGTAGAGAGAGATGGCTCACTTTCTCAGGTAAAAGTTACAGGTTCTAACTCTACATTTAATAGAGAGGCAGAAAGAGCTGTAAAATCCATCAAAAAGAAATGGACTCCTGGTAAAGTAAATGGAGAGCCAGTTCGTTCAAGATTTAGAATGCCAGTGGCAATGAATTTTGAGTATTAAAATTCTGTTAAAATTATTATAAGAGAAGCTTTAGGGCTTCTCTTTTTTGTTATATTTGTTGCTATGTTTAATTATTTATCTATTTTGGCAGGGGTTATGTACCTTACTTTAGGTGTTGTGGTACTAGTGTATAAATTTTTTGTAATTCAGTTGGATGATTATGTTGCCTATCCATTAGGGGTTTTGATGATAATTTATGGTGTCTTTAGATTGTTTAGGGCAATCTATAATATAAAACAGAATAAGAAAGATGTATAAAAGAATAGGTTATTTATTATTTCTCTTAGTTGTAATGCTTTCTTGTAAAAAGGGTAAAGAAGCAGAAAACCCTCAAAAGGGAGAGATACAGGTGGTAGCAGACCCTTCCTTTAAAAATGTAACGGAGGCTTTGACAGAGAGGTATATGGCTTTTTATCCAGAGGCTAAGCTAGATGTTCTTTATAAGAAAGAAGATTCGGCTTTTATAGACTTGCTAGAGGGCAGAGCTAGAGTAATAGTAATGTCTAGAGAGCTTTCTGAAAGGGAAAAAGAAGTCTATAAGAGTAAAGTAGATTTGGAGTATAATCCTGCTAAATTTGCGGGAGATGCTGTGGTCTTTATTGTTCCTAAAAATTCAAATAGAGAGCATATCAAAGTTTCTGAAATTAAAGAAATGCTCAACTCTGAGTCTAAAAATTTAATATTTGATGGTACTAACGCTAGTAATCTTAATTTTATAGCACAAAAATTTAATGCTAAACCTTCAGCTCTTAAATATTCTATCATTAGAGGGAATGAAAATATTGTGAATAATATAGGTGAATTTAGTGATAAAATAGGAGTGATAAGCCTTAATACAATAAGCAGAGAGTTTTCTCCTGAGGCTATAGCGTTAAGAGAGAAAGTGAAAGTGCTACCAGTGATGGATGAAAAAGGGAAAATATACAAACCTGAACTCTCAAGTATAAGGAATATGGAGTATCCGTTCTCAAGGATTCTTTACTTTTTGACAAATGAAGGTTTTTTCGGGGTTGGGAATGGATTTATAAGATTTTCTTGCACCCAGATAGGGCAAATAGTGGTTTCTAAGCAAGGGCTGCAACCTTATAATATTTACAAAAGAGAGGTTCAGATGAGATAAAATTCTTATATTAGCAACTCTTTACTTTAAAAATGGCTTAATAATTGTTGGTTACAAATAAACCAAATTATAAACTAAACCTTAAAAATGAAAAATATAAAAATGACAAAGAAAATGGTATTAGGTGCCGCAGCCGCTTTTATGTTCGGTTTTGCAGGTGCACAAACGGTAGAAGAAGGTCTCCAGAATATGGATGCTCATAAATATGCGAAAGCAAAAGAAGTGTTTAATCAGTTACTTCAGAAATCTCCTTCTGCGGAAAATTATTTTTATTTAGGAAATATTTACTTAACTCAATACGAACCTAATTTTGATAAAGCTAAAGAATACTTTGATAAAGGTTTAGCTTTAGATAAAAAGGCATATTTAGATAGAATAGGCTTGGCTTCTATTAAGCTAGGAAAAGGAAATAAAGCTGCAATTAACGAAATACATGAAATTGTAAATGATTCTAAAGGAAAAGATCCTGAGGTGTTATTTAGAGCTGGTGAGGCTCTTACGATGTTTGAGAGTAATAATGCTCCGGATTTAGCTGTAGAATTTATTAGTCAGGCTATAGAAAAAGCAGAAAAGAAAGGTAATGTGCCTGCTAACTATTATTATTCTTTAGGCGACGCTTATCGTCTTAAAAAAGACGCAGGTAAAGCGATGTCTGCTTATGATAAAGCAGCGGTAGTGGCTAGAAATAAAGCATCTGTATTTA
Source organism: Riemerella anatipestifer ATCC 11845 = DSM 15868 (assembly GCF_000252855.1). Taxonomy (NCBI): domain Bacteria; kingdom Pseudomonadati; phylum Bacteroidota; class Flavobacteriia; order Flavobacteriales; family Weeksellaceae; genus Riemerella; species Riemerella anatipestifer. Next base: position 1,188,434 of record NC_017045.1, on the reverse strand, counting down.
CTAGAATGGCGACTCTGTGGATGGCTGCTAATCAGTGGCAATTAGCAACAGATAACCTTAATAAAGCTATAGCGGTAGACCCTACCTACGCTCCGGCATATAAGGCGCTTGCTAACTATAACATTAGATATCAAAAGCATGATGCGGCAGCAAGTAATTTGTTGAATTATCTTAAATATGCTGATGAAGACCCTGTAACGATGTTAGAGGTATCCAAGCTTTATTTTGCAAATGGAAACTATACAGAATCTAGAGAAGTTCTAGATAAAGTTTTTAGTAAAGTGGAAGATGTTATTAAGTACAAGCTCAATGCTTATCTCTTATATGGAGAGCAAAAGTATGATGAGGCTAAACAAAATTTAGATACATTTATTTCTAAGGCAGATGCCTCTAGAGTATTGCCAGCAGACCAAGGTTTATTGGGGTTAATCTATGCAGGGCAATCCCAAAAAGCACAGGATGAGTCAACAAAGGCTAATCTTATGAAAATGTCTAGCGAAAAAATAGCAATCGCGAAGGCAGCAAAAGATGAAACTATGCAATGGGATGCAGAGTTGGCTAAAATTATGGCAGGAGGAGTTGATCTTAAAAAAGCAGCAGAAGCAGGTCCTACTAATCCAGAAATAGAAGCATTGAAGAAAACCATGGCTGCAGACCCTAAAAATACAGACAATATTTATAAGTTAGCGATGGCTTATCAAGAGGCTAAAAACTGGAATGGAGCAGCTTATACTTGGCAGAATATGATAGACTTAATTCCTGACTGGGCTCCAGCTTATTATAGTCAAGGGTATGCGTATCAACAAGCGGGTAATAATGAGTTAGCTAAAGTTTCTTATCAGACTTATATAGATAATATGAATAAGAAACCTGCAGAGGAACAAATGCAAGGTAAAGAAACACTTTCTTATGCTTATTTCGCTGTAGCTTATTTGGAAAAAGATAAAAATAAAGAGAAGGCTAAAGAGTACGCATTGAAATCTGTTCAGCTAAACCCTGAGTATAAAGATGCTCAAAATTTATTGAAACTACTTAGCCAATAATTAGGTGTTTTTTTAATATTTAATTGATTATAAATAAGAGTTTCTTAGTTTATTAAGAAGCTCTTATTTTTTTTAGAATAAACCTTATATTTGTAGTATGAAAGTAGATATTTTAGCCATTGGAGCTCATCCTGATGATGTTGAGCTAGGGTGCGGCGGAACTTTAGCCAAGTTTATTTCTCAAGGTAAAAAAGTAGCGATAGTAGATTTAACGGAAGGAGAGTTAGGTACGAGAGGGACAAATGAAACTAGGGCAAAAGAAGCTAAAAGGGCATCAAATATTTTAGGAGTTTTGGAACGAGAAAACTTGGGTATGAAAGATGGTTTTCTTAGTAACACAGAGGAGTATCAAATGCGTATTGTAAAGATGGTAAGGAAATATCAACCTGAAATTATTTTTGCAAATGCAATAGATGATCGCCACCCAGATCACGCAAAAGCTGCTAAATTGGTTTCAGATGCTTGTTTTTTATCAGGTCTTATTAAGATTGAAACGTTTGATGCTGGTAAAACTCAGTCAGTGTGGAGACCTAAACATATCTTTAACTATATACAGTGGAAGTCTATAAATCCTGATTTTGTAGTGGATATATCTGATTTTATGGATAAAAAAATTGAGGCTTGTTTAGCATACGAAACGCAATTTTATAATCCTAATTCGGAAGAGCCAATGACTCCAATCTCTACTAAAGATTTTTTGGAGAGTCTTACTTATAGAGCTCAAGATTTGGGTAGATTATCTGGAGTCTCCTATGCAGAAGGCTTTACTTCTGAAAAACTAATGGCTTTTAAAAATTTTGATTCAATAATTTTGTAAATAGATAAAATATTTCTATATTTGCACCCACAAAATGGTGATTGTAGCTCAGTTGGTTAGAGCGTCAGATTGTGGTCCTGAAGGTCGCCGGTTCGATCCCGGTCAGTCACCCTAACAAAAAAACATCTACATAATGTAGATGTTTTTTTGTTTTTATGAAGTTTATTGTTTTAAATCTCCTCGTGGGTATCTAAGGTGTAATTTCTTCCTTTGAAATCTTTATCGTGTTTTTCAGAGATTACATCCTCTCCTTTTTCACTAATGATAAATTCTGATGCTTCATTAAACATTTCAGAGAAATTCTTGAAATCCTCTTTGTAAAGGTAAATTTTGTGCTTCTCAAATGTAGCCTCACCACCATCTTGGAAGTGCTTCTTGCTTTCGGTAATGGTAAGATAATAATCTCCAGCCTTAGTCTCACGAACATCAAAGAAATAGGTTCTTCTTCCTGCTTTTAACACTCTAGTGAAAATTTCATTTTCATTTCGTTTTTCCTTGTAATCACTCATTTCATCTATTTTTTAGAAATCTTAGGTAACAAATATAAAATAATTCTACTAATCAGCAAAAAATTATTTAAAAACTTTGAATGTAAGGTTTTGGTTTCTGTTAATCAGTTTGTTATGTATGGGGTGTTTATTTTGAGGGATTTGTTTTAATGAATTTTTATTTTTTTCTGAAACACTAAAATTAGAAGTGATGTGTTGATGACTAATTGATAGGGGAGAGGTAAAGTGTTTGGTGAGCATTTTTAGCACTAGATGGTCGGTGGGTAATAATGATTCGGGTACATTTCTCATCTAGGTTTTCCAAATTATTTAGAATATTCTCTTCTGTTTCTGTATCTAGTGCAGATAGGCTGTCGTCGAATATAAGGATATTGGGTTTCTTTATAAGTGCTCTAGCAATACAGATTCTTTGTTTTTGTCCTCCAGAAAGCATTACCCCCCTTTCTCCAACTATGGTTTTATATTGGTTTTTAAATTCTATGATGTTTTTGTGAATATCTGCTTTTTTAGCATATTCTTCAATGATTTTTGCATTAGAGCTATCTATGGCAAATCCTATATTGTTCTCTATAGTATCAGAAAATAGATAGCTTTCTTGTGGAATGTAGCCTAGAGCGTTTCTGTAAACCTCTAGATTGTGTTCTTTTAAATTGATACCATCTATGAAAATATCTCCTTCGTCTGGGTCTATCAATCGACAAAGAAGGAGGGCTATGGTAGATTTTCCGCTGCCTGTTTTTCCCATAATAGCAAGAGATTCGCCAGCATTTACCTTGAAACTGATGTTATCTAAAGCCTTAATACCTGTATTAGGGTAGGTATAGCTTACATTACGAAATTCTATGTCTCCTTTTATGCTATAATGGTTTTTATTTTTGTTAATAATTTCAGATTTTTTGTCAAGGAATTCATTAAGCCTTTGCATAGAGGCGGCAGCTCTTTGATTTACTGAAGTTACCCAACCTACCATAGAGAAGGGCCATATAAGTATATTGATGTACATAAAGAAATCTGCAATGGCACCTATGCTCATTTCCCCTTTTATGTATTTTTGTCCCCCAATGTATAGAATAATAATATTGAGTAAGCCAATGACTAATAGTATTATTGTGAAAAAATAGGCTTCTGTTTTGGCGAGGTCTAGAGCTTTTTCTTGATAGTGTTTTACCTTAGTATTGTAATTCTGTTGAATGTACTTTTCTTTATTAAAAAACTTTATGACTCTAATGCCAGAAAAGCTATCTTGTACGAATGTAGAAATGGCAGACTGGCTTTTCTGCATGATTTTAGACTTTTTATTGATAATAGAACTTACTTTGTAAATAGTGAATGAAAGTATAGGTAAGGGAAGAAGAGTCCAAAGAGTCATTTGTAGATTAGTTTGGAACATATACACGCTTGTGATAATGAGTAGTATCACTAGGTTGATAACATACATAACCCCAGGACCTAGATACATTCTTACGGCAACGACATCTTCACTTAAACGATTAAGTAAGTCTCCTACAGTGGTTGATTTGTATTGAGTTAGAGATAGTTTTTCGTACTGACGGAAGATATTGTTCTTTAGCTCGTATTCTATTTTTCTTGATGCCACAATAATGGTTTGTCTCATCATAAACCTAAAAATGCCCGATAGCACAGAGGCTCCAATGATAATACCTCCGTTAATTAGGAGTGTGCGAAAAAGCACCTTTTGAGTGGTTTTTTTTTGAGAGATAACTTCTTGGATAATATCTACAGTTTTGCCTATAAACTGAATTTGGTAGATGGCAAAAAAGTTACTTGCTATAATGAAAAAAATACCCCAAGAAAGAAGTTTCTTGTGTTTCCAAAAATAAGGATTAAGTGTTTTTAATGAGTCCATTGATGTGACAAAAATAGAGAAAAATGATGATAAAATGTTTTTGTGAAATATAAATTTGTTGAGTATGTTTGATGTTTCAAAATATCTGTTGTTTTCTTATTTTTTTAATTGTTAAATGTAATTTAATTTATTTTTTTTATGCTGTTGTGTCTTTTTTTGTATTAAAATGCTTTTGTTGTGTCTTGTTTTTTAGTTTGTTATAGATTTAATTATGTTGTGTATATTTTTTATTTTTTTTTAATAATTGTGTTTTTAGAAAAAAAATATACATTTGTGAAGTCGTGAAAAAACTTATTAAAATATGAAAAAGAGAGTATTATTTACAGGAGCCTTCACGTTGGGGGCGTCTGTATTTTTCTTTGCTCAAACAGAACAGCAGAGATTGAAAATTACCAAAGAGTATAATCAGCAAAAACTAGACAAAATTGTTGATGAGAGTAAGCTTAAAGAGCAAAAACAAAAAGCTGAGTTAGCTGAGTTTTTGAAAAAGAATAATCTGCCATTGAAGATTCAGCACAAGGAAGGTGGTACATCGGAGCTTATTAGAGTAGAGAATGGGGTTCCTATTTATTTTACCAATAATAATATTGCAGCAGCAAGATCTACCAGAGCTAATCACCTAAATACGGGAGGTAGTTTAGGATTGCAATTAGATGGGCAGGGTATGACGGCTTATGTATGGGATGCAGGTAGTGTAAGACCTTCTCATAGAGAGTTTGGTAATAGAGTTACAGTAGGAGATGGTGCTAGTCATAATGGGGATAACCACGCAACCCATGTGGGAGGAACTATTGCCGCAACAGGTGTGACTGCGGCTGCTAAAGGTATGGCAAGTAAAGCCTTAATTCGTTCTTACGATTGGTCATCAGACTACTCCGAAGCAAGTACAGCGGCGAGAGCGGGTATGTTGCTGAGTAATCATTCATACGGATATAATTCGTTATCTCTTCCAGATTGGTATTTTGGAGCTTATATAGGAGAGTCTGCAGACTGGGATAGATTGATGTATAGTGCACCATATTATTTAATGTGTGTAGCTGCTGGTAATGACGGCTCTAATTATGGTTATAATCAAGATACAGGGAAGTATGAATTGCTAAACGCTAGTCCATTGGGAGGTACTACTAATGATTATGATAAATTAACGGGACATTCTACATCTAAAAACGCATTAGTTGTAGCCAATGCTAATGATGCTAATGTGGATGCTCAGGGTAATTTATTATCTGTGACTATCGCTTCCTCTAGCAGTCAAGGTCCTACCGATGATTTAAGGGTGAAGCCAGATATAGCAGGTAATGGGGTTCAAGTATATTCTCCAGTAGCATATACATCTACTAGCACTGGTAAAACTTATGGAAATGCTTACTATGATAGTTATACAGGGACATCTATGGCGAGCCCTAATGTTACGGGGTCTTTACTTTTGGTTCAGCAACATTATAATAATAAGGAGGGGCAGTTTATGTTAGGAGCTCAATTGAAAGGTTTGGCATTGCATACAGCTGATGATGCAGGGATGGAAGGTCCTGATGCTAATTTTGGTTGGGGACTTCTTAATGTAAAGAAAATGGTAGAGGCAATTGATGCTAGAGGAACTTCTTCTTTGATAGAAAACTTAAATTTAGCTAATGGAGCATTTTATACTAAAAAGATAGTTTCTGATGGAGTTGCGCCTATTAGAGTGTCAATTTCTTGGTATGATCCAGCTGGACCTCTTCAAACATCGTCTCAGTTAAATAGCTCTATTAAAAGATTGGTTAATGATTTAGACTTAAGAGTAACCTCTTCTAATGGTACAATTTATTTCCCTTGGGCTCTTACTTCTAGAAGTACTAATGCAAAAAAAGATAACAATAGCGATAACTTTGAGAGAGTTGATTTAGGGGTTGTTCCAGCGGGGGAATATACGGTAAGAGTTTCTCATAAAGGAACATTGACTAACTCTAGTCAAAACTATACTCTAATAGTTACTGGAGCTAATGGAGGGGGGGCAACAACTCCGACGCCAACACCTACAGTTTGTGGTGACCCTTCTAATATGACGGTAAGTGATATTACTTCGTCTGCGGCTACAGTTTCTTGGACGGCAAGTTCTTCGGCTAATGTAAATTATACACTGCAATATAAATTAGCATCTAGTTCTTCTTGGGTAGATTTAACAACAACAACATCAACTACTGTTTCTCTTACAAGTCTTTCAGCAGATACAGCTTACGATTTAAGAGTGAGAACTAATTGTTCTTCAACTTCTATGAGTAATTATACTTCTGCTTCGTTTAGAACATTAAGTGCTATGGTAACTACTTGTAATGGAGCTTATGAGCCTAATAATACATTCTCTTCTGCTACTAGAATTACGGCGTTGAATAGAGATTATAATGCTGCGATAGAGACAACTACGGATAGGGATTATTATGTGTTGACTACAAGTACTGCGGGTTATGTTACAGTAAAGTTAAGTGGATTAACTCATGATATAGATTTAAGATTGTACAATAGTGCAGGAACTCAAATTAGGTCATCTCTTAACTCTGGAACAAAATCTGAATTGATACAAGCTTACTTGGCAGCAGGTACTTATTATGTGTTAGTGAGTCCATATTCAGGTTCTAGCCCTAACTCTTGCTATACATTAAGATTGGAGCCGGGTTATACTAGTTTTGCTGAGGGTGCTTCTGGTATGGTGTCTAGCAATAATGACTTTAAAGTTTATCCTAACCCAGTAACAGATGTGGCTTATGTAGATGTTCCTGAAAAATTGTCTAAAAATGCTACTATAAAAGTGTATGATATGACAGGGCGTATGGTGCTAGAAACTAAAGCTGAAGCAGGAGTAAATAAACTTAATGTTTCAAATCTTGCTGCAGGTGCTTATGTGGTGAATGTAGAGAATGATTTAGAAACTATTTCTTCTAAATTTATTAAGAAATAAGATGTAAAATCATATTAGTAAAATAAAAGGAGATCTAATATTAGGTCTCCTTTTTTATGGATTGTGTTAGGTTTTATTTTGATTTAAAATTTAGCTTTTAAAATTTGAGGATTTACATTTAAACTTACCCAGAACCAATCTTGATAAGAGTTGGCTGTGTTTTTATTTTTAAGAAATCTCAATGGCTCTGTGTTTAGGAAGAAAGAATAACCGCCTACAACACTTACATTAGGCATCACATTATATCCAAAAGTGAAATCCCATTCATTACCAAGGTAAGAGGATAGTTTTTTATCATTATTGTAGATATTAGTTCCAGAATAGAATAAATGGGTATTTAATCCTAGATTTAGTGACGGGCTAACCTTTGCGGATAGTTTAACGTGGGTGTCTAATAGTCCTACATTTTTATGAGCGTTCCCTACATAAAAATAATCCATGAAGCCATAGAATTTATGGTGAGTTCCGTAAAGTGGGTCGAATGAGTTAGAAATGTTATCGGTTTTGTTGGTATCATCGCCAGAGAGATAATCTGCTCCAATGCTGATGTTGAGAGGTTTTGCAACTTGATAACCTAATGAACCAGAAAGTAAATAGGCAGATTTTTTAGTGCCCTGAGCGTTTTTTCCCATTTGATAATAAGATGAGAAATGTCCATTCCAAGCGTTTTTCTTGCCAAAATAATTCATACCAAAAGTTTGTAAGTTATGCGTTTTGGAGTCAGGTAATAAATCGTTTCGGTAGCCTAGGTTATTCAATAATATTGAAAAATAAGAAGTTTTGGATAGTTGGTGTTTAAAATGAATCAACTGAAGGTGTTGGTACGGTTGTGCATCTGTAGGGGTAAAAAATTGACCTATTGGATTATTTATATTAAGTTTATTGTTTTTATAATTCTGGTTAAAAGCGGCGTAAGTAATAATGTTGGTATTGTTTTTATTCCATTCTATGGCTAAAGCGTCGTGGCTTCTTCCTGCTGGGTGCCAGTCAAGTCCTCCAAAAATCCTTTCGTCATCTAGCACTATTGCTTGTCGCCCAACTTTAGTTCTTAGATTTTCGGATAACTTTAAGTCTGCATATGCTTCATAGATAGACATTCCTCCTGTTGGATCAACGATCTGTACTTGGTTGGCTTGTCCCCAAATATTGATGTTTTGTACTGAGAATTTTACCTTTAATAAGTCTTTGTTAGAGTAATTCATGCTCAGTCTTGTTCTGTTGTGTGTGAGAAAAGCATTCTGCTCACCTTGGTTTAATGGAGTGTAGGCTCCGTTTCTGTACTCAGTTCTTGGACGAATTTGCAAGGACATGTCGAAAGTATTGTCTTTGTTTGAAGAATCCTGAGCTAATATTTGAGAATGAGATAATAGAAAAATACTCAATAAAGGTAAATAATAAGTTTTCATAATATTTATTATTAAGTTAATAATTCAAATGCTAGACAAAATTAGTATCAAATCAGTTTCTAATGAGTGTGTTTTATTGTGATATTTGTCATAATGATATTTGTAAGTTAGTAGTTTTATTTAAAACGATTATAATTTTTAAAAATATGATAATTGTTAGGTGTTTTTGTTGTAAAAAAATATTTAATAGTATTTACCTTTGTCTAGTAATTTAAAAATAGACCCCTATGATGAAGAGAGAAAACTATGAAGGTAAGTCTAAAACAAATAGACGGAAGGAAAGATGGTTATTTCCTGTACTATTAGGAGTAGCACTTGGGTTATTTATGTATGTGTTTTACATTTCTAAAGCGTACTCTTACCTTTCAGATGATCCTAAAGCCTGTGTAAACTGCCATATTATGGCTCCGGAGTACTCTACATGGTTTCACTCTTCTCATGGTAGGGTAACTAATTGTAATGATTGTCATGTACCTCACGACAATGTCTTCAGAAAGTACTATTTTAAAGCAATGGACGGAATGAGACATGCCAGCATGTATTCTCTAAGAATGGAGCCTCAGGTAATTAAAATCAGAAAACCGGGGGAAACAGTAGTTCAGGAGAATTGTATCCGTTGTCATAATGATTTGAATAGTGTGGTGGGTACAGCATCTGTAACAGCAAGTATGGCTCATAAGGACGAAGGTAAACTATGTTGGGAATGCCATAGAGATGTGCCACATGGTAATGTAAGAGGGCTTAATTCTGCACCTCATGCTAGAGTGCCTTTGGCAGAAACTCCAGTGCCTGAGTGGCTTAATAAAATGACAAAAGAAAAATCAAACAAGTAGAAAATAATAATACATAAAGTTATGAAACGCAAGAGTTGGTTAATTGTAGGAATTTTAGGAGTGGTTATTTTTGGTTTGGGGATGCTTGCTAATTCTATTATGCAGAGAAAGGCAGAGTCTATGCATCTTTCTAAAGCTAATAATAATATTAAAGATTTTGAATCTAGAAATGAAATTTGGGGAGATTCTTACCCTCGTGAGTATGAGTCTTGGGCAAAAACGGCAGACACTACTTTTAGATCTAAACATATGAGTAGTAATGCTGATGATTTGCTAGAAGAAAGACCAGAAATGGTAATCCTTTGGGCAGGATATGCTTTTGCAAAAGATTATAAAGCACCTAGAGGACACTTCTATTCAGTGAAAGATGTGGTGGGTACTTTAAGAACAGGTGCTCCTGATGCTAATCATCCAGATGTGCAGCCAGGAACTTGTTGGACTTGTAAAAGCCCTGATGTACCAAGAATGATGAACCAAATGGGAGTAGAAAACTTCTATAAAGCTAAATGGTCTCAGCTTGGAAGCGATGTGGTAAACCCTATTGGTTGTGCAGATTGCCACGACCCTAAGACTATGAATTTAACCATTACTCGCCCTGCATTGGTAGAGGCTTATCAAAGAATGGGTAAAGATATTAAGAAAGCAACACACCAAGAGATGCGTTCTTTAGTTTGTGCACAGTGTCATGTGGAGTATTACTTTAAAGGAGATAATAAATACCTTACTTTCCCTTGGGATAAAGGTATGTCTCTAGAAAATATGGAGGAATATTATGATAATGCAAAACATGTGGACTTTGTACATAAGTTGAGTAAAGCACCTATTCTAAAAGCTCAGCACCCAGATTTTGAAGTTTATAATTTAGGTATCCATGCTCAGAGAGGAGTATCTTGTGCGGACTGCCATATGCCATATAAGTCAGAAGGAGGGGTTAAATATACAGACCACCACATTTCTAGTCCATTAGCTAATATCAATAATACTTGTCAGGTTTGTCATAGAGAGTCAGAAACTACTCTTGCTCAAAATGTGTACGAAAGACAGGATATGGTATTCCAGCTTAGAAATAGATTAGAAAAACAGTTAGCAAAAGTTCACTTAATGGCTAAATTCCTTTGGGATAATAATGCTACAGAGCAAGAGATGAAGCCTGTTTTAGACCTTATCAGAAAATCACAATGGAGATGGGATTTCATTACTGCATCACACGGAGCGGCGTTCCACGCACCACTAGAATCTCAGCGTATTTTGGGTGATGGTCTTTACCTAGCGGTACAAGCTGAAGCGAAGATGAATGATATTTCTAACAAGAAAAATATTAGTGGTAAGTTTGTAATGCCAGATGTAAGTACTAAAGCTAAAGCACAAAAATTCATTGGTTTAGATATACCTAAAGAGTCAGCTGCTAAAGCACAGTTTATGAAAACAGTAGTTCCAGAATGGTTGAAGAAAGCAAAAGCTAAGGGAGTTCTGGTAAAAGATAAATAAGACTAATAATATTAAGCTCCCACATTTCTAGTTGAAGTTGTGGGAGTTTTTATGTTTATGAAATAGATAGAATTGATATGAAATTTGAAAATACATTAACTAGTAGAACTCAGTTTAGAGATGCCTTAATTATCAATTTAGGGTTGTTGGTGTTGGGAGTTCTTCTTCAGTATTTTTTAGGAAATATTCCTAAACAGTATGTTTCGTTTCCATATAATATAGGGGCTGGTGTAGGCTTTGTATTGGTATGGACGCTTATTTTTTATTTCTTCAAGCAGAAGAAAATCATTAGTTTGCTAGATAGCTCACCGTTTGCTATTGTAACTACTATTGTTTTAGGCTTTTTGAGTATAGGTTTGGGCGTATTTAATGTAGCTCCAGAATCTACTTATTATAATACACTTAACAAGTTGGGTGTTAATCAGATTACGACTACGTGGTATTTTGCTTTAATTTTCTTTATTCTGTTGGTCAATTTGTGGTTGAGTATTCTCAAGAGGGCTTTGGTTTTTCAAGCGAAAAACATCACTTTTTTACTCAATCATTTTGGGTTATGGTTAGCTTTATTTGCTGGAGTTTTAGGTCAAGGCGATCTTACGAAACTTAAAATGACTCTGCAAGATGGTCGTCCCGAATGGAGAGCAGTAGATGAGAATGGGCATGTGGTAGAGCTACCACTAGCACTTGAACTCAAGAAGTTTGAGATGGAGATTTACCCTAACAAGCTATTTCTTATAGATGAAAAAGGGGAAACTTTACCAAAGTCTAAACCAGACGGCTTTATGTTGGAAAAGATAGGGGCAATACATACTTTTGAAGATTGGGAAGTAAAACTGGTAGAATATGTACAGAATGCAGTTATTGTTAGAGAGAACACTTACGCTAAAAATCCAATGTGGGGAGCAACTAATGCGGCTAAAGTTATTGTAAAAAATAAAAAAACACAGGAGCAAAAAGAAGAGTGGATTTCTTGCGGAAACTTTATGTTTCCACCTAAAGCTATCAAGCTAAGCGAAAATAGAACCTTGGTAATGTCGCCACCAGAGGCTAAAAAATATCAGTCCGATGTTTTAATTTACCAAAAAGAAAGCTCAAAAGTGGAGGAAGGTAAAATATTGGTTAATCAGCCGCTAGAAGTTAATGGTTGGAAAATCTATCAAGTCAGCTATAACGAAAACTTAGGGCGATGGTCAGATATTAGTGTGTTAGAATTGGTGCTAGACCCGTGGTTACCGTTAGTGTATATAGGTATTTTTATACTTATGTTGGGTACTATTAGTTTTTTATTTCAAAATCGTAAGTAATTATGTGGGGTGTATTTAGTTATATTGTATTTTCTTTATTGATATTGTGGGTAACCTCAGGGGTTTTATTATTTTTCAAAAAGAAACCATTGGTTAATTTAGCATTAGGACTTCACTTGGTGGGGATTATTGTTTTAGGATATTTTATCTCCAATTTATGGATAACCCTAGAGAGACCACCTTTGCGTACCTTAGCAGAAACTAGAATTTGGTATGCCTTTTTTATCTCGGTAATAGGTTGGGTATTGTATTTTTTATACAAACAAAAATGGATTTTGCACTATGCTATCGTCATGGCGGGAGTTTTTACTCTGATTACCTATTTTAACCCTGATACTATCAATAAAACATTGATGCCTGCTTTACATAGCGTTTGGTTTATTCCACATGTGGTGGTGTATATATTTGCTTATGCGATGTTTGGTATGGCGACATTAGTAGCCGTTTTTGGGCTTTACCGTTATTACAAAAAAGAACAAGTAGGAGAGACGGTGCAACTGATGAACCAGTTGGTAAATGTAGGTTATGGCTTTTTAACATTAGGACTTCTGTTCGGAGCATTATGGGCAAAGGAAGCGTGGGGACATTATTGGACTTGGGACCCTAAAGAAACTTGGGCATTTATAAGTTGGTTAGGATATTTGGTGTATATTCACTACAGATTTAAGTTTAAAAACGAAGAAAGTACGATGCCGTTTTATATTATCATAGTGGCATTCTTGTTATTGTTGGTATGTTGGTTTGGAGTTAATTACCTGCCAACCGCACAGAATAGTGTACATACTTATACAGGATAAAACTTTTGAACAGAATGATAATAAAAAGAACCGAGATGTGTATTTTCTCGGTTCTTTTAGTTTTATATCGAATTAAGGTCTTGTGCGATGAGCCACGCTTCGCTCCAACAGGCTTGAAAGTTGAATCCTCCAGTAACGGCATCTATATCCAAAACTTCTCCTGCAATGTAAAAGTTAGGAAGTATTTTAGATTTCATATTTTTAAAATCAATTTCTTTTAGATAGACGCCTCCAGCGGTTACAAATTCTTCCTTGAATGTAGATTTTCCTGTTACGGAAAGCTTCTTTTTACAGAGGTTTTCTATGATAGTTTGTGTTTCTTTTGCGGAGAGGTGAGCCCATTGTTTTTCGGAGTTGATACGAGAAACAGCTAAAACGCTTTGCCAAAAACGATTGGTAACCTCAAAAGGTTTTCCTTGGCTTAATGTTTTCTTTGGGTGGTTTTGTTTAAATTCTTGGATGAGAGTTTCGGCATCATTAGGTGAAATTCCAACGAAATTAACTTCAATACTAAAATTATAGTTTAAGTCATTTAGCCTTCTAGCTTCCCAAGCCGATAGTTTTAAAATGGCAGGTCCGCTAAGTCCCCAGTGAGTAATAAGTAAAGCTCCTGCTTCTTTGGATTTTAGTTCTGGTATTCTCACTTCTGCTGATGGGAAGCTAGTACCTGAAAGCCCTTCTAGTAAGTCATCTTTGATGTTAAAGGTAAATAAAGAAGGGACGGGCTTTACAATAGTATGTCCTAAGCTTTCCATTAGCCTTAATGCTTTAGGAGAGCTACCTGTACAGAAAATCACAATATCTGCTAAGAAAGATTCACCATTAGTAATAATGAGATATTGATGGTCTTGCTTAGAGATAGATTTTACTGTAGTTTTGGTATGGATTTCAATATTTTTCTCTTTGGTAGAAGAAAATAAGCAGTCGATAATAGTTTGGGAGCGGTTAGATTCTGGGAAGATTCTATTATCGTCTTCAATCTTCAACGAAATACCTCGTTCTGAAAACCAAGCCATAGTATCACCAGGTTGAAATTTACTAAAAACACTTCTAAGTTCCTTATGACCTCGTGGATAAAATTGAACTAAATCTCTAGCATCAAAACAAGCGTGGGTTACATTACAGCGTCCGCCTCCTGATATTTTTACTTTCTGTAAAACTTCTGCATTTTGTTCTAGTATGCAGACATCATATTTTGAGGTGTCTATATTAGCTGCCGAAAAAAATCCTGAAGCTCCGCCTCCTATAATAACTATATTGGGTTTATTCATCTTGAATTTCCTTATATCCTAAAATCCTTTTATTGATTTGGCTTTAGAAAGTGATTTTGTAAGTGCCTGTAGAAGAAGTGCTAGCTCTTTCTGCTTTTACATATTTCTTTACCCACTCTATGGTTGTGTTTACGGCACAAGGGTCTGTAATACCGCCACTTCGTCTAGCCGAAATTACATTGCCCGCTTTATCTACCACATAAGAGATGCTAATGGTGCCTGAGGCAGAACACTGGTGGGTCGGCTGTGAACCACCACGCCCCATAGTTCCAGGTATAAATCCGATTAACTTTCGGTCTATGCCGATTTTACTATCGCCATTGCTATCGCCACCTAGTGGGTCTCCTGAATTGCCGGAAGTGTTTTGGGAGTTTCCTTGAGCTCCTTTGTTGGCACCTCGCCCTCTGATGAGGTTGCCAATAGCCTCGTTACCTCTGCCATCACCTTGGTTGGTCACGGTTTTATTTTGTGTAGTGGTACTGCTTTTTTTAGGTGTCGTGGTTTCTTTCTTTTGGGTGTTTGCTGTGCTTTCTTTTGTAGGTTTAGAGGTTACTTTTTCCACCTTTTCAGCACTTGTTTTGGTATTTTGCCCTGTGATAATTTTCTCCTTTACCACTTCTTTTTTGGGCTGAGGTTCTACAGGTGTAGGTTGTATTTCTTGTATTGGTGTAGGTGCTTCGGTGGCGGATAGACTGCCCTCTTGGTTTTGGGGTTCTTCAGGCAGGTTACCCTCGTTTTGGTCTCCAAAATTGATGAGCATCGTGCTTACGACTTCCTCCTTTGGAAGTTCTCTAGTAAACGAATAAAAATACAAAGCTAAGAATACCAAAAGGCTAATCAAAAATGTGATGATGGCACTTTTGATTTGGTCTTTTCTTTCCGATGTATTTATGGTTTGGCTCATAAGTTTACTTTTCTTGTACGGTTGCAATAGCAATGTTGTAGCTGTTTCTTTCGGCGATTTCCATTACGAAAACAACATCTTTGTGCCTCGTATTTTCATCGGCTCTTATCGTAAAAGAAGGTTTGGTTTCGTTTTTCAATAAGGCATTAAGGGTAGGTTCTAGAGTTTCCTTATTTACAGCCTTATCGTTTACGAAATAGTCGCCTTCTGGGGAAATGGTAACCGAAACAGGGTCTTGTACTGCAGGAGAGCCTTCTGCTGCTTGTGGTAACTTTACTTCGATAGCACTTTGGCTAATAGCAGAGGAGGTTATCATAAAAAATATCAGCAAGAGGAAAATAATATCCGTCATAGAGGCCATACTAAACTCCGCACTTGCTCTATTTCTGCGTTTTAATTCCATAAATTAAGTTTTTAGTTTATAATGGCTTATTGATGGCATCTAGAAATTCCCCTGCGTGAATTTGTATTTTAAGCACCAAACGGTCTACTTTAGTTACGAGGATATTATAGAAGAAATAAGCAGGAATACCTACAAAAAGCCCTGCGGCAGTAGTTGCCATAGCGGTATAAATGCCTGATGCTAAAAGTTTAGGACTTACGGCTCCCGTTACATTAGAGATTTCAAAAAACGCCATAATCATACCGATTACCGTACCTAAAAAGCCTAGCATAGGAGCAGCACCAGAAGCAGAAGCTAATAAGTTGAGGTTTTTCTCAAGTTTAGACACTTCTAGGTTACCTTGGCTTTGCATCGCATTGCTAATATCACTTATAGGGCGACCTATTCTGCTAAGCCCTTTCTCTATCATTCTAGCTTCAGGGGTGTTAGAGGTCTTGCATAAATCTATAGCCGTGTCTATTTTACCTTCATAGACAAAATCTTTAATATTATTAAGGAAGTTAGGGTCGGTCTTAGCCGCTCTACGAATAAAAAAGTAGCGTTCTAGAAAGATATACAGAGCGAGTATCCCTAGTAGGAATATAGCTATCATAATCACATTAGAGATGATGCCACCTCCGAATAATATTTCCCATAGAGAAAAGACTTGCTTTTCTGTATTTGTGGTTTGAGATACCATTTGTATGCTGTCGTTCATTTTTAAAATAAATTTATGTTATACTAACGAAAAAAGCCCTGAGATATTACTTAGGCTAATTTCTCAACTTGTTTGTGATGTTATGAATTATCTTTTGTTAATCCTCTATCTCTATAGAGTCCTCCTTAAAATGGCATTTCAGTTTAAAGGAAAGTGGTTCGTCAGAATTAGTGTAAAAATCTGAAACTTCGCCTTCCCATACCAGTTGTAAAATGCCCTCGTCATTAAGGCTAAACGAAAGTTGATTGTCTAAAAGCTCTGCTTCGTCATCATCATATAAATTGATTTCTGCGTAGAGTTCTTCTTCATTATTGATGTTGAATGTTTGTCCTTCTAAAGCCTTTGATGCGATGGGGAAGTCCGAAATATTAAGTGCCAGTTGAGGGAAACGGTATTGTAAAGAGTCGTCTTCTACATGGTCCACATCCTCGCTGGTGATGAGTTCTACCTCTAATAAGATTTTATCGTTACTAAGAACCGATTTGCAATAGGTTTTACTGAAGTGATATTTCAGTGTTTCTTCTGGGTGATAGATTTTTAAAATCCCTTTCATTTTGATATGAAAATTAAATCTGTTTTTTGTTTTAGCAAAGATAATTTTTTTTATAGAAAATAAAGCTAAAAGATATAAAAAACTAGTATATAGGAGTTTTAAAAAATAATAGTTAGAGATTTCCCTAACTATTATTTAATGTAGATTGTATTTGATAATTTATTTAAAATTAAACTTTACGGTAAACATCACTTGGCTAGGTCTTATATAAACTAAACTTCTACGGATACTGTTATCTTGGGTACTTATGGTAACTGTTTCATAGAATTTGTTGTTGGTAATGTTAAGCCATTTCAACTCAAAATCTATCTTCTTTTTAGCCCAAGTGTACTGGTAAGATAGGTCATAGAAACTGTTTCTAAAGGCACTTTCTCCCAATGTTTTATAGGTATTGTCGTCCCAAACTAGACCTATGGTGTGGTTGTCCAGAGGGTAGATATAGGCAGCTAAATTATGCGACCAGTTAGAAAACTTATAAGTGGTATTGGTCTGTGCGTTTTGGTTTTTGTTCCAGCCCATAGAGATATTGTAATCTACACTAAGCCAAGAGAAGAATGTATTGTTAAACTTAGCACCCAAAGATTGGCTATTATTTTTGTTATAAATGAGGTTGCTGTTAAGCATAGAGATATTCTCAGAATCACTATTTTTAAAGCTGAAAGATAGGTTAGATTTGAACTTAGGGAAATACTTTCCTATTTCTGCACTTTGTGATTGAGAGGTGGCTGTATTGTCAAACTCCTTGACTTCAGAAATAAATGAAGCTGCATTTCTAGTTACAGAAGTAATGAGGTTTCTTTTAAGGGTACCATAGCTGTATCTTAGGTTGAAAAACAAGTTGTTAAGTGGGTTTCTATACTCTAATGTAGAACCGATGCTTTTAGAAAGATTTTCGGGCATTACATTAGATTGTGGCGCTCTGTTTACAAAGAAATCGGGCGTGTTCATCATAATTCCTTCGTAGATAGACCCAAAACTTCCGAAGCTATAATTAAGGCTTCCGTAACCTCTAATCTTCCAAAACGAAGCAAAATCGTAGTTCATAAAGAAGCTAGGTTCAAATACTGTTTTGTTAATCTCTCTATTTCTACCATTTCTTAAGAAATCTTTGTAGGAAATGCCATAGAAATTCACAGGTGCATTAAGGTAAATATTCAAGCGTTCGCCTTTATAGTTTGCCGAAAGTTTGGTGGAAGGTCTTAGCTCGTTCCACTGCATATTGTTTTGGTAATTGATGTTGTAAGGGAACAGCGTACTACCATTGATGCCATAAAGTTCCGACTCCATTTGGTTGAAATTGATGTCTAAACCTACCTCTGGGGTTAAAGTCCATTTTCCTGCACTAAATCCTACGGAAGCACTATGGTTGATTTCGGTACTTTTGATGTTTAGGTTTTGTTGTAGCCTTTGATAGCTTTGGCTATTGAAAAGTTTTTGAGAGTAGCTGCTAGGGCTAGACTCTAGTGTTTGTCTGTCATTTTTAACACTAATATAAGACATCACATTCACCAACTTTTCACCTACTGGAATAATAGAACTTAAAGAGTTTTGGAATGAATTAGTAGGAGCATAGATATTCTGTAGAGCCGCTCTACTCCCTGTGATTTCTTTTTTATTTACATCAGCATTGTTGTCGCTCCAGAAGCTGTTCCAAGTAGTTACATTCTTAAAAAATCCTTTTTTAGCATTTTTAGTGAAGATGAGTTCTCCTTTCGCTTGATTGGTGTAGAAATGGTTAAGCCTTCTAGCACTAAAGGTTTCGGTGCCGTAAGTTACCTCTTGTAAATCTTCTCTTTCTACGGCGTTATTCGTGTAGCTGGCGTTAGCCTTTAGTTCCCATTCTTTGTTTTTGAAAGGGTTGGTAAGTAAGTTAGCGGAGAAGAAATGCACATTGTTAAAGAGATAGCGTCTTTCAGGGACATCAGGGATTGCAGCGGTCTCTACGCCAATCCAGCTTTCTTGGTCTACATTGCGTCTTACGCCTTCCCAACGGTTACCAAAAGAGAGTATTCTTCCTTCTTTTTCTACACTTTCGCCTGTGTTGTTGGCTTTGTAATTAACTACCCATTGGTTCTTTTGACCAAAAAACATAGGTGTAAGTTTGGTATTCCATAATAAAGGGGAAGTCCCAACGCCTACCTCGCCTCTACCAGTCATGGTAACTTTATTTTTAAGTTTGATGTTGATGGCAGCTCTATCTGAAGGTACTTTATCTTGTAGAATCTTGACAGGTTGATGGTTTTCCATTACTTCTACCTTTTGTACAGCGTCTTTTGGAAGAGCGTTGTTTATAGTTCCATAACCACCTTCCATAAGGTCTTTGCCGTTTACATAAAACTTATTGATGGCTTCGCCTTGGTAGAGTACAGTACCATCTTTATTAACTTCTATACCTGGTATTTTCTTTAGAACATCGGCTAGAGTACGGTCGTTTTTACTTTCAAAGGCTTTTAAATCGTAAGAAATAGTGTCACCTTTTTTGGTAATCATTCTCGTTTTTAGTTTTACCTCCTTTATTTCTGTAGCTTGTGGAGAAAGACTAAAATTAAGCGTTTGGCTTTTATTAGCAATTTCTTTAACTTGGGTTTGATGATTAAATGCCTTTACCGTGAGCTTTACCTTGTCTGTGGTAGAATTTATAGTTACTTTATAACCTCCTTTGCTATCCGATAACGCATAGGTAAGAATGGCATTTTTACCTATTTCTTCCACGGTAACACTGGCACTAGGAACGGGCTGTCCTTCTGTATTGGTAATTTTACCAGAGATACTGGTTTGAGCCCAAAGTACGGCACTGAAAAACAGGAATAGGAATAATGAATGAACTCTAATCATTGGTATATAGTTTATAAATTGTTAACCTAATAAGTTGTAATTATCTAAATTTTGTTACAAGTATAAGATAAAAAGTTTAAACTGTAACCAAAACGCCTTATTTTTATAGGAATCATTAAAAAAATAATCGTATTTTTGGAGGGTCAAATTTAGTTTAATTCAGAAAGTCATCTATGAAAGCGGCCATTTACTCCCAAAAGAAAGATTTAGATACATTTCTTTATTTGAGTAAGTTTATTTCAGAGTTAGAAAAACGAGGGGTAGAGTCTGTGTTGCACGAAGGTTTATCAATAGATTTGGCTTTTTCTAAAAACTTTAGAACTTTTAATGATAAGGAAAGCCTGAAGAATGCAGGAGTAGATTTATTCTTCAGTTTTGGTGGCGATGGTACCATTCTTAATGCTCTTATCTTTATACAAGACCTAGAAATCCCCGTGATTGGTGTAAATACAGGGCGTTTGGGCTTTCTAGCTTGTTTCTCAAAAGAGGAGATTTTCCTCAATATAGATAAAATCCTAAAAGGAGAAATGCTAATCAGCAGAAGGTCTGTGATAGAAGTTTCTACTAAAGATACCGTGATAGATTTCCCTTATGCTCTAAATGATTTGAGTATCACAAGGAAGGAAACTACCTCTATGATTACGATAGACACTCATATCAATGATGAATTTCTTACTGTATTTTGGGGAGATGGTTTAGTGGTTTCTACGCCTACAGGTTCTACCGCTTATAATTTGAGTTGTGGTGGACCTATTATCTCACCGAGAGCAGATAATTTTGTGCTTACGCCTATTGCACCGCATAACCTTAATGTGCGACCTATTATCCTTAAAGATGATGTAGAAATAAAACTCACTGTAGAAAGTAGAGTGCCAGAGTTTTTATTTTCCTTAGATTCTAGGCTTTATAATGTAGGCATAGATGATGAAATTATAGTGAAGAAAGCCAATTTTGAAGTATCACTAATGATGACTAAAAGCATCAATTTCTATGAAACGCTTCGCCAGAAGCTATTATGGGGAAAAGATAAAAGAAACTAACAAGTTGAAAAGTAATTAAAAATAAATCAGTAATTAAAAGTAAAAACATTACACTATGAGTAAACTTTTTCCGGCAGGAGTTGCCACAGGTTCAATGGTTAGCGAGATTTTTCAGTACGCTAAAGAAAATAAATTTGCTTTACCAGCGGTTAATGTTATTGGTTCTAGTAACATCAACGCCACTATGGAGACAGCGGCTAAGCTTAATGCACCCGTAATCATTCAGTTTTCTAACGGTGGTGCAGTATATAACGCAGGTAAAGGTCTTAGTAACGACGGACAAAAAGCGGCTATCTTAGGAGCGGTAGCAGGTGCTAAACATATCCATACTTTGGCAGAGGCTTACGGTGCTACAGTTATCCTTCATACAGACCACTGTGCTAAGAAATTATTACCTTGGATAGATGGGTTGCTAGATGCAGGAGAGGAGTTTTATAAAGCCAATGGTAAGTCGCTTTACTCTTCTCATATGTTAGACCTTTCTGAAGAAACATTGGAGGAAAACTTAGAAATATCAGCTAAGTATTTCGAAAGAATGGCTAAAATGGATATGACACTAGAGGTAGAAATAGGCGTTACAGGAGGAGAAGAAGATGGGGTAGATAATACCGATGTAGATAATTCTAAGCTATACACTCAGCCAGAAGATGTGGCTTACACTTATGAAATCTTAAAGCAAATTTCTGACAAGTTCACTATCGCAGCAGCATTTGGTAACGTACACGGTGTGTATAAGCCAGGTAATGTGAAATTAACCCCAGAGATTTTATTAAACTCACAGAAATATGTACAAGAGAAATTTGGTACAGTAGAAAAGCCTATTAACTTCGTATTCCACGGAGGGTCTGGGTCTTCTTTAGAAGAAATAAGAGAGGCTATAGACTATGGTGTTATCAAAATGAACATTGATACTGACCTTCAGTTCGCTTACACCGAAGGTATTAGAGATTATATGTTAAACAAAATAGAGTATCTAAGAACTCAAATAGGAAACCCAGAGGGAGATGATGCTCCTAACAAGAAATTCTACGACCCTAGAGTTTGGCTAAGAAAAGGAGAAGAAACTTTCAGAAGTCGTCTAGAACAGGCATTCGAAGATTTAAACAATGTTAATACATTGAAATAAAAAAATCTTGTATTTTTGCAACATCAGTTTTACCGTGTAGAAGTGCAAATGATATAGTTAAATACACATTTCTACACGGTGCTATGAAATTAAACTTAATTTAAACAAAACGCTTATGGCATTTGATTGGTTCAGAAGAAAGGCTAAAAATATCACGACTTCTACAGAGGAAAAAAAGGACATTCCTAAAGGGCTTTGGCACAAAACACCCACAGGAAAAATTATAGAATATGATGAGCTTAAAGCCAATCAGTTTGTATCTCCAGAAGATGGTTTCCATGTAAGGATAGGAAGTAAGGAGTATTACGATATTCTTTTTGATGAAGGTAAATTTAAAGAGTTAGACGCTAAGGTAGAAAGTGTGGATATTCTTAAATTTAAAGATACCAAACCTTATACCGACCGTCTTAAGGAAGCTAAAGCTAAAACTAAACTTAACGACTCTATCCGAAATGCAGTAGGTAAAGTAAACGGTACCGAGATGGTGGTTTCTTGTATGGATTTTGCCTTTATTGGAGGGTCTTTAGGTTCTGTAATGGGGGAGAAAATTACCCGAGCAATAGATTACGCTATTAAAAATAAACTTCCGTATGTGCTTATTTGCCAGTCGGGAGGTGCAAGAATGCAAGAAGCAGCACACTCTCTAATGCAAATGGCGAAAGTACAAGCCAAGCTTGTGCATCTTTCGGAAGCAGGATTGCCTTACATTGCTTATCTTACCGACCCTACTTTTGGTGGGATTACAGCTTCGTTTGCGATGACGGCAGATGTAATCATGGCTGAACCAGGAGCTTTAATTGGTTTTGCTGGACCTAGAGTTATCAGAGAAACCATAGGGAGAGATTTGCCAGAGGGCTTCCAAACTTCGGAATTTCTGAAAGAAAAAGGGTTTGTAGATTTCATAGTAAACAGAAAAGAAGCGAAAGTACTAGTTTCTAAAACCGTGAATCTCTTAATGAATAAATAAAAATTAGAGTTTATATTTTCGATAAACCTCGTTAACTTTTAGAAATTAACGAGGTTTATTTTTTAATATTTAAATATATTATGAAAACACCTTTGTTGTTTTTAAGTGCTTTTAGGCAACTATCTTTCCTAAAAATATTACAGGTTTTAGGGTTGTTTATAAGGCAACCGTTGTTTTTTGTTTTGGCTGTTTATGCGAGTCTAAAGGCATATCGTATCGCTCAGAAAAAATATCCTCTTACAGCGGGTACTAATGGTAAAGGGAATGCCTTTCGCCACGCCTTTTGGAACTGTTTGGTGCTAATGTATTGTTGTAAAGTGTCTTCTCCACAGAAGGCTTTGGCATTTTGTGAAACTTTTACCAATCTGCACGAAGAACTCTTCCCTAACCAGCCACTAGAAAAAGCAATGGATTTGCATAATAATAAAGTGGGGAGAGATTATTTTATGAGTTTGCTGAAGGGGATTCATCGTCAGTTTTTTGAAACATCTTTCTTTGTGGAGGAATTGAAAGTTAAAGCTAATAACGCAAGATTGATAACTAGATTAGAAGATGATTTTGGTGATGGATTAGTCTATGTTCCTGATAATAATCAGTATTCATAAAAATAATAAGTGTTAACTTTGTGGCTAGGTCATATATTTCATGTAATTATGAGTTTTTTAAAGTATATTGTTTCTATTTTTCTTCTTTTCTTTTTAGGCTGTACAGAAAATAAAAATAAAATTGGAGAGGAGAGAAAACAAATATTGGTTACTGATTTTACGGGTAATAAAATAGAACTTAGTCAACCAGCGGAAAGGGTGGTGGTATTATTTGATCCTTCATTAGATGCTGTTTACATGCTAGGAGCGAGCGAGAAGTTAGTGGGAGTACCAGTAGAAGTGTATTCTGATGAGGAATTGTACCAATATTATGCAGCTATAGATGAACGAATTTTAGAAAAGAAAATGGCAACGCCAGGAACTAAAAAATCTTCAAATATAGAAAGTATAGTTGCTTTAAACCCTGATTTGGTAGTTTTAGCAGGAAGTTCAGAGAGTTTTGTGAAAAATCTTAGTAAACTCAATATACCAGTTTATAATGTAAAGTCGGAGACTTATGATGATATTTTAAAGGAGTTACAAGATTTAGGAAAACTTTTGGGAAAAGAAGAACGAAGTAAGAGCCTGGTGGATTTTACAAAGGCAAAATTTGAGTCTATTAAAAATAGGAGAAGTAAAAATAATAAAGCTCTCAAGACAGCTTACTTTGCTTGGGCTAATGGGCGTATATTTTCTACTACAGGCACCAATAGTATGATGCATACTTGCCTTGAGTTAGCGGGAGTTAAAAATGTATGCACAACACCTATAGATCAACCTAATATTAACCCTGAAACTTTTGTAAGTTGGAATCCATATATGGTAATTATGTGGAATGATAGTCCTAATCTTTTTTACGATAAGAAACAGTTGGAAGGGGTAACCGCAATAAAAGAAAGGCAGATATATACACTAATGCCAATGTTTTATTATAATCCGCATACTCTTAAGGCACTACTTACTACTTTGAAGATAAATTTTTGGGCTTATGGGGAATTAACTCAAGAAGACTTGGGTAAGGAGGTGGAAGATATACTACAAACACTCTATGGGAAAGATAAAGGGGGTAAATTGTATAAAAAATTAAATAATCATTGATTTGAGTAATAAAGTTGTTCGTATTTTATTTTATGTATTACCTTTTCCTATCATCATTATATCCTTGTTTGTGGGAGCCAGTCAGCAAGCGGGCTTTGTTGACTATGTGATTCTTTTATACAAAAAATACATTGCACTAAACTTAACAAATGTAGAAGAGCAGGAACTCAACATAGCCAATAATATTATTTTTAATATACGACTTCCGAGGGTATTGCTCACATTTATGATAGGTAGTGCATTGTCTAGCTCAGGTGTTGTATTACAGGCAGTTTTAAGAAATCCACTCGTGGATTCGTATATTTTGGGGATTTCATCAGCGGCAGCTTTTGGTGCTGCATTGGCTATGTTTTTAGGTTGGTATATTAACCTTTTAGCTTTTATAATGGGTGCTGTAGCTGTGATAATCACATTTCTAATAGCTAAAGGTAGAGAGGGGGCAAGTATAGTTTCAGTGGTTCTTTCAGGAATGATTATCTCAGGAATGTTTACAGCTCTGCTTAGTGTGGTACAATACTTAGCGAACCCTTATCAGTTATCAGCAATAGTTCAATGGACAATGGGGAATCTTCATGCTGCAACATGGGCAGAGGTACAACAGTCTTATATTCCAATTATTATAGGTATTGTAGGTATCTATCTATTTAGGTGGAGACTTAATTTGTTGGCATTAGGGGATGTGGCGGCTAAATCTGTTGGAGTTAATCCTCTTTTTGATAAACTCTTTTTAATAACTATGGTTACTTTAATGACAGCAACATCTGTGGCAGTAGCTGGGATTATTAGTATGTATGGACTATTTCTTCCACATATCGTAAGAATGATTTTAGGGGCAGATAATAAAGAGGTTGTTAAAGGGAGTATTTTTTTTGGAGGGGCTTTTTTGTTGATTATTGATAATATCTCTAGATCTTTATTTGAATTTGAGTTACCTATTGGGATATTTACAATGATAATAGGAGGGCTTTTCTTTATTTATTTAATGAAAAAAAATAAGCTGAATTGGAGTTGATTACAGATGCTATTTATGTGAAAAATTTAGAGTTTTCTTATAGAGATAGAGAGGTTATAAGCAAAGCCAATGTGTCTTTTAAGAAAAACCAGCTATCTATTTTACTAGGAGCTAATGGCAGTGGTAAATCTACATTGTTTAATATCTTGTCAGGACTTATTTCTAAATATAATGGAGAAATAGAGCTTTTGGGTAAAGATTTTAGTTGTATTTCTAGGAAGGAAAAAGCTGAAATGATAGGTGTGCTACCTCAGAAATTTGAGTCAACATTTCCGCTAACGGTTAATGATATTTTACTTACGGGGAGAGCGGCTTTCTCAAGATTTAACTACACACAAAATGATGAGAAACGAGTTTTAGAAGTAGCAGAGCAGCTAAAAATTTCAGAATTACTTCATAAATCATTTAATACTCTTTCGGGAGGGCAGCAACAGATGGTTCTTATCGGAAGAATTTTGGTTCAGAATCCTAAAATCATCCTTTTAGATGAACCTACTAACCATTTAGATATTTACTATCAACAACATTTATTAGCCTTTTTAAAAAAACTAACGCAGGAAGGGTACACTGTAATTGCGATAATGCATGATCCAGCATTGGCTTTTCAGTACGCAGATGAGGTGTTTTATATGCATTGTGGAAGAGTTGTTAAAAATACAGATGCAAAGCCAGACTTGGAAATGTTAAAATTCATATTTGGAGTGGACTTTATCTATATAAAAGAAAAAAATAATGGTCATTTAGTAGTAAATAAGAACCTATAATTGTAATGTAAATCAATATAATAAAACTATATAATGAAGAAGATTTTTAATTTTATTGCGGCGATTTCGTTTTGTGGAGCTTATGCTCAAACCACAACGGTTTTAGAAGGGGTAATTACTAACAGAGAAGGAGTGCCTATTAGTGGGGCTAAAGTATCTGTTAAGAATCAAACATCTTTAACGGATGAGATGGGGAGGTACAGAATTACCTTATCAGGGGATAAAACCTACCACTTAACAGTAACGGCATCTCGTTATGAGACAGAAACATTCGTATTAGAGCAAACTTCAGGTACGTTTACTAAAGATTTTCAGTTGGTATGGAATGATACAGTTTCTATTCCTGAAATAGTTATGAGTAGAGAGCGAAAACTTCAAGTAAATAAGCTAGATATTAAAAACCTAGAAGCACCTATGTCGGTTAGTGTTTTGAATAATGAACTAATGAGACAAATGGATGTGCAAACAATGGAAGATGCAGCACGAAATTTTGTAGGAATCAATCCTGTTAATCAATTTGGAGCCTTTCAGTTTTTCAATATCAGAGGGTTTGATAATTTTGTATTGCTATATGATGGCGTTAGAGACGAAAGACATAATATAACACAGAGTGCTCCCATTACTAATATTGCTAGTGTAGAGCGAATAGAAGTACTTAAAGGACCATCTGGAGAGTTATTTGGGCATTCTGCACTAGGGGGAATTATTAATGTTATTCGTAAAAAGCCTACCGAAAGTTTTAGAGGAAATGCATCGGCTTCCATAGGAAGTTACAACACTTATAATTTTCTATTTGGAGTGGGTGGGTCTTTGTCTAAAAAAATGAGATACCGTTTTGATTTGAGTAGCAATAAAACAGATGGCTGGAGAAATGTAAAGGGAGATGCAAATAATGCTTCATTAACTTTACAGTACTTACTTAATAGTAGAACACAGATAGAGCTATTTGCACAATATAATAAAGATAATTATGCAGCAGATGCTGGTGTTCCTGCAGATAATCAAGGTTATATATTAAAAGGGTTATCTCCTTCTATGAACTTTAATAATCCGAATGATTTTGTAACTAATGAAAAAAAGGAAATTCAATTATCATTCAAGCATTCATTCTCTAAGGATACCAAGTTTGTTAATACACTATCTTACTATGACGATAATATTAACTATCTAGCAGATGAGGTTATATTCATCAATCCTCAAAAAATGACTTATTCGCGTTATAATGGTCCGTTTCATTTTAATCATTTTACGAAGCCGTGGAGCAATCAAATGACACTTAACTTTAAGTTTGATACTTATGGTATTAAACATAAAGCTCTTGTGGGAAGTGTAGCTTCTTTTCTTAATAGAAAAACATTGTACGGGGATATCTCTAGTTTAGAAACTCCAATAGACGTGCCTATTTCAAGTCAAATAAGCAACTATAGTGAGAGACAAGTAAACATCGCAAGGATATTTCAAATGAATGAGTTTCTCTTAGGAACCTATTTTCATGATTGGGTAGAATTTTCGGATAGAATAAAAATGCTCCTAGGAGTAAGGTATGATTATTTTGATGGAGTTTATTCTAGAAGAAGAGGAATAAACGAGCCTCAGAATAAATATAGAGACCAATTTAATAATGTATCTTATAGAGTGGGGCTTTCAGTTCAGCCAGTAAAAGACTTATTGAGTATTTATGCGTCAGCATCTAACTTTTTTAAACCTACTCGTTCTCATGACCATAGAACGGGGAATAGATTTATTCCAGAGCGAGGTTTTCAGGCAGAAACAGGTTTGAAGTTAGAGAAAAAGAACTTGTTTAATGTATCTATGTCGGGCTTCTTTATCAGAAAAAACAATGTTATAGTAGGGCATTATGTGCTCTCACAAATGGGTGGAGCAGAGTCTAAAGGTCTAGAAGTAGATGCTGAGGTAACACCAACTAAAGGGCTTTATATTAAAGCAGGATATGCTTATACAGATACAAAGTTTATATCCAAAGGGAATGAAAATAATGATATTGTAGGTAACTCGTTACCGTGGGTACCTAAAAACACATTTAATTCTTGGGTGAATTATGAGTTTCAAGAGCACATAAAAGGGTTAGGGTTAGGTTTAGGAGTTTATTATAATGATAAAATATATCAAAACCAATATAATGACCAAACTTTACCTAGCTATCTTCTAGTGAATGGGGCGGTATATTACAGAGCAAAGAATAATATGAAAGTTTCATTTAATGTAGAAAATTTATTTAATAATCTATATATGAGAAGTGCTCTGTCTAGAAATGATTTATATAGTAATGATCCTGCGGTAGAAATGTATCAATCTGTAATGCAGGTTTATCCAGGAAGAGATAGAAACTTTAAGTTCACTATAGCTTATGATTTTTAATTGGTTTAAATAGTAGATTGTAAAATAAGAGTTTTATCATATTTAGGAAATAAATCTATCAAAATATTGGTTTCCTAAAAAAAATATAATATTATTGTAGGGCTTATGTGTAAACATAAGATTTATAATAGATTATGTTAATAAAAAATAATACTATAAATATTGGTTAACTATGCGATTAACACCAAGAGAAGTTGAGAAATTGTTGCTTCACCAAGCTGGTGAATTAGCAGCAAAGCGTTTAAAACGTGGAGTGAAACTGAACTATCCAGAAAGTATTGCTTATATTTCAAGCGAATTGATGGAAGCGGCTAGAGACGGTAAGATGACCGTAGCAGAGATGATGGACTGGGGGACTAAACTTTTAACGAGAGATCAAGTGATGGAGGGTGTTCCAGAAATGATTCATGATGTTCAAATTGAATGTTTGTTCCCAGATGGAAATAAATTAGTAACCGTTCATGACCCTATAAGATAATGGCAAAAAAAGTAAGTCAAAGTTCAGGCATGATACCTGGGCAAATTATCCTAAGAAAAGAAGATATTGTTTGTAACAAAGGTAAAAATACAGTATCTATAGAAGTTAAAAATGAAGGAGATCGCCCTATACAGGTGGGTTCTCATTATCATTTTTTTGAAGTGAATAAGAAACTCTCTTTTGATAGAGAAAAGGCTTATGGGATGAGACTTAACATACCGGCAAGTACGGCTGTTAGGTTTGAGCCAGGAGAAAAGAAACAAGTGATTTTAGTAGAACTAGGAGGTAATAAAGTGGTTTACGGGCATAATGGTTTGGTTAATGGGAAGTTGGAAGGCTCAAAAGACAAGGCTTTAGATAAGGCAAAAAAAGAAGGTTTTATAAAATAGCCTAACCTCAAATCATTTAAATGTAGAAAAATATGTCAACAGAAGATAAGAATATCAATCTAGAACCAGACCACAACTTAGAATCAGGAGATAACTGGTCAAGAAGAGAGTGGATTAAAGTGGTGGGTGTGGCTACAGCAGGGCTTTCACTTATGGGTATAAGTCCTTTGTTAGCTCAAAATAGTACAGATGTTAAGTTTGAAAACGGAGCCCTTTATGTAAAAAGAGAAACTTATGCATCTCTTTTTGGAGCTACTGTGGGAGATAAAATTCGTCTAGCAGATACAGAGCTATTTATAGAAATAGAAAAAGACTTCCAAACTTATGGTGAAGAAAATAAATTTGGAGGAGGTAAAACTATTCGTGACGGGATGGGTCAGTCATCAACGGTAACGGATAAAGATTGCTTAGATATGTGTATTCTAGGGGCTGTTATTATTGACCACTGGGGAATTGTGAAGGCAGACATCGGAATAAAAGATGGAAAAATAGTGGGTGTAGGTAAGGCAGGTAACCCAGATACTCAAGATGGTGTGTCTCCTAATATGATTATTGGTCCAGCAACAGAGGTACATGGTGGTTGGGGATATATTGTAACCGCAGGAGGAATAGATACTCATATTCATTACATTTGTCCAGAAATTGCTGATACAGCCTTATATAGTGGAGTTACAACTCTAATAGGGGGAGGTACAGGACCTAACGATGGTACCAATGCAACTACAGTTACAGGAGGTAAACATTTTATTAAGAGAATGTTGCAGTCTTCAGAAGGGATACCTGTTAATACTGGCTTTTTTGGTAAGGGGAATGTAACTAATATTAAAGCACAAGCCGAAATGATTAAAGCGGGAGCTTGTGGTACCAAAATTCATGAGGATTGGGGTTCAACACCTGCAGCGATAGATGCAGCATTATCTGTTGCGGATAAATATGATGTGCAGGTGGCTATCCACTCAGATACTTTAAATGAAGCAGGTTACTTAGAAGATACTGTAAAGGCTATTGATGGAAGAGTAATCCATACTTTCCATACTGAGGGTGCAGGAGGAGGACACGCTCCTGATATTATGAAGATAGCAATGTATCCTAACATTTTACCATCTTCTACCAACCCTACAAAACCATATACTATCAACACGGCGGCAGAGCATTTAGATATGCTTATTGTTTGTCATCACTTAGACCCTAATAGTAAAACAGATTTAGCCTTTGCAGATTCAAGAATTCGTCCTTCTACTATTGCAGCGGAAGATATTTTACAAGACTTGGGTGTAATTAGTATGATGAGTTCAGACTCTCAAGCAATGGGTAGAGTTGGAGAGGTAGTTTGTAGAACTTGGCAGACTGCACATAAGATGAAGATTCAAAGAGGTGCTCTTCCAGAAGATAAAAAAGGAAACGATAATTACAGAGTGAAGAGATATGTATCTAAGTATACTATAAATCCAGCTTTAACTCATGGTATATCAGAGTACGTGGGTTCAGTAGAACCTGGAAAAATAGCAGACTTAGTTCTTTGGAAACCAGAAATGTTTGGTGTAAAACCAGAAATTATCTACAAAGCAGGTATGATAGTGGCCTCTAAAATGGGAGATCCTAACGCATCTATACCTACACCACAGCCAATTATTTACAGAAAAATGTTTGGTGCATTTGGAGATGCTTTAACAGAGACTTCTTTTAACTTTGTATCTAAATATTCTGTAGATAGTGGGGTAATAGATTCTTATGGGCTTAAGAAAAAATGCTTACCAGTTAAAGGATGTAGAGATGTTAAAAAGAAAGATATGATTCATAACAACGCTACACCTAATATAGAAATTAATCCAGAAACATACGAAGTGAAAGTAGATGGTAAAGTGCAAACTTGTGAGCCTCTAAAAGAGCTTCCTATGGCACAAAGGTATTTATTGTTCTAAAAATCAAAACTTAAGTAAATGAAAATAATGGTAATAGAGATATTACCATTATTTTTAAAAAATACTTTGTATAGAATGGTTATTATAGAAGAGGTAAAGAAAGGAGTGAACACTGAGGGCTTGGTGAAAGATATACTGCAGATAGAGTGGTACGAAACATCAAAAACCATTATGAGGAGAAAAACCGTAGGTGGAAAGGAAATAGCTATTCGGAAGAATAGTAGAGTTCCACTTCAAGATGGAGATATTCTTTGGAGTGATGAACAGTCTTATATAGAGGTGGTAATTAAACCATGTGAGTGCATTGTAGTAAAGCCTAGAAATATAAAAGAGATGGGGATTGTTTGTTTCGAAATAGGCAATATGCATCTTCCAATCTATATAGACGATGATAATCAGGTAAATGTAGCCTATGAAGCCCCTTTATTTAATTTTTTGGAAAGGAGTCGGTATTCTATTGATATAGAAACTAAGAAACTTTTACAAACCAATATGCTTACCATTCATCAAATAAAGAGATAAAAAATGCAACAATTACTCACACTTTTACAGATTAATGACTCTATGTTTCCCATAGGAAGTTTTACTCATTCTTATGGATTAGAAACTTATGTAGATAAAGGCTTGGTTAATAATAATGAAACTGCTAAAAAATATGCTACTAATATGCTAAAATATAGTGTATTTTATAATGATGCAGCTTTCTTAAACAAGGCTTGGAAGATATGTAGTAAAAGAAAAGTGTGGAAAAAAATAGAAGAGTTAGATGATTTATTAACCGCTCTTAAAGCACCTTATGAGATAAGGAATGCTAGTCATAAGTTAGCCATAAGGTTTTTAAAACTAGCTTTAGAGCTTAAGTCCTATCCTTTTGCTCAAAAATACTTAGATGCAATACAAAGTAACAAGATTAATGGACATTACGCTATTGCATTTGGTATTTATGCCCAACTTTCAGGGATAGAAAGGGAAGATGCGCTTAGAGCATTTTATTACAATACATTAAATGGCATAGTAACCAATTGTGCTAAGATTGTTCCTATTAGTCAAACGGTAGGACAGAAGATATTATTTGACTTAAAAGAGGAAATAGAAAGTTTGGTGCAGAAGCAAGATGATTTAGATGAAGATATGATGGGGCTATGTTGCATAGGTCAAGAAATAAGATGTATGCAACACGAAAAACTGTATACAAGAATTTATATTTCCTAAATAAAAAAATATTAAAATATGAGTAGACCATACGTTAAAATAGGAGTTGCAGGACCAGTAGGTTCTGGTAAAACCGCTCTAATAGAAGCACTCACTAGAAAGATGAGTGAGGATTACAGTATCTGCGTTGTAACCAATGACGTTTATACAAGAGAAGATGCTGAGTTTATGATTAAAAACTCTAAACTTCCAGCTGAGCGTATTCGTGGGGTAGAAACGGGAGGGTGTCCTCATACCGCTATTAGAGAAGATGCTTCAATGAATTTAGAAGCAGTAGAAGATTTAGTTAAAAATCATCCTGATACACAGATTGTTTTTATAGAAAGTGGTGGAGATAATTTAGCCTCTACCTTCAGTCCAGATTTAGCAGATGTTACTATATTCGTAATAGATGTGGCTGAAGGTGAGAAAATTCCAAGAAAAGGAGGTCCAGGAATAACTCGCTCAGACTTATTGCTTATCAATAAAGTAGATTTAGCTCCATATGTTGGTGCTAGTATAGAAGTTATGGAGAGAGATACAAAAAAAATGAGAGGGGAGAAGCCTTATCTTAAAAGTAATTTGAAAACGAAGGAAGGTGTAGATGATGTAATTGAATGGATTAAAAAATATGCATTACTAGAAGCGTAGTGTTAAAATATATCTATAAATAAATACTATACAGGGATGAATATTAATAAGGATAATTCTATCAAAAGTAAGATAAAGATAAGTTGTAATAAGCAGGGAGCCAAAACTTTTTTGGTGGATAGCTATTTTGACATCCCGTATAAGCTAGTTCATTATGGTAGTTCTCAGAGGACTAATCACCTAGAAGTAATACAGATGTGCTCTTCTCCAGGAGTGATGGATGGGGATAGTTTGGATATGGAGGTAATTTGTGGGGAGAATACAGAGTTTAAGCTCTTTACGCAATCGTTCAATAAAATACATCCAATGCCTAAGGGTAAAGGAGCTGAACAATTTTTTAAGTTCAAACTAAAATCTGGAGCTGTATTTCAGTTTTTGCCACACCCTACCATACCTTATGAAAAATCAATTTTTTATGCCAATAATGAAATCACTTTAGAAGAAGATTCTCATCTAATTTGGGGTGATATTATTAGTGGAGGCAGAATCTATTCAGGAGAAAAATTTCTATTTAAAAAGTATCATACAAGAACCAAAATTTATAGGGATTCTAAATTAATACTTTTTGATAATCAATTAATAGAGCCAGAGGAGCAGCCTATAGAAGATATGCTTTTTTTTGAAGGATATACTCATCAAGCTACCTTAGTTATCGTAAGTTCTTTTGCAGATGAGTTTAAAAAAGAATTAGACGAAATTTTGCTTGAACAATTTACAGATGTTACCTACGGCTTCACTTCTTGTGCTAAAAATGCACTAATGATACGAGTTTTAGGAGATAGTGGTGAAGCATTATACGAATGGATGAATAGTCTAGCAACTATGGCATGGGAGTTTGTTAAGTATAAAAATAAACAAAATGTGAATGTAGAGGCTGATTCACAAGTAAAGCAGATTCCAATAGAGGCAAAGGAAACAAAGGTTAAAGAGTCTAAGGCAAAACCTAAAACGAAGACTAGTACTAAAAAAACATCAAAAACTGTCTCAAAGGAGAAAAATAAAACCATAAGTTCTACTTCAAAAAAGAATAAGAAAGATGCATGAAGTCCCGATTGTTAAAGATATAGTTAAAAACTTAGAAGAACATTACGGAGATAGGTTTAAAGAGATTTCTAAGGTAAAGGTAGAGGCAGGATTACTTTCTAATGTTCAGCCAATACTTATTCAAAATGCCTTTGAAGCTATGATTATAGAAGATCCACGATTAGAAAATATAGATTTAGAAGTGGTTTTACTTCCTATAATAGCCTATTGTAGTAACTGTGATAAAGATTTTGAAGTAAAGAGGCATAAGTTTGTATGTGATTGTGGGACACCTTCTCGCACGATAAAACAAGGTGAAGAATTAAGAATTAGTGAAGTTGAATTTTTTTAAACAATAGTTATGAGTAATATAAAACCTAAAAGTAATAGAATGGCTGTAGGTTCTGTACAGTGTGATAATACAACCTTAAATCTACTTAAAGCTAACGATTTTGTAGCTAAATCTATCAAAGAAAGACTAACAGACATGCTTGTGGTAAATATTTGTTCCTCTCCAGGGAGTGGTAAAACTACATTATTACAAGAAACAGGAAGACGCCTCGGAAAAGAGCTTAATCTAGCAGTTTTAGTAGGCGATCCAGAGACAGAAAGAGATGCTGTGCGACTAAAAGAAGTAGGTATAAATGCACTGCAAATTGTTACAGGAGGTATGTGTCATATAGAAGCACAGATGATTTACCAAGCTCTAGATCACATAGATTTATCGGGCGTAGATATTTTGTTTATAGAAAATGTGGGTAACCTACTATGTCCCTCCGCTTTTGATTTAGGAGAAGATTATCGTGTAACACTTCTTGCATCTACAGAAGGAGATGATAAGCCTAAAAAATATCCACGAATGTTTCTTACAAGTGAATTGATGTTAGTTTCAAAATCAGACTTGTTGCCATATGTGCCGTTTTCTGTAGAAGCAGTTACAAAAGATGCAAGAGAGGTTAATAGTGATATAGAAGTAATTCCTATTAGTACTCTTAATGGAGATGGAATAGACGAGTGGTGCCAATGGCTCAAGAAAAAAATGAAGGAAAAGAAAGAAAGACAACAATAAAATAATTAAATATGAAAAAGAAGCTTTTATTCCTCCTCGTTTGTCCAGTAAGCTTTTTATTTGGACAAGCAGATTCTACTAATATTCTCAAAAACTTTACCAAGAATACCGAAGTTAATATTCTTTTTAGAAGTGCATTAGAGTTTACAGATGTTCATCAAAATCAAGATGCTCTTAGGTTGAATGAGGCAAGAATGGAAGTACAGGGGAATGTGGTAGAAAATTTAAAGTATAGAGTAAGATATAGACTAAACAGAACTCAAGCTCAACTGAGTTTAGATAATGCACCTAGCTCTTTAGATATTGCCTATATAGATTATAAATTTGGTAAGACAAATAAATGGAATATAGTTTTGGGTAAGCAAGCTAATGATTTTGGTAGCTGGGAGTTTGAAAATAATCCAACCTTTGAATATGTCTACTCTGACTATATCAATAGGCAACAGAATATATTTACAATGGGTGCTAAGTTAGCCTACCAGATAGATGAAAACAATAGTATAAGGGTTCAAGCTTTTAATACCAGTAATCACAACTTCTCAACATTACATAAGCAGAGAGCTTACATTACTAATGGGTTGGAAGCAGCTAAAATTCCGCTGGGATTTAACTTAACTTGGAGAGGTGATTTTTTTAATAAAACATTTAAAACGTTCTATTCGGTAGCAACTTCTCAAATTGCTAAAGGAGAGCAAAATTTCCAAGTAGCATTAGGGAATAAATTGGTTACAGATAACTTAGAAGTCTACTTAGATTTACATCATACCAATATGGCTGTAGATTATACTAATATTGCTTCTTCTGTTATTAACCAATATAGAGGAGCTATAGTATCAGATTATGAGCCTTATTTTTCTAAAAATATTCAGTTTCAGACGGCTGTACTGAGATTAGATTATAAGATAACTCCAAAATTTATTATTACAGGCAAAAGCATTTACGAAAGAGCAAATGATAGGTCTGAAAATGGTTTAGGCAATGGCTTAAGGCAGAATCAAACTAATATGATAGGTTTAGAGTATAAGCCTATTGCAAGCCAAGATTTTAAATTTTTTGGATATTTTTCTAATACTAATATAACGCATAATAAAATGGTTAAAACTTACGTGCCTAATACAAGCCAAAATATGTTTTCGGTTGGTGTTCTGTACTTCTTAAAGGCATTGTAGACTTATCATAATATTTATAACACAAAAAAGAGTTGCTTTTATATAAAGAGTAGCTCTTTTTTTATATCTCACAAAGACATTTCATATATTTGTAGGAAAAATAGTCGATGGTTATTTTACATCTTGAAACATCATCTAAAAATTGCTCTGTTGCTATCTCTAAAGGGAAAGAGTTACTTTGCTTATGCGAAGAAGTGTCCGAAAACTATAAACAAAGTGAAAGTCTGCATACTTTTGTGGAATGGGCTTTAGAAGGAGCAGAACTAACTCTAAAAGATATAGAAGCCGTTTCATTAGGTATGGGACCTGGGTCTTATACAGGACTAAGGATAGGGGCGGCTTCGGCTAAGGGTTTTTGCTATGGGCTTAAAATTCCGTTGGTTGCTGTAAACTCTTTAGAAACTATGGTAGAACCTTTTATAAGTCAAGGATTTGATTTTATAATCCCCATGGTAGATGCCAGAAGAATGGAAGTTTATACTTCGGTATTTGATGGCAAAACAGGGGTAGTAGTTTCGGAAACGGAAGCCAAAATTCTAGATGAGTTTTCGTTTGAAGATTATAAAGACTACAAAGTTCTTTTCGTGGGAGATGGGGCGACCAAAGCACAAACGGTTTTAAACCTACCTAATGCCTCCTATAAGTCAGAGGTTTACCCTTCAGCAGAATACCTTATCAAGAAAGCTTTAAATAAGGCTATGAACAAAGAGTGGGAGGATGTCGCTTATTTTGAACCTTTTTATTTAAAAGATTTTCAAGGTGTAAAACGAAAAGCAAAGTAGGCTTTCTATTTTGGACTAACTTTGATAGTTTCTTTTTGTAATTTTTGTTTTCTAAGTTCGTTAAGATTAATTTGTGGTGGAACGGTAGAAGGGGCTAGATTGAGGTTAGGAGCTTCCTCTTCATGGTCTTTCGCCGTTTCGTCAGTTACTGTTATACTCACGCTAGGTTGTGCTGTCTTGCTTTGTTCGGTGATAGGTGTTTTTAAATCACTACTAAGATAAGCCAACATTTGTTTTGCTTTTTCGCCTTCGGGGAGTTTTTCGTAGTTTAGGGAAATCTGTTGCAATTGTAAAATCATGATTTCTTTACCCACTGTTTTCCCTGTATTAAATGCATTAAGCAACGATAACTTCGGTAATAGAGCGTCTTTAGGATAAGCTTCTATTGTTTTTTCTATAAGGGCTTTGCTGTCCTCATATTTTTCTTCTATGTAGAGTTGATAGGCTTGTTTATAGATGTTCTCTACTTCCGACGAAGCGACACCCAAGCCTCCACGCTTAGGATTTTTTACAAATTCTGCATAATGAGTGTAAGGGAACTCACTAATAATAATGTTTTTGGCTTTCTGTGCCTCTTGCGGATTTTTCTCATAGTTAATAGAAAATATTTGATACAACGCCTGAAGTTTTACATCTTCTTTTGGTTGAGCGTTTACTAAGTCAAATAGTGTTTTAGTGGCAAGTTTGGTATTAGAAAAAATATTTTCATACATCATACCTAATCCTAGTGATGCGGTATCTCTATCTTGCTTGAGTTGAGCGATGTCTTGAGCGTTGGTAGGAATTTTCTCTATATAAAACTCAGGTTCAAATCTTCTTGGATTTTTAACTTCCGTTTTACCGAGAGCTTCGTTTTTGAGGTCTTCTATAGAAGTGGTTTTTGATGAATAACGCCAATTATCAGCAAGAGCTCTTTCTCCCCAAATTTGTTTAAAGTTGGCTTGTCCTTTAGATACGGTTGTGAGATTATCAAAGTAAAAACCTTTAGTAGAAGTACCAAAATCAGCAAATCCTCTCGTGCTATTTGTACCAAAGGTATTGTCCAAAACAAAATCAGCTACTTTAAACTCTTTTTCTTTAGAGGCTTTTAATTTTTCTGCTTCCTCTTTAGCTTCTTTAGCTTTTAGTTTTTCTATTTGTTGGTTAAAGTAAGCCAGCCTTTGCTGGTCGTTCATTTTGGTGAGAGCCAAGATGCTATCGTTCTTTTTAATGAGGTAATAGTTTTTAGAGATTTTTTTAATATCCGTAGAGAATGTTTTCAATTCTTCTCTTTGAGGAGCATAGGTCATTTGGGTAACGGCACTGTCGTAATAAACTCCAGCACTTAGATAATCCTCTTTTTCTAAATATTTCTTTCCGATTTCATAGTAGGTAAGCCCTCGTATTTGTCCATCGGAAACTTTTTCTTTCAACGACTTTTGGAAGAACTTGTTAGCTTCTTCCTCTTTTCCTGCCTTCATTGCCATAAGTCCCAAAGCGTAATAGAACTCGTTTTTTCTAGAGGCGTAAGTTCCTTTTTTGGATATTTTTTCTAGATAAGTTTTCAGACTTTCGTAGTCTTCTTTTTTAGAATTGTCGAAAGTCTTGGCTATTTCTATTTGAGATTTTACTTCAAATTCAAAATTATTAGCCTTTTGATAAGCAGTTACAAAGCTTTCTCTAGCTTCTTCGTTACGATCTAATTTAGATAAAATTTGTCCTCTTAAAAAGGCGATACGACTTCTTAAGTTTTTGTTTTTATTTAGAGCATAGGCTTGGGCTAATTCTTCTACGGCAGCCTCTTTTTGCCCTGATTGAAGCAAACTTTCTGCGTAGAAAAGACTTAATAATTTTTTGTTATTTTTGCTTAGTTTCTCCTCTTTTAGAGCCATAAAAATCTCATTAGCTTTGTAATGGTCTTTCATTAAAGAGAAAATTTTGGCTTCATATATTTTAGCGAGAGGCAATCTTTTGTCCTCTTTCATGTGAGAAAAAATATAATTAAGAGCATCTAAGGCTTCTAGGTATTTTTCTTGATACATTCTTGCTTTTGCAAGCATAATTTGAGCTTCAAATATTCTTTTGTTTTTTTCTTTTCCATCGAAAAGCATAGAGTGTTGTTCTATGGTTTTTAATGCTTTAGCTTCTGATATTTCAAGAACGGACATTCCTTTCTTACTGTTAGGAGAGTTATAAGATATAGAGGAAGCTCCTGCCGCAAATGGAGCATTTTGAGTGTCCGATGTGCTTTTTTCACTTTCTACTTCGTGGTCGTTATCAAAAGTGAGTAGTTTAATATAAGGTTGGTAGAAATTATCTTGATGACTATTTTTACGTGTGTTAAGTTCACTTTCTAAAGCATCTTTACTATTGAATAGGGTGTTGTAATAGGCATAAAAGTTTTGATAATTCCTATTAACAAAAGTATTCTTTCTAGGAGAACAAGCAACGGCAAGTGCCAATATAATTAAAAAATAGCTGTACTTTTTCATTTGATGTTTTAACTACACAAAGCCTCTTTTATTGTTAGGCTTCGAGAAAATTTGTGTAAAAATACTATTTTTTAACAGAAAGAATAGTATTTAAAGCACTTAATTGTTGATAAACCAAGTGAGTAGGTAACCCCATAATAGTATAAAAACTACCTTCTACTTTTTCTATTTTAGCCATACCTAGCCACTCTTGTATGCCGTAAGCTCCAGCTTTGTCGTAGGGCTTATAGTTTTCTATATAGTAGGAAATTTCCTCATCGGTCAGGTGAGAAAAGTACACTGTAGATTTATCGGTTAGTGTTAAGGTTTTTGTGGAAGTTTTGATGCAAACCGAAGTGTAAACATTATGACTATTATCCGAAAGTCTTTTGAGCATTTTTTTTGCTTCGGCTTCATTTTTTGGTTTCCCTAAAACTTTATTATCAAAAGTAACGATGGTATCTGCAGTTAATAAAACCTCTCCTTCGGAAAGAGGGCGGAATGCATTGGCTTTTAGTTCCGAAAGGAAACCCGCTACCTTGTCTATTTCTAAATCACTTGGGTAGATTTCATCACAATTTATAGAAACAATCTCAAAGTCAAAGCCTAGTTGATTTAAAAGCTCTTTCCTTCTTGGAGATTGTGATGCTAAATATAATTTCATTGAATCGTCCTTGTTTTTTATATTGAGCGAGTATCGTCTTCTTGCCAATTTCCTTGGACTTTCAATACTTGCTCGATAACGTCTCTTACTGCACCTTTACCTCCATAAATAGGGGAGATATAATCTGCAATAGCTTTTACTTCTGGCACTGCATTCGGTGGGCAGGTGCTTAGAGCGGAAGCCTTCATCATTTCTATATCGGGTAAATCGTCTCCCATGGTTAAAATTTCTTCGTCTTTTAAATTGTGTTTGCTTTTGAAATCTTCATAATCTATGATTTTTTTTGAGGATTTAGGGTAATAATCTACGATGCCTAGATAATGCAAGCGATGTTTTACCATAGGGTCGTCTCCGCCTGTAATGATGCCTATTTTGTATCCTTTTTTTACAGCCTTTACTACCGCATAGCCATCAAGAACATTCATTGTACGGCACATACTACCGTCGGGCATTAGATAGATACTACCATCTGTAAAAACGCCATCTACATCAAATACGAAGGCCTTTATTTTACTTAAATTTTGTTTATAACTCATACATTTTTTTTATAGATTGATTCATTAAATTGTATATCCCTAATTGAGTTTCATCTGTTATCAATTGCCTGTGAAGTTCTAAAACTCTAGTATCATTTCTTACCGCAGGACCTGTTTGGGCTTTCTTCGGGTCTAGGTAATAGATTTTGTCCATAGTCTCCTCTATAAGAGGAATGAAGTAATTGAACGGAATATTTTGGCTGTCGGCTATCTCTTTTGCTCTAGCATAGAGGTGGTTTACAAAGTTGCACGCAAATACGGCGGTGAGGTGTATGTATTTTCTTTTCTCATAATCTGCCTCTTGAACTCTAGGAGAAATTCTGAGGGCTAAATTTTTCAGAATATCTAAATCTTGTGGATTTTCAGCCTCTATAAAAAACGGAATTTCTGTGTAATCAAGAACTTTACTTTTAGAAAAAGTTTGCAATGGATAAAAGCACCCCTTTCTGTGATTTCCTTCTAAAACATCTTTAGGCATAGAGCCAGAAGTGTGTACTACCAATGCGTTTTCATTTTTAATAATTTGTGAAACTTCTGCTATAACATCATCTTTTACACAAATAATGTATAGGTCGGCATTTCGTAGAGTATTGATGGAATAGGGGACTTGTGTAGTTTCAGACATGAGTTTTAAGGCTTCCTCGTTTCGTCCAAATAGTTGAGAAACCTTTATGTTTGCTTCATGAAAAGCATTATTGAGGTGGAACGCCACATTGCCAGAACCTATAATTACTATTTCCATTCAACAAATATAAGGATTTCTAAAACATTATAAAAGGCGAGATTTAGTAATTGAATTACACGTCAGAATAAATGATTTTTTTGAACTTTAAGCGGAGTTTTTGCGATGAGGTAAATCTTTTATAATAAATAAATTAAGGTTGGAGTAAAAATTTAACTTATTGTTTGTCAGTAAAAAAAATCTTTGTATATTTGCACACTCAATTTTTGGGAAAAGTATGTCTTTTTCTCATTGGTAAATATTGAGTTTTTGATTTAAGTAATTGAAATTTAATTAAATAATAATAATTTTAATTTTTAATAATGTCAGGTATTATTGGAAAAAAAATCGGAATGACTTCGTTGTTTGATGAGTCTGGGAAAAATATTCCTTGTACTGTTATTCAAGCAGGTCCATGTTCGGTTTTACAGGTCAGAACCGTAGAAAAAGATGGCTATGTAGGCTATCAGTTAGGTTTCGATGACAAGAGTGAGAAGAATGTCGGTAAGGCATTGGCTGGTCATTTTAAAAAGGCTGGTTCAACTCCTAAGGCTAAATTGCACGAATTCCACCATGGGTTCGATAATTTGCAAGTAGGAGATGAAGTAACTGTTAAATTATTCTCAGAAGGAGAGTATGTAGATGTTACAGGTACTTCTAAAGGTAAAGGATTTCAAGGGGTAGTTAAAAGACATGGTTTCGGCGGTGTAATGCAGGCTACTCACGGGCAGCACAACAGATTGAGAGCTCCAGGTTCTATTGGTGCGGGTTCAGACCCATCAAGAGTATTTAAGGGCTTAAGAATGGCTGGTAGAATGGGAGGTAAGCAGGTAACTGTTCAGAACCTTCAAGTGTTAAAAGTAGATGAAGAACAAAATCTTTTAGTGGTAAAAGGTGCTGTTCCGGGAGCTAAAAATTCTTATGTAATTATCAGAAGATGGAACTAGTAGTATTAAATATTCAAGGGAAAGAAACCGGAAGAAAAGTGTCTTTAGATGAGGCTATCTTCGGAATAGAGCCAAATCAGCACGCGGTTTACTTAGAGATAAAGCAGTATCTTGCTGCACAGCGTCAAGGAACTCATAAGGCTAAGGAAAGAAGTGAAATTACAGCTTCTACTAAAAAGCTTAAGAAGCAAAAAGGTTCTGGTTCTGCTAGATACGGGGATATCAAGTCTCCTGTATTCAAAGGTGGAGGTAGAGTTTTTGGTCCTAAGCCAAGAGATTATAGATTTAAGTTAAATAAAGCACTTAAGAGATTGGCTAAAAAATCTGTTCTTTCTCAAAAAATGAGAGATAACAATGTTAAGGTATTAGAAGATTTTTCTTTTGAAACTCCTAAAACTAAAGAATTTATCAATGTGGTAAATGCATTAGGATTAGAAGGTAAGAAGTCTTTATTTGTACTAGGAGAAGCTAACAAGAATGTGTACTTGTCTTCAAGAAATTTACCTAAGGCTAAAGTAATGAATTTCAATGAAATTTCTTCTTATGACTTAGTAAATGCAGGAGAAGTTGTATTCTTAGAAGGTGCGGTAGAAAAGTTTCAAGAAAATTTAAGAAAATAAATCATGTCAGTAATCATAAAACCAATTATTTCAGAAAAGGCTTCTAATTTGTCTGATTTGAGAGGCGTTTACAGTTTCTTAGTAGATACTAAAGCGAATAAAATCCAAATCAAACAAGCGGTGGAAGAAGCTTATGGTGTAAAGGTAGCAGATGTAAGAACAATGATTTATGCTCCTAAAGTTTCTGCTAAGTACACTAAAAAAGGACTTCAAGTTGGGAAAACCAACAAATTGAAAAAAGCAATGGTTCAGCTTGTAGAAGGTGAATTTATTGATGTATTTGCAACTAATTAATAATTTATAAATAATAGTAATGTCTGTTAGAAAATTAAAACCTATCACCCCAGGACAGAGATTCAGAATTGTAAACAATTTTGAAGAGATTACTACCAACAAACCTGAGAAAAGCCTTACTGTAGGCCTTTCAAAGAAAGGCGGTCGTAACAATACTGGTAAGATGACCATGCGTTACACTGGAGGTGGACACAAAAGAAAGTACAGAATTATTGACTTCAAAAGAAACAAATTTGATGTTAAGGCAACTGTAAAAACTGTGGAATACGATCCAAACAGAACTGCGTTCATCGCTTTATTAGAGTATGCTGATGGAGAAAAGAGATACATGATTGCTCCTAACGGTATCAAAGTAGGACAAACTGTAGTTTCTGGACAAACAGCTACACCTGATGTAGGTAATGCAATGAAATTAAAGGATATTCCTCTAGGTACTGTTATCTCTTGTATAGAGCTTAGACCTGGACAAGGAGCTATCTTAGCAAGAAGTGCAGGTTCTTCTGCACAGCTTACTTCTAGAGATGGTAAGTTTGCTATCGTTAAATTGCCTTCAGGAGAGTCTAGAATGATTCTAGTAGAGTGTATGGCTATGATTGGTTCTGTGTCTAATTCAGACCATCAGCTTACTGTATCTGGTAAAGCAGGTAGAAGCAGATGGTTAGGTAGAAGACCAAGAACTAGAGCTGTAGCAATGAACCCAGTAGATCACCCAATGGGTGGTGGTGAAGGTAGATCTTCAGGAGGTCACCCTAGATCTAGAAACGGTAAACCAGCTAAAGGTTACAAGACTAGAAAGAAAAATAAAGTGTCTA
The DNA here is from genome assembly GCF_000252855.1 of Riemerella anatipestifer ATCC 11845 = DSM 15868. Lineage (NCBI taxonomy): Bacteria > Pseudomonadati > Bacteroidota > Flavobacteriia > Flavobacteriales > Weeksellaceae > Riemerella > Riemerella anatipestifer. The sequence goes on along the minus strand of NC_017045.1, from coordinate 1,144,084 downwards.
ACCGTTACATCGTATCCAAAAGAAAATAATTATGGCAAGATCACTTAAAAAAGGACCTTTCATTCACCATTCATTAGAGAAGAAGGTTCAAGCGAATATAGAATCAGGAAAGAAAACGGTAATTAAAACATGGTCTAGAGCATCTATGATTTCTCCAGACATGGTAGGTCAAACTATAGCAGTACATAATGGTAAGTCTTTCATACCTGTTTATGTAACTGAAAATATGGTAGGACATAAGTTAGGTGAATTTTCTCCAACGAGATCTTTTAGAGGTCACTCAGGTAATAAAAATAAAGGTAGCAGATAATCATTATGGGAAAAAGAAAACAAGATAGTGCAATAGCACGTAAAGCAGCAAATCAAGATGTGGTAAAAGCACGTCTTAATGATTGCCCTTCTTCTCCAAGAAAAATGAGACTCGTTGCTGATATCATTAGAGGAGAAAATGTAGATAAAGCTCTATATATCCTTAGATATTCTAAAAAAGAGGCTTCTAATAAATTAGAAAAACTTCTTCTTTCTGCAATTGCTAACTGGCAAAACAAAAATGAAGGAGCTGATATAGAAGAGGCTAACCTTTTCGTTAAGGAAATATATGTAGATAGTGCAAGACAGTTGAAAAGATTGCGTCCTGCACCACAAGGTAGAGGTTACAGAATTAGAAAAAGATCTAACCATGTAACATTAGTATTAGGTTCAAAAACAGATAATCAATAATCAAGATATGGGACAGAAAACAAATCCAATTGGTAATAGACTAGGTATCATCAGAGGATGGGATTCTAACTGGTTTGGAGGAAACGATTATGGAGACAGAATCGCAGAAGACTACAAAATCAGAAGATATCTTGAGGCAAGATTATCTAAAGGTGGTATTTCAAGAATTTATATTGATAGAACCCTTAAGTTAGTTACTGTAACTATTACTACTGCTAGACCGGGACTTATCATCGGTAAAGGTGGTCAGGAAGTAGATAAACTAAAAGAAGAGTTAAAGAAACTTACTGGTAAAGATGTTCAAATCAATATCTTTGAAATTAAAAGACCTGAGTTAGATGCTGTATTAGTAGCAGATAGCGTAGCTAAGCAAATTGAAAACAGAATTTCTTACAGAAGAGCTGTTAAAATGGCTATCGCAGGAGCTATGAGAATGGGAGCAGAGGGAATTAAAATCCAAATTTCAGGAAGATTAAACGGTGCTGAAATGGCAAGAAGTGAGTCTTTCAAAGAAGGAAGAATTCCGTTATCTACTTTCAGAGCTGATATAGATTACCATATCGCAGAAGCACACACTACTTATGGTAGATTAGGTGTTAAGGTATGGATAATGAAAGGAGAAGTATATGGTAAGAGAGAACTTTCTCCATTAGTAGGTACTCAGAAAAAATCTTCTGGTAATAAAAGAAGAGAAAGAAAATAATTTAATTAGAGTTAGAAGATAGAAATTAGAAATTAGATCTTCCGTTACAAGAGCTGAATTTAATTTTTTTCAATCTAACATCTAACATCTAACATCTAATATATAAAATTATGTTACAACCAAGAAGAACCAAATTCCGTAAGGTTCATAAAATGAAAATGAAAGGCAATGCCAACAGAGGACATAGGCTTGCTTACGGAACATTCGGTATTAAAGCTACAGAAGGTGCTTGGATTACTGCAAGACAAATAGAGGCAGCTCGTATCGCTGCAACTAGATATATGAAGAGAGAAGGACAGCTATGGATTAAAATATTCCCAGATAAGCCAGTTACTAAAAAGCCTGCAGAAGTGCGTATGGGTAAAGGTAAAGGTGCTGTAGAATATTGGGTAGCTGTAGTGAAGCCAGGTAAAATCATGTTTGAAGTAGGAGGTGTTCCTTACGAAGTAGCTAAAGAAGCTTTAAGACTTGCAGCTCAGAAACTTCCTGTAGTTACTAAGTTTGTAGTAGCAAACGATTTTGTTAAACCTCGATAAATCTTTTAGAAATGAAAAAAGCTGAAATTAAAAATCTAAGCGTAGAGGATTTAAAAAGTAAATTGGTAGAAGTGAAAGCTACTTATGGGAAACTTAAATTAGCTCACAGAATTAGCCCAATTGAAAATCCTATCCAAATCAGAGATTTGAGGAAGACTATCGCAAGACTTGAAACTGAACTAACTAACAAACAATAAGAATTTCATTTTATTATGGAAAGAAATTTAAGAAAAGAAAGAATCGGAGTAGTTTCGAGCAATAAAATGGAAAAGACCATTGTTGTTAGTGAGACTATGAAAATGAAGCACCCAATGTACGGTAAGTTCGTTTTGAAAACGAAAAAATATACCGCACACGATGAAAACAACGAGTGTAACGAAGGCGATACTGTTCTTATCCAAGAAACAAGACCTTTGAGCAAAAATAAAAGATGGAGATTAGTAAGAATCATAGAAAGAGCTAAGTAATGTTACAAACAGAATCAAGATTAAAAGTAGCTGATAATACTGGTGCTAAAGAAGTATTAGTAATCAGAGTTTTGGGAGGTACCAAAAGAAGATATGCATCTGTGGGTGATAAAATCGTAGTGACTATCAAAGATTCTACTCCTACAGGAAATGCTAAGAAAGGGCAAGTATCTAAAGCAGTAGTAGTGAGAACTAAAAAAGCAGTTAGAAGAAAAGATGGATCTTACATCTCTTTTGATGACAATGCTTGTGTTCTTTTAAATGCTGCTGGAGAGATGAGAGGAACTCGTGTTTTCGGACCAGTTGCTCGTGAATTAAGAGATAAGGAATATATGAAGATTATTTCATTAGCTCCTGAAGTACTTTAATTTTAAAAATTTTAAAACAATGACAAAAGTTAAAATTAAAAGAGGTGATAATGTTATCGTTACCACTGGAAAAAATAAAGGAAGCAAAGGAGAAGTTCTTGAGGTAATCAGAAAAGAAGGTAAAGATCCTAGAGTGATAGTAGCAGGTGTAAATATTGTTAAAAAACATACTAAGCCTTCAGCTGCAAACCCTCAAGGTGGTATCGTAGAGAAAGAAGCTTCTCTCCATATATCTAATGTAGCTTTGATGGATGAAAACGGAAAAGCTACTAGAGTGGGATATAAAATGGAAGGAGATAAGAAAGTAAGAGTAGCTAAAACTACTGGTAAAACTTTATAATAAAGAACGATGGAATATATAGCAAGACCTAAAAAATTATATAAAGAGAAAATTGTTCCTGCAATGATGGAAGAGTTTGGGTATAAGTCTGTAATGCAAGTACCTAAATTAGAGAAAATCGTTGTATCCCAAGGTTTAGGAGCTGCTACTGCGGATAAAAAAATCGTAGATTATGCAGTGGAAGAATTAACGGCAATTACCGGACAAAAAGCTGTAGGTACTCTTTCTAAGAAAGATGAAGCTTCTTTCAAACTAAGAAAAGGTATGCCTATTGGTGCAAAGGTAACGCTAAGAGCAGATAAAATGTACGAGTTTTTAGATAGACTTACATCTTCTGCTCTACCTAGAATTAGAGATTTTAACGGAATCAAAGCTGATGGTTTTGACGGTAGAGGGAACTATAACTTAGGTATTACTGAGCAAATTATCTTCCCTGAGATTGTTATTGATAAAGTGAAAAAAATACAAGGTATGGATATCACTTTCGTAACAAGTGCTAGAACAGATAAAGAGGCTAAAGCCTTATTAACTCATTTCGGTTTACCATTTAAAAAGAACTAAGAAGAATGGCTAAAGAATCAATGAAAGCGCGTGAGCGCAAAAGAGAAGCACTAGTTGCTAAATATGCTGCTAAAAGAAAAGCTCTAAAAGAAGCTGGAGATTATGAAGCATTACAAAAATTACCTAAAAATGCTTCGCCAGTAAGGTTGCATAACCGTTGCAAGCTTACAGGAAGACCCAGAGGATACATGAGAACTTTCGGTATCTCTAGAGTAACTTTTAGAGAAATGGCTAACCAAGGTTTAATACCTGGAGTTAAAAAAGCAAGTTGGTAATAATTTTTAACAAATCAAGATAATTAAGTTTGAGGGCTTTGAAGATATTTAGCTTTTGCCTTTAACTTTAAAGCCTTCAAATACTGATTATCATAAACCAATAATTTTAAAAAACGAAAAATGGTAACAGATCCAATTTCAGATTTCCTAACTAGAGTAAGGAACGCACAAAGCGCAGGCCACAAAGTGGTGGAAATTCCTGCATCGAAAATCAAAAAGGAGATTACTAAAATCTTATTTGATCAAGGTTATATCTTGAACTACAAGTTTGAAGACAATGCAGTTCAAGGAACTATTAAAATCGCTTTAAAGTACGACAAACAAACTGGTAAACCAGCAATTAAGTCTATCCAAAGAGCTTCTAGACCTGGTTTAAGACAGTACAAAGGTTCTGCAGAACTTCCAAGAGTACTTAATGGCTTAGGTGTAGCTATTATATCTACTTCTAAAGGAGTGATGACTGACAAAAAAGCGAGATTAGAGAAAGTAGGTGGAGAGGTAATCTGCTATGTATATTAATTTTTAATAAAAGGAAAATGTCAAGAATTGGTAAAGCAATTATAACAATTCCTTCTGGGGTTACTATCACTGAGAAAGACGGTGTGGTAACTGTAAAAGGTCCTAAAGGAGAACTTACTCAGGAACTTACAGGAGGTATTACTATAGAACAAAATGACGGTGTACTTACAGTTAACAGACCGTCTGAGTCTAAACAGCATAAAGCTCTTCACGGACTTTATAGAGCACTAATCAATAACATGGTAGTTGGAACTTCTGAAGGTTTTACTAAGAAGTTAGAGCTTGTGGGAGTTGGTTATAGAGCATCTAATCAAGGACAAAGATTAGAATTAGCTCTTGGTTTTTCTCACGGTATTATACTAGAGCTTCCTTCTGAAGTTCAGGTAGAAACTGTAACAGAGAAAGGTAAGAACCCTATCATTACTTTATCATCTTATGATAAGCAATTATTGGGTATGGTAGCTGCAAAAATTAGATCTTTCAGAAAACCTGAGCCATATAAAGGTAAAGGGGTTAGATTTGTAGGAGAACAAATTAGAAGAAAGGCTGGTAAATCTGCTTAAAATTTAAGAAAATGGCACTAAGTAAAGAACAGAAAAGATTAAGAATAAAGAGAAGAGTTAGAGGAAAAGTTTCCGGAACTCAAGCAGCACCAAGATTATCTGTATTCAAAAGTAATAAAGAAATCTATGCTCAGCTTATTGATGATAAAGAAGGTAAAACTTTAGTACAAGCCTCTTCAAGAGAGAAAGGTTTTGATGCTAAAGGAACAAAAGTAGAAATTTCAACGGCTGTTGGTAAAGCTATCGCTCAGAAAGCTATTGCTGCAGGGTATGAGAAAGTAGTATTTGATAGAAATGGTTTTGTGTATCACGGTAGAGTAAAAGCTCTTGCTGATGGTGCTAGAGAAGGAGGTTTGAAATTTTAAAAGTTAAAAAATTATGTTAGGATTAGATAATATAGAAAGAGTAAAACCTGGAGGTTTAGAATTAGTAGATCGTTTAGTGGCTGTTAATAGAGTTACTAAGGTTACTAAAGGAGGTAGAGCTTTCGGCTTCTCAGCAATCGTGGTGGTAGGAAATGAAGATGGTGTTATAGGTTACGGATTAGGAAAATCTAAAGAAGTAGCTTCTGCAATTTCCAAAGCAGTAGAAGATGCTAAGAAAAACCTAGTAAAAGTTCCTGTTGTAAACCATACAATTCCGCACGAAACTACAGCCAGATATGGTGGAGCTAATATCTTCTTGAGACCTGCTTCTCACGGTACAGGGCTTATCGCAGGTGGTGCGGTAAGAGCAGTGCTAGAATCAGCTGGTGTACATGACATTCTTTCAAAGTCAAAAGGTTCTTCTAACCCGCACAATGTGGTAAAAGCAACTTTCAAAGCTTTGTTAGATATCAGAAGACCAGAAGAAATCGCAAGAATGAGAGGTGTAACATTGAGTAAAGTATTTAACGGTTAATTTTGAAAAAATGGCAACAATTAAAGTAAAACAAGTAAGAAGTGCTATTGGTAGAACTAAAACTCAAAAGAGAACCCTTGAAGCTTTAGGTCTTAGAAAGTTACATCAAGTAGTAGAGCACGAAGCTACACCTGCTATATTAGGTATGGTAGCTGCTGTACAGCACTTAGTAGAAGTTCAAAAATAGAAATTTAGATAATAAACAGGAGGTTTTGTGATTGAATAGGACCTCCTAGTTTTGAATCTTCAATCTTAAATTTAAAACAAATGAATTTAAATAACATAAAACCAGCTAAAGGTTCTACACATAATTCTAAAAGAATTGGTAGAGGACAAGGAAGTGGAAAAGGAGGTACCTCTACAAAAGGACATAAAGGACAAAAGTCTCGTTCTGGATACTCTATGAAAATAGGATTTGAAGGAGGACAAATGCCTTTACAAAGAAGACTTCCTAAATTTGGATTTAACAACATTAGCAGAAAAGACTACAGAGGTATCAATTTAGATACTATTCAAGCTCTTATAGATACTAAAGGAATCAAAGGTGATATCACTAAAGAAGTTTTAGTAGAAAATGGTTTGGCTTCTAAAAATGATTTAATCAAAATCATGGGAAGAGGAGAGCTTAAATCTGCAGTGTCTATCTCTGCAAATAAGTTTACTAAATCTGCAGAAGAATTAATCAATAAAGCAGGAGGTAAAGTAGTTACCCTTTAATTATTACAATGAAAGAATTTATACAAACACTTAAAAACATTTGGAGCCTTAAAGAGCTAAAGGATAAAATTCTTTTTACTTTAGGGATGATATTGGTGTATAGATTCGCATCCTATATATCTCTACCAGCTATCAACATGACAGAGGTAGGAACTCTTTTAGAGCAATACCAAAATCAAGGTGGTAGTAAACAGGGAGCAGGATTATTAGGTTTACTATCGTCATTCACTGGAGGTGCGTTTAGCCGTGCTTCCATTATGGCGTTAGGTATTATGCCTTATATTTCGGCTTCTATTATTGTTCAGCTGATGGGGATGGCTATTCCGTATTTACAGAAATTACAGAAAGATGGTGAATCGGGTAGAAATACTCTTAACCAAATTACGCGTTGGTTAACAATAGCGGTATGTTTGGTTCAAGCACCTTCTTATTTGGGTTCTATTACGGGGCTATTCTTACCTTACTCTCAGTTTGCATCAGCATACTATGTAGATCCTTCTTCTATTATGTTTTGGTTGCCTAGTATTGTAATTTTAGTTGCAGGTTCTGTATTTGCAATGTGGTTAGGAGAGAAAATTACAGATAAAGGTATAGGTAATGGTATATCAATACTAATTATGGTGGGGATTTTAGCCGATTTACCTATGGCTTTTATACAAGAGGTAACAGCTCAAACAGGTAAAGGAGGTATGGGAACTATCATGATATTGGTTGAAATTTTGTTTTGGCTAGTTGTAGTATTGTTAGCGATTGTACTCTCTGTCGCGGTAAGAAAAATACCTATTCAGTATGTGAGTAGAGCTCAAGCAAGAGGAGGAAATACAAGAAACCTTATGCAGGGAGCAAGACAGTGGATTCCATTGAAAGTTAATGCTTCTGGGGTGATGCCAATTATCTTTGCACAAGCATTAATGTTTGTACCTGGGCTTTTAACTAAAGTAGATGAAACAAACACTTTCCTAGCTGGATTTAAAAATGTATTTAGTTGGCAATACAACTTGCTGTTTGCTATACTTATCATTATCTTCTCATTCTTCTATACTGCTATTACAATTCCAGTAAATCAGATGGCTGATGACCTTAAAAGAAATGGAGGTTTAATTCCAAAGGTAAGACCTGGACAAGAGACTGCAGACTACTTAGATGATATTTTATCTAAAATTACTTTGCCAGGTGCAATTTTTTTAGCTATCTTTGCAGTCCTTCCGGCTTTAGTGTATGGAAGTTTGGTTCAAACAGATAGATTTGCTCTATTTTTTGGTGGTACCTCACTACTTATTATGGTGGGAGTTATCCTGGATACAGTACAGCAAATCAATACCTATTTGTTGAATCATCATTATGATGGGTTAATGCAATCTAAGTTGTCTAGAACATCTAACCAATAGGAAAGAAGTATTATGGCTAAACAGAAACACATAGAACAAGATGGCGTGATAGTGGAAGCACTATCTAACGCCATGTTTAGAGTAGAGCTAGAAAATGGGCATGTTTTGATAGCTCATATTTCTGGTAAAATGAGGATGCATTATATAAAACTTCTTCCAGGTGATAAAGTTAAATTGGAGCTTTCTCCGTATGACTTATCTAAAGGAAGAATTACATTTAGATATTAATTTAAGAGCTTATATAGCAGAGGCTATAGCATAAAGAAAACATTATGAAAGTAAGAGCATCAATTAAGAAGAGAAGTGCAGACTGCAAAATCGTAAGAAGAAAAGGCAGATTGTACATTATTAACAAAAAGAACCCTAAATTTAAACAAAGACAAGGCTAATTTAGCAAAATTAAATTATGGCGAGAATTGCAGGTATTGATTTACCAAAAAACAAAAGAGGCGTAATAGGGCTTACCTATATCTACGGAATTGGAAAAAGCACCGCGTCAGAAATTTTGAAGAACGCTGGAATCAGCGAAGACAAGAAAGTCAATGAATGGAATGACGATGAATTGGCTGCAATCAGAAACTACATCTCTGAAAACATTAAAGTAGAAGGAGAGTTGCGTTCTGAAGTGCAATTGAACATCAAGAGATTGATGGACATAGGATGCCAACGAGGAATACGTCACAGACTGGGATTACCTTTAAGAGGCCAAAGAACGAAAAACAATTCTAGAACCCGTAAAGGAAAAAGAAAAACTGTTGCTAACAAGAAGAAGGCAAGTAAATAATCGTTAGAATTATGGCAAAACAAACTAAAGTAACTAAAAAGAGAAAAGTAAAAGTTGAAGCGATTGGTGAGGCTCATATCCAAGCCACGTTCAATAATATCATTATTTCTTTAACTAACAAAAACGGCGAAGTAATCTCTTGGTCTTCTGCTGGTAAAATGGGTTTTAGAGGTTCTAAGAAAAATACTCCTTTCGCTGCACAAATGGCTGCAGAAAACTGTGCTCAGGTAGCTCACGAAGCTGGTCTTAGAAGAGTTAAGGTTTTTGTAAAAGGACCAGGTGCAGGTAGAGAGTCTGCTATAAGAACTATTCACAACTCTGGAATAGAGGTAAGTGAAATCGTTGATGTGACTCCTATGCCACACAACGGATGTAGACCACCGAAAAGAAGAAGAGTATAACCCGAAATTTTAAAAAATAATGGCAAGATATATTGGACCTAAAACAAAGATTGCTAGAAAGTTTGGTGCAGCAATCTATGGAGATGATAAAAACTTCGAGAAGAGAAGAAACCAGCCGCCAGGACAGCATGGGCCTAACAAAAGAAGAGGTGCTAAAAAATCTGAATACGCAGTACAGTTAGCTGAAAAACAAAAAGCTAAATATACTTATGGTATTTTAGAAAGACAGTTCTCTAACTTGTTTAAAAAAGCACACGCTAGTAAAGGAGTAACTGGTGAAGTTCTTCTTCAACTTTGTGAATCTAGATTAGATAACGTAGTTTATAGATTAGGATTTGCTAAAACTAGAGCTGCTGCAAGACAGTTAGTATCTCATAGACATATCACTGTGAATGGAGAGGTAGTAAACATACCTTCTTACTCTTTAAAACCAGGTGATAAAGTAGCTGTAAGACAAAAATCTAAATCTCTTGAGGTAATAGAGACTGCACTTTCTGCAAAAGCTAATTATGACTGGTTACAGTTCAATGATGAAACTAAGGAAGGAACTTTCGTAGGAGTACCTGAGAGAATCCAAATTCCTGAAGACATCAAGGAACAGCTAATCGTCGAACTATACTCTAAATAATCATCAAATTTTTGCTCAACCCAAAACTATGGCAATTTTAAATTTTATAAAACCCGATAAAGTAATCCTACTTAACTCCACAGAGTTTCAAGGTCAGTTTGAATTTAGACCTTTGGAGCCAGGTTATGGATTAACTGTCGGTCATGCTTTAAGAAGAGTATTACTCTCTTCTTTAGAAGGTTATGCTATTACATCTATCAAAATAGAAGGCGTAGAGCACGAATTTTCCACCATTCCAGGAGTTATAGAAGATGTAACAGAAATTATTTTAAACTTAAAACAACTTCGCTTAAAGGCTAAGTCTGAGAATGCTCCTTCTGAGCAAGTTACAGCTAAAATAGCTAACTTAGAGCAGCTTACAGCAGGAGATTTAGGTAAATTTATTTCTGGTTTTGAAGTTTTAAATCCTGAATTGGTGATTTGTAATCTTACAAAAGATGTAAATTTAGAAATGAATTTTAGCATCAATAAAGGTAGAGGTTATGTTCCTTCAGAACAAAATAAATCAAATAATGCTCCTATCGGTACTATTGCTATTGACTCTATTTATACTCCAATAAAGAAGGTTAAGTACAGCGTAGAAAACTATCGTGTAGAGCAGAAAACGGATTATGAAAAATTAATTCTAGATATAGAAACTGATGGTTCTATCTCTCCTCAGAATGCTTTAATAGAAGCTTCTAAAATCCTTATATACCACTTCATGTTGTTCTCTGATGAGAGAATTACATTGGAAACAGAAGCGGTAAAGGCATCTATTCAGTATGATGAAGAAACATTACACACTAGACAATTACTTAAGTCTAAACTAGCAGAGATGGATCTTTCTGTTAGAGCTCTTAACTGCTTGAAAGCAGCTGAAGTAGAGACTCTAGGTGAACTAGTTTCTTATAGTAAATCTGATTTGATGAAATTTAGAAACTTCGGAAAGAAATCATTAACCGAACTTGAAGAGCTTGTTCATTCTAAGGGACTTAACTTCGGTTTTGATGTAAGTAAATATAAGTTAGACGCTGATAAATAATCCTTAAAATGAGACACGGAAAAAAATTCAATCATTTAGGTAGAACTGCTTCTCATAGAAAAGCTATGCTTTCTAATATGGCTTGTTCCCTAATTGAACATAAAAGAATAAATACTACAGTAGCTAAAGCTAAGGCTTTGAGAGTATATGTAGAGCCTATCCTTACTAAATCTAAAGAAGATACTACACATAACAGAAGAGTAGTTTTCTCTTATTTACAAAATAAATATGCTGTTAGTGAGCTTTTTAGAACTATTGCTCCTAAAATTGCAGAGAGAAACGGTGGTTATTGTAGAATCATTAAAACTGGATTTAGACAGGGGGATTCTGCTGATATGGCAATGATTGAGCTTGTAGATTTCAATGAGCTTTATAATCCTAATGAAGCAGAAAAGAAAACGACTAGAAGAAGTCGTAGAAAATCTGCTCCTGCTACCAAAAAAGAAGAGGTAGTTGCTCAAGAAGAAGCTTCTGCTGCAAGTGATGAGAAGGTAGAAGAATAAGAATTTATTCACCTAAGATAAAAAACGCTTCCAATGTTTGGAAGCGTTTTTTGATTTATTATAATTTTTTATTTTGTGAAGTCTATATTTAATAATTACTCTCTTACTAGAGGCATGGTAGAGCATCTTAATAGCCCTCCCATTTTAGAAATTTCTCTGTAAGGAATTTCTTCTACTGTAAGTCCCCACTCGTCGCGAAGATGGTTATTCATCCTAGTAAAAGCTTTATCAGAAACCACTACTTCTGGAGATATAGAGAAAATATTAGGGAGCATCGCAAACATTTCTTCAGAAGTTACCTCAAAGCAATTTTCTTTTCCAAAAATATCCAAGATTAAATGATAATCGCTCTCATCTACAAAGCCATCTTTGTAAATAATGCATTTGTCTTTTCCTACAGGATTAAAGGTACAGTCCAAATGAAGTATGCCTTGATATGGAACTCTGTCGTTTTTCTTTAAATCAAAGTCTAAAATTCTTTTTTTAGGAAAGTATTCTTTGAGGGTTTCTATAGCATACTCGTTAGTTCTGGCGGTTTTAAAGTTTCTATAATCTTCGCTGAAACAAGTTCCTATGAAAATAAAATCATTCCACACAATTACATCGCCACCTTCTATGTGAGCTGTGTCTGGAAGATTGATGATTTTACGCCATTCCACCTTTTCAAATATTTTACGATAGGCTTCCTGTTCGTCTGCTCTATCAGGAATTACATTAGAAATAATCATTCTGTCTTCTATTACAAAGGCAACATCTCTGGCAAAAACTTGATTGTAATCTTGAATAATCTCTGGACGGAAAACCTCCACATCATATTTTTTTAAAACCGATTCGAAGGCGTTCATTTCGTTAATAATATCTTCTTCTTTAGGATAAATATTATTTTCTATGGAGTGGTAAGATTTGGCGTCATAACTTTCTTCTAACGTTGGAATAGGGCCATTAGAATGTGGTTGACCTAAAACAACTGATTTCAATTTACCCGTTTCGTTTTTTATATTTAATTTCATATAGAATTATTTTTTTTAATTTTAAGTATTTTTTTATGCAATATTATAAGTTATCATTGCTTATTGTTTTATAAATTTGCTCTGATAAATCTTCATAAAACCCATCAAATTTTTTAATTAATATCCCTTTAGGATTAAAAAGATAGAATGTTGGCGTTCCAAAAACTTTATATTTTGCATAAGTGTCACTAAGTCTTCCCTTTTTATCCCAAATCATCTTCCAGTCTTTACCGTGTTTGTCAAGTAGTCCATTAAATCCTTTTTGACTTTCGTCTACATAAAATGTTACAATTTCTAATTTTTCATATTGAGATTTTTTGATTTTCTCAAGTTCGGGAATTGCTTGTTGGCAAAATCCACAAAATAAGGTGGAAAAATCTAGTAAAATATATTTTCCATCAAAAAAATCTGAAAATTTCACTTTTTTATTTTTTGAATTTATGGCTGAAAAGTCGTAAAACTTATCGCCAATTTTTAAATCAGGATTTTTAATATAAGTGCTAATTGATTTTACATAAATTGTGTTTCTGAAAGAAGGCTTTATTTTTTTTACAAGATTTGAAAGTTCAACTTTAGAATATTGAGTTTTTGATTCTTCTAAAAGATGAAGAGCATAATAAGAATTTAAGTTTTTTGTAATAAACTCTCTTTGAATTTTATCCAATTCTTGGTCAATTTTTGTGATTTTCCCTAAAGGTTCGGTGTCTCCCCAATATGCACTTTGTAAACTATCATTCCATTTATTTTGTTCTCTAAGTTTGATGATTTCTTTTAAATATTCATTTCTTTGGAAATTCAATTTTTTTCCAAGAGTGATGAATTCGTATCTCAAATCATCGTATTTTGAGCCTTCAGCCCTTACATTATACGGAAAATTTTTAATTTCAGCATTGATGGTAATGTTTTCATTTCCGATGAAAAACGAGCTGTAAACCCATTCTTCCCCATTTTTAATAGTTAAAAAAACTAAAGATGGTGATTGTTTAAGGCTACCCTTAAGTTTGAAGTTTCCGTCTTTGAGATAGCAACTATCCAAAGCGATATTTTCTCTATCAATTTTTACAAGAGCATTTTCCTTAAATCCTTTGAGTTTTCCCGAAATTTTAAAACTATTTTGAGAATTTGCTAATGAACAAAGCAACACCAGTATTAGAGTTAATATTTTATTCATACATCTTTTAGCTTTAAAACAAGAAAATCCCTTTAAAGCAACTAATTTAAGTAAAAAAGTTGAATTGAAAAAACTTTGTGTAACCTCAAATATTTATGATGAGTTGTTTTATAAAAAATCTTTCCTTTTTTATAAAAAAGGAAAGATTTTTAAAACAGCATGAGAATATTGCTTATTATCTTTGGTTCATTGGAATATAATCTCTTTTTCCAGCACCTTGGTAAACTTGTCTAGGTCTTCCAATAGGGTCTCCCATCAGTCTCATTTCTTTCCACTGAGAGATCCATCCTGGTAGTCTTCCTAAAGCAAACATTACAGTAAACATTTCAGTAGGAATTCCTAAAGCTCTGTATATGATACCAGAGTAGAAGTCTACATTTGGATAAAGTTTTCTTTCTACAAAGTAATCGTCTTCTAGAGCTACTTTCTCAAGTTGCATTGCGATATCTAGAGCTTTATCATGTATACCTAATTTACTAAGAATATCATCAGCTGCTTTCTTGATAATCTTAGCTCTAGGGTCGAAGTTTTTGTAAACTCTGTGTCCGAAGCCCATTAGACGGAAGCTATCTTCTTTATCCTTCGCTTTCCTTACATATTTCTCTACGTCCCCACCATCTTTTTCTATCATCTCTAGCATTTCTATCACAGCTTGGTTAGCACCACCGTGAAGTGGTCCCCAAAGAGCAGAAACTCCAGCAGAAATAGAAGCAAATAAACCTGTGTGTGCAGAACCTACCATTCTTACTGTAGAAGTAGAACAATTCTGTTCGTGGTCTGCGTGAAGAATAAGAAGTTTGTCTAGTGCATCTACAATAACGGGATCTATCTCAAACTCTTGGTTTGGCATACGGAAACACATTTTGTAGAAGTTTTCTACATAGTTTAATTTATTATCTCCGTGATTAAGAGGTAACCCTTGTTTTTTTCTGTAAGTCCAAGCGGCCAGGTGAGAAAACTTAGCGATAAGCATCACCGCCGCATGGTCTAAATCTTCTTTAGATTTAACATCTACTGCTCTAGGATTAAACGCTGTAAGAGCGGAAGTAAGAGAAGATAAAACTCCCATAGGGTGTGCAGAGCGAGGGAATGCATCCATCAACTTTTTCATTTCTTCTGCTACCCAGTTATAGTTTTTGATACTATCTTCAAAAGTTTTGAATTGTTCTTCGGTAGGAAGTTCTCCGTGAAGCAATAGGTACATTACTTCTGTAAAGTTAGACTTCTCTGCGATTTGTTCTATAGGATAGCCTCTATAGAATAGCTCCCCTTGGTCACCATCTAGGAAAGTAATCTCACTAATAGTAGCACCTGTATTTTTGTAGCCTTTATCTAGGGTTATAAGTCCTGTTTCATCTCTTAATTTAGAAATATCAATCCCTCTATCTCCTAAAACACTATCTACGATAGGGTATTCATACTCCTTTCCATCGTACTTTAATAAAACTTTATTGTCAGACATAATCTAATTATTTTATATTTTTTCTTAAATTTTGCGATAAAGATATAAAAAAAATAGCACTTATCACAAAAGATAAGTGCTATAATAATGATTGTTTTATGTATTACCTTTTTACTTTAAAGGCATCAAGACCTGGGAAAATAGCAGTTTCTCCAAGAGCTTCTTCTATCCTTAAAAGTTGGTTATATTTAGCCATTCTATCAGAACGAGAAGCTGAACCTGTTTTGATTTGTCCGCAGTTACAAGCTACTGCTAAATCAGCAATAGTAGCGTCTTCAGTTTCTCCAGAGCGGTGAGACATTACAGAAGTATACTTATTATGCTGTGCCATTTGTACCGCTGCTAAAGTTTCAGATAAAGAACCGATTTGGTTTACTTTTACTAAAATCGAATTAGCCACCTCTTCTTTAATACCTCTAGAAAGTCTTTCTACATTGGTTACAAATAAATCATCACCTACTAGTTGTACTCTATCTCCTATTTTATCTGTAAGCATTTTCCAACCTTGCCAGTCGTCTTCATGCATACCGTCTTCTATAGAGATGATAGGGTATTTTTGAGTTAATTCAGCAAGGTAAGATACTTGTTCTTCTCTACTTCTGTGAGCACCTTTGTCTCCCTCAAATTTTCTGTAATCATAAGTTCCATCTACATAAAACTCTGAAGAAGCACAGTCTAGTGCAAGCATAATGTCATCACCTGGTTTGTACCCAGCTTTTTCTATTGCTTGTAGAAGTGTGTCAAGGGCATCTTCTGTACCGTTGAATGTAGGTGCAAAACCTCCTTCGTCTCCTACTGCTGTAGATAATCCTCTCCCTTTAAGGATAGATTTTAAACTGTGGAATATCTCAGTTCCTTTTCTTAGAGCGTGTGAGAAAGAGTCTGCTTTTACAGGCATAATCATAAACTCTTGGAATGCAATAGGGGCATCAGAGTGAGAACCTCCATTGATAACATTCATCATAGGAACAGGTAGTGTATTTGCGTTTACACCACCGATGTATTTATAAAGAGGCATTCTAAGTTCGGTAGCAGCAGCTTTTGCAGCAGCAAGAGATACCCCTAGTATAGCATTAGCACCTAGTTTGCCTTTATTAGCAGTTCCATCTAAATCTATCATTACTTGGTCTATCAAGTTCTGGTCAAAAACAGGAAGACCTATAAGTTCAGGAGCGATAACTTCCCTTACATTTTCTACTGCCTTTAGAACACCTTTCCCAACATATTCTGAACCACCATCACGAAGTTCTACGGCTTCGTGCTCTCCTGTAGAGGCTCCAGAAGGAACAGCCGCTCTACCCATAGCACCATTTTCCGTGAATACATCTACCTCTACAGTAGGATTACCACGAGAATCTAAAATTTGTCTTGCTTCAATGTAAGAAATGTAACTCATTGTATTATATTTTTAAAAATAACTCTACAAATTTAGCTAATTCTAAGGAAAAAAGCGAAGATAAATTTGATTATTTTTATGGTTTTAGGGGAGGTTAAGGCTAGTTTTTAGTTTGTGTTAGCTCTACGCTTCTTTTTGCCTTTGTTGTAAATTACTTCTACTATTTTTCCCCCTAACCAAGAGAATGGAAAGAATACTAGAAATATAGTTATCTTATAAAAAGTAGGGTGATATGGGAAAACAATGATGTCTAGCATCGCTAGAAACAAAAGAATAAAGCCTATTAGAATAGCGTAAGCCACTTTGGCATATTTTACAACAATAGCTGTAGTTACACCGCCTATGGTGGCGGCTAAACCAGAGGAGAAAAGCAGTGCAATAAAAAATCCGTTTTCATTTTTTACAGAATATAATACCTTTTCCCATTGTTCAAAGGGAGAAAAAGTGCTATAATTTATCCACGAAGGATTAAGCCTAACTCCTAGCGTGATGATAAACCCTGCGGCGGTTAGTCCTAATAAAACTCCTATGGTATTTCTAATAAAATTCATTTAAAATTGGTGTGCTATCATAGAAATTTCTACATTCACATCTTTAGGTAACCTACTTACTTGTACGGTTTCTCTAGCTGGAAGTTGTGCGCTGTCTAGATAAGATGCATAGATATCATTAACGAGGTTGAAGTTATCCATGTTTTTCAAGAAAATGGTAGACTTTACAACATTAGAGAAAGACATTCCTGCCTCTTTTAGTATGGCTTCTAAGTTTTTCATTACTTGATGAGCCTCATTCTCTATTCCTGTAACCAATTCGCCATTGCTAGGGTTGATGGGGATTTGCCCTGAAATATACAAAACACCATTTACCATATTAGCCTGTGAGTAAGGACCTATGGCAGCAGGAGCGTTATTGGTTGATATAATTGTTTTCATGATATTTATGATGTTTGGTCTTAGCTTAAATTTTGAGAGGGCAAATATAAAAGTTTTTTTCTTGGTGTTGAAAGAAGTGTTTAAAAAATTAAAAATCGCTCTGCTGAGGGAAACTTCGTCCTTGGTATTTCACGGCGTCTCGTAAAATGTTAGCTTTGATGCCGATGAAGAAATCATAGACCTTAAATCTTCCGAAAGGTACCCAATTAAAGTTGATAGTAAAACTCCTTTGGTCTCTAGAGAAACCTAGTCTTCCATAGGCTAGTTCTTTACTGATCAAATCGTAATGGGTACTTCCACTGATGGTCCAAAATGGCGTTAGTTTAATATTACCATCTAGCCCTATAGAGGCTACTCTAGTACCAAATCTTGTTTGAGCTTTTGAGTAGTTGTAATTGGCATTGATATTTAGAGTCCAAGGCTGTTCAAAATGAGCATAGTTATCATCATCAAAAGAATATTTCTCTTGCATTATACTGCCTTTGGTTTTATACTTCGGTTGGTTGCCTTTATCTTTACTTTCGAACAGAGTACTACTTAAAGGATAAGATAGTTGAATATTAAAATTTTGAAGGTTGAAATATCCAAACTTATCCACCCGTTCTCCTACGTTAGAGTCTGAATTAAACACTATTTTGTAAGGGTCTAATGAAAGGCTAGAGTTTACGTTCAGTTTATTATCAAAGAATGAGTTTTGAGAACTGATATTGAAAGCAGACCACTTGAATTTTTCAGCCGCAAAGTTGTACCCTCCAGAAATATTGATGTTTTCAAATATTTTAATCTTTTTAACTCCAGTGGAGTCTGTCTTAGAGCGAACTTTCATCTCGATATTGTTATTGATGTTAAATCCAATAACCTGAGATAGCCCACGGGATGGAGCTCCAAAAACACTTCCTTCAAATATAGAGTAGGAGTTTATGGCACCGTCTGCACCGTAAAAATTTCGGTAGTAACCCCAATTGGACTTGCCAAAATCGGGCGTGTAAGAAAAACTTACACTAGGAGAAACCATGTGTCTTATGGCTTGTATCATAGCTCCTTTTCTAAAGTTGGCTTGTCCATAAACCACGGTTTGTAAACTAGCGGAAGTAGAAAAAGTAGAGTATCCAGCAATATTACTTTTGTAGTTACTTACTGTAGTATTGCTAATAGGGTCGTAGCTTTTATTTAAAGTTTTTGTAGTTAAAACATTATTGAAATTTGCTCCCAAAGAGAGTGTGAAATACTTCATTACAGAAGTATTAGTAGTTAATGCTACGGGAACTCTAACGCCAGTTTGCATATTGCTCCACATATCTTTTGTGAAGGCTTGTTTTTGGGTAGTGTTTACATAGTTATCTAGCGATAAACTTGTGTTTATATAAATATTTTCTAGAAGACCAGTTCTTACGCCTGTTTTAGGCTTGAATAGATAGAACTGGTTTACCATTACATTAAGCTGAGGAAGTCTGATGTTAACATCTCCCGTAGCAAAATTTTGAGAGTAAGAAGCACTTCCTGTAATACTCATAGGTAAGGTAAGGAATCTTTTAGTGATACTAATAGCTGAGTTCTGTTGTGTTCTAAGAACATCTTGATTGAAGACATAGTTGTTGTTGATTGTGTTGTTATAAAAGCGATTACTAACCATATCCACTGAGGCAGAAAAGTTAAAAAACGGGTTAGCTTTAGCATCTTGAGTATGTCGCCAAGTAATACGATAAGTATTAGATTTGGAGTAGGTGCTAAGTCCTTTTATTCCACGAACAATAGTGCCTATATCGGCAGAAAAACTACCATTATATTTATAGTTTTTCTTATAGCCTAGTTCAGGGCGAATGTTCCAGCTTCCTTTGGTATAAAAATCTAAGAAGACTTTTAAATCAAAGTGTTCACCTATAGGTTGGTAATAACCAAAGTTGTTCAAGAAAAAACCGACATCTTGCCTTTCTCCAAAACTTGGGATTAAGATGCCTGCGGTTCTTTTATCAGAAAAGGGAAGTATTGCAAAAGGCATTACCAAAGGGGTAGGTACTTGCTCTATGTACATTTGTATAGGTCCTGTAATTACCCTTGAGGCGTTTTTCCCTTTAATCAATTTGATATTAGGTGCTGCTAAATGGTAGTCTGCAAGGCTGTCTTTCTTCTTTAAAAAATACTCATCGGTAGTGTAAACCCCATTTCGCATAAAGAAAACGGAGTCGTTTATCTTTTTTGTTTTTTGAGCTACAATAACGCCTTCTTGTTCTTCGGTTCTAGCATTGTAGGCAATAGCTCTCTTGTTTTTAAAGTTGAATTTAACCTCGTTATATTCGTATTTTTTACCAGCTTGAGTAGAGGTGGCGGGAGTTATGATTTTTCCATTTTCATCTTGTTCTCCTCTCGCAAAAATATCTCCGTTTTCCCAGTTTATGGATATGTAATCTGCTTCTATAGTCATGTCCAAATATTGTACCTTAGCCTTTTTATTAAGGTAAGTCATTTTCTTTTGAACATCATTCCTTTGGTTTTCGGATTGCATTTTCACGGTACCCTCGAGGGATTCTTTACGAGGGGATAGGCTGTCCTTTTTTACAGATTTATCCTCAATATTTTTAGCGTTTGTACGAGGGGTATTTTGTGCTAAAAAATTGTTAAAAATTAGGATAATTAAAATAAGTAAAGTATTTTTGGAGCTGTTTTTTGCCAATGCTTTATATTGAAAATTTGGCTTCAAAATTAGTAAAATTTATCAAAAATGAACACGATTAAATATATATTTCCCATAAAAAAATATTTAGCACTTTTTTTTAGTGTTTTATTCGTAACTATAACGGCTCAGAAAAAATTCACTATCGTTCTTGATGCTGGGCATGGTGGGAGTGACCACGGTGCTTACAGAAGTTATAGTGATTTGGGGACAGTAAGAGAAAAAGATGTTACTCTTTCAGTAGTATTGAAGTTAGGTGAAATGCTAGAAAAAAACAAAGATCTTAGAATAATTTATACAAGAAAAGAAG
The DNA here is from genome assembly GCF_000252855.1 of Riemerella anatipestifer ATCC 11845 = DSM 15868. Lineage (NCBI taxonomy): Bacteria > Pseudomonadati > Bacteroidota > Flavobacteriia > Flavobacteriales > Weeksellaceae > Riemerella > Riemerella anatipestifer. The sequence goes on along the minus strand of NC_017045.1, from coordinate 1,123,735 downwards.
ATGTATATCCTAACTTAACTTCTAGAACCAATTTAGCTAACCGTTCTAAGGCTGATTTGTTTATTTCTATACATTGTAATGCGGCAAAAAGTAGTGCCTATGGCACAGAAACCTTTGTGCAAGGGCCAGATCAAAATGCAGCTAATTTAGAGGTAGCGAAGTCTGAAAATGATGTTATTTTTCTAGATGAAGAAGATAAACAAACATTCGCTTCTTATGATCCTAAAACGCCAGAATCTTTGATAGCCCTTAAACTTCAACAACAAAAATATTTGGAAAGAAGTCTTATTTTCGGAAGTTTTGTAGAGGATAACTTTGTGAATAAAGATAAAAGATTTTCTAGAGGAGTTAAACAGAAAAACCTTCATGTATTAAGGTTAAATGCTATGCCTTCGGTACTTATAGAGATGGGGTTTATTAGTAATTATGATGAGGCAGCCTATTTATCTTCAGATTCTGGACAAAAAGCTATAGTTCAAAGTATATATAATGCAGTAGTAGCATATAAAAAGCTTCATGATAAGACAAGTGGAAGACCTAGTTTTAATGATGTACCAGAGAAACCTAAAGAGCAACCACTAAAAAATGATTTTAGAGTTCTGCTGATGAGTTCTGCTGATAAGTTTAATGAGGGAGATCCTGCTTTGAAAGGGCTTAATTATGTTTTTACAATGAAAGAAGGTAATTTCTATAAATATTATTATGGGACTACAAATTATGCTTCTATAAAAGATGCTAATGTGAAAACAGCAAAAGATGCCGGTTTTAGAAATGCTGTGGCTATAGGTTTTGTGCCTAATCAGAAATTAGCACAGGGATATTATACTTTAGAAGTGGCTGTTACAGACAAAAAATTAGGGAATGATTCTTATATACTTAAAACATTGAATAATGTTGAAAGAAACCGAAATGGTGGTAAATTTTACTATACCTATGGTAAATTCTCTACTTTGGAGGAAGCTATTTCTGAAATGAAATCTATTGAAAATAAAGGTGTTAAAAATGTTGTTGTAGAAAAAGTTATAAAATAGTTGATAAAAATTTTGTAATTTCAAAAAAAGCTGTATTTTTGCAGTCCAAAACTGAAATGGCCTATTCGTCTAGTGGTTAGGACTCAAGATTTTCATTCTTGCAACAGGGGTTCGATTCCCCTATAGGCTACTAAATTTAATTTTTTTTAAAATAATTTTGGTAATTAAAAAAAAAGCATATTTTTGCAACCAAGTTTTTAGAAAGTTATGGCAAATCATAAATCAGCACTTAAGAGAATAAGACAGAATGAAGTTAGAAGACTTCGTAACAGATACTATCACAAGACTACTAGAACTGCTGTGAAAGTATTAAGAAATGAGGAAGATAAAAATGTTGCATCAGAGCAATTGCCTAAGGTGATTTCTTTGATAGATAAGCTTGCTAAAAGAAATATTATTCACAAGAATAAAGCAGCTAATTTAAAGAGTAAGTTAACTAAGCATGTTAATAAGCTAGCTTAATAAAATTATAGCGGCCCGTTCGTCTATCGGTTAGGACTCAAGATTTTCATTCTTGCAAGAGGGGTTCGATTCCCCTACGGGCTACTTTAAAGTCTCTCTGGTTAAAGGGAGACTTTTTTATTTTTAAAGTTAAACTTATATAAAAAACACTTCTGAATTAAAAAAAATAACGTATTCTGAGAGCGGTTTTTTATTTTTAGAAAATAGACAGTAAGTAAAAAAACAACTATAAATACGGATTCTTACTCTCTATCCATTTTTGCGAGTTTTCTTTCTACCCATATTGTTGCGAACGGAAAGAATGCCGCCAATAGAGCAAATACGAAATCTTCATCGTCCCATTTAAAAATTCTCCTCGCAGGAAGACATAGCAACAGGTATAAAGTGAAAAATAAACCGTGTATATTACCTGCAATAATGATGAATATCGTAGGAAGAAGACCTTCGGTATCGTAGCGTTTCCAAATCATAGCGATGCCGTAGAGTAAGAAGCAAGAAATGGCTTCTGCAACGCAGCTTTGTTTAAACCATTTTATGAGTTTATCCTCAGGATACTTGCTGAAAAATTTATCAATTATATTCATAATTCTGTGTAAGCTGTGAAGTTTATTTATAAAAATGGCTTCCGTCTAAATATTCAAATACTTCAATGGGAAGCATAGGGCGAGTGTTTTTACCATTCTTAATCATATTTCTAATTTCCGTAGAAGAAAGCTCTATAATAGGAGCATTGATTTGGTGAATGTTAGGATGATCTTTGTAGGGATATTCTTCCTCAGTATGTTCAAAAATTCTAGGGTAAACTATAATTTGGTATTGTTCTACCAACCTATCGGCATTTTTCCATTTGTGTAGAGACGCTAGATTGTCCTCACCCATGATAAGACTGAAATTATGGTCAGGATATTTCTCATGAAGATAGGTTAAGGTATCTATGGTATAGCTAGGCTGTGGGAGCGAAAACTCTATATTAGAAGCTCTCATTTTAGGATAATTTTTAATGGCAAGCTCTACCATTTCCAAGCGGTTGTGGTCTGCTAGTAAAGATTTTTTTTCCTTAAACGGATTTTGAGGGCTTACCACGAACCAAAGCTCGTCCATATCGGAGTGTTCCAAAATGTAGTTAGCCAAGATAAGATGCCCAATATGTATGGGGTTAAATGAACCGAAAAATAGGCTTACTTTCTTCATGGGTTGATATTAAGAGAATTTAACGCCTTTGATGTTGAGGTAATAAGTTACATTACCTTTCCAGTGGTTTTCTTCTACGGTAAAGGCTAAATCAAAGGTTTTATTGCGGAACTCGTCTGCGAAATGACCTAGTTTAAATCCTACGCATTCTATATTCCGCTTGTTGTTTGGGTTTTGAATGTAAAACTTAATGTGGCTGTTATCCTTACCCATTTGCTTTACATGCCCGCTGATATTAAGATTTTTAAGGACTAAAATAGGTTTCATATTATGAGGGCCAAACGGAGCTAGTTTTCTATGAAAATTATAGAAATCCTTATTTAAGTCGTCTATATCTACTACGGTATCAATAGTGATACTAGGTTCTTTTTGATGTTCTTTGATATTCTTTGCAACTGTTTTTTCAAACTTTTCTTTAAAGAGTTCAAATTTTTCTTTTTCCATAGAAAGCCCAGCAGCAGCAGGGTGTCCTCCGAATTTTAGAAATAAATCCGAACACTCTTCCAAAGCGGCATGAACATCAAAATCTGATACCGACCTTGCCGAAGCTACAATCTCTCCATTATTACCATCGGTAAATACAACGGTAGGTTTATAATAAGTTTCGGTAAGCCTCGAGGCTACAATTCCTATAACGCCTTTGTTCCAATCGGAGCCATAAACTACGGTGGTGGCGTTTTGAATTTGTTGGGTGTCTATTACCTGCTGGAGTGCAGCGGTGGTAGAACTCATATCCATTTCTCTCCTGTGGTCGTTGAGGTTTAGTATGTTTTCTACAATCTGTGTGGCGTGCTTTAAGTTATCTGAAACCATGAGTTCCACAGCAGCTTTACCGTGTGAAATTCTTCCTGCGGCATTTATTTTTGGTGCGATTTCAAACACGATATTAGAAATATCAAAAGTCGCTAGTTTTTCTTTTGGGATTAAAAGCCTTATACCTAGATTTCTAGTTTTTCTCAAGGTTTTAAGTCCTAACTTTGCGAGTACACGGTTTTCGCCCGTCATAGAGACGATATCCGCCGCGATAGAAATGGCTAACAAATCTGTAAGTTCGTACAGCTCCTCATCGGGTATTCTATAAATATTATTGAGTCCTTGGCATAGTTTAAACCCTACACCGCAGCCTGAAAGTTCCTTGAAAGGATAACGGCAATCGGTTCTTTTGGGGTCTAGTACGGCTACTGCTTTAGGAATGTTTTCCCCTGGTAAGTGGTGGTCGCATATAATAAAGTCTATCCCTAACTCTTTAGCGTAATCTATCTTATCAATAGCTTTTATGCCACAATCTAAAGCAATAATTAGCGAAAAGCCGTTTTCTTTAGCGAAATCTATCCCTTCTTTGGAAATACCATAGCCTTCTGTATTTCGGTCAGGAATGTAAAAATCTAGATATTTCTTCTCTACAATTTTACTAAGGTATAGGTACATTAGTGCTACGGCAGTGGTGCCATCTACATCATAATCTCCATAGACTAATATTTTTTCTCCGTTCTCTATAGCGGTAGCAATGCGTTCTACGGCGTTTTGCATATCTGCCATTAAGAATGGGTTGTGTATATCTTCAAGGTTGGGTTTAAAGAATTCTCTTGCTTTCTGATAATTATCTATCTCGCGGAGGACGAGTATTTTAGACTCTAGTGTGCCATAGCCTATAGATGAAATAAGGGCATCTACTACTTCCTCGCTAGGTTCTGGTTTGTAAATCCATTTTTGATTCATAGACCACAAAAGTAACGAAAAAAGGGCAAACATAAAATTTGCCCTACATTATTATAAATTAAGATTTGAGTATTATTTACCCTTTTTCGCCTTTATCATTATTTCTAGGGCGTCCCACATTTCGGCAGGGATTTGTTCTAACATATTAAATTCCCCAGCACCCTGTAGCCACTCGCCACCGTCTATGGTAATTACTTCTCCATTGATGTAAGCTGAAAAATCAGAAACCAAATAAGCCGCAAGGTTTGCTAACTCTTGGTGTTCGCCCACTCTTCTTAGAGGAACATTTTTTCTCATATCAAACTTCTCAGCAAGGTCTCCTGGGAGTAAGCGTTCCCATGCTCCTTTGGTAGGGAAAGGTCCTGGAGCTATCGCATTAAATCTAATACCGTACTTTGCCCATTCTACAGCAAGGCTTCTTGTCATTGCCAATACACCTGCCTTTGCACAAGCTGAAGGCACCACATAGCCAGAGCCTGTCCAAGAATAAGTGGTAACAATATTAAGTACAGTTCCTTTTTGTTTTTCTTCAATCCAATGCTTGCCGATAGATAGGGTGCAGTTTTTAGTCCCTTTTAATACAATATCAATAATAACATCAAAGGCATTGGCAGATAGCCTTTCGGTAGGCGAGATAAAGTTCCCCGCAGCATTATTTACTAAAATATCTATCTTTCCGAAAGTTTTTAGGGCTTCTGCTTTCATTGCTTCCACTTCATCGTAATTTCTGACATCACAAGCGAGTGGTAACACTGTACCGCCAGTGGCATTTTCTAGTTCTGTAGCTGTGTTTTTTAGTTTGTCTAAATCTCTAGAAGTAATGACTACTTTAGCCCCTAATTCTAAGAAATATTTTGACATGGCTTTTCCTAATCCGCTACCGCCACCTGTTACAATGGCTACTTTATCTTTAAGAGCATTCTCTCTGAGCATAGAATCTGTATAGTTCATTTTGAATTAATTTAGGTCTAAAGTTAAATAAAATCTTTTAGAGTAAAGGACAAAAAAAGCCGAAACAATTATGTTTCGACTTCTTTTGCCTTAAACGGAGGATTGGTTTAGTATCCGAAGATTTCTTCCAAACTTAGCTTTTTAAGTTCGCCTAATTTCTTCATATCATCCTCTTTAACCTTATCTTTAGACGCTACGACAGCATAAGTGTAAGGTTGGTTAGCAAGATAATTTTGGTGGAAATTTTTTAAATCTGCAAAGCTAATTTTATCAACAGTTTGGTAGATAGTTTTTCTAATATCCTCTTTTAATCCTAGTCTTTGAGCTTCCAAATAATTAAAGATGATACCGTCTTGTGTAATGCGTTCGGTTTCTATATCTTTTTTGGTTTGTCCTTTAGCTAGGTTGAGGTTTTCTGGAAGTTCTGGGAGTTTGTTAAGTAGCTCATTCATAGAAGTAGTTGCCTCGTTGAACTTGTCCGATTGGCTACCTACATATCCTAATAAAGTGTACTTCTCTTCTTTTTTGCTTGGCTGAACATAGTAAGCAAAGGTGCTGTAAGCTAAAGCTTTACTCTCTCTAATGGTTTGGAACACAATGGCACCCATACCACCACCAAAGTAATTATTGAATACCTTTACTAATGCGGTTTTGTTAGGGTCGTAGAGGTCTGTATTTCTAATCCATCTAGTTTCAGCTTGAACCATATCATAGTCAGCAAATAAAACTTGATTTCTATCCTGTTTTACTTGTGTAAATACCTTCGTAGGGGTTGGTTTTGCCAAAGTGCTTGGCATCTTGTGGAGTTTACTCAATTTGTTTACAAGTACATTTAGTTTTTCAGGACCGTAGTAAATAATGGTCTGCTCGTAGTTGTTGAGTTGTTTAATTCTCGCCACAAGTTCATCAGCGGTGATTTTGTTAAGTTCATCGTCTGAAAGCACATAGTTGAATTTGTTGTCCGCTCCATAAGTCGCATAGCTAGTAAGCCCTTGTAAGATAGCATTTTTGTTAAGTTTAGCATCTTTTCTACCTTTCATAAGCCTAGCTTTTAGGTTGGTAAGGGCAATTTCATCAGGTTTAGCGTTAAGAACTAAATCTTCGTATAGGCTCACGGCTTGGTCGAAGTTTTCTTGTAAACCTTCTATTGTAACGGTAGTATATTCCTCTCCTGTAGATACTTTAAAGCTACTAGCGATTCTGTAAAACTCTTTAGAAATAGCTTCGGAAGATTTCTTATCTGTTCCTAAAAACTGAATGTATTGTGAAGCGATAGATTGCTTTAAATCGTTAAGACTTCCTATCTTATAACGATACATCAATCTGAAAAGACTATTGTCTTGGTTAGGCACATAAAGCACTTCTGCTTGTGCAAGTTTAGACTTTTTAAGGTCTTTGTTATAGTCTAAAAATACAGGTTTAGAACTATTGCTCGGCATAGAAGCAACCATCTTCACAAAATCACTTTGTTTGTCAGCATTGGTTTCTACTGGAGTGATTTCAGGTTTTTCTATCTTGATGCTTTCAGATTTTTCACCTTTTCTTTTGAGTACTGCAACATAGTTGTTCCCTAAATATTTGTTAGCGAAATCTACCACTTGCTGTTTTGTGATTTTAGAAAGGTTGTTAACATAAGCCACTTGGTCTTTCCAGTCTAATTCGGAAGTGAAGGCGTCCATTAGAACACTAGCACGGTCGCCATAGTTTTCAGAATCTTTGATTTTCATCTTCTTCATATTATTTACGATAGAAGTGATGAGCTGCTCATCAAAGTTTCCTTTTTTCAGGTTGTCAATTTCGTTAAGTACCAAATCTTTTACTTCTTCTAAAGATTGTCCAGAGGTAGGTTTAGCACTAATGTAAAGTACACCGTGGTCTATAAGCAAAAAAGAGAACGCTCCTGCGGAAAGAAGTTTTTGTTTTTTCACAAGGTTGAGGTCTAGTAGTCCTGCTTTACCATTGGTTAAAATCTGTCCTACCAAATCAGCTAACAGAACATCTTTGTCTTTATTACCTGGAAGACGGAAGCCCATAGTAAGACCTTCTGCATCAGGACCTACAATCTCTTTAATAATAGGCTGATTGGTAGGTGTTTCTGGAGAGAAAGTGTACTTAGGTACAGGGCTATATTTCATATAACCAAAACTTTGGTCTATTTTCTTAATCACTTCGTCTGGGTTAAAATCTCCCGACATAATGATGCCCATATTGTTAGGCACATAGTAAGTGTTAAAATATTTTCTAATCTCTACTAAAGAAGGGTTTTTAAGGTGTTCCACAGTACCGATAGTGGTTTGCTTACCGTAGTTGTGGTTTTTAAACAAGTTAGCGAAAAGAGTTTCAAAAACTTTATCGCCATCACTGTCTAGGCTTCGGTTTTTCTCCTCGTAAACTGCTTCCAACTCGGTATGGAATATCCTTAAAATAGGATTTCTAAATCTTTCCGCTTGTACCTTTAAATATTTGTCCAATGAACTGCTAGGTACATCATCTGTGTAAACCGTCTGTTCAAAACTTGTAAAGGCATTTGTGTTTTGAGCTCCCATAGCAGACATCATTTTGTCGTACTCGTTGGCAATGGCAAACTTGGCAGCTACTCCAGAAATAGAGTCTATTTTTCGGTAGATGGCTTTTCTTTTAACCTCATCAGTTGTTTTGTTGTACTGTTCGTACAAAGCATCTATTTTGTCAAGCTCTACTTTTTCTTTTGCCCAGTCTAACGAGCCGTATTTATCAGTTCCTTTAAACATCATATGTTCTAGGTAATGAGCTAGACCTGTGTTGGTAGCTGGGTCTGTTTTACTTCCCGCTTTTATCGCAATGTAGCATTGGATTCTAGGGTCTTTAGGCGTAGGGCTAAGAATTACAGTCAGTCCGTTTTTTAGAGTGTAGAAACGGGCTTTCATTGGGTCGCTGGTAACATACTTGTAGTCGTATCCAGCAGACGAAGCACTTTTCCATTTGTAATTTTGGGCAAATACCCCTAACGATAGGAAAAGCATCAAAAGGATAAATGATTTTTTCAATCTCATAATGAATAATTTAGTTTTATTGTTTTTTTATTAAAGTTTAGTTTCTATCAAATAAAAGTCTTTCTCCGTATTTATTAGAGGAAACTTCTCCATTATGATAAGCCAAATGCCCATTAACAAAGGTGTGAGTGATTTGGGAATGAAAGGTTTCGCCTTCTAACGGACTCCATCCACAATGATAAAGTATATTTTCTTTTGAAACTGTTTGTTCAGCGTTTAAATCTACCAAGACTAAATCTGCCTTATAGCCCTCTCTTATAAAGCCTCTCTTTTCTATTTGGAAAATGATGGCTGGATTGTGGCACATCTTCTCCACAATGGTTTCTAGACTTACCTTTCCTTTTTTATGGTACTCTAACATCGTTTGCAAAGAGTGCTGTACAAGAGGTGCTCCCGAAGGGCATTGTGTGTAAGGTTTTTGTTTTTCGTCTAAGGTATGTGGGGCGTGGTCTGTTGCTATCACATCTATTCTACCATCAAGCAGCGCTTCCCATAAGCCGTCTTTATCTTGTTGAGTTTTAACGGCAGGATTCCATTTGATAAGACTACCTTTAGTTTCATAATCTTCGTTAGTAAAATGAAGGTGATGCACACAAACTTCTGAAGTTATTTTTTTGTCTTTTAGAGGAGCCATATTATCTAATAATATGGTCTCTTTAGCGGTTGATAAATGGTAAATATGTAGTCTTGCTCCTGTTTTTTGAGCGAGTTCTACAGCTTTAGCTGATGAAATAAAACAAGCCTCTTCGCTCCTGATGAGGTGATGGTATTTTACAGGAATATCATCGCCAAATTTGGTTTTGTAGTCTTCTGTATTTTTACGAATGGTAGTTTCGTCTTCACAATGTACACAAATAGGCATCTTAACTTTAGAGAAAATCTCCTCTAAAATTTCTGGATTATCCACCAACATATTTCCTGTGGAAGAACCTAAGAAAAGTTTTATGGCAGCTACATTTTTAGGGTTGGTTTTTAGGACTTCGTCTAAATTGTCATTAGTTCCACCCATAGAGAAAGAGTAGTTGGCGTGGGAAGTTTGCGAAGCTATCTGATATTTATTTTCTAAAAGTTCTTGTGTAACCGCATTAGGAACGGTGTTGGGCTGTTCTATAAAACTCGTAACACCTCCAGCAACGGCAGCACGGCTTTCTGTTTCAATAGTTCCTTTATGGGTAAGCCCAGGCTCTCTAAAGTGGACTTGGTCGTCTATTACCCCAGGTAGAAGGTATAGGCCTTTAGCATCTATGATTTGGTAGGCTTCGGTTTCTGATATTGAGGGGGCTATCTTAGTGATAAAACTATTCTCGATAAGAATATCTGATTGAAAAATTTGGTTTTCATTGACGACTTGAGCGTTTTTAATGAGTACTTTCATTTTGGTAAAATTACTTTTTAGGATTCATTAGAGCGTAAATTTATTTATTATTTTATAAATAAACAAAGTATGAACTTAACTTGTTAAAAAAACATAATTACTTTGTTTATCTTTGCCGAAAATTATAGAGTGGATAATTTCTAATGAATAATAATAAACTTTTTTTTCCTGCCCTTACAGGATATCGAGCAATAGCTGCTTGGATGATTTTTATATACCATTTTTTCCCATTTAAAAATGAATCACATTCTTACCCAAAATGGATAGCTAATATTGTATGGGAATTTCATATAGGAGTGGATATGTTCTTTGTATTGAGTGGGTTTCTAATAACTTATAGATATTTTAATGAAAACCCTATAGATTTCAAGAAGTATATGGTAAATAGATTTGCAAGGATATATCCCATGTATTTTTTGATTACAGTAGGGGTTTTTATAAGTGGCTATCTTACTTCTGGTATTTGGACTCAAGAAAAAACAATAGAGGCTCTGTTGAGCTTTACAATGACAAAGGCATTTTTTAAAGAATATTTTTTAGGAGGAGTGGCACAAGGGTGGACGCTTACTTTAGAAGAAATGTTTTATGTAACAGCACCGTTTTATTTTATTTTAATTAGAAAAAGAAAATTTGGCTCTATTTATTGCCAATTTTTATTTTCATTTTTGGTTTTGGAATGAAGGAATTTTTTTCTAACTTTTCCAATCTAGGAGGTTTCTTACAAAAGAATATAGCTACTTATATTATAGAGTTTTTTGTAGGAATAGGTTTAGCCTTGTTGGTTAGTAAACAAAGTAAAAGTATACATATATTAAAAGATAAGGTTACTTATGTAGGGATAGGTTTTATACTCGTATATCTTATAGGAATGCAGTATTTCCGTGCGATTTTCGACTTAAAGTATGATCCCGCTGTGTTTGTCTCTATGGGAGCTTTATCTTTATTAGGAATAGCGCCTCTGTTATGGGGGCTTATCCATGAAAGAACCTTTATTAGTAAAATTTTATCTGCTCCTTTTATGGTGTTACTGGGAAAAAGCTCATATATATTCTATTTAATTCATAAAGGTTTTATCCCAATATTTATCAATAATAATATTTGGAGCAATAAGTTATTTATTTTTGTTGTCTTAAATATTATATCAATTGTACTGTTCAAGTATATTGAAGAACCTGTGAACTTATGGATTAGAAAGTACTACAGTAAAAATAATAATTAGATGATTAATAATAAATCACAAAAAATAAAAGTATTATTTAGGCTTAGATCTTTAGAGATGGGAGGGGTGCCACGAGTGGTTTTGGATTTGTTGAGAAACCTTCCTAAGGATAAGTTTGATTTGGCTTTAATGCTTAATTTGTATCAAGGCGAATTGGTCTCCGAAATACCTAAAGATATTAGGCTTATCGTTGTGGAAAAAGGGAGAGAGCAGATGTCTCAAAATGCTTTTGTTCAAAAAATACAACTGGGACTAAGGCGATTGAAGTTAGAATTCTACGATAAATTTCCGAGTTTGCTTTATGCTTTTAAAGTAAAGGAAGAGTACGATATAGAAGTATCGCCGGGCTATGCGGAATTTGAGATGGTGCTTAATTCCCCTAATAAAAAATCTAAAAAGGTAGGGTGGTTCCACACTGATGTTAGCTACGATAAAGATGAGGCAAGGGTAAAAAAACGCATTGATTTGATGAAGAGGTTTGACTGGATGATTTTTGGGGCTGCACAAACCAGACAGGTGATAGAAGATTTGTATGGTGTAACTTACCCAAAGAGTTCGGTTATTTACAATGTCATTAAAATCAATGAAGCGAGAGAAAAAGCAGAGGCTTTTAAAGTAAATTTTGATGTCCGTCCGTGCTTTACCTCAATTGGAAGGTTGCATAGTAGAAAAGGTTATCATACTTTAATAAAAGTTCATAAACGATTGATAGACGAAGGGTTGCTACACTCTATTGCCGTTATAGGTGGAGGAAATGAAATGGAAAATCTGAAAAATCAAGCTAAAGAACTATCCGTAGAAAAAACTTTTTTACTTTTGGATACTCAAAAAAATCCTTGGCCTTATGTTAAAGCGTCGGATTATTTTGTGCTACCGTCTCAATCGGAGAGTTATCCGCTAACGATAGGTGAAGTTATGGCTTTAGGGAAACCAATAATTTCTACTAATGTAGGAGGCATACCCGAGATGATAGATGATGGGAAAGACGGCATTTTAGTTAATTACAATGAAAATGAACTTTTTGAAGCAATGAAAGCATTCCTTACTAATACAGAGTTGGTGGAGAAAATTAAGAAAGGAACATTAGGGGCTGATGAAAAGTTTGATGAGAAAAAGATATATGCTCAAGTTACGGAAGTGTTTGAGAGATTGGTAGCTACCAAGTAAATGCATTTAAAAATGAACAACGATATAAAAATTACGATAGTTACGCCAACCTATAACCGCGCTCACACTTTGCCACGGGTGTTTAATTCTTTAAAAAAGCAGAGTTTTTTAGGCTTTAAGTGGTTGATTATGGACGATGGTTCTACCGATAACACTAAAGAAGTGGTGGAAGGATTTAAGGAAGAAAGTCCGTTTGAGATAGAGTATTGCTATCAGCCTAACCAGCATAAGTTTTTAACGGTGTTAGATGGTATAAAGAAGGTTACTACACCTTACCATATGGTGGTAGATTCTGATGATTCTTACCCTGATGATGCTTTGGAAGTTCTCCTTAATGAGGTGGAAGCCATTAACAATCCTGAAGAGTACATTGGTGTGATGGGACTTTCCGTAGATGAAAGTGGAAAAATAGTGGGCGATGAATATCCTCACGGTGGGTTTGACGGAAGTATTTTCGATATGCGTTATAAGTACAAGGTTAGAGGAGATAAATTTGGAATTTTTATTACACCAACTTACCACCGCCAAATTCTTGGGAAGGATTATAGCTCCTACAAAGGGAAAGGCTACATTCCGCAATCGGTAATTTTTAACGAGTATGATGCTAAAGGAATTAAAACAAGGTTTATTAATAAAGTGGTGAGGGTTTATCACAAAGACGAAGATGACGCTGCCTCCGTCTCTAATACCAGATGGACGGGAAAGAATGTTTATGGTTTAAAGGAAGGGCATTTGTCTTTTCTCAATAGCTATGGAGGGAGGTTATTGGCGTATCCTAAAGCATTACTAAGGAATATTGTAGGCTATCAGTACTATTCATTTAAAAATGGAAGTTCTTTTAGAAATATCTTGATGGATATTCAACCGTCTCTAATCAAGGTGTTAAGTTGGGGACTTTTACCCTTTAGTTTTTTGTATCATAAAGTGAGATAGTTTTATGCTTTTTAACTCAATAGAATTTGCGATATTTTTACCGATAGTTTTTATACTTTATTGGTTTGTATTTCATAGAAATATAAAACTGCAAAACTTTTTTATAGTAGTTGTAAGTTATGTTTTTTATGGTTGGTGGGATTGGCGTTTTCTTTTTCTTATCCTATTTAGTACAATCTTAGACTATTCTTTAGGAAGATTACTGGCATTAGATGAGAAGCCTAAAAAACGAAAGATGTATCTTATCATTAGTGTGATAATTAACTTAGGGTTTTTAGGATTCTTTAAGTATTGTAACTTTTTTATAGATAACTTTATAGCAGCATTTACTTTTTTTGGACAAAAACCATCTATTCATACACTTAATATTTTGCTTCCTGTGGGGATTAGTTTTTATACTTTCCAAACATTAAGCTATACCATAGATGTGTATAAGAAAAAATTGGAGCCAACCAAAGATTTCATAGCATTTAGTGCCTTTGTGAGTTTTTTCCCGCAGTTAGTAGCAGGACCTATTGAGAGAGCCACGCACCTGTTACCTCAATTTTATAAAAAGAGGGAATTTGATTACACTAAGGCGGTGGACGGTATGCGTCAAATTCTTTGGGGGCTATTTAAGAAAATGGTAATAGCGGATAACTGTGCGGTTTATGCTAATCAGATTTTTGCGAGTTCAGATACCTCTTCGGGAAGTACGCTAGTGCTTGGAGCTATATTTTTCACCTTTCAAATCTACGGAGATTTTTCTGGCTATTCGGATATTGCCATAGGTACTTCTCGCTTATTTGGATTTGATTTGATGAAGAACTTTGCTTATCCTTATTTTTCTCGTGATGTAGCAGAATTTTGGAGACGCTGGCACATTTCTCTTTCTACGTGGTTTAGAGATTATCTGTACATTCCTTTGGGCGGGAGCAAGGGCGGAAATTGGATGAGAATTAGAAATACCTTCATTATTTTCTTGGTGAGTGGATTTTGGCACGGAGCAAATTGGACCTTTATTGCTTGGGGATTTCTAAATGCCCTTTTCATAATGCCGTCCATTATATTGAAAACGAATAGAAATAATATAGAAGTGGTGGCTCACGATAGACTGTTACCTTCTTTAAGAGATGTTTTTAATATGCTTACTACCTTTGGATTGATGGTTTTTGCGTGGATTTTTTTCAGAGCAGAAAGTATGGCTCATGCTATTTCTTATGTTACTAACATATTTCAACCATCATTATTCAGTTTTCCTAGTCTTAATAAGGCGGCATTAGCTACTCTGATTCTAGTTGGCTTTTTATTGATAATGGAATGGCAAGGACGAAGAGGAGCGTTTGCATTAGAAAAATTCTTAACAAACGAAATAAAAGTAGGAATAAAGTATCCACAAAAGCTCACCAATATTGTCTTTTTTAAAATAGGGGGGGTAATTTACTGATTGTGAGATGGTTATTTTATTCTTTTCTCCTTCTTTTAATCGGTCTATTTATGCAGACTAACGAGACACCATTTATTTATTTTCAGTTTTAATAGATATGAAATCATTTATAAAAAAGATTATATTTTTCTCCGTTTTTGGAAGTGTGTTCTATGTAGTAGTTTTGCCAATATGGAGCCAGATAATGCCACCATTTATGGCTAAGAATGTGAGAAACTGTGTGGGGTGCTATGGTCATTTGTTTTCCAGAACCAGAGATGTTGGCAATCTAGAAAAAAGTCCAGATATTTTATTTTTAGGGTCATCACACGCTTATCGAGGTTTTGATACTAGGGTATTTAGTAAAAATGGTATTTCTTCATTTAATTTAGGTTCTAGTTCGCAATCACCTATTAACACGCAGGTGTTACTCAAGCAATATTTGGATAGGATAAAACCTAAAATGATAGTTTACGAAGTGTATGCAGGAACGCTTTCGGCTGATGGTGTAGAGTCTTCTTTGGATATGTTAAGTAACAATAAAATAGATGTTAATGCTATTGAAATGGTACGGCGTACTAGGCACTTAGCAGTTTTTAATACAGCTATTTATGGTTTATATAGACAAATATTAGGTTTAAATAAAACATTTTCTGAACCAAGTATACAGAATGATGATGTTTATGTGCAGGGAGGTGGTTTTGTGGAAACAAAGTTTAGAAAAAATCCAATGCTAGAAGAAGCAAAAGGCAAGTGGGAACTTAACCCTAAACAAATTGAGGCTCTGAAGGAAAACTTAGACTATATCAAGAAAAGAAATATACCCTATATTTTAGTTCAAGCCCCCATTACTAAGAAACTTTATGAGTCTAAAACTAATAATAAATCTGTGGATAGTCTTCTATCAACTATGGGGACTTATAAGAATTTTTATGGCGAATTACCTTTAAACGATACTATAGACTTTTACGACAGTAATCATCTTAACCAAGAGGCGGTCGTTAAGTTTAACGAAAGTTTTATTACTTATTTAAAAACCTTAAAAAGATAGATATGAGTGATGGAAAAAAGAAACTTCTCATTCGTATAGGTTCATTGAGACATGGTGGAGCGGAGAAGGTACTGGTAACTTTTCTTAAAAACCTTCCGCCAGATAAGTATGAGGTGGACTTGTTACTCAATTTATACTCGGGGAAATATCTATCGGAAGTTCCTAGTTGGGTTAATGTTTTATATCTAAACAAAGGGGAAATGATAACCACTAATCGTTTGCAGGATATTCCTCAAAAAGCGTTTAGAGTTATTTATCAAGGAATACTAAAAAAGTTTCCAAAATTACTGTATCATTTTATTCTCAAAGGTAAAAAGTATGATATTGAATTAGCTGCCATACACGGTTTTAGAGATGAGGTGTTAAATTCGCCGTTGAAACAATCTAAGAAAATCATTTGGATACATAATGATTTAAGAAAAATCGAATTTCACAATTATACAGATGCTGAAATTAGAAAGTTTTTTGGATACGATAAGATTATGGTCATATCCGAGCATATACAGAAAGACTTTGACGGTTTAGCCCAAAGCGAGACAGAAAAAAATAAAATCATTAGGGTTTATAATCCAGTAGACACACAAGAAATTCTTAATAAAAGTGAGCTAGGGAAATTATCACACACAAATCTGCCTACCTTTGTATCCGTGGGTACAGTGTTTCCACAAAAGGGGTTTGATAGACTTCTCAAAGTACACAAAAGGCTTTTGGATGAAGGTCTGCCACATCTTGTGAAGATTATAGGGGATGGCTATGATTTTGATAATATCCAAAAACTCAAAACAGAACTTAGAATAGATAGCACGGCGGAGATGCTAGGCTTTACAGATAACCCATATCCGTATTTCAAAAATGCCGATTTCTATATTTTAAGTTCGAGGTACGAGGGCTATCCTACCGTGTTGTTTGAAGCGATTACTTTGAGAAAGAATATTATCGCAACAGATGTTTCTGGGGTTAGAGAGATGCTCTTAGATGGAGAGCTAGGATTTATTGTAGATAATTCAGAAGAAGGTATTTACCAAGGAATGAAAAAGGCACTTACCAATCCACAGTATTTTCAAACCTATCAAGAAAAACTAAAAGATTACCAAATGCCATTCAATCTTACCAATTCTGTGGAGAAGATAATGCAAATCTTAGATAGTTAGAGCCGCTTTTTTTATTAGGGCGTGCCCCTAGTCCTTGCAGTGGCTTAGGCTCGGGTCGGTCTTCGGGCAGTCGCTATCTTATAAAATCGAAGGCTGATTCCTTTCATTTTTTATAAGATGAGCTCCCACAATGCCTTTCGCCCTCACGCACGGTCTAGATATTATAGAGATATTTCTCTATCTTTGCCATAAGTTTATCAAGCGGACTTAGATGAATTACACTACTATACAAAAAGACTTCTACCGAGAGAGTGGAAAGTGGCTTTCTGGGATTCAGGTTTTGAAAAAATGCTTCAGCCCTAATCTGCATTATATTTATTGGTTTCGTAAAGCACAGAAATATAGAAGTACTCCTTTTTTAGGGTTTATTGTACGATTTATTCTTAGGCACTATCAAATAAAATATGGTTTTCAGATTTATCCTGAAACTCAAATAGGCGAAGGTTTTTATTTGGGACATTGGGGAGCGGTGGTTATCAATCCGAAAACCATTATTGGTAAAAATTGCAATATAGCACAAGGGGTTACCATAGGTCAGCAGAACCGAGGCAAAAAGCAGGGCGTGCCTACCATTGGAGATGAAGTTTGGATTGGGGCTAATGCTGTAATTGTGGGTGGGATAACTATAGGGAATAACGTCCTTATAGCCCCTAATGCGTATGTGAATACCGATGTATCTAGTGGTTCTGTAGTTATAGTTATGGGGAATCCAGCACAAATTATCCCTAACGACCAAGCAACGGAGGGTTATATTAACCATAAAGTTTAATTATAAAAAGTGTTAAAAAATACTTTAATTGGTTCAAAAACATTATATTTGCATAATTCTTGATACCCTAGGGTGTTGACGATAGTTTGAAAATTATTCAAAACGAGGAGACTAATTTTAAAATTTATATATTATGCCAAATTCGTATCAAGTAATTTTCGAAAACAACAAAAAGTGGGTAGAAAGTAAACTGGGTGGAGATGCTGATTTTTTCAAAAATTTAGCTAAAAATCAAACTCCAGATTTTCTTTACATTGGATGTTCGGATAGTAGAGCAACGGCAGAGGAGTTAATGGGAGCTCAGCCGGGCGAAGTGTTTGTTCACAGAAATATAGCTAATGTGGTAAATACTTTAGATATGAGTTCTACAGCAGTTATACAATATGCCGTAGAACATCTTAAAGTAAAGCACATTGTGGTATGTGGGCATTATAATTGTGGAGGTGTAAAAGCTGCTATGTCTTCTCAGGATTTAGGATTGCTTAATCCTTGGTTGAGAACTATTAGAGATGTTTACAGGTTACACCAAGCGGAGCTAGACGCTATCGAAGACGAACATAAGCGTTTCGATAGATTGGTAGAGCTGAATGTTCAGGAGCAATGCATCAATGTAATTAAAATGGCGTGTGTGCAAGAAAGATACATTTTAGAGGAGTTTCCTATTGTACACGGGTGGGTGTTTGATTTAAGAACTGGTAAGTTGATAGATTTGAATCTTGATTTTGCTAAGATGCTTAAAGATATTCAAAAAATCTACAATCTAACAGATTCTGATTGGGTAATGAGTAGAAGAAATAACAAAAATCTAAACCCTTAAAAGTTTTTTAGATGAGGTTTAAAAGTATTTTATTGTTGATGATTTTCCTAAACTTTATGGCGTTACCAAGTATCGCCAAGATGTTTGGTGAAGACATTTCAATAGTTACTTTTACAATCTCTGAAGAAGAAACACAGTCTGGAGAAACCATTTCGTTTTCGGAGAAAATGATTTCGGAAGTTATGAGTTTGCAGGATTTTTCCTTGTTGTCTAGCTATAAATACGCCAGTAGAGTGTTTATAAGTTCTGATGATGCAGCTCTTCTCTCACCGTTCTTATCGGTGCATTATACGCCTCCAGAAGCATAATATTACTACTATCTCTTCTTATCTGAGGAGGTTCAGCTTGATATTTTATCAATTTTTAGTCGTTTGAAATAACGGTAAATTCTCTTAGAGAGGTTATTGGTTATTGTAGAAACGAGAGTTCTAATTATTTCAATATTTAAAATGAAAAAGACATCTTTATTAGGAGGTTTTAAAGAAAACTTTCCTTCAGGACTTGTGGTATTCTTGGTAGCATTACCATTGTGTTTAGGAATTGCATTAGCATCTGGAGCACCGCCGCTTTCTGGTATTATTTCTGGTATTATAGGTGGTATTGTGGTAGGTTATATTAGTAATTCGCATATATCAGTATCAGGACCTGCTGCTGGTTTAACAGCGATTATCCTTACAGCTATTACAGATTTAGGAGCGTTTGAGCTTTTTCTTTGCGCGGGTATTATAGCAGGTGTAATACAGTTGATTTTAGGATTTGTGCGTGCAGGTAGTATTTCTAATTATTTCCCTACTAATGTGATAGAAGGTATGCTTGCTGGTATTGGAGTTATCATTATTATGAAACAAATCCCGCACGCTTTAGGATATGATAGTGATTTTGAAGGAAATGAAACCATTTTTGACAACGGCTATAATCTTGATTCTATATCTAGCTATCTTCAAAATCTTAGCTCATCGGTGCATATGGGGGCAATTATAGTAACATTAGTTTCTCTTGCGATTCTTTTGTTGTGGGACAATGTGGCAGCACTTAGAAAACTTAAAATGTTACCAGGAGCATTAGTGGCGGTAGCGGTAGGTATTTTATTAAATGAGTTTTTCAAGGCTAGTGGAAGCTCTTTAGCGATAAGTGAAGAACATTTAGTTAATCTGCCAGTACCTCAATCTGCTGAAGATTTTAAAAATATGATTGTATTGCCTGATTTTTCAGGATTTACTAACCCCCAAATTTGGGTAGTGGGGGCTACTATAGCTATTGTAGCTTCTATAGAAACATTATTATGTATTGAAGCTGCGGATAGATTAGATAATAAAAGAAGAATTACAGATACCAACTTAGAGCTTAGAGCTCAAGGGATAGGTAATATGGTGAGTGCCTTTATTGGAGGGCTTCCAATGACTTCAGTAGTAGTTCGTTCTTCTGCTAATGCCAATGCGGGAGCTACATCTAAAGTTTCGGCTATTATACATGGCGTATTGTTATTAGTTTGTGCAATATCTATACCTGTTATCCTTAATAAGATACCTTTGGCTACTCTAGCAGCGGTACTTCTTTTAGTAGGATATAAATTAGCAAAACCATCTACAATTGCTCACTTTTGGCACAAAGGGAAGTACCAATTCATTCCTTTTATCGCTACGGTAGTTGCGGTTGTGGCTACAGACTTACTAAAAGGAGTGGGAGTAGGTATGGCGATTTCTATATTCTATATTTTACAAGGGAATATGAAAAGAGCGTACTATTTTAGTCGTGAAGACTTAGATGAAGCTGATGAGGTTACTATCAGATTAGCAGAAGAGGTGTCGTTCCTTAATAAAGCGGCTATCAAGAAGACTTTAAAAAATATAAAACCTAATTCTAAAGTAACTATAGATGCTAGAAATACTTCTTATATTACTACAGATGTGTTAGAATTGATACAAGATTTTGCTAATGTAAGAGCAAAAGAAGAAGATATAGAAGTTGTATTATTAGGGTTTAGAACATCTTATAAAGATTATGAAAAAGACCAACACTCTCATATAGAGCTTGGTCATGGTAAAGCAATTTAATTTCATTTTATAAGTTTTTCACTAGGAAGTTGGGCATTGGTTTTTATAAACTGATGCCTAATTTTTTTAATGAGGAAAATTTTAAGGATTAAGGATCTGTGTTTAAGAAATTATTTGGCTCTTAGTCATTTCCTTATCCTTTTTAGAATAGGTTTTTCTATAATAAACCAAGATAAAGATGCGGCTATAATTGTTATTAGTAAAATTATCACAAAATTATTGTGTATGGATAAGCTATTTTGAATGAAGATATTGATAATAAGCATATGATAAATGTAGATTCCATATGAAATATCTTGTCCTCTTAATAAAATATGTGATATGTTATTTTGGCTAAAAGCGAAAGATAGGATAGAGATATTTAATAATATTATAAAAGCTATTTTATAAAAAGAATGTAGATAATAATTGTTAAGATCTATATCAATATGATTCTTGCATAAAAAATATAGAAATATGAATAATGAAGTCCAAATAATACATTTTTGTTCAATAAATCGTCTAATAGTTCCCCAGTAATTGTAGAAAAATATTCCAAGCATAAAATAGAAGAGGTATTGTGATAGAGATACAAATCCCAATTTATAAATTAAAAAATTTTTATCAAAATGAGATATCCAATGGTTGAATATAATAGAAGAAGTAAAAAACATAAAGAATATAAAGAATTTGTAATTTTTATACTTTCTTACTAAAAAAAATAGAAAAGGTACAAAAAAGTAAAATTGTAGTTCTACACAGATACTCCAAAGACTAGCATTTGGAGAGCCTTCTCCAAAGAATTTTAAAAACTCTGGTGTCCAGAATTGGATGATACTTAATTGGCCTAATATCCAAGTTAAGAATATACCAAAATTACTATAAATAGTATGATTTTTATCATGAATCCACAGTACTGTGATAGTAACAAAAAGACAAAACCAAAGAGCGGGGTAGATTCTGAAGAATCTATTTTTAGCATATTTTTTTACATTTTTGGAATTTCTATCAAAAGACCAATAAATAAGGAAGCCACTAACCATAAAAAAGATTGGTACACCAGGGAATGCGAGTATAAGCTCTTTTATAAAGTTTAAAATTTCACTCTGAAAATCATACTTATAGAAAGTGTGTCTAAAAACAACCTGAATAGCAGCAAGGAGTCTAATTAGATCAAAGTTATTATGTATAGATGGAGAGATGTTATTTTCCATATAAGATTATTTACTTCTTTATAATTTTGAATGATTTTTCTATTCCATTTTTTATGTGTAGTATATACGCTCCTGATGGAAGATTAGAAAAGTCTACTTTTGATGAGTTTTCATATCCATGTTTAATAACAGCTCCGCTAGTATTTATAATTTTATATTCAAACTGTTGAATTGATATAAATACTACATCTTGTGTTGGGTTAGGATGTATGGTTATATTGTTTTTATTATCAATAAGCTTGCTTTGTTGATTGTTTATTACATGGGGGAAACTAATGTTGAATATTAAAGGTTCTTTTTCGTATTTTACACATCTGACATTTAAAGCCATATAGGGGTCAAAGTCCCTTTTTATTTGCATGGAATTAAGAATATTATCAAACAAAATGCCATTGGCGAAGCCTTTATAATGAGAAGAGAAACCTGAAGACCATACTCCTGAATAATGTTGACTAGGGTTTTGTGAGATGGGAATAGAGTTTCCTCTAAATCCTTTTATGCCAATAAAAGAATAATTGCCAATAGAATAATCAGATGGGAAGGTATACCCAATGATTTTATTGTTTAGTTTTATGGTATTTCCATTATATGAATTTATAGGAGTTTTATAATCAGCCTCACTAATTCCTTTTTTATACCAAGGGGTTGTTCCCTTTTGAAATGCAACATCACTGCTTCCTGATATTATATTTGGAATTTTCCACCCATATGGGCATGGATCAAATACAGATTTATCTCCACTATGCCCCCATCTATTATGAGCTTCATTAGGTTCATCTGAAACCCAATCTGTTCCTAGAATGTATAAATTATTATAATTACTAGGGATCATGTACGAAAGGGGATTTCTGATAGAAAATATGATATTTTTTCTTAATTTTTGGTATTTTTTGTCTGTTGATAGAATAGATTTAGAATATGTGTTATATTCAATTGTATAATCTCTTGAATAAGAATCTTTATCTATTTTGATGTATGTATTTTTATCACTCACATTATCATGTGAGCTGGTGTATATATGGTAGTTTTTTCCATCAGGGGTTTCAAAAGAAGGTAGAGGGTCTTTTCTGCCATATTGATATAGGAGCCCTCCAGATGTGGATATATTATATATTTCTTGCTCAGAAATGTTGTTAGGGTTTTGTAATGTAGGAAAGCTATTTAAAGCTCCTAAGTTTCTATCCATAAATTCAGTGGTAATAGATAGATTGTTTTGAGCGTAGTTAACATAGTTTGTGATAGTAGAGTCTATTGGCTCTGTCGTATAAGGAGGTAAAGGTTTTATATCTGTATCACTTACCCAGATATGCCAACTCCAATAAATAGGATTTTTTATACTCCTATTATGAAGTGAAATTAAAGCATTTCCAGACTGGTTAGGAGAGATCTTTACAACTATTTTAGTGTTTTTTAAATTTTCTAAGTTTGAGTTCGGTGTATTTATGCTGATATTTTGTATTAAATCTTTATTTGTAGTCCAAAAGACATTAGCTTTCAGATCTCCTAATTCTAGGATTTCATTATCAGATAAAATTTGATTATACACAGAGAAAGCTTTACTGACTGGGATTTCTATAACTTGTTCATTGTTGCTTTTAGTAACATTATATGTGTTAGGGTTATTTAGTCCCTCTTTGTATATAATCTTATTATTAGTGCTTTTGAAATATATTGTAGGAAAGTTATAGTTGTTTATATTGTACAGAGGATCTTTTATACATCTACAGGCTAAGGCATCAGAAGTTGAGTTTTTGCTTAGGGGAAAGTAGTAGAAAAGGCCATGAACATTTGGAAATCTAGGATCAACTATATATTTTTGATCTCCATCAGGTACTAATCTGAGAGATCTTGCTTCCACATGAGGAGTTTTATTACTATAATACCAACTCATCATTGTTGCTGTCCATAGATAGGTTTCGTGGGTATCAGTGTAAGACTTATTTTTAGCAATAAATCCAGTTCCAGGAAATATTCCCATATTTTTTTCATTTACATCTGTTAAATCAAAACCTATTTTATTGTAGACCTTAATTCCTTTCATATAGCTAGGAACATTTTCGTTGGTAGGCTTTATTATATGATGTTTTAACATTTCAAATGTTTTTGTTGTGATATTAGTTTTAAAGCCAAAAGGAGAGTAATCTAACCTTATGCCTAGATCTTTTGTTCCCCACCCATCACTTGTCGTATGGGATACCAAAACAGAGGGCATCCTCCAACCATTAGGACATGGGTCAAAGTATGATTTTGTTTGATATGGTTTTATTGAGCTGTCGGCATTGGCATCAATTTCATTAGATATTCCTTTTGAATTATCAGACCATAAATTCAATCGTGCTAGTCTATAGTTGGGGAAGTTTGGATTGTCGGTGTCGCCAAACCAATTATAGGGTAGGTTGGGGTTATTATTATAATTGAGATTAATGTATAATAAGCTTAGAGGATTTTGGATAGATTTGATTAGTTGATTTTTAAATTTTTGAGGAGAGGATGAATTTATTGTAAAATCATTTATTGTTTTTGCTCCATTTTGATATTTGGCGTTTGGATGTCGTACTTTACCAATAATTCCTTCAATTTCATAAAAATCATCCATGTTAGTAACAAGAGGAGGAATGGGGTCTTTTCTACCCCATTGATACAGAAGCCCCTCAGATTTTTTCCAAAGACCCTTACCGAAAGAATTGTTGGTTGAACCTAAATTTCTGTCCATCCACCCCCAGTCTTCGTCAGGAATTATTTCAGTAGATCCGTCCTCTAGTTGTCTGGCTTCAAACCCCTGCCTGTGTTTAGAACCGTTATAGGGATTGTCGGTGACCCATACATGCCAACTCCAATAGATAGGGTCTGTGGAATTACCATTCTCTCCGATATGAAAAGATATAACAGCGTTTCCTTTCCCAACGGTTTTATTAATAGGAACTTCTATAACTGATGATTGAGAGTTTCCTATTAAATTTAGTCTATAGTCTATATTTGATTTTATTAATCCTGATATATCTTCCCAGTAAACAAACGCCGACAATTTTTTATTAGTGTCATTAATGG
Organism: Riemerella anatipestifer ATCC 11845 = DSM 15868; assembly: GCF_000252855.1. NCBI lineage: Bacteria > Pseudomonadati > Bacteroidota > Flavobacteriia > Flavobacteriales > Weeksellaceae > Riemerella > Riemerella anatipestifer. Next base: position 1,099,167 of record NC_017045.1, on the reverse strand, counting down.
GTTGGTTTATTCCTGTGGGGATTGATGCTGAAGCCCATATTTCATAAGCTTTTTTAACAGGGATGTATAGTCCATCATTTTCAGAATCTACATCAAAAATATAGCTGTTTGGAGCTAATTTATAATCTTTACTTACAGTAGATTCTACAGTCTCTAGATCTGAAATGTATATGTTTTTTTCATATCTTATACTTGTATTTACATTTATAGCTTGTCTTTGTGAAGAGTTATTTGTATATGCTTTTACCTTAATATAATATTTACCCGATGGGATAAGGTAATTCTCAACTTCAGGATTTCTTGAATTTAACCAACCTTTTGCCCCATCACTCAGCCAAGAGGTTTTTGTAATTTCATTTTCAATTTCAGAATTGTCATCATTTATTTTTACAAGGTAAGTCCAACCTCTAACAAAAGAGAGGGATCTTAAATTTAATACAGCATTTGTGTTATTTGGAACAGAGAAAACTCTACTGTGGTAGTAATGATATCCTGTTGTAGTTCTACCTGCTGTAATCCAATTGCTTACACCTGATTTGTTGTTTGTTATCGGTGACGACCAACCACTCATCGCATATCTTGTGTATGGAGTAGATTTTTCTCCGTTGGAAGATACATAGTTCCAGTTATTATCAAGTTCTCCAGAATCGTTTAATGGGGAACCATTTTTATCTATGCCCGTACTCAGATTAAAATACTGTTCTTTAAGTTTATATATCTCTCTTTTGGAAGTTTCTCTTCCAAAAGCACTTTCTGTAGTTAATTTTGATATGATTTTATTAAAAGAAGAGAAATGTACAATTGGATTCTTTTCTATGGATACTATTGTCTTGACTCCATCATTAAATTCCCAATAATAAGTGTCATTATTGTCATAAGTGCTTTTAAAATGGAAAGTGCTATCATTAACGGGGATGATTTCAAATTTGGAGGATGATGGTATTTGACCATAGCTGAAAATAGCAGTAAGTAAATAAAGACAGGTTGCAAAAATGTTTGAGATTTTCATAACTAGTTTCTGACAAAAGTAAGAAAAAAAAGGATATGTGAAAAATATGTTTTTTTATTGAAAAAAGTTAGGAGAATGTTATTGTTTGAGGGTAATCTAAATGTAGATTAGATCTAAAGTTTTGCTTAATATATTGAACTTACTTAAACATAAATCTTGTATCTTTGGGGGTTTTTTTATCTATGAAGAAAATATTAGGGGGGATTTCGTTGTGTTGGTTTAGTTTAACCTTTTATATGGTGGTTACGCTAGTTTTGGTGTTGTTGGTAAAACCCGATGGCTTTTTTCTTATACCAATATTAGAAGGGAGGTTTTATTTTTTTGCAGTGTTTTTAGCGGCTTTATTTTTTGATAAACAACTGAAAAACTACCCAAAACTAAAAATGTTGGTAAGCTGGTTGTTGGCTTATGCCTTTCTGAGTATAGTTTATAAAGAAACGGCACAACTCAATCTTATGTTTTTTGATAAAATAGATGATTGGTTGATTAAAATAGACCACCTTTTGTTTGGCTTTCAGCCCTCGCTAGAGTTTTCTAGGGTCTTTGATTATCCTTGGTTTAGTGAGCTAATGTTCTTAGGGTATTTCTTCTATTACCTAATGCCTCTCATTGTGATGGGAATGCTTTTTAAGTACAAGCCTAACCAACTAGAGTTTTTTGGTGCTCTGTTGATTACTTCTTTTATTATCTACTACACCATTTTTATTTTTGTTCCAGCAGAAGGACCACAGTTTTATTTTCCTTATCCTAACAATACGGTAGAAGCCTATGGTCTTTTTGGAATGGCAGTAAAACAAATCCAATTGATGGGCGAAGCTCCTACGGCGGCATTTCCTAGCTCTCATGTGGGCGTGAGTGTGGTAGTTCTGATTTGGCTATTTAAACATTACAGAAAATTATTTTTCTTAATATTGCCATTCACATTTATTCTTGTTTTCTCTACGGTGTATATTAAAGCACATTATGCGGTAGATGTTTTAGCGGGAGGAGTTACAGGAGTATTGGTTTACTTGCTTAGTTCAAGTATGACTTTATTTTTTATAAAAAAACGAAAACAATGGAAATCACTATAAAACAAGTAGAAGGTGCTAAAGAACTTAATACTTTTATCTACCTTCCAGAGAAGATACACCATAATCATCAGGAGTGGCTACCGCCTCTTTATATGGATGAAGAGAAGTTTTTTAATCCTAAGAGAAACCCTGCATTTCAGCATAACGATACCATCTTGTTATTGGCTTACCAAAATGGAAAAGCAGTTGGTAGAATTATGGGGATTATACCACATGAGTACAACAAAAAACAAAACCTTAAAACAGCAAGATTTAGCTATTTTGAATGTTATGAGGACGAAGCTGTATTCTCGGCGTTACTAAAAGAGGTAGAGCAATGGGCAAAGTCTAAAGGTTGCGAAGAGCTTATCGGACCGATGGGATTTTCCGACAAAGAGCCTCAAGGGTTTCTTACCAAAGGATTCTCTGAACCTACGATGATGATTACCAATTCTAGCTTTGAGTATATGTCTAGAATGATTTTGGCTTCGGGGTATAGTTCTTTTGTGGAACTGTGCCAATATGATGTTCCACTAACATCTAAAATTACCGAACGCTACGAGGCTTTTACAAAAAGAATACAAAGCAGAATGAACATCACGGTACATCAGTTCACTTCTACGAAACAGGTGAAGCCTTTTGTGAGGTCGGTATTTAATCTTATCAATGCTACTTATCAAGAAATCTACGGTTTTACTTCTATTTCAGAGGAAGAAATGGACGATTTTGCCAGCCGTTTTCTCCCATTATTAAATCCTAAGTTAATTAAAATCATTAGTGATGGTTCGGGGAGAGTAGTGGCGTTTGTGATAGCGATGGCAGACCTAAGCCAAGGGATTAAAAAGGCTAAAGGGAGACTGTTGCCATTGGGTTGGTTTCATATTTTGAGAGCGTCTAAAACATCTAAACGATTGGTGCTATTGTTAGGCGGTATAGCACCAGATTATCAAAACAAAGGTCTAGATGCGGTCTTGGCAACGCACCTTTTTGGTTCTGCGATTAAACTAGGCTTTAAATCGGTAGATAGCCACTTGATTATGAGAGAAAATCACAAGATGCGTGCAGAGATAGAGCGTTTGCCTGACCATAGAATGTACAAGGAGTACACTATCTATAAAAAGGAAATTTAGCGAAGCGGATTACTTTCCATTAAAGCCCGTCATCGCATTTTGGATGCCTGCGAAAACAAAAGCCAAAGAAGCCTTAGTAAATTGTTCTAGGCGTTCTGGGAGTTTGCTTTGTTCTTCTTCAGTCCATTTGCCGAGTACATAGTCCACTTGCTTACCTTCGGAGAAATTGGCAGAAATACCGAACCTTAATCTTGGGTAGTTTTGCGTTTGTAGGAGTTCTTGGATATTCTTCAGTCCGTTATGTCCTGCGTCTGAGCCTTTCATTTTCATTCTAAGCGTACCGAAAGGCAGGGCTAAATCATCGGTGATGACAAGCAAATTTTCTAGCGGAATGTTCTCTTTTTTTAGCCAAAACTTCACGGCGTTACCGCTTAAATTCATATAGGTGTCAGGCTTTAGTAATATTACCTTTCTACCCTTATATTTACCCTCTGCTACCCAGCCAAAGTTAGCTGTTTTAAAAGGAGCCTCTATGCCTTCTGCAATTTTTTCTACAACTTTAAAGCCTACATTGTGGCGAGTTTCTGTGTACTCATCTCCTTTGTTGCCAAGCCCTACGATAAGATATTTCATTTAATATTTTCTTTGCTTTTGCAAATATAGCGAGATTTTCATAGTCGTTTGGACTAAAAAATGGGTGTTTTGACTAAAAAATTCTAATATAAATCTTTTTAAGAATGAGAAAGGCTTGTGTGTAAATAGGAAATTTTGTCTTTATTTATTTGGTTTAAAGGTGTAAAATAGGAAATTTTGTCTTGTTTTGTTGTGCTTTTTATGATAGAACGCTTTTTGTTAATCTCATAGAGTAAAAATAAAGTTTAAACAAAAATCACATATATCATTATGAATTTAAATCAGTTTACAGTAAAATCACAAGAGGTGATTCAGAAGGCACAGCAGTTAGCTATGGCGTTCGGGCATCAAAGTATAGAACCTCAACATGTTTTAGAGGGTGTTTTTGAAAGTGATGACACTATTTCTAGCTTTCTACTAAAAAAATCAGAAGCAGATGCTACTCTCATCAGAGAGCGTAATAGGCAAAACTTAGAAACTCTTCCTAAGGTAGAAGGTGGTAGTTTGTATCTTTCTCAAGCAGGTAATAGAGTGCTTTTGGAAGCTCCCAATTTAGCTAAAAAAATGGGAGACGAGTATGTTACCATAGAGCACCTTTGGTTGGCTTTAATAGAGGTTTCGTCTTCGGTATCTTCTTTACTTAAAGATATGGGAGTTACCAAGGCTTTGCTAGAAGCAGGAATAAAGGAGCTTAGGAAAGGGAGTAAGGCTACTTCGGCGAGTTCGGAGGAGACTTACCAAAGTTTGAGCAAATACGCTAAGAATTTTAACGAACTCGCTGCGGAAGGCAAACTAGACCCTGTGATTGGTAGAGATGAGGAAATTCGCCGTGTATTGCAAATTCTTTCTAGGAGAACCAAAAACAACCCTATCCTTATAGGAGAGCCTGGAGTTGGTAAAACCGCTATAGCTGAAGGTATTGCACACAGGATTATTTCGGGAGATGTACCAGAAAACCTAATGGATAAAACGCTTTATTCACTAGATATGGGGGCGTTGGTTGCGGGAGCTAAATACAAAGGCGAGTTTGAAGAGCGTCTGAAATCTGTGGTTAATGAGGTAACGAAATCCGATGGACAAATCATACTCTTTATAGATGAAATACATACTCTGGTAGGTGCTGGAGGTGGAGAAGGAGCAATGGATGCGGCTAATATCCTAAAACCAGCTTTGGCTAGAGGGGAGCTTAGAGCTATAGGAGCAACGACGCTTAACGAGTATCAAAAATACTTTGAAAAAGATAAAGCATTGGAGCGTCGTTTCCAGAAAGTAATGGTGGAAGAGCCAGATACGGAGTCGGCAATTTCTATCTTGAGAGGGATTAAGGATAAGTACGAGTTTCATCATAAAATCAGGATTAAAGATGAAGCTATTATCGCTGCAGTGGAAATGTCTCAGCGTTATATATCAGACCGTTTTCTTCCAGATAAAGCTATTGACTTGATAGATGAGGCTTCTTCTAAACTAAGAATGGAAATCAATTCTAAGCCCGAAGAGCTGGATATATTAGATAGAAAATTGATGCAGCTAGAGATAGAGCTTGCTGCAATTTCTAGAGAAGGTAACCAAACTAAAATAGACCACCTTAAAGAAGATATAGCTAAGGTAACCGAGGAAAGAAACGAAATCAATGCGAAGTGGCTACAAGAAAAACAAAAGTCTGAAGATTTAACTCAGATTAAAAAAGACATTGAGGCGTTGAAACTAGAAGCAGAAAGAGCTCAAAGGTTAGGCGACTATGCTAAGGTTTCGGAAATTCAGTATGGTAAGCTAAGGGAAAAAGAGGAGGAACTTCGCAAGATAGAACTCCTGATGCAGAATAACCAAAATGAACTTATTAAAGAAGAGGTAACGGCAGAGCATATTTCCGAAGTTATTTCTAAATGGACGGGGATTCCTGTAACTAAACTTCTGCAAAGCGAGAGAGAAAAATTACTTCACCTAGAAGACGAGCTCCACAAAAGAGTAGTAGGGCAAGAGGAAGCAATAGAAGCGGTAGCTAACGCTATCAGAAGAAACCGTGCAGGACTTAATGATGAGAAAAAACCAATTGGTTCATTCCTATTTTTAGGAACTACAGGAGTAGGTAAAACCGAATTGGCAAAAGCATTAGCAGAGTTCCTATTTGATGATGAAAATAATATGACTCGTATTGATATGAGTGAATATCAAGAGCGTCATTCGGTGTCTAGATTAGTGGGTGCTCCTCCAGGGTATGTAGGCTATGATGAAGGCGGACAACTTACGGAAGCGGTAAGAAGAAGACCTTATTCGGTAGTGCTTTTAGACGAAATAGAAAAGGCTCACCCTGATGTGTTTAATACTTTATTGCAGGTGTTAGACGACGGAAGGCTTACGGATAATAAAGGTCGTGTTGTTAATTTCAAAAACACCATCGTGATTATGACTTCTAACTTGGGTTCTCATATTATTCAAGAAAATTTTGAAGGGCTTACAGAAGAAAATCAGGAGGAAATAGTTTCTAAAACTAAAGAGGAAGTTTTTGGAGTGCTTAAACAGTCGTTGCGTCCAGAGTTTATCAATAGGATAGATGAGGTGGTGCTCTTCCAACCGCTTAATAAGAAAGAAATAGGTAAGATTATACAATACTTGCTTAGAGGCTTTAATAAGATGTTGGAAAAGAAAAATATCATTTTAACATCTACCGAAGATGCATTAAACTACATTAGAGAGAAAGGTTATGATCCTTCGTTTGGGGCAAGACCGCTCAAGAGATTGTTGCAACAGGAAGTGCTTAACCAGCTTTCTAAAGAAATTCTCGCAGGTAATGTGAACGATGGCGATCGTATTATTCTAGACTACTTCAAAGAGAGTGGATTGGTATTTAGACAAGCAGAGTAGGTGATTAAGAATTGTGTTATAACAAAGACAAAAGCTTAGGTCTTAGTTGCCTAAGCTTTTTATTTAAAGTAGCTATTATCCTTAATTTTCGTTTTGAGTATTCATTTTAAGAATAGGGTCTATATATTCTCTATCGTTGCTTAGACGAGGAACTTTGTTTTGTCCACCTAATTTCCCTCTACTTTCCAACCAATCGTAAAATAAGTTAGCTCTAGCGATGTTAATCACAGGCTTTTTAAGCGTCATATCGTTATAACGCTTGGCTTCGTAGTCGGAATTGATGGATTTTAAAGTTTCATCAAACACCTTTTCAAAAGTTGCCATATCGTTAGGAGCTTGGCTGAACTCTATAACCCACTCGTGAGCCCCACTTTCATTTCCCTTCATAAAGATAGGAGCGGCGGTATAGTCGGTTATCTTAGCAGCGGTTGCTTCACACGCTTTTTGTAAAGCCATTTCGGCATTATCAATCATCAATTCTTCTCCAAAAGCGTTGATGTAATGTTTGGTTCTCCCTGATATTTTGATGCGATAAGGGTCGGTGCTGGTAAATCTCACGGTGTCGCCTATTAAGTAACGCCAAAGCCCACCATTAGTGGTAATTACTACGGCATAGTTTTTACCTACTTCCACCTCTTCCAGCGGAATTGCTTTAAGATTGGTCTCGGAAAAATGTTCCATAGGAATAAACTCGTAGAAAATCCCATAATCTAGCATTAGTAACATTTCATCACTATCAGACCTATCTTGAATGCCGAAAAACCCTTCGGAAGCGTTGTAAATTTCGTAATAATTGATGTCTTTCCCTACAAGTTCTTTGTATTGTTCTCTATAAGGCTTAAAACTGATTCCCCCGTGGAAAAACACTTCCAAATTAGGCCAAAGTTCAGAGATGGAACCTTTACCTGTTTCTTTCAAGATGCGTTGTAGTAGCACCATCATCCAGCCAGGCACTCCTGTAAGGCTTCCCACATCTTCTTGCCTTACTTCGGATACGATGGCTTTTAGTTTAGTCTCCCACTCGGACATCAGTGAGGTTTTTTTGCTAGGCGTGGTGGTAATTTCTACCCAAAAAGGCAAATTTTCTATTAAAATCGCCGATAAATCTCCAAACTTAGTATTGAAATCTTCGTAGAGTTCCGAGCTTCCTCCGAGTCTTAAATTTTTATATTGAAATAAAGTATTTTCTGGGTGATTGTTGGCATAGATAGAAACTAAATCTTTCCCTGCTTTGAAGTGACAACCCTCTAGACTTTCATCAGAAATGGGAATAAATTTACTTTTGGCATTAGTAGTTCCAGAAGACTTTGCGAATTTTCTAATGTAGCCACTCCATATCACATCTTTTTCACCTTTTCTGGCTCTTTCTATATAAGGTTCAAAATCTTCGTAGGTTACAATGGGAACTTGATTGCAAAAATCCTGATAACTAGAAATATTTTTAAATCCGTATTCTTTTCCATACACCGTTTCTTCGGCTTTGAAGAGTTGGGAGAAAAGAATGCCTTTTTGTGTTTCTATAGGATGCTTAACAAAATTTTGTATCTGATCCATTCTTTGGCGAATGAACCAGTTTACCACTGTATTGAAGAGAACCTTTGTTGCCATACCGAGCAAAGATAATACTTTTTCTGTTTTGTTTGGGTATCATAAGAACCCACAAATATCAGTTTCATAAATTCTTTTTGTGCCAAAAAACTTCAATAATATTAGAAACTTGAGTTTACATTCTGTAAATTTGCTGTTTTAAAAAAGAATTATCAAAATATGGAAAAAGTACGCGTTCGTTTTGCACCAAGTCCTACGGGAGCTTTACATTTAGGAGGTGTAAGAACGGCATTATACGACTATTTGTTTGCAAAACATCATGGAGGCGATTTTGTCCTTAGAATAGAAGATACCGACTCTGCTAGATATGTAGAAGGTGCTGAAGAATACATTATGGAAGCACTAGAATGGTGTGGCATCGTCCCTGATGAAAGCCCTAAACATGGTGGTCCTTATGCTCCATACAGACAGTCGGAACGAAGAGCTATCTATGACCAATATACTGACCAAATATTAAAAACAGATTATGCTTACATCGCTTTTGACACTCCAGAAGAGTTAGACGCTATCCGAAAAGAGTTTGAAAGTAGAGGTGAAGTTTTCGCCTATAATTACAGAACTCGTGGCAGACTTAGAAATAGCATCAGCCTTCCTAAAGAAGAGGTAGAGCAACTACTTGCTGAAAATACGCCTTATGTGGTAAGGTTTAAAATGCCTGTGGACAGAATTGTAAGCCTTAAAGATATTATCAGAGGGGATTTCAGCGTAAATACCAACGACTTAGACGATAAAGTTTTAGTTAAAAACGACGGAATGCCAACCTATCATTTCGCTAATATTATTGATGACCACGAAATGAAAATTACTCACGTAATTAGAGGAGAAGAGTGGTTGCCATCTATGGCGTTGCACATACTCCTATATGAAGCTATGGGTTGGGACGCTCCAGAGTTCGCTCATTTATCATTGATACTAAAGCCTGAAGGCAAAGGTAAACTAAGTAAAAGAGATGGAGCTAAGTTTGGGTTCCCTGTTTTCCCATTAGATTTCCAAGACCCCGAAAGCGGAGAAGTTTGGAAAGGGTACAGAGAATCTGGCTATTTCCCAGAGGCGTTTATAAATATGGTAGCCCTCCTCGGCTGGACTCCAGCAGACGATAAAGAAATTTTATCTATGGAAGAGATGGTGCAGGAGTTTGACCTCTACAAAGTACACAAAGCAGGTGCTAGATTTAGTTTAGACAAAGCGAAGTGGTTCAACCATCAATATCTACAACAAAAATCTAACGACCAACTTTTGGAAGAATTAAAACAAATAGAAGGCGTTAATTCTAAACAAATTTCTGATGAGGTACTACTGAAAATAGTTTCTCTAATGAAAGAAAGAGCCACTTTTGTAAAGGATATCTACGAGGAAGGAAAATTCTTTTTTGAAGCCCCTCAATCTTTTGATGAGAAAGCTGTTAAAAAAGCTTGGAAGGAAGATACTCACGAAGTAATGTCTGTTCTATTAACTGTACTAGAAGCTATTTCTTTCGATACAGAAACTATCAAAAATGCCATTCACGACTTTGCAACAGAGAAATCTTTAGGTATGGGTAAAGTGATGATGCCTTTGCGTTTGGCACTCGTTGGGGAGCTAAAAGGTCCCGATGTACCAGATTTGATGACAATCATTGGCAAAGAAGAAAGCCTTAACAGATTAAAAAAGGCGTTGGAGGTTTTAAAGTAAAATCTCTTTTATTAAAAAATTATTAAATTTGAACGGTAAATTATCTCATCAATATGGAATATTTAGATTTTGAAACCCCTATAAAAGAACTAATGGAGCAGTACGAAAAGTGCTCTCTAGTAGGCGAAGAAAGTGGAGTGGATATGAAAACGGCGTGTAGCCAAATAGAAGATAAAATCAACAAGAAAAAGAAAGAGATATACGGTAATCTTACGCCTTGGCAAAGGGTACAGTTGTCTCGTCACCCTAACCGACCTTATACTTTAGACTATATTAAAGGAATTGCAGATGAAGGTAGTTTTGTAGAAATGCACGGTGATAGAAACTTCGCAGATGATACAGCTATGGTAGGTGGTTTAGCCAAAATTGAGGGACAGTCTGTAATGTTTATAGGCACTCAAAAAGGGCGAACGACCAAAGAAAGACAACACAGAAGATTTGGAATGAGTAACCCTGAAGGCTACCGAAAAGCTCTTAGACTAATGAAATTGGCAGAGAAATTCAATATTCCTGTGGTTACTTTTATAGATACTCCAGGGGCTTATCCTGGATTAGAAGCGGAAGAAAGAGGTCAAGGTGAGGCTATTGCAAGAAACATCTACGAAATGTGCCAACTTAAAACCCCTATTTTCTGCTATGTAATTGGCGAAGGTGCTAGTGGTGGTGCTTTAGGTATAGGTGTTGGTAACAAAGTTTATATGATGGAGAACTCTTGGTACTCTGTAATTTCTCCTGAAAACTGTTCGGCTATATTATGGAGAAACTGGGAACATAAAGAAGAAGCAGCCTCTACTATGAAACTAACAGCACAAGACTCTCTCAAAGAAAAAATTATAGACGGTATTATAGAAGAGCCACTGGGGGGAGCCCACTACGACCCAAGTGTAGCTTACCAAAATGTAAAAAACTCCATCTTAAATAACATCAAAGCCTTTAAGAAATTCTCGGCTAAGGAGCTAGAATCTCAAAGACAGGATAAATTTATTTCAATGGGCAAATTTAAAGGGTAGAAATGAGGTCTAGTATTTAAAATAAGAAAGCTATTCCATCAAGGTGAGGAATAGCTTTTTGATCAAAATTTACAGCCTTAGTTAAGGCTTAGTGAAACCTCCATGTCTTTGTTAATTAGTTTGTTAGATGAGTATTTGCCATTGCATATAGATGCAGATAGAGAATAATTTCCTTTGTCTAGGAGAATATAGTTTTCATTATGCGCGGCTATATCCAAATTATATTTTTTACTACCATCTATCTTTACTGTAATATTACAATTAGATAAATTTTTAACTAGTAAATAAGCCTCTTTTTTAGAGGGGTCATTACTAAATAAGTGATTAAGTACATCTACAGGTTTTGAGCTATCGCCTATGTTAGTGGGTTTCATAACTATATTGGTATTTACAGCTTCTGTCTTTGTAGGTACACTTACCATTTTTTTAGTTCTTAGTTCCTTTTCTTTTGTTTCTCCATTAAGAATGTTATGTAATTTAGTTTTAAATTTAGGGGTGTCAGGATGTTCTGGATTGTATTTTATAAAATTAGCGATGACTTTAATATCATTAGAAGCCTCTACTTGTTGAGATGTATATTTTGACTGAGCATTAGCCATAGAGAATGTGCTAAGTGTCAAAACACATAGGGTTATTTCTGCTATTTTTTTTACTTTCTTCATGTTAAATCTTTACTTAATATGCAAACAACGCAAAAACTCTATTTTTAGTTTGTCTTAAAATTATTATCTTTGCAGGGGTTTTTTGAGGACCCCAAAGATATAACAAAAAATAACTAAAAAAATAATATTATTATGTATTCACCAGCTGCAGCAGATGTTGCAAAACTAAGAAACACTACAGGGGCAGGAATGATGGACTGCAAAAAAGCTTTGGTAGAAGCTGAAGGAGATTTTGATAAAGCAATAGAAATCCTTAGAAAAAAAGGACAGAAAGTAGCTGCTAATAGAGCTGACAGAGAGTCTGCGGAAGGAGCTGTTATTGCTAAAGTAAATGCAGACAACACTGCAGGTGCTATCATCGCTCTTAATTGTGAAACTGACTTCGTAGCTAAAAACGAAGATTTCGTAGCACTAGCTCACAAATTAGCTGAACAAGCAATTAACTACTCTAGCAAAGAAGAGTTTTTAGCTTCTGACTTTGGAGGAATGACCGTAGCTGATAAACTTATCGAGCAAACGGGAGTTATCGGAGAGAAAATTGAAATAGGTGCGTTTGAAACTATCAAAGGTGCTTATCTAGGAGCTTATATCCACGTAGGAAATAAAATCGCTGCTATCACGGCTCTTTCTAAAAGCTTCGACCAAGCTGCAGATTTAGCTAAAGATGTATCTATGCAGGTTGCTTCTATGGGAGCTGAAACGCTTTCTTTCAAAGATTTTGATCCAGCTTACATCGCTAGCGAAACTGAAGCTCGTATCGCTGTAATCGAGAAAGAAAACGAAGAGCTAGTTCGTTTAGGTAAACCTTTGAAGAATGTTCCTAAATACATCTCTTATGCACAACTTACTGAAGAAGTTCTAAAACAAGCTGAGGAAGATGCTAAAGCAGAACTAAAAGCAGAAGGTAAGCCTGAGCAAATTTGGGATAAAATTATTCCTGGTAAAATCCAAAGATTCATCAGTGATAACACAACTCTAGATCAAGAGAAAGCATTATTAGACCAAAACTTCATTAAAGACGACAGCAAAAAAGTAGCTGAATATGTGAAGTCTTTCGGTGATGATGTAGAAATCGTAGGATTTAGAAGAGTAAGTCTTTAATTTTATGAAGTTATAACAAAACTTCTTGATATAATAAAGTGAAAACCCCTAATTTTAGGGGTTTTTGTTTTGGATAGAGGTAAGGAAGTATAAAATTATGTCTTCTTTTCAAAAAGCATTTTGGTAATAAAATCTTTATCGCCTTTACCTCTAGCTGGAGAATATTCTCTACCATAGAAAATAATTTGCAGATGTAAGCTATTCCATTTGTCTTTTGGGAAAATCTTTTTAGCATCTTTTTCGGTTTCGGTTACATTTTTTCCAGAAGTGAGTTTCCATTGAGTCATCAGTCTATGGATATGGGTGTCCACAGGAAACGCAGGAACGCCAAAGGCTTGGCTCATCACTACCGAAGCCGTCTTGTGTCCTACACCAGGTAAGGCTTCCAACTCTTCAAAAGATTGAGGAACTATGCCTTGGTGTCGTTCTACCAATAGCTCTGCCATTGCTTTAAGGTTTTTAGCTTTGGTGTTTGATAGACCTATTTCTTTAATTAAATTTTTAATTTCATCAACTTCCAACTCTTTCATCTTGAAAGGAGTGTCCGCTACGGCAAATAGTTGTGGTGTTACTTCATTCACTTTCTTGTCGGTAGTTTGTGCCGAAAGAGCCACGGCAACTAGTAAGGTGTATGGGTCTTTGTGGTCTAAAGGTATAGGTGTCTCAGGATATAGGCGTTCTAACTCTTGTATGATGATTTCGGCTCTTTGTTTTTTGGTCATTTTAAACTAAATTTGGGACAAAAATAAACATTATGATAAACATAGGTGATAGCCTTCCTGCTTTTACAGTAAAAAATCAAGACGGAAAAGAGGTGAGTGCATCAGACTTCAAGGGTAAAAAATTAGTGGTGTTTTTTTATCCTAAAGCCAATACGTCAGGGTGCACAGCAGAGGCGTGTAATTTAAGCGAGAACTACGAGGTTTTACAAAAACAAGGCTATACTCTTTTGGGTGTGAGTGCCGATTCTGTGGAAAAACAAAAGAAATTTCACGATAAATTTAACTTTCCTTATGACCTTCTAGCCGATGAAGAAAGACAAATCATAGAGGCTTTTGGGGTCTGGCAACTTAAAAAGTTTATGGGGAAGGAGTTTATGGGTATTGTTCGTGCCACCTTTATTTTTGATGAAAATGGCGTGTGTACGAGGATTATAGATAAAGTAAAAACAAAGGAGCATTCGGCTCAAATATTAGAATATTAAATTATTAGTTATGAAGTTTAAACATTTGTATTTAGGAGTAGCTGCTGTGGCGTTGGCGTCTTGTAGCACTCAACAAAAAAACGCTAAAATGAATTATCCCGAAACTAAAAAAGTAAACCATACCGACACTTACTTTGGTACACAAGTACAAGACCCTTACCGTTGGTTGGAGGACGACCGTGCGGAGGATACCAAAGATTGGGTAAAGAGACAAGTCGCTTTTACACAGAACTATCTAGACCAAATCTCTTTCCGTAACGAAATCAAAGACCAACTGAAAGAAATCTGGAACTACGAAAAAATTTCTGCCCCTTTTAAAGAAGGCGATTATACCTATTTCTATAAAAATGATGGGCTACAAGCTCAATCGGTGTTGTATAGAAAAGATAAGAATGGCAATACAGAGGTGTTCTTAGACCCTAATCAGTTTTCTAAAGATGGGACTACCTCTTTGGCGGGTATTTCTTTTAATAAGAAGGGAAACTTAGTCGCGTATAAAATTTCGGAAGGTGGTAGCGATTGGAATAAAATCATTATTCTAGATGCCATTACTAAAAAACAAATAGACGAAACTTTAGTAGATGTTAAATTTAGTGGGATTTCTTGGCTAGGAGACGAAGGCTTTTTCTACTCTAGTTACGATAAACCAGACGGAAGTGTACTTTCGGCTAAGACTGATATGCACAAGGTGTATTTCCATAAGTTAGGAACTAAGCAGTCTCAAGACCAACTCATCATAGGGGGCGAAAATTTCAAAAGGAGATATATGAGTGCTGGCGTTTCCGAAGACCAGCGTTATCTTATCCTTTCTGCAGCTAATGCGACTAATGGCAATGAGCTTTACATTAAAGATTTAAAGAACAACACCGATTTTATTCCAGTTCAGAAAGGCTACGATTATAATACCGATGTGGTAGATACCAAAGGCGATTTTATCTATGGTCTTACGGACAAAGGTGCTCCTAATATGAGGTTGGTAAAATTTGATATTAAGAATCCTAGTGTTTGGACAGATGTGATTCCTGAAACGGAAAATGTACTAAGAGTATCCACAGGAGGAGGCTATATCTTTGCTAATTATATGAAAGATGCCGTAACATTAGTACAGCAGATGGATTACAACGGAAAGAAAGTAAGAGATATTACTCTTCCTGGTAAAGGCACTGCAGGAGGATTCTCTGGTAAAGATTCCGAAAAAGAATTGTACTATGCTTTCACGAGCTACATTACGCCGAATACCATCTATAAACTTAATGTGGAAACGGGAGCTTCTTCGGTGTATCAAAAGCCAAAGGTTAAGTTTAACCCAGATGATTTTGTTTCGGAGCAAGTGTTCTACACTTCTAAAGATGGCACTAAAGTTCCAATGACCATCAATTATAAGAAGGGGCTTAAGCTAGACGGTAAAAACCCTACGATTCTTTATTCTTATGGAGGGTTTAATATCAGTTTAACACCTTCGTTCTCTGTGGTAAATGCGGTGTGGATGGAAAACGGAGGCATCTACGCTGTGCCTAATATTAGAGGTGGTGGCGAGTATGGTAAAAAATGGCACGATGCAGGAACCAAAATGCAAAAGAAAAATGTATTTAATGATTTTATAGCGGCTGGCGAATACTTACAATCTAAAGGTTATACCTCTCCTGAATTTATGGCACTTTCTGGGCGTTCTAACGGAGGTCTGCTTGTGGGTGCTACAATGACGATGCGTCCTGACCTTGCTAAAGTGGCTTTCCCTGGTGTGGGCGTTTTGGATATGTTGAGGTATCACACCTTTACTGCAGGAGCAGGGTGGGCGTATGATTACGGTACGGCACAAGATAGCAAAGCGATGTTTGAATATCTAAAATCTTACTCTCCTGTACACAATGTTAAGAAAGGCGTTTGCTACCCTTCTACTATGATTATTACTAGCGACCACGACGATAGAGTAGTCCCTGCACACTCGTTTAAGTTTGGAGCGGAATTGCAAGAAAAACAGACCTGTTCTAACCCAGCACTTGTTAGAATAGAAATGAATGCAGGACACGGAGCGGGGCGTTCTACCGACCAAGTGATAGGCGAAAATGCCGACTTAATGAGCTTTGCTCTTTATGAAATGGGCATTAGAAATCTTAAAAAGTAAGATGTAATACAACGCCTTCAAAATAAAAATCCAACACAATTATCGTGTTGGATTTTTATTTCAAGTAATCTTCCACAATGTGCCATAGTGGAGCGTTGTAACTTCTAAAAAAGTTGATGTGTCCAATATCGTTTTTAGGAGAAAGTTCAGATTTTATGATATGATATTTTGCTTTCAGATTATGATAAGTGTTCATTAAACTTTTAACGCCTTTTTCTGTGAGCCAGTTGTCATCATCGGCATAGAGAACCAAAGTATCCTGATGAAGGTGCTCTGTATAGTCATAAGACATCTCTAGGAGTTTAAGAGTAGATTTTTTGTTAAGAATAAGCCTTCTCCAATCGTAAGCTACACCCTTTGGAAGAGATTCTCCTAGGCCAAGAATAGAGGCAGGGAAATACCCTAACATTTCGGTAAGTAGAGGTTGCAATATACCAAAACCTAGGTAAGCAGCCCATCTAGTTTTAGAATCTAAGTGTTTTACATAAGCGTCTTGAGCTCCTATAAATATTATCTTTTTAAAAAGATTAGTGTCTGGGTTCATTCCTGTAATCAAAGCTCCTACGGAATGTCCCATAATATATTTCTCGTAATGAGGAAAATGTGTTTTGATGTAGTTGGTTAATGTTTTATAGTCTTCGGTTCCCCATAGCCTCATACTGGCTTTAAAGCCTTTCATTTTAGTGGGCTTAGAAGATGCGATGCCTCTATAATCATAAGTGATTACCGTGTAGCCTTTTGACATTAGGTATTTGGCAAAACTGTAATAGACATATTGTTTTACTCCTGTTGCTGAATTGATGAGTAATAATTTACCATTCGTATTCTCTGCTTCTGGTTTAAAGAGGCTTACCGCAAGAGGGTAGCCATCGGAAGTGGTAAGGGTGAATTCACTCATAAGTTGCTTAGGTATTTAAGCTGAAATTGAGTCCCATCAAAAACACCATAAGAATAGTAAGAAATCCAATCGCCTAGATTAACATAAGAGGCTCCTGCTCCCACCTCCAAAATCATCGGGAGGTGTCTATGCCCAAATACGAAATAGTCTATATGCTCCGCCTTTAGTTTTTCTTTGGAATAGCGTACTAAAAACTCTCGGTCTTCACCCAAAAATTCTTTGTCTTCTTCGCCACTTATCATTTTGTTTTTCTGAGAAAGGTACAGGGCAAGCTTCATTGAAATATCGGGGTGAATCCACTTGAACAACCACTGAGCTAGAGGGTTGGTAAATACCTTTTTCATTCTTTTGTAGCCCTTATCGCCAGGACCTAAACCATCGCCGTGGGCGAGGAGAAACCTTTTGCCATTGATGGTGGCGTATCTTTTTTCAAAAAAAACGGGTATTCCGAGTTCTTTCTCAAAGTAGTCTTTCATCCATAGGTCGTGGTTACCTACAAAAAAGTAGATGTCTATGCCTTGGTCTTTAAGTTCGGCTAATTTACCAAGCACCCTCACGAAGCCTCTAGGAACTACAAACTGCCACTCGTGCCAAAAATCAAACAAGTCTCCCATAAGGAACAGCACTTGGGCATCTTTCCGAATGTCTTCTAGCCATTGCACAAACTTTTGTTCTCTAAGTTTACTGGCTTCTAGAGTGGGGGCTCCGAAGTGCTGGTCAGAGGCGAAGTAGATTTTTTTTCTGTCTTCTAATGTAATCGTCATAGCGTTGGTAACATCTGTTTTAAAAGACTAATTCTCCTCTGCCAACCATTCTCCGTAGGAGTTTTCTGTTTCGTGGAGTTTTAGATAGGCTAGTTGCACAGACTCGGGGAGCCTGTTTTTGATTTTAGCGGCAATGTCGTAAAGCATATTTTCGCAAGTCGGCTGGTAGTTGCAGAATATTACTTTGTGTCCTTTTTCTTCTAACTCTTTCCCTAAGCTGATATGTGGTGAGTTGGCATTGAGCAAGACGGCGTGGTCCCACACATCTACAATTTCTTCTTTCACAATCTTTTTAATATCCCCAAAATCTACTACCATTCCGTTTTTAGGGTGGTCTAAATCATTGATAGGGACCCCCTTTACGGTAACAAATAGTTTGTACGAATGCCCGTGCATATTCTTGCACTTGCCATCGTAGTTGTAAAGGACATGAGCGGTTTCAAATGAAAAAATCTTAGTAATTCTAATCATGTGGCAAAGATACTAAATAATCGGTGATGTGGTTTTATTGCTAATAAAAAAGCTCCAATAAGGTTTATACCTTTTGGAGCTTTAGTGATTGTTGACATAAAAGTATTACATTCCGTTTCCTCCAAAGGTAAATGTGGCTGATAACCCTGCTCTAACAGTAGATAGTGGGAATGCTGTGGAGATTTTGTACTTCGTCATCAGTTGGTCGTAGAAGAAACGAATGTTAAAGTTTTGAGACATATTGTAATCCGCAGATACTTTAATGCCTAGCAAACGCTGTCCTCCCGTTACTTGGGCATCATCTTTTAAGATATTGATGATAGATGTCTTGTTATCTCTCAACGAGAAATCGGCACGAACATTAAGGTCGCTCTTAATATCTTTTGATTTACCTTTATATCTTAGTTTTAGTTTTAAATCTTTTAAGATGTATCCAAAACCAAGCACATACTCAGAGCCAGAATCTTCGGTTAAGGTTTGGTTTACTAAGCCTAGTAAAAACATTCTGTTTCTGTTGTAGTGAGCTCTAAACTGCATGTGGTTTCTCATGGTAACATCAGCACCTACAAAAGGAGCAAACTCTTCTACAAACATAGCTTGAGAAAATACATAAGGATTCAGTTTATTACCTCTTACATCTAGAGCATTAGGGTTGTTATAATAATCTATATTAGACTGTATTCCTGTGGCTGTATAGGTAGAAGTATAGGCATGTTGTATATCAAACTTCTCAAACTGACTGTTGATAAACGGAATGTTTCTAAGTCCAGAGTAAGTAAGTCGCCAGTTAGGTAACGGGAAGTTAGGGCGGGTAGGGTTTTTCATAGAAACTGATTTCCCTGATAACGCAGAGCGGAATGCAGGAACCAAAACATAAGTGTTGGCAATACTGTAGCCTTCTACGAAACCATCAGTCGTCAAGTTACCACTATTAAGTCTAGAGAACTCTCTAGCTCTAGTTTTAATATCGTTAAAGATGTCTGTGCTATTTTTTAGAGTAGTACCTATTAGGAATTCTGTGTTAGAGTAGCTTATCATTTCGTTAGCAAAAGAGAACTGTATGCCATTGGCACGATTGCCATCTAAGTCTATATTAAATCCGCCGTGAGTGAGCATTTTATTATAAGTTTGAAGGAAGTTAACATCTACTCTCAAATTCTTTATAGGCTCTATAACGATATTAGCCGTAACATTTCTATTGCTCATTTGGGTATAAGGGTCGTTAAGATACTCTGACTGAGTAACCCAGTTATTTTCTACGGCGAGTCTTCTAATGTCAGCTTGAGAGCCTAGTAGGAAACCACTGGTAGGTCCTCCAAATCCTCTTCGCCCTATACCAAAAAAGTTCGGTTCTGAAAGTATCCCAGGAAGTACGGTTCCATTATTTTCATTAAAGTTGAAGTTGGCTTGTTTAATGGAAGTTAAAGCCGACATTACTTTCTGAGTTAAAGATAATTGATTTTTAAATCTATAAGACTTAAACTTAAATCTCTTACGGCTGTTTTCATTAGCAAAAGCCTTTTCATAAATTTGATTAAGCGAGTCTATTTCTCTATTTCTTCCTTGTCGGATAGAGTCTAACTTTTTAAAATATTTAAACTTTCCTAGCAACAAAGGAATGTCCACCGAAGCAGTGGCTACCTTATTATTGGTGTTTTGAGCTACATTTCCTAGATTTCCATTAGCACTATTAAGAAGTACAGTAGACCTTGCATTCCAGTTGTATTGCAACCCATAGCCCAGCTCCGCATTCACAAAATCTAGGTAAGGGAAGTGCTCAAAAGGCAAACGGTAATTAAACTGTATTCTGTGGTTGTAGAGTACAGGTCGTCCCACTTTAAAAGGGTTTTGGAAGATAGACTTGGTGTCCATCGTATTCACTGCCCAATCATCGTTAAGAGTTCTAGTGGCAGAGAATATTTCGGCTTTGAAAGACTTAGTGAAATTAAATCCTAGGTTATATTGCCAACCAAAGAAGAAATTTCTGTTTTTAAGAACATCAAAATTTTGGGAGCCATTGCCATTGAGTAGGGCTTCAATATTTCTAAACTCTAGTTCGCTATAATTTCTATCTAGCTCTGTTCTGAAAGAAAAACGAGTAGGGATAGGGTTGAGGTTAAACTCTTTAACCCATTTTACATAAGGGGCTATTTTAGCCGTGTCGCTTATCAGTTTATTAAACGGCTTTAGAACCCAAGGTTTAAAGTTGTAGTTGTAGTCTATGTAAGCCTTTAGATTTTGTCGGTAGTTTTTCTTAGTGTAGATATCTCTGTAATAGTCGTCGTGATAAACAGCGGTAAGAGCTAAGTTCTCTACATCGTAGAACTTAGGTTTCTTCTCGGAGTTTACCCTTTCTTTTCTCATATTCACCACGCCAAAACTTCTTTGCTGAGTGTAAGTTCTCACTACTTGTTTAAGTTGGTCTTTTTTAGGATCTTCATTAAAGAGGACATCGTCATTAAGTGGGTTGTACTTAGGATCCTCAATAGTTTGGGTGTAAGAGTAGTTAACAGGGATTTTCATTCCTGCTTTTTCAGGAAGGAATTTATCTACATTTACTGTCGTGTTGATGGAAAATGCGGTGTTTTGTGTTTGCTGTCTTTCGGTAGGTTTTTGGTCTATAGAACCAAATCCTATGGTAGAGATAGCAGCGTTGGCATTTACATTAGCAAAATCTCCTAAGTTAAAATTGAGGTTAGCGTTGGCTGCATAGCCTCCTTTGTTTTCTATTCCAGAAAGACGAATTTCGTTTACCCAAAGTACTAAATCTTTAGAATCAGAACCTGTATTTCTTACCCCAATCACGATGGTAGAAATGTTACCCAAACTAGGGCGCCCTTTGGTAAATATAGCTCTGTGGCTATCACCATACTCTTGGTCTTTATATCTTTGGTCTAGACTTATCCCTGCGGTTTCTCTTCTTAGTTTGGCATTGATGAATTCTTTTAGATTAAAGTTAATCGTGTTCTCAGTTGGCCAAATGTCTAGTGGAGAGGTTGCGTTTTTAGCGGTGTATTTTAGTGAAGACTCGTATTCGTAATAGTTGTCTATGGCATCACTTCCTAGACGGATGAAGAACTTGGCATTTTGGTCTAGCTTGTTAGATGTAACATCTTTAAGGTCTTCGGCGTGTACAAAAAGTTCTAATTTTTCGTAACGACGCATATCCAACGCTACATTCTTAAACACTCCTCTAGAGGCGTGTGATGTTTTAGAAAGATTGGTTGCCTTTAAGTAAAGAGATGCCTCATTTTGTCTTTGTGCTCCAGTAGTTCCACTTAGTACTTGTCTGTTTATGCCAGGAGGAATAACATAAGGAGGAGTACCTTTTGAGTTTTCTTCTAAATTAACACTTCCTACATCAAAGTTAGAGTTATCTATGTTGTAGTTGCCTTCCTCAGATTCGTTGATAACCGCAATGTTTTTAGTGAATTTTCTCCAGTCTGACCTTACCAAATCAAAAGTACCAAATCTTAGTGTTGAGGTTTCGTCAAACCCTTTAAGAATCATTCTCGCAAACCTTACATTATTTAGGATAGCATCACTAGCTTCCCCAGCATCAGCATCAAACTGTTTCACAGGAATACGGAATAAAAACCATTTGTTTTTGCCTACTTGTCCGTTTTGGAATTTAGCTTCGGTTTCCTTTTCATCTACGATAAAGTTTTTTCCTAAAACTAAATTAGCTTTATCTAAATTGATGGTGTATTGGTTATAACTTTCGCTTTGGTCTAGATTAAAATCGCCATTGAGGTCTTCTGCATCTGGTATTTGAGAGGATACCTCCATTGAATTGGCTTTGGAGTTTCCGTCTGGGTTTCGGAAATATCTATAACGCTCTACTACCGAAGAGGCTAAAGCACCTTGGAATTGTGTAGAAAGGTAAAACACGAAGTCGTCTGCGGCAGGGTCGGTAAGATTAGTCACAGGATTGATAAAAGTTGTGCCAAATTTGGTGGCTTCCTGAACATTATCTAAACCATCATAACCTACATCTTGTGCCGTTCTATTAGCCCCTTCTGATGAGAAGGCATATAGAACAGGCTGTTGTTCTGGCTGAGTCCCCCAGCTGCTTTCGGAGGTTCTTGCAGGGGTTTCTGGAGTAGGCAATCCGTTTTCGTATTGCAGTTTACCGTCTTTCAGTATATCTTCGGAAACATTTCCTAAGTGTAGTAATAATTTAGGATTAGTACCCAGCATTTTTCCATCAGCGTAAGGATCCATTAGCCAAAATTCCACATATTCAATATTGGCATTGGTAAAGTTAGACACAGAGATAGGTCTCATCATACCAGCCCATCTTTCCGCAGTAGACTCGTTGGCTGGGTTTAGGTTGTACGGACCTCTTTCGGTAGGGTAGTAGGTAATATCTAAGGTATTGGTATAGGTTTGGTCACCAGCAACAAAATCTCTGCTGTTGTAAAGTTCGTTCATTCTCACACGGCGTGAGGCGTGGTTAGACAACGCATCAGCAGTGATGCCATTAGGGGCTTTACCTCCTACACCGTAGAATCTAGGGTCTATGTAATACCAAGATAATAGCCCTCTACCGTATCCATTTTTAACATCATTGTCTAATGCTGAGTTTTTGAATATAATATCATTAGGGTTTTTCTCTGGTTTAGATGCTAAAGCCCAAAGAGCAGGTTCTTTCAGTGATATTTTTGAGGTGGTTTGGTCAAAATCATCTACATAGGCTTGGTCGTTAATGTCCTTATTTTGTCCTGGGATAAGATAGGTGGCTTCTGCCTTAAAATTAAGATGAGACGGTGCTTCGGTATTGATGAGCGGAATCTTATCCGTAAGCCTTGTGAGGAAAGGTAACTCGTTATTATACATAAGATTCATACCCAACATTGTGTTATTAACTGCTTCTTGCCCCATCTGAACTTTTTGGGTGAGTGGTCTTTCGGCATAATTCATTGCAGTAGCCCCAATGATAAATTTATCACTGATTTTTCTTTCCAAATTCAATCCCCAAAATCTTCGTCTTTGGGTATTAAAGGTCATTTGGTTTTCTAAAGAGATATTGATGGCTTGTCCAGATTGTTTAAGAGCTTCGTTGATGATAGTTACTTGCCCTAGCATATAATCTACGGTATAGTCCACTCCCTCTGTAAGTTGAGCTCCGTTGGCAGTTACTCGCACGGAGCCTTTAGGTACATTTATTGCACCTAGAGAAATGCCTTGTCCTTGTCCGCCTTGGTAGCGTCCTTCTATGGTATATCTTTGTGCTAGAGGATTTTGTGTAGCTACTTGCTTTTGTTGTTGGTACAACTCCGAGAATACAAATTGAGGGTCGTTACTACCTAAGGTACTTGCCATAAAATTACCAAAAGGCTGAGCTTTGGTAAAGATAAGTTTTCCATTGGCAGGGTCTATGGTAATGCCATTAACAAAGTCAAATAAACCGTCTCCTAAAGTACTTCCGTTGGATTGTAAGTCATTATTGAGATTGAGCCTGTCCCAATTTAGGAGTTTTAAAAGGTTGGTATCTTGTACAGGTGTGTTAGGTAGATAGTTAACTTTCCCATTTTTAGGGTCTCTATAATACACATTAAGGAAGAACTTATCTGAAGTTACCCCATTAGCATTAAGGCTATAGATGTTTTTCATCATCAAGTTCCACATAGGAGAAGTGGTTTTTACTAAAACATTGGGCTTTAGTAATTTGGTTACAAGAACCGAACTTTCCTCCGAAAACTCTCCCACTTTGTAAACTTGGTTAGAACCATTAACGGTGTAAGAGTAAGAAACCGCTAAGAGTTGGTTGTCATTAAGCCTTTGGTTTAAGGATATATACCCTAGTTGCGGGTGAAATGTAAATTCATTTTGATTAAGCCTTCTCGCTCTTCTGTTAAAAATGAACTGTTCACCGTCTGTATAAGTTTCAAGAGTACCTGAAGCGTTGGGAAATGATTGCTGATTGATAGTAGAATAGGCTGTATTAGCATCTCTGATACCAGCTAAGGCACTAATGCTTTGGTAGAGATTGTTTTGTGTGTTATTTGGATATTGTGCAGAACCTTCCCCTAAATCTCTTACGGCTACTATACTTTTTTGATTTTGTAGGTTACTTGCTGTTTGGTCAAGAACCCAAACTTCTATACGCGTGATATTGATTTTGGAATTGATTTGAGGATAATTCGCTAAGGCATTG
This sequence comes from Riemerella anatipestifer ATCC 11845 = DSM 15868, assembly GCF_000252855.1. Classification (NCBI taxonomy): domain Bacteria; kingdom Pseudomonadati; phylum Bacteroidota; class Flavobacteriia; order Flavobacteriales; family Weeksellaceae; genus Riemerella; species Riemerella anatipestifer. The sequence continues at coordinate 1,074,867 of NC_017045.1, read as the reverse complement.
TCGTAGTTTTGGAAGAAGTATTGCCCTAAATAATAGTGCTGATTATCCTCGTAATCTATGGCGTTTATTTTAAAGGTATTGAGTACACCTCCACCTTGTGCGGTTACGGTTCTTGCTTCGCCTTGTTGTTGAGAAAGGACTAATGTACCGTAAGTTTTACCAAGCTGAAACTCGGTTTTTAAACCAAATAATGATTGTGAACCTCGCATAAGACTAGTAGATAGAGGCATATTAACATTACCAAACTCCACATTTTTTATAATTTTATCTTCGCCTGTTCTTTTGCTTTCTCCTAATGTTTTGGATTGTAGGTCTTTCCAAGTACCCTTTGCTCGCCAAGCTAGATTAAGTCTATTTTCAAAAGCAAATCCACTTTGGGTATCGTAGTTGGCTTTTAGTTGTAAATTTTCGCCTACCTTACCGAGTATGCCTAACTGTATTCTCTGCTGAATATTAAATGCGAAATTCTTTCTGTTTTGTGGTAAAATAAGCGGGTTGTCAATTCTTTGGTAAAGTCCACCTAAATCAAAAGAAGCGAATCCTTGTGGAATAAGTTCTATCTTGTTACCTCCAAAAATAGTTTCAAATAGTTTGTTCTTTATGTTGATGCTAGGAAGAAGTCTTTTTTTCTCTGCATCTTTTGGCTCTTTTAGATTATTAGCCAAATCGTATTGGAGTGATTTTTCTTGGTAGTAATTTCTTAGTCCAATAGATTTTACATAAGCACCATATTCCGAAGGAGTCATTACGATAGGTGTGCCTGTAACCACGTTTCCTATCTTAGGATAAAGGAAATAAACGCCTTCTTTTACATCGTAAAAAGCCTCATATCGAACAGGATTTGGAAGGCTGAGTTGAGGTTGAGAATTTAGGCTATCTTTTTCTGTTTGAGCATAGGTAAGGTTACTAAAAAACACAAACCCTAGAACCCATAGTAATTTATGGAATGTATGATGATGTGATTTCACTTATTTTAAATGTTTTTCAAAATTTGTTTTACTAAATCTTCCGTTTGAATTTCTGGATTTTGTTTCAAAATTTTGTTGGCTAACTTTTCTGACATTTTTTTAGGGATTCCTAAAACTTCTAATGCAGATAACGATTCTTCTTTTACTTTATTATCAATAACGGTGGAAATATCAGATTCATCTGCTCCAAAATGCAATACTTTATCTTTTAAATCAATGATAATTCGTTGTGCAGTTTTGGTGCCTATACCTTTTACTTTTTGTAATACAGCACTATTGCTAGAGAGTATGGCTTGTGCTATTTCTCTTAATTCTAGTGAGGAAAGCATAATCATAGCAGAGGCTGGTCCTACACCATTTACAGAAATAAGTAGGTTAAACATTTCTTTCTCTTTGAGCTCCGAAAAACCGTACAATAAGTGAGCGTCTTCTCGAATGATTTGTTGTGTGTAGATTAAAGATTCTTTCCCAATGGAAAAGTGTTTAGAAGTGTTTACACTAACGCTTACAAAGTAGCCTACACCACCAGTTTCTATAATTAAATGGGTTGGGCTAAGCTCCTGAACGATACCTCGTAGAGAGTAAATCATATACTGCTAATTTTGAGGTTGCTAAATTAAAGTTTTTTTAGGACTAAATCTTTCTTTTGTTATTAAAAGAATGATGTTTTTTAATTTTAATATAAAATAATAAGAGAGCCTTTCTATAAAGACTCTCTTATTTCGGGTTAATATGAAGTGAAAATGAAAAAACTTATTATCTATCTTTGTTTATATCAGAAGGGACGAAAGGGTTAGCGTCTATCTCTTGCTGAGGATATTGGTAAATGATTTTAGTGTCATTCACTCCAAAAGATAATGGAACTTGGTGCCATGAAGATCTCTTTAAAGTACGAGATAATCTTCTAGCATCGTAGAGCTCTACACCTATTTCACCATAAAGTTCTTTTCTTCTTTCTATAAGAATTTCTTCAAAAAGTTCTTCTCCTGTATTAGCAGATTTTACGGCTTTAGGGTCTCTATTTTGTTGTAATTGGAATAATAAGTCCTTAGCTTGGCTTTCCTGTCCTAGTCTGTATCTTGCTTCGGCTTCTATTAAAATCATTTCTGAAGTTCTGATGTAAGGACACGCTGATGCATCTTTATTGAAAGTAAACTTATAAGTACTATATTTAGTATGGTTATTTACAGAAGGATTTACATCAAATAGTTTTCTTACATCTGTATCAGAGAACAAGTCATATAGAGATTTGCTGACATAGGTATTACTGTAACCATCATTCTCAAAAGATAAATCTGTAAAAGAATGCGGTGCTTGAGACCATGTGATAGACTGTCCTGCTTGTTGCCCATAACCTAGTATCCATTCTTGTGAGTCTAATTTTTTGAAACCTTCGGCGTATTCTGCAGCATTAAGTGCAGAGCTGACGGTTCCTCCATAAGCTAATTTTGCATATTCTGCGGCTTTTTGCCAGTTCTCTTTTACTTGATACACTCTAGCGGCGATAGCATAAGCAACCTGTTTGTTTACAAAAGCTTTGGATATTCTACTATATGAAAGATCTGGTAAAGCTGTTTCTAAATCGTTAGTAATGAAATTATAAACTTCTCCAGTAGTACTTAGAGGTTGAGCTTTTGTACTATAGCTGCTATAGATAGGAACCGCAGGGAGGTCTTTCGCATACTTGTATCCCAACTGAAAGTCTTGCACAACTTCAAAATAAGATAATGCACGGAGTACTTTTGCTCTAGCAATAAGAGATTTTTTTTGAGTATCAGCTATGTTAGAACTTTTATTAACACCATCTATAAACTCATTGCACTGGCGAATGATTTTGTAAAAATATTCCCATGTGAATTTAGCTCTACGGTAAATACTTATTCTATTGGTATTAGAATAGTCCCCCGCAAACCAGTTGCTGGGAACGATGAAATCCTCTCCTCTAACTGTTCTTGCGAAATAAACGCTTCCTAAATTTGTAGCATCTACGGTTGTACTGATATAGGTTTCGTTATCTCCTCTTAGAAGGCTTGTGATTCCTGTAAGGTTAGCTTCTGCGTTTTCTATACTTGCAAAAACTAGGCTTGGGCTAATTTCGTTTGTGGGTTGAGGTTCGTCCAAATATCTCTGGCAAGAGACGCTTCCTAGTAGTAGAGAAGCTAGAGCTAAAGTTTTTAATTTATTTAGTTTCATTTGTTTTAAAATTTTTAAAGTTCAAGTTTAAGTCCGAATGATATGGTTTTTAAATTAGAAGTTCTGTTGTTAGTAAGACCAGTTAGAGCTTGTTCTGGGTCTATATTCTTACGGGTTTGCCACGTAAATAAGTTATCTGCTTGTAAAAATAGTCTTAAGCTCTTTAATCCTATTTTTTCGCTGTCTTCTTTATTAAAATTATAACCTATGTTTAGAGCTTTTAATCTTACATAGTCATTTTTAAATAAGAATCTAGAAGATTGTTGATTTTCTTGTAATGTGGTATAGCTCAATCTAGGAACATCTGTAACATCACCTGGTTTCTGCCATCTTCTTTCTAAATCTACACTCTTAGAATATCCATCAAATTTCCCACTCATTAGTCTAGCATAGTCCCCATCATAGATATAAGAACCGAAGCTGAAATTAACGAGTGCATTTAGATCAAAATTTTTATATTTGAGATAGTTGTTTAAACCTCCTATTACAAAAGGTAAAGAACTACGATTGTAATAGCGTGTCGCTTCGGAATAACTTTCTGTAGTTACTTTGGTTACCTTTCCGTTAGCGTCGGTTACATCTTTATACCATAGTGGGTTACCATTGTCAGGGTTTACGCCTGCATACTCTTGTATATAGAAGTCATAGAGAGATCTACCAACTTCCCATCTTTTGAGAGCTGCTACAGTTTGAGGTTTGTTATCAGCACTTAGGGCAAGGATTTTATTTCTGTCGAAAGAGAAATTTAAGCCGGTATCCCATCTAAAGTTAGCAGTTCTTACATTTTTTGTGTTGATGCTAAATTCCCAGCCATAGTTTCTTAGTTTTCCTATGTTTGTAGTTATAGAGGTAGCACCAGTAGAACCAGCAGTTACAAGAGGTCCAACTAAATCTACAGAACGCTTATCATAATAATCTACATTAAGATTAACTCTATTTTGGAATAATCCTAATTCTATCCCTGCATTAAAAGACGCTGTTTTTTCCCATGTAAGAAAAGCATCTTTAGGTGAAGATAATATTACACCTATATTAGAACCTACAGAGTATCCACTAAGATAAGTACTAAGATAAGGGAAATAATTTTTTACTCCGTCAGCGTCTGTAAAATCATTGTTACCTAGCTCTCCGTAAGATGATTTTAGTTTTAAGAAACTGATGGTTTTGTTTCCTTTAAGGAAGTTTTCTTCACTTACGATATAAGCACCACCTACAGAGAAGAAGTTACCCCATCTGGTTTCCTTACTAAATACACTAGAACCATCTCTACGGAAAGACCCTTCTACGAAATATTTTTCTTTGTAGTTGTAGCTCGCTCTTCCAAGTAACCCGACCAATCTCTGTTGAAGAGGGTAACCAGAAACTGAACTAGGACTAGTGGCTCCACTAAGTGTTTCTATTCCAGAGAATAAACCTACTCCCATAGCACTCATATAGTCGTATGTTCTGTCAAAAGTTTCTACAATAGCATCAGCTGTTAGATTGTGATTTCCTAGTTGTTTGTTATAGTTAAGGGAGTTTACAAAGTTTTTGGTACTTGCAATATCCCTTCTGTCTATTACTGCCCCTCCCTGTGCGGCATAGTCTCCAAATCTATTATTTCTATAATTGTGGTTGTTATAATTGTTCTGTTCCAAAGAGTAGTTAGAACGGAATGATAAATCTTTGGAGAAATCTATTTTTACAAAACCGTTTAAAGTAAGGGTGTTTACTCTGTAAAGATAGGTGTTGTCGTAAAGGTACCCAAGAGGGTTCACATTTCTACTAAAAGGTCTTTGGGAGTTAAGTACACTTGGGCTTCCTGCTCCATAGTCGTAGCTTAGATTGCCTTTGTCGTCATATACAAGGTTACCGTCAGAATCTCTTTTATGCACTGGATAAACCGAAGACAGAGTGTATATACTATTTATAGGGGAACCATAGGCTGTCCCTGATTGGGCTGGAATATTTCTTTTATGAGATATGTAGGCAGTGTTTAAACCTGCTGTTAACCATGGTTTTATCTTAGTTTCTAGATTTAACCTAGTTGAAAATCTTTCAAAATTAGTGGTCTTGACAGCGCCTTCCTGTTTTAGATAGTTTACACTAAGGAAATAGTTACTTTGGTCTGTTCCCCCAGAAACGGTAGCACTAGTTTCACTTCTTTCTGCGGAACGATTGAGGAGATAATCAGCCCAATTAGTATTCCATAGAAGTTGAGCGCCTGGTACTAGCTGTCCGTTAGCATCTATAGGAGTTTTTACATTGTATGGGTTGTATTTTAATAATGGGATAACTTCAGCAGAGGCTTGAGCTCCTGCTAAATCTGCAGATACTCCGTTTGCTACTTTAGAATTTCTTAACGCTTCCCAAGTGTAATTTAGGTATCTATTATTGTCTATCAATGGGTAAAGTTGATTGACTGGAGCGGCGTATCCTAAAGAAGATTGCACTGTAACTCTAGGAGCTCCTTTTCTACCTTTTTTTGTAGTTACTAATATAACACCATTAGCACCTCTGGAACCGTATAATGAGGTTGCAGAACCATCTTTCAGTACATTGATGCTCTCTATTTCCTCTTGAGATATGTTAGATAAACTCCCCGAATATTGAGCACCATCTACAATGATTAGTGGGTCTGAACTTGCATTGATAGAACCAATACCTCTCACTCGTATGGTAGGTGTAGCTCCTGGTGTAGAAGAACCTATGATGTTAACACCTGGTACACTCCCTTGTATCGCTGTTGCGATATTAGACGTTTGTTGAGTGGACAATACATCTTTCCCTACACTAGACACGGAGCCTACTATAGCTTTGGCTTTTTGTTTACCATAGGCTACTATTACCACTTCTTCGATAGCTCTCGTTTTTGTGCTATCTTTTACCTTTACTTGTGCTTGTATATTATTTCCAAGCACTAAAAACAGACCTAATGCTCCTGCATTTAGTAGTTTTCTTTTCATAAGTTGTATAATTTTTATTTTTTTTAACTTCAAAATAAAAGGCTTTAAACATTGTGTTTAAAGCCTTCCGTCGGAACTGAAATATTATCAACTAAAAACTTCTCACACAAATAATGCCGTTTGTCTTCTCTTCATCATAATCATAATGAAAAGAAATCGGTGATGGCTTTTATTGATAGTGTTGTATAACATTATTATAACTGATTATTTACCCTGCAAAATTATATTATATCAAAATAAAAACCCTAATTTTTATCCAATAAAAGATATTAAAATTATTTTTATTGGTTTTTTCAGTTTATTTTTCTTTTATTTTGTATATTTGCTGAATAAAACCGAAAAAAATAATGAAGTTAGATCAAGTTGATTTTAGTATCCTTAGGGAATTGGTTAAAGACAGCAGTCAAAGTGTAAAAGAAATAGCTGCTAAAGTGAGTTTATCGGTAACACCTGTGCATGATAGAATAAGAAAGATGGAGGCTAGTGGCTACATCAAAGGATACACTGCTATTGTAGATGCCGAAAAGTTGGGGTATGGTTTTACTACCTATCTACAGATTAAACTCATAAAACATCAGGAAGAAATATTTGAAAAGTTTAAGACAGAGATTTTATCTTTTGAAGAAGTTACAGAAGTGGCTTTTGTTTCGGGAGATTATGATGCCATTGTAAAACTTTTGTTGAAAGACCTGCATCATTACGAAGAATTTATACTTAAAAAAATATCAAAGTTAGATGTAATAGATAATGTTAAAAGTAGTTTTATTTTCAAGTACATTAAGAATGATAATCGAGTGATGAATGTTGAGAGTATTAAATAAGAATTAACCACAATCTAAAGTTTATTTCTATGAGAGTAATTTTTCTGTTAGTTTTATTGAGAATTACTTTAATAAACGCTCAAAGTATTAAAGGTTACATTAAGGATTTTCGAGAAACTCCATTGTCAGGGGCTGTGATTTATATAGATGGAACTCAATATAAAACGAAATCTAATCAAGATGGGAAATTTTACTTGTCAGATGTGAAGGCGAAGACAGGAAACCTTATCGTTGAAAAAAAAGGGTTTTCCTCAAAAATAATACCGATTGAAGGATTATATAGCCAAGCATTAGAAATTAAATTAGAAAAAGAAACGGAAATTCCGGAGGTCAAACTATTGGCATACACAGATAAGGCGTACAAGCGTTATATCGAAAAGTTTCTTAATACTCTCTTGGGGTATGATAGGGCGATGGTTTATGTTAAAAACCCGAAGGATATACAATTGGCATACGATAGAGAGGAGCATATCCTTAAGGCTCGTGCAAAAGCACCTCTTATTATTAGTAACGAAAAATTGGGATATGTTGTAAATTATAACTTGTTGGAATTTGAACTGAACCTTTCCGATAATAGTCTGAAGTATCTTGGAACTTCTTTTTTTAGTCCTATGAAAGGCTCTTTTCATAAGCAATTAAAGTGGCAAACAGAAAGGCTTAATGCTTACTATGGTAGTTCCTTACATTTTTTCAGAGCTCTTTATCAAGACAGATTATCTGAAGAGGGTTTTTCTGTGGATTGGATTATAAGGAAGCGTAATGAAAAATATCCATCGTTGGAAGAACTGAAAGTTTATCGCACTTATATTGATGATTTTAGGAAAAAGATTTCCAAAGATTCAGTCATTGTATTTAATAAATACCCTCCTCATATAGAAGATATTGCAAGAAGGAAGGAAGAAGAACCTATGTTCTACTCTGCTATAATAGAAAGAAATATATTATCAGATAAATTTAGGAAAAATAGTGAAAATAGAGTTTTTTTGGAGTTTAAGGATTTACTTGGAGTTAATTATAAAAAGTATTTCTATACAGTGCACAAAAAACAAATACAAAAAACAGAAATGCCTGTATCCAAAAATAACATATTAGATTGTAGAGGGCTTAGCTTTGAAGTTTATTCAGATGGTAATTATTCCAATCCTAGTGAACTTGTATTTGAGGAAGGGTGGGCAAGAAGTAATCTTTCGGAGCTTTTACCATTGGATTTTGAACCATAGATTTTAATCTGTATTTTTACCCTGTGAAAGTGGAGAAGATTATACTGGGTATAGACCCTGGTACTAGTGTAATGGGTTTTGGTATTATTTCTGTGTTAAATCAGAAGATGGAATTGGTTTCCATTAACGAGTTGATTTTAAAAAAATACCCTAACCACGAAACTAAATTGAAGTATATTTTTGAGAGAACTCTATCGCTTATAGACGAGTTTCATCCAGACGAAGTGGCACTAGAAGCTCCTTTTTATGGGAAAAATGTGCAGAGTATGCTGAAGTTGGGGCGGGCACAAGGGGTGGCTATGGCGGCAAGTCTATATAGAGATATTCCTATTACTGAGTATTCTCCCAAAAAAATAAAAATGGCGATTACAGGCAATGGTAACGCAAGCAAAGAACAAGTGGCAGGAATGTTGCAAAATTTACTTAAACTTAAGGAGTTTCCTACCAAATATTTAGATGCGTCTGATGGACTAGCAGTGGCGGTTTGTCATCATTTTAATTCAGGCAAATTGGCAACGAGTAAAAATTATTCAGGGTGGGAAAGTTTTATAAAACAAAATCCAGATAGGGTAAAATAGATTATCTTTTATGAAAGCACTAGAAAATCGTCAGGATATAGAAGTATTGGTCAATCGTTTTTATGATAAGGTTGAGAAAGACGCTACCATAGGCTTTTTCTTTAACGAGGTTGCAAAAGTAAACTGGAACGAGCATTTGCCAAAAATGTATGCCTTTTGGGAGACACTATTGTTTAGCAAAGTATCCTACAAAGGAAATCCGATGGGAGCCCACTTTCCCATCAATGATTTGGTTCCTATGGAAAAACATCACTTTGAACATTGGTTAAAACTTTGGATAGAAACTATTGATGAACTCTACGAAGGTTCTATGGCAGAAACAGCCAAATACAAAGCGGCTAATATTGCTAATTTAATGGCTTATAAGATGGAAATGGCAAGGCGCTAGTTATGGTAAATGCGGAAGAAATTTTATATTCTATTGCTCTTCGGCGAAGCCCATTGGTGGGAGATGTTATATTTGCAAGTTTGGTTAGCGAGGTAGGCTCTGCTAAGGAAGCGTGGGGTCTGTCTAAGTTGGAATTACGGAAAATATCAGGCGTAGGTAAGCAAATTGCCTCAAACATCGGAGATAAAAATCTTTTAAAATTTGCTGAAAAGGAAATAGAGTTCTGCATTAAAAACGAAATAAAAATCCACTTACGACATCTTAATCAGCTTCCTCGTCTTTTAGGTGAATGTTATGATGCTCCTGCTATTCTTTTTCAAAAAGGAGATTATGAGGATACCGCTAATAATATTAGTATTGTTGGGACGAGAAATGCCACTGCTTATGGTAAGTCGTTTTTGGAGGATTTAATTGTTCAGTTTAAAAATAAAAATATTCAAGTCATTAGTGGTTTAGCTTTAGGTACAGACGGAATAGCTCATCAAGAGGCTTTAAAAAACAATATAAAAACTTCAGCGGTTTTAGCACACGGTTTACATATCATTTATCCGTCCAAACATAAAATTCTCGCTGAAGAAATATTAAATAATGGTGGAGCTTTGTTTTCTGAATTCTGCTCTGATGAAAAGCCAGATAGAGAACATTTTTTGCAAAGAAATCGTATTGTGGCAGGGCTTTCGGCTAATACGATTGTGGTAGAGTCTGCTTATGCAGGAGGCTCTATTAGCACGGCGAGTTTTGCTAATCAGTATAATAGAGAAGTGTATGCTTTGGCAGGGCGTCTTACAGATAAATATAGCCAAGGTTGCAATCATCTTATTTTTCAAAATAAAGCTAAAATCATATCTTCTATTAAAGGTTTGCTAAAAGACCTAGATTTGGATAATACTTCTAAAGTTTTGGAGCTTTTTCCTTCAGTTGAAGTTTCTTTAACTCCTGTTCAGGAGCCTGTTTATGATATTATTAAGGAGGTTAATGATATTTCATTAGATGACTTGTCAGAAAAATTAAATCAACCCATATCTAAAGTGTTTCCTGTTTTATTGGAATTAGAATTATTGGGGTTGATAAGGGCAAATTCTGGGAGGAGATATTCTATCATTTAGTTGAAAAATTACTTTTTTAAAATTGATATTTTGGGCATAATCGTGTCGTTTTTTTAATTAAAATTGATTTTAATTGATATTTTGATGCTAATGTCTTTGGTTTATGTGGGTTTTAATAAAAATAAAAATCGGATTTGTGTAATATCAAAAAAAGGTTATCTTTGTTGGCATCAATTAAACGCTATGGAACAATATAATGTAGAACAAAAAATTCAAGAATTTATAGCAAATGTAGAGGCTAAAAATCCTAATGAGCCAGAATTTTTACAAGCTGTAAAAGAGGTGGCTGTTACTGTAATCCCGTTCATCGCCACCAAAGAAGAATATAGAGGTAAAAAACTTCTGGAAAGAATGGTAGAGCCAGAAAGGACAATTATCTTTAGAGTTCCTTGGGTAGATGACAAAGGAGAAATACAGGTAAATAGAGGGTTTAGGATTCAAATGAATTCTGCTATCGGACCTTATAAAGGAGGAATTAGATTTCACCCAACGGTAAATCTTTCAGTACTTAAATTTTTAGCGTTTGAACAAGTGTTCAAAAACTCTTTAACCACACTTCCTATGGGTGGAGGTAAAGGAGGTTCTGATTTTGACCCGCAAGGGAAGTCGGATATGGAAATTATGAGATTCTGCCAAGCATTTATGACAGAGCTTTGTAAACATATTGGGCCTCAAACCGATGTTCCTGCTGGCGATATAGGTGTGGGAGCTCGTGAGATAGGGTATCTTTTCGGTCAATATAAGAAGATAAGAAACGAATTTACAGGAGTACTTACTGGTAAAGGATTAGCTTATGGTGGTTCTTTAATTCGTCCAGAGGCTACAGGGTATGGAGTGGTTTACTTTGCAGAGCAAATGCTAAGAACGATAGGTGAGGAAGTTAAAGGTAAAACATTTACGGTTTCAGGATTTGGAAATGTGGCTTGGGGAGTAATTAAGAAAATTGACCAACTAGGAGGTAAGGCGGTTACTATTTCTGGTCCAGATGGATATGTTTATGATAAAGACGGTATCACTGGTGAAAAAATAGATTTCTTACTAGAGCTTAGAGCGAGCGGAAACAACCGTGCAGAGGATTATGTTAAAAAATATCCAGAGGCGGAGTTCCACGCAGGCAAGCGTCCTTGGGAGGTGAAATGCGATGTGGCTATTCCTTCTGCTACTCAGAACGAGTTAGATTTGGAAGATGCTAAAAAATTAGTAGAAAATGGTTGTATTTGTGTTACTGAAGCAGCTAATATGCCTTCTACATTAGATGCGATTAATCACTTTATAGATAATAAAGTTCTTTTCTCTCCTGGTAAAGCGTCTAACGCTGGTGGTGTGGCTACTTCTGGATTAGAGATGACTCAAAACTCTATCCGTCTTAATTGGACTTCTGAAGAAGTAGACGCTAGATTAAAAGAAATTATGATAGGTATACATAAAGTATGTAGAGATTACGGAAAAGAGGAAAATGGTTATGTAAACTATGTGAAAGGAGCAAACATCGCTGGGTTTGTTAAAGTAGCAGAAGCTATGTTAGCACAAGGTGTTGTTTAATACAATAAACCTTCTCGTGGGGTAATACGAGTAAAAAGTAAAATGAAAGAAAGAAGTTCCTCTATTTAAAATGAGGAACTTTTTGTTTTCTTTATGAGTAAATCAGCTATGAATAAATTTATAATAATATAATGAGTACACTTATTGACAATACAAAGAATTTTGTAAAAAATAAATTGGAAGGAGCAGAGGCGGGACACGATTGGTTTCATATAGAAAGAGTTTGGAAACTTTCACAAAAAATTTTAAGTACCGAAAAGGCAGCTAATGAGGAAGTGGTAAATCTTGCGGCTTTATTACACGATATAGCCGACCCTAAATTCCATAATGGAGACGAGACTTTAGCGCTCCAAGTATCAAGAGATTTTTTAATGAAGGAAAATGTTTCTGATGAAACCATAGATGAAGTTTTATTTATCATCAAACATCTTTCCTTTAAAAATAAAGAGAGTCAACCGAAAGAATTGCCGATAGAGTTTAAAATTGTGCAAGATGCAGATAGGTTAGATGCTATCGGAGCGATAGGTGTGGCAAGAGCGTTCAATTTTGGAGGGTATAAAAATAACCTAATGTACAACCCTGAGATATTACCTCAAAAAAACTTTGATAAAGAGCAATATAAAAAATCGGAAGGAACTACAATTAACCATTTTTATGAAAAATTATTACTTCTAAAAGATTTAATGCAAACTGCTGAAGGCAAAAGGATTGCAGAAAAAAGGTATCAGTTTATGTTAATTTTTTTAGAAACTTTCTATCGTGAGTGGAATTTATTGGAATAATTAAGAATTCATATATTTGCGTCAGTTAAATATTTTATATTAAATGTTTGGTTGATGGAAACATTGTCGTTTGTTCTTTTTATACTGTTATTGATTTCTCTAGTAAGAATAAATAGGTTAAAACTATACCGAAAAATAATCACTATTGTAGGCGTTCTTTTTTTTGGATATTGGATTTTTACTAAAATTTATCCTAATCCTGTTGGAGGAAGTATTGCTATTCAGTTAGTTAATAAACACCCACAAACGCTAGATTTTTATAGTCTAGAAGTCTTGGATAAGGGGTATAATATTGTGCATTTGGAAGATATTCGTTCCGAACATTATCGTGTGTGCCATTTGGGAATGAAGGATACAGATGAATTTTGGTTGGTTGCGTTTTCTGGAAAAAAAATGGTTTATTTTACACAACATATAGTGGGAAATAAAAATGAAGACCTTTATATCGAAGCTAATAATTACCTTAACCAAAGCGCTAAACTTTCCAATATTGCAGAAAAACAAATCAGGCTTTATAAGAGAGAAGGGTTAAGAGATGCAGTTTGGGTTACTTTCTGTTTTTTGATATTATTCATAAATATTGTATCTTGGGTAAAGAAAAAATAGAAAATATTTCGGATAAATTTCTTGGTTATACAAAAAATGTCTATATTTGCACACCTAAAAATGGTTCCGTGGCCGAGCGGCTAGGCAGAGGTCTGCAAAACCTTGTACAGCGGTTCGAATCCGCTCGGAACCTCTAGATGAAATCTCATAGTATTGCTATGAGATTTTTTGTTGAGTGTATCTAAGTAAGTATTATATTTATCGGTATTAATTTGGGAACTATGTTTTTAGATTTTTTTCTGCCCAATAGATGCCTAAAGTGTAATCTCATTATTTCCTCTGATGAAATCGTTTGCTGGGCGTGTAAGTCTCATATCAATTTTACCTACAATGATTTTGGAGGAAAAGGGGATTTTTATCAAAAAGTTGTTCTTAAATTTCCAGTAAATAAGGCTTTTAGTTTGATGAAGTACGAGAAAAAAGAACTTTCTCAAGATATTATACACGCCTTAAAGTACCATTCTATGGAGCGTGTGGGTAAGGTGTTAGCTCATTGGGTTTCTGAAAATATGGATTTATCTCATCAAGGGATAGATATATTAACTAATATTCCACTTCATCCTAAAAAACAAAGAGAGAGAGGGTATAATCAGTTGCATTTATTTACAAAAACATTATCTCAGTTGCAGAGGATACCTTATTCTCATTATCTTCTTAAAAGAAATTTCTATTCTAAGCCTCAAGCCTTAAAGCAAAAATTGGATAGAGAAAAGATGCAAAATATATTTTCTGTAGATGAGAAAATAGAAGGTAAACACATCTTACTTATAGACGATGTATATACCACAGGAAATACAATGAGTAAAGCGGTTTGGGAGCTTTTAAAAGGAAATGGGAATCAGGTGAGTGTTTTGGTTTTGGCAATAGATGAATAAATAGGTGTTTAATTATCTTTCCTTTTTATATTGAGGTTTATATCTTTTGTTTAATTATAAAATGTTTATTAGTGGCTTTGCCCTTATTTATAGGATTATAGAGGATTGTGGAAAACTTATATAATTAGAATCCAAAAGATTAAATAATCTATCCATATTTCGTTTCATTTTTAGGCTTTCATTTTCTATTTTTGTAGAAAGGATTTTGTTAAGTCTTTGTGTAATCAATATATTGATTTTTAGATTGTTATATAATTCTATTCTTTGTTAGAAATAACTAAGAGTTAAAAAACTGAATAAACAATTATTATGGGGATTTTTGAGAAAAGAATAAACTACAAACCTTTTGAGTATCCAGAAGTAATGCAGTATATAGAGGCGATTAATAAGTCTTTTTGGGTACATTCAGAGGTAGATTTTACGGCGGATATACAAGACTTTCATTCGCAGCTAGAGCCTCATGAGAAAAATGCAGTTAAGAATGCTTTGTTAGCAATTGCTCAGATTGAGGTGTCTGTAAAGACCTTTTGGGGTAATCTTTATAATCATCTCCCTAAGCCTGAGTTTAACGGATTAGGAGCAACCTTTGCAGAGTGTGAGTTTAGACATTCTGAAGCGTATTCAAGGCTGCTTGAAGTTTTAGGATATAATAATGAGTTTCTTAATGTAATTGAAAATCCTGCTATTAGAAAAAGGATAGATTTTCTGACCGATGTGTTGAGGAACTCAAATTCTTCAACGCCTAAAGAATATGTATCTTCTTTGTTGTTATTCAGTATTTTAATAGAAAATGTATCATTGTTCTCTCAATTCGCCATTATTCTCTCCTTTACGAGGTTTAAGGGGTATATGAAAAATGTGTCTAACATTATTGCGTGGACTTCTGTAGATGAGCAAATTCATGCCAATGCAGGGATTTATATCATCAATAAAATAAAGGAAGAACAGCCTGAGCTTCTTCAAGAGGAAGATATAGAGGCGATTTATAATATTGTTAAAACCTCGGTAGAGCTAGAGGCGGAAATATTAGATTGGATTTTTGAGATGGGAGATTTAGACCATTTATCAAAAAAACAACTTCTAAGTTTTATGAAATATCGTATAGACGATAGTTTGAAAAGAATTGGTATGGCTTCTATGTTTAATATTACAGAGGAAGAATACAAGCCGATGGTATGGTTTGAGGAGGAAGTTTTTGCTAACTCATTAGACGATTTCTTTGCCAAAAGACCAGTAGATTATACAAAACACGATAAGAGTATTACCGCTAACGATTTGTTTTAGATAAATTTTTGATAATCTAAAGCAAGAAATAAAACAAGAAAAACAAAATGGAAGAACTACAAGATATATGGTGGCTAAATGAGGAGTCTGAACAAATGCTCAATAGAGGCTATCTTCTGAAGGGAGAGACAGTGCATGGAGCGATTAAAAGGATTACTACGGCTGCTGCAAAGAGGCTTTATAAACCAGAGTTACAACCAGCCTTCGAAGAGATGATTGTGAAAGGTTGGATTAGCTTTTCGTCTCCTGTATGGGCGAATATGGGAACGCAGAGAGGTCTTCCAATTTCTTGTTTCAATGTTCATATTCCAGATAGTATTGAGGGGATTACCCACAAAATGGGAGAAGTTATTATGCAAACCAAAATAGGTGGTGGTACTTCTGGTTATTTTGGGGAGCTTCGTCATAGAGGGACGGCGGTTACGGATAACGGTAAGTCGTCTGGGGCAGTTTCTTTTATGAAGTTGTTTGATACGGCTATGGATGTGGTTTCTCAAGGAGGAGTAAGAAGAGGAGCTTTTGCAGCTTATTTGGATATAGACCACGGAGATATAGAGGAGTTTTTAACGATAAAAGATATTGGTAGCCCAATTCAAAACCTATTCACAGGTGTCTGTGTACCAGATTATTGGATGCAAGATATGATAGATGGAGACATTGATAAGAGAAAGATTTGGGCTAAAGTTTTAGAAAGCAGACAACAAAAAGGCTTGCCGTATGTTTTCTTCACCGATAATGTCAATAGAAATAAACCTCAAGTTTATAAAGATAAAGGGTTGTTGGTTAATGCGAGTAACCTTTGTTCAGAAATTATGTTGCCATCTACTCAGGAGGAGTCGTTTATATGTTGTCTTTCTTCTATGAATTTGGAACTTTATGATGAGTGGAAGGATACTAATGCGGTTAAATTGGCGATTTATTTCTTAGATGCAGTATTGTCCGAATTTATAGAAAAAACGGAAGGTAACTATTACTTACAAGGAGCTAGAAATTTTGCGATGAAACACAGAGCGTTAGGTCTAGGTGTTTTAGGGTATCATTCGTATTTGCAAAAAAATATGATTCCTTTTGAAAGTTTTGAAGCTACTCAATTCAATGCTAGAGCATTCAAACATATCAAAGAACAAGCGGAAGCAGCTTCTAAAGAGTTAGCTAATATTTATGGCGAGCCAGAATTGCTTAAAGGTTACGGTATGAGGAATACTACGCTGATGGCAATCGCACCTACCACTTCTAGTTCGGCTATTTTAGGACAAACTTCTCCAGGGATAGAGCCTTTTGCATCAAACTATTATAAAGCTGGTTTGGCTAAAGGTAATTTTATGAGAAAAAATAAATACCTTAAAAAATTGCTAGAAGAGAAAGGTTTAGAAAACGAAGAAACATGGAGAAACATTATGCTTAATCATGGTTCTGTACAACATTTAGATGGGCTTACGGAAGAGGAAAAAGCTGTTTTCAAGACTTTCAAAGAAATTTCTCCTATGGAAATTATCAGTCAAGCGGCTCAAAGACAGCAGTATATAGACCAAGCTCAATCTTTGAACTTGCAAATTCCGTCCACAATGCCAGTAAAAGATGTTAACTTCTTGATGATAGAGGCGTGGAAGAAAGGCATTAAAACTCTTTACTATCAGAGAAGTTCGTCCGTATCCAAAGAATTGATGGTAAACTTTGTAACTTGTTCTAGTTGTGAAGCATAGATAAATATAGAGTGTAATAATTAAAGTTGAGGAAGATAAAACCGTAGTCTTAGGGCTATGGTTTTTCTTTTTATTGAAGGTTTTATATATTTGTTCAAAGTATCAATAATATGTGGAGAATTATATTTATTGCCCTGATTTTATTTTTTGAAAGTTTTTTAGCTCAAAATTTAGAGGAACAGGCGGATAGCATTATGGCAAAATACAACATTCCCGAAATGGCGTTCGCTGTTGTAACGAAAGATACTATATTGGTGCAAAAAGTAAGGGGGCATCACAGAATTACTGAAAAGAAAGGAAAACCCAACGCTTCCTTTGAAGATTTATTTCATTTAGGTTCCAATACTAAAGCCATTACAGGGTTTATTTCTGCATATTTGGTGGAACAAGGTAAAATAAAATGGAAAACCAAGTTTTTTGATTTATTTCCAAAACTTAAAAAGAGTTCAAATCTTAAGTATCATAGCATAACTTTAGAAGATTTATTATGCCATAGAGCTAATGTTCAGCCTTTTACTAGTGGAGAGGAGTATAGTAAACTTCCTAAATTTAAAGGAACTAAGCAACAGAAAAGAACTAAATTCGGAGAATATGTTTTAACGCTTTCTCCGATAGAAAATAAAAATACTTACAATTACTCAAACGCGGGATATAGCATTGCGGCAATGATGCTTGAAAAAGTTTCGGGAAAGTCTTGGGAACAACTGATAGAAGAAGTGTTAAAAACAAAATTAGAGATAGACTTTCGGTTGGGTTGGCCTAGTAGAAGTGCCCAAAATCAACCTTTAGGACATTGGCTAGAAGATGGAAAACAAGTTGAAGTTTTACCAAATGTTAATTATGATTTGAGTTTAGCAGAACCAGCGGGAGACTTAAGTATGAATATTTACAATTATTCCAAGTTTATACAATTAAATATACAGGGGCTTTCTGGGGAAAGAAATATTTTGACTCCTGAAACTTATCAATACTTACATACTTCCAAAAAAGACTATTCTATAGGTTGGAGTAATTATCAAGATAAAACTCAAGAAACTTCAGAGCATTCAGGTTCAGATGGCACGTTTTTTTCCTATGCTCAAATTGATAGAAAAAAGCATTTAGGTTATATTATATTGGTAAATAGCGGAACAGCGGAGGCACGAAAAGGTGTTTTTGAAATGTTAGACCTTTTAAAAAGGAAGTATAAATAGAGAAAAAAAGTAATTGACTAAAACTTAAAAATGAAATTCGGAAAAGTATTAGACCCATCGGTAGTAGATTTTACATTGCCTAGTTCACATCCAGATACTCTAAGGATATTGGGAGGGAAGCCTGTTCAAAAGCTAAATATTTCAGTAGGTTGTGCCAAGTGGAATAAAGCAGAGCTGAAAGGCTTTTATCCAAAAGGGACTAAAGACGAGTTGTCTTATTATTCTACACAATTCAATTCTATTGAGCTTAATGCTACCTTTTATAGTTTGCCTTCCGCTGAGCAGGTTGCTGTATGGAGAGATAAGACACCCGCAGGATTTAAGTTTTTTCCAAAAATCACAAATACCATATCTCATTACCGAAGGCTAATTAATGTCAATGATGTGGTAACGCAATACGCTACTTCAATTTTAAATTTTAATGAAAAGCTTGGAATGGTATTTTTGCAACTTCATGATAATTTTCAACCTAAAAATTTTGACCGTTTAGAGAGATTTGTACTAGATTGGCCTTGCGAAATACCTCTAGCTATAGAACTAAGAAACGAAAAATGGTTTTCGGATGAAAAGGTATTTCAAGAAACTTGTAATCTTTTTGAAAGTAGAAATATTACCAATATTATAGTGGATACGGCGGGAAGGAGAGATATGCTGCACCAAAGACTTACCACGCCCACGGCATTTATTCGTTATGTAGGAGCAAATACAGATAGCGATTATACAAGATTAGAAGATTGGGTGCAGCTTATTAAGTATTGGAAAGAACAAGGTTTACAGAACCTTTACTTTTTTGTACATCAAAATTTAGAGGAAGCCTCTCCGCTTCTTTCTGCTCATTTTATTCAAAAACTTAATGAAGCTTTAGGGGAAGATTTACAAATCCCTAGAATGGCTATTTCCACAACACCAACCTTATTTTAATAAAATAAGCCTAATAAAAATGTAGGTAGTATTATATATTACTATATGTCCAGATTCTATTGATTTTTTCATTTTGTATATCAGTTGATTATATATTATGGATAAAAAAAGGATGTAAAACATTTGGAGTTAATGGTAAAGAATTTATATTTTTGCACCCTCGATACGAGAGAGTAGGAGTGGATTGATAGATTAAATACTTAATAGTAATAAGCCTTAAGAATAAGGAGGAGTGTTGCGAGGGGTGTTTATTGGTGTTGAAAAAAATAATTAAAATTTTTTCAAAAACATTTGGTCAATTAAAAAAAACTTTTTACTTTTGCGCTCGCAAATCGGAACTGAGATGATCAGTGAGAGGTTTAGCGAGAAGAATAGAGAACATTGAAAGATACTATAACAACCAAGTAAGGAAAAAACCAAAGCGTAACAAAACTTTGAGTGGGACAGGAAAAACATACAATGGAGAGTTTGATCCTGGCTCAGGATGAACGCTAGCGGGAGGCCTAACACATGCAAGCCGAGCGGTAGAGTGTCTTCGGATACTTGAGAGCGGCGTACGGGTGCGGAACACGTGTGCAACCTGCCTTTATCTGAGGGATAGCCTTTCGAAAGGAAGATTAATACCTCATAATATACTGATTGGCATCAATTAGTATTGAAAGCTCCGGCGGATAGAGATGGGCACGCGCAAGATTAGATAGTTGGTGAGGTAACGGCTCACCAAGTCAATGATCTTTAGGGGGCCTGAGAGGGTGATCCCCCACACTGGTACTGAGACACGGACCAGACTCCTACGGGAGGCAGCAGTGAGGAATATTGGACAATGGGTGCAAGCCTGATCCAGCCATCCCGCGTGAAGGACGACGGCCCTATGGGTTGTAAACTTCTTTTGTACAGGGATAAACCTACTCTCGTGAGGGTAGCTGAAGGTACTGTACGAATAAGCACCGGCTAACTCCGTGCCAGCAGCCGCGGTAATACGGAGGGTGCAAGCGTTATCCGGATTTATTGGGTTTAAAGGGTCCGCAGGCGGGCTAGTAAGTCAGTGGTGAAAGCCTACAGCTTAACTGTAGAACTGCCGTTGATACTGCTAGTCTTGAGTATAGTTGAGGTAGCTGGAATGAGTAGTGTAGCGGTGAAATGCATAGATATTACTCAGAACACCGATTGCGAAGGCAGGTTACCAAGTTATAACTGACGCTGAGGGACGAAAGCGTGGGGAGCGAACAGGATTAGATACCCTGGTAGTCCACGCCGTAAACGATGCTAACTCGTTTTTGGGCTATATGGTTCAGAGACTAAGCGAAAGTGATAAGTTAGCCACCTGGGGAGTACGACCGCAAGGTTGAAACTCAAAGGAATTGACGGGGGCCCGCACAAGCGGTGGATCATGTGGTTTAATTCGATGATACGCGAGGAACCTTACCAAGGCTTAAATGGGAATTGATAGCTGTAGAAATACGGTTTTCTTCGGACAATTTTCAAGGTGCTGCATGGTTGTCGTCAGCTCGTGCCGTGAGGTGTTAGGTTAAGTCCTGCAACGAGCGCAACCCCTGTCACTAGTTGCCATCATTAAGTTGGGGACTCTAGTGAGACTGCCTACGCAAGTAGAGAGGAAGGTGGGGATGACGTCAAATCATCACGGCCCTTACGCCTTGGGCCACACACGTGATACAATGGCCGGTACAGAGGGCAGCTACACTGCGAAGTGATGCAAATCTCGAAAGCCGGTCTCAGTTCGGATTGGAGTCTGCAACTCGACTCTATGAAGCTGGAATCGCTAGTAATCGCGCATCAGCCATGGCGCGGTGAATACGTTCCCGGGCCTTGTACACACCGCCCGTCAAGCCATGGAAGCTGGGGGTACCTGAAGTCGGTGACCGTAAAAGGAGCTGCCTAGGGTAAAACTAGTAACTAGGGCTAAGTCGTAACAAGGTAGCCGTACCGGAAGGGCGGCTGGAACATCTCATTTTAGAGACTCGTTTGGAGTATAAACAAAATTAAGAAAGCTTACTTAAAGTAGCTTTGGTTTTTTTACTGGTTGGTATATAAAAGAAATAACCCCTAAGATTAGTATCAGGGATAAGAAAGAGATTAGAAACTAGAAGTTGGAAGTTAGAAAAAGGATGCAAGTCTAAATTCTAACAATCTAAACTCTGACATCTAAGACAGTCTCGTAGCTCAGCTGGTTAGAGCGCTACACTGATAATGTAGAGGTCGGCAGTTCGAGCCTGCCCGAGACTACTAATTTAAGATAGAGGGGGAATTAGCTCAGCTGGCTAGAGCGCCTGCCTTGCACGCAGGAGGTCAAGGGTTCGACTCCCTTATTCTCCACAAGGGTTAGATATTTAATTTAAAAGTGACGGATGGAGCCAAATACAACATCAGTTCATTAAATATTTAGCGAGCGTAAAGCACATTGACATTAACGGTAAAAGACATCACAAAGAGAAAACCGAGCACTTATAAGTGCTTGAGTAACCAAAAATATTAGGAAAGAAATCGTTAAGGGCGTATGGCGGATGCCTAGGCTTTCAGAGGCGACGAAGGACGTGGTAAGCTGCGAAAAGCTACGGGGATTGGCACACACGAATTGATCCGTAGATATCCGAATGGGGCAACCCAATACATTGAAGATGTATTACTGCGCAAGCAGAGCAAACCCGGAGAACTGAAACATCTAAGTACCCGGAGGAAAAGAAATCGAAGAGATTCCGTAAGTAGTGGCGAGCGAAAGCGGATTAGCCCAAAAGTTTATATATGTTTAATAGAACACTTTGGAAAGAGTGGCCATAGAGGGTGATAGCCCCGTACATGAAAGGCATATTTAGATGATACAAGAGTAGGGCGGGACACGTGAAATCCTGTCTGAATATGGGGGGACCATCCTCCAAGGCTAAATACTCCTGAAAGACCGATAGTGAACAAGTACTGTGAAGGAAAGGTGAAAAGCACTTCGAATAGAAGGGTGAAAGAGAACCTGAAACCGTACGCCTACAAGCGGTCGGAGCAGCTTATTGCTGTGACGGCGTGCCTTTTGCATAATGAGCCTACGAGTTAATTTTACTAGCGAGGTTAAGTAATTAAGTTACGGAGCCGAAGCGAAAGCGAGTCTGAATAGGGCGAATAGTTAGTAGGATTAGACGCGAAACCTTGTGATCTACCCATGGGCAGGTTGAAGCTTTGGTAACACAAAGTGGAGGACCGAACCGGTTGACGTTGAAAAGTCTTCGGATGACCTGTGGGTAGGGGTGAAAGGCCAATCAAACTGGGAGATAGCTCGTACTCTCCGAAATGCATTTAGGTGCAGCGTTGATGTTAAGTTTATTAGAGGTAGAGCTACTGATTGGATGCGGGGGTTTCACCGCCTACCAATTCCTGACAAACTCCGAATGCTAATAAATGTTCATCAGCAGTGAGGGCATGGGTGCTAAGGTCCATGTCCGAGAGGGAAAGAACCCGGACCAACAGCTAAGGTCCCTAAATATATGCTAAGTTGAAATAACGCGGTTGGACTGCATTGACAGCTAGGATGTTGGCTTGGAAGCAGCCATTCATTTAAAGAGTGCGTAACAGCTCACTAGTCGAGCGGTCCGGCATGGATAATAATCGGGCATAAGCATATTACCGAAGCTATGGGATGTATTAATACATCGGTAGGAGAGCATTCTATCGGCGCAGAAGCAGTATCGCGAGGTATTGTGGAGCTTATAGAAAAGAAAATGTAGGCATAAGTAACGATAAAGGGGGCGAGACCCCCCCTCACCGAAAGACTAAGGTTTCCTCAGCCATGCTAATCAGCTGAGGGTTAGTCGGGACCTAACGCGTACCCGAAAGGGGAAGTGGATGGACAATGGGTTAATATTCCCATACTTGCTCACACTAAAAAGGGGACGGATTGCCGTACTTACTGAAGACTGACGGAATAGTTGAGACCTAGCCTACGGGCGAAGTTGTTGTAGGGAAAGCAGTTCCAAGAAAAGCCGAAGTGAAGCAACCCGTACCAAAACCGACACAGGTAGTCGAGGAGAGAATCCTAAGGTGCTCGAGTGAATCGTGGCTAAGGAACTAGGCAAAATAGTCTCGTAACTTCGGAAGAAGAGACGCCAACAGAAATGTTGGCCGCAGTGAAGAGGCCCAGGCGACTGTTTATCAAAAACACAGGACTCTGCTAAATCGAAAGATGCTGTATAGGGTCTGACACCTGCCCGGTGCTGGAAGGTTAAGGAAGGTGCTTAGCGTAAGCGAAGGCATTAACTGAAGCCCCAGTAAACGGCGGCCGTAACTATAACGGTCCTAAGGTAGCGAAATTCCTTGTCGGGTAAGTTCCGACCTGCACGAATGGTGTAACGATCTGGGCACTGTCTCAGCCACGAGCTCGGTGAAATTGTAGTATCGGTGAAGATGCCGATTACCCGCAATGGGACGAAAAGACCCTGTGAACCTTTACTATAACTTCGTATTGACTTTGAGTAAACAATGTGTAGGATAGGTGGGAGGCTGTGAATCTGGCACGCTAGTGTTGGTGGAGCCGTTGTTGAAATACCACCCTTTGTTTACTTAGAGCCTAACTCGGAAACGAGGACATTGCGTGGTGGGTAGTTTGACTGGGGTGGTCGCCTCCAAAAGAGTAACGGAGGCTTTCAAAGGTACCCTCAGCACGCTTGGTAACCGTGCGTAGAGTGTAATGGCATAAGGGTGCTTGACTGTGAGACCAACAAGTCGATCAGGTGCGAAAGCAGGACATAGTGATCCGGTGGTTCCGTATGGAAGGGCCATCGCTCATAGGATAAAAGGTACTCCGGGGATAACAGGCTAGTCTCCCCCAAGAGCTCACATCGACGGGGAGGTTCGGCACCTCGATGTCGGCTCGTCACATCCTGGGGCTGGAGAAGGTCCCAAGGGTTGGGCTGTTCGCCCATTAAAGTGGCACGCGAGCTGGGTTCAGAACGTCGTGAGACAGTTCGGTCTCTATCTATTGCGGGCGTTAGATGTTTGAGAGGGCTTGAATCTAGTACGAGAGGACCGATTTGAACAAACCTCTGGTGTATCTGTTGTGCCGCCAGGCGCACCGCAGAGTAGCTAAGTTTGGTAAGGATAAGCACTGAAGGCATATAAGTGCGAAACCTGCCTCAAGATGAGACATCTTTTAAGGGTCGTGGGAGATGACCACGTTGATAGGCTACAGGTGTAAAGTTGGTAACAGCATAGCCGAGTAGTACTAATTACCCGTAGATTTATAGCCTAATGGGTTATGTTAAATAAGCCTTATAAGTGCGAGCAAGGTTTTGTCTTTGTGATGAAAATTACCGATAAAAAGAATTAGGACACACTAATTTTTATATAAAGAACTTTAGGGTGGTTTTAGCGGTGGGGCTCACCTGTTCCCATTCCGAACACAGAAGTTAAGCCCACCAGCGCCGATGGTACTACGAAAGTGGGAGAGTAGGTCGCCGCCAGTTTTTATTTTTGAAAAGCCTCTAGCAGTAATGCTAGAGGCTTTTTTTGTTTGGAGTGTTCAGATATAGAAGTTTATAATTTATTTAAAGTTAAAATTAGAAACTTAATAATAAATAACTACCTTTGTGAGTGAAAAAAAATGAAATGAAAAAAATTATATTTGTAATTTATGTAGGTTTTAGTGGAGTTATTGCTGCTCAAAACCAAAACACATCTCTTGAGAAAAAATTAGAACAGGATAAAAATGACCTGTTTTCAAAATTTGATTTTTATAAAAGTAAATTGCTTTCTAATAAAACTTTAGATAAAAATTTTTCTACAGTAGCAGTAAAAAAATTAGAAAGTAAGCTATTTAGTAAAAGGAAAAAAATTGATTTCTTTTTTGCTGGTAAGCCTTACTTTTTTAATGCTAAAGATTTAGACCAGATACAGAATTCTAATGCAGATTTTATTCAAGATGGTAGAGTTTCAGGACTTGCAAAAAGTTATAATGGGGAAAACATAAAGGTATCTGTGTTTGACGGAGGGAAAGTCTATGAGAAACACGATGACTTTGGAGGTACTACAAGCAAGCACCAGAATAACTAATAAAGAACAAATTTCTTCAGATTATAGTGCACACGCAACAGCAGTTACTAGTATGATGGGAGGTATAGGACATACTATAGGTGATGGGACTATTTCTGGCAATACTAAAGGGATTATGCCTAAAGCTACTTTTGATAGTTATAATTTTATGACCTCTACTTTAGATGGGGAGAGTGCGGATAAAACAGTATATCAAAAAATATTACTTTCTAAGGCCTATCTTTCTAACCATTCGTATGGTATAAATCCAGGTTGGAGTTACGAAGAGGCAGGTGAAATGGGAGAAGGTTTCTACTGGGGAGGTGCTTATGATACAGCAACTAAATTGTCTTATGATTTGAATGGAGCCTATCTTAGTAATGATCAAAAATATGATGATATAGTTTATGAAAATCCTTCTATGATTTTAGTTAAATCAGCAGGGAATTCCTTTGGTGATGGTCCTTCAGGTACCAGTCTAAACTCTTATTATGAAGATGATAATGGAAATTATGTTCAGTTTACGCAGGCTGATACTTTACCTAGTAATAACTGTTCTGAAGGTTATGACTGTATAGGACCTGGTTCTTTGGCTAAAAATATTATAGTAGTTAGTGCTACGGAAAAAATAACCTCAAATAATAAAAGATATAGTCAATCTACCAATGTAGTAAAAGCTGATTATAGTAGTGCAGGTCCTAGAGATGATGGTGCTGTAAAACCTGATATTGCAGGTGTGGGGAGTGATATTTTTTCTGCATCGTCATCTAGTACAGGAAGTAATGAGTGGGCTTATGGAAGTGGAACTTCTTATTCAGCTCCTCAAGTTACAGGGATTATAGGGCTGTGGATACAAATTTATAAAGATTTGTTTAGTGGTAATAGCTTAGATGCAGCATCGGCGAAAACACTTTTGGTACATTCGGCGGACGAAGCAGGAAATGTAGGTCCAGATGCTTGGTTTGGTTGGGGATTTGCTAATGCACAAAAAGGAGCAGAACTTCTTGTAAAGAAAAGTAACGACGAAATTATTTTTGAAACTAAGCAACTGAAAAACGGAGATAAGGATGTTGTTACATTGAGTACCGACGGTAAGCAATCACTTAAGGCGACTATAAGCTGGGTAGATCCTTCGTATAAAAAAATTCCTGAAACTTACGGAGATGCCCATAACAATAGAACTTCTAAATTAGTAAATGATTTGGATTTAAGAATCATCAATGAAAAAACAGAGGAGGTGTATTACCCTTGGAAGTTGAATATCAATAGTCCAATGGCTGCAGCTACTAAAGGAGATAATACAGTAGATAATGTGGAACAAATTTTAATAGATACCCCAGCTTCGGGAACGTATAGGGTAGAAGTGTCTCATAAAGGTAAGATACTTGATAATTCAGGCACTGAAGCCCAAACTCAAAATTATAGCATTATGGTTTCTGGATATACGGAGATTGTATTAACGACTCAGTCTATTGATAAGCCATCGGGTGAGGTTGCGTTGCAAGATGCCTTGGTAACTTCTAGTATTACTTTTGTTAATCCTCATTTAATTACTTCTCCTGTGTATATGTATGATATGTCTGGAAGGTTAGTCCAAACCATAAAGAGTAATTTTTCACAATCTATTGATATATCAGGTTTGACACCAGGTGTGTATATATTAAATATGATGACGAAAAACGGTGAGGTTACTAAGAAATTTATCAAGAAGTAATATTTTATTTAATAAACATCGCCCCAAATTTCAAAATTTGGGGCGATTTATTTTATCTTCAAATGAGTTTTTTGATTGTTATTTTTTAGCTAATCGTGCTTTAATCTTTTGTATGCTTTCTTTTGCAGTAGCCTCTAATACTAGACTTGCACTCATTAGAATTCGGTCAGGCATAATGCTATCAAAATACTCTGTTCCTTCCCAAGATACTTTTTTAATGAGAGCCAATGCGTCTGTGCTCCTTTCCGACAACTGTTTCAAAAATACTTCTAATTTCTCGTCCATAGAAATTATATTTTCCGAAATGTGATGGTAGATGTGATTTCTTTCCGCCCATTCGGCACTTCTAAACTCTGTATCTAAGGACATTGCAGAAAACTGTGATTTTCCTATCTTTCGCTCCACAAATGGACCAATAACAAATGGACCAATTCCTAAATTAATTTCTGTAAGTGCTAAGGCAGCTTCTTTTGTAGCGAAGCAATAGTCTGCCGCACAAGCAATGCCCACGCCACCACCTGTAACCTTACCCTGAACTCTTACAACTACTATTTTGCCACAATTCTTCATAGCGTTTAATACCTTAGCAAAACCTCCAAAAAATCTTTCAGAAGCCTCTAGATTATCAATTTCTAGCAACTCATCAAAGCTTGCACCTGCACAAAATGCTTTTTCTCCGTAAGATTTAAGTAATATTGCCTTTACTTCTTCTTTCGCTCCTTCGGATAAAATAGTTTGAGCTAATTGTTCTAAAATATGCCTTGGCAAAGAGTTACTTTTAGGCGTTCCAAAAGTAATATGTGCAATATGATTTTTAATTTCTGAATTTACAAAAGCTTCCATTTTTTATTGACTTTAGATTTATATTCTACGCTTTGCTAATTTAAGAAAATTTATTTTGTAAATTGCGTTTTCATTTTTAATAGACCTTCAGAAGTGGCTAAATTAAAAACAGTATATTATTGTCAGAATTGTGGTTCACAACATTCCAAATGGCACGGGCAATGCCAAAATTGTGGACAATGGAATACTTTAGTGGAAGAGATTGCAGAAAAAACAACCTCTAAAAATTATGCAGGAGATTTTGGAAGACAACACCTCATCAATATCATAGAAGTAGAAACACAAGCTGAACAACGCATTAAAACTCCAAGCGAAGAACTTAACAGAGTTTTGGGTGGCGGTATTGTTTTAGGTTCGGTAACTCTTATTGGCGGAGAACCAGGTATAGGGAAATCTACACTACTATTGCAATTAGCCCTTAAAATGAAGAAAAAAATCCTCTATGTTTCTGGGGAAGAAAGTGCCTCTCAAATCAAAATGAGAGCAGATAGACTAACGGAACTCCAAAATCCGAATTGTTTTTTATACACCGAAACTTCAATAGAGAAAATTTTACACGAAGCCAAAAAACTTCAGCCTGATTTTATGATTGTGGATTCCATACAAACTCTGCACTCGCAGGTGATGGAGAGTTCCCCAGGTACGGTATCTCAGATTAGAGAATGTGCTTCGGAAGTTATAAAGTTTGCAAAAGCGACTAACACGCCTGTTTTTTTAGTGGGACACATTACTAAAGATGGACAAATAGCTGGACCAAAAGTATTGGAGCATATGGTAGATGTAGTTCTTAATTTTGATGGTGATAAAAACCATTTGTTTAGACTTTTAAGAGCAAATAAAAATCGTTTTGGTTCTACGGCGGAGATTGGTATTTATGAGATGATTTCGGCAGGATTGAAAGAAATTAAAAATCCTTCGGAAGTGCTTATTACTAAAAAATCTGAGGAATTTTCAGGGAATGCGGTGGCAGTAACGCTAGAAGGTAACCGCCCTATGTTGCTAGAAATACAAGCCCTTGTAAGTACAGCCGTGTATGGTACACCACAGAGAAGTTCTACGGGGTTTGATGCTAAAAGACTCAATATGCTTTTGGCAGTTTTAGAGAAACGCTCTGGTTTTCAGCTCGGAGCTAAAGATGTATTTTTAAACATTACAGGAGGTATTAAAACAGACGACCCCGCTCTAGATTTGGCTGTGGTAGCTGCTATCTTATCTTCCAACGAGGATGTTGCAGTGTCGGAGCATTATTGTTTTGCTGGGGAAATTGGTCTTAGTGGAGAAATTCGTCCTGTGCCACAAATAGAAAAACGCATCTCCGAAGCCGAAAAATTAGGCTATCATAAAATTTTTGTTTCTAAACAAAATAAGATACCAAAGAAAAAACACGATATAAAGATTGTGGAAGTTTCTAAAATAGAAGACTTTCACGAAGAGATATTTTAAGCATTCATCTTGTTTAAAAACCTTACTTTTGCCTAAATAAAAGAAAATGAAAAAAGTTTTTTTTCTGCTTATCCTTAGTCTTATAATGCACTCTTGTGCCAGAGTAGGGGCTCCTGTGGGAGGGGATAAGGATACTTTGGCTCCTCGTTTTTTAGGAGCTAATATAGACAGTTCTAGAACCAAAGTGCCTCTACTTATAAGAGAGTTAAGACTGGATTTTGACGAATATGTCAATTTAAAAGATATTCAGAAACAGCTCATTATTTCGCCACCTATTAAAAATATAAAGAAGATTATCCCTTCTAATCTTGCCAACAAATATGTATTGATACAGTGGGGAGATACTCTACAAGCCAATACCACTTACAGCTTTAATTTTGGTAATGCCATTGTAGATAATAACGAAGGTAATATTTTGCCATATTTTAATTTTGCTTTTTCTACTGGGGAAAAATTGGATAGTCTCTACCTTGCAGGAACGGCACAAAACGCTCTATCTACGAACAGTGAGGCTCAGTCTAAATCTAATATAGTGGTGGGGCTTTATAAGGTTTCGGATAGTATCAATTTTAGAGAAAAACCTTACTACATTACTAAAGCTGATAAGGACGGCTATTTTGAGTTAGAATATCTAGCTCAAGGCAAGTATAAAGTCATCGCTTTTGATGATGAGAATATGAACTCGGTGTATGATAAAGGTAAAGAAAATCTAGGTTTTATTAAAGATGAACTTAATATTACTAAAGGTGTTTCTGGGCTTAAACTCACGCTTTATCCACCTAAAAAAGAGATAAAATATAAAGAAATAAAAGCCATAGATGGAGGTCTTTTACTCCTTTTTGAAGGTAAACCCGAAAAAATAGAAGTGAAGGAAATTACAGGTCTAGTACAAGATTATAAAGTTTCTCATCAGAAGTTTTCAGATTCTGTAAGAGTTTGGTTTGATGCCCAAAAGGAAAATTTAAGCTCCACCCAAGGGACTAACCTCAAATTCAGTTATGATACCAAGGTAAAAAAAGATACCGTTCAGATATTCTATCGTACCAATCCTAAGGAAGAATTTACGCTTAAAAATAATGAGGGACATTTACTTCCGCCCAATCACCCATTTAAGATTACAGCTAATATGGAGTTAAAAGAACTCAACACCCAACAATGGGAACTAAAGGTAGATTCTACTCATCAACAACCTTTTAAAGCTAAAATAGCTGAAACTTCACCCAATACCATCATTATTGAAAGTGATTTTCAAAAAGAAAAAAAATACCACTTATTTATTCCGAAGGAAAGTGTAAGTTCTTTCTATAAGTCTAATGCTAAACCTTATGTTTTTGAATTCGAGGCAGACTCGCCCCAAAACTATGGTTCTGTAACAATAAGGCTTAAAAATAAACCGTCTGCTCCCTTTTGGATAGAACTTCTAGACCAGCAAAACAAAGTATTATCTAGCAGAAAAACTACCGAAGCGGAACATAAATTCACAGAACTGAAACCTAGCACTTATTATGTAAGACTCTTAGTAGATAATAACGGTAACGGCATTTGGGATACCGCTGATTTAGCGACTAATACTCCTGCCGAAGATTACTTTGTTTTCCCTAAGAAAATAGAAGCCAGACAGCTATGGGATTTGGTAGAAGATTGGGAACTTCCCAAACAAGAAGTATCAACAACCGAAAACAACTAGAAAGAAAACTAATGAGAAAAATATTTAAAATAGCTTTGTGGACTGTATTAGGTCTGTTACTGATACAACTTATCCCAATAGACCGCACTAACCCTCCAGTAAACGAAAAGGATAATTTCGTAAGGATGGAAAATACGCCTAAAGAGGTAGAAGTGCTTTTAAAAAAAGCTTGTTACGACTGCCATTCTAACGAAACTAAATACCCTAGCTATGCCTACATTGCACCTATATCTTGGAGCATAAAACACCACATTAACGAAGGAAGAAAGCACCTTAACTTCTCCGTGTGGAATACTTATAACGAATATCTAAAAAAAGGAGCTTTGGAAGGAAGTATAGAAACTATAAAACGCCACGAAATGCCACTAAAAGGCTATGTGGCACAACACCCAGAAGCACAACTTTCTCAAAAACAAAGACAGCTTTTGCAAGATTATTTCCAAAAGCTACTAGATGAGGAGGTTTATAAAAAATAAGTCTATTACATTGTAATAGACTTATTTTTATCAATAATGTACTAATTTTCTAACTCAATAGGATTGTATCCTTTCTTTTCCAACTCATCTCTTTTTTGTTTTTCTCTCAATGCAGTGGTTTGCTCAGGTGAGAGAACAACACCATCATTTTTCATTGATTGTAATAAGTTCTTCCTAAAACTATCTTTCGTAACCTCTAACTCCTGCTTTGTAACAGATATAGAATTATCATAGCGTTTTTTGTTTATACCTACTATCTTTCCTTTTAAATCTCGACTAGGTAATGATTTTACTAACTCAAAATCGTACTCACCTTTTTTGTCCGTCATTTTTATAATCAAACCCGGTAGTCCTCCAAACTTATAAGGTCCATAAGGGAAAGGAATTTCAGCAGAGTACCAAGCAATCCAATCTCTGCCCTTAAATCTTAACTCTGCTTTTTTACAACTAAAAGAGTTAACTAGTTTTGTTTCATCAACTAATTTCCAGCTATTGATTTTAGATTCGTGATAAGAAAGAACAGAAGTTCCTACAGTTCCATAGAAAATAGTTTTATCATTTTCTTGCACGATTAAGAATTTAGAATTCGTTTTTGGAAATGATTTACCACTAAAATTAACAGATTTTGAATCACTTCTGATAGCTGTATTCATTTCATTAGTAAAAATAGAATCATACTTTAATAAGTTTTCACTAATAAAAAATGAGCGATTATCACTAACTTGAAGAGAAAACAGCTCTTGATAAATATTTTCGGGGTACAAATTATTAGGTTTGGACTTCAATAGATAAGTAAAACTTCCGCGTAATGAATCACTTTTATACGCTTGTGCACCAATGCATATAAATGACAATAGTGTAATAATTAAAATACATTTTTTAAACATAGATATTATAAACATTAAATGCAATAATAGTTAATTTTTATTTTTTATAAGCCTTTTTTATTAAATTCCAAATCAGCAATCAATGAGGTCGTTAAAAAAATGTTCATTTCTCTGTACCTATTTTTTTACCGAGTTTTATTAACTACCTTTGCGATTGTAAAAAATAATCATTTATATCTATGAAAAAATATCTTTTGTTAGTACTTTTTGCCATTCTAATGGTATCTTGTTCTAAAAATGAAGTTCAAATTTCGGGCACGCTTAAAAATGCTTCTCCTTTGGATAGGATAGAACTCATCAATGTATCTAGTGCCAGCTCGTTGCCTATTATGAATATAGGAGTAGATGCTAAAGGCAACTTTTCCGCAACGCCAAAAATAGAGGAAGACGGCATTTATCTAATAACCTACGCAAGGCAGATGAATTTTATATATCTTAAAAAAGGAGATAATATTAAAATTACGGCTGATGCTACAGAATTTCCTAGAAAAATGAAAATCTTAGGAGATGGCGAAAAAAACAATGAGTTTCTTACTCAAATGCAATCTTATATAGAGGGTTATATGAGCAAGATAGATATGCAACTTATGTCTAAACCCGAAAAAGAGTTCATTGCAGCAGTTAAAAAAATACAAACAGATGTAGATAAGAAAATAGAAGAGCTTAAGTCTAAAACAAAGCCAGATTCTGAAGTAGTAGAATGGAAATCAGACGAGATGAAAGTAAACCTACTAATGATTACCGAACAGTATGCGGCTATGCACGGTGTAGCTACTGGGAATCCTAGCTTCAAGCCTTCAGCTGAATTTACAAAATATCAAGACGGTCTAAAAGGAGATGAGAAAAAGTGGATAAAAACTCTGCCTACTTATAGAAGCTACTTACTTATTAAGAGTCAAGAAGGGTTTACCAACTTTATGAATACACTTCAAAACAAAGAAATCTCTACCACTGAAGCCTTTGTTAAGTATATAGAAGGCAAAAAAGATATTGACCAATATACGAAAGACCACCTAATTGCTTTTATTGCAACACAATACGATTTACAACCTCAACACCCAAGAATTAAGCAAGTAATGGAAGTGGTTAATAAATCTATTAAAGACAACCAGATAAAGAAAGAGTTAGAAAAAGTTAAACTCGCTATACAAGGTATTGAAGTTGGGCAGAAAGCTCCTAGCGTTGATTTAGTTAATAATAAAGGAGAAAAAGTGAGTTTATCTAAATATGAGGGTAAACCAAGTGTTTTAGTATTTTATGCTTCTTGGAATCCTTATGTATCTGAAAGTCTTACTCCTTCTGTAAAGCAACTTGCAACTCAATATGGAGGCAAAGTTAATTTGGTAATGATAAATCTAGATGATACTGAAGACCAGTTCAAAAAGACTGAAGCTGCTATGTTTAAAGGATTAAAAGTGGAAAGCTTGTATGCTAAAAACGGTATGAATTCTGAAACTGCTGATAAATTTGGTATTTATGGATTTAAATTACCGAGTGCTGTCGTAATAGATAAAGATGGTAAAGTGGCTAGTCCTGCAGCTATAGGTAATATAGATATGCAGATAGTAGATGCTTTAAACAAACTATCTACTGCAAAGAAGTAAAATAATTTTATTTAAAAATAACAAAATCGGGCTATTTCATAGAGATAGCCCGATTTTGTTATATAAAGATATGATAAAAATCATCGGTTATAAATCATTTGTTTTTCAATCAATTAAATATAGTGTCTTTCCTTTATTTAGAATTATCCTAAATAGATTTTGTGTAATTATTCAGATATTATAACTTTGTAAAAACATTTAACAATTCTAAATAAATTGCAATGAAAAAACAATTTTTACCTCTTATACTATTAGCTTCGGCGACCTCATTTGCTCAAGAAGCAGATTCTTTAAATTCACGTACTATAGACGAAGTCGTTATTCAGTCACAAACCATTTTTACCAATAAAGACAAAAATGAAAAAGCAAGTTCGTTCATCTACATTGGTACTAAAGAGTTACAAAAATATAATTACTCCGATGTTAACCGTGTGCTTATGGGAAAAACGGGAGTTCATGTGGTAGAGGAGGAAGGTTTTGGGTTGCGTCCTAACATTATCATTAGAGGAGCTTCTTCGCTTAGAAGTTCGTCTATCAATTTAATGGAAGATGGTGTTTTAGCTGCACCTGCTCCTTACGTAGCACCTGCAGCTTACTACTTCCCTACTATGGGAAGAATGGCTGGTGTAGAAATTCTTAAAAGTAGTGGACAAATTATGTATGGTCCCAACACTATTGGAGGGAGTATGAATATGCTTTCTACCCAAGTGCCTAATAAGTTTTCAGGGTTTTTAAATGCCTCTTATGGTAGTTTCAACACCTATAAAGTACATACTCATGTAGGAGATAAAATTGGTAAGTTTGGATATTTAGTAGAATATTTTACTAATAATTCTGATGGTTTTAAAGAACTCCCAAATGGGAAAAATACCGGATTTGCACTTAATGATGGTATGATAAAATTGTTGTACGATAATTCTGATGCCGCTATTCCTAATAAACTTCAATTGAAGTTCCAAGCCTCTAAGCAAAACTCTAATGAAACTTATATGGGAATTTCTAAACGAGATTTCAATAGAAATGCATATCAGCGTTACTTATCATCGGAACTGGATAATATCGAAGTTAATCAACGGCAATATTTGTTGTCTTATCAAATAGAACCTAGTAAAAAACTTCACTTAAATTTTGATGCTTATAGAAATGAAGTTAAAAGAAATTGGTACAAAGTGAATGATGTTAAAGCTGGAGGTAACAAAGTAGGGCTTTCTAATGCTTTAGAAATGGCTGATAACTCTAACGAAATGCTGGCTTTAAAAGGAGCTTACAATGCAGATAATACTATTTATATAAGACATAACGATAGAGATTATATTTCACAAGGGCTTCAGTTCAACGGACATTATCATTTAGGTAAAACGGGAATGGTTCGCTTTGGGGCGAGATACCACTACGACAGCCAAGACCGTTTTCAAGCAGATGATGAATATCTTTCTACATCACAAGGTTTAGCACTAAAAAAACGAGGAAATGCAGGCTCTCAAGACAATAGAATAGAAGATGCTAATGCTACAGCCTCTTATCTTCAATATCAACAAGAGTTTGGAGCTCTTGTTGCCACTGCAGGGGTAAGATATGAAAACATCACTCTAAGACAAAGAAACTATGGGCGTTCTGATGCGGATAGAACGGGTAAAGATTTAAAAACTACGACTAACAAAGTAGAATCTTGGATACCAGGGCTATCCTTACTTTATAAAATAAATGATGGTTTAAAAGTGTTCGGTAGTGTTCACAAAGGGTTTTCGCCTCCAGGAATTCAACAAGGACAAAAGGAAGAAAGAAGTTGGAACTACGAACTAGGAACAAGATTTAATAACAACTTTGTAGACGCTGAATTGATAGGCTACATCAACGATTATTCTAACCTACTAGGTGCAGATACCAATGTTATGGGTGGCAACACAGGGCAAGGCGATTTATACAATGCAGGAGAAGTGTTGATAAGAGGTATAGAAGCACAATTAAGATACACCATCAGCGGAAAAGATAGTGAAATTAACTTCCCTGTTTCTGTCAATTATACTTACATAGATTCTTCATTTAAGAAAGATTTCCAATCTCAAGTATTTGGAGCAATTAAAGAAGGTGATGCTCTACCATTTATTCCTAAAGAACAACTAAGTATAGAAGCGGGAGCGAACATCAAAAACTTTAGATTCTCTGCTATTTGGAGATACAGAGGTGATTTTAGCAATAAGGTTTGGCAAGGGTCTATACCAGAGGCTAATCTAGTTCCATCTATGAACATACTAGACGCCTCTATTTCTTACAAGGTAAACAGAAATGCAACTGTTTATGCTAACGCTCAAAATCTACTTAACCAAACCTATTTATCCTCACTTAATCCTTCAGGATACAGACCAGGTATGCCAAGATTTGTAAATGTGGGTGTAAGAATTAGCTTATAATAAAACGCACTAATCTAATATAGTTTTTCATTAAAAAGGAAGGTAACCCCATGGAGTTACCTTCCTTTTTTTGATTGAATCTAATCTAATTTCATTTTGTCAAACTCCCAAGAATTTCCATTGAAGACATTGAGATCTACTTTTACATTGATGCCTTTTACAATGCCTTTTTCTGTAAACTGCCAAAACAACCAATTATCTTCTTCCGAAGGTACTAAAACATGATTGTAATTAGCCAACCATAGAGGATAACCTTCAAAATCACCTCTTAAATAGTCTTTATAAAAATGATAATAGGTGTAGATAATAGGTTTAGTTCCGTAGGCTTCTTCTACTATTTTAAGCCAAGTCTTTATATCTTCTTTATACTGTTTTACAGATTTTCTTCTAGGTATTTTTTCTATATCTAGCACTGGGCGAAGATCTCCTTTTTCTAGTTTCACTTGGTCTAAAAAATTATTAGCTTGTAAAACAGGATCCTCGTCTGGGCGATAAAAATGATAAGCTCCTCTTGTATAATTATATTTTTTTGCTTGAGTCCAAAAGTATTCAAAATGTTTGTCCTTAGAACTATTGCCCATCGTAGCTCTTAGCACGATAAAATCAATATTTATAGCATCATTTGCAATACTTAGGCTATCCCATTCTATATCTTCTTTTCTTTGATAATGAGATATATCCATACCAAATACCTTATCCTGATACTCAGTAATGATAGTATTTATTCGTTTAGTTTCTGTAATGGAATTCTCTAGTTTTTTATGTTGATGCTTTTTAAAATACATAGCATAATAGAAAAAGACTTTATTTTTGATATAAATACCTGTACCAATAAGGGCTATAGACATTACAAATAGTAATATCCACCTGTAAATCTTTTTTTTGTTTCTCTTGCTTATGTTATTTTTTTTTCTAACTTTGGAGTTATATCTTCGTTTTGGCATAACGCTTGCAAAACTAAGTATAAATTTGTTATAATTTACAAACTTTAAAAATCATTAAAAATTTATGAAAAAAATTTTTCAAACAGCAGCATTAGCTATTTTAGTGTCTTTTACGGCAGTTTCGTGCAAGAAAAAGCCTAACGACGCAGAACTTTCTACCAAAGCTACAGAAGTAGTTAAAGCAAACCCTCAGGCTTCAGTTGAGGTGAAAGATGGGCAAGCTCATTTAAGTGGTGTATTTGCTAGTCAAGCAGAAAAAGACCAAATGATAGCGTCTTTAAAAGCGATACCTGGCATTAAAGATGTTCACGATATGACCACCATAGCAACGCCAGAGCCTGCAGTAGCAGTAAATCAAGTAGATGCAGTAGTTTTACAAAAAGTAAAAGACGCTACTAAAGATTTCCCTAGCGTAAAAGTAGAAGATGTAAATGGTGAGCTTACACTAACAGGAAATGTGCCTTCTTCAGATGCTAGAAAGATAAAAGAGTCTGTAGATGCTCTTAAAATAGGAAAATACAATAACCAACTTACCGTAAAATAATTAAAACACTATGTCATTAACCGATAAATATTCAAGTGTAGTAGCTGCTGCACAAAACGCAGGAGTACAAGACTTATCTGTAAAAGAGCAAGACGGAATTCTATACATTAGTGGTAGTACACAATCTACAGCAACTAAAGATTTAGTATGGAATGCCCTTGGTGCTATTGACCCAAGTTTCACAGCATCAGATATCAATATTGATGTTCAAGTAAAAGGGCTAGAAGTAGGGGCTAGCCTTACTGTAATCACAGAAAGCTCTAACCTTAACCTTCGCAAAGAACCTTCTACAGAAGCTGAAGTTGTAGGTAAAGCTGCAAAGGGAGAAGCCGTAACTTTAGTAGAGATGACTTCCAACGATTGGTGGAAAGTAAAAACTAAAGATGGTGAAGAAGGTTATGCTTACACAAGATACCTTAAAGCTTAGATAAAATAATCTAGATAATTTGATGCCCCTTTCTTAGATATTTCTGAGAAAGGGTTTTTAATTTAAGTCTCCAAAAAAGTTTATATTTGCATTCCAACCTAAAAAATCATTATAGATGAAAGGACAAAATAAACTTTTTATAGCAATATTACTAGGGCTTATTATAGGAATCGGATTAGGCGGATTTGTTCATTTGCAATATCCAGATAGTGCAGAAGGCTTTTCCAAAAACATAAAATTGCTAGGGACCATTTTTATCAGACTTGTTCAGATGATTATTGCTCCGCTTGTATTCACCACTTTGGTAGTGGGTATTGCTAAAATGAGTGATATAAAAATGATAGGTAGAGTAGGTACTAAAGCAATGTTGTGGTTTTTAACGGCTTCTTTAGTTTCTCTAATGATAGGGCTTGTATTTGTAAATTGGCTAGAACCAGGTAAAGTAACTCAACTCCCAGTACAAGATGCAAGTGCGGCGGCAGAAATCGTAAATAACAGTAAAGGCTTCTCACTAGAAGATTTTGTAAAGCATATTATTCCTAAAAGTTTATTTGAAGCTTTTGCCACTAATGAAGTATTGCAAATCGTAGTATTTTCAATAATGTTTGGGGTGGCTCTTTCTCAGTTAGGAGAAGCTCATTCTAAACCAATTATAAAGGCTTTTGATATTTGTGCTCATGCCATTCT
The DNA here is from genome assembly GCF_000252855.1 of Riemerella anatipestifer ATCC 11845 = DSM 15868. Classification (NCBI taxonomy): domain Bacteria; kingdom Pseudomonadati; phylum Bacteroidota; class Flavobacteriia; order Flavobacteriales; family Weeksellaceae; genus Riemerella; species Riemerella anatipestifer. Next base: position 1,036,048 of record NC_017045.1, on the reverse strand, counting down.
TAAAATGGTGGGTTACATTATGTGGGTAGCTCCATTGGGAGTACTGGGTGCTATTGCTGCAGTTGTTGCTACTAATGGTTTTGAGATATTTATGGTTTATGCAGTTTACCTAAGAGACTTTTTCTTTGCATTGGGTATCCTTTGGCTAGTCCTATGTGCCGTTGGTTATTTAATACTTGGGAACAGATTGTTTGATTTATTAAAAAGAATCAAAGAGCCATTACTTATTGCATTCTCAACTACCAGCTCTGAAGCTGTTTTTCCGAAACTTGTAGAAGAACTAGAAAAGTTCGGGGCTAATAATAGAATAGTCTCCTTTATACTACCTTTAGGGTATTCGTTTAATTTGGATGGGAGCATGATGTATATGACCTTTGCGTCTATCTTTATTGCTCAAATTTACGGGGTAGATATGTCTATTGGACAACAAATCACAATGCTTTTGGTTCTTATGCTTACTTCCAAAGGGATTGCAGGTGTGCCTCGAGCTAGTTTAGTAATTATTGTAGCTACCTGTTCTATGTTTGGAATTCCACCAGAAGGCATCGCTCTCATATTACCAATAGACCATTTTTGTGATATGGGAAGAAGTATGACCAATGTACTAGGCAACGCACTAGCAACTTCCGCTGTTTCTAAATGGGAAGGACAACTAGACGCACCTACAGAAAACATATAAAAAGAAAAACACTTACAAAAAATAAATCCTTAAATTTGTACTTCTAAAAAGAGAATAATGATAAAAAAAGATAGAGTATTAGCTTTTTTAAAAGAGGTTGAGGTAGATGACTTGGTGAATAACGTCCAAGTTATGGGTAATGATGTCTATATTGATATGACGGCACATTCTCCAGCAATGCATGAGAAAAAAAAGCTAGAAGCAGCAATGAAACAAGCTTTTGCATCTGAATTTGGGGAAGAAGTGGTTTTAAAGTTGAAAATCGTTTCTCCTGAACCTTCGGAAGCACAACTTAATCAGATTAAAGGAAAAGAAATTCCAGGCATAAAAAACATCATCGCTATTGCATCTGGGAAAGGTGGCGTGGGAAAATCAACAGTAGCCGCCAACCTTGCAATATCTTTAGTTAAAATGGGCTTTAAAGTAGGTTTACTAGATGCTGACATCTACGGTCCATCTGTACCTACTATGTTTGATACTGAAGGGCAAAAACCTATTTCTGTTGAAGAAAACGGCAGAAATCTAATGAAGCCGATTGAAAATTATGGAGTTAAAATGCTATCCATCGGTTATTTTTCTGGAGCTAATCAAGCGGTAGTATGGAGAGGTCCTATGGCTGCAAAAGCTCTCAACCAAATGCTAAGAGACGCTGCTTGGGGCGAATTAGATTTTTTATTGATAGACCTACCTCCAGGAACTGGTGATATTCATCTTTCTATCATACAAGAAGTACCTATAACGGGAGCTGTTATTGTAAGTACGCCACAACATATTGCTCTTGCAGATGTTAAGAAAGGGATTGCAATGTTCCAAATGGAAAGTATCAATATTCCAGTTTTAGGTTTAATAGAGAATATGGCTTATTTTACACCAGAAGAATTACCTGATAATAAGTATTATATCTTTGGTAAACAAGGAGCACAATATATGGCGGAAGATTTAGGCATACCTGTATTGGGCGAAATTCCTCTAATCCAAAGTATAAGAGAAGCGGGTGATGTGGGAAGACCAGCAGCTTTGCAAGATGGTTCTAAAATCGCAGAAATCTATACAGAAACCACTCAGAAAATGGTAGAGAGCTTAGTGGAAAGAAATAAGAATCTACCTCCTACAGAAGCCGTTAAAATAACTACAATGGCAGGGTGTTCTCCAAAAAAATAATTACCATATTATATTTAAAGAATTAAAATAAAGATGGAAAATAATAGTCTAGAAGTAAGAGTAGAAAATGCACTAGAAAGCATTCGCCCTTTTCTTAACAAAGATGGTGGAGATATAGAGCTCATCAAAATAGAAGACACTGTAGTCTATGTGAAATTACTAGGTAACTGCTCTGGGTGTCCTGTAAGTTTCTCTACAATGAAGCTAGGCGTAGAAAATACAGTTAAAGAAAAGGTTCCTGAAATTACACGAGTGGAAAATGTAGAATAGTTTATAAATTATAAAAAAAGGCTTATCTGTAATAAATTAGATAAGCCTTTTTGTCTTGTAATTTAATTCTTATTCTTCACATCCATATAATAAAACATTGGAATGATGAGCAATAAAATTATAGGTTGAATAACAAACCTACGAACATAAAAAGCTAAAAGCAATCCTGAGTCAAATTCCGTATAAACTAGATAGAGATAGATAGGAAAAGTAATCAAAAAAACTAATAACATTAAAACACAAGCTAACATTGTCTTTGTTTTATCTTTAAAAAGAAAATAAACAATGATTAGCGAAAAAAGTAGATTAAGTATCAGCCTAAAAAGATGTCCTAAAACAAGTTTTCCCCACTGAAAAACGGGGAATACTTTGGCTCCATCCATCATTTTGAAATAGATTAAAAAAGGATCATAAAATAGAGTTTCTTCTAAAAAACGAACCCCTATTAAACCAATAATACCGAGTATAACAAATACAAGATTACCTTTGAACTTCATCTTTCAGTACAAAAAATTTAATCCAAATAATCCATAATAAAACCACACTTCCGTAAATAATCGCAGGGAATATATAATCATGGGCAGCTTTACCATAAGATGGATATTCAAGTAGCACTACATTTATTCCAACAATCCTAAGTATGTTTATGATATACAGAAATATAACTCCTGCAAAAACAAAAATAAAAGTATTAAAACCTCTATAAAATGCAAAAATAAATGCTATAAAAAGTATTATTACAGATACAGCATTACAACCTTCCACCATTCTAGACATATACTCCCCACCTACATAATACCACAAAGTATTATGTTCTGGTTGAGGTATGGCTTGTGATGGATACCCTATGTTATTCTGTATCAAAGTACATTGGTTGGCTATATGTATTGACAAGCCATCTAAACCTTCTTGAGTATTTAAATAAAACTGATAAACTCCCAGCAAGACTAAATAAACTAATAAAAATCTTAATAGGATTTTTAGTGTGGGTTTAAAATCTTCAAACATAAAGGGCAAAGGTAATGAAATAACTTATTATTAAAGAAAAACCTCTAAAAGTTGGAAAATAAAAACTTTCTAGAGGTTTTGTGTTTCTGTTATGGTAATTTTTACTACGAATTTTCTAACACATATTGGAACATCAGAGGTGCACAAATCGTAGCATCACTCTCTACAATAAATTTAGGTGTGTCTATATCCAATTTTCCCCAAGTGATTTTCTCATTTGGGACTGCCCCAGAGTATGAACCGTAAGAAGTGGTTGAATCTGATATTTGGCAGAAATAAGACCAAAATGGAATATCATGCATTTCCATATCTTGATAAAGCATTGGTACCACACAGATAGGGAAATCTCCCGCAATACCTCCTCCAATTTGGAAGAAACCAACTCCCTTACCACCACAGTTTTTAGTGTACCAATCAGCTAGATAAGTCATATACTCTATCCCTGATTTCATCGTAGAAGGTTTTAATTCTCCTTTGATACAGTAGCTAGCAAAAATGTTTCCCATTGTAGAATCTTCCCAACCTGGTACAACGATAGGTAAATTTTTCTCCGCTGCTGCTAACATCCATGAGTTCTCTTTCGGTATTTCATAGTACTGCTCAAGTACACCAGATAATAACATTTTATACATATACTCGTGAGGGAAATATCTTTCTCCTTTCGATTCTGCTTCTTTCCAAATTTCTACAATATGTTTCTGAAGTCTTCTAAAAGCCTCCTCTTCTGGAATACAAGTATCCGTTACACGATTAAGACCTCTCTCTAATAAATCCCACTCTTGCTGAGGTGTTAAATCTCTATAATTAGGTACTCTCTCGTAATGAGAATGAGCTACCAGATTCATCAAATCTTCCTCTAAATTAGCTCCTGTACAAGAAATGATTTGAACTTTATCTTGTCTTATCATTTCTGCTAAAATCTTACCCATCTCTGCAGTGGACATTGCTCCCGCTAAGGTAATCATCATTTTACCACCATCTTTTAGGTGTGCTACATAACCCTTAGAAGCATCTACTAATGCAGCAGCATTAAAGTGTAAATAGTATTTTTCTATAAATTCAGTAATCGGTTTACTCATAATTTTTTATTTATCGCAAATATAAGGATTTTTAGATTTATACCTATCTAATCTCATTTACTTAAAAGTAAAAAGTCGAAGTTTATACTTCGACTTTTTTTATCTTATTACTACAATTATTGATTGGTAAAAATCAAACTGTTAATATTTGTTACTTACTGCCACCAAACAATCCACCTAATAGACCGCCTAGTCCTCCACTTTGTTGTTTGTTGTCTCCTCCACCTAAGACACTTCCTAAAATATCATTCAGCGGATTACCGCCTCCTTGTTGTGATTGTCCACCACCTAGAACACTTCCTAGTAAATCCGTAAGAGGATTACCTCCACCACCTTGTTGTGCCTCCTGAGAACCTTGTCCTAAAATACCTCCTAGCAAATCCGAAAGTCCTCCTCCTGAAGTTACATTATTTTCTCTCTTTTGTTTTCCTATATATCCCATAATAACAGGAGCTAACATCGCCATTAGAGGTCCTATTTTATCCATAGAAATCCCTGTATTTTGAGAAAGCTGATTCTCCACAGTTGATTTTTTGTCTCCGAAAATATGACTTAGAATGCTATTACCTTCCTCTTGTCTATTTTCTACCTGGCTTACATCATCTAAGATGCTACCGTCGTGGTCTCTTTCTAAAGCATTATTAAGAGCCTCAGCTTCTTTTTCATCTTTAGATTTATTTCTAAGGTAAGAAATTACCAGTGGTGTTGCCACTACCAATAAAGCCATAATTTGACTTTTGCTAATTCCAAACTTTGATTCTGCTTTTTCTGCTACTTGTGTTCCTGGGTTTCCTGTGATAAGGTCTAATAAACTCATTTTAATTTAAATTTTTATATTGTTTTGTAACCTATCAAAAACCATTCCTAATTTTTAAATATAGGTACATTACTGCATGCTTCCCCGAACATCAAAGATTTAACAATTGGCTTTAATTTTTCAACTAACTCAATATAAGCATTTTCTGGAATATTTTCATCTGTACAACCTTTTACTAAAACTCTTTTATCTTTTAGATTAGAAAAATCATAATCATTTAGAGCTTGATGCATAATGAGTAGCTCTAACTCATCTTTATCACCATAAATTACCTTCTTAGCAACTCCAGATAATTGAGATGCAATCAAAAAATAAGCCCACAAAGGGACAATGGCTTCCGCAGAGTTATAGATGTAAACATAAGCATCTTTATATGAGTCTAACTCTAGCCCCTTCACTTTTTCTCTGAAATCTTTTTCTTTGAGAACCAACTCTTGGAATAAAAATGGTTTCAAATCTATCCCTAACCTTTTCCCTTTAGGCACTAAAGAAGATAAATCAAAATTAACTAATCCGCTTTCTGCGACTTTATTTTTAATCTCTGACATTGCTTTTATAAATGAGTTTAGCCCATCAATTATTTAAAATTGATATTATACTTTACGTTTTTGTAGTCGTCTAGGCTTGCTTTTAAAGAACCGACTGCAAGCTCCGCTTTTAGTTCCACGGGGATATGATTAGCATCGTTTGTTACCCACATTGTTACTCCTTCTTGGTCTTTAAATACTCTTCCACTCATTACCGAAGGGATAATTTTAAGACATTCTACCTTACCAAATTTGGTTCTTTTGGTTTCTACATCTGCAATTCTCAACTGGAAAGGAAACATCTCATCGTCAATCCATACATTCATTTTTATGCTTGTTCCTACTTTTAATGCAGAATTATCTCTACTTCTTAAGTAGTAGAAAGCAGAAAGCATATCTTGTATGCCCTTGACAGATTTTAGAGTTTTAGAACCATTAGATGGCGTTTTCTTGTCGGTTAAAATAAGGGTTTGGTTGGAATGATTAAAAACCGTTTCTAAATGCTGTCTATAACTACCCTCTTGCACATTTCGCACATAGAAACTAGGTAATGCAGTGCTGATATTGATATAACTTTCATAAAGGTCTTCTACCTTGAAAAAAGCCCTTACAGCTCCTGTGGTCTTACCTGTGCCTTTGACATAGTAATGAGGTTCGCCTTTATAGGTTGTCTCCTTAATATTAAGTGTAGCATAGCCTGCGTTTAATATTCCATAATGAATTCTATAAGTCAAAGTTTCTCCAGACTTAATATTAGTAATTTGCGACCACAAACTTGCCGAAATTACAAGAGTCATTAAATATAATATCTTTTTCATACTTTTAAAATTTACAAATACTTTGCCAACTCACCCCATAACATTATGGTTTATGTAACTAAAGTTACGATGTAGTTTCAACAAAATTAGTACTTTTGCAAAGATATATAATTTAATTCCAAAGTTTTTTACATATTATGATTACTACAGATTTACTTATTATAGGAGCAGGACCTACGGGGCTTTTTGCCGTTTTTGAAGCAGGATTATTAAAACTTAAATGCCACATCATAGATGCTTTACCGCAACCTGGTGGACAGTTAGCTGAGCTTTATCCTAAAAAGCCTATTTTTGATATACCAGGTTATCCGTCTGTAAATGCAGGAGAGTTAGTAGATAACTTAATGGAACAAATTAAACAATTTCAACCAGGGTTTACTCTAGCAGAAACCGCCGTAAGTCTAGAAAAGATAGATGATGAATGGTTTGAGGTAATCACCAATAAAGGAACGGTACACCGTGCTAAAGCAGTAGCAATAGCGGGAGGACTAGGGACTTTTGAACCGAGAAAACCTCTTCTAGAAAACTTAGAAAAATATGAGGAAAATGGTGTGGAGTATTTTGTAAAAGACCCAGAAGTTTTTAGAGATAAAAAAATTGTAATTGCAGGGGGCGGAGATTCTGCTTTGGATTGGAGTATTTTCTTATCTAATGTAGCTAAAGAGGTTACTTTGGTACACAGAAGAAATGAGTTTAGAGGAGCGTTAGATTCTGTAGAAAAAGTACAAGAACTGAAAAACCAAGGGAAGATTAACCTTGTTACACCTGCGGAAGTGGTAGAGCTTAAAGGTTCTAACACTTTAGAAAGTATTGTGATAGAGCGTGAGGGTGAGAAAACAGAAATAGAGACAGATTATTTCATTCCTCTTTTTGGACTTACACCAAAGCTTGGTCCTATCGCTGATTGGGGACTAGAAATAGAGAAAAACTCTATAAAAGTAAACAATGCATTGGATTACCAAACCAATAGAGAAGGAATTTATGCTATTGGAGATATCAATACTTACCCTGGTAAATTAAAACTGATTTTATGTGGCTTCCATGAGGCAACTTTAATGTGCCAAAGCGTTTACAACAGGCTTAATCCTGGTAAGAAATATGTGCTAAAATACACTACCGTGAGCGGTGTTGATGGGTTTGATGGGAGTAGAAAAGAGGCAGAGAAAGCCGTTGTTAAAAAAATAGACTAAAAATTATGGCTGATATTCAACTAAAAATTACTGATAGGGAGGGCGTACAGCACGACATAGTAGCTCCCACGGACATGTCTATGAACCTTATGGAGGTGATAAGAGCTTACGAATTGGCAGAGGAAGGTACTGTAGGCGTGTGTGGCGGAATGGCAATGTGTGCGTCTTGCCAAGTTTATATTCTTAATGATGTTCCACTGCCTGAAAAAGGTGATGAGGAAGAAGCAATGCTTTCAGAAGCTTTTGATGTTAAGGATAACTCGCGTCTAGGTTGCCAAATCCATATAACGGAAGAGATAGATGGCTTGGAGGTGGAAATAGCACCTTATTCCTAAAACTAAAACAAACGAGAGGTAGCTAAAGCCTCTCGTTTTAATTTCCTATAAAAAAGGTTCTTTACATTCGCTGAACTCTTTTATAAGCCTTTTAAATACTTCATCTACCGAGATAATGTCGTCTATGAGGGCAGAAACTTGTCCTATTTCAAGTTCACCTTCGTCTAAATCGCCTTCAAACATACCTTTCTTGGCTCTTGCTCTACCTAAGGATTGTTTCAGAGTTTCTATATCTCTCCCATTTTCATAAAGTTTTTCTAGGTCGTAGAAGAATTTGTTTTTTAGCAACCTAACGGGAGCAAGTTCTTTCAAAGTAAGTTGAGTATCTCCTTCTTTAGCCTCCACTATTTTCTGTTTAAATGCCTCATGAGAGCTTGCCTCTGTTGTAGCTGCAAATCTAGAACCGATTTGTACACCATCCGCTCCAAGTATCATGGCAGCTTTTATCTGTTGCCCTGTGGCGATACCTCCTGCAGCAATAAGGGGTGTACTGATATGTTTTCTCACATTAGGAATAAGGCAGAAAGTGGTAGTCTCGTCTCTACCGTTATGTCCACCAGCTTCAAATCCTTCAGCAACAACAGCATCTACACCAGCTTCTTCACATTTTATTGCAAATTTTAGAGAAGAAACCACGTGAGCTACTTTTATACCTTCTTTTTGTAAAGTTTCGGTGTAGGTTTTCGGGTTTCCTGCTGAGGTAAATACGATTTTAACTTGCTCCTCCATAATGATGTTAATAATTTCATCTAAGTTAGGATAAAGCATAGGAATATTAACACCAAAAGGCTTATTAGTAGCTTTTTTGCATTTTTGAAGGTGTTCTCTTAAGACATCAGGGTACATACTTCCTGCGCCTATTAGTCCGAGACCTCCAGCGTTAGAAACAGCAGAAGCTAATTGCCAACCACTATGCCATACCATACCTCCTTGTATGATAGGGTATTGTATATTGAAAAGCTCTGAAATTCTATTTTTCATATTTTTTAGTTTAGTTGATAAAGTTACAAAAATTGAGGATATCTATTAAATTGATTTTTTATAGGTGGGTATATAACAAAAAACGAGGTGCTGTTATCAGCCCCCGTAATAAATGTTCTCACAACGGAATCTTCCTTATTGTGAATTGCTTTCAGCGACAAATTTAGATATAAATATTATAATGACAAAATATTTATTAACTTTATACACGAAAATAAAGATTATTATTGTTTAAAAATCAATATATTAAAAATGAAAACCATACTTGGATTAGACTTAGGAACCAACTCTATCGGTTGGGCGTTGGTTAAAGAAACAGAGAATTCAAATGAGAAATCTGAAATTATTAAGTTAGGCGTTCGTGTAAATCCTCTAACGGTGGATGAAAAAACAAATTTTGAAGCAGGGAGACCCTTATCCACCAATGCCGATAGAACAGCTAAAAGAAGTGCAAGAAGAAATTTACAACGTTATAAACTCAGAAGAAAAAATTTAATAGACTTGTTGATTAAACATCGGTTGATTGATAAAGATACACCACTAACCGAAATTGGTAAAAACACCACTCATCAAACATTAGAGTTAAGAGCCAAGGCAGCGAGAGAACGAATAGAATTAGAAGATTTAGCCCGTGTATTTTTAGCGATTAACAAAAAGAGAGGTTACAGAAGCAGTAGAAAAGTAAATAATGAAGAAGAAGGACAAGTGGTTGATGGTATGGCAGTAGCCAAAAAGTTGTATGACGAAAATTTAACACCAGGGCAGTACGCCTATGAATTGCTATCAAAAGGTAAAAAATATGTGCCTGATTTCTACCGTTCGGATTTGCAAGCGGAATTTGACAGCATTTGGGAATATCAAAAGCAGTTTTATGCAGATATATTAGATGACGAATTATATAATGCCTTAAAAGGACAAGGACAACAAAATAGCCGAAAAAGATTTCTTGCCATTAAAGGGGTTTATACTGCCGAAAATAAAGGGAAAAGAGATGAAGTAAAGCTACAACATTACAAATGGCGTTCCGAGGCTATTACTCAAAAACTAAGTATAGAAGAAGTAGCGTATGTATTAGTAGAAATTAATAATGACCTCAATAAATCCAGTGGGTATTTAGGGGCGATTTCAGATAGAAGCAAGGAATTGTATTTTAATAAAGAAACCGTAGGTGAAAACCTTTGGAAACAAATACAGAAAAATCCGCATACTTCACTAAAGAACCAAGTTTTCTATCGTCAAGATTATTTAGATGAATTTGAGCAAATTTGGGAAACACAAGCTCAATTTCACCCACAATTAACACTTGCCTTAAAGGAGCAAATTCGTGATGTGGTCATTTTTTATCAACGAAAATTAAAATCTCAAAAAGGCTTATTGAGTTTCTGCCAGTTTGAAAGTTGGGAAATAGAACGAAAAGATGAAAATGGCAATGTTATTCTCAATAAAACTACCCAACTACCGAAAAGGCAGACGGTAGGTAGGCGTGTCGCTCCTAAATCATCACCCTTGTTTCAAGAGTTTAAAATATGGCAGAATATCAATAATTTAGAGATAGCAAAAATTAGCGATGGGAATTCAAAAAACAAAAAAGAAACAGAGGCTTTAAGTGATGATGAACGAAAATTATTGTTTGAAGAATTAAACCTTAGAGGAAATCTCTCACAAAAAGAGGTGTTACAAATTTTAGGTTTAAAAGATAAAGAATACAAAACGAATTTTCCAGAAGGTTTGGAAGGCAACCGAACCAATGCCGCTTTATTCAATATCTATCAGCAAATTGCAGAGAATGAGGGCTATGGTGATTGGACTAAAAAATCAGCTCAAGAGATTAAGGAGGAATTAAAAGCAGTATTTCCACAAATAGGTATTCAGGCTGATATTTTAGACTTTAATGCAGAGTTAGACGGAAAAGAATTTGAAAATCAAGCCTCTTATCAATTGTGGCATTTGTTGTATTCTGCCGAGGAAGATGATAAAATCAACGAAGAAGACCAAATCATTTACGGGAACTCTGCAGTCAGTTTAAAAAAGAAACTTTGTGAAAAATTTGGCTTTACTCCCGAATATGCCAAATGGATAGCGAATGTATCCTTACAAGACGATTACGGAAATTTATCAACCAAAGCGATGCGTAAAATCATTCCGTATCTTATAGACGGAAACGATTATTCAGAAGCCTGTGCATTAGCAGGGTATAATCATTCTAATAGTTTGACTAAAGAAGAAAATGATAATAGAGAACGATTGAATAAATTAGAACTTTTACCTAAAAACAGTTTACGCAATCCTGTGGTGGAAAAAATACTTAACCAAATGGTTAATGTGGTTAATCAAGTGATTGAAACCTATGGCAAACCCGATGAAGTGCGTATTGAATTAGCCAGAGAACTGAAAAAAAGTGCAGAGGAACGAGCTGAAATGACCAAAGGCATCAACGAAGCCACACGAAGAAATGAAGATATTAAAAAACTCATTACGAAAAATTTCGGCATTCCCAATCCTACTAAAAACGATGTGGTTCGTTATCGTTTATGGGAAGAGTTAGCACCTTTAGCCTATAAAGATGTTTTTACTGGTAGACAAATTAAAAAGGAAGATTTATTTTCATCAAAAATAGATATAGAACACATTATTCCGAAGGCATTATTATTTGATGATTCTTTCTCTAATAAAACTTTAGCTTTTAGGGAAACCAATCTTAAAAAAGCAGACCGAACGGCTTATGGTTTTATAGAAAGTGATTATAATGCAACACTTGACGATTATATCCAACGGGTAGAAACGCTTTATAATAACGCCAAAGGAACTATTTCCAAAGGTAAAAGAAATAAACTCTTGATGGCTCAAAAAAATCTGCCCGATGGATTTATTGAAAGAGATTTGCGTAATAGCCAATATATTGCTAAAAAAGCAAAATCAATGATAGAGAAAGTCTTTAATGATGTAAATGTGACCTCTGGAAGTATTACCGATAGACTGCGTGAAGATTGGGATTTAATCAATGTGATGAAAGAATTGAATTTTCCTAAATACAAAGCTTTAGGACTGACAGAGATAGAGGAGCGTTATGATATTGGGCAAGAAAAAACAAAAAAAGTAGAAGTAATTACCGATTGGACAAAACGAAACGACCATAGACACCACGCAATGGATGCACTAACGGTGGCTTTTACCACAAAAAGTCATGTGCAGTATCTTAATAATCTAAACACGATACATTCATTAAAGGGCGATGAGGTAGATTTGGAATTGAGTAAGTTATACGGACTTAAAAATACCATTACGGAAGTGGTGAATAAAAAACGAAAATTTATTCCACCAATGCCTAACTTTAGAGAGGAAGCCAAAAAGCATATAGAAACCATTTTGGTTTCGATTAAAAATAAAAATAAGGTTTACACCAAAAACATCAATAAAACCAAGAAAGAGTCAGGTTATCATACCAAAGAACAACTAACGCCACGAGGACAATTGCATAAAGAAACGGTTTATGGAAAATCTAAAAGACCGATGAATAAGCCTACTAAAATCAATAAAAATTTTAGTTTAGAACAGGCTCAACTTATTATCAATGTACAGGAAAAAGAATTGGTGCTTCGTCATTTAGCTCAATTTGACAATAATCCAGCAGTTGCTTTTGATACAAAAACACTCAAAAAATGCCATTACTTAAAAATGGTGAACCTTTGAAAGAAGTGTTGTGTTTTGAGGAAATTTTTACGATTAGAAAAGACATTACTCCTGATTTAAAGATTGAAAAGGTGGTGGATGAAAAAATAAAAGCTATTTTAGAGCAACGCAAAAAAGATTTTGGAGGTAATGCAAAAGAAGCCTTTTCAGATTTGGATAAAAATCCGATATGGCTCAACAAAGAAAAAGGAATTTGCATCAAGCGAGTAACCATTACAGGAGTAAGTAACGCCGAAGCTCTACACCATCAAAAAGACCATTTAGGCAGGGAAATTTTGGACGATAACGGAAACCCTATACCTGCGGATTTTGTAAGTACGGGGAATAATCATCATGTCGCTATTTATGAGGATGAAAAAGGTAAACTGCAAGAAAAAGTAGTGTCGCTTTATGAAGCAGTAGCAAGAGCAAATCAAGGCTTACCTGTTGTTGATAAAGGATTAAATGAAGATTTAGGATGGAAGTTTTTATTTACAATGAAACAGAATGAAATGTTTGTTTTCCCTAATGACGATTTTGATGTAAATGATATTGATTTATTAGATGAGAATAACGCTAAAATAATTAGTCAGCATTTGTTTAGAGTTCAGAAATTAGCGACAAAAAATTATATGTTTCGACATCATTTAGAGACCAATGTTCAAGAGGTAAAAGAATTAAATGATATAGCATATAAATCTATTAGAAGTACAGAACCTCTGAAAAACATCAAAAAAGTTCGTATTAACCATATAGGAAAAATAGTTCAAGTGGGAGAATATTAAAAATAATGGATTATGCTTTACCGTTCTATCTATATTGGCAATCCTGCCTACCTCAAGTTAAAAGACCAGCAAATGAAAATCATTTGCCCTGAAACCAAAGTAGAAAAAGGGAGTATTCCTGTTGAAGATTTGGGACTATTGATGCTCGACCATTTTCAAATCACGATTTCTCATCAGCTCATTCAATGGTTGATGGGAAATAATGTGGTGGTTATCAGTTGTGATGCTCATCATTTACCTCACGGCATAATGTTACCTTTGTATGGGCACTCCGAATATTCTGAACGGGTAAAATATCAGCTTGAAGCTAGCGAACCTCTAAAGAAAAATCTTTGGAAGCAAGTTGTTGAGAGTAAGATAAATAATCAGTCGGAAGTTCTAAAGCGTTTAGGGAACTACTATGAACCTATGCTAGAGTACAAAGAACAAGTAAAAAGTGGTGATACCACCAATATGGAAGGCATTGCAGCACAGCATTATTGGAAATATTTAATTGCTCCAGATTTTCTCAGAGAACGTTTTGGTGACTCTCCTAATCAATTTTTTAATTTTGGTTATGCCGTATTGAGGAGTATTGTGGCAAGAGCTATAGTAGAAACGGGGCTATTGCCTGTATTGGGGATTTTTCATAAGAATAAATATAATCCTTACTGCTTGGCAGACGATTTAATGGAACCTTACCGTCCGTTTGTAGATTTTTTGGTAATGGAATGGTTAGAAAATCACCCTGAAAGTGAAGAGTTAACCAAAGATTTTAAAGCATTTATGCTAAATATAGCGACTTTAGATGTGAGAATTGAAAATAAGCTAAGACCTTTAATCGTAGCTGTAAAAACGAGTGTAGTTTCTGTTTATAAATGTTATACTGGAGAAAAAAGACAAATATCTGTGCCTGAGTTTTATGAAGTTTAATCGTTTTAATGCTTATAGAGTTATGTGGGTTATGGTGTTATATGATTTACCAACAGAAACCAAAGCGATGAGAAAAGCAGCTCAACTTTTTAGAAAACGCTTGGAAGATGATGGGTTTAGTCTTTTCCAATTTTCCATTTATATACGGCATTGTCCTAGTCGAGAAAATGCGGAAGTACACATCAAAAGAGTAAAATCAATACTTCCCAAGCATGGCAAGGTAGCTATAATGAGCATTACAGATAAACAGTTTGGAGATATTGAAATTTTCTTTGCGAGAGCTAAAGAGGAACCAAAACCAACCTATCAGCAATTAGAACTTTTTTAGGAATAGAAAAAGACTTTACATCAAACAAAAATAGAGAAGAAATAGTAAAAAATCTAATCCTATAAAAACGCAAAACCCATTGAAAAACAATGGGTTTATTTTTTGAGGTTGCGAACTATCACAAAGATAGTAAAAATTGAAAGCAATTCACAACTTCTTAATTGTAATGCTTTAGAAAGTAGTTGTTGCGAACTATCACAAAGATAGTAAAAATTGAAAGCAATTCACAACTATCCCATCGCACATCTGTTTTATTTTGTCGTTGCGAACTATCACAAAGATAGTAAAAATTGAAAGCAATTCACAACTTTATTAAATAATTTAATTAGCTGAAAATCGTTGCGAACTATCACAAAGATAGTAAAAATTGAAAGCAATTCACAACGAGGTGTTGTCATATCTCAATCTCGTCTATGTTGCGAACTATCACAAAGATAGTAAAAATTGAAAGCAATTCACAACTACTTCGTTTATTAGTTTTATTGCAATGTTGTTGCGAACTATCACAAAGATAGTAAAAATTGAAAGCAATTCACAACTTTCAAGGCTTCCATATAGTTATTCATTGCGTTGCGAACTATCACAAAGATAGTAAAAATTGAAAGCAATTCACAACCACAGGCAGCTCTTGAAAGCGGATGGGGGAGTTGCGAACTATCACAAAGATAGTAAAAATTGAAAGCAATTCACAACTACACCGAACAAACTATAAATAAACATTTAGTTGCGAACTATCACAAAGATAGTAAAAATTGAAAGCAATTCACAACTAGATACATCTCTTTATCTTCGTGTAAAATGTTGCGAATTATCACAAAGATAGTGAAAATTGAAAGCAATTCACAACGTCTTTGAGGTAAGGTTTTGTCAAATCCCAGTTGCGAATTATCACAAAGATAGTGAAAATTGAAAGCAATTCACAACGATATAGTATCAGATGAACCGACAACGGACGTTGCGAATTATCACAAAGATAGTGAAAATTGAAAGCAATTCACAACTGATTGACTCTATTTTCTCCTGTGCAGATAGTTGCGAATTATCACAAAGATAGTGAAAATTGAAAGCAATTCATAATATTACTGTTTGTTATTGGTTTTATTTTTTAAGATATAAAACACGCTTCCAATTATGTAAACCGACACAATTAAATTAGATACTAAATTAAAAATCCCTATACTCCCAAAATCCATTACAATGTAGTAGGAATTATAAATGATATAAAAAATAGAAAATACAATAAGTATAAAATATAGCATAGAGTTTTTCATTTTTATAAATTGCAAGCTGTTACAAAGATAAAAAAAGAGCTACCTCCAAGAGGTAGCTCTACGTTTTTAAATTGAGATATTCAGTCTACTTTAAAGTAATATTGTCTATTTGTACAGTAGTAGTTACAGTAGTGTTACCTGCATATTCAAAAAAGATATAACCTTTTCCTGTAGCAGGAATTGCAAATTCGCCACTATCTACCCAATCGGCAGCATAGCCATTAGTATTTTCTTTTGAAAGAGTAAACTTAGAAGTAATATCTATTAGGTCGGTTTTATTTACAACTCCGCCAGGTGTATATTTCGTAGTGTAATATACTTTAAGAGCATCTCCTGTGTAATAACCATCTTTTGTTTGGAAAGAGAGCTTAGAAGAGCCTGTAAACTCAGCAGGAACTATAAAGTAAGTGCTAACATCAGCATTGGCTCTAAATGCACTTATTTGGATATAATTATTACCATTAAAGGTTTTTTGCTCCCAAAAACGATTTCCAAATACAGAATAGTTAATGTATTTAGGATCTGCAATTCTTTTGAAATTAGTAACTGTAGATACATTATCAAAAGTTTCAGCTATGGTCTTGTTATATTCTGGAGCATTGCCACCTAAAACATTTTTGGAACTTACAAATCTTTCTTGTTCAAATTTAACATCGTTTAAATCACGAATGTAGAGTTGCCATGTTACATTTCTTCCAGAAACATATTTGTTTACAACTACGGTGATGTCTCCACTTTTAGTAGGTAGTGTTTTCCCTGCAAAACGAGCAAAACCACTATTTCTCACCACAGCAGTGTTGTCTTCTCTGTCTACTAAAGTTCTATCAACAGTTTGTCTATTGACTGCATCTGCATAAGTAATTTTACCATCAGCCTCTGAAAATTGTACTCCTTTAATAGTAACTAGAGTATTGATGTATTCATCTTTAGTAGCTTCTGCAATGGAGTTTACCACTCTAGGAGTAATGGTTTTAATATCCATAGTATTACCTCCACAAACTCCAGTGATGAAGTCTCTCATATTACCTTCAGGTATTTGTCCCGTTGGATTTACATAGCCTAGTTTAACTACTTCTCTGTCTAAGCCAACAGAAAGACCGTTAGCTCTAACCCTTACACGAGAGCCCACAGGATAGTCTGTATATAAGAAAGTTTTGTTTATGGCAACTTGGATACCAGCGGTAGGATTTTCGGTATTGTCTTGTATGGTAAGTTGTTTGTAAAAGTTACCACCTTCATCAGAAGAAATTACATATCCTTCAAAAATAACAGGAGCGTCTGTTTCTCCGTTAGGGATAGTGTAGTTGCTTACGAAGTTTACAGGTTCTGGAGCCAATGTTTTAAAATCTTTAATAGTAGTTGTAGGTTCCGAGAATTGGTTGCTACATTGGATTGCAGGTGTGTCAAACTTATCGTCGTGTACGCAAGAGGTTAATGCTCCAAAACTGAGGGCTATTAACGAAGTTTTTAAATATGTTGTTGTTTTCATTTTTTATTGTGTTAAATATTAAAATTTAGAATCTTACTTGTAGATTGATAAAATAGTTTCTACCCTGTGTAAAGAAATATCTAGGTGCAAAATTAGGATACTCTCTGTCGTAGTCTCTTCTAAAGTCTGCAAAGTTCACATTTCTTGTTTGCTCAAAGCCTCCAGTAGCATATTTAGTATTGTCAAGCACATTGTTCACAGTTGCACTAATTAGGACATAATATTTGCCTAACATCCAGGATTTACCCGCATTGATGTTAAAGAAATAAGCGACAGGGAGTTTAACTTGAGCGGTAACTCTTTTGTATTCCTCCTCCGAAATTCCTGCATACGGTGTTCCTGTTACTGGGTTGTTTACAAAGAAGTCAGAACGAATGAGAGGAGATGGATCTAGGAAATTATTGCCAAGATAGTTCCAGTTAGCACCTACCCACCAGTATTTAGGAGAACTATACTTTACTCCTAGAGAGTAGGCTTCTTGTGGTGTGCCTCCTTGTCTAAAGTTTTTGATGTAAGAAGTTCCGTAGCTGGTGTAAAGTTTTTCGTTCGGGAACATTCCCACCGCATCCGAAGCGAAGTACACCTCAGGATTATTGGTATAGATGTATTTACCATAATTGGCAACCCCATTAACGGTAATAGTAGGCGTTACTTTTACCTCTACACCTAGTTCTGCCCCCATATTTCTACGGTTCACATTAGACATTACTTGTGTTACAAATGCACTTCTCGCACTAGTGGTGTTGCCTTCGCTATCTACACCATCTAGTTTTATTCCATCAGCAAAGAAACGCTGTACATTAGTATCATTTTGTGTGTTTATAAGGAATGCGGTAGCTCTCACTTTAACAAATGGAGAAGAGACCATATAGCTAATATCATTAGCCGAAACTATGGTGTTTTTAATATTAGGTGCGATGGCACTGTTTACTCTTGCATTGATGAACAAATTATTGAGGTAAGGAGCTTGGGAATAGTAGGCACTATTATAAACTAAGAAATTTCTACCATCTAATTTATAGATTACCTGACCTTTTAAGCCGAAATTCCAGTAGTCTTGGTTTTCGGATTTTCCTAATGCATCTTTGTAAAGATAGTGGTTAAAATGCCCTTCTCTATTATTAGTGATGTAAGCCGCTAGGGCAGATACGAAAATATCAAAATTACCTGTGTTAAATTTCAAAGCAGGGTTTATCTTAGTTTCTTGTCTTCGGAAAGTGTAGTCATAACCTATTTTATCGCCTACTTTTTTATGAGTGTTTTCTTCTCCTTCGTTGAATAAACCTGAAAGCTTAGGCTGGTTGGTAGAGGCAAAAGGGTCTCCATTAAGAGCGTATTGTGCTCCTAGTAAGTCTTTTATCTCTCTATATTGGTTTGATAAATAATTTCTGTAAGAAGCGTTGATGAATAGCTGTGTCTTGTCAGAAAAATTATGAACAAAATGAGTTCCTACATTCCAAACTTTGTCATCATTAACATCATTTACTAGGAAATAAACCGCTTGTTCTCTATTTCTATTAGCGAGGTAAAGCCTATCCCAATTTATTTGGGTGTAGTTTTGGTCATTGCTTTCCCATCTGTTTTTAGTTATTTCCAGTTGAGCTATATCGGAGTCGCTAGGGTTGGCTAATCCAGCAAAATAGCTTGGTAAATTTCTGTAGTATAGAGGAGAGGGGTTCTGAGCGTTATACCAATCTAGTCTAGAAGCCTTGTCTTTACCAAATTGGTAAGAAACAGTAGCCCAAAGCTGAGATCTGCTGCTTATCTTCCAGTAATCTGTAAGTTGTAGTATCGGTTGGAATCCTTTTCTTACTCTTTCACTTCTTTTCTCGCCATCTTGCCATCCCCAGAAAGCATTGTAATGTACACCATTATAATCTATTACCTCTTGGGTGTTAGGGCTAGCAGTACTTCTACGGTAAGGAGAGCCTATTAAGTTTAAGGTAAGTGTATGTTTGTCACTTACTTTTTTCTCAATTCCTAGGTAAGCTCCGTAAGCATCATAGAAAGTACCTTCTTGTATCCCTTCTTGTGCCCATCTTCTAGCTCCCATTACAGTAAACGCCCAACCCTTTTTATTCATTCCAGAAGAGTATCTTAAGGAAGTTCTGTTACGATAGTTTCTGTTGGTAAGAGATTGGGTAAATTGGAAACCTTTGCGGTATTCACTTGCTTTCATATTTTTGTAGACCACAGAGCCAACGCCTCCGAAAGCGTACTCAGAAGGGGAATGATTTACTGCAATTTCAGGGTATCTTGTGATTTCATTAAGTCCTCCCCAGTTGCCATAATCTACATTGCCATTATCGGCATTTTCCATAGAGATACCATTCATCATAACCTCGCTTCTTCTACCATCTATACCTCTTGGTCTGAACCAATAGAATCCTAAATCAAAGGCAGCAATATTACTAAACACATCTCTAGAAGACTGTAATAGTCCTAATGTTGCTTGTGAGGAAGACTCGTCCATACTGCTATTGTCATCTAGCAATACTACTCCTAATTCCGAATTTTTAAGGTTAGAAAAAAGAGTAATAATCCCCAAGTCTTTTCTTTTTTCATTTTCAAAAACATCAAACTCTAGGACTTTGGTTTCGTAGTTAGGTTGAGTTACTACCATTTGGTAATGTCCAGGTTTTAAATCTACAAATTGGAAATATCCAATTTTGTCTGCCTTTACATCGTCATTGGCTTCTCTTAGGTCGGCTACTGCATTTTCAATGGGTTTTCCATCGGCATCTTTCACATACGCATAGACTGTGGTTTGTGCATAGTAATAAGATGCAGGCAATAAACAGAACATAGAGACTAATGATAATTTCTTAATCATAACATTCTTTTTTTCTTAATTTATCTTTTGAATAAAACGATTATTCAATCCACAAAATTAAGTCAATTTTTTGACAAGTTTTGATGAAATTAAGAATTTTTAACATCTGATATTTATCACGAGTATGTGAGATTGCTTTAGGGCAAGGGGTTTGTCCCTAATAATGTTTTATGTATTGTTAATTAAAATTAATTTTAACTTAGTGTTCACTTCAAAATCACTAATTTTGCTCAAAATTAGAATCTAGGTTTAAAAACTTATTTAAAAATAAATGAAAATGAAAAAGATATTTTCTCTCTTAACATTGGGACTTTTTTTAACCAGTTTTTCTCAAACAGGTAAGCTGAGAAGAATGGCAACGGTGGGTTTCTATAATGTGGAAAACCTTTGGGATACCATTCAGTCGGCAGATTATATAGATGGAACGCTACCGCCTAATCACCCTCGTTTTCATAGAAGTGTGCCAATAGATTCGGTAAAGTATTTGGAGCGTGAGGACTATAAAGGTGAGTGGTCGGACTCTAAACTTATAGGTAAAAAAGTGGTTCGTTTTCAGGGTTCTTCAGAAGAGTTTACACCTAAGAGCGCCAAAAATTATAATACGAGTATTTATAATCAAAAATTAATCAATGCAG
Organism: Riemerella anatipestifer ATCC 11845 = DSM 15868; assembly: GCF_000252855.1. NCBI lineage: Bacteria > Pseudomonadati > Bacteroidota > Flavobacteriia > Flavobacteriales > Weeksellaceae > Riemerella > Riemerella anatipestifer. The sequence continues at coordinate 1,015,261 of NC_017045.1, read as the reverse complement.
CTAGGGTTATTTCTGAGTTAGGAGCTTCGGTTACTAAGACAGCACCGGTAGTAGTGGGTCTTCTTGAAGTGGAGAATCGCCAAGTAGTGGAAGATTTGGTGAAACAACCTGCATTAAAGAAGTTTGATTATGGAGTAATTCATTACAACTCTTATGATTATAGAGGCATAGATGTGGCTCTTATTTACCAGAAGAGAAGGTTTAGCCCTACTTACAGCACTAAAAAAGAACTCAAAATATACAATGAGGAGGGTAGAAGAGAGTATACTCGTGATTTGTTGGTGGTTTCAGGATATTTAGATGGCGAAAAAGTTGCTTTTTTTGTTAATCACTGGCCGTCTAGGAGAGGTGGTGAAGCAGTTTCTCTTCCTAAGAGAAATGCTGCTGCTCAGCTGCTAAGAGCACAAATGGATAGCGTAAGAGCTTTAGATGCTAATACTAAACTAATAGCAATGGGAGACTTTAATGATGACCCTATTAGTAGTAGTTTTAAAAATCATTTAAAGGCAGTAGGTAGTGTCAAAGAGCTTAGCCCAGAGTATCCTTATATAAACTTAATGTATCCGTTGTATAAAAAGGGAGTAGCATCTTTAGCATATCGTGATGCTCCTAACTTGTTTGACCAAATTATTGTTTCAGAAAATTTAGTTAATCCAAAAGATACTTCTTATTCTGTTTTTAGAACAGAAGTTTATGCCCCTGCTTACCTTATCAATAAAGAAGGTAGCTTTAAAGGGTATCCGTTCCGTTCTTGGAATGGGGATAAATTTACAGGAGGGTATAGTGACCACTTCCCAGTATTTACTATATTGTCCAAGGAGGTTAATTAGAAAGTTTATAACATACTGCGAAGGAGGTTGTCTTAGTTTAAGGCAACCTCTTTTTTGTTTTCACAAAAACTATTATCTTTAAGGACTAAAAAAATAGGAAACCTATGGATTTGCAATTCAACAAAAATGAAGACCTTAACCGATTGAAACTTTCGGAAATCAATCAGCTATTAGCTAAAATAAAGAAAGGAGGGGGAGAAAAACGCCTAGAAAAAATTAGAAGTGAAGGTAAAATGACGGCTAGAGAGCGTATAGATTACCTCTTAGATGATAATAAAGATAGTATAGAGATAGGGGCGTTTGCAGGGTTTGAAATGTATGAAGAGCATGGTGGCTGCCCTAGTGCTGGTGTGGTGGTTAAGATGGGATATGTTTCTGGTAAGCAATGTATTGTGGTAGCTAATGATGCTTCGGTAAAGGCTGGGGCGTGGTTTCCAATTACGGGTAAGAAAAATCTTAGAGCTCAAGAAATTGCGATGGAAAACCGTTTGCCTATTATCTATTTGGTAGATTCGGCAGGAGTTTATCTGCCTATGCAAGACGAAATTTTTCCTGATAAAGAGCATTTCGGAAGGATATTTAGAAATAATGCCAAAATGAGTGCTATGGGGATTATTCAAATCTCTGCAGTGATGGGAAGTTGTGTTGCAGGAGGGGCGTATTTACCTATTATGAGTGATGAAGCGATGATTGTAGATAAAACAGGTTCCATATTTTTAGCGGGAAGTTATCTAGTAAAAGCAGCGATAGGAGAAAGTATAGACAACGAAACTTTGGGAGGAGCTACTACGCATTGTTCTATTTCTGGAGTTACCGACTATAAAGCTAAAGATGATAAAGATGCTTTGGATAGAATTAAAAACATAATGAAATCTATCGGAGATTTTGAAAAGGCAGGGTTTGACCGAACGGAAAGCTTTTTGCCAAAAGAAAGTCCTGAAAATATATTTGGTATTATACCTGCAGCTAGATCAGAACAATACGATACTTATGAAATTATAAAATGTCTAGTAGATAAATCGGAGTATGAGGAGTATAAGCCAGATTATGGTAAATCTATTATATGTGCTACGGCAAGAATAGATGGTTGGAGTGTAGGGATTGTAGCTAACCAAAGGAAATTGGTAAAAAGTGGTAAGGGAGAAATGCAGTTCGGAGGTGTTATCTATTCTGATTCGGCGGACAAAGCAACCCGATTTATTGCCAATTGTAACCAAAGGAAAATTCCATTGGTATTTTTGCAAGATGTAACAGGTTTTATGGTAGGGTCTAAATCAGAGCACGGTGGTATTATAAAAGATGGTGCTAAAATGGTAAATGCGGTATCTAATTCTGTGGTGCCTAAGTTTACCATTATTACAGGTAATTCTTATGGAGCAGGTAACTATGCGATGTGCGGTAAAGCTTACGACCCTCGTCTTATCGTGGCTTGGCCTTGGGCAGACCTTGCGGTAATGGGAGGTGCTCAAGCGGCTAAAGTATTGGCACAGATACAAGAGGCTACCCTTAGAAAGAAAGGTAAGGAAATTACCGAAGAAGACCGAAACGAAATTTTACAAGAAATATCAAAAAAATATCAAAAACAAACTGAAGCTACTTATGCAGCAGCAAGGTTGTGGACGGACGCTATCATTAGTCCATTAGATACTCGAAAATGGATTTCTATGGGGATAGAGGCAGCCAATCATTCGCCTATTACAGAGAAATTTAACTTAGGCATTATTCAGGTGTAATGAATAAGGAAAAGAAAAAGCTATTTAGAAAAGTAAATACAACTACCTATGGTGTTCGTCATCACTTCGGGCAAGATTATAATCGAAGAGACAAAAATCAACAAGGTAGTAAAGGAAAAATGAAGAGAGGTGTAGAAAGAGGATTAGACTATACGCCACTCTTTAAGTTTTTGTTATCAAAGGTAGGTTCAGACTGGGATAGTGTTTTTAGTGAGGCTAAATCACGACTTGATAAAACTGGGCCTATCTTTTGGATGGTAGCGTTAACGGAAAATGAAAAGCAAGATTTTGTGAGAGTAGGAGAGTCTAGTTATTTCTCGGGTTTATTTGTTGATGAAAACAATATTTTGCAAAAATGTACGCCTGAATTAAATAAATCTAATATGCAAAAATTTTGCAGTTGTTGTACTCATACTTTTAATGGTGAGGTGTACTAAGTTTGCTACTGGATAATTAAGTAATATTTTGTTTGGCTGAATTGATTTTTTGCTTAATTTGGTATCTTGTATCAGTTTGTTTATCAAAGTGAAAAAGCAAATTCTTTTTAGTCTGTTTATAAGTTTTTCATTAGGTGTCTTTTTGCAAGACCTTAATGGGTTCTCGTGGCAAAATCTCAATATTATAGCTATATTGGGGGTTATTAGTCTTGGGTTAATTTGGGTGAAAGCAGATTGGGTAGTTCGAATTAGAATTTGGTTACTCAATATCTTTTTTCTCTGTTTTGGAGTATTTACTCATTACCTTAATTCGGAAAAATCAGTTTTGCCGAGTGTTTCTAAAAAGGAAGAGCTTGTTTTTAAAATTGAGCAAAAGCTGAATTCAACGGCTAAAAACAAACGCTATGAAATAACAGCATTTCATCAAAATCAACCTTTTAAAGCAGTTTTATCTGTTCCAAAAGATTTGGAAGAATTGGATTATAAGCACTACTATCAGTCTCAACTAAGTCTATATCCGTTGGAGTCTTCCAAGAATAATTACCAGTTTGATTATGCCAAATTTCAAGCAAGGAAAGGCGTATATTATAGAGCCTATGCCAGAGATTTACGCAAAGCTCCAAAATCAGAGCTTACTTTCTCCGAAAAAATGAAACGATGGCGATTGGAATTCCTTAGTAATATAGATAAAAACGAAAAACTTTCACAGCAAACTAGAGCTTTCCTAAAAGGAATTGTATTAGCCGATAGAACAGAGGTAGATGCAGGCACTAATTCCAATTTTAGGCGAAGTGGCTTGGCACATATTTTGGCTATTTCGGGGACGCACATAGCAATTATATTCGGAGTGGTCTATATGCTGTTGAGGTTAGTGTTGCCTGTTAGATTTCGGATTGGTGTAATGTTACTTAGTTTGTCGTTAATTTGGGCTTTTGCTTGGTTTATTGGTTGGGGAAATTCTGTTGTTAGAGCCTGTATTATGCTTACGGTTTATTTTGGTTTTGTCCTTCTGCAAAGGAAACCGCAAGTTTTGGATTCTTTAGCCTTGGCAGGATTAGGGATTTTGATGGTGGATACACAAGAGTTGTTTTCGGTGGGATTTCAATTGAGTTTTTCGGCAGTATTGGGAATTTATTGGTTTAATAGACCTATGATTCGTCTTTTTCCAAATCCTAGAAACAAAATTCAAAAACTATTGCTTTACACCTTCACGATGTCCACGGCGGCACAGCTTGGGACTATGCCTATTGTGATTTATTATTTCCACCAGTATTCAGCGTGGTCTATTTTGGCTAATCTTGTAGTACTTCCTTTAATGGAAATTGTGATTATACTATCGTTTTTAATGACGATTGTTTTTGGTTTAGGGATTTATTGGAATTGGCTATCTTTTACTTATGATTGGTTAATTAAAGCGTTGCTATGGCTGATAGGTTTCTTTGGTAAAATAGAGATGGGGTATTTTCAAGACATACCGTTGAGTATTTGGGAGATGGGTGTTTGGGCGGTAGGGCTTTATTTTCTAAGAGAAATATTGATTCGTTTTACATGGAGAGGTTTTATGAGGTTGATGTTTTCTGTGCTTTTATTTTTCGGGATTAAAATGTGGCTAGATATCAGAGCTTATCACGATAAAGAAGCAAAGTGGCATTACCATTATCGTACTAAAGTGTTCTCTGTTTTGGATAAAGGTAAGGTGTGCTTTTGGGTGGCGGATGAAGATAATTTAGAAACGTTAGAAAGTAATCTCATAAAACCTTATGTAATTTCTAAAAGAGCTGAAAGCTATAAAGTAAAAATGATGTCTAAAGAAGTAGATGAGGTTATTTTTAATGGAAAAAGGTATTTGTTTCAATAAGCCTTTATGGTGTATTGACTGTTTTATTTAGAAAGATTATAAACTATGTATTTCTGATGTTTCTCATTTTTAAGAAACTTAACATTTTTTTAACTTTGTGAAAATTTAAAATAATAAACTCAATATGGCAGGTTTAACAAGTTCTACGATTGGTAGAAAGTATGCAATGGCACTATCAGCAATATTTTTGTTAGTGTTTTTAGTGATGCACCTTTCGGTTAATATGCTTTCCGTTTTTAGCGAGAGTGCGTTTAACCAAGCGTCTTATTTTATGGGATACAATCCTTTTGTACAATTTTTAATGCAGCCAATTTTGATTTTTGCTGTGTTTTTTCACTTTGTGATGGGGTTTGTATTAGAAGCTAAAAATAACAAAGCTAGACCTGTGAAATACGCAGTGAATGGTGCTAAGGCTAACTCTTCGTGGATGTCTAGAAATATGATTATTTCTGGAGCAGTTATTTTGGCATTTTTAGCACTTCATATGTATGATTTTTGGGTGCATGAGATGACTTACAAGTACATTCCTGGAGAAGGAGATCCTAGCGATGTTGCTCGTTTTTGGGAAGAATTACACGAGAAGTTTTCTAACCCTGTTAGAGTGGCTTTTTATGTGGTTTCTTTTGTGCTTTTAGGGTTACACTTAGCACACGGTTTCCAATCTTCGTTCCAATCTATAGGAGCTAGACACCCTAAGTATACACCTTGTATTATGGCTTTAGGGAAGTGGTATTCTATCCTTATCCCACTAGGTTTTATATTTGTGGCAGTATTTCATTTCGTAACTCAATAAAATTTAGATTTTAAGTTTTTATCATAATTTAAAATTTAAATCATTTAATTTAAAATATCTAAAAATGAGTATATTAGATTCTAAAATTCCAGCAGGTCCATTGGCGGACAAGTGGAAAAATCATAAAAATCACATGAACCTAGTAGCCCCTAACAACCGTGATAAGATAGATGTTATCGTGGTAGGAACAGGGTTAGCAGGTGGTTCTGCTGCAGCTACTTTAGCAGAGCAGGGTTATAATGTGAAGGCGTTCTGTTATCAAGATTCTCCTAGAAGAGCTCACTCTATTGCGGCTCAAGGAGGTATTAACGCCGCTAAAAACTATCAGGGAGACGGAGACTCTATCTACCGATTATTCTACGATACTATTAAAGGGGGAGACTACCGTGCTAGAGAGGCTAACGTTTATCGTCTAGCAGAAGTTTCTGCTAATATTATAGACCAATGTGTTTCTCAAGGGGTTCCTTTTGGTAGAGATTACGGAGGTCAATTGGACAACCGTTCTTTTGGTGGGGTTCAGGTAAAGAGAACTTTCTATGCTAAAGGACAAACAGGTCAGCAACTTCTACTAGGAGCTTATTCTGCGATGAGCCGTCAAATAGGTAAAGGTAGAATTAAAATGTACAACCGCCATGAAATGATGGAGTTGGTAATTGTTGACGGAAAAGCAAGAGGGATTATTGCGAGAAACCTAGTAACTGGGGAGATAGAAAGACACTCTGCACACGCAGTAGTTATTGCTTCTGGAGGTTATGGTAATGTTTATTTCCTTTCTACAAATGCTATGGGGTCTAACTGTTCTGCAGCTTGGAAAATCCATAAGAAAGGGGCCTACTTTGCAAACCCTTGTTTCGTTCAGATACATCCTACTTGTATTCCTGTTCACGGGACACAGCAATCTAAATTGACGTTGATGTCTGAGTCTTTAAGAAACTCTGGTAGAATATGGGTTCCTAAAAAGATAGAAGATGCTGTAGCCATTAGAGAAGGTAAACTAAGACCTGAAAATATCAAAGAAGAAGATAGAGATTATTATTTAGAAAGAAGATATCCAGCGTTTGGTAACCTAGTGCCTCGTGATGTGGCTTCTAGAGCGGCTAAAGAGCGTTGTGATGCTGGTTTTGGTATCGAAAATAACGAAACTAAGGAAGGGGTTTACCTAGACTTCTCTACCGAAATAATGAAGAAAGGTAAAGAAGCGGCTTTGGAAAGAAACCTACATAATCCTACAGAGCAACAAATCTACGATTTAGGTAAAGCTTGGGTAGAAGAGAAGTATGGGAACTTATTCCAAATGTACGAAAAGATTACAGCGGATAATCCGTACAAAACACCAATGAAGATTTATCCAGCGGTACACTATTCTATGGGTGGTGTTTGGGTAGATTATAACTTGATGTCCACAATACCAGGTTGTTTCGTGATTGGAGAAGCTAACTTCTCAGACCACGGTGCTAATAGACTTGGAGCTTCTGCTCTAATGCAAGGTTTAGCAGATGGGTACTTCGTATTGCCTTATACAATTGCAGATTATCTTTCTGCGGATATTAGAACAGGGCAAATCCCTACAGATACACCAGCTTTTGAAGAGGCAGAGAAAGAGATACAAGAGAAAGTTAATTTCTTCATCAATAATAACGGAACTCACTCTGTAGATTATTTCCACAAAAAATTAGGAAATGTAATGTGGAATAAGGTGGGTATGGCTAGAAACGAGCAAGGCTTGAAGGAAGCTATCCAAGAAATTGAAGAAATTAGAAAAGATTTTTGGCAAAATGTAAGAGTTCCAGGTGAAGCTAATGGTATGAACCCTGAACTAGAAAAGGCATTCCGTGTAGCGGATTTCTTAGAGCTAGGTCAGCTTATGGCAATGGACGCACTTAACAGAAACGAATCTTGCGGAGGACACTTCCGTGAAGAATATTCTACTCCAGACGGAGAAGCACAGAGAGATGATGAGAACTATAAGTATGCTGCAGTTTGGGAATACAAAGGAGAAGACATCAATCAGGAAGTCTTACACAAAGAAGAACTGGTTTACGAGAATATAGAAGTGAAAACAAGAAGTTATAAATAATCTCCAATAAAAACGATAATAAAATGAGTGCAAAAAAAGGATTAAACCTGACTCTAAAAATTTGGAGACAGAAAAATAATAAATCAAAAGGGCAATTTGAAACTTATAAGATTTCTGATGTTTCTCCTGATTCGTCATTCTTGGAGATGTTGGATATGCTCAATGAAAATTTAGTAAACGAAGGTAAAGAGCCTGTAGCTTTTGACCACGACTGCCGTGAGGGTATTTGCGGTATGTGTTCGTTATACATCAATGGTAGAGCTCATGGTCCTGATACAGGGATTACTACCTGCCAGCTACACATGAGAATGTTTAAAGATGGCGAAACTATTCATATAGAGCCATGGAGAAGTGCTGCTTTCCCAGTAATTAAAGACTTGGTAGTAGATAGAAGTGCCTTTGATAGAATTATGGCTGCAGGAGGATTTATTTCTGTAAATACTTCTGGTAACACTACTGATGCTAACAGTATCCCAGTGCCTAAAGAAGATGCAGATAAAGCAATGGATGCAGCAGCTTGTATAGGATGTGGTGCTTGTGTGGCAACTTGTAAAAACGGTTCTGCGATGCTATTTGTAGGAGCTAAAGTTTCTCAATATGCACTATTACCACAAGGTAGAGTAGAGGCTAAGAGAAGAGTTCTTAAAATGGTAGCAGCTATGGACGAGGAAGGCTTTGGTAACTGCTCTAACACTGGAGCTTGTGAAGTAGAATGTCCTAAAGGAATTTCTCTTGAAAACATTGCAAGAATGAACAGAGAGTTCTTATGTGCAACACTATCTAGTGCAGAATAAGACTTACAGTTTATTAGAATAAAATAAAATCGCTTTTTGTTATGAAAAGCGATTTTTTTATGAGGTTATCTATTATATTTGTTCTGTGGAGCAGTTTTACAGAAAAATCATACATATAGATATGGACGCTTTCTATGCCTCGGTGGAGCAACGAGATTTCCCTGAGCTTAAAGGGAAACCAGTGGTGGTAGGAGGAGAGCATAGAGGAGTTGTGGCGGCTGCAAGTTACGAAGCGAGAAAATACGGTGTGAGGTCAGCGATGTCTAGTGTTGTGGCAAAGAAAAAATGCCCACAGATAATTTTTGTTAAACCTAGATTTCATAGGTATAAAGAAGTTTCTGAACAGATAAGAACTATCTTTTTTGAATATACCGACTTGGTAGAGCCTCTTTCGCTAGACGAAGCATATTTAGATGTTACTCATAACAAAAAGGGTATAGTTTCGGCTAATTTAATAGCTAAAGAAATAAGACAAAAGATATTTGAAACTACTGGACTTACAGCCTCGGCGGGGATTTCGGTAAATAAATTTTTGGCTAAGGTGGCTTCTGATATCAATAAACCTAACGGACAGAAAACAATTCATCCAACTAAAGTGCTTTCCTTTTTAGAAAACCTTCCCATAGAGCGGTTTTATGGGATAGGAAATGTAACGGCAAACAAAATGTATCAATTGGGAATTTACAAAGGCAAAGATTTAAAAGAAAAGCCTTTGGAGTATTTGGTAACTCATTTTGGAAAAATGGGAGGACATTATTATGATATTGTAAGGGGCATACATAGAAGTGAGGTTAAACCTCATAGGATTGCCAAAAGTGTAGGGGTAGAACATACTTATGTAGATGATATTGATACCGAGCAAGATATAGATAAACAACTGATGAGATTAGCCCAAGAATTATACAGAAGAATAGAGAAAAAGAAAGTTAAAGGTAAATCATTAACACTTAAAATAAAGTACAAAGATTTTTCACTTTTTACGCGTTCCAAAACTCAAAATTTATATTTTGAAACAGAGGAAGAAATGTATCAAACTGCTCGTTTTTTGTGGAGTCTTCGTCCTTATGATAAAGCCATTCGTCTTTTAGGGTTATCCTTGTCTAGTTTGAATACGTCGTCTCAGAAAAAAGTTTATGTGCAGCTCAAAATTCCATTTAATGATTTGTAATTCAGTTGATTGTTTGTGTTGATTAGAAGAGGTGATGAATAAGATATTATTCTAGTCTAATTCTTTTTTGTATTTTTGGGGTAAATTATATTAACAATGGCAAAGACTGAAACAACAAGTCCTAACGATGATAAAAAAAAGGCATTAGCAGCCGTATTAGAAAAACTAGATAAAACTTACGGTAAAGGTACCGTTATGAAACTAGGTGATGGTACGGTAGACCATAATATAGAGGTGATTCCGTCAGGTTCTTTAGGGCTAGATTTGGCTTTAGGGGTAGGTGGTTATCCTAAGGGGAGAATTGTAGAAATCTACGGTCCAGAATCTTCTGGTAAAACTACATTAACGCTTCACGCAATTGCGGAAGCTCAAAAAGTAGGGGGAACAGCAGCATTTATAGATGCAGAACATGCTTTTGATATGCACTATGCCGAAAAATTAGGCATCAATCTAGAAGAGCTTATCGTGTCTCAACCAGATAATGGAGAGCAGGCATTAGAAATTGCAGATAGCCTTATTCGTTCTGGAGGAGTGGATATTGTAGTGGTAGACTCTGTGGCAGCACTTACGCCTAAAGCAGAGATTGATGGTGATATGGGAGATTCTAAAATGGGTCTTCACGCAAGACTGATGTCTCAAGCACTTAGAAAATTAACTTCTTCTATTTCTAAAACAAAATGTACTGTAATTTTCATCAACCAGTTGAGAGATAAAATTGGAGTAATGTTTGGTAGCCCTGAAACAACAACGGGAGGTAACGCTCTTAAATTCTATGCTTCGGTAAGGATAGATATCAGACGCTCGTTGAGTGATACAGGTAAGATTAAAGATAAATCTGGCGAAGTTATAGGTAACCGAACTAAAGTAAAAGTGGTTAAAAATAAAGTAGCTCCACCATTTAAGAGTGCTGAGTTTGATATTATGTATGGGGAAGGTGTGTCTAAAGTTGGTGAGATTTTAGATGTGGCTACAGATTTAGATATTATCCAAAAGAGTGGTTCTTGGTTCAGTTATCAGGACACAAAGCTAGGACAAGGGCGTGATACGGTAAAGGAACTCATCAAAGATAATCCTGAACTTGCAGAAGAGCTAGAAGCAAAAATCAGAGAAAAATTACAAGCTAAATAGAGCATTTAATTAAAATAAAGCTAAAAACTCCGAGTAGAATCATCGGAGTTTTTTTATGTTTGATGAGGACTTTATTTAGGATAAATCTTTCATTAAGATTGTCCACATCATTCATTTATTATAACTTTGCACAAACCTAAACTAATGAGTAAAAAAAATACTAAATACATCTTTGTTACAGGAGGTGTTACCTCTTCACTAGGAAAGGGCATTATATCTGCATCACTAGGCTTATTACTAAAATCCAGAGGCTTTAAAGTAACTATTCAAAAGTTAGACCCTTACATCAATATAGATCCAGGTACTCTTAATCCGTATGAACACGGCGAGTGCTATGTAACCGAAGATGGTGCAGAAACCGATTTAGATTTGGGGCATTATGAGAGATTTTTGGACGCACCAACTTCTCAAAATAACAATGTAACTACGGGGCGTATTTATCAGACCGTTATAGAGAAAGAAAGAAAGGGAGATTTCTTAGGTAAAACAGTGCAGGTAATTCCGCATATTACCAATGAAATTAAACGCAGAATTAAAATCCTTGCTCAAAAGAATTACGATATTATTATCACCGAAATAGGTGGTACTGTGGGAGATATAGAGTCTCTACCTTACATAGAGTCTGTAAGACAGCTCAAGTGGGAGTTAGGAGAACATAATTCAATGGTAATCCATTTAACGCTTTTGCCTTATTTAGCAGCGAGTGGTGAACTTAAAACTAAACCTTCCCAACATTCCGTGAGACAGCTTATGGAAAGTGGTATTCAGGCAGATGTGCTGGTATGTCGTTCGGAGCATAAAATCCCGAAAGATGTTCGTGCTAAGCTAGCTCAATTTTGTAATGTGCCTAGCGATAATGTGATAGAGTGTATGGATGCTGAAACCATCTATCAAGTTCCAATAGAACTACAGAAACAAAAATTTGATGAGGTGGTTCTAAAAGCTCTAGACCTTAAAAACGATACTGAGGCTGATTTAAAAAGTTGGAAAACATTTTTAAAGAAATATAAAAATCCTAAAAAATCAGTAGAGATAGCATTAGTAGGTAAGTATGTGTCTTTACAAGATTCTTATAAATCTATAGCGGAAGCATTTATACACGCTGGAGCAGATTTGGAGACGGAAGTTAATATCCGTTGGGTATACAGTGGAGATTTAGAGGAAGGCAAGGTTTCGGAAATCCTTAAAGGAGTAGATGCGATGCTGATAGCTCCTGGGTTTGGAGATAGAGGTATAGAAGGAAAAATTCTTGCGGCTCAATATGCGAGAGAACATAAAATTCCTCTTCTAGGAATTTGTTTAGGAATGCAGATTATGACGATTGAATTTGCTAGAAATGTACTAGGCTACGAAAAGGCTAACTCTATGGAGTTTGATACTACCACGGCTTACCCTGTGATTTCTCTAATGGAAGAACAAAAGAATGTGGTGGAAAAAGGAGGTACTATGAGACTTGGAGCTTGGAAATGCACTCTTAAATCAGGTTCTAAATTAGCAGAGATTTACGATAGCAAAAACATTTCGGAGCGTCATCGTCATCGTTATGAGTTCAATAGTGAATTCAAAAAAGACTATGAAGACAGAGGTCTAGTTCCTACAGGATTCAATCCAGATACAGGTTTAGTGGAAGCGTTAGAACTTAACGAGCATCCATTCTATATTGGAGTGCAGTATCACCCAGAGTATAAGAGTACTGTAGCAACACCGCATCCATTGTTTAAAGCCTTGGTAAAAGCAGCGGTTGAACATAAAGGGAAGTAATTAAATTAAAAAACTTAAATTCGCAGTCTGAAAAAAAGGAAATTTCCTTTAATAAAATTTCTAACTGAAAAATATATTTATTGATGATGCAACAGAATAATGGATTAGACAAAAATCAGTTAATTGGTTTTGTGGTATTTACTCTATTTTTATTAGGAGTAATGTTATACTTTCAAAAGCAACAGACTGGGCAAGAGCAACAACAAGTTGCCACAGAGCAGAAGGTAGGAGCTACTAACAATATTGTAAAAGCCACCAATCTGCCTGTTAAAGCTAACGAAATACAAAAAGTAAGCCTTAAAAATGATAAAATATCGGTGGAGTTTAGTGGACTTGGAGGTCAGATTTCTTCTCTATTGATGAATAATTATAAAGCTTATAATAAGAAAACCAACCAAAATGACTTACCATTATATCTTATAGAGCGTAATAATTCTTCGTATGGTTTTAAATTTAAAGATAAATCAGGCAAAGAGATTAACACCAAAGATTTGGTGTTTACGTCTCAAGTTAATGGGAATACGGTAACTATGACGAGTGTCTTAAACGGTGGAGCTATTGTACAGTTTATTTATACTTTAAAAGATTATCAGGTTGATTTTCAAGTAGCGACTAAAGGGTTGTCGTCTATTGTTTCTGGAGATAAAGCAAGTTTCGTTTGGAACTATACACCTAAAGAGCAGGAAAAAGGTAGAGCTCAGGAGCAACAACATACAGAGTTTGTTTACGCTTTTAATAATTATAAAAGCACCGACTATGATGCCAGAACTTCTATGGACGAAACTAAAGAAGTTTTAAATTGGTTAGCGGTTAAACAGCAGTTTTTTACACCTATTATAGAAGCCAAGAATGGGTTTAAAAACTCCACAGGTCATCAGGATATGATTGAGGAAGGGGAATATCTTAAGAAATTTGATTTCAACGGAGAGTTGGAAATTACAGGAGGAGAATTTAATCAAAGTTTTTCGTGGTACTTTTTGCCGTTGGATTTAAAATTATTAAAGACTTTTGATAAGAACTTTGATGAAATCATTCCTCTTGGTTGGTCTTTTATAGGAACAATGAACCGTTGGATATTTATCCCTATGTATAATATGATTTCATCTTGGGGAATAGCTGCAGGTTGGGTAATTTTCCTAATGACGATTTTGGTTAAAGTGGTACTTTCTCCAATTATGTACAAACAACATAAGTTGAGTGCAATGATGAAAGTGATTCGTCCTGAAATAGAGGAAGTAAATGCCAAACTCAAAGACGCCGATCCAATGAAGAAGCAACAAGCAGTGATGGAGGTGTATAGAAAGGCTGGTGTTAATCAGTTAGCAGGGTGTTTACCAGCATTGTTACAAATTCCTATATTCTATGCACTATTCCGTTTCTTCCCTAATATGTTAGATTTAAGAGGGAAAGGCTTCTGGTTTGCAACCGACTTAACAGCTTATGATGATTTAATAAAATTACCATTTCATATTCCATTTTTGGGAGAGCATATCAGCATTTTTGCTTTGGCTTGTACGGCGGTATTATTGATATATACAGTGATGACAGCAGGTAATATGCAACAACCAACGCAGGAAGGTATGCCTAATATGAAGCCTTTGATGTATATTTTCCCAGTAATGTTCTTGTTTTTCTTGAACTCTGCGGCATCAGGATTATCTTGGTATTACTTTGTATCTAACGGTATCAATATTATCATTATCCTAGTGATTAAGTACTGGATTTTAGATGAAAAAACAATCCATGCACAGATTCAAGCTAACAAAGCGAAGCCTAAAAAGGAAGGTAAGTTCCAAAAAAGGATGCGTGAAATGATGGAAAAAGCTCAAGAACAACAAAGATTGCAGGAGCAACAGAGAGCTAAACGCAAATAAAAGTAAATTTAGAAATAGTATAAATAACCTCAAAATCATCGATTTTGAGGTTATTTTTTTGTTAACAAATTGTTAAATAAAAAACATGATTTTTATCATATGTTTAATTATAGTCTAACCTGAAGGATTTTCGGTGATGTATGGTAGGTCCTAGCTTATTAAGCGCCTCTCGGTGTTGTTTGGTAGCATAGCCAAAGTTTTTGTTCCAGCCGTATTCTGGGTACTCTTCATGGAGTTTAATCATAACATGGTCTCTGTAATTTTTGGCTAAAATAGAAGCTGCAGCAATAGATAAAACCTTAGAATCTCCTTTTATAATACACTCGTGTGGCGTGAAAGGATAGGGCTTAAACCTATTGCCATCTACTAAAATAAGTTCTGGGCGAATGGTTAGTTTATCTAAGGCAAGGTGCATCGCGTGTATGCTTGCGTTTAGGATATTATGTTCATCAATAAAACTAGGCGGAAGTTCTGCTATGGCATAATCTAAAGCATAATCTTTAATATATAAATCCAGTTCGTTTCTCGTTTTAAAATTAAGTTTTTTGGAGTCATTGATGAGGTTTTGCTCAAAATTTTCATCTAAAATAACAGCTGCTGCAACCACAGGACCACATAGACATCCTCTCCCAGCTTCATCGCAGCCCGCTTCTATATAATTTTTAGTCCATTTTTTTGCTAATTTCATAAAATTTAATTAAATGTAAAATATGTAATTGTTGATTATACAAAATTAAACTTTTTTTAAGAAATTTTAACTTACTTATTGTGTATGTTAAGATAATGTTATAAAATTGTTCAGTGAAAAATTTATTTTGAAATGAAGAAATTAACAACAAGTGTTTTAGCTGTAGTTCTTACTTCATCTTTTGTAACAGTAGATGCACAAAAGGTAAAGAAGGATTCAGTGACTAAGACAACTCAAATTGAGGGAGTGGTAATGACTGCTCTTGGGGTTAAAAGAGAAAAAAAATCTCTTGGATATGCCTCAACTGAAGTTAAGGCAGAAGCTTTAACTTCAGGAACAACCAATACAGGTAATGTGGCTTCTTTACTATCTGGTAAGGTTGCAGGATTACAGGTTAATACTAATAATAACTTTGGAGGTTCTTCCAATCTATTGATTAGGGGCTTTAAGTCTCTTACGGGAAACAGTAGCCCACTAATTGTAATAGATGGGTCTCCAGTTAACAATGCTACACTTTCGGGGCAGTTTGATTACGGTAACTTTTTGTCTGATATAAATCAAGAAGATATTGAGTCAATGAATGTGCTTAAAGGTGCTGCGGCATCGGCATTATATGGTGAAAGAGGAAGTAATGGTGTTATTGTGATAACAACGAAAAATGGTAAAGGTAAGGGAACGAATTGGGGAGTAACTTTACAATCGTCTGTTAATGTAGGGTTTATTGATAAATCAACCTTTCCTAAATATCAGAAAAGATATGGAGCAGGTTATGGACCTTATTATGGTCCTAATGAGGACTCGTATTTCAATACAGCACCTGATGGTAGATACGAGGTTCCGTTTAGTGAGGATGCATCTTATGGTGCGGAGTTTGATCCAAATTTACTTGTGTATCAGTGGAATTCATACGATCCAACATCGCCTAATTTTGGTAAAGCAACTCCTTGGGTTGCAGCTAAAAATGGACCTTTAGCTTTTTTTGAAACACCTGTTACTACAGTTAACTCTATAAGTTTAGAGAAAGGTGATAAAAATGGAAATATTAGTTTAAACTATACTAATATGCTTTCCAATGGTTTGTTACCAAATTCCAATTTAAGAAAGAATTCATTATCTACTAAGTTTAACTATGCATTTACGGATAAGTTAACGGCTACAGTGTATTCAGCATTAACTTTACAGAATACTGTGGGTAGAAATGAAACAGGGTATTCAGACAATATAGTTACAAATTTTAGACAATGGTGGCAAACCAATGTGGATATTTTGGAATTGAGGGATGCTTACTATAGAAGTGGAGAGCAGAATGTTACATGGAACAGAAAATCGGCTACTAATTCAGCCCCTGCTTATTGGAATAACCCTTATTTTCAAAGATATAAGAGTTATCAATCTGATGACAGAGTGAGAAGCTTTAGTTATGCTCAGCTAAGATATGAGGTGTCTAAAAACTTAGGAGTAACGGCTAAACTATCGCATGATAATTTGGCGATGCTTATTGAAGAAAGATTAGCATTAGGGACATTACCTCAAAGTTTTGGTACTTCAGGTAACGATGTTTCGTCTGGTTATGCAAGGAATAATAGAACTTCTACAGAGACAAACTTTGATTTATTTGCTAATTATAAATTTAATATTACTTCAGATTTAGGAGTTACGGGTATTGTGGGAGGTAATGTTAGAAGAAATAAGTACGATAATGTTTATCAATCAACAGAAGGAGGATTAGTAGCAGATGGTCTTTATGCTATTTCTAACTCTGCATCTACTGTGCTTGCTCCTATCGAGAATGTGGCTACTTATGTTACATCGGGAGCTTATGCTACGGCTTCTTTTGATTATAAGAAGATGTTATTTGTTGATGCAACATATCGTTTTGATAAGAGTTCAAACTTACCGAAAGGTAGTAATGTATATGGGTACCCGTCTTTAACAGGGACTTTCATTATATCAGAGTTAGTTAAACCATCTTGGCTTAGTTTTTGGAAGGTAAGAGCCAACTATGCAGAAGTTGGGGCTTCAACAGATCCGTACAAGTTGAGAAATACCTATAGTGTTAGAGGAATGTTTGTAAACTCTGGTCTTTTTGATCAGCCTAATTTCTTGGCTAATCCTTATTTGAAACCAGAAAGATCTAAAGAGTTTGAAACAGGTATGGAAATGCAGTTCTTTAAAAATAGATTAGGCTTTGATATAGCTTACTATAAGACGAGAACTTTTGATCAAATTATTAACTTGCCAATATCTTCTGCTTCAGGGTATAGAAGTATGTTGATTAATGCTGGACAAGTTAATAACACAGGTATAGAAGTACAGGTGAATGGTACACCAATTAAAACGGCTAATTTCCGTTGGGATATAGATGTAAACTGGGCACAAAATAGAAGTGAAGTTGTATCACTATTCCCAGGGGTTGATAATTATTTGTTAGCATCTTATCAAGGAGGGGTTTCTCTTAATGCTAGAGTAGGGCAACCATTTGGGGTGCTAGTAGGTACAGATTATAGATATGATGCTAATGGAAATAAAGTAATAGATCCTAAAACAGGACGTTATTATAGAGAAGCAAATCAGGTTATTGGGAATATAACTCCAGATTGGACAGGAGGAGTTAGAAACAGTTTTCATTACAAAGGATTATCTGTTAGCTTCTTGATAGATGTTAAGAAAGGAGGAAATGTGTTCTCTACGGATATGTATTATGGCTTAGCTACTGGTTTATATGAAGAAACTGCAGTAGGAGATTATAGAACTAAAGGAGTAGTATGGGATGGTGTTAACCCTAATGGTAATGTAAACACAACTTATACTATAGGGGCTGGTGCGTTTGGAAATGTTGATGGATATAGAAGAATGCCAGCTAAAAGGTTTGTTTATGACGCATCTTATGTGAAGTTGAGAGAGGCAAGTATAGGCTATAACTTACCAAAGTCGTTATTAAAAGATACATTTATAACAGATGCTAAAGTGTCTATAGTAGGTAGAAACTTATGGATTATACACAAAAATTTACCTTATGCTGATCCAGAAGCAGGAACAGGTGGAGGACTCTCTGCAAGAGGAAACTCTATAGGGGTGCTACCTACTACTAGAGATATAGGTATAGATGTAACATTTAAATTTTAAGAATTATTAAAGAAATTTTGAGATGAAAAAAATAATAAAGATAACAAGTATTTTGGGAGCTGTAGCTTTAGGGACAGGTGTTGCTACATCGTTAGTTTCTTGTGAAAGTGATGTAACCTCTCTAAATGATGATCCTAAACGTCCAGTAGTGGTTCCTTCAGGAAATCTGGTTGCTAGTGCTGAACAGACATTAATGTCACAAATAATGACAGCTAGTGTAAATAGAAATATATACAGATTTTTTACACAACAATGGTCTCAAACTACCTATGTAGATGAGTCTAATTATGATATGGTGACGAGACCTATCTCTAGGACTCATTATAATTATATGATGTCCTCGTCAGCTCAGAACTCTAGTTCTCCAGGGGTTTTATCTGCATTGAGAGATGCGAAGAAGTTTTTAGCAACTGAGAATGTATCGGATGTAGAGAGAAAGAACAAAGAGGCTGTTATTGAGTTGTTGAGTGTTTATGCGTGGGCTAATCTAGTAGATACATTCGGTGATGTGCCTTACTTTGATGCTTTACAATTGACACCAGACAATAAAGAAGCAAAGTACATCTCTCCTAAGTATGATGATGCTGAAACTATATATAAAGATTTATTTGCTAGAATAGATGCTGCTGTAGCCAATATAAATACCTCTGAGGGATCGTATTCTACTGATATAATCTATGGGGGTAATATGTCGAAATGGAAAAAAATGGGGAATTCTCTAAAGTTTAAATTAGCATTAAATATAGCGGATCAGAATCCTGTATTGTCAAAACAAATGGCTGAAGCGGCTTATAGTGCTGGACTTTTTTCTAGTATGGAGGATAATTTTGGTTTAGCTAAATTTCCTACGGGATTATTTCCGAACCCTGTTTATTTAGATGTCGTAGCGTCTGGAAGAGATGACTATTTACCATCAGATATTTTGGTAAATACAATGAATGCTACTAAAGATCCTAGAAGAGCAGTATGGTTTACGACTGTTGGCGGAGAATATAAGGGGGGAGTGTATGGAAATAGTAATTCATTTGGAAGTTTTTCTCACTTTACTAGTGTCATTTCAGGAGCCGAAGCTTCAGGGTATTTGCTGGACTTTACAGAAATATCATTTCTTAGAGCCGAAGCAGCTGCTAGAGGGTATTCTGTAGGAGGGACAAAAGAGGATTTATTTGCTTCTGCAATAAAGGCATCTATGACTGAATATGGAGTTTCTGCTGCTGATATAACAACCTATTTAGCAAATAATACTTTAGGGTCAAATTGGAGAAAGTCTATAGGGGAGCAAGCTTGGGTAGCTATGTTTAATAGAGGTTATCAGGCTTGGAACTTTACAAGAAGGTTAGATTATCCTAAATTTGAAAACCCAGAAAACTCTACAGTAGAAGCTGTGCCAATTAGAATGAAGTATTCTGACCAAGAATATGTTTTGAATAATGCAAATGTGTCAGCTGCTGCAAGTAAGTTAAAAGGAGGAGATAAAGTATCGTCTCGTATATTTTGGGATATTTACTAGTAGTAAAATAACTTAATAATAGAAAAACCACCTTTCGGGGTGGTTTTTTATTTGTGTATATTTGCAGAGTTAAAACAAAATGATTAATGGATATTAAAGAGTATATAAAGGAAAGTATTACTCAAGTTGTAGAGTCTGTATATGGGCTTCAAAATATAACTTTGGAGGTACAAGAAAATAAAACAGATTTTGAAGGAGATTTTACGGTGGTAATATTTCCTTTAGTGAAGCAACTTAAGAAGAGTCCAGATGCATTGGGGCAAGAGATAGGAGAAGCTTTAATAAATTCTAGTGATTTTGTAGAAGGCTTTAATGTAGTTAAAGGTTTTCTTAATCTTAAAGTTAAAAATAAATACTTTATAGAAAGTTTTAAAGCAGAAGAACTAAACTTTGGAACAGTTACACCTAAGCACCAAACGGTAATGGTGGAATATTCTTCCCCTAATACTAATAAACCACTACATTTAGGGCATATTAGAAATATTCTTTTGGGTTATTCAGTCGCTCAAATACTGAAAGAGGCGGGATATGATGTCATCAAAACTCAAATTGTTAACGATAGAGGAATTCATATTTGTAAGTCTATGTTGGCGTGGGAAAAGTTTGGTAATGGAGAAACGCCTGCTGATTCTGGACTGAAGGGAGATAAGCTAGTAGGGAATTACTATGTTAAATTTGACCAAGAATACAAGAAAGAAATCCAAAATCTTGTAGAAAATGGCTTAGGAGAAGACGAAGCTAAAAAGCAAGCTCTAATTTTTGTGGAAGCACAAAAGATGCTTCTAGATTGGGAGCAAGAAAATCCTCAGGTGCGTGAGTTGTGGCAGAAGATGAACCAATGGGTTTACGATGGTTTCGGAGAAACTTATAAAAGATTAGGTGTTGATTTTGACCAAATCCAATACGAAAGTAATACCTATATATTAGGAAAAGATTTAATACAAGAGGGGCTTTCTAAAGGAGTATTGTATCAGAAAGAGGACGGCTCGGTGTGGTGTGATTTATCCGATGAAGGTTTAGACCAAAAATTACTATTGCGTAGTGATGGTACTTCCGTCTATATGACGCAGGATTTAGGGACAGCGGTGGAACGCTTTAAGCAAAACGATATACAAAAACTGATTTACACCGTAGGAAACGAGCAAGATTATCACTTCCAAGTGCTATTTAAAATCTTGAAAAAACTAGGATACGATTGGGCAGAGCATCTGTATCACCTTTCTTATGGTATGGTAGAGTTACCACACGGAAAGATGAAATCAAGAGAGGGAACGGTGGTAGATGCAGACGATTTGATGCAGGAAATGTACCTCACTGCCAAAGAAAAAGCTCAAGAATTAGGGAAGCTAGAACATTTGCCAGAAGAAGATAAGGAGCGTTCTTACGAAATTGTAGGGCAAGGAGCTCTTAAATATTATATGCTTAAAGTAGATCCTAAGAAGAAGATGTTGTTTAATCCAGAGGAGAGTATAGATTTTAATGGTAACACAGGACCATTTATCCAATACACCTATGCGAGAATCCAATCGTTGCTAGAAAAAGCAGGTTATGAACCACAGGATTTAGCAGATGATATAGAAATCAATGCTTATGAAAAGGAGCTTATAACACATTTGGGTAATTTTAAAACAGTAGTTTCTAAGGCGGCAGAGACGCTTAGTCCAGCACAATTGGCTAATTATATTTATGATTTAGTAAAGTCGTATAATTCTTTCTATCAGAATAATCCTATTCTTAATCAGGAAGACGCAGCGGTTAAAAACTTGCGTCTGAAACTTTCTGCTCTTACAGCAAAAACTATTAAGAGAGGTCTAGAATTACTAGGCATTGGTGTGGTAAACAGAATGTAAACTAGAATTAAAACCAACAATAAAGCCTCACAAATTTGTGAGGCTTTTGTTTTTTTAGGTATTCTCTAAAAACTGTTCAAAAGAAGAACTGACCGATACTGTACCGTCTGCTTCTATTCTGTTGAGTTTTAATGTTTCTATTTGATTAACGGAACTTTGGTCAAAAGGTTTCTTTACCCTTACATAATTTTCCGTAAATCCGAACATCATACCGTCTTTATTTTCGTGTTCCCAAAGGATAGGCAATGTTTTCCCAAGTTGAGACTGATAAAAAGCCATCTTTTTCTTCTCGGACAGAATCCTAAGCATTTTGTTCCTCTTTTTTCTTTCGGAGATAGGTACTACGCCGTTCATTGCTACGGCTTCGGTATTCTCCCTTTCAGAATAGGTAAAGATGTGAAGGTAAGAGATAGGCAACTCATTTAGGAAATGGTAGGTTTCTAAAAAACGCTCTTCCGTTTCTCCAGGGAAGCCCACAATTACATCTACCCCGATAGCAGCGTTAGGCATTACAGATTTTATGGTGTCTATTCTATCTCTGTACAGCTTAGTGAGGTAGCGGCGTTTCATTCTTTTGAGGAGCTCATCACTACCAGACTGCAACGGAATATGAAAATGAGGCACAAACCTTTTGCTTTGGGCAACCAGTTCTATACTTTCATTTTTCAATAAGTTAGGTTCTATAGACGAAATTCTAATGCGTTCAATCCCTTCTACTTTGTCTAATTCTGTGATGAGGTCTAGAAAAGTATGCTCGTGTTTCTTATTACCGAACTCCCCTTTGCCGTAATCGCCAATATTTACACCTGTTAAAACAATTTCTTTAATGTCTTTAGTAGCGATTTCTTGAGCGTTTTTAATCACATTTTCTATAGTGTCAGACCTAGAAATGCCTCGTGCTAGAGGTATGGTGCAGTAAGTACACTTATAGTCGCAGCCGTCTTGTACCTTTAAAAAGGCTCTCGTGCGGTCTCCTATGGAATAAGAACCAATGAAAAAATCGGCTTCTTCTATTTCGCAAGAGTGAACGATACCCTCGTTGTGAGCTTTTTCTAAATCTTCTAAGTAGCTTAAGATATTAAACTTCTCTTTGGCTCCCAATACCAAATCCACGCCCTCTATTTTGGAAATTTCTTCGGGCTTTAGCTGAGCGTAACAACCTACAACTACCACCAATCCTTCGGGGTTGGCTTTCATAGCTCTTTTTACATGTATTTTGCATTCACGGTCGGCATTTTCTGTTACCGAGCAGGTATTGATTACATAGACATCGGCTCTGTCATCAAAGTTTACTTTCTGGTAACCCGCATCAGACAGTTGTCTAGCGATGGTGGAAGTTTCAGCGAAATTAAGTTTACAGCCTAAAGTATGGTAAGCCGCTGTTTTAGAATTAGCACTCATGACAAAAATTAAGTCTACAAATTTAGTGAATTTTATATAAGCCTAAAAATGGTCGTTATTGAGATAAATACTTTTAACAATGATGTTAAAAAAAGAAAAAACCACTCTTTTGAATAAGTGGTTTTTCATAGTTATGTTAGTAATTTTCATAAATCCATTTAAGGATATTTTGGTCGTCTTCGGAGAAAGTTACATTTCGTCTTTGCATTACTTTTTCAGCAACTTCGTAGGCTTTTTTTAGATTAAACTTTTCATCTCCTCTTTGTCCGCCCCAGCTAAAGTTTTCTACCAAGTTAGGCGGAAATCCACTTTTAAAAATATTAGCAGCCACGCCCACAATAGTCCCTGTGTTAAGTTGGGTATTGATAGCCGTTTTTGAGTGGTCGCCCATAATCAGTCCACAGAATTGTAGTCCGCTATCTTCAAATTTCTTAGACTGGTAGTTCCAAAGCTTTACCGTAGCGTAGTTGTTTTTTAAGTTAGAGGAGTTGGTATCCGCTCCAAAATTACACCATTCTCCCACCACGGAATTACCTAAGAAACCATCGTGTCCTTTATTAGAATATCCAAAGAAAATAATATTGTTTACCTCGCCGCCTATTTTACAATAAGGTCCGATAGTAGTAGCACCGTAGATTTTAGCACCGAGGTTAAAAATAGCATTGTTACATAAAGCAATAGGACCTCTTAGGTTACAGCCTTCCATTACTTCTGTATTCTTTCCGATGTATATTTTCCCTTTTTGGCAGTTGATGGTAGCGTATTCTACACTCGCACCTTCCTCTATAAAGAGGTTCTCAGGGTTACCTAAAAAGCCATTGGTTTCAGAAAGAGGTTGAGAGGTTCTTCCTTTGGTGATGAGTTCAAAATCAAAATCTATCGCTTTATCATTGAATGCAAACAAATCAGACGGTCTTTTAAAAAAGGTAAGAGGTTCTGTAATATCCGTCATTTTCTCTATTTGTTTTAGAGAAAAATCTTTCATATTTACTCTTGCTGCTATTAGTTTATCTTCGTAAACGAGAGCCTCACCAAGTTTAAGATCTTTAATTTGGTTCAGTACATTTTCTGTAGGGATAAAGTTAGGAACTAAAAAAAGACTTTCTTCAGCCTGTGGCTTTGGGAATTTATTTTGTAAATAGTCTTCTGTAATATAAGCGGTGTGTTGAATGTCAAGTAGCTTTTGCCATCTTTCAGAAAAGGTAAGTATGCCACACCTCATTTCAGCGATGGGTCTAGTAAAAGTAAGTGGAAGGAAATTTCCCCAGTATTGGGCGTCAGAAAATACAATTTGCATAGGGTTAAAATTTTAATGATGGGCTAATTTAATTAAAAAAACCTTCCTAAATCAAATCTAGGAAGGTTTTAAAATATGTTTTGACAAAAAATTAGTTTTTAGCGAATTTTTTGTATTTGTTCATAAACTTATCTACTCTACCAGCAGTATCTACTAATTTTACTTTACCAGTGTAGAATGGGTGAGAAGTAGAAGAAATTTCCATTTTGATTAGTGGATATTCTTGACCTTCGTACTCGATAGTGTCCTTAGTTTCTGCAGTAGATTTGCAAAGAAACATTTCATCGTTACTCATATCTTTGAAAACAACTAATCTATAGTTTTCAGGGTGGATTCCTTTTTTCATTGTGATGATTTTTTAACTTTTTAATTTAATTTTAATAACTAAGCGGTGTAATGGCGTCGCTTTTTTACTATAAATTTTAGACTGCAAAAATAGAGTTTTTTTTTAATTCTGCAAAAACTTTTTTAGAATAAAAATTTCTATCTTTGAAAGGATTAAATATAAAACGAAATGAAATCAATCCTAGTAGGTATTGTTCTGTTAATGAGTTTGTTTTTGGTTTCTTGTAGGCAAGATATTGCTTTTGAAGAACCTTCTTTACCGTTGAGATTTTCTAAAGACACTTTGGTTTTAGATACCGTTTACCATAACACTCGTTCAGAAACCTATGCTATAAAGGTCTATAACGATGAAGATAAAGACATTAAAATACCTAGAATCCATTTAGAAAAAGGCAGTGCTTCTCCATACCGTATCAATGTAGATGGCAAGGCAGGGACTGATTTTGCAGATGTGGTACTTCGTAGAAAAGACAGCCTTTATATCTTCGTAGAAATAGCTCCAGTGGCAACTACCACAGAAATGGTGGTGGAAGACCAAATTTTGTTTGGTAAGAATGATAATCAAAAGGTAACACTACTTTCCGTAGTGCAAGATGCAGAGTTTTTTGTTTCAACTAAAGATAATCCTAAAATAATTACAGAAAACACGACTTGGAATTCTACTAAGGCTAAAATTATTTACGGAACTTTACAACTTGCAGAAGGCAAAACGCTCACAATAGAAGAAGGGACTAAAGTCTATTTTTATAAAAACTCGGGACTAAAGATTGCTAAAAATTCCGAGCTGAACATCAATGGAGCCTTCCAAAAGGAAGTCATTATGAGAGGGCATAGGAACGAGGCGAGATATGATACCATTCCTGCAAATTGGGACGGTATAGTGCTAGAACAAGGAGCAAGAGCTAATGTGAATTATGCCAAAATATTCGGTGGAAATACAGGAATTGAAGCCAATCGCGCCGAAGTAAATTTAAAAAACACCATTATCCATACTTTCCAAGATTATGGGATTAAAGGGATTAACGCTACGGTAAATGCAGAAAACTTAGTGATTAACAACTGTGGCTCGGCTAATATAGGCATCTTTAAAGGTGGAACTTACGATTTGCTACACGCAACATTGGCTAATTACTTTTCATTAAAATCTGTTTACACACCTTTGGGCATAGAGGCTTATAACGAATGGACTGATGCAAACGGTCAAAAAGTATATGCTCCGTTAAACCTTCAACTCAAAAATACCATTGTTTATGGAAAGGCGAATAATGCCATTGTTTTAAAGCCTAGCATAGGGCAAGTTTTTGATTATTCTTTCCAGAATTCATTAGTTAAATATGGCTCGGATTCGGGGTATAATTGGGACGGTAACGCATCGGTGGTTAATTCTATAAAGAATGAAGACCCTCTTTTCGTGAATTATTTTACCTCAAAAATGAATCTAAGATTACAAGATAAATCACCAGCTAAAGGCAAAGCCAATCTAACTTCAGCTCAGAAAGCACCAAAAGATATTACACAAGAGTCAAGAACCAACAACCCAAGTATAGGGGCATACCAATAATTAATATTCAAAATGGCTGAAATTCAACAATTACAGAATCAAGTAGATGAATGGATAAAGACTGTGGGCGTTCGTTATTTTAATGAATTAACGAATATGGCTATCTTATCCGAGGAGGTGGGCGAAGTGGCAAGGATTATTGCAAGACGATACGGAGAGCAAAGCGAAAAAGAAACGGATAAAACTAAAGATTTGGGCGAAGAATTGGCAGATGTACTTTTTGTAACACTTTGTTTAGCTAACCAAACGGGAGTGGACTTGCAGTCAGCATTTGACAAGAAGATGAAACTAAAAACCGAACGAGATGCCGAAAGACACGCCAATAATGAAAAGCTGAAAAAATAGAATGGAAAGCCTTTATTTAAAAAAATCGGAGCTTTTAGACCACCAAATCATTAGTATATCAGGTTCTAAAAGCGAGTCTAACCGACTTTTGATATTGCAAAGATTATTGGGAGATTTACAGATTAACAACCTCTCTAACGCCCAAGACACTCAGCTTTTACAAAAGGCTTTATACTCTAATGATGAGGTGATAGACATTCATCACGCAGGGACGGCAATGCGTTTTTTAACCTCTTACTTTGTTATTCAAGAAGGGAGAACTACGATATTGACAGGCTCGGACAGAATGAAACAACGCCCTATTGCTCCACTTGTGGAGGCTTTAAAGAGTTTGGGAGCAGAAATCACTTATCTTGAAAAGGAAGGCTGTCCACCATTAAAAATTGTAGGGAAGAAACTATATAAGAATGAAGTTTCTATTTCGGCGGAGGTTTCATCTCAGTTTATCAGTTCGTTATTATTGGTGGCTGGTTTTCTGGAAAATGGGTTGAAAATAGCTTTAGTTGGGCACATCACTTCTCGTCCTTATTTAGAAATGACTTTAAAAATGCTTTCCGATTTAGGCATCGAAACTGAATTTAAAGGTCAAACTATTGAGGTTAAACCATTAAAAAAAGAACTTGCAACAGACAACAAGGAATATACGGTAGAAAGCGACTGGAGTTCGGCGTCTTATTTTTATTCATTGGTGGCTATTGGGAAGAAGCAGGTGGCTTTAGAAAGTTTTAAGGAAACCTCTATGCAGGGCGATAAGGCTTTAGTAAAGATTTATAGGGATTTCTTTGGGGTAGAAACTCAATTTCAAAATGGAGAACGCTTAGTTTTAACACCTATAAAAGATTTTAAACAGCCTCTAAAAATTAATTTGGATATGAATGACTGCCCCGATATTGCTCAAACCGTTTGTGTAACGGCGGCAGCGTTGGGAGTTCATTTTCAAATAGAAGGTTTAGCTACGCTTAAAGTGAAGGAAACGGATAGGCTGGTCGCTCTTAAAAACGAACTTTTAAAGATAGGCTTAGAAACGGAAATTACTGAAGACTCCATCAAAAGTGCGAGGTTTTTCCAAGTGGAAGAAATCCCTTGTATTAAAACCTACCACGACCATCGTATGGCGATGAGTTTTGCACCGTATGCGTTGGTGGGAGATATAAAGATAGAAGACGCAAGTGTAGTAGAAAAATCGTACCCTTATTTTTGGGAAGATTTTAAAACATTATCAAAAGAAAAATAAAAGTATGGCGAAGCATAGAGTTATGGTAATTACAGGAACTTCTACTGGGATAGGGTTCTGTTTAGCAGAATATTTTGGCAAGAAAGGCTATGTCGTTTACGGATTGAGTAGAAAAACAGTAGAGAGTCCTTATTTTACTTCCATTGCAACAGATATTACCGAAAACGAACAAGTTAAATCAGCTATAAATCACATCTTATCAAAAGAAAAAGCGATAGATATTCTCATCAACAATGCAGGTATGGGGATGGTAGGAGCGGTAGAAGATGCGTCTAAAGAAGATATACATAAACTCTTTAATCTTAATTTGGTGGGGGCAGTTCAGATGATGACAGCAGTAACGCCAAGTATGAGGGAGCAAAAAGAAGGTGCTATCATCAATATTTCTAGTATAGGGAGTGAGATGGGCTTGCCTTTTAGAGGATTTTATTCAGCATCAAAATCTGCTTTGGATAAAGTAACGGAAGCGATGAGGTACGAAGTTTCCGAATGGAGGGTCAAAGTGTGTTCTTTGCATTTAGGCGACATCAAGACTAATATTGCCAATCACAGAGTGCAATCTCAAGTATCAGAGCCATATAAAAATACGTTCAATAAAGTTTACCAAGTGATGAACGCCCATGTGGACGACGGTACAGAGCCTATAAAAGTAGCTGAATATATAGAAAATCTTTTGACTAAAAAACAATGGAGAGCCCATTATTATTTTGGTAAGTTGGGGCAGAAGATAGGCGTACCTCTAAAATGGTTACTGCCACAAAACTTCTACGAAAAACTGATGAGAAAATACAATCAAATGGATTAGACTTTGGGAAGATTTAATTAAAAAACCATTTCTCAAGAAATGGTTTTGTATGAAAGATATGAAAATAGAAAAAAGTTATCTTAGTAGAGCTTCAGCACTCATTTTGCCGAAATTGTTCGCGGCTAGCGGGCTATCACCTGTTACTAATTTTCTATCAGTGTAGCATGCTCCTGAAATATCCTCATTAAGAATTTCTATGCCTAGAGCCTTTAGTTTTTCCCCGTAGAACCAAGGCATTTCTCCTGGTACATAGCCAATAGCAGGCGTTTGCGTATCTATAATGTCAGGGAAAGATTTTATTTTGTAGTCTTTATATGGGAAGTTTTCCGCAGGTTCATTATGTGCTGCTGCTAATAATGCTGCAGGGCCATGGCAAATAGCAAGTACAAATTTCTCATGTTGATATGCCCAATGGATTATCTTTTTTAAATCATCATTTGTTGGTAGTCCTAGCATAGCACCGTGTCCACCAGGTAAAAATACAGCTACATATTCAGTTTCGGAAGCCATATCTCCTGCTACAAATTCTTTTAAACTTTTAGGTGTTTCAAATTTAGTTTTATACTTTTCAAAAATACCTTTTACTGCTTCGTCTTCGGAAGGCATAGCCCACATTTCTAAAACGGCTGGTGCACCTGTAGGAGTAAATATTTCTGCCTCAAAGCCTGCTGCATCTAAATGTAGCATTGGTACTAAGGTTTCTACTGGGTGGTTACCTGTTGAAAACTTCTTACCATTTTGCATAGTCATATATTTTTCTTCAGTACACACTACTAGTACTTTTTTGTTTTTATCTGTATTAGCGTTAGGGTATTGGGTGAAATCGTAGTCGGTTTTTGGAGCAACGAACATAGATAATGATAGTGGAGAAGGCTCATAACCTACACCATCAAATACAGGTTGATTACTTAATTCTTGTGACATCTTTTTAATTTTTAGTGTTTAATATTAATTTCTTGTGCAAAGATAGATGGATGTGCTTAGAGGTCTAAGGATATAAATCACAAAAAAAGTGTGAGGTAAATCACAAGAGCAATTTTTATAGTAAGTTAAGTCTTACTATTCCTTTAAAGAAAGTCTGCTAAGAGTTTCTCTAGAAACGCCTAGATAACTAGCAATGGTTTGTTTAGGTAGTTTTTGTACTAAATGAGGGTATTGTTCTAAGAAATTTTGGTAGCGTTGTTTGGCAGATTGTGTTATAAGGGAAATGATGCGTTCTTGTAATGCAATATATCCGAAATTAGTTTTGATTCTGAAAAATCTTTCTAATAGAGGAAACTTTTGGCAAAGAATGTCCATATTTTGTTGAGTAATGGCAAGTACGCTACCGTTTTCTAAACATTCTATGGAAAGTTGTGTTTTTTGTTGCTTGTAAAATGCGGAAAAATCTCCAGTCCACCATCCACTAGAGGCAAACTGGAGAATATGTTCTTTACCATCTGTATCAAAGAAACTGGATTTGAAAATTCCTGACGCTACCCAATAAATTTCATTAGAAGTTTGGTATTCTTGTACTAGGAATTGTTTTTTTCTGATGTTTTTAACACTAAAATATTC
Organism: Riemerella anatipestifer ATCC 11845 = DSM 15868; assembly: GCF_000252855.1. Lineage (NCBI taxonomy): Bacteria > Pseudomonadati > Bacteroidota > Flavobacteriia > Flavobacteriales > Weeksellaceae > Riemerella > Riemerella anatipestifer. The sequence continues at coordinate 985,089 of NC_017045.1, read as the reverse complement.
CCAAATTTCATCAAACTCTTCCCTCGAAAGAGAGATGATTTCTCTGATATGATTTAAGAAGTGTTCCTTTTCCAAATGGTTAGTCTTTGTATATGGTGTGCTTGTAGGCTAATAGTGTGTTTTTCATTAGCATAGCTCTGGTCATAGGTCCTACACCTCCTGGTACAGGCGTAATCCATGAGGCTTTTTCAGCACAGCTGTCAAAATCTACATCGCCCGCTAGTTTATAGCCTTTTTCACTATCGTCATCTACTCTCGTAATGCCCACATCTATCACGATAGCTCCTTTCTTTATCATATCTCCTTTTAAGAAATAAGGGTCGCCTAAAGCAGTAATTACAATATCTGCATTTCTTGTAAAATCTTCTATATGAGGAGTGTAAGAGTGGGTAAGTGTTACCGTAGAGTTTCCTGGAAAATCTTTTCTTCCCATTAGAATACTCATAGGGCGTCCTACAATACGACTTCTACCGATAATAACACAATGTTTTCCTTTGGTTTCTATTTGGTAGCGTTCTAGGAGAGTAAGAATTCCGAAAGGTGTTGCAGGTAAGAAGGTATCCATTTCTAGAGCCATTCTTCCAAAGTTTTCTGGGTGAAAACCATCTACATCTTTTCTTGGGTCTATCGCCATAATGATTTTCTCCTGATCCATCTGTTTCGGAAGCGGTAATTGAACAATAAAGCCATCTACATCTGGATTTTCGTTGAGTTCTTTTATTTTTTCCAAAACTTCGGCTTCTGATGCCGTGCTAGGAAACTTGTGTAAAGACGACTGAAAGCCAACTTCTGCACAGTCTTTAATTTTAGAGTTAACATAAGCTTTGCTTGCACCATTATTTCCTACTAATATAGCGGAAAGATGAGGCAAACGCTTTCCAGATGCTTTGATTTTCTCTACATCTGCTTTAATTTCTGCTTTGATTTCTTTGGATATTTTTAATCCGTCTAAAATTTGAGCCATTACTATATACTTTTTATTAGATTTATTATGTGTTGAAGATTATCGGTTATCTTTAAAATAATTGATTAAACCATTGGTGGAACTATCGTGAGATTGGGTAACTTCTGATGATTTCAGTTCCGTTAAAATATTTCCTGCCAAAACTTTACCAAGTTCCACACCGAATTGGTCAAAACTAAAGATATTCCAAATAACGCCTTGAACGAAAATCTTATGCTCGTACAAAGCAATTAGTTGCCCTAAAGAGAATGGTGTAAGTTCTTTAAATAATAAAGAATTGGTAGGGATATTTCCTAAGAATATTTTGTGATTAAGAAGTGCTTTAATTTCGTCCTTACTTTTCCCTTGTTGTTCTAGTTCGGCTTTAGCTTCTCCCTCGGTTTTACCGAAAGCAAGGGCTTCGGTCTGGGCAAAAAAGTTAGCTAAGAGTTTTTCTTGATGGTCGGCTACTTTATTGCAAGATTGAGTGTAAGCAATAAAATCCGACGGAATAAGTTCTGTACCTTGATGAATGAGCTGGTAAAAGGCGTGTTGTCCATTAGTACCTGGTTCTCCCCATATAATAGGACCAGTTTGATACTCCACAAAATCTCCATTTCTGTCCACAGACTTTCCGTTACTTTCCATATCGCCTTGTTGTAGATAAGCAGGAAAACGGTCTAGATATTGCGAATAAGGCAACACAGCATAGCTGGTAGAAGCATAGAAATTACGGTACCAAACGCCAAGCAATCCCATAATCACAGGGATATTGTGTTCAAATTCAGTGTTTTTAAAATGATTGTCAGTGTCGTAAGCTCCTTTTAATAAAGCTTCAAAATTATCATAACCAATGGATAGCGTAATGCTAAGACCAATAGCACTCCATAAAGAGTATCTACCACCAACCCAGTCCCAAAACTCAAAAATATTTTCTTCCGAAATACCAAAACTTTTAACCGCTTCAATATTGGTAGATAATGCCACGAAATGTTTAGCCACCTCTTCTTCTTTTCCTGCTTTTAAGAACCATTCCTTTGCAGAAAGTGCATTGGTCATCGTTTCTTGTGTAGTGAAAGTTTTAGAAGCAATGATGAAAAGAGTAGTTTCAGGATTGAGGTTTTTTAAAGTTTCAGCCAAATGATTTCCGTCCACATTAGAAACGAAGTGAACATTAAGCCTTGTCTTAAAATGCTTTAGAGCAGAGCAAACCATTACAGGTCCAAGATCTGAACCTCCAATGCCAATATTTACTATATCGGTGATTTCTTTATCCGAAAAACCTTTGTGTTTACCTGAAATTACAGCTTCTGAAAAGTGTTTCATCTGCTGCAATACTTTCTGTATTTTTGGTTTGATATTTTCTCCGTCCACTATTATTTCTCTGTCGGAAAAATCCCTCAAGGCAGTATGCAGAACCGCTCTTTGTTCGGTTTCGTTGATTTTTTCTCCAGAAAACATACTATCTATCGCCTCCTTGAGTTTGACCTCCTTAGCTAGATTGATGAGTAATTGCTTGGTTTCTTCGTTAATGAGATTTTTGGAGTAATCAAATAGGAAATTCTCCTTTTTGATAGAAAACTCATTAAATCTATTAGTATTGTTAAATAGTTCTCTAAGATCAAAATCGTTTCGGTCAAAATGAGAAGTTAATTTTTGCCAAGCAGTTGTATGTGTGGGATTTATTTTAGGTAGCATATTATGTCATTTTAATTCTTGCAAATTTAAGAAAATATAGATTGATTTATCGCTTTTTTCTAAAGGTTGCTTAGTCTTTAAAAATAGTATTGTAAAAAATATTTTGAAAGTACACTATGAGAATGTTGGGATTTTATTAAATTTGGAACTTTATAAATTTAGATATTAAAAAGATAAAATATGAGAGATGTAATTTTTGATTTGATAGAGCAAGAAAGAGCACGCCAAACACATGGTATAGAGCTAATTGCTTCTGAAAACTTTGTTTCTGATGAAGTGATGAAAGCTATGGGAAGTGTTCTTACTAATAAATATGCTGAAGGCTATCCAGGAAGACGCTACTATGGTGGTTGTGAGGTTGTTGATGAAGTAGAGAAATTAGCGATAGATAGAGCAAAACAACTATTTGGAGTAGAATATGCTAACGTTCAGCCACATTCTGGTTCGCAAGCTAATGCAGCTATCTATTTAGCGTGTCTTAAACCTGGAGATACAATATTGGGATTAGATTTATCAATGGGAGGGCATTTAACGCACGGCTCGTTTGTCAACTTTTCAGGAATACAATACAATGCACAGTTCTATGGTGTAGAAAGAGAAACAGGGCTGATAGATTACGAAGCTATGCGTCAGAAAGCCTTAGAAGTAAAGCCAAAACTTATTATAGCAGGATATTCGGCGTATTCTCGTGATTTAGATTATGCTAAATTTCGTGAGGTAGCAGATGAGGTAGGAGCTACACTTTGGGCAGATATTGCACACCCTGCAGGATTGGTTGCTAAAGGTTTATTAAGTTCTCCGTTTCCTTACTGCGATGTGGTAACTACTACTACACATAAAACTTTAAGAGGACCTAGAGGAGGTTTGATAATGTTAGGTAAAGATTTTGAAAACCCTTATGGTCATAAAACGCCTAAAGGGGAAACCAAAATGATGAGTGCAGTACTAGATAGTGCGGTATTTCCAGGGATACAAGGCGGTCCGCTAGAGCATGTAATAGCGGCTAAAGCAGTAGCTTTTGGAGAGGCGATAGATGGTAAATTTGAAACCTACGCTAAACAAGTAGTGGCTAATGCAAGGGCTTTGGCTAATGCTTTAATAGATAGAGGGTTTGAAATCGTAGGTGGAGGAACAGATAATCATCTTATGTTGGTAGACCTTCGTAATAAAGGTGTTAACGGTAAGGAGACAGAAAAAGCCTTAGTAAAAGCAGATATTACTTGTAATAAGAATATGGTGCCGTTTGATGATAAATCAGCGTTCATTACTTCGGGCATCAGATTGGGAACTCCTGCAATTACCACTAGAGGACTTAAAGAAAACGATATGGATTCCGTAGCTGAACTAATTTCTAAAGTGGTTTCTAATCTTAATAATGATTCTGTTTTAGAAGAGGTTAAAAAGCAAGTGAATGATCTGATGTCTAGTAGACCGTTATTTCAGTACTAATTATTTTTAATAAGTGTAATATAATATTTCGGAGGTAATGATTTACCTTCGAAATTTTTTGCTTTGATGTTTATGGAGAAAAAATTGTTCACTTTTGACGAAATTAAACTAAAGATGGTAAATTATTGTACCTATCAAGACCGTTGTCATCAAGAGGTAGAGCAAAAAATGAGAGAATTTATGCTTATTCCTGAAGCTAAAGATGAAATCTTACTTTATCTCATGAGAGAGAATTTCCTTAACGAAGAGCGTTTTGCAAGAAGTTATGTGAGAGGGAAGTTTTATCATAAAAGCTGGGGAAGAAAAAAAATAGTAAGTCATCTTAAATTTAAAGGAGTGTCTGAAAAACTCATAAATATAGCTATGGAGGAAATTGATGAGGAAGAGTATCTTGAGGTACTGAATAAATTAACTGAAAAATATATCAATAGTTTAAAAAGTGGCACTGATTTTGAAAAAAAGCAACGAGCTGTTAGATACTTGCTAGGAAAAGGGTATGAATTAGATGTTGTTCAAATGTCTGTAAATCAATATTTTAATGGGAGGGGTAGTTCTTTATAATGAAAATAAATAAATGAAAACTGATTTTTAATATCTATGGGAATACTTGAATTTACTATCTTTGTGCGACAAATTAGTATGGTTGAAAAATGAACTTTAGTGAACTGAAAAATAAGATCTACGGAGGGGATAATATGATTAGTCTTTCTAATATTAGGTATTTGCCTAGATGGATGGTACTTCTCATAGATGTTTTGTTTTTGATAGTTTCGCTTATGTTGTCCTATGGGGTGGTGGGTAAACTGTCTTCTGTAAGTTATCCCTATGTACTTAGTATTTACCAGAAGTATGCGGTTGTCTTAGGTGTAAATATCTTTTTTATGTTCTTGTTTCGTACTTACTCGGGGATTATTAGACATTCCACCTTTGTAGATTTATCTAAAATTTTATTAGCTAGTTTTTGCACAGTTTTTACTTTAGGTACAGTTACTTACATATATTTTTTCTTTTTTAAACAGAAATTACTACTGTTTCCCATCCTTCTGATATATTTCTGTATTTCTTTTACGGTTCTCTTTGTTTTTAGGTTGGTAGTGAAGGAAATTTTTCAATGGGCAAAAGAATACAGGAGAAGCTACTTAAGAAAAAAAATATTACTATTGGGAATAGGAGAAGAGTCGGTTGCTATTGCAAAAGCGGTGATGGGTAATCCTTTTTTACCATACGAGGTCGTCGGGTTTATTACTGCTCGAAAGGATTCAAGGAAAGCCAAACTCTTGGGGAAGAGAATTTATACCAGAGATTTTTTAGAAAAGACTACCAGAGAATATTTAGGTATAGATGGAGTTTTAATTGGTAGTAATACAGCCTCAATAGAGGAGATTGCAGAATGGGTTAATTTGTTTTTAGAGAAAGATTTAAAGGTATTTAAATCTCCGACCGTTCAAAAGTTGAGAAATGATGGGAGTAATATTAAAAATTTTCAAATAGAAGATTTACTTAATAGAAAGCCTATCGTTATAGAAAATGAGGAAGTAAAAAAGAGGCATCATCAAAAATCGGTTTTAGTAACAGGAGGAGCAGGTTCTATAGGGAGTGAAATAGTAAGGCAAGTAGCACAGTTTGAACCTTCGTTAATAGTTGTTCTAGACCAAGCGGAGACTCCTTTACATGAGATACAGTTGGAGGTGGAGGAAAACTACCCTGATATCAAGTTTGAATTTATACTGGCTGATATAACTAATAAGGAAAGATTAGAGTCGGTATTTAAAGAATATAATTTTTCTATGGTGTACCATGCGGCCGCCTATAAGCATGTTCCTTTGATAGAAAACAATCCGCATGAAGCCGCTCTAGTTAATATTCAAGGAAGTAAGAACTTGGCACTTTTGTCTAGTCGTTTTAAAGTTAATAGGTTTGTAATGGTCTCCACGGATAAGGCTGTTAATCCTACTAATGTAATGGGAGCCTCTAAAAGAGCTGCAGAGCTTTTTGTGCAAGCTCTTCAAAATGAGGAAGATAATCAGACTAAATTTATTACCACTAGATTTGGTAATGTTTTAGGTTCTAACGGTTCTGTAATTCCTCATTTTATAAAACAAATAGAGAAGGGTGGTCCAGTTACAATTACACATCCTGAAATAGTAAGGTATTTTGTGACCATTCCTGAAGCGTGTGAACTTGTTTTACAAGCAGGAACTATGGGAAAAGGAGGAGAAATATTTGTGTTTGATATGGGGGAATCTGTGAAGATACTCAATCTTGCGCGAAGAATGATTAAATTGTCTGGTCTAGAGCCAGATGTAGATATAAAAATTATTTATACAGGTCTAAGACCAGGGGAGAAACTGTATGAAGAACTTTTGAGTGATGATACAAAAACCCTTCCTACGTATCACGAGAAAATCATGATTTCTAAGGACTCAGTTATGTTGTATGAAGAAATAGATGAATTAACATCTAGAATATATGAGAAAGCTAAAGGTAGAGATAAAGTAGAGGTGGTTAGAATTTTGAAGGAGATAGTTAGAGAGTTTAGAAGTAATGACTCGGTATTTGAATGTTTGGATAAATAGTACTTTAAAAGTTGTATATTTGCAAAATTAGATGAAATTTATGAAAGCTAGAAATTACTTGACGTTGTTGTTTGTGTCACTTTTTATTTTTTCGTGTAAAACGAAAAATGATATAGAGTATATGCAAGATATAGAAAAACAAGCGGAAGATGCTTATACAAGAGCTTCTCAGACAACTATACAGCGTGGTGATGAGATATCTATATTGGTAACGGCAAAGGATATGTCTGTTGTTGCACCATTTAACCAGGGAGTTACACCTTCTAATAAACTTGGAGCTTATTCCCTTGCAGAAGGGAATAGTCCCATGGGAAATCAGGCACCAATTAGTGGATTTACCTATACGGTTTATGATACAGGATACATAGATTTCCCTGTGTTAGGAAAAATAGACACTAATGGAAAAACTTTAGAGGATTTAAAACAAGAGCTATCCAATAAATTAAAAAGGTATATTGTAAACCCTACAGTAAGCGTGAAGTATGCTAACTATAAAGTTACTGTTTTGGGAGAGGTAAACAGACCTGGACAGTATATTATTCCTGATGGAAAAACTAGAATAGTGGATGCGTTAGGTTTGGCTGGTGATTTAACTATTTATGGTAAAAGGGATAGGGTGCTTGTCGTCCGTGAGCAAGATGGTGTTAGAACTAAAGCTTATATAGATTTAACAAAATCCGACTTTATCAATTCTCCATATTATCATTTAAAACAAAATGATGTGGTAATGGTAGCGCCAAATAAAACGAGACAATCAGCAGCAATGTTTGGTCCTCAAACAGGAATTTATATATCAATAGCATCAGTTGTTGTTACTATTTTGGCTTTAGTTATTAGGAAAAATTAATAAGTTATATCATAAGAATTAAAACAATAACAATGGATAAAAAACTATCTAATCTGTCTATAGGAGAAGGAGATGAAATTAACATTAGAGAGATTCTTAAGCCTTATTTGAGAAATTGGGTTTGGTTTGTTGTTTCAATTGCTTTGGCATTAGTCTTAGCATTTTTTTATTTAAAATTTGCTACTCCTGTATATAAAGTCGAATCATCTGTTCTTATCAAAGGTACTAAAGGAAGTAGTAGTGGAAATATGGAGGCAGATATGTTGAAGGATTTATCTGGCTTAGGCGGAATGAGTACTAACAGTATAGATAATGAGATAGAAATATTTAAGTCTAAAAAACTGATGACTACTGTAGTAGAGGCAAAAAACTTACAAACCTCTATTACTGCCAAGGATGGTTTTAGAAGAAAAGAACTTTACGGGGAAACCTCACCAATTATAGTAAATATTGTTTCAGAAAAAAAAGATGAGCCTTTTTTCGAAGAACCAATAAAATTGTCTATTGAAAATAATAAGGTTACATTGCTATCGGATGAACTCTCGTCAGAAGTGAGTGCTACATTTGGAAAAACTATTAGTTTACCATTCGCTAATATTATTATTCGTAAAAACCCAAATTTTGATTCTAAAAAAGCGGGTAATATAGATGAGCTGGAGATATCTATACTTGATAGGGATAGTAGAGTAACACAGCTACAAAAAGAGCTTAATGTGGCTCTTGTTAATAAAGATGTTACAGTTATAGGGTTATCTATGAAATCAGCGAATATAGATAAAGCTAAAGATATTATCAATTGTTTGGTAACAGCTTATAATGCTGATGCAATAGGAGATAAAAACTCACAGTCTGAGGAGACTATGAAGTTTATAGAAAGTAGAATTAAGATTATTTCTAACGAGTTAGGAGATGTAGAAACGCAAAAAGAACAATTTAAAGTTCAAAATAAAATTACAGATATTCAGGCAGAAGCAGAACTTGATTTAAAGAGTACTGCAGAAGCTAGAGCTAGGCAACTTGATATAGATGCACAACTACAACTTACAGATGGGCTTATTTCGTATTTAAGTAAACAGGCATCTTACCAAGTTTTACCTTCAGCAATAGGTTTAGATAATCCTACGGCATCTTCTGGTATAGCTTCCTATAACGAATTGGTTTTGGAGAGAAATAGATTGTTAGAATCTGCTACTCCTGAACATCCAGCTGTAATAAATCTATCTAAACAGCTTAATAACCTTAGAGGTTCTATTTTACAAAGTTTACAAAAAACACGCTCAGGCTTACAAATAAGAAGCAATGAGTTGCAAGGTGAACAGAATAAAATATCAGGGAAAATTTCAAAGATTCCTGCTATAGAAAAAATGTTTAGAGGGATTGAGAGACAGCAACAAATAAAAGAACAATTATATCTTTTATTACTGCAAAAAAGAGAGGAAACAGCTATTTCTCTTGCTATTACAGGTAATAAAGCTAGAGTGATGGATAATGTGTATGCTTCTGATAAGCCTGTAGCTCCTAAGAAAATGATAGTTCTTTTAGTTGCATTAGTAATAGGATTGCTTATTCCGTTTCTACTTATTTATTTAAAAGAACTTCTTGATAATAAAATTGAAACTAAGCATGATATAGAACAAATTTCTAACACTCCTGTCATAGCAGAGCTTCCTAGCATAGAAAAAGGTCAATCTGATATTGTACAGTTGAATGACTTAACACCAATAGCAGAGGCGTTTCGTATCTTGATTACTAACATGAATTTTATGCTTCCTAAGAAAGCTGAGGGCAAAGTGGTTCAGGTAACCTCTACTATTAAAGGTGAGGGGAAAACTTTTACCTCTGTTAACTTAGCGTTAACATTGGCTACTCCTAGTAAAAAGGTAATTATTATAGGTTCAGATATCAGAAATCCTCAGTTGCAGAGATATAATGAGTCTAGAAGAGGATTAGCAGGACTTACAGAATTCTTGTATGATAGTACAACTAAGTTGGAAACTATTATTCATCAAAGTTCGTTTAACCCATATTTAGATGTGATTTATTCAGGTAGTATTCCACCTAACCCAACGGAACTCTTAACCAACGGTAGATATGAGGAGCTTTTGGAACAGCTTAAACCTAATTATGATTATGTCATTATAGATACAGCACCATTAATGTTAGTAACAGACACATTCCTTATTGCTGATTTAGCAGATGCAACAGTTTATGTAACACGCTCTAAGTATACAGATAAAGAATTGATAGATTTTGCTAATAAAAATATCAATGCTAATAGAATTAAGAATGTAGGTTTTGTATTGAATGATGTAAGTAAAAGTAATTTTGGTTATGGAAACAAATATGGCTATGGATATAATGCTGATGAAAAGACATGGTTTCAAAAATTGAAGGATAAATTTTAAAAACCTGAGAAATGAATAACAGGAAAATATTAATTACTGGAGGGGCAGGTTTTATTGGCTCGAACCTTACAGAACACTTTTTGAGTAAAAATTATCAAGTAAGAGTTTTAGATAACTTTTCCACAGGTCATAAATACAATATAGAACCTTTTTTTAAGAATGAAAAATTTGAATTAATTGAAGGGGATATTAGGAACTTAGAGATTTGTAATGAGGCATGTGAAGGAGTAGACTATGTCTTACATCAGGCCGCTTTAGGTTCTGTTCCTCGCTCTATTGAAAATCCAATTACAAGTAATGAAGTTAATGTTTCGGGATTTCTTAATATGTTGGTAGCAGCTAGAGATGCTAAAGTTAAACGCTTTGTGTATGCAGCAAGTTCTTCTACTTATGGAGATTCCCAATCGTTACCAAAAGTAGAAGAGGTTATTGGAAAGCCACTGTCACCTTATGCGATTACTAAATATGTTAATGAACTCTATGCTGATGTGTTTAGTCGTACTTATGGTATGGAGTGCATAGGCTTGAGATATTTTAATGTTTTTGGTAGAAGACAAGACCCTAAAGGAGCCTATGCAGCGGTTATTCCAAAATTTGTGATTCAGTTGATGAATTATCAGTCGCCAACCATCAATGGTGATGGTAGTTACTCAAGAGATTTCACTTATATTGATAATGTGATTCAGATGAATGAGTTAGCAATGTTAACCGATAATCCGGAAGCTGTAAATACCGTTTATAACACGGCGGTAGGAGATAGGACTACTATTAAACAAATGGCAGAATTGCTGAAAAAATATTTGTCAAAATATGATGAAAAGATAGCGGCGGTGGAGATTTTGCATGGTCCTAATAGATTGGGAGATATTCCTCACTCCTTGGCATCTATTGATAAAGCAAAAGAAAATTTAGGCTATGCTCCAACACATATTTTTGAGCAAGGATTAGAAGAAGCAGTGGATTGGTATTGGAAGAGGTTGAAATAAATTAATAAAAAGTAAAATGAAAAATAAAATCGCTATTATCGGTTTGGGCTATGTAGGTTTGCCTTTAGCAAGATTGTTTGCTACTAAATATTCTGTGGTAGGGTTTGATATAAATAAGGAGCGTGTTGCAAAACTCAATCAAGGGCACGATGACACTTTAGAAGTAGCAGATGATATTTTACAAGCGGCATTGGTTCAAGAAAATCCATTTCCAACCGGAAAAATAGGGCTATACTGTTCTGCTGATTTGAATGATATTCAAGATGCTAATGTTTACATCATTACCGTACCAACACCCGTGGATAAAAATAATCGTCCTGTTTTGACTCCTCTAATAAGAGCTAGTGAAACTGTAGGGAAAGTATTAAAAAAAGGAGATATTGTGATTTATGAATCTACAGTTTATCCTGGAGTAACCGAGGAAGATTGTATTCCTGTATTGGAAAGAGTATCTGGTTTGAAGTTTAATGAAGATTTTTATGCAGGCTATTCTCCCGAACGAATTAACCCAGGTGATAAAGAGCATACTGTAGAAAAAATATTAAAGGTTACATCTGGCTCTACTTCTGAAATAGGTAGAATAGTAGATGAGTTGTATAAATCTGTTATTACTGCAGGGACTCACTTGGCTCCGACAATCAAAGTTGCAGAGGCGGCTAAAGTGATTGAAAATTCCCAAAGAGATATCAACATAGCTTTTGTAAATGAGTTGGCAAAAATATTTAGTCTCATGGGTATTGACACTCATGCAGTTTTGGAAGCAGCAGGAACAAAATGGAATTTTTTGCCATTTAAACCAGGCTTAGTAGGAGGGCATTGTATTGGTGTTGATCCTTACTATTTAGCTCAAAAAGCTCAAGAATATGGTTACCATCCAGAGATTATTTTGGCTGGTCGTCGTTTAAATGATTCTATGGGGAAATATGTAGCGGAACAAGTGGTAAAAGCGATGATAAAAAAAGATATTCCTGTAAATAATGCGGAGGTCTTGATGCTGGGGGTGACTTTTAAGGAAAATTGTCCTGATGTCCGTAATACTAAGATTGTAGATGTGATTGCAGCTTTAGAAGATTTTGGAGTGAAAGTAACAACCTATGATCCATGGGCTTGTCCTGAAGAGGTTAAACATGAGTATGGTATTGAAAGCACTAAGAATTTACCATCTCAAAAGTTTGATGCCGTAGTTTTAGGGGTGGCTCATAGAGAATTTAAGACATTGGATTTATCTCTGCTTAAAAAAGACAATGTAGTGGTGTACGATGTGAAAGGAATTCTTTCGTACTATGATGATAGATTATAACATAAGAACAGCCCTGAATGCAAAAAATTAGAAATATATTAGAACGAATAGGTCTAGATGGTGCTGTTTTTTATACTGTTTTAGGTAGGGTAATTCAAGGAGGGGGAGGGTTAATATCCATATTTTTTATAACAAACTATTTATCAAAGATAGAGCAAGGGTATTTTTATACCTTCTCCAGTCTAGTTGCAATACAAGTTTTTTTTGAATTAGGTTTTACTGGTATAGTAACTCAGTATGTGGCACATGAATTTGCATATCTTAGAATAGGAAAAGATTTTAAAATAGAAGGAGATTTACAATATAAGTCTAGGTTGTCGTCGTTATTTAGGTTTTGTGTAAAGTGGTATGTTATTATTTCCCTATTGCTCTTTTGTCTTTTACTCATTATAGGAAATGTATTCTTTTCTAAATACAGAGGAGAGAGTACGGTACAGTGGTCTTTTCCATGGATGTTACTTGCATTAGCAACATCTATTAATTTGTTTTTTTCCCCCCTTCTCTCTTTTATGGAAGGAATTAATTTGATTAAGTATGTGGCTCAGATTAGATTAATACAGAAGAGTGTTCAGCTTTTTATACTTTTTGCATTATTGATGATGGGGTGTAAACTTTATTCTGTTGCGATATCTTTGATGATTTCATCTTTAATTTTTCCATTCTTATTTTTCTTATCAAAGAATAAGAATATCTTTTTAGCTCTGTGGAAAGAAAGAGGTGAATGGAGTGTGAGTTACAAAAGAGAAATCTTCCCTCTTCAATGGAAAATAGCATTGAGTTGGATTAGCGGTTATTTTGTATATCAATTATTCAATCCTGTTGTTTTTGCTACAAGTGGAGCTGTTGTTGCAGGGCAGATGGGAGTAACAATAGCTGTCTTAGGTGGTGTTTCAACAATTTTTATGAGTTGGATGAATACTAAGGTTCCTATGTTTTCTAGTTTTATTGCTAAAAGAGAATATAAAATGTTAGATATAGCTTTTAAAAAAAATTTAATACAAACTTTAGTGGCTACTTTAGTGGGATTACTCATTGTAGTTATAGCTGTTGCTTTTCTTAGATATTTTAAAATTTCATACGCTAACCGCTTTTTATCGATGGAACTTTTTGTTCTATTGTCTATAGCTACATTCTTTAATCAAGTTGTATCCTCTTTAGCATTATACCTAAGATGTCACAAAAAAGAACCATTGTTAATATATTCTATTGTTTTAGGTATATTAACAGGAGGAGGGACTTTATTTTTTGGTAACAAGTATGGTGTAGATGGGGTTGTTATAAGCTATACTTTTTTTGTTGTAGTGATAGGTTTCCCATGGGTTTATAATGTTTTTAAAACAAAAAGGCAGAATGGCACAAAATCAAAATATAGATAGGCACAAACCAACGTTAGCTCTTGCTATTCCTACATACAATCGTCCTGAGATTTTGAAGGAGAATCTTTTAAAGATTATAAATGAACTAAGTAGATATAATATACCAGTTTATATATCTGATGATAGCACAAATAATGATACAAAAGAGATAGTTGATTATTTGAAAAAGGAGTACTATGATAATATCTATTATTATAAAAATACTCCTTCTTTGGGGCATGATCATAACTGCTTGTTTACTATGTCTCTACCAAAAGAAGACTATATTTGGTATATAGGGGACTCTATGATAATAAGAGAGGAAGCATTTTCTATGATATTTGAAATTATAGAAAATGAGGACTATGATTTTATATGTTTTAATGCAGAGAGTCGTAGTGAGCCTCTACCAAATAATAATATATATACTGATCCCAAATGCATACTGTTAGATTTAGGATGGCATTTAACTATGTCAGGAGCGATAATTTACAATAGAAGAGCTTTATTCACAGAATGTATAAATATTCAATTAGTTAAAAATTTTCCTCAATTGGCTTTAATATTTTGGGCTGCCTATAAAAAGAAAATTCAATTATATTGGATTAATAAAAAAATAATATACGGCAATAGGAAAAAAGAAAGTTATTGGTCTGGCAATCAGTTTAGTGTTTTTATAGATGATTATAAAAATATGCTTATAAATCTCCCTAATAAATTTAGACAAGAAGATGTTGATAAGGTTGTAAGACAACATTCTTTAAATACGGGAATATTTAGCTATAAAAGTCTGATAGTTATGCGAGCTAAGTCTATGCTTAATATGGAGCAACTTGAGAAACGAAAGAGAGATATAAAGTCTTTTTCTAATGCTAATATATTGATTTTATTTATACTATGCTTGATTCCTGTGAGAATTGTAAGATTGGGCTATGAACTTTTTAAGAGGAAAAAATAAGTGATTTTTGTTAAAAATATTATGATTGGAGGATTAAGTTCTAAATTTGTATAGATTGATCTATAGTAAATGTTAAAGTTAGAGGTATGTTCTATTACTATTTATTATTGTTATTTTTTTTAGGAGTGTTGGAGTTTTTTTGTAGAGGGATGAAAATCAAGAATATTTTCTTGATTATGAGTGGTAGTATTTTTTTTATTATACAGGCATTTATAACTTGGACTCCAGACTTATTTAATTATGAAATTCATTTTTATAATATAGATTTAGATTATGTTAGGTTAGCGGTAGAACTGGTACATATCAAACTGATTGAGTTTGTCCATTACATAAATGAAGATTTTCAATATTTTTTAGGAGTATATGCAGCTTTAACTCTAATATTATTTTTGTTTTTTCTAAAAAAAACGACCCCGTCGCCAGCTTTCGTATTATCCATTTTTTTTATTGTTCCTTATTTTTTAAATATAATTCAAATAAGAAACTTTTTAGCTATATCAGTATTCTTAGTTGCTGTTTTATACTACGAAAAAAGGAAAATAATTTTTTGGGCATTTTATATTTTATCTGTATTATGCCATTTTTCTATGTTAATTTTATTACCATTTTTTTTAGTAAGAAAATTTTCCTTTTTTAACAAGCTTTCAAAAAGTAATATTGCCATAATTATTGGGATGTTGATACTACTGGCTGTTCCCAAATCTATAGCGGAGCCATTGGTTACAGCTATTAATCCTAAATATAGTGATTATTTGGAGGCTACTTCTACTTATTTAGGGACTATTGCTCTTTTTATACCTTTTTTTATTATCAATAATTTTATACTATGGCATTATTATAATAAGTTTTATCTATGGGAAAGTAGAGTGAATGAGTCTTATAAGAAATACCTCCCAATATTTATTCAATTGGTACAATACGCAAACTACCTTATCTTAGCACAATATTTTATAAGAGATTTTTCTAGGATAACTATGAATTTAAGCTTACTATCCTATATCTACTTGTCCGTAATATTTTTTTATAGACGGGAAACAAAGCAAGATAAATTAAGAGTGTTCTTAATGAAATTTATGTTGTATTTATGGGGAGGAGTTAGTTTTTATTTAATATTTTTATCATTGAATGAAGGAGAGTACTTTGATGTAATTGAGAAAACATTTAATAGCAATTTAATATTTAGATAACATTTTTTACCTCAAATTTAAACTACTTATGTTAAAATCTAATCTGTATACAATTTTGGTAATATTTTGCACTGTTTCTCTCAGTAGCTGTCAGAAATTCACATATAAGTATCTTCCCAAAAATTATGAGGAAATGGTATTTATATCTAGAGCAGAAAGAGACAGTGTAAGAAAAACTATATTAAATCCGTATAATTTGGTTAGAGCACTCCCTAAAAATTATTCAACAAGAGGAGATGTAGATTATACAGAACAAATACAAAATGCTATTGATAAGTATAGTCATGTTATTTTTCCAAATTTTCCAATTTTGATAAATGATAGAGGATTGTCTATACCTTCTAATAGGAAAATCTATTTTAATCCTAATTCTAAATTAATTTTAAAGGCTAGTGATAAGGGGCAGTATGAAATTTTAAGAATTCATGATGCAGAAAATGTTTCAATTTACTTTCCAAACATTATAGGAGATCGAAAAACTCATTTAGGAAATGGAGGAGAATGGGGTATGGGAATATCTATAAGGGGAGCCAAAAATATCCTTGTCTATGGAGCTAGGGTTAATGATTGTTGGGGAGATGGCATATACTTAGGAATTTCTCCTGTAACCGGTAGCGTATTAAATGATAGTATTAAAGTAGTTAAATCTCATGTTAATAATAATCGTAGAAATGGGATGTCTATTATTACAGCACAGAACTTGTTAGTTGATAAATTTTGTGCAGCTAATACATCTGGAACACCACCTCACGCAGGTATTGATATAGAGCCAGACAAGAATACAGATGTTATTTATAATTTAAATTTTAAAAATCTTGTTTTATTTAACAACGAAACACATGGTTTTTTAGCTGTTTTAGAAAATTTATCAGGTAAAACCTATGATATTGGACAGATAAATATCAAAAACATAAAGGTAGATACAGGTTATCTTGGGATAAGCTTAAGATTTGCTAGTGATAATAGTAACATACAGCAACCAAAAGGGAAAATTAATATTGAAGATTTCCAATTTAGGGGGCTTTCTAGAGCTGAATTTCTCTCCTATGATGAAAATAAAAACACAAATATTAAAGTTAATTTTAAATCTACGAAAAAGGATGTTTTTATGCTTCAGTCTCAAATGAAAAATTTGGGTGAAAATCTTAAGATTGATGTAAAATGAAAATAGATGTTATTATTCCTACTTACAATGGGTCTGAACATATAGCTCAGCAAATTGAAAGTATATTACAACAGCCTTATGAAAATATTACTATACATCTCAGAGATGATGGGAGTAAGGATGATACGGTAAATATTATCAAGAGTTTTTCTAATAAATATCCGAATGTTATTCTATATCAAGATTTAAATAATAACCTTGGGCTCGTCAAAAATGTAGAGTATCTATTAACAAAATGTAGTGGGGATTTAATTTTTCTTGCAGATCAAGATGATGTTTGGTATGAGGATAAAATTAAAACATTTCTCAGCTATTATAAACCTACAGATACACCTACCTTATTACACTCAAACTGTATGGTAACCGATGGCGATTTAAATGAAAGAGGGTTGTTTTTAGATGATAATCCTGCCTCTAATAAAAGAATAGAAAACTCTTATTTTCACTACTTTGTACAGGGAGCTTCGTCCATGATTAATAAGTCTTTAAAAAATAAGATTTTACCATTCCCAAATAATATTTATATCCATGATAGGTATATTCATTTTATGGCAGAATTATTTGGAGAAAGAGTTTATATACCACAACCTACAATGTGGTATAGGCAGCATGGTGCAAATCTTATTGGAAGTAATACATTCATAGATAAGTTGAAACGACTTAATCTAAAACAAAAATTTTATTTGGAACCAGATAAGAAATTGATAGAGATTCTTGTCAATCTATATCCAGATAAAAAAAGTAGATTTAAACTGTATTTTGATATGGTGAATAATGAAAAATCTAGGTGGTCTAAATGGAAGTTAATGTATTCTAATAATATTCCACTTAGAATGAAAGAAAAAGTATTACTATGGTTGAATAATTAATACTGCGTTGAATGAAAAAAAAGATACTTCTCTTGTCCAAATATGGTGTAGCGGGTCCAAGCTCTAGATACCGTTTTTATAATTATTATCCATATTTTCAAAAGGTAGGTTTAGATATAGAGTTTAAGCCACTTTTTGACGACGATTATATCAAAAAAATATATAATAATAGAAGTTTTTATTTATTTTTTTTACAATTATTAGCTGTCTTAAAACGTATAATATTTCTTTTAAAAAATTATAGACGGTATGATGCTTTTATTATTGAAAAGGATATGTTTCCTTTTTTGCCTTTATGGCTAGAAAAGCTTTTTCTAAATCATAAACCTTATGCATTAGATTTTGATGATCATGTCGCAGCATCTTATCAATCTTCTAGACTTAAAAATAAAATTTTAGGAAACAAAATATCTGAGTTGGTTAAACACTCTAAATTTACTACTGTTGGAAATAGGTGGTACTTTACTAAGTTTAAGGAGGGGAATTTAATTTATTTGCCTACGGTGATTGATTTAGATAAATATCCGATTCATAATATAATTTCAAAAACGAAGACAATAGTTTGGATAGGTTCACCATCTACTGTGAAATATTTAAAATTGCTTGAGCCTATTTTTGTTGAGTTGTCAAGCGATATAGATTTTGTTTTAAGAATTATAGGAGGGGAAATTAAGCTAGATTCTCGTATAAATGTTGAATATATTTCTTGGAGTGCAGAGTCCGAAAATCGACTTTTAGCAGAGAGTACAATTGGGATTATGCCTTTAGAAGAAACCGAATGGGAGAAAGGGAAATGTGGGTTTAAATTAATACAATATTTGGCTAGTGGTATTCCTGTAGTAGCCTCTAAATTGCCAGCAAATGAGGAAATTATAACTCAAGATTGCGGTTTTATAGCTAATGATTTGTTTGAATGGAAAAAGTACCTTAGATTCTTGCTTGAAAATCCATTAATCGCTGAGGAAATGGGAGTTAAGGGTAGATTGCGTGTTGAGGAATACTATTCATATCAAATATGGGGGGAGAGATATGCAGATATGATAAAAAGTAAACTTTAGATGCAAACAGAAGTAAAGGGAGAAAGTTTTTATAAGATTGTTTTTGGATGTTGTATTTTATTCCATTTAATAATTTTAGGCTTAGTTTTAAATAGTCCTGATAATTTTGGACATTTAGATTCACATAGAATTTTTAAGTTAGCAGGAGCTGAATTTCAAAAAGGAGGAGACTGGGGGATTACAATTTTAGCAGCTGCTCTCTCAATCCCTGTGAAATTTGGCATAACTTACGAAGTTTTGACCCTTTTTTTCTCATTTATTTCTCTGGCAGGATATTATTTTTTATATCTCGTAGTCAAAGAGGAAACTTGTAATAATTCTTTATCATACTTGAGCGTATTACTTTTATTTTTATTGCCATCTATACATTATTGGACTTGTTTTATCAGTAAAGATTCTGTTTTCTTCTTTCTCATTTGTGGTTTAGTTTTTTCAATAAAAAAAGAAAAATTTAGGTTACAGTTTTTATTTCTAGCCCTCATGTTTATTCGCCCACATATAGCAATAGTTATTCTAATTGTAACTCTGTTTTATCACCGTGGGTATTATTATTATCTTAGTACAAAACAAAAAATTTCACTTCTAATATTTGTGTTCATGTTGATATTTTGTGCTTTGATTTTTTTTCACTTCAAGATATCTCCACTTCAAAATTTATTGGAATTTGTAACCAGTTTTGGACAATTTAACTTTCTGCGTAATGGCTTGGGGCATAGTCCTATCAGATTAGGTGAAACCTATTTTTACGAACGTTTTTTAATGCTAATGTATCGTCCATTATTTTTTGATGCAAAAGGCTACACACAGAATTTAGCGTCCATGGAAAATCTAATACTTCTCATTTACACTGTTTTTATATTAGGTTTTTATATTATTAGAGCAAAACGGAAAAATAATTTATTCATAACGCTTGGAGTAGCTATTTGGATTATTATATCAGTATACATATATAATTTGGGATTAGCTAATAGAATGAAAGTAATGATTTTACCATTTATTTTCATTGGGGTAATCTTGTATTCTAAATCTTCCAAACCAGTGCAGTAGTATTATATAATTTTTTAATTATTAAGATAATAGTTGTAATTTTGAAAAAAAATATTGATGTGCGGTATTAATGGACTTATTTTAAAAGATATAAATTCTGATTCAGCGATAAAGAAGCTGGAAATAATGAATCAAAGAATTTTTCATCGTGGACCAGATGAAGATGGGTTCTTTGTAGAGCAAAAAGAGCAAAATGTTATAGGGTTTGCTATGCGTAGGCTTTCTATTATTGACTTGTCTAGTGGTAAGCAACCTATTTTTTCAGAGGATGGAACTAAGGTTATCGTTTTTAATGGTGAAATTTATAATTATCAAAGTTTAAGAAAGCAGCTTTTATCCGTAGGAAAAACCTTTAAAACCAATTCTGACACCGAAGTTATACTAAGGTTATATGAAGTTTATGGGAAAGAGGCATTCAAAATGTTAGACGGAATGTTTGCTTTCTCTATTTATGATAAGTCTATTAATAAAGTATTTATAGCAAGGGACTTCTTTGGGGAGAAACCCCTATATTATCAGAATTCAAAGGGAGGACTTATTTGGTGTTCGGAGTTAAAATCTTTAATGTCGGTTTCAGAAGAAGAACGAGTTATTTCTAAAGAAGGATTAAATCTTTACTTTCAGTTGACTTATATACCCGCACCTTTTACAATTTATGAGGGAGTCTATAAGTTAGAACCCAATCACTTTATAGAGTATGATTTGGTTGCGAATGAATTTAGATTAGAAAAAATACATATTGAAGGTAAATTTGATAAGAGAGAGATTTCATTTGATGATGCTAAGAAGGAATTGAGGGATTTGGTAAAGGAAAGTGTTCTTTCTAGAAGTATTTCTGATGTTCCCATAGGTACTTTTTTGTCTGGTGGAGTAGATTCTTCTATTGTAACGGTTTGTTTAGCTGAAGAAATGGGGCAAAAGATTAATACTTTTTCTATTGGCTATGATAAAAAATCGTTTGACGAGTCGGATAAATCAAAAATTGTAGCTAAGCAGATAGGCTCTACACATCATCAATTTATACTTAAAGAACAAGATTTAGAAGACGAAATAACTTCTGTACTACAGAATTTTGACGAGCCGTTTGCTGACTCTTCTGCATTGCCTAGTTTTTTTGTGGCAAAAAAAACTAGTGAATATGTAAAAGTAGCTCTGACAGGAGATGGAGGAGATGAAGTCTTTGGAGGATATAACAAATATCTTATAGGAAAAATAAATGAAAGATATACGCAAATAGTGCCAAAGGCTTTGCATTGTACGATAAAAAAAGTGTCAGACTTTTTAACTAAACAAAAAGAGGATCAGCGGGGATTGAAATTTAAAGTGCGAAAAGCAGTTAATGCCATTGACTACGGGGGAGAGTTTTACTATAATATGGTTAAGTTAGGTTTTCAAGAGCCTGAACTATCACGTTTTCTTAGGAAAGAATGGTTAGTAAAAGATGCTTTGAGTCTTTACAAAGAGAGAATACCTAATCCTAAAACACTTAACGATTTTCGTAATGTGGATAGAATGATAAGTTTGGAAGGAGATATGATTGTAAAAGTGGATCGGACAAGTATGTTGACTTCGTTGGAATGTAGGGCGCCCTTTTTAAATAAAAAACTTTGGGATTATTCTCACACTCTTCCAGAGCATTATTTGCTTAATGGGAATAATAAAAAGTATATACTAAAGAAGGCTTTTGAGGATAAATTTCCAGAAGGTTTTTTAGAGAAATCAAAGAAAGGTTTTGGAGTACCTGTTGGGGATTGGTTAAAATCTACACTTAAAGAGGAATTAATGTCTTACGTAGTAACAGAAAAATTGGAGAAACAAGGTCTTTTTAATGTTCTAGAAATCCAAAAATTGGTTTACAATCATTTAAATGAAATAGAAGATAATACATTCCGTGTTTGGACGCTTTACTGCTTTCAGAAGTGGTATTTTAATATGCATTTAGAGTAAATTAAGTATGCAGAAAAGAAAATTATTTAGAGTAACCACAGTTCCTATTTCTCTTTATGCTTTGCTGAGAGGACAACTGAGGTATATGTCTGACCATTTTGATGTTTGGGGTATTTCATCTTTCGGAAAAGAACTTCAGTTGGTAGAGGAGGAAGAGGAAGTATGTGTTTCCGCAGTTGAGATGTCAAGAAAAATAACGCCTTTTCAAGATTTAAAATCACTTTGGAAAATGTGGCTCTTGTTTAGGAGAGAGAAGCCTTGTATCGTTCATACACATACACCAAAAGCAGGGTTGATTGGGATGTTGGCATCTAAATTAGCAGGAGTTCCTATTCGTTTACATACAGTGGCGGGTCTACCTCTGATGGAAACCAAAGGAGGTAAGCGTAAATTATTGGATTTTGTAGAAAAATTGACTTATGCTTGTGCTACCAAAGTGTATCCGAATTCTAAGGGGTTGTATGATTTTATTGTGGAGCAAAAATATACTTCAATAGATAAATTGAGTATTATAGCGAATGGTTCTTCAAACGGTATCAATACCACTCATTTTTCTCCCAAACAAATAAGTGAGGAATTGAAAAAGCAATTAAGGAAAGAACTGGATATTAAAGATACTGATTTTGTTTACATTTTTGTAGGTAGATTAGTTGGTGATAAAGGGATTAATGAGTTAATAAAAGCTTTTAAACAAATACAGAAACAAAATATTAAATTACTTTTAGTAGGAGCAGAAGAAAGAGACTTAGATCCTTTAAAAACTGAGACTATTCAAGAAATTGAAAGGAATAAGAATATTATAGCTGTTGGATTTCAAAAAGATGTAAGGCCTTACTTTGCTATTGCTGATGCTCTTGTGTTTCCAAGTTATCGGGAAGGCTTTCCTAATGTAGTTATGCAGGCAGGAGCTATGGGACTTCCAAGCATTGTGTCAAACATTAATGGATGCAATGAAATTATAGAGAATAACAAAAATGGGTTAATTGTTCCATCGAAAGATGTAGAAAGTCTTCGAAAGGCTATGCAAATCATTATAGATGATGATAATTTGTATTTACGGTTAAAAGAAAATAGTAGAGAAATGATTGTAAGCTGTTATCAGCGTGAGTTTGTATGGGAAGAATTATTAAAAGAGTATAATAAGCTAATTAGAGAGAATGTATAGAGATTTTTTTAAACCTATTATGGATTTCACTTTGGCTCTTGTTGGTTTCTTGCTATTAAGTCCTGTTTTTATTTTAGTTACAATAGGTTTGTTTTTTGCAAACCAAGGGAAGCCTTTCTTTTTTCAGAAAAGACCTGGGAAAAATGAACGTATTTTTAGTATCATTAAGTTCAAAACAATGAATGATAAAAAAGATGCTAATGGTAATTTATTGTCTGATGCAGAACGCTTAACAGCAATAGGTAAATTCGTTAGAAA
Source organism: Riemerella anatipestifer ATCC 11845 = DSM 15868 (assembly GCF_000252855.1). Taxonomy (NCBI): domain Bacteria; kingdom Pseudomonadati; phylum Bacteroidota; class Flavobacteriia; order Flavobacteriales; family Weeksellaceae; genus Riemerella; species Riemerella anatipestifer. The sequence goes on along the minus strand of NC_017045.1, from coordinate 961,876 downwards.
AACATCGTTAGATGAAATTCCGCAACTATTAAATGTAATTAAGGGAGATATGAGCTTAGTTGGTCCAAGACCTCTACTACCACAGTATTTGCCATTATATAATGAGGAACAGAAAAAAAGACATAATGTGCGTCCTGGCATTACAGGTTGGGCTCAAGTCAACGGCAGAAACGCTATCTCGTGGCAGCAAAAATTTGAATACGATGTTTGGTATGTAGAAAATATCTCACTATCTTTGGATATCAAAATTTTATTATTAACGGTAAAGAAAGTCTTTGTCTCCGAGGGGATTTCCCAAGAAGGACAGGCAACTATAGAGCCATTTAAAGGGAATGAATAGTTATGAAAAAAATAGCAATTATTGGAGCAGGAGGTTTTGGGCAAGAGGTATTTTGCATCTGGAAAGATTTGTTGATTACACAGCAGCAAACTTTTGAATTTATAGGTTTTTTTGATGATGATACACTGGTTAAAAGCAATGCCTATGGTAAGGTATTAGGAAAAGTGGAGGGCTTGAACAATATTGATTATTCCATAGAAGTCGCTATTGCCGTTGGGAAACCCATACACCTAAGTACGATAAGTACATTATTAAATAACAATAATATTTCTTTCCCTAATATCATACATCCCACAGCGGTATTTTATGACAAAGAAAATTTAGTTTTGGGAAAAGGAAATATTTTTGCTCCCAATACTATGCTAAGTTGTAATGTAACCATAGGTAATTTTAATATTTTTAATACTAGGGTTACCATAGGGCATGATAGCAAGGTAGGAGACTTTAATGTATTGAGTCCCAATGCGCAAATATCAGGAGGGGTGGAAATAGGTAATCTCAATTATTTAGGTTTTAATTGTGGGGTTATTCAACAAAAAAAGATAGGAAACAATAACATATTAGGTGCAGGGAGCATATTACTTAGAAGTATTAAAAGCGATTCCACTTATATTGGAAACCCTGCTATAAGAGTTAATTTTTAAAATAAAATACAATGAATGAACAAACTTTTTTAGAGCATTTTGCTTCTATATTCGATGAAGTTGAATTGGAAGAAATAACCATGGATACCGAATTCAAAAATTTTGAAGAGTGGAGTTCCCTTACTGCTTTGGGATTACTTGCTGTAGTGGAAGAAGAATATGAGGTAACTCTTACACATAACGATATCAAAGGGGCTACTCTGGTACGCGATATTTATGAAATAGTAAAAGATAAAACCGAATAATAATGGCATTTTTACAAATTCCTAATGTACATATCAAGGGTATCGCAGCTTGTGTGCCTAAAAAAGTCGTAAAAAATGAAAGCCTTACAAATATTTTTCCTCAGGAAGAGTTAGAGAAAATTATTAACTCCGTTGGTATTAAAGAACGAAGAATCGCTGATGCTAGTATAACGGCATCTGATTTGTGCATGAAGGCTGCTGAAAAACTATTTGCCGATTTGGAAATAGATAGAGAAAGTATAGATGTGTTGATATTTATGTCTCAAACCAGCGATTATAAAATTCCTGCCACAGCACCGATATTGCAACAAAAATTAGGACTTAGTAAAGATTGTGCTTGTTTTGATGTTACTTTGGCTTGTAGTGGCTATGTATACGCTTTAACAACGGCTTTTACTTACCTTAATCTACCTAATGTGCGTAGAGTGTTGCTTTTAGATGGCGAAACATTTTCTAAAATAGTAAATCCTAAAGATAAAACCAATGCGTTGCTTTACGGAGATGCAGGTACGGCTACTTTGTTAGAAAAGAAAGAGGGAGAACATTTTTCTAGTTTACTAAAAACCGACGGATCAGGTTGGGATGCTGTTATGATAAAAGCGGGAGGATGTAGAGTGCCTACCACGCATCAGTCTTTTCAAGAATATGAAAGAGAGGACGGTAGTTTGGGTGATGATACTCAGATATATATGAATGGAATCGATGTATTCAATTTTACTATGAAAGTAGTTCCTAAAAGCATTAAAGAAATCACGGAAAAATGCGAAATAGCATTGGAGGATATTGATAAAATCATATTTCATCAAGCCAATAAATTTATGACGGATTTCTTTACTAAGAAATTGAAGTATCGTTCAGATAATGTTCCATATAGTTTAGATAAATTTGGAAATACAAGCTCTGCTACCATACCGCTTACCATTGTTAGTGAACTAAAAAATTGGCAAAGCGAGAGAAAAAGAGTGTTAATTAGTGGATTTGGTGCTGGATTATCTTGGGGAGCTGCTATTTTAAACTTAGATGGGACACATATTTCGGATTTACAAGAAATCTAAAAAAACACTGAACAATGAAACTACATCATTACGGTTTTGCAACCAAGTCTATAGATAAAAGCCTAAAAGAATTTGAAAAAATAGGCTACACAGCGACTAGTGAAAAAATTATAGATCCCATACAAGGGGTAGAGCTTTTGTTCATCGGTAATGATACGAGTCATTTAATAGAGCTGGTATCTCCATTGGACAAAAACGATAGCCCAGTAACGAAAATATTACAAAAAAATGGAGCTTCCCTCTATCACATTTGTTATGAGGTAGAGGATTTAGATGTTACAATAGAGGATTTCAAAAAAAAGAAATTTTTGTTAGTGTTAGCCCCAACGCCTGCAGTAGCATTTAACAATAGAAGAATTAGTTTTATGTACAATACACATTTAGGTTTAATAGAATTTTTAGAAAAATAATAATGTCAAAATATATATATAGAAACTATACGATAGAGTATCTATTTGATGCTCAAGATGTTTTTAGTGGGTATGGAGATGTTAGTAAACCTACACAAGGGCATAGCGATTATATAATCTTTTATCAGATAAATCCTTCACTGTCTCCAGAGGAGCAAATTAACGAAATAGAGGATATAAAGTCTAAAATTAATTTTATTCTACATTCGGGACTCACAGGTAGGGTCATAATCTTTACTCTGTATCGAGATACCAATCGAGATTGGAATATCAAAACACCCGAACTTTTGAATGCAATAGATTCTTTTAATATACAGTTTTTGCAAGAAAAATCGGCTCAATATGGTCATGTGAAGATATTGGATATCAATCGCTTTTTACAAGAACAAAAACTGCCTATTATAGAATGGCGTTTCTTTTTTACCTCTCAAATGCCTTACAATCCCAAATTTTCCAAGGCATTTAAGGATTGGTTTTATAAACAAACTCATGCGTTGGATTTGAAGAGAAAAAAATGTATTGTTTTGGATTGTGATAATACCTTGTGGGGAGGGGTTGTGGGCGAAGAAGGTCCTTTTGGTATTAAATTGGGTATGGATTATCCAGGAATTTGTTTTCAAAGCTTTCAGAAACTGCTTTTAAAGCTTTCGGAGAAAGGAGTGATATTGGCTGTTTGTAGCAAAAATAACTTAAAAGATGTACAAGAGGTTTGGGACAAAAATCCTAATCATTTGATTAATAGTAATGTGCTTTCGGCGTATCGAATTAATTGGCAGGATAAGGCATCGAATATTAAATCCATAGCCGAAGAGTTGAATATTGGCACGGATAGTTTTGTTTTTATAGACGATAATCCTGTAGAAAGAGGATTGGTAAAGGAGTTTTTGCCAGAGGTGGCGGTGCCTGATTTTCCGGATAAACCTTATGAGTTGGTTAACTTTTTTTGGCAGGTATACCACGATTATTTTATGGCATATGAGTTTTCTGCGGAGGATATGAAGAAAACAGAACAGTATAAACAAAATTTCTTCCGCAACGAAAGTAAGAAAGCCTTTGATGATATGGACGACTATTTGTCGAGTTTGGGCATGGAGATAGACATTATTCAAGCCAATGAAAGTAATATTTCCAGAATTGCTCAAATGACACAAAAAACCAATCAGTTCAATCTTACAACCAGAAGATACACACAAGAGCAGTTACAATATATGTTATCGCAGGGAGCATCTATCTATTGTGCCCATGTAAAGGATAAATTTGGAGATAATGGTATTACCATTGCTGCGATTATTACAGAAAAAGAGCAGTGTTTACATCTAGATTCGTATCTTTTGAGTTGTAGAATATTAGGTCGAGAGATAGAAAAAACGGTACTTTTGGCATTGATTGATAAAATTAAAAAAGAAAAACAGCTTAGCAATATTACGGCAGAGTTTATCCCAACTAAAAAAAATGCAATGGCAACTAATTTTTTAGAAAAAGTAGGATTTACTCTAATAGAAACGACGACTGACGGTGTTAAAAAGTATCGCTTAGAGCATTCTGAAAAATTACAAATGAAAGATTATTACAAAATAACATTTAAATAGAAAGCCTTATGAAAGAGAAAATAATTAAAATAATGGCAGAAGTTTTTGAGATGGATGAGAATAGCTTTCCACAAGAAATTTCACAAGAAACGGTAGAAAATTGGGATTCGCTCCGTCATCTTAACCTTATTGTAGAGATAGAAGAGTCTTTTGATGTATCTTTTGAGCCAGAAGAAATTTCCGAAATGATTACTATGGACAAGATTTTGGAAATGCTTCAAAAACAGGGAAAACAATAAATAATTGATGAAACTAAAAAAGATTTTAATTGTTGGTGCCTCTTCAGGTATCGGGAAGGCAACTGCCATCACGTTAGCTAGTCAAGGTTTTCAACTTGTTTTGATGTCTCGTAATGTTGAAAAATTAACAGAGGTATCCCAACAATGTAGTGGAGACGGGCATCAAGTATTTTCAGTAGATGTTACAGATGAAGAAGCCTTGTATAACGCTATAGCAGAAAGTCTTCAAGATGGTATTCCATACGATGGTTTTGTGTATTCTGCGGGCATGGAAGCCACGATTCCCTCTAAGCTGATTAAAAAGGAATACTTAGAAAGAGTATTGTCCGTAAATAGCATACCAGCAGTGTTAATTTCTAAATGTTTGCTGAAGAAAAATTACCTTTCTTCCCAGGGGGCAAGTTTTGTGTTGGTTAGTTCGGTAATGGGACATTTGGGACAAACGGCAAAAACAGCCTATTGTATGTCCAAACATGCTCTTTCAGGGATTTCAAAGGCGTTATCCCTAGAGTTGGCTCCTAAGAACATACGAGTAAACTGTGTGCTTCCCGGAATGGTAAAAACCGATATGTCTATAAAAATACTAGAAAGTATCAGCCAAGAAAATATACAAAAGATAGAAAGTATGCATCCTTTGGGATTGGGACAGCCAGAAGATGTTGCCAATACCATTAAATTTTTACTTTCAGAGGATTCTAAGTGGATAACTGGAGTAGATATCCCCGTAGATGGTGGATATAGTGCACAATAAAGTGAAACTTTGCGAAGCAAAAAAAATAGATTTGATACCATGAACACAAAAATATGGTTATCCTCTCCACACATGGGAGGAAATGAACAAAAATATATCAATGAGGCATTTGCTGAGAATTGGGTAGCCCCATTAGGTCCTAATGTTAATCAATTTGAAGAAAGTATTAAAACCTATTTGGGACAAAGTGTAGATGTGGCAGCCCTCAGTGCGGGCACCGCTGCATTACATTTAGCTTTGATTATTTTAGGGGTTAAAATGGGAGATGAGGTCATTTGTCAGAGTATGACTTTTTCGGCATCGGCAAATCCTATTGCTTATCAAGGAGCTACACCTGTGTTTATTGATAGCGAAAAAGAGACTTGGAATATGTGTCCATTAGCTTTAGAAGATGCTATTAAGGAGAGATTGTCCAAAGGTAAAAAGCCGAAAGCCATTATCGTTGTCCACCTTTACGGAATGCCAGCAAAAATGGATGAACTGATGGCAGTTGCTTCTAAATATGAAATTCCCATCATTGAAGATGCGGCAGAGGCTTTAGGAAGCAGCTATAAAGGACAGAAATGCGGTACTTTCGGGGAAATGAGTATTTTGAGTTTCAATGGTAATAAAATTATTACGACTTCAGGAGGTGGAGCCTTGCTCTGTCAGACCTCTGCACAGAAAGAAAAAGCGGTGTTTTTATCTACTCAGGCAAGGGATAACGCACCACATTACCAGCATTCTGAAATTGGGTATAATTATAGAATGAGCAACATTTGTGCAGGGATAGGCTGTGGACAAATGGAGGTTTTAGATGAAAGGATTTCTCAGCGTAGAGCCAATCATCAGTTTTATATTGATTTGTTCAAAAATATAGAAGGAGTGGAGGTATTCGCAGAGCCATCGGAAGATTACTTCTCTAACCATTGGCTGTCAGCAGTGGTGATTGATGCTCAAAAGGCTGGTTTTTCCAGAGAGGATTTACGCTTGAAATTTTTGGAAGATAATATCGAATCTCGTCCATTATGGAAGCCAATGCATTTGCAACCTGTTTTTGCTGAGGCTCCATATTACGGTGGTCGGGTGGCGGAGCAGTTGTTTGAAAACGGATTGTGTTTGCCTTCGGGGTCTAATTTAACCGATGCGGATAGACAGAGAATATCAGAAGTGGTTTATAAACTGAAAAGTTAGGGCGTATCCCTCTCCAACGCTATTACCAGCCGCTGGGGTCGGGCTATCGTTCATACGCCTCGGTCATTGCCGCTCCGCTTCGCTCCGCGGCATCCTCCCTTCGGGGGATTCACTCTATCCCTTACGCGGGTACTGTGGTTAAATAAATGAGTATTATGAAAGGAGAACAATACGCCTATCTGAAAATAAAATACACACTCGCTAGAATCTTAGCGGGTGTTATTATTGTTGTTATATTTCCTTTACTTTTGTTTTTGTTAATATTGGTATCTGTAGATACATTTTCCTACGGAATTTTTGTACAAGATAGGGTAGGGCAGTATGGCAAGCTATTTAGGATATATAAGTTTAAAACCATTCGTCCGGTTTCTCGTAAAATATCAAGTATAGGTGCTTTTTTAAGAAAAACTAAGTTGGATGAGCTTCCCCAATTGTTCAATATTTTGAAGGGAGAAATGAGTTTCATCGGACCTCGTCCAGATGTGTCGGGCTATTATGACGGTCTCAAGGGAGAAGATAGAAAATTACTGATTTTAAAACCAGGACTTTTATCAGAAGCGAGTTTAGAATACAGAAACGAAGAGTACCTCTTGAATCAAAAGGAAGACTCATTGAAATATAATGATGAAGTTATTTTTCCACATAAAGTCAAACTAAATTTAGAATATCTAGAGAAATTATCCTTTAAAGAAGACCTAAGACTGTTGCTAAAAGCCTGTAATATTTTTTTCAATAGATAAAAAACTTTACTTTTGTACAGCATATTCAAATTATGAAGATTAAAGAAACGCCACTAAAGGATTGTTACATCATAGAGCCTACTATTTTTGAAGACGAAAGAGGTTACTTTTACGAGAAGTTTAACGAGAAAAAATTTGAGGACCTTACGGGAATGAATGGGCATTTTGTTCAAGATAATATTTCTAAATCGTCTTATGGGGTTCTTAGAGGGTTGCACCTACAGAAAGGAGAGCATGCCCAAGCGAAACTCGTATCTTGCTTAGAGGGGAAGGTTTGGGATGTGGCGGTGGATTTAAGAGAAGATTCGCCTTCGTTTGGGAAATGGTATGGAGTGGAATTAACGGCAGAAAATAAGTTACAGTTTTATGTGCCGAGAGGCTTTGCTCACGGCTTTGCGGTGTTGAGTGAAATGGCAGTTTTTGCCTATAAATGTGATAATTTTTACAATAAGGAGTCTGAAGGCGGAATCCTTTGGAACGATGCGGATTTAGCTATAGATTGGAAGTTGGATGAGACAGATGTTATTCTTTCCGAAAAAGATAAAGTACAGTTGCCATTTTCTAAAAAGAATTTTTAAAAAATAAATGATGAAATCAATTATAATAACAGGCGGAGCAGGTTTTATTGGCTCTCATGTGGTAAGAGAGTTTGTAAAAAACTTGCCTAATACCAAAATAATCAATTTAGATGCCCTAACTTATGCGGGGAATTTAGAGAATTTAAAAGATATTGAAAACGAACCCAACTATACTTTTGAAAGGGCAGATATTACCAAAGTAGAAGAGTTAAGAAAGGTATTTGAAAAACATCAGCCTGATGCGGTGGTGCATTTGGCGGCGGAGAGCCATGTGGATAGAAGTATTACCGACCCTAACGCTTTCATCAATACCAATGTGATGGGTACGGCTAATTTATTAAATCTTTGCCGTGAATTTTGGACGCTTAATCCAGAGCATACGCACGGGAATTTCCCAGATGAGCCTAGGCAAAACCTATTTTATCATGTTTCTACTGATGAGGTTTATGGGGCTTTAGGTGAAACGGGATTTTTCACTGAAGAAACGCCTTACGATCCGAAATCACCTTACTCGGCGAGTAAAGCAGCTTCCGACCATTTGGTAAGAGCGTATGGTAACACTTACGGAATGCCTTTTATTGTGTCTAACTGCTCTAACAACTATGGTCCGAATCATTTTCCTGAGAAATTAATTCCGCTTTGTATATCTAATATTATCAACGAGAAACCGTTACCTATTTATGGTGATGGTAAATATACAAGAGATTGGTTGTTTGTAATTGATCATGCAAAGGCAATTTTCCAAATTTTCCACGAAGCTAAAACAGGCGAAACTTACAATATTGGCGGTTGGAACGAGTGGCAAAATATTGATTTAATTAAAGAACTTATCAAGCAAATGGATGCCAAGTTAGGTCGTCCAGAGGGATATTCCGAAAAGTTAATCACTTTTGTGAAAGATCGTCCTGGGCATGATAAACGCTATGCGATAGATGCTACGAAACTCAATAAAGATTTAGGTTGGAAACCAAGCGTTACTTTTGAAGAAGGTTTGGCTAAGACTATCGACTGGTTTTTGAATAATCAAGATTGGTTGGAAAATGTAACCAGCGGAGCTTATCAAGAATATTACAAAGAGCAGTATAAAAATTAAAACTATGAAAGGAATTATACTTGCAGGAGGTTCTGGTACAAGGCTTTACCCATTAACTATTGCGGTGAGCAAGCAGCTAATGCCTGTTTATGATAAGCCGATGATTTACTATCCGGTTTCTACTTTGTTGTTGGCGGGGATTAGAGAAATCCTTATCATCACGACACCGCACGACCGAGAAGGCTTTAAAAAACTCTTGGGTGATGGCTCACAAATTGGTTGTAGAATAGAGTATAAAGTACAGCCAAGCCCAGACGGATTGGCACAAGCCTTTATTTTAGGGGAGGAATTCATTGGTGATGATTCGGTAGCTTTGGTATTGGGTGATAATATTTTCTATGGTACAGGGTTACCGCAGTTGTTAAATAGTAAGACTGAAATCAAGGGAGGTTGTGTGTTTGCCTATCAAGTTTCTGATCCAGAAAGATATGGAGTAGTAGAGTTTGATTCTGAAAACAAAGCGATTTCTATTGAGGAGAAACCTGAGAATCCAAAATCGAATTATGCGGTTCCAGGACTGTACTTCTACGATAATCAGGTGGTAGAATTTGCTAAAAATTTAAAGCCTTCACCAAGAGGCGAATTAGAAATTACGGACATCAATAAAATTTACTTAGAAAGAGGCGAGTTAGAAGTTGGAGTAATGAGCCGAGGAACAGCATGGTTAGATACAGGAACATTTGATTCTTTACATGAGGCTTCGGAGTTTGTGAAAGTTTTAGAAAAGCGTCAAGGTTTCAAAATTTCTTGTATTGAAGAAATTGCCTATAAAAAAGGCTTCATCAATAAAGAGCAACTTCTAAAATCAGCGGATAAATACGGTAAAAGTGGTTATGGAGAATATTTAAGAAGAATTTTGTGACAATTTCTTAGACAAATAAATATCAATAAGGTACATCTTTATGAGGTGTACCTTTTTATTTGTGTAAAAATCCCTAAATTTGCAGGCTTTTAATCCATAATGTTATGAGAACTAAATCCACAGGAAAGAAAAAAATCAATGTAGTAACGCTAGGGTGTTCAAAAAATTTGTACGACTCGGAGGTGCTTATGGGGCAGCTTAAAGCCAACGGAAAAGAAGTGGTGCATGAGCAAGAGCGTGGAGATATTGTGGTAATTAACACTTGTGGATTTATAGATAATGCGAAAGAAGAATCTATCAATACAATATTAGATTATGTAGAGGCGAAGAACAGAGGCGAAGTAGAGCAAGTTTTTGTAACAGGTTGTCTTTCGGAGCGATATAAGCCAGATTTATTGAAGGAAATTCCTGATGTAGACCAATATTTTGGGACGAGGGATTTACCTATTTTACTCAAACATTTAGGAGCAGATTATAAGCACGAATTAGTAGGAGAAAGATTGACGACGACTCCTAAGCATTATGCTTACCTTAAAATATCAGAGGGCTGTGATAGACCGTGTTCGTTCTGTGCTATTCCGTTGATGAGAGGAGGACATGTTTCTACACCGATAGAAAAATTGGTAGAAGAAGCGAAAAAATTAGCTAAAAAAGGAACTAAAGAGCTCATTTTGATTGCACAAGATTTAACTTATTATGGTTTAGATATTTATAAGAAAAGAGCTCTAGGAGACCTTTTAAAAGAGTTGGTAAAAGTAGATGGTATTGAGTGGATAAGACTACATTATGCTTTCCCTACGGGATTTCCAGAGGAGGTATTGGATATTATCAGAGAAGAGTCTAAAGTATGTAATTATATTGATATTCCGTTGCAGCATATCAATACTGATTTGCTAAAGTCTATGAAAAGAGGGACAACGCATGAAAAAACCAATGCTCTTTTAAATAAGTTTAGAGAGAAAGTGCCAAATATGGCGGTGCGTACCACTCTTATTGTAGGCTACCCAGGAGAGACGGAAGAGCGTTTCCAAGAATTGAAAAACTGGGTAAAAGAGCAAAGATTTGATAGGTTAGGTTGTTTTACTTATTCTCACGAAGAAAATACTACGGCGTATCAGTTAGAAGATGATGTACCTCAGGAGGTTAAAGAAGCTAGAGAGGAAGAAATAATGGCGTTACAATCTCAAATTTCTTGGGAGAAAAATCAAGAGAAAGTAGGGCAGGTATTCCGTTGTATTTTTGATAGAAAAGAAGGTAATTACTTTGTAGGGAGAACCGAGTTTGACTCTCCCGATGTAGATAATACTGTATTGGTGTCGGCAGAAAATACCTATATCTCTATCGGCGAGTTTGCTAATGTTCGTATCACTTCCGCAGAGGAATATGACTTATACGGAGAGTTGGTTTAATCGTATTTGATTATTTCTGTACTCTTTCATAAGTTTGAAAGCAAAAATTATAAGGGTTTTGCTCGTCCTTTTCATGGCAAATTTCATCAGTTTTTAGCCATTCTTTTGGGTTGATTTTTGGGAAAAAGGTATCTGCCTTTAGAGTGGTATCCACTAAAGTTACTTCCAGTCGGTCTGCTTGGTCTATGGTCTGTTCATAAATGCTGCCACCACCGATGATGAAAATATTTTCGTCTATTTTCTTGGCAAATTTAATAGCTTCCTTTAAAGTACCAACAATCAGAATACCTTCCTCAAACCAATCTTTTTTTTGACTAACCACGATATTAGTTCTGTTGGGTAGAGGTTTTCCAATGCTTTCATAGGTTTTTCGCCCCATAATTATAGGGTGCCCTGAGGTTAAATTTTTGAAGTGTTTCAAATCTTTAGGTAAATGCCAAAGAAGTTGGTTATTAAAGCCTATTTCATTATTTTTACCCATTGCTACAATGATGGTGGTCATTTTTATACTATTTTTTGACAAATTTAGCATATAATTTGTATATTCGGTGCAGATTTAATTTTAATTTAAAAAATGAAACTATGAATAATAAAGGATGTATGAGTGCTAGTACTATTTTTATAGCACTGGGAGTTATTTTGGTCGGGCTTTTCTTTTGGGGAAAGTCAGGTTATAATACTTTTGTAGAGAAAGACCAAGAAGTAAACTCTAAATGGTCTAATGTAGAAACGGTTTACCAAAAAAGAGCTAACTTAATCCCTAACTTGGAAAGAACAGTAAAATCTTACGCTCAGTTTGAAAAAGAAACTCTAACAGGAGTAATTGAGGCTCGTTCTAAAGCTACTTCGGTAACTATAGACCCTACTAATATGACGGAAGCTGATTTAGCAAGATTTCAGTCGGCACAAGGGGAATTGAGCGGAGCGTTGAGTCGTCTAATGGCTGTGGTAGAGCAGTATCCTAATTTGAAGGCAGACCAACAATATATTAATTTTCAAAGAGAATATATAGCAATAGAGAATAGTATTAGAGCAGAAACGGTTTATTTTAATGATGCAGTAAAAGATTACAATAATACTATTAAGAAATTCCCTAATAACATTTTGGCTAATTTTACTAACTTTAGAGATAAGCCTTATTTCCGTTCCGAAGTAGGAGCAGAAAAAGCTCCAGAAGTTTTCAAATAATGGTTAAAGATTATCTTACAGAAGAACAACAGGCTTCCCTTGTGGAAGCCATTAAAGTAGCTGAAAGTTTTTCTACAGGAGAAATTAGAGTTCATATAGATACTCAGTCAGAACATCATCACGCTAAGAGAGCTTTTGAGGTATTTCAGTCGTTGGGTATGCAAGATACTAAACACAGAAATGCAGTTTTATTTCACATTAACTTTGATAATAAATACCTTACGATTATAGGTGATGAGGGTATTCATAAAAAGGTTAAGCAAGAGTTTTGGGACGGATTGCACGATGAAATTACCGCCTCATTTGCTCAAGGTAAATATTATTCAGGGTTGAAGGAAGCTATTTTAAAGGCAGGTCAAGAACTCAAAAAATATTTTCCTATAGAAGGACAAAATCATAACGAATTACCGAATGAGATTACATTCTCTTAAAATATTCTTACTTCTATCTTTTATTTGGTTTGGAAATCTTGTAGCTCAGTATCAAATTCCTAAAAAGCCAAGTGTACTTTATCCAGTTTACGATGAGGTAGGCTTACTTTCTGTACAAGAGAAGCAACAGCTTAACCAAAAACTGATAGCCTTTGCGGATTCTACTTCTACCGAGATAATGGTCATTATTATCCCAACAACTAAGGGCGAAGATATTAACTATGTGGCTACAATGTTTGGGCAACAGTGGGAAATAGGTCAAAAAAAGGTAGATAATGGGGTAGTTTTTCTTATAGCTACGGAAGATAAGAAAGTGTCTATACAGCAGGGGCGTGCAGTGGAGCAATATCTTACAGCTTCCACAGCGGGACAAATTATAGATTATCTTGTAGTACCTCGTTTTAAAAGAGGTGCTTGGTACGAAGGTATAGATTACGGAACAACTGCGATTATAGAAGCTGTACAAGGTAAATTTAAACCTATTCCGAAGCCTGAAGGAAATAGCGGATTAGCGGCAGGTATCATTATTTTTATTATAATAGTATTTATTTTACTGATGTTTTCAGGACATGATTCTAATGGGAGAGGTGGTTACGATGATGAAGATGTAATTATTACAAGACGAGGAAGACGCTCTTATTCTGGAGGATTCTTTCCTTTTCCAGGGGGAGGTTTTGGAGGAGGCTCTAGTAGTGGAGGAGGTTTCGGCGGTTTTGGCGGCGGTGGTAGCTTTGGCGGTGGAGGAGCCAGTGGTGGTTGGTAATCTCAACTATAATAGGATTTTCATAACGGAGTTTATTTTAAATTCAAAGGAGACTAGAGGTGTTTTGTTTTCAGTGTAACATTTTTTAGTATCTTTGAAGTTAGAACAAATTATCGTTATGAAATTTAATAAAAACTATTGGTTAGCCCTATTAGTAGTGGGGTTGTTACCTGCTCAAAAACAAAAGTTTACAATGAGTGAAGCTGTTAATGGGCTTCGTTCTAATTTGGCAATTAAGAATTTACCTCAATTACAGTGGGCAAAAGATGGTTCAGCGTATATTCATTCGGTTAAGAATGCCTATATGGTTACAGAGTACCCTTCAATGAAATCGGATACTTTAATTTCTCTTTACCAAATCAACCAAAATTTAACAGGAGGTAGAAAATTATTTGGTTTTCCTAATCTCAATTTCATCAATAATAATACAGCTTATTTTTCTCAGGACAACACCCATTATTTGTTGGAGAAAAAAAGTAATGGTTGGAATATTAAAGAATGGGAGCGTTTGCCAGAGGAAGCGGATAATATCACACTGTTATCGGATAATTCCACTTTTGTTTATACGGTTAAAAATAACCTTTATTGGCAAAAAAATGGACAAGCATTTGCAATCACCGATGAAAAGAACGAAAATATCATTAGTGGACAATCGGTTCACCGTAACGAGTTTGGGATAGATGGAGGTATTTTCTCTGCTCCTGATAATTCTATGATTGCATTTTACAGAATGGACCAAACAATGGTGAATGATTATCCTGTGATAGATTGGTCGGTTACGCCTGCAAAAAATCATAATATTAAATATCCTATGGCGGGTGGTACTTCTCATCAAGTGAGTTTAGGTGTTTATGATATAAAATCTAAAAAAACTCATTTTCTAAATATAGAAGGAGATAAAGAACAGTATTTAACGGCTGTTTCGTGGAGTCCAGATGCTAAATATATTTTTGTAGGTGTTCTCAATAGAGACCAAAATCACCTCAAAATGAATCAATATGACGCTAAAACAGGAGCGTTTATCAAAACTCTTTTTGAGGAAAAAAGTGATAAATATGTAGAGCCACAACACTCGTTGGTATTCTTACCTAATTCTAATACAGATTTTCTTTGGCAGAGCCAAAGAACGGGATATAATCATTTGTTTCACTATCATTTAACTAAAGGTTTGGTTGGTCAAATTACAGAAGGGGATTGGTTAGTGAGTGATATTCTAGGATTCAATGCCAAGAAAAATGAAATTTATATAGAGGCAACTAAAGAAACCCCTTTAGAAAAACACTTGTATAAGGTTAATTGGCATAACAAGAAAATGGTGCGTCTTTCCAAGTCGGCGGGTGTTCATAGGGGATTGCTTAATCCTTCTGGGACAGTATTGTTAGATAGCTATTCTAACGCAACTACGCCAAGAAAAATAGAGGTCATCAATACCGATACAATGGTGTCTAGTACTTTGTTGTCTGCAGATAATACTTTGGAGGGATACCTTCGTCCAGAGGTTAAAAATGTAACACTAAAAGCAGATGATGGTACGCCTCTTTATGGAAAGCTGATTTTGCCAACTTCATTTAATCCAAATAAAAAATATCCTGTTATTGTTTATTTATATAATGGTCCACATCTACAGTTGATTACTAATTCTTTCCCTGCCAGTGGCAATCTTTGGTACGAATATTTAGCACAGAGGGATTATGTTGTCTTTACTATGGACGGTAGAGGTTCGTCTAATAGAGGTCTAAAGTTTGAGTCAGCACCATTTCGTCAGCTAGGAACTGTGGAGATGAATGACCAACTAAAGGGAGTGGATTATTTAAAATCATTATCTTTTGTAGATGCTGAAAGAATGGGCGTTCATGGTTGGAGTTTCGGAGGGTTTATAACGACGAGTTTAATGCTTCGTCACCCAGAGGTCTTTAAGGTAGGTGTGGCAGGAGGTCCTGTGATAGATTGGAAGATGTATGAAATTATGTACACAGAGCGTTATATGGATACCCCACAGCAAAATCCAGAAGGCTATGCACAAGCTAATCTACTAGATAAGGTACAAAATCTTAAAGGGAATTTACTCTTGATACACGGAGCTCAGGATGATGTAGTGGTATGGCAACATACGATTGATTTCTTGAAAGCAGCAGTTGATAAAGGGGTGCAATTGGATTATTTTGTCTATCCAGGTCATGCTCATAATGTGCTAGGTAAAGATAGGGTGCATCTGATGCAAAAGGTTACAGATTATTTTGATGCTCATTTGAAAAATAATAAAAATTAAATCTAAAGGCTCTAGGATTAAATATCTTAGGGCTTTTTGATTAAAAAAGTGGAAGCAAAGATGAAAGTTATTATTTCAGGAGGAACAGGCTTTGTAGGGAAACATCTTATCGAATATCTTCTCTCAAAGGGATATGAGATTTTTGTTTTAACTAGAAGGCTACCACCTCATAATCCGCAGAGCAACTTACGCTATTTTGAATGGAATCCTCAGTTAAAAACTTTTGATAAAAAACCTTTTGAAATGGCAGATGCTATCATCAACCTCGCAGGAGCAGGTATTGCAGATGAACGCTGGACTACTCAAAGGAAAGAAACACTCGTCAATAGTAGAATCAATGCTAATGAGACCATAGTAAAGGCTTTACAAGAAGTGGATAATCATATTAAGATGGTTATTAGTACTTCTGCGATAGGTTGGTATGGGTTAGAAATTCCTAGTGATATGCTTTGTATGGAAGATATGCCCGCTGCAGCAGATTTTTTAGCACAATTATGCCAAAAGTGGGAAAATTCTATAAAGCCAGTCAGTGATTTAGGGAAAAGATTATGTATTCTACGAACAGGTATTGTTTTAGGAGCAAATGGTGGGGCTTATCCTAAAATGACTCAACCTTTAAATTTTGGTATTAAACCTCTGCTTGGAAATGGTAAACAAATGATGAGTTGGGTTCATATCAAAGACCATTGTGCTATTTACCATCACTTATTAGAGAGCGAAGTGGAAGGTATTTTTAATTCGGTGGCACCTAATCCAGTAACACAAAATGAATTTTTAAATCAAACTCAAAAATATAAAAAGAAATATAGTCTGCCTGTAAAAGTTTCTAAATTTTTTCTTAGAATGATGCTAGGCGAACTATCGGATATGCTAATTTCTAGTGCTAAAGTCTCCTCACAGAAAATAGAACAAGCAGGGTATAAATTTAAGTATCCTAATATAAAAGATGTCGTTGAAGATTTAGAGAAAAGCAACTAAATTTTAGTAATGATTTCTGCGGCTTTCTCGCTAGCTCCTTTTCCTCCTAGTTTTTCTTTGAGAATTTTATAGTCAGAAAGAAGACTAGCTCTATTTTCATTGAGAATCAGTTTGAGTTCTTTAACAAGATTAGGCGTATTGAGTTCATCTTGAATGAGTTCTTTAACCACTTCCTTATCCATAATTAAATTCACAAGCGAAATGTATTTAATATGTTTAATGAGGCGTTTGGCGATTTCGTAGGAAATTTTACTTCCACGATAGCAAACCACTTCTGGGACTTCTAATAAGGCAGTTTCCAAAGTAGCCGTACCAGAGGTTACGAGTGCCGCATCGGAGCATCGGAGAAGGTCATAGGTTTTATTAGAAATAAAGCTAACCTCCCTATCTACATAACTTTCGTAGAAGGATTTAGGTAAACTAGGTGCTCCAGCGATTACAAATTGATAGTCCTTAAATTCGCTTCTAACGGAAAGCATTATTGAAAGCATTTTTTTTACTTCTTGTTCTCTAGAGCCTGGTAGTAGTGCAATGATTTTTTTATCGCTTAGTTGATGTTCTTTTCTAAAATTCTGAATATCAATCGGTGGTAAATCAGATAAAGCATCTAAAAGGGGGTGTCCAACAAAATGAGCTTCTATTTTATGTTTTTTATAAAAATCCTTTTCAAAAGGCAGAATAACGAGCATCTCATCTACATATTTTTTTATAGTATTTACTCTGCTTTCCTTCCATGCCCAAAGTTGAGGGGAAATGTAATAAACCACTTTAATACCTAGCTTTTTTGCAAATTTTGCAATTCTAAGATTAAAACCAGGGTAATCTACAAGAATTAAGACATCAGGGCGAAAATTACGAATGTCCTCTTTACAGAATTTAATATTTCTGAGTATAGTCCCTAAGTTTTGGACAACTTCTACAAATCCCATAAATGCCAAATCTCTGTAATGCTTTACCAAAGTGCCACCTTGTTGCTCCATTAAATCGCCACCCCAAAATCTAAAAGTAGCGTTAGGGTCTTTTTGTTTTAGAGCTTTCATAAGGTTGCTTCCGTGCAAATCTCCAGAGGCTTCTCCTGCTATAATGTAGTATTTCATTTATGAAGGATTTAGGGCAAAGATAATTAAAAATATAGGAAGCTATGCTCTGATATACAACTATTATTGTTGGAGAACTCTAAAAATAGAATATGAGAAATGAATTTTGGTTATATGGGAATATTCAATTAAGGAATAATTATCTATAAAAACACCCAACTCAAAAAAACTTGAGATGGGTGAGTTGTGTTTATTAAATTTTTATTCAATCTCTCCTCTCCATCAGCATAGAAGCAAAGTAAATTAGCTGAGCTAATGAGCCCAATGCTGCGACTACATAAGTTCTAGCAGCCCATTTTAGAGAGTCTTCAGCACCTGCATATTCTTGTGTAGTTACAGTACCTGTGCTTTTCAACCATTTTAAAGCACGGTTACTAGCGTCGTATTCTACAGGAAGAGTAACGAATGCAAATAGTGTTGTGATGGCAAATAGCCCAACTCCTACAGCTAATAAGGTTTTGTTACCGCTTGCAGCCATTACAGCGATACCGCCTATAAGAATAAATTGTAATAAGTTAGAACTGATATTAACGATAGGAACTAACTTAGAACGAAGTTGTAACATAGAATACCCTACGGCGTGCTGTACAGCGTGTCCACATTCATGAGCGGCAACGGCAGCAGCAGCGGCATTTCTTTGCATATAGACAGCTTCAGATAAGTTTACTGTTTTGTTTATAGGATTATAATGGTCAGTAAGTTGTCCAGGTATAGATACTACCTGAACATCGTGTATACCATTGTCTCTTAACATTTTTTCTGCCACTTCTTTACCAGAAAGTCCGTTACTAAGAATTACTTTAGAGTAGTGATTAAACTTTGATTTTAACCTCGCCGAAACCAACCAACTTACTAGAGTGATGATTCCTAAAATAATATAATACCCCATATAATTTAATTTTTAGCCACTACTTAGAAAAAATTATGCCAAACTTTTATGTTATATTTGCTGTAAAAAATGACCCAAAATATGGCATCTATAGCAGTAAAAAAGGTAACTAATGACAGAGAATTAAAGGATTTTATAAAATTTCCAAATAATCTTTATAAAGAAAATTCCAACTACGTGCCACCACTTAACAACGACGAAAAGAATATTTGGAATGCTAAAGAAAACCCTGCTTTATCTTATTCTGATGCAGAACAATATTTAGCGTATAGAAATGGTGAAGTGGTTGGGCGTATTGCACTTATAGTTAATTACAAAGAGGAGAAAGAGTTAGGTATTAAAAAGTTGCGTTTTGGGTGGCTGGATTTTATAGATGATATAGAGGTTTCAAAAGTATTGATGGATAAGGCTATAGAAGTAGCTAAATCTAAAAATCTTCCCAAGATTGAAGGTCCAATGGGGTTTACCAATTTGGATAAAGCAGGTATGTTGGTGATGGGGTTTGACAAGTTGGCAACTATGATAGGGATATATAATTTTGACTATTATCCAACACATTTGGAGCAACTTGGACTTAAAAAAGAAAAAGAATGGGTAGAGTTTGAAATTGATTTTCCAGAGCAACTACCAGAAAAAATAACCAAGTTTAGTGGTCTTATTAAAGAAAAATATAAGCTTAAGGTTCTTAGGTTTAATCATAAAAAAGAAATATTGCCCTTAGTAGAGCCTATGTTTAAATTACTAGATGAAACTTATAAAAATTTGTCTACCTACACGCCGATTTCAGATGAGCAAATCAAGACTTATAAAGAGAAATATTTTGGTTTTATAGACAAAGATTATATTATTTGTATTGCTGATGAACATGATGATTTAATTGCTTTTGCTATCACAATGCCATCTTATTCTAGAGCTTTGCAAAAGGCTAAAGGTAAGTTGTTACCGTTTGGGTGGTGGCATTTTCTACAGGCAAGTAAAAAGAATGATAGAGCTAATTTTTACCTAATAGGTATTCGTCCAGATTATCAGCGTAGAGGCGTTACTTCTATTATCTTTGAAGAAATTTATAAAGTGTTTAAGCAGAAAGGGGTGAGGTTTTTAGAGACCAATCCTGAGCTTGAAGAAAATAAAAATATTCAACTTTTGTGGCAGGATTATAATCCGGTTAATCACAAACGAAGAAGGACTTATTCACTAGATATTTAAAGCATTTTCAATGAAAAAACAACTCTATCTTTATGCGATTTTAATTATTGTATTTATATTGTATAATACTATTTTTAAAGTAGAAGATGGGCGGATAAACACCATCATTAATATTGTCTTTGCAAGTGTACTATTTTTGTATATTGCTTATATAGCTTGGGTGATATTAAAGAAAATGAAAAACAGATAAAACATCTATTTAAAATAATTCTAAATTAACTAAATATAAGTTATTTTGCTTTTAAAAAGGAGGTGGCTTTTTTAGTTTTAAGGTTTAATTTCTTAGCTTTGCAAGTCAAGAATTAAAATTATTATGAGTATTCCAGAAAATTATATTCCAATTTTAATACAAGCTGCTGTAGGCTTGGGGTTTGTGTTGATTTCTTTGGTAGCTTCTCATTATTTGGGTCCTAGGCTGAATGGCGGAGTTAAAGATGATGCTTTTGAGTGTGGGGTAGAGATTGAAGGAGATGCTAGAACACCATTCTCTGTTAAATATTTTCTTACAGCTATTTTATTTGTTTTATTTGATATAGAAATAGTTTTTTTCTACCCTTATGCGGTTAATTTTAGAGAGTTTGGGGTAGAAGGCTTTTTAGCTGTTCTTACATTTGTAGCAGTATTTTTTATCGGATTTTTCTATGTTCTTAAAAGAGGAGCTTTAGATTGGGATAAGTAAGAATGTTTAAGTAACTATTATATTTAAAAATTAGAAAAACGAGATGTCTAATAAACCTATTATAAAAACAGATGCACCAGCTCCTCCAGGATATTCAGGAGAGGGGTTCTTTGCAACAAAATTAAGTAGCCTTATAGGAATGGCTCGTTCTTATTCCTTATGGCCACTACCATTTGCAACTTCTTGTTGTGGTATTGAGTTTATGGCAATGGCGATGCCTACTTACGATATGGCAAGATTCGGTGCGGAAAGAATGTCTTTCTCTCCAAGACAAGCAGATTGTCTTTTGGTTTGCGGAACTATATCTAAAAAATTAGCACCCGTGCTTAAGCAAGTTTACTCTCAGATGGCAGAACCTAAATGGGTAATAGCGGTGGGAGCTTGTGCGAGTAGTGGTGGTATTTTTGATACTTATTCGGTACTACAAGGGATAGATAAAATTATACCTGTAGATGTATATGTGCCAGGATGTCCGCCTAGGCCAGAGCAGATATTAGAAGGGTTTATGCAGGTTCAGGCATTGGCACAGAGTGAAAGTCTTAGAAGAAGAGATATGCCAGAGTATAAGGCATTGTTAGAAAGCTACGGTGTTAAATAAACTGAGATAATTTGAAATTGAGAGCTAGATTATCAAAAAATTAAAAAAGTTAAATCATTGTCAAATTATCATATAAAAAGATATGAACAACGAATTTGTTTTAGAGGCCATAAATAGAGAATTTCCAGAAGCGGTATTGTCAGTTTCTGAGCCTCATGGTCTGTTAACATTAGAGGTAAAAAAAGAAGAGGTAAAAAAGCTTATTCATCATCTAAAAGATTCTTCTTTAGAAATAGGTTTTCTTACAGATATATGCGGTATCCATTATCCTCAAGATAAGGCTAAAGAGTTAGGAGTTATCTATCATCTTCATAATATGAAGACTAATTTTAGAGTTCGTCTAAAAGTGTTTATGCCGATAGAAGAAGCAGAGGTAGATACCATTTCAGATTTATATTCAGGAGCTAACTGGATGGAGAGGGAAACATTTGATTTTTACGGTATTAGATTTAAGGGGCATCCTGATTTAAGAATTATCTTAAATGACCCAGATATGGGCTACCACCCAATGCTTAAGCAATATCGCTTAGAAGATGGTACTAGAGAAGATAAAGATGATAAAATGTTTGGTAGATAGAGCTATTGGATATTTTACCTAAAATAAAATGAATTATGAAAGATAACGAACTATCTAATATACTTAGCCAATACGAAAGTAGCGAACAAATTGATGGGGAATTATATACCCTTAATTTAGGACCTACACACCCTGCGACACACGGTATATTCCAGAATGTACTAACAATGGATGGGGAAAAGATACTTCACTCTGAGCAGACGGTAGGTTATATTCATCGTGCTTTTGAGAAAATATCAGAGAGAAGACCTTACGCTCAGATTACTACGCTTACAGACCGTCTTAATTATTGTTCTGCTCCAATCAACAACTTAGGATGGCATATGACGGTGGAAAAACTCATCGGTTGTAAAGTGCCGAAGAGAGTAGATTATATGCGTATCATCATTATGGAGTTGGCTAGGATTGCAGACCATTTGGTATGTAACGGGGTAATAGGAGTAGATACAGGAGCAATTACAGGGTTTACCTATGTGTTCCAAGACAGAGAGCGTATTTACGAAATGTACGAGCAAATCTGTGGTGCTAGAATGACTACCAATATTGGTAGAATTGGTGGTTTTGAGAGAGATTTTAGCCCTAAATTTCATGAATTAATTAAAGATTTTATTAAAAACTTCCCAAAAAGATTCCAAGAGTTTTGTAACCTAATGGAACGAAACAGAATCTTTATGGATAGAACTATCGGGGCAGGACCTATTTCGGCAGAGAGAGCTCTTAATTACAGCTTTACAGGACCGAATCTTCGTGCAGCTGGGGTAGATTACGATGTGCGTGTAGCACAACCTTATTCGTCTTATGATGATTTTGATTTTATCATTCCGGTAGGAACGGCAGGAGATACTTATGACAGATTTATGGTTCGTCAGCAGGAGATATGGGAAAGTTATAAGTTGGTTAAAAATGCTTACGAAAACCTTCCAGAAGGAGACTATCACGCAGATGTTCCAGAATTTTATTTGCCAGCAAAGGCAGATGTTTACACCAAAATGGAAGCTCTTATTTATCACTTTAAAATTGTGATGGGAGAGCAAGATATTCCTAAAGGAGAGGTGTACCATTGTGTAGAGGGTGGAAACGGAGAGTTAGGCTTCTATCTTATTAGTGATGGTGGAAGAACGCCATACAGACTACACTTTAGAAGACCTTGTTTTATATACTACCAAGCGTTCCCAGAGATGATAAAAGGCTCTATGATTTCTGATGCTATTGTAACTATGAGTAGTATGAATGTAATTGCAGGAGAATTGGACGCCTAAAATTTTGCTAAAACTAATATAAAGACTAGAGTACAAAGTACTTTTACAAGATAAAAAAATGAACGAGACAGTTATAGCTTTTAAGCCAGAAACCTTAGAAAAGGTTCATAAAATCATCGCTAGGTACCCTGAAGGGAAACAAAAGTCGGCACTTATTCCTGTTTTGCATATTGCACAAAAGGAATTTGGAGGGTGGCTTAGTGTTCCTGTGATGGACTATGTGGCGGAGGTGCTTAACATATTGCCAATAGAGGTGTACGAAGTGGCTACTTTCTACACGATGTTTAATATGAAGCCGGTAGGTAAATATGTGCTAGAAGTGTGTAGAACAGGACCTTGTATGCTCAATGGGAGTGATGATATTTTAGACCATATCCGTAAAACACTTAACATTAAGGATGGAGAGACTACGGAAGATGGTTTGTTTACATTAAAACCAGCGGAATGTTTAGGGGCTTGTGGCTATGCACCGATGATGCAGTTAGGAAAATTTTATCATGAACATTTAACTAAAGAGAAAGTAGATGAAATCCTTGAGCTATGCAGACAAGGAGCCATTGCTTTGGATTAAATAAAAGAAAAAATGAGTAAAAAACTTTTACTTAAAGATGCACATATAGAGGGTATTCGTTATTTTGATGTTTACCGCAAACAGGGGGGCTATCAAGCGGCAGAAAAAGCGCTTAAGATGAATCCTGAAGAAATTTTAGAAGAAGTAAAAACCTCTGGACTTAGAGGTCGTGGAGGAGCAGGTTTCCCTACGGGGCTTAAGTGGAGCTTTTTAGCGAAGCCAGAGGGAGTGCCTAGACACTTGGTAGTGAATGCCGATGAGTCAGAGCCAGGTACTTTCAAGGACAGATATTTGATGGAATTTATTCCTCATCTTTTAATCGAGGGAATGTTAATTTCGTCTTACTGTTTAGGCTCTAATGCTTCTTACATTTACATTAGAGGAGAATATTCTTGGATTCCTGATATTTTAGAGGAAGCTATTGAGGAAGCTAAAAAAGCAGGATTTTTAGGTAAAAATATATTAGGTTCTGGTTTTGATTTGGAAATTTATGTCCAAAGAGGAGGTGGAGCTTACATCTGTGGAGAGGAAACAGCTCTTCTAGAATCATTAGAAGGAAGAAGAGGTAATCCTAGACTAAAACCTCCATTCCCAGCGGTTAAAGGACTTTGGGAAAGACCTACGGTAGTTAACAATGTGGAGTCTATTGCAGCAGTAGTGCCTATTATCAATATTTCTGGAGCAGAGTATGCTAAAATTGGTGTAGGTCGTTCTACAGGAACTAAGCTAATTTCAGCGTGTGGTAATATTAACAAGCCGGGAGTTTATGAGATTGATATGACCATTACTGTGGAAGAATTTATATATTCTGATGAATATTGTGGTGGAATACCTAACGGAAAGCGTCTTAAGGCGTGTATTCCTGGAGGTAGTTCTGTGCCTATTGTACCAGCTAATTTATTGCTGAGAACTATAGATGGTAAACCAAGATATATGAATTACGAATCCCTTTCGGAAGGGGGCTTTGCTACGGGAACGATGATGGGGTCAGGTGGTTTTATTGTTTTAGATGAAGACCAATCTGTGGTAAAACACACCATGACTTTAGCTCGTTTCTACAACCACGAAAGTTGTGGGCAATGTACACCTTGTAGAGAAGGAACGGGGTGGATGTATCGTATCCTGAAAAAAATTGTAGAAGGTAAAGGAGAAATGTCCGATATAGATTTGTTGTGGGATATTCAAAGAAAAATAGAGGGTAATACTATTTGTCCGTTAGGAGATGCGGCAGCGTGGCCTGTGGCTGCAGCTATTCGTCATTTCCGTGATGAGTTTGAATGGTATGTTAAAAATCCAGAGTTGGCATTAACTCAAAACTATGGTTTAGGGAGCTATGCAGATCCTATTCCTTTAAAAGTGGAGGAAAGTAATTAGAATGAAAACTAAGTATATATACATATTTTTGCTTTTATTTGCTTGGAGTTCTGTTAGCTCTCAAGTTAGGGATAATAGACCTTTTAAAAAAGGTTCTATGTTCCTTTTTTGGGGGTGGAATAGGGCTTGGTATTCAAACTCTGACATAGGTTTCAGTGGTTCTAGATATAAGTTTATGCTTCACAATGTAAAAGCAGCGGATAGACCCACAGATTTTGATTTAGGAGTTTATTTTGGACCTACTAAAATTACATTGCCTCAAACTAATGCAAGAGTAGCTTACTTCGTTAAAGATAATTTGGCATTGGTTTTTGCTATTGACCATATGAAGTATGTAATGGAGCAAAATCAAGTAGTTGATTTTAGTGGTGAAATCAAAAACCCATATGCCTATTATGTTAAAGATGGTAAAGTGGATTTGAGTGATGGACAGTTTTTGACTTTTGAGCATACAGATGGACTTAATTATGTTAATCTTGGTTTAGAAAAATATAACTCTTTAGTCAATACTAAAAATGTAGATATTTATTGGGCTTATGGAGGAGGAATAGGAGGTTTATATCCTAAAACTAATGCTAAATTGTTTGGTAATGAAAGAAGTGATAGATTTCATGTAGCAGGTTTTGGAGCTGATGTTAGAGCAAATTTGAATTTAGTATTATGGAAGCATTTTTTGGCTAGGCTTGAAGTGAAGTACGGATACATAAATATGTTTGATATAAAGACTACCTTAAATAATACAGATAAAGCTTGGCAAGATTTTATCTTTGGTCAAGTTAATTTTGGGATAGGATATACATTTAATACTAAAAAATAATTAACTAATAGGGTTTATTTGGTAATTCAAATAGACTAATTGTATAAGATTATGAGTGAGGAAGTTAAAAAGTTTAAAGTAACTATAGATGGGCAGACTACAGAGGTTGCTCCTGGTACTAGTATCCTAGAGGCTGCTAGACAAATCGGGGGGAAGTCTGTGCCACCAGCAATGTGCTATTATAGTAAATTGGAAACTAGTGGTGGTAGATGTCGTACTTGTTTAGTAGAGGTTTCCAAAGGGTCAGAAGCAGACCCTAGACCAATGCCTAAACTTGTGGCAAGTTGTCGTACAACAGTGATGGACGGTATGGAGGTGAAAAATTTAACTTCTGAGAAAACTCAGGAGGCTAGAAAGGCCGTTACCGAATTCTTACTTGTCAACCACCCATTGGATTGTCCAATTTGTGACCAAGCAGGAGAGTGTCATCTTCAAGACTTAGGCTATGAGCATGGAGTAGAAAACACAAGAACGGAGTTTGAAAGACGAACTTTTGAGCCAGAAGATATAGGTCCTTATATTAAACTCAATATGAATCGTTGTATCCTATGTGCTAGATGTGTCTTAGCGGCTAATCAGCTTACTAAAGAGAGAGAGCATGGGATATTATTTAGAGGAGATCACGCCGAAATATCTACTTACCTCAATAAAGCACTGGAGAATGATTTTATAGGAAATGTGATTGATGTTTGTCCTGTAGGTGCTTTAACGGATAACACGTCTCGTTTTGCGAGTAGAGTGTGGTTTACAAAACCTATGAACGCGACTTGTAAGTGCGAAAAATGTAGTGGTAAAGCGGTATTGTGGATGAAGGGTGATGATGTTATCAGAGTAACGGCTAGAAAAGATGAGTATGGTGAAGTAGAAGAATTTATTTGTAATGATTGTCGTTTCCATAAGAAAGATGTTAAGTATTGGAATGTTGAAGGACCGAGACATATTAGCAGACATTCTGTAATTTCTGCTAATCATTACGAAGATTCAACGAATGCTTACGAGCTTTTGGAGGATAATACAGCTAAAGAAATAGATAGCTCTACAGAAAATAAAAATCAAGAAGAAGAAAAATAAGTTATGGATTTATTGACCTTTAAAACGATATTGGTAATCTCTCTTTTTATTCTGTCTCTTACAGTAGCGGCTTATTCTACTTGGGCAGAAAGAAAGGTGGCTGCATTGATGCAAGACCGTATTGGTCCTAATAGGACTGGTCCATTGGGATTATTACAGCCTTTGGCTGACGGTGGTAAATTTTTCTTTAAGGAAGACTTTATTCCTAAAAATTCAGAGAAGTTTTTATTTATTTTAGGTCCTGGTTTAGTGATGTTTATATCACTTATTACAGGAGCGGTTATCCCTTGGGGAAAAAGCCTTAACATCGGTGGAGAATCGTTTAGTTTACAAGTAGCTAACATAGATGTTGGGGTGCTTTACCTTATAGGTATGGTATCTGTGGGAGTTTATGGTATTATGATAGGAGGTTGGGCTTCTAATAACAAATATTCGCTTATAGGTGCCATTCGTGCATCTTCTCAGATGATATCTTATGAATTGGCCATGGGGTTAGCATTGTTATCTATCATTATGATGGCGGGTTCTTTGGATTTAAAGGTAATTACAGAAGTGCAAAGTACAGGCAAACTATGGGGTATAATTCCTATAGGTTCTGGAATGAATTGGAATATTTTTTATCAACCTGTAGCCTTCTTAGTTTTCTTGGTAGCTGCATTGGCAGAGTGTAACCGACATCCGTTCGACTTACCAGAATGTGAGGCTGAACTTGTGGCTGGTTTTATGACAGAATATTCTGCGATGAAGCTAGGATTATATATGTTTGGAGAGTATGTTAACATGTTTATATCCAATGCTTTAATGGTGGTTTTATTCTTTGGTGGTTATAATTATCCAGGTATAGAATGGGTAACAACTACCTATGGTGAAAATGTAGCAGGAGTTTTGAGTATTGTTGCATTTTTGAGCAAAACATTCTTCGGTATCTTCTTGTTTATGTGGATTAGATGGACGCTTCCTCGTTTCCGTTACGACCAACTGATGCATCTTGGTTGGAAAACTTTAATCCCATTAGCATTAGTTAATTTATTGATAACAGGAGCGGTAATATTAGCGTTTGGAAGTTAATACCAAGTTTATAAAATTGAAATACAAGATAAAGACAATTAGATAATGTCTAACATCTAATATCTAATAGATAATGAAATTAACAAATAGATCAAAAGTAGTTTCTAATAAAAAGATGACTTTGGCGGAAAAGGCTTATCTCCCTGCTATAGTTAAGGGTATGAGCATTACACTAAAGCATTTTTTTAAGAAAGATAGTACGATACAATATCCAGAACAGGAAAAGCCAAGGGCTAAAGTATGGCGTGGGAGACATGTTCTTAAAAGAGATGATGAAGGTAGAGAAAGATGTACCGCTTGTGGACTTTGTGCGGTTGCTTGCCCTGCGGAAGCCATTACGATGACTTCGGCTGAAAGAACTAAGGAAGAAAAACATCTTTATAGAGAAGAAAAATATGCTTCTACCTACGAAATTAATATGTTGAGATGTATTTTCTGCGGATTGTGTGAGGAGGCTTGTCCTAAATCAGCGATTTATCTTACAGATAGATTAGTAGATGTAGAGTCTAACCGTGGTTCTTTTGTCTATGGAAAAGACAAACTAGTGGAGGATATGAACAATAGAATAGATATTAGTGAAAGACAAAAGAAATCTTATTAAGTAATGGAGCAGATTGTTTTTTATATTATTTCAGGTTTAGCGGTTATTAGTGCTATCTATTTTGTAGCAGCTAAAAATCCGTTATATAGTATATTGTCTTTAGTAATTACATTTTTTTCTATAGCAGGATTGTATATATTACTTAACGCTCAATTTTTGGGAATTGTGCAGATTATAGTATATGCAGGAGCTATTATGGTTTTATTCTTATATGTGCTTATGATGCTCAATCTAAAGGAGAAAGACGAAGGCAAAAAGAATAACCTAATGAAATTTGCAGGAATTTTCTCTGCAGGACTTCTTTTAGTAGGTTTTGTAGGAGCTTTAAGAGGTTATGTAGGAAATGAATTACCTGTAACTGAGATTACAGAAGGTGTAGGGCTTACCAAAAATTTGGGAAGATTATTGTTTAATGAGTATGTATTGCCGTTTGAGTTGGCTTCAATTTTAATTCTTTCGGGGATTGTAGGAGCGGTGCTAATTGGTAAAAAAGATTTATAAAATATTATGGAAATGAATTCTTTTGTACAGAACATTCCTTTGGATTATTATGTAGTTTTATCTACATTTTTATTCTGTTTGGGTGTTTTGGGTGTTTTGTTAAGAAAAAATGCCATTGTTATTTTGGGATGTGTAGAGCTTATGCTTAATTCTGTAAATCTATTATTAGTAGCATTTTCTACCTATTACGGAGATGCTCATGGGCAGATGTTAGTGTTTTTCATTATGGTGGTAGCTGCGGCAGAAGTAGCTGTGGGACTGGCTATTATTACTATGATGTACCGAAATATAAAATCAGTAGATATTAGTATTTTAAATAAATTAAAAGGATAAAAGAAATATGGAAAATATAGTTTATGCAATTGTTCTTTTTCCTTTATTAGGCTTTTTAATCAACGGGTTACTAGGGAAAAGATTACCTAAAATTGTAGTAGGCGGTTTGGCTACTGCGGTGGTATTTGTTTCATTTTTACTTTCGGTTTATATCTTTACACAGTTCAATTCGGATAGCCCAGCTTTAGTGGTAAAGGCTTTTGAATGGTTCCGTGTTAATGGTATGCAGGTTAATTTTGGGTTTCAGGTAGACCAGCTTTCTTTAATGATGATGATGATCATTACAGGGATTGGTTCTTTAATCCATTTGTATTCTATTGGTTATATGAGCCACGATGAAGGCTTCTATAAATTCTTTACTTACCTCAACCTGTTTATATTTTCTATGTTACTTCTAGTAATGGGAAGTAACTATTTGATTCTGTTTATCGGTTGGGAAGGTGTTGGTCTTTGTTCTTATTTATTGATTGGTTTTTGGTATAAAAATCAAGAATATGGTAAGGCGGCTAGAAAGGCTTTCATTATGAACCGTATAGGAGATTTAGGTTTGTTGATAGGTATTTTTATGTTAGCATCTGAAGTGAATGCGGTAGATTATCTAAGTGTAGCTCAAAACTCATCTAAATTTGCCATTGATAGCCCAGTGGTTATCTTCATCACATTGAGTTTATTTGTAGGAGCGGTAGGTAAATCAGCACAATTGCCGTTATTTACATGGTTACCAGATGCCATGGCAGGACCTACTCCAGTATCTGCTCTTATCCACGCAGCTACGATGGTTACAGCGGGTATTTATTTGGTAGTTCGTTCTAACTTCTTATATTCTTTAGCACCTACAACATTAGATGTTATCTTGTATATAGCATTGCTTACAGCAGCTTTAGCAGCGTTTATGGCGTTAAAGCAAAACGATATTAAAAAGGTATTGGCTTACTCTACTGTATCTCAGCTAGGGTTTATGTTTGTAGCTTTGGGAGTAGGAGCTTATACAGCGGCTATGTTTCATTTGATGACACACGCTTTCTTCAAGGCATTACTATTCTTAGGTTCGGGTTCTGTAATCCACGCAATGAGTGGAGAGCAAGATATGAGATTTATGGGAGGACTTAAAAAGTATATTCCTATAACTCACGCTACTTTTCTTATAGGTACATTGGCTATATCAGGAATGCCGTTATTTTCAGGTATGATTTCTAAAGATGAAATATTGGTGTCAGCGTATGCTAAAAATCCAATATTCTGGGTAATTCTTTTCGTAATAGCAGCTATGACGGCTACTTATATGTTTAGATTGTATTACCTTACTTTCCACGGTTCTTTCAGAGGAACAGAGGAGCAAAAACATCACCTTCACGAGAGCCCACTTAATATGACTTTACCATTGATGGTTTTATCAGTGTTGTCTTTGTTGGGTGGTTTCTTGAATTTGCCTCATTTTATAGCTCACGGAGAATACCAAACTTTACACCATTGGTTAGAAGGGTTATATTATGTTTACACAAAGGAAACGGTTGAAGTTCCATTTAATGTAGAAATGATTTTACTAGGGCTTACAGTACTAATGTTCTTTGTAGTTTGGTTTGCCGTAAGATATTTGTATGTTACTAAAAACAAACAGCCTAAAGCTGAATACACAGGCTGGGAAAAACTGTCTGCTCAAAAATTATATATAGACGAAATTTACAATGCTGCTGTGGTAAAACCAGTGGAAGGCTTGGGTAAATTGACTTCTATGTTTGATAAAGGAATTTTAGACCGTTTAGTAACGCTTGTAGGTTTAGGTTCGGTAGGTTCAGGTAGAGCATTCAAAAAAGTTCAGAATGGAAATGTAGAAAACTACATTTTAATTATGTCTTTGGCGATAGGTATTATTTTAATTATTAACTTTTTAGTTCTATAATAGATGTTATTATCATTATTACT
Source organism: Riemerella anatipestifer ATCC 11845 = DSM 15868 (assembly GCF_000252855.1). NCBI lineage: Bacteria > Pseudomonadati > Bacteroidota > Flavobacteriia > Flavobacteriales > Weeksellaceae > Riemerella > Riemerella anatipestifer. Next base: position 930,555 of record NC_017045.1, on the reverse strand, counting down.
ATTACCTCTTGTAGGTTCAGGATTGGTTTTTGCTTGGAAGAGCTCTCAGAGTAGGTATTTGGCATTTGGTATAGCTTTAGTCCAGCTGTTACTGGCATTTGTGATGTTGTTTAATTTCAACTACGCAGATTCTGTAGGTGGGGAAATGCAGTACCAAATACAATACGATTGGAGTTATTTGATAAGAAGTAGCTTAAGCTTCGGTGTAGATGGTATGGGAATGCTAATGATATTGCTTACCAATATTTTAGTGCCTTTTATCATTCTGTCTTCGTTTAATCAGCAGACATCTTATAGAAATACTTTTTATGGGCTTATCTTATTGATGCAGTTTGGTCTTTTAGGCGTTTTCACTGCGTTAGATGGTCTGTTATTCTATATATTTTGGGAAGTTACCCTTATTCCTATATGGTTTATATGCGGAATTTGGGGGCAAGAAGACCAAAGAATTAAAACAACTACTAAGTTCTTTGTTTATACTTTCTTTGGTTCTTTATTCATGTTGGTAGGTTTAGTTTATTTATACAATCATTCAGATTCTTTTGCTTTGATAGATTTGTATAATGCGGCTCTAAATACTGAACAGCAAACCTTTGTTTTCTGGTTAATTATGATGGCATTTGCGGTTAAGTTGCCGTTGTTTCCTTTCCATACTTGGCAGCCAGATACTTATACTTATGCACCAACGCAAGGCTCTATGCTTTTGTCGGGGATTATGCTTAAAATGGCAGTTTATGGAGTATTAAGATATCTATTACCAATAGCTCCAGAGGCTGTATTAGGTCTTTCTGGTAAAATAATAATGGTAATGGCAATAGTGGGGATCATCTATGGAGCGTTGATAGCCATTGTGAATAATGATGTTAAGAGAATTATCGCTTATTCATCTCTATCGCATGTGGGGTTAATGGTTGCAGGAATTTTTGCTTCTGCTATTGTTACACTTAATGGTACGTTTACTTATGAAGGTGCTGAGGGTGCTATGGTACAAACTTTTGCACACGGTATCAATGTAGTAGGATTATTCTACTGTGCTGATATTCTCATCAAAAGATTTGGTACAAGAGACCTTCGTCAGATGGGTGGATTGGCTAGAGTAGCACCTAAGTTTGCGGTTCTGTTTATGGTTATTTTATTAGGGTCTATGGCGGTTCCGTTGACAAATGGATTTATTGGAGAATTTATGTTACTAAAAGCCGTATTTAGCTACAATACATTAGCAGTAATAGTTTCTGGATTAACAGTAATCTTAGCAGCAGTATATATGTTAAGACTTTATGGTAAAGCAATGTTTGGGGAAGGAGATGAAACTGTTTTATCACAAGTTAAAGACCTTTCAGCGGTAGAATTTTCGGTATTGGCAGGGTTATCTGTTTTTGTAATAGTATTGGGAGTATATCCTAACATCATTATAGAAATGGTGCAAAGTTCGTTAAAGTTTATTTACTTATCTGTGATAAGTTAACAAAATGATATTTTAAAAAGATGAGTGTTTTAATTACTATATTTATCACAGCAGTTATTGCTTTGTTTACGGGTGTTTTTAATCAGGGTAAATATGCTAGGTATGTAGGAATTCTTGGTTTGGGAATTGCGTTATATGTTAGTTTCCTTCCTGATTGTACTTTTTTTGAAAAATACAATGCGATGTTTAGCTATAGTGCTAATACAGCATTATTTACCAAAATATCTTTGGTGGTAACTCTTTTATTATTTTTTATTGCAGGTTTTGCATTTAGTAATCATAGAAGTCACCAGTCGGAGCTTTATGCTTTAATGCTATTTTCTCTTTGTGGAGGTATTATTTTGTTTGGATTCCAAAATATGGTTACTCTATTTTTAGGAATAGAGATACTGTCTATACCGCTTTATGTTATGGCGGGGAGTGCTAAAACCAATCTTCGTTCTGTAGAAGCGTCTATGAAATACTTTTTGATGGGTGCTTTTGCTACGGGCTTTTTGCTTTTCGGTATCGCGTTAATTTATGGAAGTACAGGAAGTTTTGATTTAGCTACTATCCACCTTTTTGGAGGAGCACACGGAGCTACAAGCAAAATGTTTTTATTAGGAATTGTAATGATGTTGGTGGCTATGGCATTTAAAGTCTCTTTAGCACCATTCCATATGTGGAGTCCAGATGTATATCAAGGAGCACCGTCTCTTATTACAGGCTTTATGGCATCGGTGGTTAAGATAGCAGGATTTTATGCGTTTTTCAAAGTGATGACTTTAGCATTTATCGGAGGTTTTTCTACATGGATTAACATTGTAGCTGTGCTTATTATCTTAACGCTTATTCTGTCTAACATTATGGGATTAGCACAAACCAATGCTAAGAGGATGTTGGCTTACTCTAGTGTTTCTCATGCAGGATATATAGCACTCATATTTTTCGGTTTTAGTAGTCTTTCCGCATATAATTTAGCATTCTACCTATTTGCTTATTCTTTAGCAACAGTTGGGGTATTTATGTGTTTGATATGGGTAGAAAAAATAAAGAGAGAAACTTCTTTCGAGGCATTTAATGGTTTGGCAAAAACAGAACCTTTATTAGCTGTTGTAGCTTCTGTATCTCTGTTGTCAATGGCTGGTATTCCGCTTACGGCAGGGTTTATAGGTAAGTTTAATGTTTTTAGTCAAGCTATTTCGGGCAATGCTACTGTACTGGTAATTGTAGCCATCTTGGGTTCTGCCTTGAGTATCGCTTATTATTTAAGATTGATTATAGCGATGTTCTTCTATCAAGAAAGTTCATTTAAAACCAGTGAAAAGGTAAGTATTACTTATAATATTATGGCGGTAGTACTTGTATTGTTACTAGTAGCAATGGGAGTATATCCAGATTTATTTGCTATGCAATTTGGACTTTATTAAGAAAATAAAACTAAGAGTCAATTAGTTGATATATAGAGCGTAAACTTTTCGGAGTTTACGCTTTTTTGTTGGTGTTTATTAGGATAGTAAAGCTAAAAATAGGTTTATAAGAAATTTATATTTATTTTTGATAAATATTAAAACATTTAAAAATGGCAAAACTAACTTTAAAAGGTAATGAAATTAGTAGTGTAGGAGAACTTCCTAAACTAGGAGAAACAATAAAAGACTTTAATCTAGTAGCTTCAGATCTAAGCGAAAAAACTAAAAATGACTTCTCAGGAAAAAGAAAAGTACTTAACATTTTTCCAAGTATAGACACGGGAGTATGTGCCGCTTCAGCGAGAAAATTTAATGAAGAAGCATCTAAGTTAGATAATACGATAGTGATAAATATCTCTAGAGATTTACCATTTGCATTAGGGCGTTTTTGTGCTGCAGAAGGTTTAAATAATGTAGAAACACTATCTGATTTTAGAAGTGATTTTGGAGAAGAATTTGGTGTTACTTTATTAGATTCACCGCTTAAAGGATTGTTGAGTAGAGCGGTTGTCATCACTGATGAAAATGATAAAGTGATTTATACAGAACAAGTATCTGAAATTACTAATGAACCTAACTATGAAGCCGCTTTAGCGAGCTTAAAATAATTTTTTTGAAGGGAGAGTCTGTGTTCTCCCTTTTTGTATTTTAATGAGATGAAAAAAGCAGTAGTTATTGGTGGGACGGGAGCTACAGGTAAGGCTCTATTAAATACACTTTCTAACGATTTATCGTATCAGTCGGTGGTGGCGTTATCTAGGAGAGAGGGTATTTCATTGTTGCCAAAAGTGGAAATTTGTAAAGTAGATTTTAATCATTTAGAACAAAGTTCGGCTATTATTAGCGGAGATGTTGCATTTTCTTGTTTAGGAACTACGCTTAAAGACGCTGGAAGTCAGGACGCTCAATGGCGTGTGGATTATGATTATCAATACACATTTGCTAAAATAGCCAAAGAAAGCGGTATTTCTACATTGGTTTTAATTTCTTCTATGGGAGCAGATAAAAAGTCGCCAATTTTCTATTCTAAAATGAAGGGTAAACTAGAGGAGGCAATTGCAGAACTTAATTTCCCTAACCTTATTATTTTAAGACCAAGTTTACTTATACGCCCTAATACCAAGAGATTGGGAGAGCGTATTTCACTACTTATATTAAATACTTTTAATAAAATAGGATTACTGAAAAAATATCAACCTATATCAGTGGAAGATTTAAGTAAAGCAATGGTAAAATCGGTGGAAAGATACAAAACAGGCACTCATATTTTAGAACTAAAACAAATTTTGGAATTGGTTTAAAGTGAAGAATTACTATTACTTTTTAGGGATTTCGGAAGAGGCTACATCGGAAGACATTAAGAAGGCTTACCGAAAGTTATCACTTAAATATCACCCTGATAAAAACGAAAACGATTCATTTTTTGTGGAGCGTTTTAGAGAGGTTCAAGAGGCTTACGAGGTGCTTATCAACTCAAGTAGTAGAAGCTTATATGACCAAAAACTAGCACAAATACAACAAAACATCAAATCCGACCAGCCACCTTATATCAAGACTTTCCATGCAAATAAACTCCGAGTAAAAAAAGGAGAAGAAATTATTTTAAATTGGCAGACACAAAACGCCGATGTAATAAAAATAATCCCTTTTGGTCTAGTAAAAAATTATGGAGAAAAAAGGGTGAAAATCACACAATTTGATGCCAACGGAGAGTGTAAAATTTTACTGAACGCTACCAATACACTATTGCAAAAAACCGTTGCCAAAGGCATTACTATAAAAGAAATACAAGAGGTAGAAACACCTCTCTTTGAAACTCATTTTACCAATACAAAACAACAATCTAATATTGCTAACCGACCTAGTAAACTTCCGTATATTCTAGCTCTATTGTTGGTGATACTACTTTTATTTTGGCTTTTTCGTTAAGCCATTTTCAATCTGCCAGGGCATTTTTTGCACCTTTTACCCTTTTTAAACTTTTTACAACATTTCTTTTTGCTGCAAAACATCTCTTGTTCAGCCGAAAACGCAGGCGTAAGCACAGGTACTTTAAAAGGAATTACTGCTGTATTCATGTTGCAAATATAATATAATTTAGATTAAATACAAATAAAAATAAACTCATCAATTAGCTGATATTTATCAGATTTTATTTAGGAGCTATTTCCCGCTATCCGCTCATACTCCTCGCTCAGAGGCTCCGCTTCGCTCCGCGCCTATTCGCTGTGGGGTATCCGCTTCTATAGGGGCTATTAGCACGGTGCAAATACAAAATATTGGTACATAAGCACACAAAATCTTTGTATAGAAAACCAAAAAGTAATAAATTTACGCTCTGTAATCTAATAAAAAAACAATAGAAAATTTATGAATACACAAGCCTTTGTTAATCGTCACATTAGTCTTAACGAGCAAGACACACAGGCGATGCTTTCTAAGATAGGAGTATCTTCAATAGAGGAGCTCATTTCTCAAACCATACCAGCAGATATTAGAGCGGATAAAGATTTAAGCATTTCAGAACCCCTATCGGAGTACGAAATGCTTTCTCATTCTAAGGAGTTAGCTTCTAAAAATTATCTTTTTGATAATTACATTGGGTTTGGTTATCACAATGTAATATTACCGTCGGTAATTCAGAGAAATATTTTAGAAAATCCTAGTTGGTACACGGCTTATACTCCATATCAGGCAGAGATAGCACAAGGTAGGCTAGAAGCACTACTTAACTTCCAAACAGTGGTGTCTTCATTAACGGGCTTTCCTTTATCTAATGCCTCTTTATTAGATGAAGGTACAGCAGCGGCAGAGGCTATGCATATGTTCTTTGAAAACCGAACTAGAGAGCAGAAAAAAGCAGAAGCTAATCGTTTTTTTGTGTCAGAGTTGGTGTTGCCACAGACGATAGCTGTACTTCAAACTAAAGCAGATGGACTAGGGATAGAAATCGTAGTAGGTTGCCACGAGAAAGAAAATCTAAACGAAGGCTTTTTTGGTGTGCTACTTCAGTATCCAGGTAAAAACGGAGTGGTATTAGACTATACAGAGTCTATTGCCAAATATAAAGAAAACAATCTACAAGTAGCGGTGGCTTGTGACCCAATGGCATTGGTTAAGCTGAAATCTCCTGCCTCTATGGGGGCGGATTGTGCGGTAGGTACTACACAGAGATTTGGTATTCCTATGGGATATGGTGGTCCACACGCAGCATTTTTTGCTTGTCAAGAATCTTACAAGAGAGATATACCTGGTAGAATTATAGGGGTTTCTCAAGATATGTACGGTAAGAGAGCGTTAAGAATGGCGTTACAGACTAGAGAACAACATATCAAAAGAGAAAAAGCGACTTCTAACATCTGTACAGCACAGGTTCTTTTGGCGGTAATGGCAGGAATGTACTGTGTGTATCACGGACCTAAAGGTCTAGAGTTTATTGCAGACCAAATTCACTATAAAGCGAATGCACTTGCGGAGTCTTTAAAAATATTAGGTTATCAAGTGGTAGAAGAAGCAAGTTTTGATACTGTTAAAATAGCATTGTCAGAGGAAGAAAAACTCAACTTAATGATGCTAATGAGAGGGCAGAGTATCAACCTGAATTACTTTACCGAAGGTATCGTAAGTATAGCACTCAATGAGGCTTGTACTGAAGATAAGTTACAAAAATTATTAGATGCTTTTGCGAATTTTAAAGCGAAGCAAAGTTTCAAAATCAATATAAAAGAAGAATGTACTTTACCTAAAGACTTATTAAGAACAGACGAAATATTGAAAGATGAAGTCTTTAATAAGTACCATACGGAAACAGAGCTGATGCGTTATATCAAGAGATTAGAGAGAAAGGATTTATCTCTAACTCACTCTATGATTTCGCTAGGGTCTTGTACAATGAAACTGAATGCTGCTACTGAAATGTTGCCATTATCTTGGGCAGAGTGGGGTAGTGTTCATCCATTTGTACCTACAGAACAAGCAGGTGGTTATCAGTTATTGATTAAAGAATTAGAAAAAGATTTAGCAGAAATTACAGGTTTTGCAGGAACTTCTTTACAGCCTAACTCTGGAGCTCAAGGCGAGTATGCGGGGCTTATGGTCATTCGTGAATATCATAAATCTAGAGGAGAGGGGCATAGAAATATCGTGTTAATTCCTCAGTCTGCTCACGGTACTAACCCAGCATCGGCAGTAATGGCGGGTATGAAAGTGGTTGTAGTGAAAAATCTAGAAAGCGGAGAAATAGATTTTGAAGACTTTAAAGCCAAAGCAGAAGAACACGGCGAAAACCTTTCTGCGGTAATGATTACCTATCCTTCTACTTACGGTTTCTTTGACGCTAATATCAGACAAATTACCAGTTTAGTACACCAATACGGCGGACAAGTTTATATGGACGGTGCAAATATGAACGCTCAAGTAGGCTTTACAAGTCCAGGGCTTATTGGGGCAGATGTGTGCCACCTTAACCTTCATAAAACATTTGCAATCCCTCACGGTGGAGGTGGTCCAGGGGTAGGACCTATCTGTGTGGCAGAGCATTTAGTTCCGTTTTTACCGTCTAATCCTAATATCGGGGTAGGTGGTTCACAGGCAATTCAGGCAATTTCTTCTGCACCTTATGGGTCGTCATTAGTGCTTAATATCTCTTATGCTTATATCAAGATGTTAGGAGCTCAAGGTCTTAAAAAGGCTACGGAACATGCCATACTTAATGCCAATTATCTAAAAGATGTTCTAAAGGAACATTTCCCTATTCTTTATACTAATGCTCAGGGCAGAGTGGCACACGAGTGTATTGTGGACTTCCGCCAGTTTAAGACACTAGGTATAGAGGTAGCCGATGTTGCTAAACGATTGATGGACTACGGTTTCCATGCACCTACAGTGAGTTTCCCTGTGGCAGGTACGCTAATGATAGAGCCAACCGAATCTGAAAGTAAGGCTGAACTAGACCGTTTTGCAGAAGCTCTTATTTCTATTAAGAAAGAGATAGAAGAAATAGCTAACGGACAAGCTGATGCTCAAAATAATGTGCTTAAAAATGCACCACACACAGAGCAAGTGGTACTTTCTGACTCTTGGGATAAACCTTACTCTAGAGAGAAGGCGGCTTATCCTTTAGATTGGGTACGAGAGCATAAATTCTTTGCATCTGTATCTAGAGTAGATGAGGCTTATGGAGACAGAAACTTAGTGTGTACTTGTGCACCTATAGAGAATTATATGTAGTATCTTTTATACCAAAAACAAATAGCTGTATCTATTAAGATACGGCTATTTGTTTTTTTATGTATTAGGGATAGAGGTTTTATTTTTTAATGAAGGAGGCTCTTGCTGTGAAAAAGGGAATGTTATTTATTAATAAGCGTCTAATTGCTCCGATAGGCTTTCCCATTCAGACATAATAGCTTCTAGTTCCTTTTGTAAGGTTTGGTATTTTTCTAGTTCCTGTTCCGTAGGATTAGTCTTTGCAAATATATCCTCTAGAGTTGCTATTTCAGTTTCGTAGTCGGCTATTTTCTCCTCTAGCTTCTTTATTTTGTTTTGTAGATTCTTTTGCTCTCTAGAAATAAACTGAGGTTTCTCCACCACTACAGGCTCCGCTTTTGGAGGAGGTGTTTTGGCTTTTTCCTCTAGTTTAGATTTCTCTACGGATATTTCTCTAATGCTTTCCTTTTGTCGGTATTCTAGGTATTCATCTATGTTACCTAAAAACTCCTTCATCTTACCATCTCTAAACTCAAAAATCTTATCGCAAAGCCCTTGCAAGAACTCTCTGTCGTGAGAAATAACGATAAGTGTACCTTCAAAATTCTGTAAAGCGAGTTTTATAATTTCCTTGGACTGTATGTCTAGGTGGTTGGTAGGTTCGTCCATAATCAAAGTATTGAACGGACGCAACAACAACTTACATAATGCTAATCTATTTCTTTCGCCTCCAGAAAGTACTTTAGTTTTCTTGTTTACGGCATCGCCTTGGAAGAGAAAACTTCCTAAAAGGTCTCTTACTCTAGGTCTGGTTTCTTCGGTGGCGGCTTCTTCGGCTTCTTCTAGTACGGTTTTGTTTGGAGTAAGTACCTCCTCTTGATTTTGGGCAAAGTAGCCGATGTTTACATTGTGTCCTAAATTCCAACTTCCCGAATAATCTTTAATCTCTCCTGCGAGTATTTTGGCAAGGGTGGTTTTACCTTGACCGTTTTGTCCGAGTAAGGCTATTTTTTCGCCTCTTTGAACGAAAAAGTCCACACCATCAAAAACCTGTTTTGTGCCGTAGGCTTTTCCTAAATTTTCAGCTTCAAAGATTACTTTCCCAGGAACGATACTCTGTACAAATCTGATGTTGAACTTAGAAACATCTTCGTTATCTATTTCTATGCGTTCTATTTTTTCTAATTTTTTAATCAAGGATTGAGCGAAAGAGGCTTTGGTAGCACTAGCACGAAATCGGTTGATGTTGTCTTCCATTTGCTTGATTTCGGCATCTTGGTTCTTTTTAGCTTGTTCTAGTTTCTCTCTTCGTTCCTTGCGGAGCTCTAGGTATTTGGTATAGTTGGCTTTGTAGTCATCTACCTTTTTATTATTGATGTCAAAAGTTCGGTTGCATACCGAAGTCATAAATTGCTTGTCGTGGCTCACCAGTACAATAGCCCCAGGGTAATCTTTTAGGAAGTTTTCTAACCAAATGATGGACTCCATATCTAAGTGGTTGGTAGGCTCGTCCAGTAGCATAAGGTCATTCTTTTGGAGGAGTAGTTTGGCGAGTTCTATCCTCATACGCCAGCCGCCAGAAAACTCATCGGTTATCTTTTGGAAGTCGTCCGCTTTAAAACCTAGTCCCAAAAGTATTTTTTCCATATCGCCCTCTAGGTTGTAAGCATCGTGATGATGAAGCAAGTCGTTAAGCTCCGTCATACGATGAATGAGCTGATGGTAGGCATCGTTTTCGTAGTCGGTTCTAGTGGCTAGTTGGTGATTAACATCGTCTAGCTCTGCTTTCATCGCGTTGATTTGTTCAAAGGCTTGCATCGTTTCGTCCCAAACGGTTCTACCTTTTACAAAATCTAAATCTTGCTTTAAGAAACCTATGCTGATGTTACCTTCTGGGATTACTTCGCCTTCGTAGAAACTTATTTCGCCCGAAAGCATTTTGAGGAGTGTAGATTTGCCAGCTCCATTCTTCCCAACTAAACCTATTTTATCTTCTTTTTTTATAGTGAAATTAACATCACGGAACAGGTAATTCCCCGAATGATGCAATCCTAAACTCTGAACTGAAAGCACAATGTCTAATTTTTAAATGATTAACAATTTAACGAACGGCAAAAATAAGGAAAATAACTGTACTATGATTTTTATCCATATTGGCAATTGGTATTATAAAAAATATTAGTTTTGTACTCGTGAAAAAGGTTTTAGCTTATATAATGTTAGCGATTATAATGCTGGTTTCTCTCCAGCAGAGTATAGTTGTGGTTCATTTTAAGCTAAACCAAAGCTTTATAGAGGCAAATTATTGTATTAACAAAGATAAGCCTCAGATGAGCTGTCATGGTAAATGTTACTTAGAAAAAGAACTGAAAGACAACCAACAAGACGACGTTTTGGTAGGTCTATCTTTATATGAAACGGTTGTTTTTGTACTTTTGGATAATGGGTTGCCTACCTTTGATGAGGTTTTCTACGAAAATTCTGAACGCAAGATTATATCCAAAGACTTCTTTGTTCTAAGAGATGTTTTTGACCAATCGTTTCGTCCTCCTATTTCGTTAGCTGTTTAATCATTTTATTTTTATGCTATCATTGTTTCCTTTGTTTTGATAAAGGATTGGTGGTATGTATTGTTTCGGATATGATAATAATTGTCATCTATTCGGAACTAATTATGAATACTTTTTATGCAGGTGTTCTATCTAATCAATTTAACTAAATAGAAAAATTATGAAAAAATATATCGTATTTGCTTATGTCGCAATTATTTTAAGTTTGGTAGTATCTTGTAACAGAGATGAAGAACCAACAATAGACGCTAATGATAAAAATTCTGTAACATTAAAATTTGAAAACTTCTTTAACGGACAGGCAATGTATGAGCTTTCTGGAGTTTATACTTCGTCATCATCTCAGAAACATAAGTTTAGTACTTTAAAATATATAGTGAGTGATGTTATTCTAGTAAAATCCGATGGTGGAGAGGTTAAATATCATTACCAAAATCCAGACAAAGGGGCTTATATCGTGGACCAGTCGGAGGAAGCTATAACACATAATTTTGTGTTAGAGGAAATTCCAGCTGGAGATTATAAGCAAGTTAAGTTTGGGCTAGGTATTTCTCCTGACGCATTTGTTTTAGGGCAAGAAAAACAGGCTTTGTTTTGGGATAAAGCTAAGACGAATGGTATGAACTGGAGCTGGGCAAGTGGCTATAAATTTGTGAATTTTGAAGGAACTTATTCTGACGCTTTAGACAAAAACTTCAAAATACATATAGGTAACATAGGGAATCCGCAGCAGAGCAAAACTCCTGATGTTTATAAAGTTATCACATTAGACTTGCCACAAGTGGCTAAGGTAAGAAAAGTAATTGCTCCTCAAATACACATTATGGCGGATATTAACCAATTCTTAAGTGGTAAGAATAAAGTGGTTTTATCAGATGATAATGCACAGGCGATGCACCCTAGTAAGTCTGTGGTAAAGGAAACAGCGGAAAATCTTTCGCTTATGTTTAGTGTGGACCATGTTCATAATAACTAGGCTACTATTTCCAATAAATTATTTTTAATTATAAACTCTACCTGAAGTTAAGTCTTTGGGTAGGGTTTAAATAAATTACGGAAAAATGAAAAGCTATATTATCACAGGGCTGGTGGTTCTTGTTTCTGTGCTTTCTTGTCGGAGCGATGAGGCGGAAGTTCAGTATCCTATAGACCAACCTTACGCATTTGGAATACCATCTAATTTTCCAGAAGTGAAGTACAATTTACAGGCTAATAAACCTACGGAATATGGCGTTCAGTTAGGGAAAAAGCTATTTTATGACGGAAGATTAGCCAAAGATAATGCTGTAGCGTGTGCTTTTTGCCATATTCAAGAAGATGCCTTTACACATCATGGGCATACGGTAAGCCACGGAGTAGAAGGTAGAGAGGGTTTTAGGAACGCTTTGCCAATTCAAAATATGATTTTTTTGGATAAATATATGTGGGACGGTTCTGTAACCGATTTAGAGATGCAACCCATTATTCCTATTTCGGCACACGAAGAAATGGACGAAACCATAGAAAATATTACACAAAAGATTAAAGACGATAAAGATTATAAAAGACTTTTTACCATTGTGTATGGCGATGACAAAGTTACGGCTGAAAGAATTTTGAAATCTCTCACACAGTTTATGTCTATAATGATTTCGGCTAACAGTAAGTACGATAAAGTGGTAAGGAATGAAGGAGAAAAATTTACAGAGGAGGAGGCGAGAGGTTATACTATTTTTAAGCAAAAATGTACGGCATGTCATTCCACGGATTTGTTTACAGACCAAAGCTACAGAAATACAGGGCTGCCTTATAATCCGATATTAAAAGATGAAGGTAGAAAAAGAGTAACAGGTAAAGATTCTGATTTTTTGAAGTTTAGAGTTCCTAGCCTTAGAAATGTGGAATATACCGCTCCTTATACTCACGATGGTAGATTTTATACCTTAAAGGCATTGCTTGATTTTTACGATTCGGGAGTTATAGATAATCCTAACTTAGACCCTGAATTTAGAAAGGTTAAAGGTAGAGTAGGAATTCCTTTAACAGAGCAAGAAAAATATGACCTTATTTCATTTTTAAAAACTTTAAGTGATACTCAATTTATTACTAACCCAGCATTTTCAGAATAGATGATGAAACAGATAATTTTAATTTTTAATTTATTTAGTCTATTGATTTTACAGGCTAAAGATAGTATTAGTGTTAAACCAACAAATTTTCCTATCCAATCTCTAAGGTGGTTAGAGGAAGATTGCGATGCGTGTGGTTGTGCGGTAGGTAATGCCGCTTCTGGTTTTGAAAGCATACTCAATCCTCAGTTTATTGGGATTAAATATCTTTACCAATCGTATGAATCTAAAAGTAATATTTTAGACGCTCATTTTTCCGTTCCAGAACATTACAACACGGTACAAATCTGGGGGCGTATTCCACTCCATAAAAATGTAGATGTTTATGCCAATTTGCCATTTCATTTTCATAGCAGATATACAGCAGATACCAAACAAGAATTAAGTGGTGTGGGAGATGCGTCGGCATCTATTATTTATAAACTTAATTTGGATAAACAAGATTCGCATAGGCTTAATTTTGGAGTTGGGGTTAAAGTACCATTAGCTAAATTTGATGAGAAAACGGCTAACTCCTATAATCCGAGTTTTCAGAGAGGAACGGGGAGTTGGGACTATTCTGCCATTGTTAATTATACTTATATGAAAGGACAATGGGCTGTAGCACTTTCCACCGATTATATTTTTAAAAATCAAAATAAGTATTATTATCGCTTTGGAGACCAATGGAATACTTCTGTTACAGGGTATTATATCAAAGATTTTGATAGTTTTAGACTGTCTCCTAGATTGGGAATTTCTACGGAAAAGTATTTCCAAAATGTACAGGTGGGAGAAAAAGTGCCTCACACGGGCGGTTATCTGGTGTTGAGTAAATTGGGAGCGGAGTTTTCTTTTCGTAAGTTTAATATAGGCTTGGAAAGCCAATTGCCTTTGCGTTCCGAAATAGCCATTAATTCCGTTAGGATAAACGCGAGACATTCCGTTTACATCAATTTTAATCTTTAATTCTAGAGGGGATTTTAGCATTTGATATTTATAGTTTATTTTTGAGGTAAATTATAAGTACTCCTATGATGTTGATTGACTTTTCTAAAGAGGTAGATTTAAAACAGCTTCAATCTAATACCGATTTTGAATATCAAGTTCTGAATTTTTTAGAAGATTGGTATTCGGAGAAGCCTTGCGTTTCGGTAAAAACATCAGGTTCTACGGGTGTGCCTAAAGTATTTGAGGTAGAAAAGGAAAGAATGAAGGCATCTGCGAATATGACCTGTGATTTTTTAGGTTTGAATAGGTCAAATAAGGCATTACTCTGTTTACCTGTGGAATACATATCAGGCAAAATGATGTTGGTAAGGGCTATGGAACGTGGTTTGAAGTTGTTGATAAAAACGCCTTCCATCAATCCTTTAGAAGATTTAGACGAAGAAGTTGATTTCTGTGCGATGACGCCACTCCAAGTGGAGTATTCTTTGGGAAGGGTAGATTTAATTAAAAAACTAATCATTGGTGGTGCGGCTGTTTCGGAGTCTCTTAAAGCAAAGCTAAAAGGTGTTACATCTCACATCTATGAAACTTACGGAATGAGCGAAACGCTTTCTCACATTGCGTTAAAACAGATAACGCCAAATGAGGAACTCGATTTTAAACCTTTGCAAAATATATTTTTAACTCAAGATGAACGAGGTTGCCTCTGTATTGAGGCGCCTCTTCTTACTTCGGAAAAGCTCACTACTAATGATTTGGTAGAATTAAAAGAGGGAGGAGTTTTTAGCTTTTTGGGTAGAGTGGATAATGTTATCAACTCTGGTGGAGTGAAGATAATCCCAGAGCAATTAGAGGATAAATTAAAGAAAATAATCCCGAATGAGTTGGTATTTACTAGTGTTTCTGATGCTATTTTAGGCGAAAAATTAGTATTGGTAATAGAAGGAAAAGCATCACAAGAAACTCAAAAATTACTTGGCGAGATAGCGTATGATAAGCCCTACCACGCACCAAAAGAGATTGTTTTTTTAGATGAAATTCCTAGAACTCCAAATGGCAAAGTCAATCGTGTGGAGTTGAGGAAGCGATTGTAATGTAAAGGCTAAAGGAGAGGGTGCTCTTAAATTTACAAAACATAAATTATGAGTAAAATTTATATTTTTAGTGGGCTTGGAGCGGATAAAAGAGCGTTTGAAAAAATTGATTTTTCAAATTACGATTATGAGTTTATAGATTGGATTGAACCAAAGGATAGAGAAAGCCTTGAAGATTATGCATTTAGGATTTCAGAGAAAATTATTACAGAAAAACCAGTTTTGATTGGACTTTCATTCGGCGGAATTGTAGCAACAGAAGTGGCTAAACATATTGCAATAGAAAAAGTTATTTTGATTGCATCGGCAAAAACAAAGTTTGAAATTCCAAAATTATATAGATGGTTTGGGAAACTTAAAATTGATAGGTTAATTTCTGAAAGGTTCTTGAGGTATCCAAATGTATTGCTATATTGGGTTTTTGGTGTAGAGAATAATTCTGATAAGATTTTGCTTTCTGAAATTATAAAAGATACAAATCCTAAATTTTTAAAATGGGCGATTAGAGAAATTTTACATTGGAGGAATGTTCAAGTAGGGGATAATACGATACATATTCACGGAACAAAAGACCGAATCCTACCTTATAGAAATATTGATAGCCCAATAAAAGTGAATAATGGAGGTCATTTTATGATTATTAACAAATCTGAACTATTAACACAAATTTTAAAGGTGGAAATTAACAAGAATTTAGAAGTTTAGCTTTCATTTTTAGTAAAAAATTAACTCGTGCTTTAGAGGGTAACGCTTAATTTTGCCGATATTATTTTAGTTGATGTATCGAAGTTTATTATTTTTACTCTTGTTGGTGAGCGTGTGTGTCAAGTCTCAATTTTTTGTGGGAGAAGTTCTTGTGGAAGACCACTCGGAGGTTTATTTAACTCCAATCTATGTTACCAACTTGGAAACTAGAAAGACAGTACTGTGTGATTACAAAGGTGCTTTTAAAATAGCGGCTTCCAAAGGCGATGTCATTAGGTTTACCTCTATTACTACGGATAGAACAGATATCACTATTACCGAAAAACATCTAGTAACCTACAATAATATTGTGGAGCTGAAAATGGCGTATAATGTAATTCCTGAAGTTAAATTGTCTAAATTTAAGCCTAGTGGTATTCTGAAAAACGATGTTATAGCACTAGATGATAAAAAGTCACCGTTGGCTCTCAAGCAAATCATAGGACTTCCAGAATCTAAAGGAGACGGAACACCACCAGAGGCTCCACCTATTGCATTTGTAGGAGGTGGTTTAGGGGGTGGGGTGGTTATTAGTGTAGATGCTATTTATGATGTGATTTCGGGAGATAGAAAAAGAAAACGCCGCTTATATGCCTACGAAAAAATGATGAAAACTACGGCGGCTATCAGAAATTATTATGGGGACGATTATTTTGTTTCTATGAAAATTCCTAAACATATGATAGATGATTTTCTACAATTTGTATATTCTTCGGAGGAGAGTGTTTTTGCTTTAGTACAAAACAATAAGTACGAAGGAGTTAAAGTCTATTTTGAAAAATACTTGCCAATATTCCAAAAGAGAATGAAAAATACCACCATAATGGAAGTCGTTAAATAGACTTTAAAATTGTATTTTTGTATTCGTTAAAAAATAAGTTGTGGGAAAAAATAAATTAGGACGCTTTGCCGAGAATAAAATACTTAAGAATGTATTTCAGCCAACAAGAGAGGAGGCTTTAGAAGGTTATCCTTTGGCAGGACAGTGGCGAGAAAAAGTTTTTAAAAATGATAATCCTATAGTGTTGGAGTTAGGCTGTGGGAAGGGTGAGTATAGTGTAGGCTTGGCAGAAGCATTTCCAAATAAAAATTTTATAGGGGTAGATATTAAAGGAGCGAGGTTTTGGTTTGGTGCTAAGGCAGCTTTGGCTAAAGGGTTAGATAATGTTGTTTTTTTAAGAACCCAGATTGAACTTATTGACCGCTTTTTCACTACAGATGAAATAGACGAAATTTGGATTACCTTTCCAGACCCTCAAATAAAATATCGTAGAACTAAACATAGGCTCACTAATCCTGAATTTTTGGACAGATACCATAAAATACTCAAAAAAGATGGCGTGATTCATTTAAAAACAGATTCTGAGTTTCTACACGGTTATACTTTAGGTTTGTTGCAAGGTCTAGGGCACGAGATAATATCAGCTCATCACGATATTTACGGAGCTCCAGAATACGACCCTGAAACACCACTATTGAGAGACATAAGAACTTATTATGAAGAATTGTTTTCATCAAAAGGTAAAACAATTACTTACATTAAATTCAGATTGAAGAAATAAAATAATAAAAGCTGCCCCATAGAGAGCAGCTTTTGTTTTAGGCTTATGTGTTAAGGTATATTATCCCAAATAAGGATATTTGTAATCTTTAGGAGAAACAAAAGTTTCTTTAACACTTCTTGCAGAAACCCAACGGAGTAGATTCATTTTAGAACCAGCTTTATCGTTAGTTCCTGAAGCTCTACCACCACCGAATGGCTGTTGTCCCACTACGGCTCCTGTAGGCTTGTCGTTGATATAGAAGTTACCAGCAGCGTTTTCTAATGCTTTATAAGCCTCGTCTATCGCATAACGACATTGTGAGAAGATAGCTCCCGTTAATGAATAAGGAGAAGTGCTATCTACTAATTTAAGAGTTTCAGCCCAATCTGCATCTTCGTAAACATAAACGGTAAGGATAGGTCCGAAGATTTCTTCTACCATACTTTCATATTTAGGGTTGGTAGTAAGAATTACAGTTGGGTGAACAAACCAACCTTTGCTGTCATCAGTTTTACCACCTAAGACAACCTCAGCATCATTAGCTTGGTTTGCTCTTTCAATGTAGCCTTTGCATTTTTCAAATGAGTTTTTGTCTATTACGGCGTTTACAAAGTTAGATGGGTCTTCTGGAGAACCTACCTTTACAGTGCTAAGTTGAGCTTCCATTACCGCTTTTACATCATTCCAGATAGATTTAGGAATGTAAGCACGAGAGGCTGCCGAACATTTTTGTCCTTGATATTCAAAAGCACCTCTTACTAGGGCAGTGGCTACGGCTTCTACATTAGCAGATGGGTGAGCAATTACGAAATCTTTACCTCCTGTTTCTCCAACAATTCTTGGGTAAGATTTATAGTTGTGGATATTGTCTCCAATCAGTTTCCACATACCTTGGAATACTTTAGTAGAACCTGTGAAGTGGAGACCTGCAAAATCAGGGTGTGCTAATACTTTTTCTGCTGTTTCTTTTCCGTCAGTGAAAATCATATTGATAACACCGTCTGGTAAACCAGCCTCTTTTAGTACCTCCATAATTACTTTTGCAGAGTAGATTTGTTTGTCCGAAGGTTTCCATACTACTACATTTCCTAGCATTGCCATACAAGTAGGTAGGTTACCAGAAATAGCAGTAAAGTTGAATGGCGTTACGGCAAAGCAGAACCCTTCTAACGGACGGTACTCTGAACGGTTCCAAATCCCATTATCAGAAACAGGTTGTTCGGAGTAAAGTTCTGTCATAAACTCTACATTAAATCTTAAAAAGTCTATAAATTCACACGCAGAGTCTATTTCTGCCTGATGTACATTTTTAGACTGGGCAATCATTGTAGCCGCATTCAGTTTATCTCTGTAAGGACCAGCGATGAGGTCTGCAGCCTTTAAGAAAATAGAGGCTCTTTGCTCCCAACCTAGTGCGTTCCACTTTTCTTTAGCAGCAAGAGCGGTTTCTATAGCCTCATCTACGGTTTTCATATCTCCCTGGTAGTAGAAACCTAAACTATGCTGGTGGTCTTGTGGAGAAAACATTTCTACCTTATGGTCTGTTTTCACCTCTTTTCCGTTGATAATCATTGGGACTTCCACTTTCTCTGCCCACATTTTCTTATAAGTGGCAATTAGAGAGTTTACTTCGTCAGACCCTGGAGCGTAAGCTCTTACGGGCTCGTTGGTTGCAAATGGTACTTGCGAAATAGCTTTTGACATTGTAATATATTTTTTATGTTGAAAACGATTTTCCACAAAGTTACTATAATTAAAATAAACTACCAATTTTGATTCTATTTTGGAAGTAATGCTACTCTAAATAACCAAAGTTTAGTTAAAAATAATTAAGAAATGTTGATTGTCTTCTAGGTAGGTGTCGTTATTTTATTGGTAGTTTTCTTTGTTTTGTTAGTAGTGGTGGGTGTCTTCTAGGTAGGTGTTGTTATTCTATTGGTAGTTTTCTTTGTTTTGTCGGTAGTGGTGGGTATCTTCTAGGTAGGTGTCGTTATTTTATTGGTAGTTTTCTTTGTTTTGTTGGTAGTGGTGGGTGTCTTCTAGGTAGGTGTCATTATTTTATTGGTAGTTTTCTTTTTTTTACTAGTAGTATTTGTTATCTCAAATGGAAGAGGTCTTAATCTTTATTTAAGAAAAGATTTTCTTAACTTTACCTCAAAATTTCAGAAGTGTTATGACAGTTACAGAAAAATTAGGAGCGTTACGCTCTAAAATGGAAGAATATAATATAGATGCATTCGTGGTGTACTCGGCAGACCCACATATGAGTGAGTATCTGCCCGAAGAATGGCAAGAGAGAGTTTGGCTTACAGGGTTTACAGGTTCGGCAGGTTTTGTGGTGGTTACTAAATCTAAAGCGGCGCTTTGGACTGATGGGCGTTACTTCGTACAAGCTCCGCAAGAGTTGGCGGGGTCTGGGATAGAACTAATGAAAGAAGGAGTGGAAGGTACTCCAAACTATATAGATTGGATAGCATCGCAAATTCCACAGAATGGAAAAGTGGCAGTGAATGCTTTGGCTACGGCTCATGCGAATTGGGTGGATTTAGAAAATAAATTAGAACAGCAGCATATTTCTTTGGTCAATCAGCCTTTATTAGAGGAAATATGGACGGATAGAGGGGTGCCTTCAAAAAACGAAGTCTTTGTTCACCCTTTAAAATGGGCAGGGCAATCTGTGCAGGATAAGGTGGCTGCCATTAGACAAAAAATGAAAGAAAAGGAGGCTTCTGTGCATATTATGTCTAGTTTAGACGATGTGGCTTGGACGCTTAATTTGCGAGGTAGCGATGTGGATTGTAATCCTGTTTTTTTAAGCTATTTAGTGATTGGCGAAGCGGAAGCGGTTCTTTTTGTTGATTTGGAAAAACTTAATGACGAAGCTAAAGAACAAATGGAAGTTTCAGGGGTGAAACTAATGCCTTACGAATCTTTCTTTGATTATTTATCGCAATTAAAAAACGAGAAAATATTGGTGTCTCCTAATGCTAATCAAGCCATATATAATGCTTTGGAAGGAAATAGTTTTGTTGTAGCTCATGTACCTGCTAATCTAATGAAAGCGGTTAAAAACAGTACGGAATTAGAAGGTTTTAGAACGGTAATGGTGAGAGATGGAGTGGCGATGGTTAAATTTCTATACTGGCTGAAACATAATGTAGGTAAAGAACCTATGACGGAATATTCCATAGGGAAGAAGTTAAGAGCGTTTCGTGCCGAAGGAGAAAATTTTGTGGGCGAAAGTTTTGGAAGTATTATAGGCTATAAGGGTAATGGAGCGATAGTGCATTACTCTGCAAAAGCAGAAGGAAGTAAAGAAGTTACCAATGAAGGAAGTATTTTAATTGATTCTGGAGGGCAATATTTAGAAGGTACTACTGATATTACGAGAACATTAGCGTTAGGAGCGGTATCTCAATCTTTTATAGATGATTGTACTTTGGCACTCAAGGGAATGATAGATTTGAGTATAGCCAAGTTTCCGAAAGGAACTAGAGGTTTCCATTTAGATACTATTGCGAGGTTGCCACTTTGGCAAAAAGGTAAAGATTATGCTCACGGGACGGGGCATGGTGTGGGGAGCTTTATGAATGTACACGAAGGACCTCAGAATATTAGAAAGGATATGAACCCACAAGAGCTACTTCCTGGTATGGTTTGTTCTAACGAGCCAGGTTTTTATGTAGAAAACGAGTATGGTATTAGACACGAAAATTTAGTAGCGGTAAAAGAGTTGGAGACAACGCCTTATGGCGTATTCTACGGATTTGAAACTCTCACACTTTGTCCGTTTTTTAGAGAAGTTATCAATGTAGAACTACTTACCGAGGAAGAGAAAAATTGGTTGAATACCTATCATAAAACTTGCGAAGAAAAGCTAGGCTCTTATTTAGAAGGAGCTGTTAAAGATTGGTTTTTGGATTTGGTGAAGCCTTTATAAAAGGAATTATTTTGAAATTATTTTAACCCAATAGCCTCCTAAACTATCGTTAGGAGGTTTTTTTTATCTAAAAAAAATAAGAATTTCTAGAGTGTGGTGTGTATTCAAAGGTTTTTGTAGGTAACTGAATTTTTTTCATTGTGTAATTTTTAGGTCAACTAGGACAATATATCATGGATAATAATGAGATGTAGCAGCGTTCAATATATGCGAATGTATAGTTTGTAACCAAAAAATTAATACAATAATATTTGTTATAGAACCTTATATACCTCTATTCAAACATTCAAAATACTAATTTTAATGGTATTTACTTTTAGGGCTATATTTTTTTTCGTACTTTGGCAAAGTAAATTTTAATATGAAATAAAATGAAAGAAGTATTTATAGTATCGGCAGTAAGAACACCGATGGGAAGTTTTTTAGGTTCGTTATCTAATGTACCAGCACCACAATTGGGAGCAACAGCTATTAAGGGAGCTTTAGCTAAAATAAATCTAGACCCTAAAGAAGTTCAGGAAGTTTATATGGGGAATGTATTGCAAGCGGGAGAGGGACAAGCACCCGCTAGGCAAGCGGCTTTGGGAGCAGGGCTTTCTAAAGAAACCCCGTGTACTACTATCAATAAAGTTTGTGCTTCTGGTATGAAAGCCGTGATGATGGCAACACAAGCGATAAAAGCAGGAGATGCTGATGTGGTCGTAGCAGGAGGTATGGAGAATATGAGTTTGGTGCCTCACTATTATAATGCTAGACAAGCCGTAAAGTTAGGTGATGTAAAAATGCAGGACGGAATGGTTTTAGACGGTCTTACCGATGTATATAACAAAGTGCATATGGGCGTATGTGCCGAGAAATGTGCTTCGGAGTACGGTTTTTCTAGGGAAGCTCAAGATAAATTTGCGGTACAATCTTACCAACGAGCAGCCAGTGCTTGGAAAGAAGGTAAGTTCTCAGATGAAATAGTACCAGTGGAAATTCCACAAAGGAAGGGAGAACCAATTCTTTTTACCGAAGACGAAGAATATAAAAATGTGAACTTTGATAGGATACCTACCTTACCAACAGTATTCCAAAGAGAAAATGGTACTGTAACAGCGGCTAACGCTTCTACACTTAATGATGGTGCTTCTGCTCTTATTTTGATGTCTAAAGAAAAAATGGAAGAACTAGGATTAAAACCTTTGGCTAAAATTATAGGTTATGCAGATGCAGCACAAGAGCCAGAATGGTTTACAACAGCACCAGCTAAAGCCTTACCAAAAGCCTTAGATAAAGCAGAGGTTAGTCTGTCGGAGGTAGATTTTTTTGAATTCAACGAAGCGTTTTCTGTGGTAGGTTTGGCAAATAATAAAATTCTTGGTTTAGACGAATCTAAGGTTAATGTAAATGGGGGAGCAGTGGCATTAGGACACCCTCTAGGAAGTTCGGGTTCTAGAATTTTGGTTACACTTATCAATGTACTTAAACAGAATAATGGTAAAATAGGAGCGGCTGCTATTTGTAACGGAGGTGGTGGTGCTTCTGCCTTAGTGATAGAGAATTGCTAGTATTTGCTATTGTTCAAATTAATTATAAAAAACCATTAAGAATAAATCATACGATTTATATCTAAGTTCTTAATGGTTTTGTTATTTTTGCGAGATTAAATTTAGTTATAGTATGTCAAACATAAAGGAAAATCACCCTAGTAAAAATATTAAAAATAATCCTAAAGTAATGAGGGCTTGGGCGGTGTACGACTGGGCTAACTCTGTATATTCTTTAGTGATTACTTCTACTATTTTTCCGATTTATTATAGTATTATTACCACAGCCTACGAAAAAAATGAATATATCAACGAAACAGGACAATGGGTAAAAGTACCTGTAAGAAATAGTATTAAAATATTTGGGGAAAATTATCACCCAGATGCTATTTATGGATATTCGCTTACCATTTCCTTTCTTATCGTGGTTTTCTTATCGCCTATATTGTCCTCTTTGGCGGATACTATTGGTAATAAAAAATCTTTTTTACAGTTTTTTTGCTATCTAGGAGCAACTTCGTGTATGGGCTTAGCGATGTTCGTTAATATGCATACGGTATTCTTAGGACTTCTTTTTAGCATTACTGCTAGTGTAGGATTTTGGGGGAGTTTAGTTTTTTATAACTCATTTCTGCCAGATATTGCCACACCAGATAAGCAAGACGCACTTTCTGCAAGAGGTTATGTATATGGTTATATTGGTTCTGTAATATTAGTGATTATATGCTTACTACTCATTCAAGTTCTTGCTGAAACACCTAAACAAGCTCTTATAATGACACGTGTAAGTTTCTTACTTACAGGAGCGTGGTGGTTTGGTTTTTCATATTATACATTTAAGCATTTGCCGAAGTTTGGGAATGTTAAAGAACAACTGCCTAAAGATTTGGTACTTCTAAATTTAAAGAATGTTTTTAAAAGCCATAAAGAACAAGGTGGTTTCTGGGTGGTTTTTAAAAGTAATATCATATTCTATATAGAGATTGTAAAAGAGAGTTTTAGAGAACTGCATAAAGTTGGGACACAATTATTTAAAACGCCTAATCTTAAGTTTTTCCTTACTAGTTTTTTCTTTTACAGTGTAGGAATGCAGACGATTTTCCTAATGGCGACTTTGTTCGGAAAAAGCGAAATTAACTTGCCTCAAGAAAAACTTATTCTAGTTCTTTTAGTTATTCAGATTGAAGCGATTATGGGAGCTGTATTGTTTTCTAGATTATCTAAAAAAATAGGCAATAAAAATGTGATTTCAATAGCCGTTTTTTTATGGATTGTAGCGTGTGTAGCTGCGTATATGATAGATAAGCATAGCCCTGATGCAGAATATAAATTCTACGGAGTAGCGGGTATTATTGGCTTAGTAATGGGTGGTTTACAAGCAATGTCTCGTTCCACATATTCTAAGCTATTGCCAGAAAATGGTATGGAAAATACAACCTATTTCAGTTTTTATGATGTTTTAGAGAAGGTAGCTATTATTTTAGGAACATTTATTTTTGCGACTCTTATAGAGCATTTTAATAATATGAGATATGCAGCTTTGTCTATGGTTGTTTTCTTTTTCTTGGGGATTGTATTTATAAGATTCTTGAACGAAAAAAAGGTTGGTTAGTATTTAATAAGATACATAATAAAAAAATTGCTCCGTAATTTACGGAGCTTTTTTGTTATAATAAATCTAGATATTAGAAAGTATAAACTTCTGTATTGGTTTCACTTAATACTTCGGTTGCTTCAGCTTTATTAGGCTCTTTGGAAGCATCTAATAACGAAGGATTGCTAGGATAAGTTCCGTTATTGAATGTTAGTGTTTTCCAGCCTTCCCTATCTTGGACAGATAATACCTTCCAGCCATTTTCTTCTTTAGACTGTACCCAGAATGGAGGTGTAGTAACAGTAAACGTGGTAATAGGCTTTAAATCATTTTGTAAAAGCAACACGGTACAACCACCACTACCACAAAAAGAAGAAGAGGTTAGATGTACAAAAATTTCATTCTTGCCATCATTGTTTAAATCTACTTGAGCTAACTTAAACTTTTTGTCTTCTGGTGCAATGGTTTTAGCATCTTCTTTTGTTAAAAAACTATTGTTAAGATAGTCTTTCACTCGAAGCGCTAAAGCTTCATTTGTTTCTGTTGTTAGAGAATCTGCTACAGGAGTTTCTACCGTAGAAATACTATCATTAGCAGGAGTTTCTGTTACTTTGTTTTTATCTGTGTTACAAGAGAATAATACTAATGCCGCAACAGGCAATAAAACATTTTTGATTTTCATAATTGAGTTTAATTTTATTGGTTGGGAAAGTTTCAAAAATAATGCCAAAGTTTGAACCTAAGAAACCAAAAGGCTACAACCTCTAATGTCGGAATGGTCTATTCGCCCCAAAACTTGAAAATAATCAGAACCTTGTAAATGCATTGTTTTACCTAAATCTTGTGTAGCAATAAAGCTACAACTATGGCGGTTGGCTAAATCTATAATGTTAATAGCTCCTGTTCTCCCATTTTCAACATACGACAGCGGGTCTTCTGTATTGCGAATTAAAATCCTCATCCAATGTGGTGTTTGATAAAGATTATCTCCTAATGAGTAGGCCTGAGACAGAAGTTCCGTCATAGAGTATTCCGAGTAAATTCTCTGAGTTTTAAATCCTTTTTTTAGTAGGTGTAGCAGTTCGTCTTTAGTCATTTCCTCTTTTCGTCCTTTCATACCACCAGTTTCTATTATGGTAAGGTGTTGATGATAAGAAAGCTCCCATTTGTTATCCGCTAGAGTGTCCAAAAAATCAAGTAAGGCAAACGAAACTCCAAAGAGAATTACCTTCTTGTTTTGTCGTTGTAAGTCATTAAGAAGTTTGTACAGCTCTTGATGGTTGTATAAAAAATAGCCGTTTTCTTCTTTAGATGAGGTTTTCATCAGAAAATCAACCATATAAACTAAAGATGAGTTTTGGCGTTCTAGATAATTGGGTAGCAATCCTAAAAAAACAAAATCTTCGGGAGTGCCTATAAATTGTTTAAAACTTTTATAAATGCTATGTTGATATAACTCTTCATTCGCAATCCAATGTTTAGATAAATTCATCTGGGTAGTGCCTGAACTTTGGAAATATAAAGAAGGTGTTAATCCTTTTTCTAACACTGTATGATTTTTAAACATTTCTATTGGAAGAAAAGGAATATCTTCTATATGCTCTATTTTTTTAGGATTGATATTGAGAAAATCCACGAATTTCTGATAAATTTCTACCTTTTCATATTGGTACAAAAAGGTTTCTATACAGGCTTCTTTAAAAGCTTTTTCTGTGTTAATATCAAAAATAGAAGGCATCAATAAATGTTTTTAAGCCAAATTAAAATCTTTTAAATAAGGCAATCCTTTTTGCGAACCTCTATGTTGAGATACTTTTAGTGAAACATCGTTGCCAAATTTTACACATTCGTTGATGGGATTTCCGTGACATAGAGCAACAGCAAATCCTGAAGTAAAGGCATCACCCATTCCCATTCTGTAAGCCGCTTCTTCTGGGTCGTTACGGAAATATTTCATTTCAGAACCGTTGTAATATATGGTAGAATTGGTATCATCTCTTACAAAAAGTTTATTAGGCAATTTTTGTAAAACCGCATCTCTGTGGTCATCTCCAAAAAGTGTAGATAAATCGTTGCTTTTGGCGACTATAAAACTAGCATATTCTATTAGTTCTTTGGAAAGTGGTCTTGCGGGAGCCGCATATATGCCAAGTTTAGTGCCGTTTTTTTTGCAAAGCTCTAATACTTTTTCTATAACCGTATCCGTGATTTCTAGTTGAACCAAAACTAAATCAGCGGTTTCAAACAGGTGTTTGGGATTTTCTAGATGTTTAGGACTCAAGGCATAGTTAGCTGATGGGACTACAACAATGGCATTTTTACCTTTAGAAGTGGTAACATATGCCGTACCAGTTTCTATATCAGGGTTTTCTACAACAAATCCTACATTTACATTTTCTTCTACAAGATTTCTTAATATTTGTTGCCCATAAGGATCCATACCTACACATCCTACAAAGTAAACACTAGCTCCTAGTCTTGCAGTTCCCACGGCTTGATTAGCCCCTTTTCCACCGAAGAAATTTTCGGAGGAGTTAGCCATCACTGTTTCTCCCAGCTCAGGATAGTGTTCTGTTTTTAAAACCAAATCCACAGATGAGCTTCCTACTACAAGGATTCTAGGTTGTTCTTTACTAAGTTTCATATTTATTGTAATTTTTTAGTCAACTTGTATTTCTATAAATTCTGAAATAATTTTCACGGGTTGATGGTTTTCATTAAAACCTATATACGAGGCATAAAAACCTTCTCCGTAGCCTGTTTCAAAAGCGATAATATTATTCTTATGATGCTCGTTAGGTATCAAAGAAGCAAATTGGTCTATGGCTCCGTTTTCATCAAAAAAATGAGCGTGGAAAAATTCTTCATAAATACCCATAAAATCATCGCCTTTCTTTTGGAATAATTCTAGCTCTAATTGATTAAGATATTTCTGAGTGTCTTTATCCATAAGGCAGCCCATTCCTGTTTCTACAGGGAATCCAAAGATTTCATCTTCTTTTAAATCTTTAATGTTTTGTCCGTTGCATACGGCAAGTTCCCATTTAGAAACGGTTTCCTCGGAGAATGCAATCTCCGCATAGGCGATGCAGTTACTCGCCTGTTCTTTATGTATTAAAACAGAGAATTCACCTTTTGGAAAAATGAAACTAAAAGGCTCTTTATCAGGGGTTATGAGTGGGTCGCAAGCTACCAATTCTCCAGAGGAAAGGTGTATCATTCCGCCATTGAAAGTTTCTAACAAAGGGCTTTCTACAAATGGCTTAGAAAATAGTTTTGCGATGTTTTTAATGTGATTCATTATTTCTATCCCAATGTTTTTAATTTTTCTTCCAGAAGAGCTATTTTATCTTGAGCATCTTTTTGTTTTTTTCGCTCCATTTCTACCACTTTTTCAGGAGCTCCACTAACGAATTTTTCATTGCTTAGCTTTTTCTCAACCGAAGCTAAAAAGCCTTTAAGGTAAGAAAGTTCCTCCTCTGTTTTCTTCTTCTCTTCTTCTAAATCAAGTGTTTCACTAAGTGGTATAGAAAGCTCTGTAGAACCAACTAAGAAAGAGAAACTTGGTTTGTCTGTTTTTTCATTGAAATAAATATCAGAGACATTAGCAAGCTTCTTTATAAGTGCTTCGTTGCTGTTTTCGAGAGCATTGGTGTAGAGCTCTACGGTTTCTTTAGGAGAAATACCTTTGCTTTGTCTGTAATTTCTCACACCAGAAATCCATTCTTTAGCAATATCAAATTGGTTGATAATATTTACATCAAACTCTGATGCTTCTTTCTGTTGAGCGATGATGAGGGCTTCGTCTGTATTTCTTGAAGTAATGTTTTGCCAAAGTTCCTCGGTTAAGAAAGGCATAAAAGGGTGGAGCAATTTCATCAACTCTTCAAAATAAGCAATGGTTTTGTCGTAAACCTCCTTAGAAATGCCTTCGCCGTAATTTGGTTTAATGGCTTCCAAATACCAAGAACAGAAATCGTCCCAAATTAATTTATAAATAAGATGTAAGGCGTCTGATATTCTGAATTTTTCAAACTGTTCGTTAATCTCTTTTACGGTTTTATCTAATAGATGCCCAAACCATTCTATCGTTTGGTTTTCAACCGCACCAGCAGGTTTATTTTCTTGTTTCCAACCTTGTACCAGACGGAAAGCATTCCATATTTTAGTGGCAAAATTTCGCCCTTGTAACATTAAGTCTTCGTCGAACAGAAGGTCGTTTCCAGCCGCAGAACTCAATAGAATTCCTACTCTTACGCTGTCTGCGCCGTATTTGTCAATCAATTCTATTGGGTCAGGCGAATTGCCTAAAGATTTAGACATTTTGCGTCTTTGTTTATCCCTTACAATCCCTGTGAAATACACATTTTTAAAAGGAACTTTACCTCTCCATTCCAATCCTGCCATAATCATTCTGGCTACCCAAAAGAAAATAATGTCTGGACCTGTAACGAGGTCGGTGGTAGGATAATAATAGTTGATCTCTTTACTGTTAGGGTTTAATAATCCGTCAAATACAGACATTGGCCACAGCCAAGAAGAGAACCAAGTGTCTAAAGCGTCTTCGTCTTGTTTTAAGTCGGCAAGGCCTAGGTTTGGATTTTGAGCTTTTTCTCTTGCTAATTCCAATGCTTTTTCAGCGTTTTCCGCCACTACAAAATCGTTTTCGCCTTCTCCGTAGTAGTAGGCAGGGATTTGTTGTCCCCACCAAAGCTGACGAGAGATGTTCCAATCTCGGATGTTTTCCATCCAATATTTATAGGTGTTTTTAAATTTATCAGGATAGAATTTAATCTCATCGTTCATTACCACCTCTAAAGCGGGTTTTGCAATTTCGGACATTTTTAAGAACCATTGTTGAGAGATTTTAGGCTCTATCACCGCTCCTGTTCTTTCGGAAGTTCCCACCTTGTTTACATAGTCTTCCGCCTTGGCGAGGAGACCTTTCTCTTCTAACTCTTTTGCAATTTCTTTACGAACCACGAAACGGTCTTTCCCTTCGTAGTGCATTCCGTGATGATTTAGTTTGCCATCATCATCAATAGCATCAATGATTTGAAGCTGATGTTTTTGACCAATTTCGTAATCATTAACATCATGGGCAGGCGTTATTTTTAAAGTTCCTGTTCCGAATTCAATATCTACATATTCATCGGCAATAATTGGCACTGAACGATTGACGATAGGCACGATAACGGTCTTGCCGATAAGTTTTTGGTAGCGTTCGTCGTTAGGGTTTACGCATACGGCTACATCACCGAAAATAGTTTCAGGACGCGTGGTAGCCACGGTAAGAAAATCTTGTGTTCCCTCAATCTGATATTTTAAGTGATAGAGTTTTCCGTTTTGCTCTTTAAAGATAACTTCCTCATCGGAAATGTTGGTTTTGGCTTCTGGGTCCCAGTTAACCATACGGTAACCTCTGTAGATAAGCCCTTTGTTATATAAATCTACAAAAGATTTTATCACTTGTTCGGAGAGTTTATCCTCCATCGTAAAGCGGGTTCTATCCCAATCACAAGAACAGCCTAATTTTTTTAGTTGTTCTAAAATTGTTCCACCATATTTATGCGTCCATTCCCAAGCGTGTTTCAGAAATTCTTCACGAGAAATATCCGATTTGTTAATGCCTTCTGCTTTAAGTTTAGCCACCACTTTAGCTTCCGTAGCAATAGAGGCGTGGTCGGTTCCTGGTACCCAACAAGCATTGTAACCTCTCATTCTTGCTCGTCTAATCAACACATCTTGAATGGTGTTATTCAGCATATGCCCCATGTGCAAAATTCCCGTTACATTAGGCGGTGGAATTACAATGGTGTAGGGTGGTTTATGATTAGGTTCAGAATGAAAATATTTGTTTTCTAACCAGTAGTTGTACCATTTTTGTTCGGTAGAGGAAGGGGTATATTTCTCTGAAATCTGCATATTTTTATGTCTATTTATAATCGTTATTTTTGCTTTGTTCTGCAAAAATAAGATAAAGATAGTAAGGAAGCTAACTTTTCGATACAAATTTGTAGGGACAAATTTTAAGTGGAAAATAAATTGTAGTTTGGCGTGTAATTTGTAGTTAAAGAATAGAAAATAGCTAAAGTTGAAAAATAATTTTAACTTTGCATAACTTTAAAAGTATAAGAATTATGAAAAAGATTTTAACAGGGCTAGTTTTAGCGGTAGGTTTTATGGCTTCTGCCCAAACTATTAGCTTCGATAAAACAACAGTAGATTATGGTAAAGTAGAAAAAGGTTCAGAAGGACACCGCTATTTTACAGTAACTAATACAGGTGATAAACCTTTAGTAATTAGTAATGTAAAAGCATCTTGTGGGTGTACAACTCCAGAATGGGACAAAACGCCTATTTTACCAGGTAAAACTTCTAAAATTAAAGTAGGTTATAACACTAATTTAGTAAATCCATTCAAGAAGCTTATAGAAGTTTTCTCTAACGACCCTAAAGCTAACAGAAGTGTTATTTGGATTCAGGGAGAGGTAGTGGAAACGAGTAAATAGAAATATTTAGTATCAAAATGAATAAAAAAATCCGCTTTTTAAAAGAGCGGATTTTTGTTTTGAAAAAAATAACAAAGGCTATAAGCTGGATTCTGTATTCTAAACAAATTTAGAACGCTTGTTATTTATCTACGCTTAATATTGCTATTAAGCTTTAGCTGCTTACCCCTCGGCATTGGACGAGCTACCCTTAGTTGCCGATATACTTAGCATTGCACCGCATAGAGTTTACCTGATTTCACTACAGCCGTACTGTACTTGCTTTCTGTTGCACTAGTCCTCACATCACTGTGGACGGCGGTTAGCCGCTATGCTGCTCTATGGTGTCCAGACTTTCCTCTTTGTTTAGTTGAAAAAACAAAGCAACAAGCCGCCTTTGTTATTGTCTGCAAAGATAGAGAAATATTTAGAAGAAGACTTACCTAGTTAAATTAGAAATGCAAGAGAATAAGCGAAAGTTTCTCAAAAATAATCCGTAATTTTACCAGTTCAAAATTGTAATTTAAACTAAGTAATAGATGGGTAAAAGTACAATCAATAACGGATTAGCGATGAGTGTGGCAATCCTATTGGTGTTTTTTGTAGTGTATTTTTTCTTTATGGATGTTAATTATTTTCACACTACGATGATAGCTAATTCTTTCGTTCTACCTCTTATTTTTGGTGTTGGGGCGTTTATTTCTGTTTATTCATACAAGAAAGAAAAAGTTAGGCTTACCTTTAAGGAAGCTTTTGGAAAAGCATTTGCTCCGATGTTTTTGGCAGGGTTTTTATCTATTTCCAGTATTTTTGTATTTATAAGTTACGTTGATAAAGATGTTAAATCGCTTTTAAATCATCAGTATATAGAGAGTTTTAGAGCTTCTTTGGAAGAAGAATATACCAAAGCGAAACAAATTACCAAACCCAATACAGAAGAAGCAAAGGAACTAGAACAAAAATATGAAGAAGGCAAAAAGCGAATTGAAGAGAAAGTAAAGAAAAAAGAAGATATGTTTTCTTTATACCATTTCTCTTTGGTGTTTGCAGGATATTGTGCTTTCTTTTTGATATTGTCTGTTTTCTTTGGAAGTTTCTTTAGAAGCAAAACGGTTTATTAACTTATTTTTTTAGAAAAAATGGATTTATCTATTGTTATACCTCTTCTTAATGAGGAACAATCTTTAGAAGAACTTTATAATAGGATAGAAAATGTCTGCAGTGAGGCTGGTTTATCTTACGAAATTTGGTTTGTAGACGATGGGAGTACTGATAGCTCTTGGGGGACAATAATGTTTCTTAAAAATAGAAATCCTAATATACAAGGGATTAAATTTTCTAGAAACTATGGGAAGTCTCAAGCACTTCATGCGGCTTTCGCGAGGGTGAAAGGAGAAGTGGTAATTACTATGGATGCGGATTTACAAGATTTTCCGGAAGAGATACCAGCTTTATATCA
Source organism: Riemerella anatipestifer ATCC 11845 = DSM 15868 (assembly GCF_000252855.1). Classification (NCBI taxonomy): domain Bacteria; kingdom Pseudomonadati; phylum Bacteroidota; class Flavobacteriia; order Flavobacteriales; family Weeksellaceae; genus Riemerella; species Riemerella anatipestifer. The sequence goes on along the minus strand of NC_017045.1, from coordinate 898,428 downwards.
TAAGGTGGTTAATGAAGGTTATGATATTGTGAGTGGCTGGAAAAAGAAACGCTACGATAATGTAATGACCAAAAATATTCCATCTAAACTATTCAATGCAGCAGCGAGAAAGGTTTCAGGGGTATTTTTACACGATTTTAACTGCGGACTTAAAGCGTACCGAAAGCAAGTGGTGAAGTCCATAGATGTGTATGGAGATATGCATAGATATATCCCTGTACTAGCGGCTAATGCAGGTTTTAGGAAAATTACAGAGAAAGAAGTACAACACCAGGCAAGACCTTACGGAAGTTCAAAATTTGGCACAGAAAGATTTATAAGAGGTTTCTTGGATTTGGTAACACTTTGGTTTGTAAGTAGATTTGGAGGTAGACCAATGCATTTCTTTGGAGCGGTAGGTACACTGATGTTTATTATTGGTTTTTTATCGTCCCTTTGGCTAGGTGTGTCTAAACTAATAGATATCTCCAAAGGTGTTTATGGGCATTTAATAGCTGATAATCCTTGGTTTTATATAGCTTTAACGATGATGATAATGGGGACTTTACTCTTTATAGCAGGTTTTTTAGGAGAACTGATTATCAGGACTAATAGAGAACATAAAAATTATCACATAGAAGAAATTATTTAATTGTGAGTAAGATGAAACATTATATTTATCTTTTGGTATCAGTATTCTTATGGAGTTCTTGTGGAAAGGTAACTCCAGAAGGTGAGATAAAATCTGAAGACACTCCTTTGGAAGTCTTTAATAAACTTGAGCTAGAAGGTAAATACAGGTTGTTTTTCACTCAAGGAGAGGAGAACTTTGTTAATGTAGAAACTTATCCTAATCTTATTAGCAATTTAAAAATTAAAGTTGAAGACAGTACACTCAAAATCATTGAGAAAAGACCTACTGGAAATGTAGATTTTTACACAGTAACGGTTTACTCCAAAACACCATTGAAACAGATAAGTATTTCTGACTCTGTGGAAATGAATGTTTCTGGAGATATTAAAACGCCTACTTTGAAAATCAATCTAAAGAATCAGGGGAAATTTATAGGTGCAATAAAGGCTTCTAAAGCAGAAGTGCAAATGACGGAGAAATCAAGAGCTAATTTTTCAGGCGTTACTAAAGAGGCTGTGCTTAAAATCTCGGATACAGCGAGTATTATAGCTCCTTATTGGACGGTAGATTATTTTGATATTCAGTCTAAAAATGGGAACTATGCAGAAATCAATACTAAAGAAGAAATTTCTGGAAAGGTAGAAAATACAGCTAAGTTGGTCTATTACGGAAATCCAATAAGAAAGCTCAAAATAGATAAAGACACAAAAGTAGAAAATAAAGAAAAACCTTAATTTTAACATAAAAATATAAAGATATGAATACAGTGGATAAAGCTAAACTTTGGCTTACAGAGGCATTTGATGAAGAAACTAGACAGACTGTAAAACAATTGATAGATACTAACTCACCAGAGTTAGAAGATGCATTTTATAAAAACTTGGAGTTTGGTACAGGTGGAATGCGTGGCATTATGGGCGTTGGAACTAATAGACTTAACAAATATACTTTAGGACAAGCAACACAGGGTCTTGCTAACTATTTGCATCAGCAGTTCCCTAACCAAGAGATAAAGGTAGCCATAGCGTATGATGTAAGAAATAACTCTAAAGAATTTGGTAAAATAGTAGCAGATGTACTTACTGCTAATGGGATTAAAGTATTGTTGTTTAAGGAACACCGTCCTACACCAGAGCTTTCGTTTACGGTGAGAGATAAAAAATGTAACGCAGGTATTGTGCTTACCGCTTCACACAATCCACCAGAGTACAATGGGTATAAAGTATATTGGAACGATGGAGCTCAGATAGTACCACCTAATGATGCAGAAATCATCAATGAAGTACTTAATACTAAATATGAAGACATCAACTTTAATGGTAATGATAGCCTTATAGAATGGGTAGGAGAGGAGCAAGATGAAGTTTATATAAGAACATGTATAGAGAACTCTCTTTATCAAGAAGATAAGTTGGGGTATGATAATCTTAATATTGTATTTACCTCTATTCATGGGACTACTTACACTACCATTCCACAGGCTTTAGCAAAGGCAGGTTTTACCAAGGTAGATTTAGTAAAAGAACAAATGATTCCTAGCGGAAACTTCCCTACGGTAGAAAGTCCAAATCCCGAAGAGCCAGCGGCACTAACTATGGCAATGGATTTAGCAAAGGTTACCAATGCAGACATTGTAATAGGTACAGACCCAGACGGAGATAGATTAGGGATAGCGGTAAGAAATTTAGATGGAGAAATGCAACTCCTCAATGGTAATCAGACTAATATGATTCTTACAGACTATATTTTGTCTCAATGGCAAAAACAAGGTCGTATCACAGGTACAGAGTTTATAGGTTCTACCATTGTAACTTCTGATGTGTTTTTTGATTTGGCAAAATCCTATGGAGTTGAATGTAAGGTGGGACTTACAGGCTTTAAATGGATAGGTAAAATGATAAGAGAAGTAGAAGGTAATCAGAAATTTATCTGTGGAGGAGAGGAAAGCTTTGGCTTTATGACGGGAGATTTTGTGAGAGATAAAGACTCTTGTGGTTCTATATTATTGGCTTGTGAAGTAGCAGCGTGGTGTAAGGCTCAAGGTAAAACGATGTATCAGTATATGATAGAAATCTACCAAAGATTAGGTCTTTATCAAGAGGCTCTTGTAAATGTGGTGAAAAAGGGTAAAGAAGGTGCGGAGCAAATCAAAAAAATGATGACAGATTTTAGAAATAATCCTGTAACCTTGTTGGCGGGTTCTAAAGTGGTTTTGGTTAAAGATTATCAAGAGCAAACCGCTTGGAATTTGAACAAAAACGAAAAACGACCAATGACGGATATTCCTAAGTCTAATGTGCTTATTTACTATACAGAAGATGGCACAAAGGTAGCGATAAGACCTTCGGGAACAGAACCTAAAATTAAATTCTATTTTAGTGCATTAGACAAAATAGAGTCAGAAAAAGATTTCAAATCTAAGATAGAAACTCTTAATGCGAAAATAGAAGTTATCAAAAAAGATTTAGGTCTAGTATAAACTGTTAAAATATATAAATTCTTATGAAAGTATCTCGTTTGGCAACTAATTTAGTGGCGTCAGAAATAGTAAAAATAGGAAATGAGGTTAATGAACTCAAAGCTAAGGGAGCTCAAATCGCCAATCTTACTATAGGGGATTTGAACGCTGATATTTATCCTATCCCTTCTCTTCTAAAAGAAGAAATACAAAAGGCTTACGAAAACAATTTAACTAACTATCCTCCAGCCAGTGGTTTATTAAATCTTAGGGAAACTATTTCTTTGGATTTAAAGAAGCGTTATCAGTTGGATTACTCACCAGAAGAAATATTGATAGCAGGTGGTTCGCGTCCACTTATTTATACAGCTTATATGAGTGTTGTAGACCCTGGAGATAAGGTGGTTTACCCTACTCCCTCTTGGAATAACAACCATTATTCCTATCTAACTTCTGCAGAAAAGGTGGAAGTAGAAACTAGAAAAGAAAATAACTTTTTGCCTACCGCAGAAGAGCTCAAACCTCACTTAGAAGGAGCTGTATTATTAGCGCTCTGTTCTCCTTCAAACCCTACAGGGACTATGTTTACCGAGCAACAGCTTAGAGAAATCTGTGAGGTAGTAGTTGCTGAAAATAAAAAAAGAGGAGAAAACGAAAAACCATTGTATCTACTATACGATCAGATTTATGCAATGTTATTTTTTGGGCAAAAGCACTTTAATCCTGTAAGTCTAGTGCCAGAAATGAAAGATTATACCATATTTATAGATGGTTCATCTAAATGTTTTGCAGCTACAGGAGTAAGGGTAGGTTGGGGGTTTGGACCTTCAACAATAGTTGATAAGATGAAGACTTTCTTAACTCACATCGGAGCATGGGCACCTAAACCAGAGCAGGAAGCTACATCTAAGTTTTTATCTAAAATGGGTGAAGTAGATGCTTATGTAAACGATTTTAAAGGTAAAATACAGTTAAGTCTAAATACTTTGCATCAAGGTATTCAGGAGCTTAAAAATAAGGGTTTTGCGGTAGATAGTATAGAGCCTATGGGAGCATTGTATCTTACTATTAAGATGGATTATGTAGGGAAGACTACTCCAGATGGAGAGGTATTGAAGGATACCACAGATGTCGTATTTTACCTTATCCGAGAGGCAGGTATGGCGTTAGTGCCATTTTCAGCATTTGGTAATTCTAGAGAGATGCCTTGGTTTAGAGCTTCTGTGGGAGGTTGTTCTTTGGAGGATATTAAAAATATGTTACCTATATTAGAAGGAGCTTTGTCGAAGCTTAAATAATATAAACTTGAATAATGAAAAGCTTTTCTAGATTATTCTTACTGGTTTTCTTCAGTATAAGTTCTTTTCTTCTTGCTCAAGAAGAGCAATGGATATTTATGTTTGAAGAAAATAGCAGCCAAAAAGTTTTGATAGATAAGACCAATGTAAGGGCTGAACCTAATTTACAATCGCCTAAGGTAGATAGTTTAGATATAGGACAAGTGGTAAAAATTGTCCAAAAGACAGAGCAAGTATTGTCTTTGGGTAAACGCTCTGCAAGTTGGTATAGAATAAATTACATCAAAGAAGGCGAAACCAAGTCTGGGTATATTTGGGGAGCTAATTTAAGTTTAGGATATAGGTCTAGAGATGGTTATGATTTTCTTTTTGGAGCTTCTGCTACGGAGCAAGATGAGGTTAAACTAGATGTTGTGATGCTAAAGGATAAACAAAGCATACAAAAAGTTTCATTTAATGTAGGGACAGAAAGTTTGACTTCGGTAGCATTTAAATGGCAAGGAAACAAAGGGTTAGATGGAGTGTCAGATGTTCTGTTGGCGAGTGTTTCTGGAGAGGCGTGTGGTATTCCTAACTATGAGCAGTATATACTATTAAATGGAAGTAAAATGGTGGCGTTACCAATGCTGATATCTGTTGCTGATGCTGATGTTTTTTATCATTCAGAAGAGTATGTTTTTCCAAAAGATAAGGGAGGAGTTAAAGGTAAGATTATCATGAAAACTGAAGAGATGGAAAAAGATGAGAAGGATAAAGAGCATATTAGAAAATCCAAAAAAATCTATCTTTTCAAAGACGGAAATGTTTCTCAATTATAAATAAAAAAGAATGAAACAAAAAATAATTGCTGTAATTCCTGCTCGTTATCAAGCAAGTAGATTTCCTGGCAAGCTAATGGAATTGTTGGGAGATAAAACCGTTATTTCTACAACTTATCAAAATGTGGTGGAAACGGGGCTTTTTGACGAAGTTTTTGTAGCAACAGATTCCGAGGTTATTTTTAATGAAATTAAGGAAAACGGTGGAAAGGCAGTAATGACAGGTACACACGAAACGGGAAGTGATAGAATAGCCGAAGCCGTAAAAGATATTGAGTGTGATATTGTTGTAAATGTGCAAGGTGATGAGCCGTTTCTTAAAAAAGAACCTCTAAAACAATTGATTTCAATTTTTGATGAAGATAAGGATAAGAGTATTTCTCTGGCTTCGCTTAAAATAAAACTAGAACAGTGGGACGATATAGAAAATCCTAATAATGTAAAAGTAATTACGGATAATAATGGCTTTGCTCTTTATTTCAGTCGTTCCGTTGTTCCTTTTCCTAGAGAGAAAACAGATGATTTGCAATATTTTAAACATATTGGCGTTTATGCTTTTAGAAGGGAAGCGTTGCTAGAGTTTTCTAGTTTACCGATGAAGCCTTTGGAAATAGCAGAAAAAATAGAATGCATCAGATATTTGGAATATGGTATGAAAATTAAAATGATAGAAACTGATTTCGTTGGTGTGGGTATAGATGTTCCAGAAGATTTAGAAAAAGCGAAGCAATTGCTTAGACTTTAATATAAAAAAAGAAAATAATGATAAAGAAAATAGCATTAGTTGTATTATTAGCTTTAGCACAGGTTTTTTACACGCAAACAGCTAAAGAAATTATAGACAAAAATATAGAGCTAACAGGAGGGCTTACCAAGTGGAAGTTGCTAAATTCCATTATGTTACAAGGTAAAGTAGTATTGGGAATACAGGAGGAATATCCTATTAAAATTTATCAGCAGCGTCCTAATCTTACCAAAACATCTATCATTATCAATAATAAAGAGAGTGTCATAGAGGCTTATGATGGCAAAAAAGGCTATGCAATGAATTATGCCAACAATAAATTACAAGAATTTGAAAGCTACCAACCTCAAAGTTTTGATACTGATTTTATTGATTTTGAGGCTAAAGGATTCACAGCTGTGATTTTGGGTAAGGATAAAATAGGGGAAAGATTGTGCTATAAGGTAGAACTGACCAAAAATGTGAATAAAACTCTGTATTATTTTGATGCTGAAAACTATATGCTTCTCAAAGAGGTGAAGAAAGGAGAAACGCTTTTATATTCAGACTTTAAAAAGGTAAATGGGCTTACAATGCCTTTTAGAATAGAGGCTTCTACTCCTAAAAAAGAAGGAGATTATGTGATGTTACTTAATAAAATAGAAGTTAATAAAGTATTTCCTGAAAACACATTTAAAATTAAATAAATTTAACTAAAAAATTACAATGAAAAAACTCTTTATATTCATACTTTCCGCACTCGCTTTAGTGCAATGTTCTAGTAAAAAAAGAGAGGTTCAACAGGATACATCTAAGCTTTCTAAAAGTATCTACGATTATAAAGTGGAAAGTTTAGACGGTGGAGAAATTAATTTTGCGGATTTCAAAGGCAAAAAAATACTTATTGTAAATACAGCGTCTGAGTGTGGTTTTACACCTCAGTATGAAGCCTTGGAAAAGCTCTATCAAAAATATAAAGATAGGCTAGTGGTAGTAGGCTTCCCTGCTAATAACTTTGGAGGACAAGAGCCAGGAACTAATACCGAGATTAAAACTTTTTGTCAAGTGAACTATGGAGTAACTTTTCCTATGGCAGCTAAGGTTTCTGTGAAAGGAGAAGATATAGCACCTATTTTTCAGTTTCTTACTAAAAAGGAATTAAACGGAGTTAAAGATACCACCATACTTTGGAATTTTACCAAATTTCTTCTAGACGAAAACGGAAAAATAATAGAAAGCTATCTAAGTACTACTAAGCCTGATAGCGAAGCGATTACAAAACATTTAAAATAAATAAAAAAGGAAAACTGAAAACTTTTTTCATTTTTAGTGTAACCTTTTTAGTGGTATAGTCGTACACTATACCGTAACTCTTTTTTTGAGCAAAAAATATTATGAGACAACTTAAAATTACCAAGCAGGTTACCAATAGGGAAACGGCATCATTAGATAAGTATTTGCAAGAGATAGGTAAAGTAGACCTAATTACTGCAGATGAGGAGGTAGAATTGGCACAAAAGATTCGTGCTGGGGATAAGGTTGCTTTAGAAAAGCTAATCAAAGCCAACCTTCGTTTCGTAGTTTCTGTGTCTAAACAATATCAAAATCAAGGCTTGTCATTACCAGATTTAATCAACGAAGGTAATTTAGGATTGATGAAAGCCGCTAAAAGATATGACGAAACGAGAGGTTTCAAATTTATATCTTATGCGGTGTGGTGGATTAGACAATCTATCTTACAGGCTTTAGCAGAGCAGTCTAGAATCGTTCGTTTACCATTGAACAAGATTGGGTCAATCAATAAAATTAACAAAGCATACGCTCATTTAGAGCAAGAGAATGAAAGACCGCCTTCACCAGAAGAATTAGCTGAAGTTCTAGATATGAGTGAGGAGGATATTAAAGAGTCTATGAAAAACAGCGGAAGACACCTTTCTATGGACGCTCCGCTGGTAGAAGGAGAAGACTCTAACCTTTACGATGTTCTTCGTTCAGGGGAATCTCCTAGCCCAGACAAAGAGTTGATGCTAGAATCTTTACAAATAGAGATTGAAAGAGCATTACAAACACTTACGCCTAGAGAAGCAGATTTAGTAAGGCTTTACTTCGGGCTTAACGGCAAACACCCTATGACTTTAGAGGAAATAGGCGAAACTTTTGACCTTACGAGAGAGCGTGTTCGTCAGATTAAAGAAAAGGCTATCAAAAGGTTAAAACACAACTCAAGAAGTAAGATTTTGAAGTCTTATTTAGGAAAATAAAAACTATAAAAGGATAATGCATTGTTAGCGTTATCCTTTTTTGTTGTAAATAATTAAATACCAATTAATTTTAAAATTTAGAAATGAAAACAAAACTAATTGCTCCATCTTTACTTTCCGCTGACTTTGGTAACCTCCAAAGAGATATAGAAATGCTTAACCGTAGCCAAGCCGATTGGTTTCATGTAGATGTGATGGATGGTAGGTTTGTGCCTAATATATCTTTCGGTTTCCCTATAATGAAAACGATAAAGGAGCACGCTAGAAAGTTTGTAGATGTGCATCTTATGATTGTAGAGCCAGAGAAATATGTGGAAGAATTTATTGATAACGGAGCTGATTTGGTCTCAGTGCATTATGAGGCGTGTACTCATCTACATCGAACAATTAAACTAATACAAAGTAAGGGAGCTAAAGCAGGAGTGGTGCTTAATCCATCTACACCTGTAAGCGTATTAGAGGATATTATAGGAGAGATAGATTTGGTATTGCTGATGAGTGTTAATCCTGGGTTTGGTGGACAGAAATTTATAGAAAATACCTACAAAAAAATAAAGCAAACTAAAGATTTAATTTTAGACCAAAATGCTACAGCTTTAATTCAAATAGATGGTGGAGTAAATACAGATAATGCTTCTAAGTTGTTTGAGGTAGGCGCTGATGTTCTTGTTGCAGGAAATGCAGTCTTCTCTGCAGAAAATCCAGAAAGTGTAATAGAACTTCTTAAAAGTTAAGGAGTAGTTTTAGTTTAAAATGAAAAAGCCGCTTCAAAATTGATTGAAACGGCTTTTTTAGATTTATTTTGAGTTTACAGAATCTATATTTTGTTGAGCGTTAGCGTTATTTATAGAGTCTATTTTTTCAACAGGGACTTCTCTAGGAGTCGCCTCTTGGTTACTTTTGTTAATTTGTTTCCAAACAAACCACCCCATAAGCAGAAGAAGGATTAGCGGGAGAAGCCATTTCCATACAGAAACTTCTTTAACATCTTCCCCTGTCTTTTCTTCTACCTTTTCTTTCAAGTCATCTAATTTGTTAGAAGCACTTTCTTTGAAATCAGAAAACCCTTTTTTAATTGAATCTGAAGTCTCAGATAACTTTTCAGAAGCATTGTCTTTAAACTGTGCAAGTTTTTCTTTAGACTCATCTAACTTTTCAGATAAATCATCTTTCAAGTCTGAAACCTTATCTTTAATCATATCCGAAGTTTCAGATAATTTTTCAGAAGCATTATCTTTAAGCTGAGAAAGTTTCTCTTTAGATTCATCTAGCTTTTCAGATAAATCCTCCTTAAGGTCTGAAACCTTGTCTTTAATCATATTTGAAGTTTCAGACAACTTTTCAGCAGTATTATCTTTCAGCTGAGAGAGCTTTTCTTTAGACTCGTCTAATTTTTCAGAAAATCCATCTTTAATGTCCGAAACTTTATCTTGAATATTTTCAGTTAAGGTAGCTTTAGTCTCTTCTGTTTTGCTGTCTAGATTTCCAAGTCCTATAGCTCCCAATGAGAAACCTGCAGGAATAAGGTTAGAAATATTAGTTTTCTCTTTATTTAAAAGAGTTTCAAGTCCGTTACTGTCTAAATTTTGGTCTTTAGCATATCTTCCTATGGTTGCTAAAGATGTTAGTGAGGTAAAGCCTAAAAGGGCATCGGCAGAAGACTCTTTAATTCCTGCAAAGGAGGAAATTCCAGAAGTAATACTTTTTATTTTATCTCCAAAAACCATGGTTAGTAATTTGCTAAGTAGCTCGTTGGCAAAAGAACTTTCTTGGCTTAGTTTAGATAAAGTGTTAGTATCTGCTAATTGTGTAATTTCTTGTAAAAGAGACGATTTGTCGGACTGAGACACAATTCCACCTAATACAGTTGGGATAAGTGCATTGGTAGCTTTAGAGACAGCTTCTTCTTTTTCGCCTAATTGAGAAGCCAGTTGGCTAGTGACACCGTGTCCGAATTGTCCTTTAATGAGCTCTATAATGTTGATTGACATAATTTTAAATTTTTAATGAGTTAATAATTAGTAGGCTTTAGCAAAAAGCACTCTTTGTTTAGATGGTTTTCCTGAAATCATAGAAACGCCCTCTTCTTTTTCTCCTTCTAGAGGAATACAACGGATAGTAGCTTTAGTTTCTTCTTTTATTCTTTCTTCTTCTTCTTCCGTTCCGTCCCAGTGTGCTAAAATAAAGCCTCCTTTGGTTTCTAAAACTTCTTTAAATTCTTCGTAAGAATCAACCTTAGTGATGTTTTCGTCTCTAAACTTAAGAGCTTTGTTATAAATAGCTTTTTGGATTTCTTCTAAAAGTTCTTGGATATAAACTTCTATATTATCCAAAGGTTTAACCTCTTTAGAAAGAGTATCTCTTCTAGCTATTTCTACGGTTTTGTTTTCTAAATCTCTTGCTCCCATTGCTATTCTTACAGGGACACCTTTCATCTCATATTCTGCGAATTTCCACCCTGGCTTATGGGTATCTCTGTTATCATATTTTACAGAAATGCCAAGGGCTTTTAGTTTAGATTGTAGTTCATAGGCTACTTCGTCTATTTGTTTAAGCTGTTCTTCGCCTTTAAATATAGGAACAATAACCACTTGTATAGGAGCTAAAGATGGCGGAAGTACCAAACCATTATCATCAGAATGAGACATAATCAAAGCACCCATAAGTCTTGTAGAAACGCCCCAAGAGGTTGCCCAAGCATACTCTATTTTGCCTTCTTTATTAGTGAATTTAACATCAAATGCTTCGGCAAAGTTTTGACCTAAAAAGTGAGAAGTTCCTGCTTGTAAAGCTTTTCCGTCTTGCATAAGAGCTTCTATACAGTAAGTTTCTTCTGCACCTGCAAATCTTTCACTAGGTGATTTTATGCCTCTTACCACAGGTACAGCCATAAATTTTTCAGCAAAATCAGCATAAACATTTAGCATTTGCTCTGTTTCTGCAATAGCTTCTTCTTTGGTAGCGTGGGCGGTATGACCTTCTTGCCATAAAAATTCGGCGGTTCTTAAGAAAAGTCTTGTTCTCATTTCCCATCTTACCACATTAGCCCATTGGTTGATGAGGATAGGTAAATCTCTGTAAGATTGCACCCAATTTTTATAAGTATTCCAAATAATAGCCTCAGAAGTTGGTCTTACAATAAGTTCTTCTTCTAATTTAGCCTCAGGATCCACCATAAGTTTTTGTGGATTTTCAGGGTCTGTTTTTAGACGGTAATGAGTTACTACAGCACATTCTTTGGCAAAACCTTCTGCATTTTTTTCCTCCGCTTCAAAAAGACTTTTAGGAACAAAAATAGGGAAGTAAGCATTTTCGTGACCAGTTTCTTTAAATTTTTTATCTAGTTCGTCACGCATTTTTTCCCAAATAGCATAGCCATAGGGCTTAATTACCATACAGCCTCTTACACCTGAGTTTTCGGCTAAATCTGCCTTCACTACCAACTCATTATACCACTTGCTATAGTCCTCACTTCTTGATGTTAATTTTGCCATAAATTTACTTTTAACTTTTATTTTATAATTTTGTAGGTGTATCTAGTTAAATGGTTAAATAACACCTAAGTTATGATTTGTAATTTGAGAGATTTTTTTGGTATAGTTTTAGCTATATCCACTTCAATTCAAGCACAAAGATAAATAAAACCTACATAAGATTATGAAAAAAATAGATTATAATTTCTTAAAAAGAAAATGGGCTGTTAGACTAGCATTAGCCACTTCTGTTAGTTTTTTGTTGACTTCTTGTGGAGCACAAATGGGAGGCTATACAGAGACTGATGGTGTTTACTATGATCCAAATAAAGATGTAATTCCGGAAGGGATAGTTGTGAATGACCGTAATAATGTAGGCGATTACTACGACTATAGTAATGATTATAGAGTGGTAGAAAACTCTAGACAATTACAGCAAAATCAAAATAACAAATATCAAGAATGGACGGATACTCCTGTACAATCCGATTCAGATTGGGGTGCTTTTGCAGGAGTTGAAAGACGCTATACTGGCTGGGGCTGGAATACGCCTTTCTGGGGAACAGGCTTTGGCTGGGATCCTTATTGGGGAGGTTTTGGCGGCTGGAATAGCTGGAATATGGGTTTTGGTTGAAGTTCAGGCTGGGGTTGGAATATGGGCTTCGGCATGGGCTGGGGATTAGGTTGGAACAGATGGGGTTGGGGAAATCCTTATTGGGGTGGAAGATTTGGTTGGAACCCTTACTGGGGAACAGGTTGGGGCAACCCATATTGGGGTGGCTATGGTGCATGGGGTAATCCTTATTGGGGAGTAGCTCCTCGTCAGTACAATTATAGAAGAAGTGGTGTAGACAGCATTACTAGATATAATAACGGAGGGTTTAATAACCCGGTTTATAGAAATCCAAATAGTAATAGTAATTCAGGAAGAAACTTTGGTGGATTTAGAGATTCAGGTTTTGGAAGAGGAGATAACAGGATTAACCGCAATAATAGTAATAATGGCTATTCAGTGCCTCAAACAAGAACATTAAGAAGATCTGAACCCAACTATAATTATCAGGATAGAGGAATGACTCCTCGCACACAATCTATACCAAGAAACGATGGATTTAGAAACAATTCTGGCTGGGGCGGAGGTTCCAATAGAAGTGGCGGTTTTGGTTCTGGTAGTTCAGGAGGTGGTATGAGATCAGGGGGAGGTTTTAGAACAGGTGGTTTTAGATAGTTTAATTTAATTGAATGTTAATAAATAAAATAAGATAATGAATAAGAAAATATTTTCAATATTAGGGCTGTCTGTTGGGGCTTTATTTTACTCTCAGGATGTGTCTGTAATCAGGAATACGGTAGATGTTTATTCTGATACACAACCTAATGGTTCTGCAAAATATATGGGTATGGCAGGAGCAATGGGAGCAATGGGAGGAGATGCTTCCTCTATAAATGTTAATCCTGCAGGTATAGCTGTTAATATTGTAGGTGAATTTTCTGGAACGCTTAATGCTTTGGGAAATAAAAATACTTCAACTTTGGCAAATAAATCTTATGATGAGGTTTATAAGAAAGCTAATTTAGGACATTTAGGAGGTGTTGTTGTAATGCAAACTAGTAATAATTCTAAATGGAAGTTTATTAACCTAGGGTTTAATTATAGTGCTAAGGATATTGATAGCTATATCAGAACTCCTGAAAATCACACTATAAATGAGGCTGTAAATTATACAGATGAAAAAGGTAATAAACAAACAGATATGTTACTCTATGATGGGCATGCTTATAATAGAGTAGGGCACACTTCAAAATTATCCTTCGCATTTGGTGGAAATTACGACCATAAATGGTATGTAGGTGGTGGAGTGCACTTCCATTCGGCAAATATAGAGCAAGGCGATTTTTTTAGAATGCAATCTCAAACGGCAGGTACTAAGGGGCTTTACCAAAAACAAGAAACTCCTTTTCAAGAATCTTCAGATGGGGTGGCTATCTCTGCGGGGGTTATTGGTAAAATAGATAAAAACTTCCGTGTAGGTTTAGCACTAGAGTCTCCTACTTGGTGGAATATAGAGAGGGCTTATAACTATTATGATATTGATAATAATGGGGTTGTAGTAACGGTACTAGCTAATGAGAATAGAAGATTGAGCACACCAATGAAGGCTACGCTGAGTGGTGCTTATATAGCTAACAAGAATTTTGCAGTAAATGTGGATTATACTTTAGGTGTTACAAAACCACAGTATAATGTTCAAGGAGAGGTAGAAAAGCAGCTGAATGAGTTTTTTAGCAAAGTGTATTCTAACACTTCTGAGTTAAGATTGGGAGCGGAATATAGGTTAGATAACTGGAGATTTAGAGGAGGTTATGCTTATCAGTCTAACCCTTTTTATAGTTCATCTTTGAGTGTTATTGATCCAACAAGTAATTTATATTCAGATAGAAAATTTAACAACCTATACCTTTCTAATAGACAGACTTTTGGTATGGGACTAGGATATAATTTTAAGTCTTTCTATGTAGATGCAGCCTATCAGAATACAAGCTCTAAGTTTGCTAATCCATTTTATGCAGGAGATTATGCTTCTCCAATGGAAAATAGTGTGTTTAAAGAAGGACATATTGTAGATGAGCAGTATGATAGCATTGTTTCTGATGTTAAAACAGTGAGAAATAATTTTGTGTTTACAGTCGGTTGGAGATTTTAAAAAACTACATTTAAAATAGAAATAGAGAGGCTGCTTATTATTAAGTAGTCTCTTATTTTTTTGTAGAATTAGATATTTTTCATAATTTTGTTAGTCTTATCTAACTTTTGTTTGAGTGATGAAAAAATACTTCAAAGATAAAATGTGGAAAAAAGAGCGTTCTGGTAATTCTTTGTCAGAATCGTTTTCTAGTATTGAGGTACCTAAAGATGTAGGTTTTTGGAAGAAATTCTTAGCGTTTGTAGGTCCAGGGCTGATGGTAGCAGTGGGATATATGGACCCAGGCAATTGGGCGACAGGTATCGCAGGAGGTGCTAAGTTTGGATATACTTTACTATCGGTAATACTTATCTCTAATCTTTTTGCGATGTTATTACAGCATTTGTCTTTAAAGTTAGGTATCGTTGCCGAAAGAGATTTGGCTCAAGCCTGTAGAGATAGTTATTCTCGACCTGTTAATTTTCTACTTTGGATTTTTGCTGAAATAGCCATTGCGGCTACAGACCTTGCGGAGGTAATAGGGGCTGCCATAGCTCTTAATCTTTTGTTTGGGATACCACTTACCATTGGGATAGCCATTACGGTAGTAGATGTATTTGTTATTTTGATGCTTCAAGCCAAAGGTTTTAGATGGCTAGAAAGTGTCGTGGGTGGTCTGATAGCAATTATTTTCTTTTGTTTTTTATATGAAATAGTCGTAAGTAATCCTGAGTGGTTTCCTATTTTGAAAGGTTTAGTACCACAGAAAGAAATTGTATTTAATCCAAGTATGCTCTATATAGCAATAGGTATTTTAGGAGCTACTGTAATGCCTCATAACTTGTACTTGCATAGCAGTATTGTACAGACTAGAAACTATTCTAGAGATGATAAGGGGAAGAGGGAAGCTATTAAATTCGCTACTTTGGATAGTAATATTTCTTTGTTGTTAGCATTTTTAATCAATGCGGCTATACTTATTATTTCATCGGCGGCATTTCATCACACAGGCTATCAAGATGTTGCTGACATTACAGACGCTCATCAACTTTTGTCTCCAATTTTAGGAACGAGCCTCGCTAGTATTGTGTTTGCTATAGCTTTGTTGGCTTCTGGGCAAAACTCAACCCTTACAGGCACTTTGGCTGGGCAGATTGTAATGGAGGGTTTTCTCAATATTAAATTAAAACCTTGGTTAAGACGATTGATTACAAGATTGATAGCTGTAATACCAGCGTTGATAGTCGCTACTATCTATGGTGAAAAAGGAACTACTGACCTTTTAATATTAAGTCAAGTTATACTTTCCTTACAGTTGAGTTTTGCAGTAGTACCGCTGGTAATGCTAACTAATAATAAACTTAAGATGGGAGCATTTGCTAATCAAGGTTTTTTGAAATACACCGCTATTATCATTAGTTTTATCATTATTGTACTGAATATTTATTTGGTTTATACCGAAATGGGTTAGAGTAAGTTTCTTAGGTCTGTCAATTTGTCCTAAATCTTAATTTGGCAATATCTTTGACGATATCTGAGTAATAAAACCAAAAAAGAATGGAAGAGAATAAAGATTTGCACGAAGAAAAACTTAATGTTTCTGAAGAAAAACTAAACGAAGAAACTCAAAATATAAATACTGACACTGAAGAAAATCTGACAAAAGAACCTACAACAGAAGAACTTTTGGCAGAGGAGAAAGACCGTTACATTCGTCTATATGCTGAGTTTGAAAACTATAAAAAAAGAACTTCTAAAGAGCGAATGGAGTTTTTCCAATATGCTAATCAGGATATGATGGTGAGTATGCTCGCTATTTTAGATGATTTTGAAAGAGCCTTAAAAGAAATAGCAAAAACAGGTAAAGAAGAAGACTTAAAAGGAGTAGAACTTATCTATCAAAAATTCAAAAATAAACTGGTAGAAAAAGGATTAAAGCCTATAGAGGTAAATGCAGGAGACGACTTTAATGTAGATTTCCACGAAGCTATTACTCAAATACCAGCTCCTACCGAAGATTTAAAAGGCAAAATTGTAGATGTAATAGAGTCTGGATATATGCTGCACGATAGAGTCATTAGATTTACTAAAGTAGTTACAGGGCAATAAATCTTACATTATAAATGAAACTTTCATTTATTATAAAACTAAAATAAAGAATGTCAAAAAGAGATTACTACGAGATATTAGGGGTAGAAAAAAATGCAACGGCAGACGCTATTAAAAAAGCCTACCGAAGACAAGCACTTAAATATCACCCCGATAAAAATCCAGGAGATAAAGAGGCTGAGGAAAAATTTAAAGAAGCAGCGGAAGCCTACGAAGTTCTTAGCGATGAGAATAAAAGAGCTAGATATGACCAATATGGTCATGCGGGAGTAGGTGGTAGCGGAGGCTTCGGTGGTGGAGGCTTCGGTGGCGGTATGAATATGGAAGATATTTTCAGTCAGTTTGGAGATATCTTTGGAGGTCATTTTGGAGGTTTCGGCGGTGGAGCTAGGAGACAAGAGTCTAGAGGTACTAACCTTAGAGTTCGTATCAAGCTAAGCCTAGAGGAGATGATGAATGGAACACAGAAAACCATCAAAATCAAAAAAATGAAACTTGCCCCTGGGGTAACTTCTAAGACTTGTCCTACTTGTAACGGTAATGGTGTCCAAATGAAAGTGATGAACACAATGTTTGGACAAATGCAAACGCAAACCACTTGTGGGGCGTGTAATGGCATCGGTAAGGTAGCAGATAAAATACCAGCGGGAGCAAATGCTCAAGGGCTTATTAAGGCTGATGAAGAAGTGAGTATCAATATCCCTGCTGGAGCTAGAGATGGTATACAACTAAGTGTAAGAGGTAAAGGTAACGACGCACCTTTCGGCGGAACTTCAGGTGATTTACTTATGGTGGTGGAGGAAGAGGAAGATGCAAACATTAAAAGGGAAGGAGATAACCTTCATCAAGAGTTATATATTTCCTTCGCAGAAGCAGCATTAGGTACTTCTAAAGAAATCCCAATAGTAGGTGGTAAAGTTAAAATAAAAGTAGATGCAGGTACGCAATCGGGTAAGATTCTACGGCTTGCGGGTAAAGGGCTTCCTAGCATAGATAGCTATGGTAGGGGAGATATGTTTATACACATCAATGTATGGACGCCACAAAATCTTACAAAGGAACAAAAAGAATTTTTTGAAAAACAACTGAACAGTGGCGAAATGAAGGCCGAACCTTCAGGGAAGGAAAAGACATTCTTTGATAAAGTAAGAGATTTGTTTAACTAAAATTATAATAATGATAAAAAGAGACTTTTGAAGGTCTCTTTTTTTATGAGCGATTAGGATAATTGTAACAAAAACTCTTTTCTTTGTACTAACTAAAATAAAAACATAAAAATGCTTAGAGCAGAACATATTACAAAAACCTATGATGCAGGTAGAAAAGTGGCTTTGTCTGACTTTAGTATAGAAGTCCCTACAGGAAGTATCTACGGGCTGTTAGGACCTAATGGAGCAGGCAAGACTTCTTTTATTAGAATCATCAACCAGATTACTCAAGCGGATAGTGGTAAAGTTTTTATAGATAACGAAATTTTAAGCCCTCACCATATTAAGGCGATTGGTTATATGCCAGAGGAAAGAGGTCTTTATAAAAATATGACGGTGGGCGACCAAATTCTCTATTTTGGGGAGCTTAAAGGTATGTCTAAAAATGAGGCTCTTACTCAAGCTAAATATTGGTTTGAACGCCTAAATATAGACCAATGGTGGAAAAAGAAACTTTCTGAACTTTCCAAAGGTATGGCACAGAAAATACAGTTTGTGGTAACGGTATTGCACCGCCCTAAATTACTTATTTTAGACGAGCCTTTCTCTGGATTTGACCCTGTAAACGCTAATCTTATCAAAGACCAAATTATCAATCTTAAAAATAATGGGACAACCATCATACTTTCTACACATAGAATGGAAAGCGTGGAAGAAATGTGCGATTATGTAGCGTTGGTTAATCATTCAAAAAAAATCTTAGACGGAAAAGTATTTGAAGTAAGAGAGCGTTTTAAACAAAATGTTTACGAAGTTGTACTCGCTCACTCTAATTCTGAACTGTTGGAAAACTTTAAATCGGAATTTTCGCCTTCTGATTGGCAAGAAAAAGACGGACTTATTAGTTTCAATCTAAAATATCAAGGCGAACAAAATCAGCTGTTGTCAAAGCTAATGCCGTTAGGAAGCATTAGAAGTTTTAATGAGAAAATACCTAGTATGAACGAAGTGTTCATTACTGCTGTACAAAACTAATATCGTATGAAAAATATTATTATCATAACCAAAAGAGAATTTCTTACTCAGGTTAAAAAGAAATCTTTTATTATACTCACTTTGCTAGCCCCGATTTTAATGATAGTTTTCGGGGCTGTTATAGGATTGATGTTTAAAGCTAACGAAACGGAGTATCAGTTTTCTGTTATAGACAAAAGTGGCGTGTTTGAAAACCGAATGAAAGCTCCGCAAGATGTTTCTCTTGTGTATGCATCTCCTAACACCGAGGCATCTTTGAAGGAAGGATTAAAGACTTCTGAAGCTATTGATGGCGTGTTGATTATTCCTCCTATGCAAGGACAAGATTATGAAACTTTACAGAACCAAGTTCAGTTATTGGTAAACAAGAAAATAGGTTTTGATGTAAGGAAAGCCTTAGCGTCTTCTATGTCGGAAGTCATTAAGAAAGAAAAAATAAAAGCACTTGGAATCACCGAAACTCAAGTGAACGACTTAGATAAATCTTTTGAGCTTAAGACTACCAATGTTTTAGATAATCATAAGCAGGACGATAGCCTTGCGTTTGGTGTAAAATCTGGTTTGAGTATGCTACTGATGTACGCCACTTTTATGTTTATTTTAATTTATGGCGTAAGAGTGATGCGGAGTGTTTTGGAGGAAAAAAATAATCGTGTGGTAGAGATTATTATTTCTTCGGTTAAACCGTTTGATTTAATGATGGGTAAAATCTTAGGGGTTACTTTAGTGGCACTTACCCAATTTGTTATATGGATAGGTATGGCGGTAACAGCGGCAGTGTTTTTTAATCAAAGTTTTAGCCCAATGTCTACTGGAAACACTTTGGAACAAATGGAAAATATACAGGAGGTAGTGGCTCATATATCTCATACTTTGTTGGAACTCAATTATGGGCTTATTATTGGGGTGTTCCTTGTGTTTTTCCTTTTAGGTTATATTTTTTATAGTTCTATCTATGCTGCTATCGGTTCTGCGGTAGATAACGATACCGAAACTCAACAGTTTACTTTATTTGTAACCATTCCGTTGATGTTGGGGCTTTATGGTAGCATTTCTATTATGAATAATCCAGATGGACCTATGGGCTTTTGGCTTTCTATGATTCCGTTAACTTCTCCTGTAGCTATGATTGCAAGGATACCCTTTGGAGTGCCTATTTGGGAGTTGGTATTGTCGGTTGCGTTATTATTTATTACTACATTACTGATGGTCTTTATTGCTGCAAAAATATACCGTGTAGGCATACTAATGCACGGTAATAAAGCAACTCTAAAAGAACTTTGGAAGTGGATTAGACATTCGTAAGTATTGGGAGTAATTATTATAAAAAGCCGAGAGAATATTTTTTCTTTCGGCTTTTTGTTTAAAGTTAATATTTGAAATGAATGAGGTGTGGGAGTGTATTTTTTTAGAAATTTTAATATCAATAATTTTTTGTAAATTCGCACTAAATTTTTAATCAATGAATTACGATATTATAGTTATAGGAAGTGGTCCTGGTGGTTATGTAACAGCCATTAGAGCAGCACAGTTAGGTTTCAAAACAGCTATTGTAGAAAAGGAAAACTTAGGAGGTATCTGCCTTAACTGGGGTTGTATTCCTACAAAGGCATTATTGAAATCGGCACAAGTGTTTAAGTACATCAACCATGCAGAAGATTTCGGTCTTAATAAAGTAGAAGCAAGTTTTGAATTTCCTAATGTAATTCAGAGAAGCCGTGGGGTGGCGAGTAAGATGAGTAAAGGGATTGAGTTCCTTATGAAAAAGAATAAGATAGATGTTATCTTCGGTACCGCTAAAGTTCAAAAAGGTAAAAAAGTTTTAGTGGAAAAAGATGGTGCTACAAAAGAATATTCTGCTGAGCACATCATCTTGGCAACAGGGGCTCGTTCTAGAGAGCTTCCAAACCTTCCTCAAGACGGTAAAAAAGTAATAGGGTATAGACAAGCCCTTTCTTTACCAGAACAGCCTAAATCTATGATAGTCGTAGGTTCTGGGGCTATCGGAGTAGAGTTTGCATATTTCTACGCTACTATGGGGACTAAAGTAACTATTGTAGAGTTTATGCCAAACATCGTACCTGTGGAGGACGAGGAGGTTTCTAAACATTTAGAAAAATCTCTTAAGAAAGCAGGTATAGAGGTAATGACTAACGCTTCTGTAGAATCTGTGGATACTTCTGGTAACGGCGTTAAAGCTAATGTAAAAACAGCTAAAGGTAATGTAACATTAGAGGCTGATGTAGTGCTTTCAGCAGTTGGTATTACGGCTAATATTGAAAATATAGGACTAGAAGAAGTCGGAATTAAAACAGATAAAGGTAGAGTTTTAGTAAATGAATGGTATCAAACTTCAGTGCCAGGTTATTATGCGATAGGAGATATTATTCCTACTCAAGCCTTGGCTCATGTGGCTTCTGCGGAAGGAATTACTTGTGTGGAAAAAATTAAAGGGCTACATACAGAAACTATAGACTATGGTAATATTCCAGGGTGTACATATTGCCTTCCTGAAATAGCATCAGTGGGTCTTACCGAAAAACAAGCCAAAGAAAAAGGCTATGATATTAAGGTTGGGAAATTCCCATTCTCTGCTAGTGGAAAAGCGACTGCAAACGGAGATACAGATGGTTTTGTAAAAGTAATTTTTGATGCTAAATATGGTGAGTGGTTAGGTTGTCATATGATAGGTAATGGCGTTACCGAAATGATAGCAGAGGCAGTAGTTGCTAGAAAATTAGAAACTACAGGACACGAGATTTTGAAATCTGTTCACCCACACCCTACATTGTCAGAAGCAGTTATGGAAGCAGTAGCTGCGGCTTATGGGGAGGTAATACATATTTAATTATAGTAAACTTTAGTTATAAAATAATAGCACCTCCTAGATGTGATAAGTCTAGTGAGGTGTTTTGTTTTTGTATTATAACATAAATTTATAGATGAGAGCGATATTTATATTTATTCTTTTATTACCTATGGTTGCGTTTTCGCAAACCAATAATTTGGGGAATTGGTTTATCTATTTTGGAAATAAAAAGATTGATAATCGATGGAATTGGCATCACGAGGTGCAATATAGAAATTTTAATTTTATAGGAGATACAGAGCAGGTACTCATTAGAACAGGGCTTGGTTATAATCTTACCGAAAATAATAATAATATTTTGCTAGGTGCAGCATTCATTTACAGCGAACCTTATTTGGCAAACAGCGATACTAAGACTAGTTTTAACGAGCATCGTATTTATCAGCAGTTTATCACAAGGCAGACTTTTGGAGCGGTATCTTTGCAACACAGATATAGGTTTGAGCAACGTTTTTTTGAGAAAGATTTTAGGTTGAGGTTGCGTTATTTTATAGGTCTTAATGTAGCTCTGAACAAAAAGCAAATGATGGATAAAGCAGTCTATTTATCTGCTTATAATGAGATATTTATAAATACTGAAAACAATATATTTGATAGAAACAGGCTTTATGGTGGTTTAGGATATAGATTTTCTAAAAATGTGAGAACCGAAGTTGGGGTGATGAATCAGTCCACAAGTACTGTGTCTAGAAATCAATTAAATTTGATTACATTTTTTAACTTTTAATACCGTTCTTGTAAATAAAATTAAGCCGTTTCAAAAAACTTTGAAACGGCTTATTGTATTTTATAATTTAGCTGGTAACACTTTGGTTTTAACCTCACCAAAACCTACTCTAATATGTTCTTTTTGGGCGAAGCCTCTCATTGTGATGGTATCCCCATCTTCTATAAATTTTCTTTCGCTGCCGTCTGAAAGCGTTAAAGGATTTTGCCCTCTCCACGTAAGTTCTAGCATAGAACCAAAGCTACTCGGCTCTTTACCCGAAATAGTTCCCGATGCATACATATCTCCCACTTCTACATTACAACCATTGATGGTATGATGTGCCAACTGCTGAGCCATATTCCAATACATATACTTGAAATTAGACTGGCAGATAAGATTTTCCGCTCCATTTTCAGGGGTTAAATAAACCGCTAAAGCAATATCAAAGTTTTTATCGCCTTCAAACTTTAGGTAAGGTAATACCTCTGGTTCTTGCTTAGGAGATGTGGTTCTAAACGGCTCTAAAGCCTCTAACGTAACCACCCAAGGCGATATGGACGAACAGAAGTTTTTCCCTAAAAACGGGCCTAGCGGCACATACTCCCAACTCTGAATATCCCTAGCTGACCAGTCATTAAACAACACCATTCCGAAAATAGAATCCTCTGCTTCTTTGGTAGAAATGCTTTCGCCCATTTCTGTGTTTTTATTAACTATAAAAGCCATCTCTAACTCAAAATCTAACTGTTTAGACGCTCCAAATATCGGTTGGTTGGCGTCCGCAGGTTTCATTTGCCCTTTTGGTCTATGGAAATCCACTCCCGAAGTTACAATAGATGAAGCCCTGCCGTGATACCCTACTGGAATATGTTTCCAATTAGGTAAAAGGGCATTTTCTGGGTCGCGGAACATCTTTCCGACATTAGTAGCGTGTTCTATACTACTGTAAAAATCAGTATAGTTAGGGATATGCACTGGCATTAGCATTTCCACCTCGTCTAAATCATAAAAGCACTCTTCTATCACTTTTTCGTCTTTAGAAAGTTTAGAACCTTCTAAAAGTAATGCTTGTATTCTTTCTCTAACAACGGTAGTTACAGGTTTGCCTAGCTCTATAAAATCGTTTAGAGTATAGCCTTCAAAAACATTTTCGGTTAAGCCTTCTATATCGTCAAAGTAGCCATAATCGTAAAGTGAGGCTAGGTCTATTACCAAATCGCCTATTCTAGTAGCACAAGCAATATACTCGTGATTGAAAACCGCCACCCCAAACGGAATGTTATAAATGGAAAAATCGGACTGTTCGTTATAATTTACAAATGATTTCATAGTTTATTTTTTTACAGGTTGTTTTGTGATAGACTGTTCATCTATCCAGCGTTGTTTTGTGTTGATGTCTATTAGGTAGAGAATTTCTTTCTCTCTATTTAGCATTAGGGTTTTAGTAACCGCAATAGGTATCTTTTTTCCTTCTAATTTATCGGCTCTTATAGAAACAATGTTTTTCTTTCTAATAAAATCACCATCATACACTTTGGAAGAGGTTTTATTATCAGACTTGGCATCTAATAGTTCTATATAATTCACTTTATCATTGGTAAACACAATAAACTCTCGCTCTGTTCTGTCTTCAAAATCTTTTATAGAAACAAACTTTTTTCCGTCCAGACTTACTCCACTTAAATCTTGGTTAAAGCCTCTCCTTTCTTCTAAACGGTCTAAAATAGCGTTAAGTGTACCGAAGTTTTGTGCTTTAATACCGAAAGAGACTATAACAAAGCCTAATGCAATTATTTTTTTCATTATTTATATCATTTTAAAAAACACAGTACACAGATTAGTGTGTACTGTATTGATGTCTATTTTAGAGATTACCTCTTCTCGCTTGTTCTTTTTCTAAGGCTTCAAAAAGGGCTTTGAAATTACCTGCTCCAAAGCTCTGCGCTCCGTGTCTTTCAATAATTTCAAAGAAGAGTGTTGGTCGGTCTTCCACAGGTTTAGTAAATATTTGGAGAAGGTAGCCTTCCTCATCGTGGTCTATTAAGATGCCTAGTTCTTGTAATTTTTTAAGGTCTTCGTCTATATGCCCCACACGCTCTGGCACCATTTCGTAATAGGCATTTGGTGGTGCTGATAGAAACTCTACCCCTCTAGCTTTAAGTTCGGAAACGGTTTTTATAATATCTTTGGTAGCGACTGCAATATGTTGTACCCCTTCGCCTTCGTAGAAGTCTAGATATTCCTCTACTTGAGATTTCTTTTTACCCTCGGCTGGTTCGTTAATTGGGAATTTAGCATAGCCATTACCATTTGCCATTACTTTAGACATCAACGCTGAATATTCCGTATTGATTTGTTTGTCATCAAAACTAAGAATATTAACAAAGCCTAACACATCTTCGTACCACTTAACTACTGGAAGCATTCTGTTCCAATCTACATTTCCCACACAGTGGTCCACATAAAGTAAGCCTACATCTGAAGGGTTATAATCGCTTTCCCATTTTTCGTATCCTGGCATAAATGGACCTGTATAATTTTTCCTTTCCACGAACATATGCACCGTTTCCCCATAAGTATAGATGCCCGACATTCTTACTTCTCCAAACTCATCAGTAAGGGTAACCGGTTCTAGATATGGCTTGCCTCCTCTTTTGGTAGTTTCTTCAAATGCAGCGTAAGCGTCATCTACCCAAAGAGCTAGTACTTTAACCCCATCTCCGTGCTTTTTTTGATGTTCGCAGATAGGCGAGTTAGAATTTAACCCAGAAGTTAAAACCAATCTAATTTTTCCTTGTTGTAAGACATAAGAAGCTCTATCTCTTACGCCCGTTTCTGGTCCAGCATAAGCTACAGACTGAAACCCAAACGCTGTTTTGTAGAAGTGAGCAGCTTGTTTAGCATTACCTACATAAAGTTCTATGTAATCTGTCCCATTGATGGGTAAGAAATTTTGTGCTTTCGCTATTTTTTCAGCAAATGTTAGTTCCGACATATTTTTACTTTTTAGATTTTTAATTTCAATGAGCCAAGATACAATTTTTTGTTTATTAAATGGGTATGCTATTTCGTATAAATATGCAATGAGAGTTTAATATTTTGGTATGGCTAAAGTTATTTTCCATTTTAGCTTTCTTTCGTTCCTCGTAAAAAAAGCGTACTTTTGCACACGGAAATTTGCAAGCGGACTATATGAAAAGATGGTATCTCTATCCTTTTTCCTTAATCTATCATCTAGGGACTTCTGTAAGAAACAAAATGTATGATTGGGGATTGTTGCCTTCTACGAAATTTAACACACCTATCATCAATGTAGGTAACCTCTCCGTGGGCGGTAGCGGGAAATCTCCTATGGTAATGCATATTGCAGAGCTTCTTTCAAAAAATCATCGTACTGGAGTGCTTTCTAGAGGCTATGGGCGTACTACCAGAGGCTATGGAGTTGTAAACTACAATAGTAACTATAGAACGGTGGGCGATGAAGCCATGCAACTTTTTGAACGATTTAAAAATCGTTTCGTAATTGGGGTAAGTGAGGACAGGGTTTTCGGTGCTAAAAAACTTATTTCTGATATGGATTTAGATGTGCTAGTGCTAGATGATGCATTTCAGCACCGCCGAATCAATACAGGGCTTAACATCTTAATGACCGACTATAACGACCCTTACTTTAAAGATTTTATTCTTCCCGCAGGAAATCTAAGAGAGAGCCGAAACGGAATGAAAAGGGCTCATATCATCGTAGTTTCTAAGTGTCCTGCTAATATTACGGAGGAGAAAAAACAATACTACATTTCTAGAATAAGCCCTAAGCATTATCAAAAAGTGTTTTTCTCCACCATCAATTATGATGAAACGGTGTTCTCCAAAACGCAATCTTTGCCTGATAACAATTTGGCTTATTACGATATATTAGTCATTACAGGAATTGCTAACCCAACGCCTTTCCTAGAACATCTGAATAGATTTGCCAAGAAGGTAAAGCACCTTAAATTTAAAGACCACCACAGCTTTACAGATGCTGATGTACAAAAGATAATCTCTGAGTATAAAAAAATGGGAGATTATAAGATGATACTCACCACAGAAAAAGATTTTGTAAGGCTAAAAACTTTTGAATATCTAAGTGATAAATTATATTACTGGCCTATCAATGTAGAAATGGATAAGCTAGAGGAGTTTAACAAAATAATACTGAATTATGTTAGAAAAATTTAAAGAAACTGCAGCGTTCATTAAGAACATTATTGGAGATACACCGGACTTTGCTATCGTGCTAGGTTCTGGATTAGGTAAATTAAAAGACGAAGTAGAGGCAATCCACACTTTAGACTATGCTGATATTCCTAACTTCCCTCAAACTACGGTAGTTGGGCACGGCGGTAGCTTAATCTACGGCACACTAGAAGGTAAGAAGGTGCTTATGATGAGTGGAAGATTCCACTACTACGAGGGACATTCTATTGAAACGGTAACTTTCCCGTTCCGTGTGTTCCACTTATTAGGAATTAAAAATCTAATCGTTTCTAATGCTTCAGGTGGTGTAAACCCTAACTTTAAAGTGGCTGATGTGATGCTGATTAACGACCACATCAATATGATGCCAGAACACCCATTAAGAGGTAAAAATATAGATGAATTAGGACCTCGTTTCGTGGATATGAGCGAGCCTTATAATAGAAAAATGTTAAGCATCGCTGAAGAAGTAGCAAAAGAGAATAACATCACGGTACATCAAGGGGTTTATGTAGCTCTACAAGGACCTACTTTTGAAACACCTGCTGAATATGGACTAATCCGTGCTATTGGTGGTGATGCCGTAGGTATGAGTACCGTGCCTGAAGTTATCGTAGCGAAACATCAAGGTATGGATGTATTTGGTATTTCTATCATTACTGACTTAGGTGGACCAGAAATTGCGTTCAATGTTTCTCACGAGGAAGTTTTAGAAGCGGCTAACAAGGCTATGCCTAATGTAATCAAAATCGTAAAAGGTTTAGTAAAGAATTACTAAGAAAAACATAAATGATTAACTAAGAGACTGTACTTGTTGCAGTCTCTTTTTTTATTGATAAAAAGATAATAACAAGTTTTTAACATTGTAGCTTCATAAAACATAAAACCACTATCTTTGCCCTATGGCACAGAAAGAAACATTATCATCTTTAGTCAACGGTAATTTTGCGAAGGAACTCTCTATTTCTCAAGGCAAAATGCCACCCAATGCAGTAGATTTAGAAAGACTGGTTATAGGAGCTTTTCTTATTGATAAAAAGGCACTTGATAATACTTACGATTTACTCACGCCTGAGGTATTTTACGACCCTAGACATCAAGAGATTTACCGTATCATCATTAAGTTATTTGGCGACAATACACCGATAGACATTCTAACGGTAATCCAAGAATTAAAGAAGCAAGAAAAACTTAATTTGGCTGGTGGGGACGCTTATATCATAGATTTAACCACAGGCATCAGTTCTTCTGCCCATATAGAATACCACGCGAGAGTTATCCTAGAAAAATACATTTTGAGGTCGCTCATCAATGTGTCTGCAAATGTGATAGACAATTCTTACAAAGAATCTACAGATGTATTTGAGCTTTTAGACCGTGCCGAACAATCTTTTTTTGAAATCACCAACGGAACGATAAAAAAGGGCTTTGATACCGCTAGTTCTTTAGTAAGTGAAGCCATTGAAAAAATTAAATCTCTTAAAGATAAAGAAGGGCTTTCAGGTATTCCTTCGGGATTTACCCAACTTGATAAGGAAACAGGAGGTTGGCAAAACTCGGATTTGATTATCATAGCGGCTCGTCCTGGTATGGGTAAAACGGCGTTTATCCTTTCTATGGCTAGAAATATAGCGGTGGAACATCAAATTCCTATTGCTGTATTTTCGTTAGAGATGGCATCAGTGCAGCTTATTACCAGAATGATTTCTTCCGAGACAGGGATTTCCTCTGAAAAATTAAGAAAAGGACAAATGAGCGATGAAGAATGGCAACGCCTCTTTAACAATGTTGCTGCTTTAGAAAACGCTCCACTTTATATAGATGAAACACCTGCTCTCTCCATTTTTGACTTTAGAGCAAAGTGCCGAAGACTTGTAATGCAGCACGGCGTGAGAATCATTATGGTGGATTATTTACAGCTGATGACTGCAAACTCTGGAAAAGGGGGTACAAGGGAACAAGAAATTTCTACCATATCTCGTTCATTAAAAGCCATTGCAAAGGAACTTAATGTGCCTATTATTGCTTTATCACAGCTTTCTAGAACGGTAGAAACCCGCCCTAATAAACGCCCTCAACTTTCTGATTTAAGAGAATCTGGTGCGATAGAGCAAGATGCGGATATTGTATCTTTTATCTTCCGTCCAGAATATTACAAGATAGATTTTTGGGATAATGATGAAGAAGGAGCACAAACCAGCACTACCAACCAAGCCGAAATTATTTTAGCAAAACACCGTAATGGTGCCACGGGCGAAGTAAGGCTTTCTTTCTTTAAAGAAATTGCCAAGTTTGCGGATTTAGATTTATACGGTGGTTACGAAAGTTCTAATTTTGGACAAATGGATAATAATCCTAGCGGATTTGAAAGCATCAAAACTACCATACAACCAAGTGCTGCATTTGATATTCCAGATAATATTTCTGGGTCTTCTATGAATGAGATTGACGATTATGATGATATGCCATTCTAAATGAAGATTGATATCTACACAGACGGAGCCTGTAGCGGAAATCCGGGCAAAGGTGGCTATGGAATTATTATGCGAGTTTCTGGACTGAATTATGAGAAAGCATTTTCGCAAGGGTTTAGAAAAACCACCAATAACCGTATGGAACTATTGGCGGTTATTGTGGCATTAGAAAAACTTAAAAACAACGAAAACGAAGTTCATATCTACACCGATAGCAAGTATGTCGCCGATGCCATTAACCAAAAGTGGCTGTATGGTTGGATAAAAAAAGGATTTAATAAAGTTAAAAATCCTGATTTGTGGCAAAGGTTAGTCCCTTTGATGAGAATGCACAACCCAACTTTCCATTGGATTAAAGGGCATAACGGACACCCCGACAATGAGCGATGCGATAAGCTAGCCGTAGCCGCTGCAAATGCTTCTAAACTAGAAATAGACAAGGGTTACGAAGAAAACGCAACCCTTGACTCATTGTTTTAGTATTTTATCCTTTATAATTTAATCTAATTGAAACTTAACATTAACAAAAGTTTCGTACTTGATTTTATTAAACTCTATATCAATAGGAGCTTCTGAAGTAGCATCATAGCTTTCCATTGCTTTTGTGGAACGCATCATCATAGGAGTTACTTGAGGATAGGCATTATTTTCATCGGAAATAAAGATAGCTTTACCCAATTTTTGATTTAAAGCCTTTACCATTCGTTCTGCTGTTAGTTTAGATTTTAAAACGGCTTTACTTTTTAGGGCTAATAAAAGCTCTTCTTCTTTGGTGTATTCTAGTTTAGAGATGTTCACATTAGAAATGCCTTGCTCCTCTAGTGCCATCAAGACTTTACCCGCGGTAACCGCATTACGTACAATGAGAGAGTAGTTCTTTTGTTTAATAATGTTTTGACCTTTTAAGAAGTAAGTTTTAAACCCACTAGATAAACCATTAAGAGATAAATCTTTCTCGGTGTTTATGCCTAGTTTTTTAAGGGCACTTTCCATTCTTTTTTCTTGTTCTTCTACCGATATTTTGTTTTTGGTATCTGCTTCGTTGAGGTTGATGTTAATGGTTATTTTATCAGGTATTACTAGCGTATCTGCTTTGCCCGAAGTTTCTAAATAAGGTTGGTCTAAAAAGTTCTTCTGCCCAAAAATAAGCTGTCCGAAGAATAGCATAAGGATTAAAAATAAATGTTTCATAATTTTGTTTTAGCTCCTCCGTATCAAATAATATGCCGATGACTTGGGCTTACTTTTTATATAGCTATCGATAGTAATTCTTTTTTAAATTTAGGTGGTATTTGTGGAAGAATATTATTTATATAACCAAGATTTTATTTCATAATCGTAAGAATATAAATTACAAACGCTATAATATTATTTTAGAAAGAGAAAATGTAAATTACAATCATTAAAATATACTTTTTATATGCTTTAATTTATTTTTCAAATTGAAGAATATAAAAATATCCTAACCAAATATTTAGTTAGGATATAGGAATGTAAAATTAAGTTGCTTTAATTGAAAAACAGACCGCTCCAATATTAAGACGGAGAGGTGAATTTGATGGCTGATACCGTAGCATATTCGGAGGAAGAGGCTCCGTAAACACTCTTAACATATTTTTTTACATTTTGTGCAATGGTATAAAGCCCCGTTCCGTCTGCATAGAGTATTTGGTTTCTTTCTATGATTTTGTTGTTGAGTTCTGCTTCGGTTTTGTCAACGGATTGGGTGGCACTCATCAATGATTCTTTATAAGTGTTAAGGTTGGCTAACTTCAAATCGTCTTCGTTTGGAGTGTAAGTAGGGATTGTGCCTAACAACTGTAATAAAATCCCGAAATTTTCGGCTTGTTGGGTGTAGGATTGTCTAGAAGTAGAGACTGTTTTTGGTGTTTCTTTGCCTTCTTCAACTGGGGTAGCTACTTTCTTTTGTCCGCCTTGAATGAGACGATTTAAGGATTTAGCTTGATTAACTGTTCCCTGCGGTAAGCCTAAAATAGCTAAGTGGTTGACGATTTTTGTGCAAGTAGGTTTTAGGTTTTCAAAGGTAGATTGGCGTAATGTAATTGCATTTTTGTTGGCGTTTCGTTTGTCTTCTACCTCGTTTAGTTTTGCGGAAGCCTCCCTGTAAAGGGTTTGTAGATTTGCAACTTTTAAAGTATCTACAGGTGGATTGTAGAGGGTATACACTTTTACCTGTTCTGTAAGTTTTTGCAGGTTTGCCACATTTTTGGCGTGTCCTGTTTCGCTTATAGAGTTTTTGTTTGAGGGTTGTGGATTGTTGTCTTCAGGTTTCATTATCTATTGATTTTTTTGGGTTATAATATAGCGAATGTAATAAAAAAAGAGGCTGTTCTCAATATTTTTGAGACCGCCTCTTTTAAGATTTATTTTTTAATAAGTGTTTGCCCAACAAGCATCTGCCCATCTTTTATGATTTTTACAAAATAGCTTCCTGTAGGGAGGTTAGAAAGGCTGAAATCTTTACCTGTTTTTTGAATTACGGTATTCCCTAAGCTGTTTACTACTGTAATGTAATAGGTTTCGCTAGAAGTGCTTTGACTATGGATTAGATTGTTATCTTCAGGAGATTGTTTCGGACATACTGGCTCCATTATTCTGGCAATGGTATAGTCGTCATTTTGAACTTTTGACACTGTGTAGGTGTACTCGCACATACCAGGAGGGGGTGGAGTTATAGTAGTAGCATAGGTAGTACTGCCACATTTATTTTTAGCGTTTACTTCTAAATCTAAATGCCAGTTGTACCCACGCCCATTTGCAAAGTAAGTATAGCCCGTTCTTATGGCTCCTGTGTCTTTTCTTCTCCAAGTAACATCTGCTGGTGTTAGGCCTTGGTCTTCTAAGGTAGCTCCTGTGTCTAGAGATTCTATACTCTGAACCACATAGTTTGTGCTTCCTTCTTCTGGCTTTATGCGTAATTGAGGTTTACCTACCCAGATTTTTTTGGCAATAGTTTGTTTATTTGGCAAATTTATATAAATGAATCCTAGACCGTTTTTAACCCCCTTCACTGTTATTCCTGATGAGGAAACATTCACCACAGATAATGAAGGAGAGGTGGAGAAATTGGTTCCTGTGGGAACTTCACAAATATTTGAAAAGCTGTAAAATTCTTCTGTGTTTTCACAAATTACAGAATTACCATTTAAAGTTAAATTGGAAGGAGGGGTTAATTCATTCCCATTCAGCCAACTTAATAACCATTGTACCATGTTAGGTGTAAAGGAGATATGTTCCATATTGGTAGTTTCTCCGTAGTAGCTGTCAAATGGTGTTTGTCCAGCACATACCAAATTTTTATCAATAGGTTGATACCAATCACTAAAACCAGATGTATCTAAAGCAGAGTGTGTGGGGATGAAAGATAGAGGTGCGGTTGGTGTTTCTTCACTATGTGGAACATAATATCTTCTGCGTTGCTTCTTTTTCCTAAGTGTTTGGGCAGATTGATCTTTAAAGTCATTGATGGCATTGTAATATCCTCCCGGAACTGCATCTAGCGAGCCCTTGCTGAAACTATTGGGTCTTGACAACTCTGATGACGACCATACGGGTAATCCTGGCTTTGCCGCACCAATATGATATAATAATTTTGATTGCTGATACTCTGGCTGAGCAAGCTGCGTAGATCTAAAGGTGTTAATTGTCCATTTAAAAAATAACCAAGACATATCAATATATCCTCGCATGTCTAAAATAGTTTGTCCAGCATTAACATTTTTCGTTCCTGTGATAGAGCCATTTACTATGGCTATCTTTTTAAGATTTAGGGGATACCCATTAGACCCTTGGACACCGTTATTATGTAGGTTTTGCTGATATTTAGTGAAATAAGGAGATACACCACCATTTTTTCCATATAATTTTTCCTCAGCGTGTTCTATAAGCATTTGTCTGGCGGCGGGTGCCATGAGTTGCTTCTCATAATTGCTTTTAGCATCTTCCAAACCTCTATTATAGCCTAAAAATGCAATGCTTCCCTGTAAAGCTAAAGGAATATTGGCTCCTTGATGTGGGCTGTCCATACTAATCCATAGTTTGGTATTGTGATTCCAGTTTATAGAGCCAGTTTCCTGCTGTTTCTTTTCCATATAGGCTAGGGCATAACGCGTAATTTGCCCTCCCATACTAGGTCCTACCACTACGGCTTTTTCTGTAATACCTCTATTGCGCATAGAAGCGTTGAGATCTTGCAGAAAACTTACAAAAGACATGGCGTTTCTTTCGATAAAGTCTGCACCGTAATCATGAATAATTCTATTAAAATCATAAGGAGCCCGCTCTGTTGGCAGGTTGATGATAATAACATCGTAGCCTTTTTCATTTAATATCTTTGTTATCCACTTAGGTGTTTCATTTGGATCGTTCGGATTGATTTTGTAGGTCATTAAGTCGTAAATGGATTGGTATTTACTATTGAAATGATTGCGGATATCTTCGTCTAAAAGTGTTTTGCAATTCTCATCACAGTCAATGGCTTCTATCCTTCTCTTATCCCCGGGATCAAAGCCATCAATTACAATAAAGGGCTTTTTCACGCGGTCTATGCCACAGACGCCAGACTGGTTATTATCGGCATAGAAGATTTTATATTCCATCTTTCCGTATTTAGGTGCAGATTCTGTCCACGCCTGATAAGGAATTTTAGAGATATAAGAAATCACAGCTGTTTTCGCAGTACAAGAGTTAGCAGCAAAAGTAGTGAGGGGACTTGTAGGGAAAGTTACGAGAATAGAACCATAAGTGGTAAATGTAGAACCATCTTCGTACACTACATTAAAGGAGATTACTTTCTTTCCGGGTGAGGAATAATTTACTGAAAATTTGGAGGTATTGGCTAAGCCGTTGGTTATAAGATTACGAATAACGCCGTCTCCAAAGTTTGCTGTTAAGTGAGTAATTTTCTTACCCTTGTTGAAATAAATGTCTGGGTTAACATGAAAACTAACCATGCCTCCTTCCGCAGAAACGGTGCTTTTCTGCGGAGCAATCATTACCAAATGTTTGGTGAAGGCAGATGGTTTCCCTGCTATGGGCTGGAAAACGCCATTCTGTAAAGTTAGCCCACCGTTGCTCTCGTTTTCGGCATCGTAAAACAGAAAATCGAAATCGGTGTTGATGATACCAATCTGTACCGTATTTTGCATGGGAGCACTGGTACTAAAATTTTGCAATGATATTTGTGAGTCTCTTTTTGCTTCCAGTTCTGATGCACTTAAAAACTGAGATTCTGCACTTGCATTATGGAGTTCAGACATTGCCTGTAAAAACAGGTCTGCATCTGCAGTGTTGTAATCCACATCATTAAACTGATATAAATTGGCAAAGGAGTCTACCATACTGAGATTAATACCTGTGGAAAGGTAAGGGACACCGGTCTGAGGGTTTATCTGTTGCTTTACTAGCACGGTAGCATTATTATAGAATGCTTGCTCTTGTTGGCGCATTTGCTGTGCAGACGGAATGAGCTGGGCATTGAAGTTGGCAACTACCCCAATTGCTAAAAGTTTTAAAAATGATTTCATGGTTTTTATTTAGTTAAATCAAAATTTAGTTAAATCAAATCTACCTTCTGTGACTTCTATAATGTCATTGGGATTGTCTTTATTTCTTAGCGTACAGTAGAAGGTACCTGCTACGATACTGTCATTTCTCGTAAAAGTAATCCTACCACTATCTTTCATAGAATCATAGAAACGGTTATTTTTTTCTGCTCCCATATATAATTTATTTTCATTGTGTACAGAAAATCCTCCATAAATTTCTTCAAAATTAAATGTGCCTACCTTTCCCATAATTTCATTGGGGATTTTTATAATAATGCCACCTCTACCGTGTCGGGCATCAATTGCTACAATAGCTCTGCTATCAATTGCATTCCCAAATACCAGCCCTTTTAACGGACCTCCTCCCGGTGGACCTTGTTGTGTGGCATCTTGGGGTATCATTACCTCGCCGTTAATCTTACAACCAAAAGTCCAAGCTCCCGTCTGGGTAATAGGAGGAAGCTGCGGGTTGTAATCATCTTTGTTTCTGTCTGTGCAGCTCATTGCATTTAAGCCGATGAGTGCTGCGAGTAGTAGTTTTTTCATAATTATGGAAAATAAGGGAAATTAGTAGTGTTAATAGTTTGTTTATTAAAATCAAAGCGTCCGTCTTTTACCTCAATGATATCCTCTGGATTGTCTTTGTTTTTTAGTTTACAAGAAAAAGTCCCCGAAATTACATTAGAATCATTTCTTGTTATCGTGATGCTACCAGTATTGGCTAAAGAAAGATACTTGTTAAAAGGACTCGTGTTATTTTTTAAATAAACAGTCATCATAATACCCTTAGCAAAGGAGCTTTCTGAAGAACCATTACTATCTTGAAAAATAAAATTCCCTGTAATAAATTCCGGAGAATTTGATTGTTTTTCAATATATATATAAATATTACCTGTACCATCCTTTGCATCTGAAGCTTGTATTTCTTCATAATTAGATGATGTGTAATACCTTACGGCATAATGGCTGTTGCCTGGTGGTATATAGCCAATGGAGTTTCTGGGTATCATGACCTTACCATTGATAATAGCCCCAAAGGTATTGGCTCCTGTTTGGGTAATGGGTGGGAGCTGAGGGGTATAGACCTCTCGGGCGGTTCTGTCTGTGCAGCTCATTGCGTTTAAACCGATGAGTGCTACGTAAAGTAATTTTTTCATAATTATGGGAAATTAGTGGTGTTAATGGTTTGTTTATTAAAATCAAAGCGTCCGTCCTTTACCTCAATGATATCCTCTGGATTTTCTTTGTTTTTTAGTTTACAGGAAAAAGTCCCCGAAATTATATTGGAATCATTTCTTGTTAATATTATGCTTCCAGTGTTAGCTATTGATAAATAGGTTTTGAATGCTGTATTATTATCATTGATGATCACCCTAATCATATAGTCAGGTAATTCATCCATATTAAACGAATAAACCCCCTCTAATATTGGATATGAAGACACGGGTAAATTTGTATTTATTGTTGTTTTTCTTAAAAATATATATACATCACCAATGTTATATTCACGGCTATTTGATGCAGTAATCAAATTATAATCATCAGCATTAACATATTTAATAGCATAATGGGTGTTTGGTCCTGGCGGTTGGTATCCTATAGAATTTCTGGGTATCATGACCTTACCATTGATAATAGCCCCAAAGGTATTGGCACCGGTTTGGGTAATGGGTGGTAGCTGAGGGGTATAGACCTCTCGGGCGGTTCTGTCTGTGCAGCTCATTGCGTTTAAACCGATGGAAATTACTAACAGTTTTAAAATAGTTTTCATATTATCATGTATTTAGGTTATGGTGAAATTAAAAAAAAAATTGTAGCCACCAAATAATTAAGTCTGATTTTTAGTAAGATAGGTTAGAAATTATTATAAAAGGTATATTTGTTAAATGCCTATTATTTAATAGTAAATAGAGATTAATTGTTCTTTTATCTCTTAAAACCATAAACCTAAAAATCATTATATTTGCGAAAAATACAACTATGAACCCTTTTATAGAAGAACTTAAATGGCGTGGTTTAGTCCACGATATGATGCCTGGCACAGAAGATTTGCTAAATAAAGAAATGACGAAGGCTTATATCGGTTTTGACCCTACAGCCGACTCACTGCATATCGGAAGTTTAATTCCTATTAAAATATTGGCTCATTTTCAGAAACATGGGCACAAGCCTATCGCACTAGTAGGTGGTGCTACGGGAATGATTGGAGACCCTTCTGGAAAGTCTGCAGAAAGAAATCTTTTAGATGAAGCTACATTAAAACATTATGAAGAATGTATCAAAGGTCAGCTTTCTCGTTTATTAGATTTTGAAAGTGATAGCCCTAACAAGGCAGAACTCGTAAATAATTACGATTGGATGAAATCTATCTCTTTCCTTGAATTTGCTAGAGATATCGGAAAGCACATCACCGTAAATTATATGATGGCAAAAGATTCTGTAAAGAAAAGGTTTTCTGGCGATGCAGGTGTTGAAGGTATGAGCTTTACGGAGTTTACCTATCAGCTTCTACAAGGGTATGATTTTCTTCATCTTTACCAGAATCAAGGTGTTAAACTTCAGATGGGAGGCTCAGACCAGTGGGGAAATATTACTACAGGTACTGAACTCATTAGGAGAAAAGCACAAGGTGAAGCTTATGCTCTTACAGTTCCGCTAATTACGAAAGCCGATGGCACCAAATTCGGAAAGAGTGAATCTGGTGAGAATATTTGGTTAGATGCTAAAAAGACTTCTCCGTACCGTTTTTATCAGTTTTGGCTTAATGCTACTGATGAAGATGCAGAACGCTTTATTAAATTCTATACTTTCCTTAATAAAGAGGAAATAGAAGCCCTCATAAACGAGCATAGAGAAGCTCCTCACGAAAGAAAACTACAAAAGAAACTGGCACAAGAAGTAACCTCTTGGGTACACGGAGAAGCAGAGTATCAAAAAGTGGTTAAGGCTTCTGAAATTCTCTTTGGACGTTCTACAGCAGAGGATTTGGTGGCACTAGATGAGGCAACCTTTTTAGATATTTTTGATGGTGTACCTCAGCAGGAACTATCTAGAAAGGAACTTGTTGGAATGAATATTACCGACTTATTAGCGGATTCAGGATTTTTAAAATCAAAAGGAGAGGCTAAAAGAGAACTAAAAGGAAATGCCATTTCTGTAAACAAGTCTAAAGTAAATGAGGAGTTTTGCTTATCTGAAAAGGATTTTATAGATGATAAGTTTATTCTTTTACAAAAGGGCAAAAAGAGTTATTTCATAGTAAAAGCCATTTAATTTTTAAATGATGGATTTGTACCACTTAGTTAGAGAGCCTCAGAATATCACTTCTGAAACTCCAATGCTTGTTCTTCTGCATGGATATGGTAGTAATGAGGAGGATTTATTTTCATTCGTGCCCAATCTGCCAGAAGATTGGCTTATCGTGAGTTTTAGAGCTCCTAAGTCTACGCCTTATCAAGGTTACGCTTGGTTTGATATTAACCTTATGGACGAAAATAACCTTATAGATGTAGAACAGGCAAAAGTAGCAATAGAAGAACTTTATACTAATATACAGGCTTTAAAACAGCATTATGGCATTAGTTCTAAAGTGCATTTATGTGGGTTTAGTCAGGGCGGTATGCTAAGCTATGCTTTGGCATTTAGGTTTCCTCCGTTATTTAGTAAGGTGGCTTGTATGAGTTGCTATCCTGAACTAAAATTATTGGAAGGCTATCCAAAATCAAAAAAGGAGATAGAACATCTTAGATTTTTTGTTTCGCACGGTACAGATGATGTTATTATTCCTTTGGAATGGGGACGAAAGGCAGCCGATTTACTCTATGATTTGGGGGCTTATTTTACCTTTAGAGAGTATATGAGTGGACACGGCATCAATCAAAAAAATTATATAGATTTAATGGAATTTATGGGAACACCTTAGGCGTTCCCATTTTTATTTTAGGTAGTTTCTACTTAAATTCAACCAACTTGTCATTAGCTACATCATATTCATAAATTTTTTGTGTTTCAATATCAATATATAGCCATTGTATTACGTTAAACTTATGTTCAAAAGTATATCCAATACCCAAAACTTGATAATCTCTATTATTTTCTGTTCTGCTTTCAATAGAATATTCTAATTGTTCTCTATTTTGTATAGCCAGCTTTATCAGTTCATTTTTTGTATTTGCAATATAGTATTCTGCAGAAAGATATAAATCGTCCAAAGTACTTTGTGTATAACCTTCATCAGAATAATAATACTTCAATTCTTTTTTATAATCTTTTCTGAATTTAGAAACATTCCCATCTTTAATTTTCTTAATAGAAACTAACCAATTCTCAATTTTTGGGATTTCCCCCTCACCAGCAATATATATAGTATCTTTTTCCCATGTAATTTCACATACATCTCCTCGCAGTAGATTTCTTTGAGTATTGTTGTCATTTACGAAATCATATTTAACATGATCTTTTTTTGCTGATAACCATGTATAATCTCCATTATCATCATAATATTCAAACTCAAAAGTGTCTGTATAAAGTTCACTCTTTTTATTAGCTTTATCTGTATTTATTTTTGTCTCTTGAGTCTTATGCTTTTCTTTATTTAAGACCGTTTTATTATCACAAGATTGTAAAACAAAAAAGAATATTATGAGTTTAAATACAGTCTTCATATATGCTTTTTTATAGATAAAGATGAGTTGGCTTTTTTTAATCAAATTGATTAGGGTGTTGAGTTTTAATGTACTCTATACTATCCAATACTTTATTTTTTAAACTTTCTTGATAGTTTTCTAATGAATTAGAAATACTCTCGTCCGCCGAACCTAAAATTTTGGCAGCTAGTATTCCAGCATTAGTGGCTCCGTTAAGAGCTACCGTTGCTACAGGTATTCCCGAAGGCATTTGTAATATAGATAGCACCGAATCCCAACCATCAATAGAATTACTACTGAGTATTGGTACTCCAATTACAGGGAGTGTGGTACAACTTGCCACCATACCTGGGAGGTGAGCCGCCCCACCAGCTCCTGCTATAATAACTTTAAGACCTCTTTCTTTAGCGGTTTTAGCATAATCAAACATTCTTTCTGGAGTTCTGTGTGCGGATACTACCGTAAGCTCATACGGTATCGCCATAGATTGTAAAAAATCTGCTGCTTGTTGCATTATTGGCAAATCACTTTGGCTGCCCATAATAATTCCTACCATTTTTTATTCTTTTTATATAAAATTAGATTTATTTAGCACTTACTTTTACTAATGCTTTAATTTCAGTTAATTCTTGTATCAACTGTTCTCTATTATCAGATAAGACATTGATGTGTCCCATTTTTCTACCAGGCTTGGTTTCTTTTTTTCCATAAAGATGAACATAGGTGTTGGGGCGTTTTAGCACTTCCTCTAAACCTTTATAAACTACTGTTCCAGAAGCGTTTTCTTCCCCTACTAAATTCAGCATACCCGAAAATCCTCTAGTGGTAACTTCAGCGAGTGGTAAGTTTTTTATCACTCTGTAAAATTGTTCAAACTGTGAGTTGTAATTCCCTTCTTGAGTTTGATGTCCGCTATTATGCAAGCGAGGAGCCGTTTCATTTACCCATACTTTTCCTTCTTTATCTAAGAATAATTCTATGGCAAAAAGCCCAGCAGAATCAGCGGCAGATATAAACTTAGAAACAATAGCATCTATTTGTAATTGAGTGTCTTCTGATATAAATGCAGGACAAATATTAAAATCTAAAAGGTTGAGCTTAGGGTCCGCCACCATTTCGGTTACAGGGAAAGTTTTTATTTCTCCACTTTCGTTTTTAGCAACGATGACGGAAAACTCTTTATCAATATCTACCAATTTTTCTAAAACAGAAGGTGCGTCCCAAAGTCTCGTTAAATCGTTCTCATTTTTAATGACTTGTACTCCTTTACCATCGTAACCTCCTTTGTCTAATTTCTGAACAAAAGGAAATGGAAAATCTACTTCCGAAGCATTCTGAATGATTTGAAAATCAGGTGTTGGAATTTGATGTTTTTGGTAAAATAATTTTTGAAGCGTTTTATGTTGTATAATTTTAATAATGCTAGAGCTAGGAACTACCTTAACACCCTGCTGTTCTAGTTGTTCTAGAGCCTTTGTATTGATGTGTTCTATCTCTATGGTAACAATATCTTTATCTTTACCAAAATTGAGTACGGTTTCGTAATCATTAAAATCACCTTGCATAAGATTTGAAATAGACGCACAAGAACATTCAAGGCTGGGGTCTAAAGTATAAAAATCATCATCGTATTTCAGAGCTTCTTGTATCAACATTCTTCCTAGCTGTCCGCCACCTAAAATTCCTATTTTCATTTTATTACTTTTTATTATAATTTATTTGGATATTTTACTTTTCGTAGAATTCTATCGGAAGTCCATCTGGGTCTTGCGTGAAAAAGAACTTTTTATTCGTCCATTCATCTACCCGAATAGCTTCACAACTGATATTTAATTTTAGTAACTTCTCTCTTTGCTCCTCCACAGAGTCCACAGAAAAAGCCAAATGTCTTAATCCACACGCCTCTGGTCTGGTAAGCCTTTTAGGAGGATTAGGGAAAGAAAAAAGTTCAATAACATAATCATTACCAATGCCTAAATCTAGTTTGTAAGAGCTTCTTTCTACTCTGTACACTTCTCGTAGAATATTTAACCCTAAAACTTCGGTATAAAAAGATTTTGAAACTGAATAATCAGAGCAAATAATGGCAATGTGATGAAGTTTCATTTAATTTTTAAATATTTAAAAATCTATACTGTCTTTTACTACTTTTCCGTTTTGGGTGTGAGGTAACAATTCTTTTTCAATAAAAGCAGTTATTTTTTCTGTCTCTTGATTTTCAGGGAAAAGCAAATGCACATTAGCACCAGCGTCTAGGGTAAAGAATAACGGCAGTCCTGTTGATTTTCTAAACTCCCAAATTTTATTGATGACCTCTAAAGTACCTGTTTTCATAAGGATAAATGCAGGCTCACTCATCATCATCATAGCATGTAATGTTAGAGCTTCGTGTTCTACTAGGGTAATAAATTTTTCTAAATCTCCAGATTTTAAAATTTCTTTTAGTGGAACAAAGTTTTCTCTAGCCTCCTGAAAGCGTCTTTCAGCATAAGGGTTGGTGTTCATTAGTCCGTGTCCTATGGTAGAGGATACACTCTTTTGCCCTTCGTGAATAAGTAATACCCAGTCGTTAAACTTTCTAAATACTTCAGCAACTTCTTCCGTAGTATAAGGTACAGCAAATAAATCAGAACTACCTTCTACTTCTGGTGTTTCTCCCCAAACCACTAAGCCGTTGTACAAACTCCTACAAGCACTTCCGCTTCCTAATCTAGCTAAAAAACTGGCTTTTTTCAACCTAAAATCGTGGGTTGTAGCTTCTTTAGAAAAAGCCTCATCTATCTTCATTAGACATTTGGCTATCGCTCCGAACCCCGATGCAGAACTGGCAATTCCTGAACTATGAGGAAAAGTGTTTTCGGTTCTAATTTCGTAGCTTCCACTAAGAATCCAAGGGAGATAAGATTCAATAGTTTTAAAATATTTTTCTATTTTAGATGAAAATTGAGTTTCTTCCTTTCCTGCCAAGTAAGTCTTTACTCCAAAAGGTTTATTAGCATTAAAAACGATATTGGTAGTTGTTTTAGCATTATTCAGTGTAAAACTGATGCTAGGGTTAGCAGGTATTTGTTGTGCATACTTTCCCCAATATTTTATCAAAGCAATATTGGACGGACAAGTCTCCGAAACTTGTATGTTTTTAACCTCAAAATTTGGCGTTCCTAAAAATTGTTCTAACATAAAATTTAATTATTAAAGTTAAAATACTTTAAAAATTAAGCATACAACTGCTCTATTAAGTTACTGTATTTAGACATTACTACATTTCTTTTAACCTTAAGCGTTGGAGTAATCTCTCCTGTATGAATTTCAAACTCACTAGGAAGTAATACAAATTTTTTAACTCTCTCAAATGCAGATAACTCTTTTTGAATATCATGTAATATATCATGATAAAACTGAGTTATTTTTTCTGACGATACAATCTCATTCCAATCTGTCATAGACAGCTTCATGGCTTTTACCTTTTCCTTTAGAGCTTCAAAGTTAGGAACTATAACTGCTGTTACAAAAGGTTTACCTTCTGCTGCTACCATAGCTTGTTGTATATAGTTACTGTTGGTTAATATATTCTCTATCACTTGTGGAGTGATGTATTTGCCATTAGAGGTCTTCATTAAATCTTTGATACGGTCAGTAATTTTCAAAGTGCCATTCTCTATAACTCCAGCGTCTCCTGTTCTGAACCAACCGTCCTCAGTAAAGGCTTTGGCTGTCTCTTCGGGAAGGTTATAGTATCCTTTCATCACGCCACTACCTTTAACTAAAATTTCGTTGTTTTCGCCTATTTTTATCTGTGTGTCGCCTATCGGGATACCTGCAGTTTCGTATTCGTAATTGTATGCAGGGAAACAAGTTAAAGTAGCTGTAGTTTCAGTAAGACCATAACCTACAGTAATATGGACTCCCATAGCATCAAAAAATTTGAGTATTTCGGGAGAAATAGCCGCACCACCACAAGGCATAAACCAAAGATTACCACCTAACTTTTGTTTTATTTTACTAAATACCAATTTATTGGCTATTTTATTTTTAAGCCCCAATCCAAATGGTACAGACTTCCCTTGTCGTCTGTATTCACTACATTGGGTGCCTACATTAAGTGCCCAATTGAAAATTTTCTTTTTGGTAGAAGAGCCTTTCTCCACCATTTCTCTGAGGGCCCCATAAATTTTCTGATAAAATCTAGGTACAGCACACATCATTGTTGGTTTTACTTCTTCTAGAGCGTGAGCTATTAGTTTTGTATTTTCTAAAAAAGAAACTTTAGCTCCTCTGCTTAAACAATATAAAGTCCAACTTCTTTCAAAAATGTGGCTTAGTGGTAAAAAGGCTAAAGAAGTTTCATTTTCAAAATTTTTAAATTTGAAAAAATCAGTATGAGCTTGAAAACAATCTATCAAGTTTCCGTGAGTAAGCATTACTCCTTTAGGTGTACCTGAAGTACCTGAAGTGTAAAGTATTGTGGAAAGGTCGCTTTTATCTCTCGGGCAAACTTCAAAATCTTCGCTTCCTTTTTGAGTTAAATTTTCTAAATGAATACTATTGGTATGCCTTAATACTATGTGTTTTTTTGCTGCCACGATAAATTTCAAAGAAGACACTTCGTTCATTATCTCAGAACAAATATCGTACTGCTCCTGATTCCCAACTAGTACTACTGAGGCTTCAGAATCTTGTAAGCAATATTGTACTTGCTGCTTTCCGTTGGTACTATAGATGGGCACACTTATAGCACCTAAGGATAAAACCGCCAAATCGAAGATAATCCACTCTGCTGAATTATCAGAATAAATAGCAACTTTAGAACCTTCCTTCACCTCTTTCTCTTTAAGGGCATTAGCGGTTTTAAAGATGGTTCTTTTAAACATAGTCCAACTAAGCGATTTCCACTCATCATATTTCTTAAAACCTATGGCAGGTTTAGAGAGGTATTTCTCGGCATTAACACTTACAAATGCAGCTAAATTCATTTAAAATAATTTTAAAGTTGTGTGTTCAAATCAGTGCCTAAAGATAATGATTTTTTTTTCAAAAATAGTCCTTTTAAATTTCAATTTATTGATGTAAGAACTAACAAAAGTTATAAAAACAACGCTTTACTATTTTTGATTTTAAATAATTAACATTCAATAAATTAAATTTAATTAGAGTATCTTATAAAAACTTGAATTTAACAAAGTACTATTTTATTCCTTAGTTTGGAATAATAATTGTTTACTTTGCACTACAATAATTTATCAAAACAACACCTATGAAAATTAAAACTTTATTAGGAGCGAGTGTATTAACTTTAGGATTAGTAGCATGTGCCACCAATCCTCTTACAGGAAGAAAATCTTTGCAGTTTATGAATAATAGCCAGTTGGCTAGCATGTCGTTAGAACAGTACCAATCTACACTATCAAAAGCCAAAGTTATATCAGGAACTACAGAGGCTAGACAAGTGAAAAATGTAGGATTAAGAATTAAAAATGCTGCAGAGAATT
Organism: Riemerella anatipestifer ATCC 11845 = DSM 15868; assembly: GCF_000252855.1. Taxonomy (NCBI): domain Bacteria; kingdom Pseudomonadati; phylum Bacteroidota; class Flavobacteriia; order Flavobacteriales; family Weeksellaceae; genus Riemerella; species Riemerella anatipestifer. The sequence goes on along the minus strand of NC_017045.1, from coordinate 853,817 downwards.
ATTACCGCTCAATTGGAAGAGAAGGGGATTTATCATCTTATCAGTGGGAATTTAATTTAATAGACGATAAACAACTTAATGCTTGGTGTATGCCTGGTGGAAAGGTGGCTTTTTATACAGGGATTATGCCTGTATGTAAAAACGAAACTGGGGTAGCTGTAGTTATGGGACACGAAGTAGCTCATGCATTAGCAGGACACGGAAATGAAAGAATATCATCAGCAATGGTAGCACAAGGATTAGGAATGGTAGCTGGAGCAAGTATAAAAAATCAAGCTTTAAGACAAGTATTCTCGGTAGCTTATCCTCTAGGCTCTCAAGCAGCACAACTTGCTTATGGAAGAAAACAAGAGCTGGAGGCTGATGAAATGGGATTATACATTATGGCTATGGCAGGGTATGACCCAAGAGAAGCACAGCCTTTCTGGCAAAGAATGGAGTCTGCATCTGGAGGAAGTGCATCTAGACAGCCAGAGTTTCTATCTACCCACCCAAATCCTGAACATAGAAGAGCTGATATACAAAAACATCTGCCAAAAGCTCTAGAATACTATAAAGCAGCAGGAGGTAAAATATAATATTCAGGTTAATTTTCTTATCTTTGGGAGATAAATATATAAATCTGATTGATTATGAAAAGTTTAACAACTGTAGGGATTCTACTTTTAGCTGTTGCAGCTCTTTTGTTTTATCTTACTACCGATTTTAGTGTAGAAAAAATAACACTCTCTCATTTTATGGGAATTATGGGTGGTGTAGGTATCGGTCTTATTATTGGTGGGGTTATAGGCTATATTAGCAAAGGTAGTGCAGTGAGAGAAGCTGCTAAAAGAAAAGAGTTTGAGCGACTACAAAAAGAGAAAATTGAAATAGAAAGACAAGCTGCAGAATTAGCAGCACAACAAAATACTTATAACAAAAATACTCAGAGTTAATCTCTGAGTATTTTTTGTTTCTTATTAAAAAAGTATTAAAACTGATAACCTAAACCTACTATAAAGAAACTAGGACGGTTATCATATCTTACCACTTCGTCTGTACTACTAGATATTGTTCTTATAAAATCTCTTTGATCTTTAGAGAAAGCTCCTTCGTAACGAGCATTGAAAACAAAATCTGATACTCTTACATTAGCACCTATCTGATAGCCTACTGTAAATGTTTTAGAAATATTCTCTTTAAAATCTTTAAAAGTTTGCTCTGAAGTCAAGTTATAAGAAGCTACAGGTCCTGTAAACAAACTTAGCTTTTCGCCCAAAATATTATAACCTACTAGAACAGGAACATCTAGTCTATCACTTTTAGCTTTTAGTTCTAAGTTACCTAAAGATGTCTTGCTACCAAATTGTGTATAGTAAACCTCTGGCATTAAAAATAAAGAGGTAATAGGTAAATTAATTTTAGCAGATAAACCAATATTAAAACCTGTAATGTTATTACCTTTAGTATTTAGTGATTCAGAGATATTATCCTTTAAATCTGACCAGCTTGGAGAACTAGCGTTAAGTAATGCATTAGCTCTTACTCCAAAACTCACTTGCCCCATCATCAAAGATGAAGCTGCAATAGCTAAACCTACGAATACTTTTTTCATAATGTTTTATTTTTTTATAAATTAGTTTGATTATTTCTTAACATTGTTTCCCTTACTTGCTTAAACAAAGCTGAAGAGTAAACAAAATCTATTAAATGCTCATTTTCTGCTTTGATAATAAGGTCTTTGTTACCTTCCCACTCTTTAACACCTTTTCTTAAATAAACTATTTTCTCACCTATAGTAAGTACAGAGTTCATATCGTGGGTGTTGATAATCGTCGTAGTATTATATTCCTCTGTAATTTCTTTTATAAGCTCATCTATTACAATGGCTGTGTTAGGGTCTAAACCAGAATTTGGTTCGTCACAAAAGAGATATTTTGGATTGTTCACAATTGCACGAGCTATTGCCACTCTTTTTTGCATTCCGCCTGATATTTCAGAAGGAAACTTGGTGTTAGCATTTTCTAAATGAACTCTTCCAATTACTTCTTTTACTCTTTTTCTTTTTTCGGTATAAGTGAGATTGGTAAACATATCCAAAGGAAAAGATATATTTTCTTCTACCGTCATAGAGTCAAATAAAGCACTCCCTTGAAATACCGTGCCTATCTCAGAACGAATTTCTTGTTTTTCCGTTCGTCCCATAATGCTTAGATTTCTTCCATCAAATAAAATATCTCCTGAAGAAGGGTCAAAAACATTGAGTAAACACTTCAAAAATACCGTCTTACCAGAACCCGATTGACCAATGACAAGGTTTATTTTTCCTGTTTCAAAAGTAGTAGTAATCCCTTTGAGAACCTCTACATCATTAAAACTTTTTCTTAAATCTTTAACTTCAATCATTAGCTTAAAAATAATTGGGTTGATACAAGTTCGGCAATAATAATTGCCACCATAGTCCAAACTACCGCTTGGGTACTAGCTCTACCTACTTCTAAAGAGCCTCCCTTTACATTATAACCAAAATAAGCTGGAATTGTAGCAATAAGGAACGCAAACACCACCGTTTTAAAAAAAGCATACCATATAAAGTAGTCTGGAATATATCTTTGTATCCCTGTAATATAGTCGGCTTCTGTCCAATTGCCCGTGGCAACTCCTGCTAAATAACCTCCATAAATACCGAAAACAATACTAATGGCTATGAGTAACGGATTAAAAATAACATTAGCTACTATCTTTGGAAGAATCAAAAAGTTGGGGGAATTAACACCCATAATATCTAAAGCGTCTATCTGCTCCGTCACTCTCATCGTTCCTATACTAGACGCGATGTAAGACCCTACTTTACCTGCCAAAATAAGACTAATGATAGTAGGCGAAAACTCTAAAATAAGCACCACCTTAGTAGCATAACCTATGAAGTACAGTGGAATGGGAATGGTAGAAGCCTTAAAGTTATTATACATTTGTATTGCGACTACAGCTCCCACAAATATGGAAGTAAATAAGACCAAACCAAAGGAGTTAACGCCTAAATCGTTAATCTCTCTCATCAAGAGTTTAAAAAAAATATTATGCTTCTGCGGGCGTTTTATTACTTTTCCTAGTAACAAAACATACTCTCCCACAGAGGTAAGCATTCTTTTTGACAACTTTAACATTCTGCGAAGTTAATATTTTTAATTGATATTTTCAGTAACTACTGAGCATTTTCGTCGCCTCTGATAATCAAAAAAATGGTTTTTAATATAATTACGATATCTAAACTTATGCTCCAATTTTTAATATAAAAAACATCGGCTAGTAGCCTTTTTTTCATCTTTTCATCTAGATTTTCTCCGCCATCGCCTCTCAAACCATTTACTTGAGCTAGCCCTGTTATCCCTGGTTTTACTAAACTTCGTGTACTGTATTGCTCTATTTGGGATTTATAAAAATCATCTACAGAAAGCATATGAGGACGTGGACCTACCACAGACATATCTCCAAACAGAACATTTATAAATTGAGGCATCTCATCAAGGCTGGTTTTTCTAAGAAACCTCCCCACTTTTGTAACTCGTTTCTCACAGGATTGATGGTCATCAACCATTGTTCTGAATTTAAAACATTGGAAGACTTTCTCCCGGTAACCATATCTTTTTTGTATAAATGAGATAGGGCTGCCGCTTTCTAACCAAATAAAAAATGAGATAATAGGGAAAAGCCAAATACCCACAAACACCAATACTAAAGATGAAAACAAGATATCAAATAACCTTTTAATTATTTGATTACTAACAAAACTTAGCGGATATCTTTCTGGAATAAGCACAGGCGATACTCCAAAATATTGTAGATGGTAGTTAAAAAAACTTTGGTTAAAGGTGTTGGGTACAAGATTTACATTAACCTTATGTATTTCCGCCAATTTTAGAATTTCTTTTATTTGACTTGCTTCATTTTCTGAAGATAAAAATAATGTATCTATACCATTGGTTTTCCAAAAAAGAGTAAGCTCTTGTTCAGTGACATTTCCATTAAAACTATATACTTTATAGCCATAATCCTTACGCTCTAGAAGAGTTTGTTTTAAAATAGTAGAAAGATTATCATCTGAAAAAAACATCACATTTCTGTGATTTTTACCCAAACTTCTGTAATATTTAAGAAGAAAGAAAGTAAACGACTTAAATGATAATATCAAAATCAAGAAATACCCCCAAAAAGTTAATTCATTTTGACTGAAATTTACTTTTGTGGACAGTAACTCCAACATCCATATCCCTAAAAAGAAAAACAGAGCATGCTTTAAAATTCTTTCTAAATGAAGCGTATAAGTAAGTGTACGAGGAGCATGATACAAACGAGTGTAACCACTTAATAATCCCCAAAATACACAAACAATAAATAAGAATATAAGGTTTTCAGTTTTCCACAACCACTCTCCCTCTTTGTTAGGGAAAAGTATATAAAAACAAGTAAGTATAGCAAAAATATCTGCTCCTATAAATAAAAATTTCAAATATCTAGAATAGCGGATATTCTGCATTCGTATACTATGGGATATTAAGATATTTGTGTGTTTGTACCGAAGCCTGCCATTTAGGATTTTCTAAAATATAATCGGTTATTTTAGGATACATTTCATCTCTTTTACTCCATTCGCTTTGGAGATAAAATTTACAATTTTGAGATACTTTAGAGGCTTGTTCTTCGGCAAACTTAAAATCGTGATTGTTGAAAATAATTACTTTTAACTCATTTGCCTTTGCATATATACTTTCTTTAGGCAGACCTGTTTTCTTAGGAGAAAGGCACACCCAATCTATATGCCCAGATATTTCATAAGCACCAGAAGTCTCTATGTGTATAGTGCAACCTAAGTCTTTTAATTTTTTGGTAAGTATTTCTAAATTCCACATAAGTGGCTCTCCACCTGTCAAAACAATGGTCTTAGAATGGTTTGCTGCTATTTGGGCAACTTCTTCTGCGTCCATTAAAGGGTGCAAGTTAGGATCCCAACTTTCTTTAACATCGCACCAATGACAACCAACATCGCAACCTCCTAAACGAATAAAATATGCCGCTTTGCCAGTATATGCACCTTCACCTTGTATCGTATAGAAATGCTCCATTACAGGGAGTAGTTTCCCTAACTTTAGTAATTCTTTTTCAGTATTAGTCATCATTAAAAACCTATTCTTTTGAATATGTAAATTATAAAAACTTCCATAGAAGATTATAAACACAAATCCGCTACAAAAGTAGTGATTTTAACTTAAGCCACTAGGAAATATTAAGGAAAAACGCAATAATATCGTATAAATAGAAGACTTACACCTCAAATACCTCTAGAAGTCCTTCTGGTAATTGCATAGAAATTATCTTTTCATCTCTATTAACTTTCAGAATCCAATCTTTGATAATAGGAATGATAACCTCTTTACCTTTATTATTAAGGATAAAATAGTGCTGTGCTGTTTGGTCGTTAATCTCTTTGATTGAACCACAAAAGTTTTCAGCCTCATCAAAAACATCAAAACCTATTACTTCGTGGTAATAAAACTGATTACCCTCCAATGGAGGTAAAGTAGAAAGTGGTAAAAAAACACTTTTACCCAGTGCTTGCTCTACCATAGCATCAGACACATTTTTAAAAGTAATGATTTTAGAGTCTAATTTTTGCCACTGTTGTTTTTCTATAAAAAAAGGAACCAATAATCCGTTGATTTCAACGAATATTGATTCCAATTTGTTGTAAAATTCGGGTTGGTCTGTATCTAATTTTAAGATAACATTTCCCGAAAGACCATGCTTACGAGTGATTTTTCCAAGAAAATAGCAATCCTCCTTTCGCATGATTAAATTTTTAATTCTTAAGCTTCTGCTTCGTTTTCTTCAGCTGCAGGAGCTTCTGTACTTTCTTCAGCAACTTCTTCTACTGGTTCTGCAGTAGCTTCAGCTTCTTTTCTTGCATTTAGTCTAGCTTCGCTTACTTTTTGCTCAGCTTCTAATGCAGCTTTCTTAGCTTCCTCTTTAGATTTAGCTAAGTTTTCTTTTTTACCTTGTACTTTAGCTTCTTTTTCTTCTAACCAAGCATTGAATCTCTTCTCTGCTTCAGCCTCATCAAAAGCACCTTTAGCAACTCCTCCAAGTAAGTGTTTCTTGTAAAGAGCTCCTTTGTAAGATAGGATAGCTCTAGCAGTATCTGTAGGCTGAGCCCCTTTGTTTAACCAATCTACCGCTGCATTTACATCTAAATCAATAGTAGCTGGGTTAGTAATTGGGTTGTAAGTTCCTAGTTTTTGGATGAATCTACCATCTCTTTTAGCTCTAGAATCTGCAACCACGATGTGGTAAAACGGTTTTCCTTTTTTACCGTGTCTTTGTAATCTAATTTTTACTGACATAAAATATTGATTTTATGGGAACTCGTCCCTGTTAATAATTAGTTGGCAAAAGTAATATTTTTTTTTGAATTAGCCAATACAAAATTTACTGTTTTATAATTTGTGTAACCTGTTGAGTATTATCACTTAGAGTATATTTTATAAGATACTTACCGTATATAAGTTTATCTAATCTAATTTCCACATAGTTTGAATTAGGAAAAACCTCCATCACCTGAGCTCCAACTATAGAGTAAAAAGTAACACTTTTAACCCTAGTTAATGGATTTTTAGTTTTTAATACAATGAAATCCTTCGCTGGGTTAGGGTAAGCTACCACAAGAGCATCATCAGATTTTTGTTGATTACCAATATAATCTCTTACATTCTGAGCCTTCAGCGTTGAGGAAGATAGTCCCAAAAATGTAATTAAGAAAAATATAGAAAATAAAAGTTGTTTCATAGTATTGATTTAAAAATATTTACAAATATATCTAAAATAAAATCAGCTTACAAGATTTAATTCTGCTAAAGTCTTGTTAAATTTGCATAACAAATACAATTCCAAAAATGATTATATATTCAAGAAATAGAAGATTAAGACGAAATGACAGCCTTAGAAGTCTTGTAAGAGAGAACCATCTTTCAACATCTGATTTTGTAATGCCTATGTTTGTGATGGAAGGAGAAAAGAAACAAGAGGCTATCCCTTCTATGCCTGGTATCTATCGCAGAAGTATAGATTTAACGGTAGAAGAATGTAAAGAGCTATTCGCTTTGGGTGTGAAAGCAGTTAATATCTATATGAAGGTTTCAGACCATCTCAAAGATAATGCAGGAACAGAAGCATGGAATCCTAATGGGTTGATGCAAAACACCATAAGAGCTATTAAAGAAGCTGTTCCAGAAATGGTAGTGATGCCTGATGTAGCTTTAGACCCTTATTCTATCTACGGACACGATGGTATTGTAACTAATGGTGAAGTGGATAATGATGCTACAGTGGAAGCTTTGGTTAAGATGTCTATTTCTCAAGCTGAAGCTGGAGCGGATATTGTAGCACCAAGTGATATGATGGACGGCAGAGTAATGGCTATAAGAGAAGGATTAGAGGAAAATGGGTTTCATAATGTAGGTATTTTGTCTTATGCGGCGAAATATGCAAGTTCTTTCTATGGACCTTTCAGAAGTGCGTTGGATAGTGCTCCGAAGGAAACCGCAAACATTCCGAAGGATAAAAAAACTTATCAAATGGATTTTCATAATACTAGAGAAGCTATAAATGAAGTGATTAGAGATGTAGAGGAAGGAGCTGATATTATTATGATAAAGCCAGGTATGCCTTATTTAGACATTGTTTCTAAAGTTAGAGAGCTAATAGATATTCCTATTGCGGTGTATCAAGTAAGTGGAGAATATGCCATGCTAAAAGCTGCTTCGCAGAATGGTTGGCTAGACAATGATAAAGTCTTAATAGAAAGTCTTACTTGCTTTAAGAGAGCTGGGGCTGATATGATTTTCACCTATGCAGCAAAAGAAGCCGCAATGCTTCTACAAAAATAAAACAAAATAGCGACCTTTCAGATTGAGGTCGCTATTTTTTTAAAGTATTTTAAGTTCTAAATCTATACTCTTCCCAAAAAACTTTTTAGATATTTTTTCAAAATTTTTGGTTAAATCCGAAAGATAAAACTTCATCTCCGTTGTTTTCTGTTCAGAATTAAGTAAGTGGTGTTTTTCTAAAGAAATTTTAATGTAATTTGCTACAATACTAGGCGAATCAATCACTCTTACTCTACTGCCATAATATTGCTTAATTTCCTCTAATAATAGCGGATAATGTGTGCACCCTAAAATCAGTGTTTCAATGTTCTTTAGCTTACTATTACTCAAATAATGATATAAAATAGAATGAGTAATAGGGTGGTTTTTAAAACCCTCTTCTATCGCTGGAACTAAAAGTGGTGTGGCTAGCTCATCTACCTTTATAAATTTGTTAAAGCGTCTGATGCTTTTCTTATAAATCCCAGCATTTACGGTAGCTTTAGTTGCAATAACGCCTACATTGGTGTGGATTTCATAAGCTATTTTCTCCGCAACAGGATTAACCACATCAAAAACAATCGCTCTATTTCCTACCAATTCTTTAACTTCTTTCAGGGCATTAGCCGTGGCAGAGTTACAAGCGATTACGATGGCTTTACAGTTTTGCTCTAGTAAAAACTCGGCTATTTTTTCTGAAAACCTAACGATGGCTTCTTTAGATTTATCTCCGTAAGGTAAATGTTTGGTATCCCCAAAATAGATGATGTTTTCGTGGGGCATTTGCCTTTTGATTTCTTTGGCTACGGTAAGTCCTCCCACACCAGAATCAAACACACCTATAGGTTGCTGAGGAGAGAGGTTATCTACCAACATTAAATGATTCGTATGTTTCAATGCTAATTCTTTAGATTACAAAAATAAGGATTTTTAGGGTTGAATATTGTTTATTGAAAATTATGAGAAGAGTTTTATATTATCAAAATCCCTAAAACCGTTGAGGAAATCTTTCACAGGCATTCTTTTTTTGCCTTGCAGTTGTAGTTCTTCAGGGAAATAAATTCCATCTTTAGTATAGATTTTAAAACTATTTTTAGTTATTTCAATCTCTCCAGCTTGGTGAGAGTGTTCAGATGGTTGAAAATAACCTTTGTAAATTTTAAGCGATTTTTCTTCTTCTCCAATTTTGATGTTGGTAAAAGCAGTAGGGTAGGGAGATAGACCTCGTACAAAGTTATGCAGATTCACTCCCGTGTCATTCCAATTGATTTTGGTGTCTTCTTTAAAGATTTTGAAAGCATTTTTAGGTTCGGCTACAATGGGTTGAGGTTGCTCTGTAATACTATTAGCAGATAAGCCGTCTAGGGTTTCTACAATGAGTTCGCCACCTATGGTCATAAGTCTGTCGTGTAGGCTTCCTGCGTCTTCATCAGGAGCAATACTTAGTTCTTTTTGTAGGAGAATGTTACCTTCATCTATTTTTTCGTTGATGAAAAAAGTAGTAACACCCGTTGTGGTTTCTCCATTGATAATAGCGAAATTGATAGGAGCCGCACCTCTATAATCAGGCAATAATGAAGCGTGTAGGTTAAAAGTACCCAAACGAGGAATTTCAAACAAAACTTTCGGCATCATACGGAACGCCACCACTACGAAAACATCGGCTTCTAGTTGTTTCATTGCCTCTAGAAAATCAGGATTTCTAAGTTTTTCTGGCTGATATATGGGCAGACCTTGCTCTAGTGCATATTCTTTAACAGGTGAAGCTGTTATTTTTTGACCTCTTCCGCTGGCTTTATCGGCTACTGTAACCACGCCCACTACTTGATGTTGGGAGTGATGTATGGCTTCTAAGCTGTGTTTCGCAAAATCTGGCGTTCCGAAGAATACTACTTTTAAAGGTTTTGTCATGAGTTTATTGTATAAGTTTTATAGTTAAGCATTTTAATTTTATCGGTATCTAGCAGAAGAATCACTTGTTCTAATAGCTTTTCTCTCGATAGATGTGGTATCTGTGCTGAGAGGTCTTCTAAAGTACAAGGTTCTACTGCTAAAACTTTAAGTATAGGGTTATGGGCGGAAGACAGCGAAGTTTTACGAGACAAACAAACCGAGCATTGTCCGCAATTTTGAGCCTTTTTCTCTCCGAAATAAGATAATATCATTTTCATTTTGCAATACTTTTCGGATTGAATAAAAAACTTCATTTCTTCCCATTTCTGAACTTTGTTTTTTTGTATTTCTAGAAAAAGATGCCACCATTTACCACCAAAACTTGCATTATCTCTAGGAATAAGAAATTTAATACTAGCTAAAGCCCCATCTATATAGTTAATATAGCCTTTATTGGCAAGTTCTAGGAGTCGTTTTTTTAGTTCGGTAGAGTTGGTGTTGATTTTATGAGCTAAATGTTCTTCTCTAAAGCTAACTTTATGATGCGAAAATCCAGATAGATGTCTTAACAATATTTCTATAAAATAGGCATCTTGTGGAGCTAGACTTTCAAAGTCTTCTACCTCTATGTTTAGCTCTATGCTAGATTTAGATTTAAGGTTATTATAATAGATGATTTCTTGATTATGTAGGAAACTCAAAATATTTTTAAGCGAGGCTAAAGGCATTTTGGTAACCCGTTGCCATTGTCTAATATCAAATTGAAAAGTCTGTTCAGGAAGTTCAAAATCAGCTATCTGAAATAAAGAATAGAGATAAGATATAGCCTTTTTAAAACTCTCTTTGTTAGGAATTTGTTGTTTAAGAGTTTCGTCAGAATTAGAAAGTTCATACTTGTTCCATAACAAATAAGCGAGGGCAGATTCACCATCTCTACCTCCTCTCCCAATTTCTTGGTAATAGTTTTCTACCGAACTAGGCGGAGAGAGGTGTATCACATATCGTACATCATCTTTGTCTATACCCATACCAAAAGCATTGGTAGCCACTAGAACTCCATTGTTAGAATGTAGCCACTGATTCTGTTTTTGGTGTTTTTCTTTAAGTGGCAGTCCTGCGTGGTAAAAATCAACATTAGGAATTCCGTTGTGTTGCAAGAACTCGGTGAGTTGTTGAGTTTCCTTTCTCGTAGAAGCGTATATAATTCCCGAATAAGGGTGGTTTTTTACCAAGTTTAAAATTCTAGAATACTTGTCGGAACATTCTTCTGTGTGTATTTTAATATTCGTCCGTTCAAAACTCTTTTGAAATATCTGTGGTGTTTTCAGATTGAGTTTAGATTTAATATCCTCCAATACCTTCGGAGTAGCCGTAGCCGTAAGAGCTAAAACGGGCAAATCTTTCAGTCGGTCTTTTCTAAACTTATGAATATTTTGGTAGCTTGGGCGAAAGTCTTGTCCCCACTCGGAGATACAATGGGCTTCGTCCACCGCTAAAAAAGAAACTTTAATTTCTTCTATTTTTTGAAGAAAAAGGCTGTTGGTAAGCCTTTCGGGAGATACAAATAGTATTTTGGTAGTTCCCTCAATACAAAGTGAATAGATTTGTTCTGCTTGGGCTTCGTCTAATTCTGAACTTAGATACTCTGCTTCTATGCCTTTGCTTTTTAGTTGATACACTTGGTCTTTCATCAAAGCCAAAAGAGGAGAAACCACAATGCAAGTACCTTCTAAAACTAATGCAGGGAGCTGATAGCACAAAGATTTTCCACCTCCTGTGGGTAAGAGAGCAAAAGTATCTTGCCCCATAATGATAGAGCTGATAATTTCTTCCTGCGGTTCTCTAAACTCTTGGTAGCCCCAAAAATGGGCAAGTGTATCATAGAGTAGTTTAGTGATATGTTCGGGTAGGAGAGGCATTGTGTAATCTATTCTGCCTCAAAATTACGCTAAAATACCTACTCTTACAAAAAATATAAGGATTGAAATTACTAGAACTTCAATCCTTATATCAAGAAAATTTATATTATGGAATTTAGAATTTTAAATCACCATTGATTTCTCTTACTGCATTAGCCGCAGTAGCGAATTTTTCTTTTTCAGCATCTGTTAAAGATACTTCTACGATTTTTTCAATACCGTTTTTACCAATAATTACAGGTACACCTAGGCAGATGTCGTTTTGTTCGTATTCTCCGTTAAGCATTACAGAACACGGAATCATTTTTTTCTGGTCGCAAGCAATAGCTTGAACGATAGTAGATACTGCCGCTCCTGGTGCATACCAAGCGGAAGTTCCTAATAATTTAGTAAGGGTAGCACCACCTACTTTAGTTTCTTCTACTACATAGTTTTGTTTTTCTTCGCTTAAGAATTCAGAAACAGGTACTCCGTTTCTTGTAGCTTTGCTCATTAGAGGAAGCATACCTGTGTCAGAGTGAGCTGCGATAACCATACCATCTACATCAGAGATAGGGCATTCTAGGGCTTCTGCCAATCTGTATTTGAATCTAGCACTATCCAAAGCACCACCCATACCGATGATTCTCTCTTTAGGAAGACCAGAAGTTTTGTGAACAAGGTAAGCCATAGTATCCATAGGGTTAGATACTACGATAATAATTACATTAGGAGAGTGCTTAATTAAGTTTTCTGTAACTTCTTTAACGATACCAGCATTGATGCCGATAAGCTCCTCTCTCGTCATACCTGGCTTTCTAGGAATACCAGAAGTGATTACAGCCACTTGAGACCCTGCTGTTTTAGAATAATCAGAAGTAGAGCCTGTAATTTTAGTATCAAAACCATTAAGTGATGCGGTCTGCATCAAATCCATTGCTTTACCCTCTGCAAAACCTTCTTTGATGTCCACTAATACAACTTCTGAACAGAAGTTTTTCATTGCGATATACTCAGCACAGCTAGCTCCTACAGCTCCTGCTCCTACTACGGTAACTTTCATAATATTTTTATTTTTGATTTATAATTTGTTCTTTTTGAGAGTTCCCAAATTTACAACTATTAGTTTTTATAGCCAAAAAATAAAGAGGCTTATTGTTCTTCCTCAAAGTAAAGGCGGTAGAATTTTCCTTTTTCATCTTGCCCTGTTTCTATCATTTTACGGTCGCCGTGTACATAGATATGGAAATTTTTATCTAATTTTATCACGCTTTTAAAGTGTCTTTGTTGTTTTTTTACAGCGGTAGGGTTGATAGGGAAGGCTTCGGAAATAGACATTTGGGTGTCTTGCTCATAGTCGGTTTTAAAGTTGATGAAACTCTCCACAATGTTTTCGTCTTGCAATACTTCTTGACTGAATTCTTCAAAATCAAATTGCTCCTTTTCTTTAAAGAAATTGATGGATTTGTTAAGGAAATCGGCTTGGTCTGCTTTAGTTACTTCAAACTCTTGAGGCAGTTGTTTGGTAATGTAATCTTTGTAGACGGAAAGCGTTTCTTGAGTGTGAAAATAGTCGTCTTCTCTTTGTCTTACCTTTAAAAAATCTTCAAACCAATAGTACAAATCTCCATTTTTGTTGTTATCCACTACAGAAACTACATAGCCTAATTCTTTATTATTGTTGTAGATAATAGCTCCTTTGTCTAGTTTAGAAAGTCCGATGCCGTAGTCTTTTTCAATGAGGTAGTCATCGTCTTCGTTAGCATTTATTTTAAGGAAAGGCTCTTTTCGTTCTGTTTTAAAAATCCCTATGGAGTCTATTTTTCCTGCATCGGTTTCTTCGCCTTCAAAATAAACAATAAAGAGTTCGCCACTTTGTACACGAGGGTTTTCAGTAATTTCGTAGAGGTGTTTTGCTATATTTTCGGATTCCCACTGAAATTTTGCAGGGTCTTCAAAAATTTCCGAAATAGAACTGTATACCGGGTTGTTAGAAAGATAAGTATCACTATAAAACTGAAATTGCTCTTCGGATTTAAAAGCCTTTAAAAAAAACTCTTCTAATTGCTCTTTCATATCATCTTCTAGCTCCAAACATTGCGAAGATAAAAACAGATTTTCCTGATTGATTTTATTTCCTACTTTATGAACAATAATTTTTGAAAACATTCGCTCTAATTTTTAATGCAAATATACACTTATAGAATTAGAGTTTTTATTTTATGTGGTTAAAATACTCTTAAAATAGCCTTTTTTAAACGAAAAACGGCTGCCCTAGAGCAACCGTTTTTTAGATGTATTTTTATTTAGATTTCTCTTCTCTTGGAGGTTTTGGGAGGAGTACTTTTCTAGAAAGTTTCATTTTCTTACGGTCATCGTATCCCATAAATTTCACTTCTACAATATCTCCTTCTTTGTAAGGTACTTTGTCGGTTCTCTTCCAATCAATCTCCGAAATGTGTAAAAGTCCCTCTGTACCTTTAGCTAGCTGAACGAAAGCACCAAAATCCATCACTTTTACTACTTTACCCTGGTAAACTTCTCCAACTATTGGAATGAAAGTGATTTCGTTGATTTGAGCGATAGCTGCATTTATCTTTTCTCTATCAGTTCCAGATATTTCTATGTAGCCTATTTCACCCTTTTCCTCTATGGTAATTACAGTGCCTGTTTCTTTTTGCATCTGCTGGATTACCTTACCACCAGGTCCTATTACAGCACCAATGAAGTCTTTAGGGATTTCCATCATTACCATCTTAGGTGCGTGAGGTTTAACATCTGCTCTAGGTTCAGAAATTGTTTTAAGCATTTCTCCAAGGATATGAAGTCTTCCGTTTTTAGCTTGCATTAGAGCTTGCTCCATAATATCCATCGTAAGCCCTTGGATTTTAATGTCCATTTGGCAAGCAGTAATACCGTTTTCTGTACCAGTTACTTTAAAGTCCATATCTCCTAGATGGTCTTCGTCGCCTAAGATGTCAGATAATACCGTCCATTTTCCAGACTCTTTATCGGTAATAAGTCCCATAGCGATACCAGAAACAGGTTTTCTCATCGGGATACCTGCGTCCATAAGAGCTAGTGTACCAGCACATACCGTAGCCATAGAAGACGAACCATTAGATTCTAAAATGTCTGAAACAATACGAATAGTATATGGTGTTTCTTCCGGAATCATCACTTTTAAAGCTCTTTGAGCTAAGTTACCGTGTCCAACTTCTCTTCTGGAAGTACCTCTAAGTGGTCTAGCTTCACCTGTTGAAAATGGTGGGAAGTTATAGTGTAGATAAAATCTTTCGTCGTGTTGAGTGATAACGCTGTCAATTCTGTTAGCGTCCATAAGAGAGCCTAAAGTAACCGTAGTAAGCGATTGAGTTTCGCCTCTAGTAAATACAGAAGAACCGTGTGCGGCAGGAAGATAATCTACTTCACTCCAAATAGGACGAATTTGTTGGTTGTTTCTTCCATCTAAACGTATGTTCTCGTTTAAGATAAGTTGGCGTACAGCTTCTTTTTGTACATCGTGGAAGTAAACTTTAGCTAAATCTGCTTTTTCTTCTAATTCTTCTTCTGTATATTGTGCTAAAAATTCCTCTACTACTGCGGAGAATTTCTCTCCTCTTTCTTCTTTTGCACTAGGGTTTTTAGCAATGTCGTAATACTTTTGGTAAGCGTAATCCCAGATTTGTTTTTTTAATTCTTCATCGTGGGTTTCGTGGCAATATTCTCTTTTTGGGAAGGCTTTGCCCACTTTTTGAGCCAATCTTTCTTGAGCTTCTACTTGTGTTTTAATTTCTTGATGAGCAAAAGTAATAGCTTCTAGCATTTCCTGCTCGGTAATTTCGTCCATCTCACCTTCTACCATTACGATAGAGTCTTTAGTAGCTCCTACCATAATATCTAGTTCCACGCCACTTTGTAAAGTTTCCCAGCTAGGATTGATGCTAAGAACGCCGTCTTTTTTGATGACTCTAACTTCCGAAAATGGTCCGTTGAAAGGAATATCTGTAATCGCAATAGCGGCTGATGCAGCAAGACCAGCTAATGAGTCTGGCATTACTTTTTCGTCGTAAGAGATAAGAGAAATCATTACTTGAACCTCCGCATGGAAATCGCTAGGGAATAATGGTCTGATAACTCTGTCCACTAGACGCATTGTAAGAACTTCATCATCAGAAGGTTTAGCTTCTCTTCTGAAAAAGTTACCAGGGATTCTTCCTGCTGCTCCAAATTTTTCTCTGTAATCTACAGTAAGAGGCAAGAAATCTACGCCAGGATTAGCTTCCTTAGCGGCTACTACCGTCGCTAGTAGCATAGTGCCTCCCATTTTTACAACTACGGCTCCATCAGCTTGTTTAGCTAATTTACCTGTTTCAATAGTGATTTCTCTGCCGTCTTTCAGCAGAATGGTTTCGGTGATTGCTTGTGGTGCATTCATAAAAATTAAAATGTTAATGTATTGGAGCGTTGTCTCCAATGTTTATCTGCGTTACTTCTTTAGGCAGATATGGTTAATATTCTTTTAAATGTCCTGTTTGCAAAGTTAATACTTTTTTTACAGACTAATATTACAAGTTCTTAGAACTTTAGTTATACTAAAAACAAAAGCAACTCAAATAAGAGTTGCTTCTGATGTCTTTTTGGACTGATTATTTTCTTAATCCTAGTTCAGCAATAATTGCTCTATATCTTTCGATATCTTTGTTTTTAAGATAATCTAATAATCTCTTTCTTTTACCTACCATTTTAACAAGTGATTTCTCAGTAGCGAAGTCTTTGTGATTAGACTTTAAGTGCTGAGATAGGTGGTTAATTCTGTAAGTGAAAAGAGCGATTTGCCCTTCTGCACTACCTGTGTCCTGCGCAGATTTTCCGTGCTTTGCGAAGATTTCTGCCTTTTTTTCTTTAGTTAAATACATTCCAATATTATTTAATGATTATTATGTATGAGGCTGCAAATTTAGTATTTTTTTTTGTATCGCACAAGAAGTATTTGAAGTAGAGTCTTTTTAGTTTTTAAAATCCTTTTTTAGACCTATTTCTGTACTTTATTTTTATTTTATTTTCTCTATTTTTACGCTCTAAAATCAAAGGCGTATGTATCTTATTTTTGACACGGAAACTACGGGATTGCCAAAGAATTTTAATGCTCCATTATCAGATTCGGATAACTGGCCGAGAATGGTGCAGATTGCTTGGCAGTTGCACGATGAAGAGGGTAATTTAGTGGAAAATCAAGATTATATCATCAAGCCCGAGGGTTATGATATTCCGTTCAATGCTACTAGGATACATGGGATTTCTACTAAAATGGCTCACGAGCAGGGACGAGATTTGGTGGAAATTTTAGAAGAATTTAAAGAGGTTCTTAAAAAAACAAAAATAGTCGCTGGACACAATATTGAGTTTGATTATAATATTGTGGGGGCGGAATTTTATAGAAAGTCCATAGAAAATGTGTTAGAAAAAATTCCGTCTGCCGATACTATGGCACTTGGGACAGACTACTGTCAGCTTGGAGGAGGTAGGAATGGAAAGTATAAACCGCCTAAATTGGAAGAACTTTACGAAAAACTCTATGGTGAAAAATTTGATGAAGCTCACAATGCTGCTGCCGATGTAAATGCCACGGCGCAAGTCTTTTTTGAAATGATGCGTGTTGGGATTATTCCTGCGGAAACGCTTAAAATTTCGGAAGAGCAGCTTAAGGTTTATCAAGAAAACCACCCGAGTCCTATTCGTCCGTTTGCGATTGTTATCAGGAGGCAAGTAGAGGATTTTAATAAAAAGAAAAAAAGAACCGATTTTGGCGATATTAGTGAGATTGAACTCGGTGATTATTTCAATTTTCATAATCATAGTATCTTTTCATCTTTACAGTCTACCACTTCCATAGGAGATTTGATTGATAAGGCTAAAAGTAATCAGTTTCCTGCTGTTGGTATGGTGGATTTGGGTAATATGATGGGGGCTTTCAAATTCGTTTCTGATGTAGAAAAATACAATTCTGGTGTTAAAAAAGCCCATCAAGAATATTTAGCTAATAAACAAAAAGCGGAAGAAGAGGGTGCAGATTTCAATGAAAATGCTCCAGAATCTAAAGAACTTATGGCAGTATTGGGCTGCGAATTCTATATTTCTGACCGTCCAGAGCAAAAACAATTTACTAAAGACGACCCTGACAGAAGAACTAATGTTGTGCTTCTCGCTAAAAACTTCAATGGTTATAAAAACTTAGCGAAGCTGTCCAGTTTAGGATATGTTAATGGTTTTTATTTTGGTGTACCTAGGGTGTCTAGGGAAATGGTGGCACAGTATAAAGACGATGTTATTGCGGTAACATCGGGTATTTATGGAGATATTCCAGATGCTATTTTAAATTTCGGAGAGCAAAAAGGAGAAGAACGATTTAAGTGGTGGAAGGAAACTTTCGGTGAGGATTTTTATGTTCAGCTTCAAAATCACGGTTTGCAAGAAGAGGAGCATTTGAATGAAGTTTTGTTAGATTTTGCGGATAGATACAATGTGAAAATTTTAGCCCAAAATGAAACTTTTTATACCGATAAATCTGATGCTAACATTCAAGATATTGTAAGTTGTATCAAAGATGGCGAAAAGCTGTCCACACCAGTAGGAAAAGGCTTTGGCAAGAGAAAAGGATTGAGGTCTCAAGAGTTTTATATCAAAGATGCGGAGGAACTCAAGCAGTGCTTTAGGCAGTATCCAGACGCTTTTGAGGCTTATACAGAGCTGTTGTCAAAATTTGAACCTTATACTCTAAAGAGAGATGTCTTATTGCCTAAATTTGATATTCCAGAAGAGTTTCAATCTGAGGAAGATTTGAAAGACGGTGGCAAAAGAGGAGAAAATGCATACCTGCGACATCTTACTTATGAAGGAGCGAAGAAGCGTTATGATGAAATTACGGATGATATAAGAGAAAGGTTAGACTTTGAGCTAGAAATTATTGCTAATACAGGCTACCCAGGATATTTCTTGATTGTTCAAGATTTTTGTAACGAAGCTAGAAAGATGGGGGTATGGGTAGGTCCTGGTAGGGGTTCGGCGGCAGGTTCGGCGGTGGCTTATTGTATTGGGATTACCAATGTAGACCCTATAAAATATGACCTCCTTTTTGAGCGTTTTTTAAATCCTGAAAGAATTTCAATGCCCGATATTGATATTGATTTTGATGATGAAGGACGGGACAGAATCATTAAATGGGTTATTGATAAATACGGTAAATCTAATGTAGCACAGATTATTACTTACTCCGTTTTGGGAGGTAAATCGGCGATTAAAGATGCGGGTAGGGTGCTAGATGTGCCTATTCCAGAAACCAATAATATTGCGAAACTTGTACCTTCTGTCCCAGGAATGAACATTGCTAAGGCTTTGTCTAAATACGATAAACTTAAAGATGAAGATAAAGTTTTGGTTGATGAAATGAAAGCAGTTTTAGATAATCCTAACGACCAGCGTTTCCCTGTGTTGGATTCGGCAAAAAAAATGGAAGGTTGTATTAGAAATACGGGAATCCATGCCTGTGGGGTGATTATTACACCTGAAGATATTTCTAATTTGGTGCCTATCTCGATAGCGGCTAAAGATGCCGATATTTTGGTCTCTCAGTTTGATAACTCGGTGGCAGAAAGTGCGGGGCTTTTAAAAATGGACTTTTTAGGGTTGAGGACTTTAACCATTATTAAAGATGCGCTTAAACTCGTAAAAGAAAGGCACGGTATAGACATCAATCCAGATGAAATTTCTTTAGATGATGCTAAGACTTATCAACTTTTTAAAGAGGGAAGAACCATAGGGATTTTCCAATACGAAAGTCCTGGTATGCAAAAATATATGAGGGAATTAAAGCCTACCGTTTTTGCGGATTTAATTGCGATGAATGCCTTGTATCGTCCAGGTCCAATTAAGTATATTCCTAACTTTATCAATCGTAAACACGGGGTTGAAGAAATTATTTACGACCTCCCAGAGACCGAAGAATACCTTAAAGAAACTTACGGAATTACTGTTTATCAGGAGCAGGTAATGCTTTTGTCTCAAAAATTGGCAAACTTTACTAAAGGTGAAGCAGATACATTGAGGAAGGCTATGGGGAAAAAGCAGATAGATGTTCTTAATAAGATGTATCCTAAATTTATAGAAGGTGGTAAAAAGAATAATCTAGACGAAGAAAAACTTAATAAAATCTGGAACGATTGGAAGGCGTTTGCGGAATATGCATTTAACAAATCTCACTCTACTTGTTATGCACTTATTGCTTATCAAACGGCGTTTTTAAAGGCAAATTATCCAGCCGAGTATATGGCGAGTGTGATGAGTAATAACATTAACAACACGGCACAAATCACAATGTTTATGGAGGATTGTAGAGCTATGGGCGTAGATGTTTTAGGACCAGATGTTAATGAAAGTCAGTATAAGTTTTCGGTGAATGATAAAGGGCAGATAAGGTTTGGTTTAGGAGCGATAAAGGGAATTGGTGAAGGTCCTAGTGAAGCGATTAGCCAAGAAAGAGCGAAAGGAAAATTTAAAAATATCTATGACTTCTTTGAAAGAGTAACACCGTCACAAGTGAATAAAAGAGTGGTGGAGAGTTTGGTAATGGCAGGAGCGTTTGATGAGGTAGATACTTACCATAGAGCACAATATTTTGATATTGATAATTCTGGCAAAACCAATATAGAGAAGCTTATTAGATACGGACAAAGTTTCCAAGAAAGCAAAAATGAGGTGGAAAACTCTCTTTTTGCAGATTTCGCAGAGGAAATACAAATAGAACAGCCTAAAATAGCACCAGCTATGGAGTGGCAAAATATGCATAAACTCAATAAGGAGAAAGAAATTATTGGGTTCTATCTATCGGCTCATCCTTTAGATGAGTATAAATATCAGTTTCGCTTTATACAAGGTGAGTTGAGTAAAAAAGAGGTTTTATCTCAAAAAGATGAAATCTTAGAAGAGTTGCAATCTATCCCGAAAGAATCTGTTTTAATAGAAGATACAGAAGATGAGCCAGATTTAGCGGTAGATTTAGATTTGGTAGAAGGTGAAGATGGCGAAATAATAGAGGAGGAAGTTAAAAATGTAGAACCTAAAGGCAGTTTTAATTTTTTAAATTTAGATGAAGTGGAAGCCTTTAAAGACAGTATTGCGAGTGGTATCAATCCTAATTTATTCTCTGAGAAAGAGGCTTGGAAAGAGTTAAGGAAAATTAATGATGCTGCTAAAGAATATACCGTGGCAGGGCTAATTACAGAATATACCATAAGAGATGGTAAAAATAGTGGCGAGAAAATTGCATTTTTAACTTTGGAAGATTATAGTGGGTCGTATGGTTTCCGTTTAGGCGATAGAGATTATATGCGTCTTAGGGAAAAATTGGCTTTACAAAGGTTTGTGATTATTAAGATAAAAATGGTAATTTCCAAAGACGGTAGGGTTTTTGTGAATATAAATGAAGTGATAGACCTTAAGGACGCTTTTGAAAAATATGCAAAATCACTATCCATTGTGGCGGATATTACTGATATTAGAAGAGCAGATATTGAATTCTTCCAAAACGATTTACTCTCTCATCAAGGAGAACATAAGTTAAGTTTTTATCTTAAAAACCCTAATGATGAAACGAAGCTAGAGCTACCGTCAATACAGAGGAAAATCAATATAAGTGCGGAGCTTTTGTATAAAATTCAGGAGTATAATAAGTATCAGATATTTCTTAACTAGAAGGTTGGAGTTAAAATAAAAATAGGGAAGCATTAGCTTCCCTATTTTTTATATCAAATTTTAATCAAAATTGTGATGAGTATCATCGTTTTTATTTTTGTTCCAAATCCATAGACCTATGGTAATGCCTACTGCTCCAGCAATCCCGTTCATTAAAGCTCTCTCTAGTTGGTCTGGAGCATTAGAGTTACCAAGATAGTTCATTAAAAATACAACAACAAATGTAATGATAACGATGAGGTAAAATTTAGGGTTTTTAAAATCCATATTTTTATCTTAATTTGTATGAAATCATAATACCACCTCTATAAGGAATCCATTCTCCACTTTTATTCCAATAGTCTGGATGACTTTCGTATCTTTTCAAGAAATGTGGTGGTTCTTCTGTTGGTTCGTAGCCGTGATAAAAACCTTGTGAAGTTCCTCCACCTAAGAAAAAGTCAATATTCCATTTATCTTTCCATTGGTACTGATATCCAACTACAGCCCCTATCATATAATTAAACCCTCTTTGAAATTTTTTTGTGTCAAGGTAATTCCATTTGGTCATATCAAAAACTCCACCTCCAACATTTGCTCCAACATACCAACCATTAAATGCTTCCTTAAAATAATATCTACCCTCCAAATGTCCCATATAAATTTGCATATGATTGCCAAACGCAGATTTCCAAGGTGAAATAAGGATATCTCCCTGTATGGTATACTTGGGTGCTAATTGATACTCTAGTCCTCCATTGATGATGGATAGCGGTAGAGTGAGAACATTTCCTTTAATATATAAAGATTTAGGCTTTGTTGTGTTTGTCTCTTCTTGGGTAGACTGTGCTGATGTTAGAGTTGTTAAACCTAAAAAAAGTATAATGGCTATATTTTTCATAACGCAAATATATAACAATAAAACAAAAACCACTCTCAAACGGAGTGGCTTTTATGGTGGTGCCTCCAGGAATCGAACCAGGGACACAAGGATTTTCAGTCCTTTGCTCTACCAACTGAGCTAAGGCACCATAACTGCTTCTATCAGTTGTTTTTTTAGTGGTGCAAAGATATATATATTATCAATATAAACCAAACCTATTTTGAAATTTTTAATAGTTTTATAGTTAAAAAATTGATAATCAGTTTTGTTTTTTTTGTTCTTCGGGACCTAGTTGTTCGCTCATTTCTTCCAATACAGGCTTAATGGTGCTTTCAGGGAGGTCGCTGATACGAATATACATCAATCCATCAATAGCGTCATTAAAGTTTGGGTCTACATTAAAGGAAATAACCTTAGCATTTTGTTTAATGTACTTCTTTATCAATACAGGTAATCTCATTTCTGGTTCCAAATCATCAATGAGTTTGTCTAGCTTTCCTAAATCTGAGTCTATACCATCAAAAAATAGATTTTTGTCTCTTTCTTTTAGTTTAATTTTAAATTCATTTCTTGGGTGTATGTATTGGGCAACAGCGGAATCATAGTAATGAGAACGCATAAAGTCTATCATAAGTGATTTAGAAAATTCCGAAAATTTGTTGCTGATACTTACACCACCCATTAGAAATTTGTGATCAGGGTTTCTTAAACAAACATGCACGATGCCCTTCCAAAGAAGAAATAGAGGGAAAGGTTTTTGCTGGTACTCCATAGAGATATAAGCTCTTCCCATTTCTATCACTTTTCGGAAGAATGGTTGTAGTTCTTGGTCAAACTCGAAAAGGGAGCTGGTATAGAAACCTTTAATGCCGTGTTTTTTCATCACCTCCTTACCTAGAGCCATTCTGTAAGCACCCGCGAGTTTTTGGGCTTCTTTATCCCATAAGAAAAGATGGTGATAATGTTTATCGTATTCATCTAAATCAAAAGGAAGGTTGCTGCCTTCTCCTACTGCACGGAAGGTAAGTTCTCTTTGTCTACCTATTTCTCTCATAATGGAAGGTATCTCTTGATAAGAACTGAAAAAGACTTCATAGTTTCCGCTATCAAAGAGCATTTTTCCTTCACTTTTCAGTGTTTCTATTTCCTTAATTAGATCTTCCTGAGGTGTTTCGTCTATGATGTTTTGAACGATGTTTTCCGACTTGTTTGGAATTTTCAAATTGAGGTTTGGGAGTTTCATTAAATCTGCCAACGATTGCCTTTTGTCATAATAAGTTTTCATAAGGCAAATTTTCTTTTGTAGCAGATGCTCCATTTCCTCCACAGAGTCGCAGTCTTCTATGGTTTTTACAGAAACAGGTTTCCCAATTCTTACTCTAATAGGCTTTTCTCTTTTGTTCATCATTTCAGATGGAAGCATTAGAGTTTGTAAATCAGGGTGTATTTTAGACATTGCGTAAAAAAGTTTGCTGTTTTTAGCATGAAAATACATTGGGACTATGGGGACTTTAGCCTTTTTCATAAGCTTAAGAGCTGGTTTTTCCCATTCTTTATCCATGATTTGAGCAAAAGAGTTATTCTTGTTAGAAACTTCTCCCGCTGGGAATATACCTACACAACCACCTTCTTCTAGATGTTTTAAGGTAGCTTTCATTCCTTGCAAACTACTACGGATTTCTTTTCTGCCTTCAAAAGGATTTACAGGGATTACAAAAGGCTTCATAGGTTCAATTTTCTCTAAGAGAAAATTGCCCATAATTTTAAAATCAGGACGAATTTCGGTTAAGATTTTACACATTAGTATGCCGTCTATCGCTCCTAGAGGGTGATTAGCAACTAATATGAAAGGTCCTGTTTTAGGGATTTTTTGTAAATCTTCCTCAAAGACGATATACTTTAAATTTCTTTCCTTAACAAAAGCTTTAAAGAAGTCTTTGCCCTCAGTATGTTTTATTTTGTCATAAAGAGCATTAACTTGATTAATCCTCGTCAAACGCATAATTATAGAAGCGATAGGAGATTTTAAAAATCCTACTTTATCTAAACCAGCAGCTTTTATTAAATCCTTTTTAGAAATGAGACTCATTAGTTATTGTTTTTTTTTCTGAATTCTAGAGAATTACAATTTGAACCGTGTTTTTAGCAATTTGTTCTAATAGAATGTTTTTCCCTTCGTACAGTCTATCAAGTTTATCCATGTTGGCATTTCTTATAGTAAATAAGGATACATTTTTAGAAACTTCTGTTTTAAAATTAGCTTGTAGAGCTTCGTTAAGTTCGTCTAGTTTTGCAAATTTATCCTCTAAACAAAGAGCCAATGATATAGCAGAGTTTTGCATCAACGATACTTTTATCTTTAGTTGAGATAAAAGATTGAAAATAAAGCTAATATGGTCTTCTGCGATGAAAGAAAAATCTCGTGTAGATATTTTAATTAGGTTTTGATTTTCCTTAAGGATAAAACTTTCTTCTTTTTGGTTTTCGTCTGAAATGCCTACTTTAGTACCTGCTTTTTGTGGTTCTACAAAAGATTTTACAAAGAACGGAATATTCTTTTGCTTTAAAGGTTGCAAAGTTTTTGGGTGGATTACAGAGGCTCCATAGTATGCCATTTCTATGGCTTCTTCATAGGAAATGTTAGAAAGTAATTTAACATCTTTAAACTTTCTAGGGTCTCCCGTCATAACACCTGGTACATCTTTCCAAATGGTCATTGCGTTAGCATTAAGGCAATAAGCGAAAATAGCTGCGGAATAATCGGAGCCTTCACGCCCTAGCGTTACAGTGAAATTGTTGGCGTCAGAACCAATGAATCCTTGTGTTACATAGCATTTCTCTTTATTAAGTTGAGAGATATTGGTTTCGGTTTCTGTCCAATCTACTACACCCTCACGGTAAGTATCGTTGGTTTTAATGAAATCTCTAGCATCAATCCATTCATTACTAAAATTTCTAGAATTGAGGTATTCGCTAAGGATTTTAGAAGAAATCATTTCTCCGCAACTCACCACTTGGTCATAGACGAAATTATAATTAGGTGATTTGTTTCTTCTTAAAAAAGCTTGTACATCATCAAAAAATAGTGAAATTTCATCAAAAACAGGGTGGTTTTTATCAAAAAGCCCAGAGGCTATTTCTATATGTGATGTTTTTATTTTTTGAATTTCTTCATTATAATTTCCTTTCTGGAAGTAGACTTCTACAACTTTCTCTAAAGCATTAGTGGTTTTCCCCATAGCAGAAACTACGAGTAAACACTCTTTAAAGCCTTGGCTCTCTAGTACAAATGCTACATTTTTAACACTTTCGGAGTCTTTTACCGAGGCTCCTCCAAACTTAAATATTTTCATACAATGTGTTATTAAAAGCTCAATAATTCTTGGAGTTAAGGTCTTCCGACAGACTAAAACAATTTTCAAAAGTATTAAAATCAGTTGAAAAAAGAAATACAAAAATTTAATTTGGATAAAAAAGTTTCCTTAGTTGTGAAAATTCGAGTAAAATTCCGAAATTTGTGGCTCTAACTAATAAATCTAAAGATGTCACAACAATCATTACAAACATTAGGCGAGTTTATAATTGATAAACAAGATGATTTTCAGTATTCTACGGGGGAGCTTTCTAGGCTTTTAAGTGCTATAAGGTTGGCTTCTAAAGTAGTGAACAGAGAAGTGAATAAAGCTGGGATTGCAGATATCATTGGTAAGGCAGGAAACACCAATATACAAGGGGAAGACCAGCAGAAGCTAGATGTCTTGGCTAATGATATTTTCATCAATGCACTTTCTCAGAGAGAGGTGGTATGTGGCATTGCTTCAGAAGAAAGTGATGATTTTGTAGAAATAAAATCAGGTGAGAATGGGCATTTGAGTAAATATGTGGTGTTGATAGACCCTTTGGATGGGTCGTCTAATATAGATGTTAATGTATCGGTAGGGACGATTTTCTCTATTTATAGAAGAGTTACAGAGCCAGGTACTCCTGTACAGCTAGAAGATTTCCTACAAAAAGGTGTTAATCAAGTGGCAGCAGGTTATGTAGTGTATGGTTCTTCCACAATGATTGTTTACACCACAGGGAATGGGGTTAATGGTTTCACATTAGACCCAAGTTTAGGTACTTATTATCTCTCTCACCCTAATATGCAGTTTCCTAAAAAAGGAAAAATATACTCCATAAATGAGGGTAATTATATTAAATTTCCGCAAGGGGTTAAAGATTATTTAAAATACTGCCAAATGGAAGAAGGAGACCGTCCTTACACTTCTCGTTATATAGGCTCTTTGGTTTCGGATTTTCATAGAAATATGATTAAAGGTGGAATTTATATCTATCCGTCTTATTCACAGGCTCCTAACGGAAAATTAAGACTTCTATATGAGTGTAATCCTATGGCGTTTTTAGCAGAACAAGCGGGAGGTAGAGCGTCTAATGGTTTTCAAAGAATTTTGGAAATAGAGCCTACAGAGTTGCACCAAAGAGTGCCGTTTTTCTGTGGAAGCGAAGAAATGGTAAAAAAAGCAGAGGAGTTTATGGCTCAAGTTAAAGATGCTTAATGAGGGCTAATTATAATAAATATACACTCAAATTCAAAACACCCAGCGGTACTTCGCGGGGTGTTTTGACTACTAAGGAAACTTATTTTCTAGAGGTTACAGACGGTATAAACAAAGGGCTGGGAGAGTGTGGTTTGTTTAGAGGGTTGAGTTATGATGATGTTCCTGATTATGAGGGAAAGCTGAGTTGGTTGTGCGAAAATATACATTTAGCTCCTGAAGTTTTGAGGGAACACCTTCGTCACTATCCGTCTATATGGATAGGTTATGAACAGGCGATGTTGAACTTGGTTCAGGATAAATATATTTATTTTCCGTCAGATTTTACAGAAGGTAAAGATTTTATCAAAATCAATGGGTTGATATGGATGGGGTCGGTAGAATTTATGCAAAAACAGATAGAAGATAAACTTTCTCAAGGTTTTGATTGTATTAAATTAAAAATAGGAGTTGATTGGGCTTCCGAGAGGCAAATTATTTCCGAGTTAAGGCATATTTATCCTAAAAATCAACTAGAAATAAGAGTAGATGCCAATGGAGCTTTTACAGTGGAAGAAGCGAAAACGGTATTACAACAACTTTCTGATTTAGAAATTCATTCTATTGAACAACCCATAAAGGCAGGGCAATTAGAAGAAATGGCAAAACTGTGTCAGAATACGCCTACACCCATAGCTTTGGATGAAGAACTGATAGGCGTGGTGCAGGTAGAAGAGAAACAAAAATTATTAGAAAAAATAAAACCTCAATACATTATTTTGAAACCTTCTCTAGTAGGCGGTTTTTCTGGGACTGATGAATGGATAAATTTAGCGGAAACTTTAGGTATAGGTTGGTGGATAACTTCTGCTTTAGAAAGTAATATCGGTCTTAATGCTATTGCCCAATACACTTATACTAAACAAAGTAAGATGCCTCAAGGTTTAGGGACTGGAGGGTTATTTACCAATAATCTAGAAACCCCTATTATTCTTAATGGAGATAGATTGAGGTTTGTCAAGTTTTAGTTTATTGTCAATTAAGAAATTAGCTCTAAATTTGCCGAAATTTTAAAAAGAGAATGAGTAAAATCAATAAACTCAAAATCATAAACGACCCAGTACATGGGTTTATTAAAATTCCTTACGAAATACTATTTGATGTTATAGAGCACCCTTATTTTCAGCGTTTGAGGAGAATTTCGCAAACTGGGCTTCTTAATCTTGTTTTTCCTGGGGCTACACATACGAGGTTTCATCACGCATTGGGAGCGATGCACTTGATGTTTTTAGCCTTGGAAACGCTTAAGCTTAAAGGTGTGAAGATAAGTAAAGAAGAGGAACAGTCGGCAATGTTGGCTATTTTGTTGCATGATGTTGGGCACGGACCGTTCTCCCACGCGTTAGAATCGGTTCTTATGGAGGATTGGCATCATGAAAAACTGTCATTGCTGATTATGAGCCGATTGAATGATGAATTTTCAGGAGCTTTGTCGGTAGCGATAGAAATGTTTCAGGGGAATTATCATCGTAAGTTTTTCAATCAGTTGGTTTCGTCTCAATTAGATGTAGATAGGTTAGATTACTTGAAAAGGGATAGCTTTTTTACAGGAGTTTCAGAAGGTAATATCAATGCTCAACGACTGATTTCAATGATGAATGTAGCAGATGATGAGTTGGTAATAGATGCTAAAGGGATTTATTCCGTAGAAAACTATCTCACAGCAAGGATGCTGATGTATTGGCAGGTGTATTACCATAAAACAGCGTCTTTGGCAGAATTTATGTTGGTTAAAATTTTGAAAAGAGCCAAATTTTTAATTTCTCAAGGAGTTAATTTGGAGGCATCGGAAAACCTAAAATATTTCCTTTATAAGAAAGATTTTAGTTCTATGTCGGAGGAAGATTTAAGCAGATTTATAAATCTAGATGATACTGATGTATTACAGGCAATAAAGCTTTGGCAAAATGAGAGAGATTTGGTTCTTTCTTATTATTGTAAGGCAATTATAACGCGAAAGTTTCCTCAAACTATTTGGTCTTCAGAAGGGTTTTCTCAAGATTTTATAGATGATAAAGTAGAGACTGTTAATAAGCGAATGTATATAGATTTTGGGGTAGATTTTGTTGATGAAATTTCCCGATATTTGTTACCTTATGATAGCGAAAAACAGCCTATCTATTTGTTGGAAAAAAAAGGTGGTAAAGTACCTTTAGATGAATCTGAATTATCAGTTTTATCCACGAGCCTTAAGCGTCCTACACAGAAATATATTTTGGCATTTCCTAGGTAAATATGGCTATGATGACTAGGTTTGATGATGTTTTGTAGTATAAATTGCAAGAGAAATATTATAAATTACTATCTTTGCACATTATGGAATTTACAGCTTCTCAGATTGCAGGTTTTATTGAAGGGGAAATCATCGGTAACGAAAATACTTTAATTACAGGGGTCTCTCCTATAGAAAGCGGTGAAGAAGGGCATTTGTCTTTTGTCGCTCAGGAGAAATTTTCTCATTTTATAGAGGAAACTAAATGCTCGGTTCTTATAGTATCCAAAAAACTTTTAGATAAAAAAGATTATAAGGCTACCATTATAGCCGTAGAAGATGCTTACCTATCTTTTCAAGTGCTAATGAACCTTTACAACGAGATGGTTCAAGATAGAAAATCAGGTGTAGAAGAAGGAGCATTTATTCATCAGACGGCTGTCTTAGGAGAGAATGTTTTTGTAGGAGCGTTTACCTATATTTCGGAGAAAACTAAGGTGGGAGAAGGTTCTCAGATTGCGCCTCAGGTATATATAGGTAAGAGAGTCAAGATTGGTAAGAATTGTAAAATAGATAGTGGTGCTAGGATTTATGATGGTTGTGTGATAGGAGATAATTGCATCATACACTCTAATACAGTAATAGGAGGCGATGGTTTTGGTTTCCAGCCAACAGCAGAAGGTTTTAAAAAAATTCCGCAATTAGGAAATGTAATTATAGAGAACAATGTAGAGATTGGTTCTAACTGTAGTATAGATAGAGCAACGATAGGCTCTACCATTATAGGGGAAGGAACCAAGATAGATAATCTAATCCAGATTGCTCATAATGTTAAGATAGGCAAACATAATGTAATTGCGGCTCAAGCAGGTATTGCGGGGTCCACTACTATAGGCGATTGGAACCAGGTGGGTGGACAAGTAGGTATTGTAGGGCATATTAACATTGGTAATCAAGTTAAAATACAAGCCCAAAGTGGCGTAAATAATAGTGTGTCTGATGGGGAAATTCTATATGGTTCTCCAGCAATTTCGGCAAGTGATTTCAGAAGAAATTATGTTCACTTCCGAAACTTTAATAAGATTGTTCAAAAGTTAAATCAACTAGAAAAAAACTCAAAAGATAATACTAATGAGTGATAAGCAAAAAACTTTAAAAGAAGAAGTTTCTCTTTCAGGGATAGGTCTTCATACAGGTAAACAAGTTAATCTTACTATAAAACCGGCTAAGGAAAATACAGGTTTTGTATTTGTAAGAACAGATTTGGAAGGAAATCCTCAAGTGGAAGCAGATGTAAACTATGTTACCACTACCGAAAGGGGAACTACATTAGAAAAATTAGGGGTTAAAATACATACTTGTGAGCACCTTTTGGCGGCTCTAGTAGGTATGGATTTAGATAATGCAATATTAGAATTAGATAGTGCGGAACCACCAATTTTAGATGGTTCTTCTAAGTTTTTTGTAGAAGCAATAGAGAAAGCAGGTATCGTAGAGCAAGAGAAAGCGAGAGAGTACCTAGTGATAAAAGAGGTAATGAGTTATACTGACCCAAATTCGGGGGCTGATATTACGATTATCCCTTCCGATACTTATGAAATTACAACTATGGTGGATTTTGGTACTAAGGTATTGGGTACTCAAAATGCGACCATGAAGCATATTTCTGAGTTTAAGGAAGAATTTGCTAGTGCTAGAACTTTTAGTTTCTTACATGAGTTGGAAATGCTTTTAGACCACGGACTTATCAAGGGTGGAGATATTAGCAATGCCATTGTTTATGTGGATAAGGAACTCACACCAGAAACTACAGAAAAACTCAAAAAGGCATTTGGTAGAGAAGAAATATCTATCCGTCCTAATGGAGTTTTGGATAATTTAACTTTAAACTATCCTAATGAAGCGGCTAGACACAAGTTACTAGATGTAATTGGAGATTTGGCATTGGTAGGAGTTAAAATAAAAGGTAAAGTTATTGCTAACAAACCAGGGCACTTTGTTAATACTCAGTTTGCTAAAAAACTGAATCGCCAATGGAAATTACAAAAGAAAAAAAATGTGCCTGATTTTGATTTAACTAAAGAGCCTGTTTACGACATCAATGGGATTATGGGGTTGCTTCCGCACCGTCCACCATTTTTATTAGTAGATAAAATTTTAGAATTGTCTGATACTCATGTGGTAGGGCTTAAAAATGTATCAATGAATGAGCCATTCTTTACAGGACACTTCCCAAAAGAACCTGTAATGCCAGGGGTTTTACAGATAGAGGCAATGGCACAGACAGGCGGTATTTTGGTATTGGCTAATGTGCCTGACCCAGAAAACTATTCTACTTACTTTGTTAAAATAGACAAGGTTAAGTTTAAGAAAAAGGTAGTTCCTGGAGATACACTTATCTTCAAAATAGACCTTATAGAACCTATTAGAAGAGGTATTGTGCATATGCAAGGGTATGGTTATGTAGGAGATAGTGTAGTGGTAGAGGCAGAGCTTATGGCTCAAGTAGCAAAAACTAAAATCTAAATTTAAAAAATGATTCATCAGTTAGCAGCCGTAGATAGACGGGCTAAAATAGATAAAAATGTGGTAGTAGAGCCATTTACCACGATAGCTGCAGATGTGGAAATTGGGGAAGGTACTTGGATAGGTCCTAATGTAACGATTATGAATGGGGCTAGAATTGGTAAAAATTGTAGAATTTTCCCAGGGACAGTAATTTCAGCAATACCACAAGATTTAAAATTTGAAGGTGAAGATACTCAAGTGATTATAGGTGATAATACTACAATCAGAGAATCAGTTACCATCAATAGAGGTACTAAAGCATTGGGATATACCAAGATAGGTAGTAACTGCCTGATAATGGCTACCTCACACATTGCTCACGATTGTGTTTTAGGAGACCATGTAATTATTGTGAATGGGTGTGGTATAGCAGGACATGTAGAAATAGGAGATTTTACCGTTATGGGTGGGCTTTCTGCAGTTCATCAATTTGGTAAAATAGGCAAACATGTAATGGTGTCTGGAGGTACATTGGTAAGAAAGGATATTCCGCCTTATGTTAAAGTGGCTAGAGAGCCTATGAGCTATGCTGGTATCAATTCTGTAGGGTTGAGAAGAAGAGGTTTTTCTAATGAAAAAATATTTGAGATACAAAAAATCTATCGTATCATCTTCCAAATGAAAATGAATGTTTCTCAAGCTGTTTCTTATATAGAAAAAGAAATGCTTCCTACGGCAGAACGAGATGAAATCCTACAATTTATACAAAACTCACCTAGAGGTATTGTAAAAGGTTACGGTACAGGTAAAGATTAAATAAAAATAAATAACATATTATATAGATGGCAACAACAGCTGATATTAAAAAGGGTCTTTGCATCAATTATAGCAACGACATTTACAAGGTAATCGAGTTTTTACATGTAAAACCAGGTAAAGGACCTGCTTTTGTGAGAACTAAACTTAAGTCTGTAACTAATGGTAAAGTGATTGATAACACTTTCTCAGCAGGGCATAAGATAGACGAGGTAAAGGTAATTACTCGTAAATTTCAGTACCTTTATGATGATGATAATGGGTTCCACTTTATGAATAATGATGACTTTTCTCAAATCTATATCGGTAAAGAAATGATTGAGAATGCTCAGTTTATGAAGGCAGGAGAAGAAGTTACTATCATTATGAAGGAGGAAGATGAAACGCCTCTTTCTGCGGAGATTCCGCCTACAGTTTATCTAGAAGTGGTAGAGGCTGACCCAGGTGTAAAGGGTAACACTGCAACTAATGCTCTTAAAAATGCTATCGTGGAAACAGGAGCTAGAGTAATGGTGCCTTTATTTATAGAACCAGGAGATAAAATAAAAGTAAATACAGAAGACGGCTCTTACTTAGAGAGAGTTAAATAATTAGTCTAATAAATTCGGAGGGAGTTGTTCTCTCCGAATTTCATTTTTTAATTCTATTCAATTATGACATTTTCAGAGCAGCAAACGCTTAAAGTGATTGCCGACATTATAGGAGCTCAATTTGTTGGAGATGAGAGTTTTCCTGTTTTAGGAACTAACGAGATTCACATGGTGCGTCCAGGTGATATTGTCTTTGTAAATCACCCAAAATACTACGATAAAGCATTAAACTCTGCTGCTACTATTATTTTAATAGACAAAGAAGTAGCTTGCCCAGAGGGAAAAGCGTTACTAATTTCTGATGATCCTTTTAGAGATTTTAATAAAATAAATACTCACTTTACGCAGATTTATAATTTTAAAAAAGATTTAAATGATGCTCAGATAGGAGAGGGAACTTTTATTCATCCTTCTGTAGTGTTAGGAAATCAAGTTAAAATCGGCAAGAACTGCCATATTTTCCCTAATGTGGTTATTGGTGATAGAACAGAAATAGGAGATAATGTTATCATTCAGTCTAATACCGTTTTAGGAGGAGATGCATTTTATTATAGAAAACTCAATGGGAATTTTGATAGATTGATTTCGGTGGGTAATGTAGTGATAGAGAATAATGTAGAAATAGGCAATGGGTGTACTATAGATAGAGGAGTTACTGCTTCTACAGTGATAGGCGAAGGTTCTGTGTTGGATAATCAAATCCAGATAGGGCATGATACCATTATTGGTAAAAAGTGTCTTATTGCTTCCCAAACAGGTATTGCGGGGTGTTGCGTGATTGAAGATGAGGTTACCATTTGGGGACAAGTAGGTATGGCTTCTGGAGTTAGAGTAGAAAAAGGCACGGTACTACTCGCTAAATGTGGTATAAATAGAGATTTAAAGAAAGGAACTTATTTTGGCACTATAGCAGAAGAATTCCGTGATTATTTAAGGAAGGAAGTTAGGTTGAAAAATTTGAAATAAAATAATTTTTTCATCAATTTAAAAATTCTTAAATTTACCGAAAAATAAAAAACCTTTTTAGAGAAGGGTAATTATAATCAAAAAGAAAAATAAATAAATATAATATGTCAGTATTAGTTAACAAAGATTCTAGAGTAATAGTACAAGGGTTTACAGGAAACGAAGGAACTTTCCATGCAGGTCAAATGATAGACTACGGAACAAATGTAGTGGGAGGTGTAACTCCAGGAAAAGGAGGTACAGAGCATTTAGGTAAGCCTGTATTTAATACCGTAGCAGACGCTGTGGAAAAAGCAGATGCTAATGTAAGTATCATTTTTGTACCACCAGCATTTGCTGCAGATGCTATTATGGAAGCTGCAGATGCAGGGATTAAAGTGATTGTTTGTATCACGGAAGGAATCCCAGTAGCTGATATGACTAAAGTGAAAAATTATATTGCAGATAAAGATTGCCGTCTAATTGGACCTAACTGTCCAGGTATCATCACTTCTGATGAAGCTAAGATTGGTATTATGCCGGGATTTGTATTCAAGAAAGGTAAAGTAGGTATTGTATCTAAATCAGGAACACTTACTTATGAAGCAGCAGACCAAGTGGTAAGAGCAGGTTATGGTATTTCTACGGCAATAGGTATTGGTGGAGACCCTATCATTGGAACTACTACTAAAGAGGCTTTAGAAATGTTTATTAACGACCCAGAAACTGAAGCTGTGGTAATGATTGGTGAGATTGGTGGTAACCTTGAAGCGGAAGCTGCTAAATGGTATAAAGCTAGTGGTTCTAAGAAGCCAGTAGTTGGTTTTATTGCGGGGCAAACAGCACCTAAAGGAAGAACTATGGGACACGCTGGTGCTATTGTAGGTGGTGCTGAAGATACTGCTCAAGCAAAAATGGCTATCATGAGAGAAAACGGAATTAATGTGGTAGATTCTCCAGCTGATATAGGAGTTACTATTGCAAAGGTTTTAGGGTAGTATTTTTTGAAAAATAAATATTAAAATTTTAATTACAATGGTAAAAACTCTGATGATAGATTGCTATCATTGGAGTTTTATTCTTAAAAATATGATTATGAAAAAAATAGTTTTAGTAGGATTAGGTTTAGTCTTTGGGTTGTCTTCTGCACAAATCAATATTCAGTTTGAAAATACTCGTTTTGGGGTAAGTGGTGGTGTTAACTATTCTGGAGTTAAAAATGCACATAACCCATCGGGTAAAAGACTTGGTTTTCAAGTGGGTGCTTTAGCGTTAATCCCTGCTGATAACGATGATCAATTATATTTACAGCCAGAAATACAATATTACCAAGCGGGAGAAACCGGTTATACTAAAAAAGGAGGAGGTGACAAGAATACCAAATATTACAACGATTATATTAGTGTACCTATTTATGTAAAAGGTTATTTTTCAGAAGCAGAGTCTGAATTCTTTGGAATGTTTGGTCCTAGATTTAATTTTCTAATTAATCAAACTGTAGAAAGCCCATCTAGACAGGTTTATACAATAGAGGGAAACGATCCTAGATATCCTCATCTTAATGGAAAAAGGCAAGTAGCTTTAATTTTGGTTTAGGAGTGGGTTTAGGATTTAGTTATAAAAGACAATTAGAAGTAGCAGTGAAGTATGATTTGGGGTTGTCTAATACTTATCGTCATATGGTGGAATCATACACAGGAGACTTGAACACAGAGAAGAAAAAATCAGAACAAGTACTAAGTGTAACACTTAATTATATTTTTGAATAATCCAAAAATAGTTTATAATAAAAAAGAGAGATGAATTTCATCTCTCTTTTTTGTTGCCTTAGTTTTTATAAAGCTCAATGATTTTATTTATTTTGTCTATTTGTTTATGAAGACTATCACTACTAGGTTGAGCTTTTAGCAGTTCCATTTTTTTGGAAACTCCGTTTTGAAGCATTTGTATAATCATCATTTTAACTTGAGGATTGTCAGGAATCTCAGACTTGGCTTGACCTAAAATTTTGGTGATAGATTCTGTGGCTTTTAAATTATCAGAAGTCATAATCCAGTTGAACCCTTCTTCTGCTACACTACCTAACTCAGGATTTTGAAATTTTAAGAAAGGATAAAAAGCGACCAATCCACCTATGTGTGGCATCTGAGATTCTATCTTGTTTTTAACGATGGTAGGTAGTAATGTGGTAATTAATTCCTCTGAAGCACCAGAAAGGTCTATTTTGTCTGCTAGACTTTTAACGCGCTCAGGCTCGGTTTGTGCAATGGCAGCCAATGCACTTCCTTTAATGGAGTTAGATACTACATCAATATTCTTTTCATATAGAGGTAGATATTTTTTGTTTTTTGTTTTAGATAAAGCTAATATTGCGGCTGCTCTTACTAAAGTTTTAGGATCATTGTTAGCGATTTTTTCAACTTCAGCTAATGCTACCTTTGCGTGTGCAGGGTTAGATAAATCTAAAGCATTAAGCGCCTGGATTCTCAATCTAAAAAAATCATCTTTTAGTGCGGCTACTATTGTTTTTACTGATTCAGGGTAAGTCGCAGTTTCTGAAGCCCCTTTTAGTGCTAAATATCTGCTTTTGTATTCTTTAGACTTAGTGTATTGTAAGTAGAGTTGTTCGGGAGTTTTACTGTTGTTTATTTCAGCTAAAAGAACTCCAGCAGGATCTACATTTATTAAATCAGGATTTTTATTCACACTAAAAGTAAAATCATTTTCAGCTTTTGCATTTACCCATACATCTTGGCGTTTTACAGAGTTTCCTTCGTGTAAATCTATAGTAAGGGGGAATTGAAATGGCTTTTCTTGATTTTGTACAACAGATACTGTTACTTCTTTTTTTACAGGCTCGTAGCTGTATTGTATGTTTAATTTTGGATTTCCACTATTAAAGTACCATTGGTTGAAGAACCAATTTAAGTCTTTACCAGAAATTTTTTCAAACGAAAGTCTTAACTGGTGAGCTTCCCCAGTGCCGTACTCATGAGTTTTGAGATAATCTGTTACACCTGCAAAGAAGGCATCGTCTCCTAAATAATTTCTTAACATATGTAGGATAGCTCCTCCTTTGTTGTAGGATACTAAATCAAACATATCTTCTCTGCTTTCGTAATCAAACCTTACAAGGTCTTTGTTGAAGTCGGAAGGGTTGTGTATATATCTGCTACTATTATTATTGAGGTGATAATCTGCGGCATCTTTTCCGTACTTATATTCTTCCCAAAGGTATTCAGAATAGTTAGCAAAACTTTCATTTACAGTAAGATTACTCCAGCTTTCTGTGGTTACCAAATCTCCAAACCAATGGTGGAACAGCTCGTGTGCGATAGTGCTTTCCCAACGGTTGTCGTCTATCAAATCTCCTGGTTTTTGCTGAGCGTTTTCGGCGTGGATAACGGCGGTAGTGTTCTCCATTGCGCCACTTACAAAATCTCTCCCCACTAGTTGGGCGTATTTTGCCCAAGGATAATCGTAGCCTAGCTTTTTGGAGAAAAATTCCATCATTTCAGGTGTATTTCCAAAGATTTGTTTGGCGTAATCTGCATATTCTTTCTCTACATAGTAATCCACAGGAATATTTCTCCATTTATCCTTAATTACGGCATATTCTCCAACGCCCATAAAGAAGAGGTACGGAGCGTGTTTTTTGTCCATAACCCAATGGTCAGTTCTTAGATTATTAGCCTCTTTGGTGGAAGATTTTAGAAGCCCATTAGAAAGAGTAACAAATTTATCAGGAACGGTCATATAAATTTCCTGAGTAGTTTTTTGATTAGGCTTATCAATAGTAGGGAACCAAGCCGAATTAGATTCGGTTTCTCCTTGAGTCCACACTTGAGTAGGTTTGTCAGGGTCTTTGCCTTGAGCATTGATGAAGTAAAGACCCTTAGCATCATTTATAGCTTTACTTCCTTTTTGTTTTACCTCGTTAGGTCTGGAGGTATATTTAATATAAACTGTATAATCTTGATTTTTCTGATAAGTTTTATCTAAAGAAATGTGCAGAATATCGTCTTTGTAACTGTATTTTAGAGGAGCTTTGCTTCCATTTTTATCTAAAGCCACTTCGTGTATGAGCATTGCTTTAGCATTAAGAACTAAAGAGTCCGATGGATAGAAATAAGGCGAAGCAGTAAGCCATTCTTCTCCGTGAAGCTGCTCTTTTTCAAAGTCAAAACTTACTTTTAGTTTGGTATGTTTAAGTTCGGTAGTTTTAGTATGTGTAGCACGATAGACGGTTTCTCTTCCAGAAGTTTCGGTTTGAGCGAAACTGTATTGGGTAGAAATAATACAGCCTAAAGCTAAAGCGGTGATGATAATTTTTTTCATATATACTTAATTTAGATTTTAAACATTTTACTAATTGATTGTTGGTTATACGGCAACAGGTGCTTTAATGCCCGAATGTGGGTGATAATTTTCTAGTGTAAAATCCTCAAATTTAAAGTCAAAAAGGTCTTTTACGCTAGGGTTTAGTTTCATAGTAGGAAGCGGTCTAGGCTCTCTGGAGAGTTGTTTTTGTACTTGCTCAAAATGATTGTTATAAATATGCACATCTCCAAACGAGTGAATGTACTCACCTACTTGTAAGCCACATACTTGGGCTACCATCATAGTCAGCAATGCATAGCTAGCAATATTGAAAGGAACACCTAGAAAAACATCGGCACTCCTTTGATAAAGTTGTAGTGATAACCTACCATCAGCAACATAAAACTGAAACAAAGCGTGGCAAGGTGCTAGTGCCATATTAGGGATTTCGGCAGCATTCCACGCAGATACAATGAGTCTTCTGCTATCAGGATTAGTTTTAATTTGGTGTATAACCTCCGAAATTTGGTCTATAACTTTACCATTAGCACCCTTCCAGCTTCGCCATTGGGCACCATAGACGGGACCTAAATTGCCATTATCGTCTGCCCATTCGTCCCAAATGCTTACGCCATTATCGTTAAGATATTTAATATTAGTATCTCCTTTTAGAAACCAAAGGAGTTCGTAAATAATAGATTTGAGGTGTACCTTTTTTGTAGTAACTAGTGGGAAGCCCTTAGAAAGGTCGTATCTAAGTTGATAGCCAAAGACACTCCT
Organism: Riemerella anatipestifer ATCC 11845 = DSM 15868; assembly: GCF_000252855.1. Lineage (NCBI taxonomy): Bacteria > Pseudomonadati > Bacteroidota > Flavobacteriia > Flavobacteriales > Weeksellaceae > Riemerella > Riemerella anatipestifer. The sequence continues at coordinate 814,747 of NC_017045.1, read as the reverse complement.
TGTACCTGTGCCTGTTCTGTCGGTTTTGTCTGTCCCGTGGTCTAGTATATGTTGAAGTAAGTCTAGATAGTTTTGCATTATAATCTTTTAAATCCCAAATTTAATGTTTTTTGGGAAGTATGAAAACTATGTAACAAAAAAGTCTCGGATTATCCGAGACTTTAATGATAAATTAAAAATAAATTTGACTTATTTCTTGATAATTTTTTGAGAAACTTTCTCACCGTTTACTTCTCCAGAAACAATGTAAACTCCTTTAGGTAGAGAAGACAGGTTAAGAGCCCCACCGTTATTTACTTTAGCAGATTTTACTAACTGCCCATTTTTAATGTCAGCGTCTGCTCCAAATAGTAATTGTGTATCCACTACAGTATTTTTAACCAAGTTGATTTTTTTAGCATTGATGTTAGATACAGACATAGTGGTTTCTGTAACTACTATATCGTCCAAAAAAAATCTTGATCTAGCAGCCTGAAAACCTTCAAAGGTAATCTTTAAATCTCCCGTTGCGTTAGTGATATCTACTGTATAGATCTTAAAAGCTCCTTTGTCTAATGTAACTTCTGAAACACTTAGAGTTCCTCCAGTTGCTGAAATTTTAAGAGAGGTTTGTTCTGTTTTAGTATCCCAAGCGGCTGCTTTAAAGGAAAGTTTTCCGTTTCCTGTTAATGCGATAGTTGGGGTGGTTACACTTCCTAAACCACTTCCTGTTCCTATTTTAATACACGCATTAGCTTCGTAAGTTCTGTTTAGAGTCCAGTCTCCATAAGAATTGAGAGGTGCAGAGGCTACATTACCACTAAAAACACCATCATTACCACCTGTACCATTAATGTCATTAAAGTTTTCTTGGAAAACTTGAGCATTGATGCAAGCTGAAACTATTATACTAGTAATTAGAGAGAGTAATTTTTTCATTTTTAATATAATTTTTATTTTTTAATGATTTTTCTGCTGATTTTGTTGTAATTATCCTGTACGGTTACAATATAATTCCCTTTAGCTAGATGAGATATATTGATTGATTCTCCAGAAGATACTCTACTAGAAGAAAGTAGTTTACCATCTAGAGAATAGATATTTACAGTAGCTTTATTTGGTAAACTAAATGTTAATACATCATCTGCTAAAGTGTTGAATTTTACGCTATTATTGAAATCTTTAATATCCGTTACAGAAAGAGTTTCTTTGTCCGCAAAGAAAAAATCGTCTATATAGACCGCACCTTCAGCAGCATCGTTCCCTTTATACACTCTGAAAGACAATCTAGCAACTTCTGCACCTTCTGGAGCAACGGCTTCTATTTTAAATTGTTTCCATTCAGAAGAAGTAGTATCAATAAATTCTGATTGTAAACTCGTATCGCTAAGTAGTCCTGTGGCGGTTCTCCACTGTCCCCAATGTCTAACTCTAGTTGAAGCTGTTTCTTGAAGATACCAGCCAGAATAGACATAAGTTTTTCCAGGAGTAACAGCAATGTCTTTCATTCCCATACTGTTACTTCCTTTACTTGGTGATTTTATTTGTCCAGAAAAAGAACCACTATGCTTTTTAGTATCAGCTTTTGAGCTATTTGAATCGTGAAACCAATCTACAGCTTTACCAGCATCGTTCCAATTTTCTAGACCTGGATTTTGCACCAAATTCTGTGCAGAAACTGTTGTTACCAAAGCTACTGCAGCCATTAAAGAATAAAATTTTCTCATATATTATTTTTTTTAAAGTTACTATCTGCCCCAAAGTTAAAAACTTTATTACAGAAAAGAAGAAAAAGCCAATATGATTTATATTAAGTTTTGTTAATATTCCGTTATGTAAATTTGCAATTTCTTGTTAGTCATATCTTGAAGTATATAGTCGCTTTGCTCATAGTTTGGTTTAACTCATATATGGTATATGGGCAGGTATTTTCTTGGCATAACCCTTATCTTAAAGACTCTACAAAGAAGGATAGCCTTATTATAGCTAATATCAACAAGGAGGTTTTTACAAGAGATACTTTGGATTTTATAAAGTTACCACAGAGAAGTATTGTAGAGAAGTTAGAGCTTCCGTCTGCCAGTAAATCTCAACTAGATTTAGGTAACCTTAATACTCAAGGGGCTATTATCAGAGGTATTTCTTTTGGTAATGCCCAAGGCTCATCGGTGCAAAGTTCTATGGATTTACAGATTTCGGGTCAATTAAGCCAAGAGGTATCTATTTTAGCCAGTATCTCGGACCATAATCTTCCGATACAGGCAGATGGTTATACGCAAACATTAGACGAGTTTGATAAAATTTTTGTACAGCTCAACATCAAAAAAAAATCAATCCTTCGAGCGGGACATTTGGATTTGAATGATGAAACGACTTACTTCGGGAGATATCAAAGACGAAGTCTAGGGCTAGAGTTTCAAACCAAAATGGGAAAAGAAAATCCAACTTCTATACATTTATCGGCTGGGGTGGCTCGTAGCGAATTTCATAGAATTAGGTTTCAAGGAGTGGAAGGTAACCAAGGTCCTTATAGGTTGTCAGGCAAGAATGGAGAAACCTTTATCACCATTATATCTGGTTCCGAACAGGTGTTTATTGATGGCGTTTTAATGAAGAGAGGAGAGAACTTAGATTATATCATTAACTACAATACGGGAGAGGTTACCTTTACGAGCTTTAGACCTATTTACAATCAAAACTTCATCACCATTTCATACAACTATACCAACCGAAACTACACACGTTTTTTAGTTACTGGAGGAGTGGAACATCAGCGAGAGAAATTGAAACTTGGGCTTAATTGGTTTCTTGAAAGTGATAACAAAAACGCTCCTTTATCGCTTAATTTAAGCGAAGAAGACCAAAAAATATTGGCACAGGCAGGGAGTAATTCGGTTTTGATGGTGGCTCCGTCTGGGGTTGAAACGGCTTACGATGTTAATAAAATTCTTTATCGAAAAGTAAGCGATGCTAATGGAGATTACTATGAGTTTTCTACCGATGCTAATGAAAAACTTTATCAAGTTTCCTTTTCTTACACAGGGCAAAATGTAGGCGATTATATACTGAAACAAACCACGAATAATGGTCGGGTTTTTGAGTATGTAGGGCAGGGTAGAGGCGACTATTCTGCGTTGCGAAAGTTACCAGCACCTCAAAAAACACAGGTGCTTTCGGCTAATGTTTCTTATTTGCTGAATCAAGGCTATGTGGGAGCTGATGTTTCGTTAAGTCATTACGATGTTAATTTATTTTCTTCCAAAAATAATGATGAAAATAAAGGCTACGCTGCACGAATAGTAGGGGCAAAAACCTTTACTAAAGGTCAATGGAAGGGGACGTCAAGTTTTGAGTTTCAGCATATCAATAAGCAGTTTCATATCTTAGACCGTCTCAATAATGTGGAGTTTGCTAGGGATTTTAATCTTTCTCAAGAGTTTAATCACAGAACACAAAACAGACTTACATTTGGTTTTTTAAATGAATGGAAGCAAGGCTCTGCACTCAACTATACGCTTAATTTCCTCAACGAAGCTGGTACTTATCAAGGGATTAAAAATGATTTGAATTTTAAATGGATAAAAAATAAATGGCTTACAGAAGGTAATGTATCGTACCTTAACACCAATTCGGACTTACAGGATACTCGTTTTGTAAGAGGTCTTGCTTCCACTTCATATTTAGGCGAAAAAGGAAGTTGGACATTGGGTGGGCAAATGGAACATAATCTTAAAAACTTCAACAATATCCAAAAAACAGATGCTACGAGTTTTGCGTGGCGAGAACTATTTGTACAGAAAAAAATAGGTAATGAAAACAGAACTTTACTTCTAACAAAACTCTATCTAAGAGAGAACGATTCTGTGAGAAATGCAGGTTTAGAAAAGGTTAATCAGATTTTGGGGGCAATGGTGGAGAGCCAAATTATTAAAAATGAAAAAACAACTCTTACGGCATTGGCTCATTATCGTAAGTTTTATCATACTTCGGAATCGTTGGTTCAGAATCAAAATCAGGATTTTGTAGTGGGGAATATTTTATATCATCAGCAGTTGTTTAATAATGGAGCGAGGCTCCAAGCCTTTTATGAGTTGGGTAATGGGCAAGAGGCACAAAGGGAATTTCAGTATTTAAAAGTAACCGATGGACAAGGGATTTACAAATGGACAGACTACAACGGCGATGGGGTACAGCAGTTAGACGAGTTTGAAGTAGCGGAATATGCTGATTTAGCTCGATACATCAGGGTTTATACCAATACAATAAAATATTTACCTTCTAATAAAAACAAACTTCAGCTGTCGTTATTCATCAGTCCAGCACAGATATTTAACTCTCAAAGTCGTTTTGTGAAAAGGTGGAATTTTAATCTTTCGCTTTTATCTCAAAATTCTTTTTATAAAAAAGACCGTGTTTTGGTTTGGAATCCGTTTGAAAAACAACAAAATCAAATTCTAAAAAATCAAAGCTTCTTGGCAACGGCACAATTTTTACCTAATGAAGTTTCGGGGTGGAATGGCACTTACCGATTGATATTAAACGATAACTTAATAAATGCTAATTTTAGTTTAGAGTCTAAAAAGCAGTCTTCTCACTTTGTGAATATTGGCTATTGGTTTAATAAAAATCTTAGAGCGGATTGGGAAAATCAGTATCAGAGTTTAACTAATGCTTCGGAGATGTTTAAGTCTAGAGATTATCATTTAATTCATCTAGAAACACGCCCAAAATTAACCTATAAACTTACAGAGGCTATACAAGCAGAATTATCTTCTGCTTTAAAGCAAAAACAAAGGCTGGACGGAGAAGAGCATTTAAAAACCTTTGACCTCACAGGAAGTTTACAATGGGAGCGTTCTAAGACTTCGGTTAGGGGAAGTTTTTCGTTCATCAATAATGATTTTAAAGGCAATAGTTTTAGTTTGGTAGGCAACCAAATGTTGGAAGGACTTAAAGTGGGCAAAAACCAGGTATGGACGGTGTTTTTGCAACAGTCGATAAATTCATTTATAAAACTTAACCTCAACTATGAGGGACGAAACTCTGGAGACAGAACTATACACATAGGAAGTGTACAAGTGAGGGCAGGGTTTTGATTTCTTAAAAACGGATTTGATTTAAAATAAAAACACTTACTTTTGCAGAATGGTAAAAATAGGGAATATAGAATTGCCAGATTTTCCTTTATTGCTGGCTCCTATGGAAGATGTGAGCGACCCTCCGTTTCGTAGGCTTTGTAAAATGCACGGTGCAGATTTAATGTATTCGGAGTTTATCTCTTCGGAAGGGCTTATCAGAGATGCTATAAAGTCTAAAAAGAAGTTAGATATTTTTGATTATGAAAGACCTATTGGTATCCAAATTTTTGGGGGAGATGAGGAAGCTATGGCGATGTCCGCCAAAATAGTAGAAACGGTACAACCCGATTTGGTAGATATTAACTTTGGGTGTCCTGTGAAGAAAGTAGTTTGCAAAGGGGCAGGAGCAGGGGTTTTGAAAGATATAGACCTAATGGTAAGGCTTACCAAAGCCGTAGTAAATTCTACCCATTTACCTGTAACAGTTAAGACAAGGTTGGGCTGGGATACAAACAGTATCAATATAGATGAAGTAGCGGAACGACTGCAAGAGGCAGGTATTAAAGCACTTACAATACACGCAAGAACGAGGGCTCAAATGTATAAAGGAGAAGCCGACTGGGAGCATATTTCTCGCATTAAACAAAACCCTAATATTGAGATTCCTATTTTTGGGAACGGAGATATAGACTCGCCCCAAAAAGCCTTAGATTATAAAAACAAATATGCTTGTGATGGAGTTATGATTGGTAGGGCTGCCATTGGTTATCCTTGGATTTTTAATGAAGTAAAACATTTTTTCCAAACAGGAAAGTTACTTCCAGAACCTACATTACAAGACCGTTTAACCGCAGTAAGACAACACGCCGAATGGAGTGCTGAATGGAAAGGTGAACGCCTTGGATTGATAGAAATGAGACAACATTACAGTAATTATTTCCGTGGGGTGCCACATTTTAAGGAGTATAGAAAAAGGTTTTTAGAAATACTTACTTTGGAGGAAATGGATAGCCTCATCAGTCAAATCATAGAGGCAAATAATTAAAGCTAAAACAAAATAATGAAGATAATATCTTATAACGTCAATGGTATTCGGGCAGCTTTTAATAAGGATTTAATCGGTTGGTTAGGACATGCTGCTCCCGATGTTATTTGTTTTCAGGAAAGCAAGGCTCAAAAAGACCAAATAGATATAGCAAGTTTCGAGAAAGAGGGCTACCATACCTATTGGTTTTCTGCGGAAAAGAAAGGGTATAGCGGGGTAGGTATCGCTACTAAAATTCAGCCTAAGCACGTAGAATATGGTTGTGATATGGAGCTATACGATAAAGAAGGGCGAGTGATAAGAGTTGATTTTGAGGATTTTTCGGTAATATCTGTATATGTGCCTTCTGCTACCAATATAGATAGGTTGGATTTTAAAATGCAGTTTTGTTACGATTTTTTAGCTTATATAAAAGAGCTAAGAAAAACCATTCCTAATTTAATTATTTCGGGAGATTTTAATATCTGTCATCAAGCAATAGATATCCACGACCCTGTAAGATTAAAAAATGTATCTGGTTTTCTTCCTATAGAACGAGAATGGATGACAGAGTTTTTAAAAGAATGTGGGTTAATAGATAGTTTCCGTTATTTTAATACTGAACCCAACCAATACTCGTGGTGGAGTTATAGACAAAATGCACGAGCTAATAATAAGGGTTGGAGGTTAGACTATCATTTTGTGTCGGACTCGTTGGAAAGTCGTTTGTCTAGAGGGCTTATCCTTAGTGATGCTTATCACTCGGATCATTGTCCCGTTTTAGTGGAGTTAAAATAAAAAGTTAAAAAAACTCATCTTATTATTCAAAATAAGATGAGTTTTTTATTTTCTTTTAAGCTTAATTAAATTTCGTCTTCGTCTAGAACTTTATAAGTAATGGGCATTGTTCCTCTTTTGTGATCTCCTATGGCGTTGTAAGCGGCTTTACTGAGGTCAAAGGAACGTCCTTTAACATAAGGTCCTCTATCATTTACCCTAACTACTACACTTTTACCAGTTCTAAGGTTGGTTATTTCTACCAATGTTCCGAATGGTAATCTCTTATGAGCGGCAGTGAGTTCATTATTGTTGAAAATTTCGCCACTTGCTGTTTTCTTTCCGTTGAATTTGTCGTGGTAGTAAGATGCATAGCTACTGCCTGTTTCATCATTATTACTTTTAAACGAATAAACTCCTACAAAAGAAATAATCATTATGATTACGAGAATTGTTCTTTTCATCATTTTGAATTTTTATTTGTTTTACGGGGGCAAATTTATACTTAGTCTCCTTACTCACCATATTTATATGTTAATAATAGTTAATTTTATGTTAATAGAATGTTAAAATAATTTCTAAACCCTTTATTTAAAGCGATTTTAAAAGATTGTTAAAAAGTGTTAAAAAAGAGTATTCAATGTTAATTATTTTAATAATGCATCGAATAGAATTTATATTGTATTTGTTTAAGTGGTTGATTATGAGAAATAAAAAACCTCACTTTATATAAAGTGAGGTTTTGAAAATTATATCAAATTCAAGGGGAATATTAACCTTGGATTTCTTTTAAGAAATCATCATGAGAGATTTTACTTTCCTTTTTAGATGCTTTCTCTAAGATAACATCTTTTAGTTTAGTCATAGCTACCTCTGAAGATATTTGTCTTACTTGCTCTTGGTTTTTAAGCATTTCTACAGCGTACTTTTGGATTTCCTCATCAGAAAGATGGTGGATACCGTAAATAGCTAACTGATTTCTTACTAGTTGTTCAGCTTGAGCTAAAACATCAGCATAATCTATCTTAACATCATTGTCAGACATTAGCTTACCTTCAATAACTTGATATTTAATTTGGTTCTTTTCCGCTTCAAATATCTCCTTAGCTTGCTCTTCTGTTGCAATGTTTGGATTAGAGAACATTAACCACTTGATTAAGAATGCTTCTGGAAGTTTTACTTCTTCTTTCTCGGTGATTTGCTCTAATACCTTATTTACAAAGTGTACATCTGCATTCTGTTGGAAATATTCATCTAATTCAGATTTTACTTTAGCTTTAAGCTCTTCTTCAGATTTTACAGTATCCTTACCGTAAACAGAATCAAACAGCTCTTGGTTTAGTTCAGCTAAGTTAAGTTTGTAAATATCTTTTACAGTTACTTCAACCTCATTATGATGTAGATGTTCTGCTTCTTCTTTAGCAAATCCTAAAAACTTAGCTAAATCTTCGTCTTTTGTAAGCTCTTCTTTAGAAACTTTTACAGACTCATCTTTTTTAAGTTTTTTAACTAATTCAAAAGCTGCTTTATTCTCTGCATTGATGACCACATGCTTAGGAGCGTGGTTGTGTTCTCCTTCCGCATCTTCTTCCACTACTTGAGAAACTTCTAGAGAGATGTAAGAATCTTTAGTTACTTTTTCTTGAGCTTCTCTTTCTGCAAATCTCTTTTGCATATTCTCTATGCTTTGCCCTACTTCTTTGTCAGAAGCTTCTATCTTGTAGTGAGGAGCTTCGTATTTTGCTAAATCAATATTGAAACTTGGCTCAAAACCTACTTCAAAAGAAAGTTCTAATTGCTCCTGGTTAGTGTCCAATTCCTCTACTGGAACTGGTACAGGCTGTCCTAATAGTCTTAGTTTATTTTCGCTGATATAGTTATTAAGACCTTCTGAAACTTGCTTGTTGATTTCCTCGTAAGTTAATCCAGCTTCGTACTGTCTTTTAATCATTCCTAGTGGAGCTTTACCTTTTCTAAAACCAGGAATAGTAGCGTTTTTAGCGTAGTTAATTAACTGTTTTTCAACTTTGTCTTTGTAATCTTTTTTATCCAAAGTTACTGTAAGCAAAGCGCTTACTTCATCGTGATTTTTACTCGTAACCTTCATTAATTGAAATTTTTATGATGGCAAAAATAATAAAAATAACTGGCTTTTGGGTAATATTATGAAAAAATCGGTGTAAAATATTTCGCTCTAGAATGATTGTGAAAGTAATGCTATGAAATAAATAAAGAGGCTATTTCAAAAAATGAAATAGCCTCTTTTTGCGGAAGATAATGCTAGAACTTGTAGCCAATCCCTATTTGCCAAAATCTACTTTTAATGTTATCATCTTTAGATTTGGATAAATCGGTAACTCCGATATTGTACCTTGTATCTAAGAACAACCCATTGCTGAAATTATATTCAGCTCCTATAAACGGTGAAAAATCAAAAGAGTTGGTGTCTTTTTTAATGTTAGTTGTATTGTTCGTTTTTTCTACAGAACCAGATATGTTGGTTTCAGAGTTTTCTTTAACTTTAGCCGATAAAATAACTCCAAGATTAAAACCTCCAGATAAAGCTAAATTATTTAGCGCATAGTATTTAGCAGATACAGGAACTAGCAAATTATTCAAGGTATAAGTTAGTTTTTCATTAGTATAGATACTACCTGTTTTACTGTTGAATTCCTCTACTCCTTTTAAGGGAGAGTATAGGATTTCTCCTTGAACTGCCCATTTGTTGGTAAATTTGTATTCTGCAAGAAAACCTGCATAAAATGTAGATGTACTAGAAGAAGAAATACTAGTATTACCTATACTGAGAGAGCGTACAGCTCCTGTATCTCCGATTTCAGATAAGGCGTATCCTGCTTTTCCACCAAATTTAAGTTGTGCATTTGTAGTACTGTACAGAGCTAATGCTCCTAGTAAAAATACTTTTTTCATTTTGTTTGATTTTTTGAGTTAAACATCATATTAAAGTATCAATATCTGTGTCTACATAGATATATTTCATTATTTAACATTAAAAGTAGCATCAATATCCTCTTCACCACCTGTTACAGTTCCTGCTTCGTCTCCATTAGCACCGCTCATTTTCACAGAGGTAGGAAGGTGGTAAAGTCTAATGTTAGCTTTAGCTCCTGTTTTTGGTGCAGATGTTACTTGCCACTGTGTTTTTAGACCTATTTTAGACCCATCTTTTCTAGTGCTTTCAGCTTCATCTTTTCTAGTAACTTTAACATCTACATTAGAGAAATTATAAGTGAAAAAATGTTCCTCTTTTAGTTCTATGATTTCATCAGTAACATCGTGGGTATGGTCGTCATGAGGAGCTACTAATGATAATTGGACATCATAAGTATTGTTTTCTTTTAAAACCAACTCTTTATCAGCTCCTTCTGCACTAAATGTAGCGGTTTGTGTACTATTATCAGCAGTATTGGTAAGTGTAATGGTGAGATATTGTACTTCGTCATGGTTGTGTACATCGGCAGGTGCTTCATCATTGTCTCTACAAGAGTTGAGTGCTAAAATACTTACTACAGATAATACTACAGTTTTTAAAAATGAATGTTTCATAATGTTTTAAAATTGTTTAAATTAAAAATGTTAATAGTTAAAAATTAAATTGACAAGTGAAAATAATATTTCGTCCCAAAGCATCAGAGAAAAATCTTAAACGGTTAAGATATTCTCTGTAAGTTGTGTTGAATATATTATTAACACTCAAATTAAGCTGAATGTTTTTAGTGAGTTTTGCTCCAGCATTGAGATTCCAAATTTGATAACCTGCGGGTGGCGTGCTAATGTCTAGCCACTCTTTGGTTATTGTATTGTTCTCATATACATCGTAGGATAAAAGCCTCATAGGAAATCTTTTCTGCTTAAATACCACTAGGTTTTCTATTTGAATATGCCACGGTTTTTTACCTTTGTTATCATATCTTAGGGCGTTTTTAATCTGCATTGGAGGCATAAGTATCAGAGGTTCTTTGTGGGTTAAATCTTGTCCGTACACATAGCTCATTGCTCCATTCCATTGTAATTTTGGAGTGATGTTAAGCTCTGAATCTATGTCTATCCCATACATTTTGGCTTTAATCTGTTGATATTGCCATACGGGAAAATTCCCACGAATGGTACTTTCCACTCCGTTAGGCGTTTGGTTAATAAAACTATCGGAAGTGAAATAATACGGATTAACATTAAGTTTAAAGCCATTAAGAACGGAGGCTTTAATACCAATGCTTAGGTGGGCTTGGTAGGTTTCCTCGTTTTTGATGCTCATATCTCCCTTTTCAATAATGGCAGCAGCGTGGTGTAGCCCATCAGCGAATAACTCTGCAACATTAGGACTTCGGCTGTTTCTTATCAAGTTAAATTTGGTAGTAAGAAAGCGAGTGGGCTGATATTCCATACCCAACGATGCTGATATATTATGATAATAAAGTTTTGGACGCACCAATGTTTTCACACCTTTGCTTTCAATTACAAACTGCTGAAATGCTTGGTTGTAAGCTGCCCAATCTTTATTAAGGTAATATTTATAAACATCGTAGAAATTCATATCGTACCGCAAAGCTGCTTCCCATTTCCAAAGATTTTTTTGATACTTGAAAATAGAAAAAGCACCAGCATCATACCTGTGGTAATCTGGTATTAAACGAGAACGCTCCGTTTTTGGGTCGGGAAAATTAACCTGATAATTTCCTGATAGACCTGTTTCCCACTGCCAGTTGGGTCTTTCTAATAGATGATAAAGAGCCAAACTTTGGGTAGTTAGTAGTAGATCGGTAGCAGGTTTATCATTGTAGGCTCCTCTACGAATATCATATTCAAATCTGTGATTTTGCTGAAAGGCATACTCTAAAGTAAATTTCCCTAGCTTTCCTAACCTTTTGTAAGCCTCCAATTTAGTAATGTGATGGCTAACTTCTTGTTTAGGGTTCTCTATTTTATAACCAAAATTACCTGTAAAGTAGGATTGTCCGTTATTGATGGCATCGGCAAAGTTTCTTGCATTACTGATATGAGCTCCTTTATAAATTCCAAAATTTTGGTTGATGAAAGAATATTTAGCTGTGATTCCGTATTCGTATTCTCTTTTTTGTAGGGAAAAGTGGAAGGCGTTTTCATCTGCACCTGTATTTTGTAAACTATAATTGGGCGTTTCCAAATCTCCTAGCTTTTTGGCAGAACCTTGCGTACGCAAAGCCCAACCGTTTTGCCAAGTCTTTGTAATGTCCGTATTCAGAGCCAAGCCTTTACCGTTGCTGATGCCTGATAAAGCTACTTTACCCATAAGGGTGTCTTTTTTAGGATATTTAGGACTTTCTAGTAGTATAACGCCACCTATGGCATCTCCACCATACTTTAGTGCAGACGCTCCCTTTACAACATCTATATGGTCAAAAGCATTGGGGTCCACGCTAGGAGCGTGTTCTATGCCCCATTCTTGTTCTGCCATTTTGATGCCGTTGTTCATCACTAATACTCTACTACCGTAAAGCCCTTGTATAACAGGTTTAGAAATGTTATTTCCTGTTTTAATACTATTTACTCCAGAAATTTCAGACAATATATTGCCTAAATTTTCGGTAGTTTTTTGTTCTAAAAAAGACTGTTCTAATGTTTTGATAACCGCCGTCCCTGACTTTTTATGAATGCCGTGTACTACTACGGTTTCTATTTCATTAGTATGATGTTCAAGGAAAATATTGATTTTAATATTGCTATCAAGCGTTATCTTCTTAGTAAAAGGTTCACAATCTAAGTGGGTTATCAAAAGATGATGAGTGCCTTTTTTGTAAGAAAAATTAAAATTTCCTTGAGTATCAGAAGTAATAATGAGTTTTCCGTTAATGCTTATTTTAGCGTTAGCCAAAGGCGTATTGTCGTGCAAATCTCTTATCTGTCCTTCTATGAAGTAAAGCTGTGCATTTAGAACGGTGCTGAAAAACAGCATCATTCCAATCCAAATTGATTTCATTTAAAGATATGAAAATTAAAAGGTTAAAACCGTGTCCTAACAAAATAACGATATTATTTCTGTTAAATAGAAGGCGGTCCTCTAAGTAAGAAATAAACAATTTGATTCTGAAGGATGCCCAGTGTCTTGTAGCTTGTTATAAGTGTAGTAGCTACTGATACTAAAACTTCAAAGTTTACCTTTTTGGGAAGTAGAGAATGTCCTGAAATGAAAAAATGACAGATAGAACAATCATCTCCCTTTAAATTGATTATCTTGTGATTCTGTTTTTGGAAAGAATTATAATTACTATTAAAAGTCTCTTGATGCGAGTGGAATACACTAGCCATCAGTAAAGCTAATGCATAAACCCATGCAAGGCTTACACTTGTAACTTTTCTGAAAAGAGGTTTCCCTGAAAACATTTTGCAAAGGTAAAAAAACTTTTATTTAGTTAGGGTATAAATCAACTGTAATGAATAGATGTAGAAGTAATAATATGATATAAATCTTAAAATAATGTAGTTAAAATTTCTTATATTTGCTAGGCTAAAAAGTATTTAATTATGTCAGAATCAAAGTTGAAAAGGATAGGGGTTCTTACTTCTGGAGGGGATTCTCCAGGTATGAATGCGGCGATAAGGGCAGTGGTAAGAACAGCTCATTATTATGGTATAGAATGTATGGGGATTAGAGAAGGGTACAATGGGCTTATAGAAGGGAACATGATTAAAATGGGACCTAGATCTGTTAAGAATATTATTAACCAAGGTGGTACAATTCTAAAATCAGCAAGGTCTAAAGAGTTTAGAACAGTAGAGGGGAGATTAAAGGCTTTTGAACAATGCCAAAAGAATGAAATAGGAGCTTTGGTTTGTATTGGTGGAGATGGTACTTTTACAGGAGCAAAAGTTTTCAGCGAAGAGTATGGTATCAAGGTGGTGGGTGTACCTGGAACTATTGATAATGATATCTTCGGTACTGATTTTACGATAGGATATGACACAGCTCTTAACACCGCGGTGGAAGCTATAGACAAAATAAGAGATACGGCAACCTCTCATAACAGAGTGTTTTTTGTGGAAGTGATGGGGAGAGATGCAGGTTTTATAGCACTTAATAGCGGTATTGCTTCAGGAGCTATAGATATTTTGATACCAGAGAGAAAGGATAGTCTAGAGGAAATGTTTGAGAATTTCCATAATGCTCAAAAACGAGGTAAAACATCGTCTATTGTAGTAGTAGCAGAGGGGGAGCAGTTGGCTTCTACCTATGAGTTAGCCGAGAAAACTCAAAAAGAATTCCCTGATTATGATATCAGAGTGGCTATTCTAGGGCATATCCAAAGAGGCGGAATGCCTAGCTGTGCTGATAGAGTATTGGCGAGTAGATTAGGTTATGGAGCAGTAGAAGGGCTTAGAAAAGGTCTTACTAATGTGATGGCAGGTATAAGAGCCAATCAGCTAGTTTTTACTCCAATAGAAGATGCTATTAAAAAGCACAACGAAATCAATCAAGATTTACTGAAGATATCAGAAATTTTGGCGATGTAATTTTTGGGATACGGTTAAAAAAATGTACCTTTATACCCAATAAATTTAGAAAGAAGTAAGTACGAAAATTTAATTTTAAAAATAAAAAACAATGTCAACAATCAAAGTAGGAATTAACGGTTTCGGAAGAATCGGAAGTTTAGTGTTCAACGCAATGATGGAAAGAGATAACATCGAAGTGGTGGGTATCAATGACCTTATCAATGCGGAATATATGGCGTATATGTTGAAATACGACTCTGTTCACGGAAAATTTGATGGAGAAGTTTCTGTAGAGGGGAACGATTTAGTGGTAAATGGTAAAAGAATCAGAGTAACTGCAGAAAAAGACCCAAACAATCTAAAATGGAATGAAGTAGGTGCGGACTATATCGTGGAATCTACAGGATTGTTCTTAACTAAAGAAACAGCTCAGGCTCACATCAATGCAGGTGCTAAAAAAGTAGTTCTATCTGCTCCTTCTAAAGATGATACTCCAATGTTTGTAATGGGAGTTAACCATAAAGATTTAACTGCTGACCAAAAAATATTCTCTAACGCTTCTTGTACTACTAACTGCCTTGCACCTTTAGCAAAGGTGGTTCACGATAACTTTGGTATCGTAGAAGGGTTAATGACTACGGTACACGCTACTACTGCAACACAAAGAACGGTAGATGGTCCTTCTATGAAAGATTGGAGAGGTGGTCGTTCAGCACTTCTTAACATTATCCCTTCTTCTACAGGTGCTGCTAAAGCGGTAGGTAAGGTAATCCCTTCGCTTAATGGTAAACTTACAGGTATGTCTTTCCGTGTACCAACGGCTGATGTTTCTGTAGTGGATTTAACAGTGAGATTAGAGAAAGGTGCTTCTTATGATGAGATTTGTGCCGCTATTAAAGCAGCATCAGAGGGAGAACTTAAAGGTATCCTTGGTTATACAGAAGATTTAGTAGTATCTCAAGACTTTATTGGAGATAAGAGAACTTCTATCTTTGATAAAGATGCAGGTATTATGCTTTCTCCTAACTTTGTTAAATTAGTATCTTGGTACGATAACGAAACAGGTTATTCTAATAAATTAACAGACTTATTAGTACACTCTGCTTCTTTATAATTAAAGAATAAAAATACAATAAAGATAAGCCGTCTCAGTGTGAGGCGGTTTATTTTTTTATCAAAACAAAAAGAATCCGTCTCACAACTTATTGAGGCAGATTTTTATAGGCGCTGGCTTCTAAAACGGGTAATGGTGTTATGATCCACCCTCTGCATGCCCGAGAGCCACATAAAGTTGACATTTTCACGAGTGAGTTTCTCTATCCTTCTGCTGGAGTAGGTATTCTCCATATAGGTGCATAATCTTAAGCATCATTTTAGGATGATAATTTGGATTGCCTTCTTTTTTATACGCCTTAAGTAAAGGTTCAATAGAAATCTTGTCGATGATATTACTGACGACACACACGGGATGGCTCTGGGAAATCAATTCCTCAAAAGTGGAGGAAATAAAAACAACTAAGATTGATTGTATGCTTTAAAGTTTATATATTCGCATGAATACCAGATAAATACATGAAAATAATTCCATGTATCCAAAATTATTGAACCCCATTATATAAAAAAATCCGTCTCACAACTGAGACGGATTCCTGAATTTATTTATTGACTATTATTTCTTTGATTTGGTCTGCCAATTCAGGATTATCTCTCAGGACTTCTTTTACGGCGTCTCTTCTTGGTCTAATTTGGTATCTTTATAACTGAACCAAGAGCCGCTTTTCTTCACAATACCAAGTTCTACGGCTTGAACCAGAATTTCTCCAGTTTTAGAAATACCTTCTCCGTACATGATATCAAACTCTGCTTGTTTGAAGGGCGGAGCAATTTTGTTTTTAATGATTTCCACCTTCATTCGGCTGCCGATGGCTTCATCGCTGTTTTTGATGGGTGCACTGGCTTTTCTGATGTTTATCAAAGACCGTACATAGTACGCCCTTCTTTCAGAAACGGGCTAATCATGATAGGTACTGCACTTCCAGATTTGTCGCTGTATTTTTTTTATCGTATAATTGTATATTCATCGGGATGGGAATCTGGATGCTAGCCTTGTGCTAGGCGACGAAAGTTATTGTTAAAAAAACAAACACCTGAAAAACTAGGGGTGCAAGCATTCAGGCAGCTATTCTTTCCGTGGCGATTCTCCTTCCGAGCATTTTTAAAGAAGAATAATGGAATGAATAATATATTGGAAATCATTATATTAATTGCAATGCTGCTTTTTTTGCTTCAGGCTGAATAAGCACGATATGCTTCAGAAAGATATAAAGCTGAGGAGGCACTATACCTGTTCGTCTGCCACGAATAATGCTGAACTGAAATACTTGCAATCCGAAATAGATGTGCTAAAAAGCAAGCTATATACACTCACGGAACTGAAAAACCACTAGATAATAATATCACATGAAAAACTTAAAACAAACAGGACTAAAGATAGCTTTTGCGTTATCTATACTTATTGGTCCATATTTTTTCGGTCAAAATAATAAATGTATCACTAGCCTTGAAGACTTTCAGTATATGTCTTGGGCTTTTGATCAGCCAAGGCTAGATATTCATGACCAATATGCACAGGGCAAACCTTTTACCAATCATATAGAAAATAAATATTTCTTTACCTACACACCTGTCTACTCCAAAGAAAAAAATAATTGTTTTGTTGGGTATGCTCTAGTGATGGAGAATAGAATAACAAAGAACAGAAGACTCATAGGTATACCTGTTGAAAATCCAAACGAATTTGAAAACTTGTTTAATGAACTCATGAGCTGGACAGATAAAGAAAAAGAGGCATTTATTAAATCCTATATTCTTTTTCAAAATAGACTTACTCCCTAGCTCTGTTGCCTTCCACCTTGTGTATAAAATTATTAATAATGGTGTCCCCTAATTATCCATTAAATAAGTATTTTAAAATATTGAAAGTTAGTTTATTACAATTATAAATCTACTTAGATAGGTGCATTTTGAGTTTAATAATTAATCTAATTATAACAAGTGCTTAAAATGTAGTTAATACTAAGAGGATACTTTTGTGAAAAATTTTAATTATGAAAAAAAGTATCCTTTTTTGTTTAGTTTTTCTGGGTTCATATTTTGGAGCTCAGACAATAGAACCTTACCTACAGGCAGTGACACAAAATTCTGTCTATGTAAATTGGATAGCAGATACTCCAGATCCAGTATCTTTAGTTGAGTTTGGAACAGATCCGTCCTCTTTAGATGTCTCTTCTACGGGGTTCTATACTACCTTTTCTGGAGTAGGATCTTATCATTATTATACGGTAAAGCTTACCGGACTTCAGCCTAATACAAAATACTATTACCGTGTAAAGTATGGTAACAATATCGGCGAGATACTGAGTTTTAAGACATTACCAATAAACGGACAGGCGGCTACTTCAGATGGTCACATTAGATTTTTGGTTTTAGGTGACAATCAGTTGCGCTATGTAGATCGTTTTGATAGACTTGTAGCGGCTGCAAAAAACAAAATAGCAGAAAAATGGGGCGCGGCAAACGATCCTTGTGATAATGTTGCAATGACAGTAATGGTTGGTGATCAGGTAGATACCGGTACACTAGATCATTACAGGAATGTTCATTTTAAGAAAAACAGGGCACTTTCTGGGTATCTTCCTATCCAGACACTGGTTGGGAATCATGAGACTTACGGAACGCTCGGTATACAAGCCTATGAAAAACATTTTATATTAGATGAGATGTCCTATCAAGGTGTTTTTTCTGGTACGGAAAAATACTATGCTAGACAGGCTGGAAATGTACTTTTTATTTGTTTTGATACTGAATATACATCAACAAATGGTGAAGAACAGCTTGCTTGGCTTAAAACCATTCTTAGCAAAGCTAAAGATGATACCACGGTGGAGTGGATTGTCTCTCTTGGACATCGTCCCTATCAAGCAGAGCAATATGTAGGAGATGTATCTGAATGGATAAGAACAAGAGCTTTTCCTGAGCTTTTAGAGTCTGAAAAATTTATACTCCATATAGGGGCACACCACCATCTGTATTCTAGAGGACAGATAAAAAATCATAAAGTCTATAACATCATATCTGGGGGAACGGCTTGGGATCAATACTGGGGAATGAGTACAGAAAAGGATTTTCCTGAAATTCAAAAAACACTTCCAAATTGGATATATCAAATCATTGATATAGATGTCATTAATAAGGAGTTTTCAGTAGAAGCTTACTCCATAGGCAGCAGAAACGGAGAAAAAAATAATGTGCTGGTAGATAGCTTTCATCATAAGAAAAACCAGCCAAAACCAAATAAGCCTTCCATCATTACCGATTTTTCTACGCCTATCACTCAGCCGGCGGATATATTTTCATCGGCTTATTCTTCGCCTTCGTCAGAACCCATCAATACTTCCGAGTTTCTTGTCTCTAAAACAGAAGATTTTTCTAATCCAGTTTTAGAACTGTACAGAGATTATGAAAATCTTTTCGGGAAATTAAATGGTCAGGAAGATGAATCTGCGGATATTAATGCGGGAGAAGATTTGATGAAACTTCACTTAGCAGAAAATCAGCTTAGCAATGGTTATTATTATGTCAAAACGAGACATAGAGATCAAAATTTAGAATGGTCTCCATGGAGCGAGGCAAAGAAATTTCAAATAATAGGAAGTACAGCAACTGAGGCTCCTTCCATCGCTTCAAATTCTGATTATTATAAATTGACAGATAATATAAAGATTACATTTTCAAATGGATCACCATCCTCTTCTGCTTGGGTTGGGATATATCAGCCGTCACAGACCCCTGGAGCTTTGGGTTCATCAAATTATTCATGGGCATGGGAATATACTAATGGCAATATTGCGGGAACTATTTCTTTTGAAAATGTGGGAGTAGCTGGAGGAAATGTAAAGTATTCATTTCTGCCAGGGCGGTATTACGCAGCATTATTTAAAAATTCAGGATATACCATTCTTGCACAAAGTGATTTATTTTATGTAGGAAAAAAACCTGTTTTAAGTACGGATAAAACAGAGTACGCTGCGGGAGAAACCGTTATACTGTCTTACGAAAACTCAGATAAACTCCCAACAGATAAAATTGCAATATTTAAAGTAGGCAAAAATTACGGAAACGGACTTCCGGGGGCAGAGATTCCTGTTACAGCTAGTTCTGCTACTGTAAGTGTGCCGAACCTCAATCCTGGATACTACTATGCAGAATATTATGTAGAGAATACAGATATGACTATTGGGAATAAGGTTTTCTTTAAAGTGGGAAATCTTGTTACAAATCTTATGCTCAATAAACCTCAGTACGAACTAGGCGAAAGTATTGTAGCAAGCTGGACGGATGCCCCCGGAATTGCAAAAGACTGGATAGGAATCTATAAAAAAGGGGATAATCCTAGCACAGACTCTACAGAGGAATCAGGATACAGCTATACATACTTTGATGGACAGCCGGAAGGACAAAAGACTATATCAGATGATGCTTTGCCCTCTGAAGCAGGTCAGTACTTTGCGGTAATCTTTACCAATGATTCTTATACAGAGGTATCCAATAGAGTATACTTTGAAGTAAACGATACCACACTCGGTACGAAAGAAACTCAAACTTCTGATGAAATAAGAATGTATCCAAATCCCTCCAGACAAGGTGAGCCTACTATCATAGAGTCCAGATTTCCAATATCTAAAGTTTCTTTGTTTGATTTGTCAGGAAAATTATTATACGAAACCAATAATGTGAACAACCAAAAGTTTTCCTTAATAAATCAAAATCTACCAAAAGGTGTTTACATAATTGTGATAGAGGGTAGAAAAAGATTTTCTTATAAGTTAATAATTAATTAGTTTGATAACTAATCCCTTTTATGAATCCGTCTCACAACTTATTGAGGCGGATTTTTTATAGGCACTGGCTTCTAAAACGGGCAATGGTGTTATGATCCACTCTCTGCATGCCCGAGAGCCACATAAAGTTGACATTTTCACGAGTGAGTTTCTCTATCCTTCTGCTGGAGTAGGTATTCTCCATATAGGCTAAGCATCATTTTAAGATGATAACTTGGATTGCCTTCTTTTTTACACGCCTTAAGTAAAGGTTCAATAGAAATTTTGTCGATGATATTACTGACGACACGCACGGGATGGCTCTGGGGAATCAATTTCTCAAAAGTGGAGGAAATAAAAACAACTACGACTGATTATATGCTTTAAAATTTATACATTCACATGAATCCAGATAAATACATGAAAATAATTCCATGTATCCAAAATTATTGAACCCCATTATATAAAAAAAATCCGCCTCAGTCGTGAGACGGATTCTATCAAATTTGATATTGAGGTAGGCTTTTTAGTTTTTAATGTAAAGCGCTTTTTTAATTTCCTCTTTTACTTTTTCTAATTTAGGGAACCACTCCGCGAATAACGCTGCCGAATATGGTGCAGGAGCATCAGGAGTTGTAATTCTCTTGATAGGAGCATCCAGGTAGTCAAACGCTTTTTGCTGAACCATATAAGTGATTTCTGAAGCTACTGAACCAAATGGCCAAGCCTCTTCTAGTACTACCAAACGATTGGTCTTTTTAACGGATGCTAAAACAGTATCATAATCTAAAGGACGAACCGTTCTTAAGTCTATCACTTCTACAGAAATACCTTCTTTTTCTAGTTCTTCAGCTGCTTGTAAAGCCAATTTCATAATTTTACCGAAAGAAACTAAAGTAACATCTTTACCTTCTTTTTTAATGTCAGCTTTACCTATTGGAATATAGTATTCTTCCTCTGGAATCTCCATTTTATCACCATACATTTGTTCAGACTCCATAAAAATTACAGGGTCGTTATCTTGTATAGCGGTTTTAAGTAATCCTTTAGCATCATAAGGGTTAGATGGTACTACCACCTTTAGACCAGGGCAGTTAGCATACCAGCTTTCAAATGCTTGTGAGTGTGTAGCTCCTAGCTGTCCCGCAGAACCTGTAGGACCTCTAAACACGATTGGTATATTCCATTGTCCACCACTCATTTGATACATTTTAGCAGCGTTACTAATGATTTGGTCTATAGCTACTAAAGAGAAATTGAAAGTCATAAATTCTACAATAGGGCGGTTACCATTCATCGCTGCACCCACAGAAATCCCCGCAAAACCACCTTCTGCAATAGGTGCATCTATTACTCTTTTAGGACCAAACTCATCTAGCATTCCTTTAGATGCTTTATAAGCTCCGTTGTATTCTGCTACTTCTTCTCCTATAAGGTAGATAGATTCATCTTTACGCATCTCCTCGCTCATAGCTTGTGCGATGACTTCTCTAAATGTATATTCTTTCATTGTCTTTAAGTATTGATATGCAAAAATAGTTATTTTTATTTGATAAGGAAATTTTTGTAAACATTATCTACTTAATAAGTTTTAGCCCAATCCTTTTTCGTACTTCGTCTATTTCTAAAACTTGTACTTCTACAGTTTGGTGAAGTTTTACTACCTCATTAACATCAGATACAAAACCATCGGTAAGTTGGGAGATATGTATAAGTCCACTTTCCTTAATACCAATATCAACAAAGCAACCAAACGCCGTAATATTGTTTACAATTCCAGGTAGAGACAGACCTACTTTTATATCGGCAATTGTTTTAATATTAGGATTAAATTCAAATACTTTAGCTTGTTGGCGAGGGTCTAACCCTGGTTTTTCTAATTCTTTTAAAATATCTTTAATTCCTAAAATTCCCACTTCTGGAGTCGTATATTTCTCTGGGATTATTTTTTGGATTTGCTCTTTGTTGGCAATGAGCTCCTTGGTTTTTAGTCCTAAATCTTTAGCCATTTTTTCTACAGTAACGTAAGATTCTGGGTGTACAGCCGAATTGTCTAACGGGTTTTCTGAGTCTTTAATGCGTACAAAAGCTGCCGCTTGTTGGAATGCTTTTTCTCCCAAACGAGGGACTTTTTTCAGTTCTGCTCTTGTTCTAAAAGCCCCGTTTTCCGAGCGATATTTTACGATATTCTCTGCTATTTTTTCTCCAATGCCAGACACATAGCTCAGTAGAGATTGGCTAGCGGTGTTCAGGTTAACGCCTACGGCATTTACACAGTGGATTACCGTGTTGTCTAGCTCTTCTTTAAGTTTGGTGCTATCCACATCGTGCTGATACTGCCCAACTCCGATACTTTTGGGGTCTATTTTTACAAGTTCTGCTAATGGGTCAGAAAGTCGTCTTCCGATGGATACAGCCCCACGAACGGTAATATCATAGTTAGGAAACTCTTCTCTAGCAATTTTGCTTGCCGAATAGACTGAAGCACCTGCTTCTGATACTACAAACACCTGTAAATCTTTATCAAAGGCTATTTTTTTGATGAATGCTTCTGTTTCTCTACTCGCAGTTCCATTTCCTATGGCGATGGCTTCTACTTGGTAAGCATTAACCATACTACGGATTTTTTTCATTGCAACTCCTGTCTCATTTTGAGGAGCGTGAGGGTAAATAGTTTCGTTGTAAAGCAAATCTCCCTTTTCATCTAAACACACCACTTTACAACCTGTACGGTAGCCAGGGTCTATGGCTAAAATTCTTTTTTCACCGAGTGGAGCGGCAAGTAGCAGTTGCTTAAGGTTTTCCGAAAATATACTAATGGCCTTATCATCTGCTTTGCTTTTGGCTTCTTGTAAAATTTCGTTAGCGATAGAAGGTTCTAAAAGGCGTTTATAGGCATCTTTTATGGCGGTGCTGATGTAGTGAGCAGTTTCGTTATTATTTTTAATGATGCTTTTTTCTATAAAATCAATTGCTTCATCATTATCTATTTCAATTTTAAGTTTGATGAAGCCCTCGTTTTCTGCTCTTAATAGAGCTAACAACCTATGGGAGGGAGCTTTGAGTAAAACTTCGCTCCAATCAAAATATTGTTGATATTTCTGAGCTTCGTCCTCGTTTTCTTTGGCTTTTTTTGTGATTTTACTAGTAATTTTAGCCTGTCGTTGAAACAGTTGTCTTAGGCGTTTTCTTATGAATAGATTTTCGTTAATCCATTCTGCGATAATATTACAAGCTCCATCCAAGGATTCTTGGGCGGTGGATATTTTATCAGAAATATACTTTTGTGCGGTGTGTTCTAAGTGATTAGCGTTTTGAGCCATAATGATTTTAGCCAAAGGCTCTAATCCGCTTTCTCTAGCAGTATCCGCTTTAGTTTTTCTTCTCTTTTTGTAAGGTAGATATAAATCTTCTAATTCTTGTAGGCTAAATGATTGTTCAATTTTTTGTTGAAGTTCAGGCGTAAGGCTATTCTGCTCTTCTATTGATTTTAAAATACTTTCTTTTCTCTTGACGATTTCCTCGTACTGTTTTTGAAGTTTCTGAATTTGTTCTATGGCAACTTCGTCTAAGTTGCCTGTTGCATCTTTTCGGTAGCGAGAAATAAAGGGAATAGTTCCACCTTCGGCAAGAAGAGTTAGTGTGTTTTCTATAGATTTGGGTTGCAGTTGCGATAGAGCCTGTATATATTGTACTAGAGTCATTGTTTTTATTTTTGAATTGGTTGAGATTCAACTGAATCAATTATTTGGTTGAAATAAAGATAGAACTTTATACGCGTTCTAGTTCGTCAGGATTGATTTGAGTTTTAAATAAACCATAATTTACGGTTACTTTATTTTTAGAAATACTCTCAATAGTGCCTACGCTGGTACTTCCTGTAATTCTCACTCGTTGTCCCACTTTTAACCAAACAGCTCTTTCTTTTTGTTTTTTTTCTTCCAATTTTTGATTGGTTTCTTCTATTTTCTCTTTGACTTCTTTCCTTTTGAGCTGTTGAGTGATTTTGCGTTTTATCACTTGTAATTTCTTAGACTCATCTTTATCAGAGCCTAACTTTCGGTATTTCTCCTGTTCTAATATTTTTACAAAATCTTTGACAAGTTCTTTTCTAGAACGCCCATTGATATAGTCTTTAATAAAATTTTCTACCTTATTCCCAAATTGTAATTTTCGGTGTTCTTCTTCGTAGAGTTTTTGGAAGTTAAAAAGTTTCTGCTGTAGTTGCTCGTTAAGTTTTTGCAGATTGTCTCGTTTATCTTCTACCGATTCTTTTTTCTGAGACAAATCTGTTTTTAGTTTTTCTACCTCAAATTTTTCTTGTTGAAGTTTTACGATGGTTTTATCTAAATTAACCACATCTTTCTCTACTTTTCTTTTCGCCGAGCGAATGATGAAAGGTGGAATTTTATTTTTTTCTGCCACTTCAAAAGTAAACGAACTTCCTGCCTGTCCTATTTCTAATTTATAGAGGGGTTCTAGGCTGTTTTCATCAAAAAGCATTGCTGCATTTTGGGCATTAGGGAGTTGTTCTACTACTAGCTTAATGTTGGTATAGTGAGTAGTAATAATAGCAAAGGATTTTTTTTCGTAGAAAAACTCCAAAAAACTTTCCGCCAACGCACCACCAAGTTCGGGGTCGGAGCCAGTTCCAAATTCGTCTATGAGTAGTAATGTATTTTTATCCGCTTTTCTGATAATGTGCGACATTTTCTTAAGTCTAGACGAATAGGTAGAAAGATGGTTTTCAATAGATTGATTATCACCAATATCTGTCATTACTTTATCAAAGAAAAACATCTCGGATTTTGGGTGTACAGGAACTAAAATCCCCGATTGGAGCATAAGCTGTAACAACCCTACTGTTTTTAATGTAATTGATTTACCACCAGCATTTGGACCAGAAATACAAATGATTCTATTATGTTCGGTAAGAGCAAGGGTTTGTGGGAAAATTTCTTTGTTCTCCGCCTTGTTTTGTAACCATAATAGAGGATGATAGGCATCTCTTAGTTTTAGTGTTTGGTGGTCATTAATTTTAGGAAGCACCGCATTTACTTTTTCTGCAAACTTAGCCTTAGCTCTTGTAAGGTCTAGGTCAAAAATATAGTTTTGATAAGACGCTATTTCAGGTTGAAATACAGCTATTTCAGCGGTTAGCTTTCTTAAAATACGGTCTATTTCTTTTTTTTCTTCTTCTAAACTTTCTTTTAGTTTAAAATAATGTTTTACTACAGTTTCTGGTTGAATGTAGGTGATAGAACCTGTCTTTGAAACACCTAAAACTCTACCTTGCACCCTTTTTTTGAAGCCCGATTTTACAGCTAATACCCTTTGATCCTCTATAATGGTTTCTCGGATTTCGTCTAAAAAATCACTTTGAGAATAGACTCCTAAAGCCCTATTGAAATTTTCATTTATGGCTTTTTTAGCTTTTTGGATTTCATATCGGAGTTCTTTTAAAGTAGGAGAGGCATCACTTTTAACCTCTTCAAATCGGTTAAAGACGTGATCTATTTTCTCAATAATTTCTTTTTTGAAATCAAGAGTTTCTATACCTTTCAATAATTCAGGAAAAATCTCCGAATATTGTGGAAAGAACTTTTGGAGTTTTCCGATTTGAGAAGTGATATTTTTAATCTTTATAAAAGCCCTATTTTCTAATCGGAAATTTTCAATAAGCATCAGTTTTAGCTCTGTTTCCACATCTTCATATTCATTGAAAGGAATAATATTTTCACTTTCAAAACTGCTTAAAAATTCAGAAGTTTTTTTTAATGAAATTAAGGCTTCCTCTTTTTTAAGAGGCTTTAAATCCGAAATTTTTTGAGCTATTTTTGAGGAATAGGCGTATGGAATAATTTCCGCTAATAGCTGCGGAAACTCTAATTCTTGTAAACTGTCTTTAGTAATATGCACGGCACAAAAATAAGAAAAATTAGGTTTTCAATATATAGAGTAATTTGAATAGAAAATAAAAAACACTCCTTAGAAAAGGAGTGTTTTTAGTAGCGAAGACGGGAATTGAACCCGTGACCTCAGGGTTATGAATCCTGCGCTCTAACCATCTGAGCTACCTCGCCATTAGAGTGGTGCAAATATAGTAAATAATTACAATAACTACAAAATTATTTTAAATTATTTTCGTGTAAAAATGCACCAAAATTGTTCGGCTTACTCAATATTTTATTATTACTGTCTAATAGGAAATAAGACGGTGTTGCATTGATATTGTAAGTCTCTGTATAGCTAGAGCTCCAACCTTTTAGTTCAGAATCGTTAATCCATGGGAGATTTTTTACAGTCTCCTGATAAGACTCTGCATTGGTATCTAATGATAGACCTATAACTTCTATATTATTGCTTTTCAATTTATTGTAATTTTCTAAAATTAGAGGCAATTCTGCAACGCAGTGAGGACACTCTGAAGACCAAAACAAGATGAGTTTTTTGTTTGATTTAATATCGCTTAGTTTCTTTGATTTAGTATTTATTACACTTTTGGAGAAGGTGTATTCTTTAAAGGTACTCCCTACTAGGGTACTTTTTATATTTTCTAAACTAGACTCTAAATTTTTGTTTATAGAACATTTCAAATTGGAAGCTAATTGAAAGTATTTTTCTTTTTCGGTATTAAATCCATAAGCATCAAATATATCCAATAGTTCTGCCAAAATGGTTTGTCCTCTTGGAGACTCTATATTTACCTTATCTAGTAGGGCGTTTGTTTGAGAAATAACCTGATTTCTAGGAACGGAAGAAATAAAATTAATTAGTACAGGTTTGAGTAAAGAAGAAGTCTCTAGCAGCTCTCCTGTATTCGCTAAAAAGTTTATATAATCATTTTTAGGATCTTCACGATTGAGATACTTAGCATTATCCCAGTAATAGCTTATAAAAGGGTGATTAGAGTAGTCCTTAAGATCACTTTGTTCTAGCTTTTTTATTTCTAACTTTAGAGCTTCATTAAATGAAGAATTATCATTGTATATATCTCTAATTTGCACTAATACAGGTAAGATTTTTTCTTTTTTTTGCTTTTCTTTGATGAGATACTGCATAGTATTGTTAGCCTCATCTAGAAAGTTTATTTTGTTTATAGTTTTGTTATCTGTATCTAGTTTTACACTTATATCTTTATTTTCAGAAATAAAACTGAATGATTTATCATTTTCTGGGAAATAAGCACGCATCATTCCTATATAGCTGTTAGGAATAGTATAACTCCATTTACCATTAGTTTTCTTAGCCTTTCCTGCTATATAATCTTTTGAACCATTGAGGGTATATAAAATGACCTCTTGATTACTGAAAGTATCAGATGCTTCTATATTTACTTTAAATTGAGCAGAGGTTATTCCATACAGAAATATACCTCCTAATAAAATTGTTTTTTTCATAGGAACAAAAATAAAAAAACTCATAGAATTTTCTATGAGTTTTTTACTATAATTATCAGTACTATATCCCTTGAGTTCTAATTCTTCTTGTGTAGAAATGATAGCCAAATATCATTAAAACAGCTATCACAGAAAGTATTAAAACATATATATCTATCGGTGTAGCAGGAGCACCTGGTCCTACAGCACCCACACCTCCTTCTGGAGGAGCTGTTGGAGGAGTGGGTTGAGCGTTAACCCAAACACCAGCTAAGAAAAGCATGAGATAAGTAAGCTTACCTATATAATTTTGAAGATTTAACTTTATTTTCATTTTTTTATTTTTTACTTGATTATTTTTTGTGAAAATTTAACACCTTTTTCAGATACAGCAGTTACCAAATAAGTAGCCTGTCCTGCAGGTAATTTGATTTCAAAAGCAGTAGATGCATCTACATCCTTTTGAGAAGCGATAGTTCTTCCACTCATATCATAAACAACAACATCTGCTTTAGCCCATGTTTGATCAAATAGAACTCTGTGTGTGTTAGAACTAGAGTCAAATACAACTACTGTAGATGATGGTTTTTGTACTTCTACAGAACTTAGTACTTCATTTGCTGGCTTACCATAGTATAATCCGAAATAAGCTGATTGAGATGAAGGTGTTACTGGTAGAGTAGCCCCTTGTCTAAGTTCTGTAAACTTATCCCCCACTTTAATATAGAAAGACTCGTTAGATGTTAATTTGCTAGCTCCTTCCTCTATAGGTTTTGCATTTTCTTTAATATCTACTTTGAAAGAGTGAATTTTATCACTAAAAGTGTACATTGGTATTTCTTTACCCTTGTAAGTTACTTCATTGGCTTCGTTTATATATAACCAATAAGTGGATGATAAACTCTCATCAATTCCTCCAGTAGGAATTTCTTCAAATGTACCCATAAGGTTTCCTGATGCAGCTACTTGGGTGCTAGCACCTGATGGTTGTCCTGTCTGTGCATCACCGTAAACTACATAATAAGTTCTGTCTAGCTCCACGCCATTAGCGTCTAAAGCAATTAGCCCTAACTGCTTAACTGTAGATGAAGTAGACGAAGTGTTATTTATAGATTTACTAGACGATAATGTACTATTAGAAAGTGTTGCTAATTTATCATCTTGCTTAACAGATTGAACTGTAACAGAGTAAGGGGTACCCTCTAATCTAGGGGTGTAAGCAAACCTCCTTAACCCATCAAAATTTAAAGTAGCAGTGTTACTGTCTGTTAATTTGATTACAAATGTTTGCATAGGTCTTATAACCGCATTTACATCTCCTGTAGCCACTCCCGAAGCATAGGTTATGTATTTTGCTGTAGCGGACCAAGTAGCCCCCTGTGCAGTGGAAGTAACTCCTGATGGTTCAATTCTAACCCCTCTTATGTTAGTTATTATTTTACCTAATTGACCTAAATCTAGATTTGTGAAGAACGGATTACCATATTGATAAATATTCTTTCCAAAATTATCTGTCCAAGCGGCAGTACCGTCTGCTATAGCAAAATAATCCTGCCAATATGAATTGTATCTCTCTCTGTATTTATTAGTTGCTGTACCATTTGTTCCAAAATTAATCCCTGCAGCAGCACCTGTCAAAGATTCAGTAATGCCATTAGCGTAAGGAATTCCTTTGATGGTAAAGACTTTTGACGATACATCCAAATTGTTAGAACCTAACATAAAGTAAGAGGTCCCTTTTGAAGTAGTAGCACTAGTAGCAATATTATCCGATACAACCAAGGCATTATTGAACACTAAAATTTCATTTCTAGACCGTCTAGTGTTAGTGAAAGTTTTTTCAAGTTCATTACTTAAAGAGCCTAAGGTTTTTCCAAAGAAAGGCAATGCAACTTGTTGATATGTACCATGCTTTATATCTTTGTATTGTTTGTCTACAATACCTGTGATGTTACCTTGAGTAACCCTTGTATATAAAGTTGCCCATATCTTAAACCTAAGGTTGGCTGCCCATCTGTAATGGTGGATTGAGTCATACGAAGGATAAAGTTGCCCCCGTCTAACTTGTTGCTTCCATCGGTTGTCACAGTTGCAAACTTAGAGTTTGCATCTCCAACTATCATTATGTTACCTGAATTATCTACAACTCCAGTGCCCACCACTTTCACTCCGCCTCCGCTATAAACTAGTGCATTCTCTTTAACATAAACACTAGCCTTATCACCAACATAGGTTATAAATTGTGCTTTTAGGGAAGATACCAATGATAGAGCTCCCAGTAAGAATAAATTTCTTTTCATTATTTTTATGTTTTTCTTTCAATATTATATGGATATAATCGCCGCAAATTTACAAAAAAAACTTAATGTACATGTTGTTAGTATTAATTTATTGTAATTTTATTCTTGGATATTATATCTATATCAAACATGTAATCTTCTAAAACCTTTTCTGTAGTGCCTCTAAGTCCTCTTGCACCTAATCCTTTTTCAAAAGTTTCATCTACAATTTTCTCTAAGGCTTCGTCTGTGAACTCTAAATCTATACCGTCTATTTTGAAAAGAGCTTTGAATTGATTAACAATAGAGTTTTTTGGCTCTTTCATTATTCTTACCATGGTCTTTTTGGTTAGTTGGTCTAAATAAGTAATTACAGGGAATCTACCTAAAAGTTCTGGAATTAATCCGAACTTTCTCAAATCCGTTGAGTTTACTTGTGGCAATATCTGTGCCAAATCTTTTTCGGAATCTAGTTTTTCTTTACTAAAGCCTATGGCTTGTTTGTTTAGTCTCCTTTCTATAATTTCTTTTATACCATCAAAAGCCCCTCCAGCAATGAATAGGATATTTTGTGTGTTTACTTGTATGTATTTTTGGTCAGGGTGTTTTCTTCCTCCTTGAGGCGGTACATTTACAATGCTTCCTTCCAATAACTTTAATAATCCTTGTTGTACACCTTCTCCTGATACATCTCTTGTGATGCTTGGATTATCTGATTTTCTCGCTATTTTATCTATTTCATCTATGAATACAATGCCTTTTTCGGCTTTCTCTACATCGTAATCAGCGACCATAAGAAGTCTAGATAAAATACTCTCTACATCTTCGCCTACATAACCAGCTTCGGTAAGTATAGTAGCGTCTACAATACAAAAAGGGACATTAAGTTCTCTTGCAATGGTTTTCGCTAAAAGGGTTTTTCCTGTGCCTGTTTCACCTATCATAATGATGTTAGATTTTTCTATTTCAACATCATTGTCTTTTTTTGTTGAAGAGTGAAGAAGTCTTTTATAATGGTTATAGACTGCGATGGAAAGTTGTTTTTTAGCTTGGTCTTGTCCGATGACATATTCGTCTAGAGTTTTTTTAATTTCTCTAGGTTTCTTTAGTTCGGAGAGGGTACTTATAGGAGAGAATTCTTCTTTCTGAATATTGTCTTTAACAAATGCGTGAGCTTGTTCTATACAATGTTCGCAGATAAGTCCGTTTTGTCCCGAAACTAACATTTGAACTTCTTTACGATGTCTTCCGCAAAAAGAACACTGGTTATTATTCATAATTTAGTGTTGAATGTGTAGGTAAATTATTGGTGTTTTATTTTAAAATTTTTTGCTGTATTTCTTTGAAATCTTCTGCCGAAAATTTTACTCTTTCTTTCTTAAAATTAAGGTCTTCTATCTTGTTGATAGGTACTAGGTGAATATGAGCGTGTGGTACTTCTAGTCCGATAACAGCTATACTCACTCTTTCACAAGGAATGTTTTTCTCAATTTTTTTGGCTACTTGCTGTGCAAACGCCCAAAGATTTTTAAACTCTTCCGTGTCTAAATCAAAAATAAGGTCAACTTCCTTTTTAGGAATTACCAAGGTGTGTCCCTCCGCTAAAGGCATCACGTCTAGAAAGGCTAAATGGTTTTCGTCCTCGGCTATTTTATATGCAGGGATTTCTCCGTTGATGATTTTGGTGAAAATAGAAGCCATAACTATTAAATTTTAAAATTATAGAGAAATATCTAACACTTCAAATGTCAGTTGGTTGCCATTAGGTAATGTGATTTCTGCTGTTTCGCCCACTTTTTTACCTAATAAACCTTTAGCGATAGGTGTGTTTACAGAGATTTTCCCTGATTTTAAATCACTTTCGTTATCTGGAACTAGCGTGAATACTTGCTCTTTTTTTGTGGCTTTATTAAATAGCTTTACAGTCGTCAATATAGAAACTTTAGAAATATCTAGTTGACTTTCATCTATAACTTTAGAAGTAGCTATTAAATCTTTTAGTTTAGAAATTTTCATCTCTAAAAGCCCTTGAGCCTCCTTCGCAGCATCGTATTCAGCATTTTCAGAAAGGTCGCCTTTATCTCTAGCTTCGGCTATTTGTTGCGTTATTTTTGGTCTTTCCACGCTTTCTAGTTGCTCTAGCTCGGCTTTCATTTTTTCTAAGCCTTCTTTCGTTACATATGCCATAATTTCGTTAATTTAGCGTTAGTATAAAAAAATAATCCGACATTTGCCGGACAATGTTTTGTGTTTAATAATTTTGATGCAAATATATAAATTTTATTTTAAATGAAAAGAACTTTTTGGGGGTTATTAGTTTTAAAAATATTAGTAATCAGTAGTTTAGTTTTTACTAATTCGTGTAAAAATAGAGAAGAAACGGTATCTTGCTTTCCCAATACAATGATTAATGTTACTCTTAACCTAAATTTACCTTTGTATCAAAAGTTAATGAATGTTGGTGGCTGGATTTATGTGAATGAGCAAAACTCGGGTACTAGAGGATTAATTTTGGTAAGAACTGGAACTGCTACATTTAAAGCGTATGATAGAAATGCTCCACATATTTGCCCTGCATCTGATACCACATTGGAAGTTAAAGATGATATTAAAATAGTTTGTCCTAAAGATGGGGCGGAATGGTATCTTTTAGCTTCCTTATCTGGACAACCTACTAAAATTTCGCAAGTTCCGCCTAAAACTTATTTCACTTATTACGATACTGCATCTAATGTTTTAACTATAAGAAATTAACACAAATGAAAGTAGTTGTACAAAGAGTTTCCTCTGCTTCTGTAGTGGTAGAAGGAGTGGAAGTGTCAAAAATAAGCAAAGGATACTTATTATTAGTAGGCGTGGAAGAAACTGATGAAAA
Organism: Riemerella anatipestifer ATCC 11845 = DSM 15868; assembly: GCF_000252855.1. NCBI lineage: Bacteria > Pseudomonadati > Bacteroidota > Flavobacteriia > Flavobacteriales > Weeksellaceae > Riemerella > Riemerella anatipestifer. The sequence continues at coordinate 781,986 of NC_017045.1, read as the reverse complement.
GGCTGATGCGGATTGGCTTGTGAAAAAGATTGTTAATCTTAGAATTTTTAGTGATGATGAAGGTAAAATGAATTTGTCTATAAAAGAAGTTGATGGAGAAGTGCTTTGTGTGAGCCAGTTTACACTTATGGCGGACTATAAAAAAGGGAATAGGCCTTCTTTTATTACTGCAGCTAGACCAGATTTGGCGGTTCCTATGTTTGAATATTTTAAATCAGAAATGGCTGAATATGGTGTTCCCGTTAGTTCTGGCATTTTTGGAGCGGATATGAAAGTGAGCTTAACTAATGATGGTCCAGTAACTATAATTATGAACTCTAAAATAAGATAGCGGTTTCTATAAATAATGAAAAACGAGCGGAATACATATAGTATATTCGCTCGTTTTTGTTATATAATTGATGTTATTAGTTTTTTAGAAAGCTATTTTTACTGGTGATTGCATCATTACTTTAGAATTATTTTTCTTGAAGTTGTTGATGGTTTCATAAATATAGTATTGCTCGCTTCCCATTTTTTGTTTCATAAAATAAGTAGAGATGCTTTCTTCGTCCATACCTTTAAAAAACTCTTCTAAAGGATTTATTTCTGAAGGATAAGAAACGATGTTGTAATTTTTTACTTTTGCTTTTTTAATAGCAAAAGTAATAGCATCATTAAGACTTCCTAGTTCATCTACCAATCCTAGTTCTTTGGCTTTTTTACCAGACCAAACTCTACCACCTGCGATTTCGTCTACTTGCTCAAAAGTTTTATTTCTGTTTTTAGTTACGAAATAGACAAATCTCTTGTAAGTTTGTTCCACACTATTTTGAAGCATATTTTTAGTGCCTTCAGTGATACCACTTATAGGAGACATCATTTGTGAGTTGGTGTTTGTAGAAACCACATCGGAGCGAATTCCGTTTTTGTTAGCCAAATTTTTAAAGTCAGGTATCATACCAAATACACCAATAGACCCTGTAATAGTGTTAGGTTCTGAATAGATTTTATCTCCAGCCATTGCAATATAATAACCTCCAGAGGCAGCATAATCTCCAAAGGAAACAATTAACGGTTTTTTAAGTTTAAGTTGTTGTAGTTCAAATAGTATTTGGTCAGAAGCATTGGCACTTCCTCCAGGAGAGTTGATTCTTAAAACTACTGCTTTGATATCGTCATCATCTTTTAAATCTCTGATGTATTCTATGTATTTTTCGTCAGAAATATTGGTAGCTTCATCACCATTGATGATGTTTCCTGAAGCATATAAAACTGCGATTTTTTCACTAGACTTGCTTTCGTCTTTGATGGATTTAATGTATTTTCTTATAGATACTTTATTAAGTTTTTTATCTGTATCTATACCTATTTTTTGTTTTAATAATAGCTCGTATTCTCCCTTTTGCATCAGCTTATCTACTAAACCATACTTTAAGCTAAAATCAGGTATCATTCCGTAAAGCCCATCTGTAATGGATTGGAAGTTTTCTATGCTAATTTTTCTAGATGAAGCAATTTTATTAGAAACTCTATTCCATAAGTCAGAAAGTAGAGTGCTTAATTGTTCTTTATTTTCAGGAGAAATATCATTTCTTAAGAAAGGTTCTACAGCAGCTTTGTACTTGCCGTGTCTTATAATGTTGATGCCGATGCCGTATTGTTCAGCAAAATCTTTTAAAAATATTACTTCTGATGCCATACCTTTCAGTTCTATTCCTCCTGCGGGGTTGAGGTAGAACTTGTCTGCAACAGAACCTAAGAAATAGGATGGTTGAGAAACTGAATTACCATAAGAATACACAAATTTTCCACTTTTTTTGAAATCTTCTATAGCGTTTCTTATGCTTTCAATTTGAGTGATGCCTGCGTTGATGTTGTCATTTTCTATGCTAATCCCTTTAATATTGTCGTCTGTTTTAGCTTTCTCTATAGCTCTGATAAAATCGTATAGAGCAACATCTCGTACTTGGTTTTTAAAATCAAAGATATTTAGATCTTTTTCAGTTTCGCTTTCGATAACTCTGAATTTAGAATCTAGCGTTAATATTGAGTTACTTTTAATTTTTACACTATCTTTGTCTCCAATAGCACTGCTAATCATAGCAATAATAATGAAACCAAAGAAAGTAAAAAAAACGATGGTTATAGCCGTGATATTGGCTAATACACTTTTAATAAAACTACGCATACTGTAAATAATTTTGTTAATATGTCGCAAAGAAAGGTTATTTTGTTACTAGGAAGCAATATAAAAAATCCTAAAAAAAATATAGAAGAAGCTATTTTATTGATAAACAAGCATCTAGGAAATGTGATAAAAAAGAGTAAAATGCTAGAAACAGAGCCTGTGGAGTTTGTTAGTTCTAATAATTTTTGTAATATTGCACTCTCGTTGGAGACTGATTTTTCGCCTATTCAAATTTTGAAGAAAGCAAAAGAAATAGAAAGGTATATGGGAAGGGTTCTTGATTCTAGGGATTTGGGAGGTTATGAAGATAGAGTTATAGATGTTGATATAGTTGCCATAGGCAATCTTTCGTATCAGTCAAAAATGTTAAATTTACCCCATCATAGGCATCTTTTTGTGCGTAATTTTTCTAGGAAAATTCTAGAAGATTTGGGAGAGAATATTGAAAAATATAAAAACATTCAAATATGAAATTTAATTTATTAGCGTTATTGGCTCTTCCTGCCGTGATGTATTCTCAGGATACGGTTAAGTATCCTAACACTTTTTCTTCAGGGGCAACTTCTGTAAAAAAGTTTGACAACAAATCTCGTTTATTTAACGATTGGTCTATCTCTGTCGGAGGAGGTGGAGCCTTTATGCAATCTGCTGACTTAACTTCTTTCTATGGAAATAAAGTTAATTTTGGTTGGAATGCTTATGTGAGTTTAGATAAGCAGATTTCTCATACATTTGGGCTAAGTCTTCAGTATCAGCAAGGGCAAACGAATCAAAAAGCAATGCTTAAACCGGAATATGGTGTTGCTGAAGCAAATACTAAGTATAAGCAGGTGTCTTTACTGGGTGATTTTAATTTTTCTAATCTCTTAAGAAGAGTGGATAATAATTCTCCGTACAGATGGGCATTACACGGTTATGCAGGTATTGGTTTACAAGGGTATAAAACTTACTTGGAAGATAAATCTTCAAGATGGAATAATCGGGAGGTTATTGAGCAAAATTTGGATATAGCTTCTTTCTTTTATCAGGCAGGAGCTGGTCTTAAGTATAAAGTGTCTAAACTGGTAGATATAGAAGCAAGGTTAATGTACATAATGTCAGGAGATGATGAGTTTGATGGAGGAGGCTGGAATAACACGTCTTCTGACTATCCATATAATAATATAAGAAGAACTAACTCAGACAATATGTTTACGGCTAATTTAGGACTTACATTTAAGCTAGGTAAGCATGTGTCTCATTTAACTTGGCATGATCCTTTGGAATATTTAGAGTCTAGAGTTAATGCATTAGGAGCTCCTTTAGACTATACTGTTTGTGAAAATGGTGACAAGGATAATGATGGTGTATGTGATGATTGGGACAGACAATTAGATACACCGGCAGGAGCAAGAGTAGATGGAGCAGGGGTAGCATTAGATGTGGATTTAGATGGTGTAATAGATTTATACGATAAGTGTGTAACAGTACCGGGTCCAGTTTCTAACAATGGTTGTCCAGAGGAGAGAAACGAAGTTGCACAAGTAGCAGAAGTTAACAAGAACTTTGAAGGTATAGAGTTTGCATTAAACAGTGACGTTATTAGACCACAGTCTTTTGGCAAGTTGGATAATGCAGCTAATATCATAAAGGGGATGAATACTTCTAAGCAGTATTTAGTTATAGGTGCTACAGATACGAGGGGTTCAGCATCTTACAATAAGAAGTTATCTCAAAGGAGAGCTGATGCAGTAGTGAAATATTTGGTTAACAAGGGAGTTTCTACATCAATGTTGGTGGCAGAAGGTAGAGGTCAAGAAGATCTTAAATATCCAGAATGTAACCCAGCTACGAAGTGTCCAGAATGGAAGAATGAAGCTAACAGAAGAGTATACTTCTCAGAAAAATAAATTAATAAAATAAAATTATGAGAAGAAATATAGCAAGTGTTGCTTTAGCATTAAGTTTACCGATGTTATTAGGAGCACAAGAAACGACAAATAAATATCCTAATACCTTTTCTTCAGGGTCTAGTCATGTAGAACCTTTTACGCAAAAAGTTAAGAGATTTAATGATTGGTCTATATCAGCAGGAGCTGGTGTACCATTTGTACAATCTGCGGATGTAACTTCTATTAAGAATGGAAACGGTAAGAACCTTTTTGGATATTCGGCTTATGTGAGTGTAGATAAGGCAATTACTCATGCCTTTGGTTTAAACCTTCAGTATGATAGAGGAGAGACTAGACAGGGAGCATACAACACAAAGAATACAGGCACAGGATATGCGGCTAGAACTCAATATGATGCAATATCTTTATTAGGAGATATTAATTTTTCTAATATTTTAAGGAGAGTAGATAATCATTCTAATTATAGATGGGCGATTCACGGTTATGCAGGAGTAGGGACGTTGGCTTATAGAGCATATTCAGAGGTTAATGGAGGTAATCAAAGACTGATGACAGAGGTTAAACCGTTTAGATTTACTTCATTATTTGGACAGGCAGGAGCAGGCGTTAAGTTTAAGGTGTCAAGAAGGGTTGACCTAGAGACTAGATTAATGTATGTGGTGACAGGAGATGATGAGTTTGATGGAGGAGGATCTCAATATAGTGAAAGAAATAAAAGAGAAGATCAGGTTTCTGATAATTTCTTCAATGCTACGTTGGGTATGTCTCTTAAGTTAGGTAAGCATGTTTCTCATTTGATGTGGCATGATCCATTACAAGAGATTTACAATAAGTTAGACTTAGCGACGGTAGCCCCGGCAGTAGAAGTATGTAAGAGTGGTGATTCTGATAATGATGGTGTATGTGATGATTGGGACAGACAATTAGATACACCGGCAGGAGCAAGAGTAGATGGAGCAGGGGTAGCATTAGATGTGGATTTAGATGGTGTAATAGATTTATACGATAAGTGTGTAACAGTACCGGGTCCAGTTTCTAACAATGGTTGTCCAGAGGAGTCACAACAGGTTAAGGAAGTTAATAGAGATTTTGAAGGTATAGAGTTTGCATTAAACAGTGATGTTATTAGACCACAGTCTTTTGGTAAGTTGGATAATGCAGCGAATATCATAAAAGGAATGGGTTTAAGTAAGCAGTATTTGGTGGTAGTAGGAGCTACAGATACTAGGGGTTCGGCTTCATATAATTTAAATCTTTCTAAGAGAAGAGCTAATTCAGTAGTGAAATATTTGGTTAATAAAGGAGTTTCTGCATCTGTCTTGAAAGCAGAGGGTAGAGGTAAGAATGATCTTAAATATCCAGAATGTAACCCAGCTACGAAGTGTCCAGAATGGAAGAATGAAGCTAATAGAAGAGTCTATTTTGAAGTAAAATAAATTTAACTATGTTAAAAATATGGAAAGCTGTCTCACAATCGTGAGACAGCTTTTCTTTTTTAGTTGTAACTTTGTAACAATAGAATTAATAGTATAAAAATGAATCTACTTTTAAAAGAGTTTAATACAAACTACCAATCAGTACCTTTTGATTTAATAAAAGAAGCTGACTTTCTGCCAGCATTTATTGAGTTGATAAAATCTACTGAAGAAGAAATAAAAAATATCACTGACAATAGTGAAGCTCCTAGTTTTGAAAATACTATAGAAGCTATGTCTTATTCTGGAAAACAGTTAGATGTAGTGTCTAATTTGTTTTTCAATCTTAATTCGGCAGAAACAAATGATGAGTTACAAAAGATAGCGCAAGAGGTTTCTCCTCTTCTTACAGAGTTTTCATCTAAAATTTTTCAAAATCACAGACTTTTTTTACGAGTTAAGTCTGTGTATGACTCTAAGCAGAATTTAGATTTGAATGAGGAACAAACGATGTTGTTAGAACAAACCTATAAAGGGTTTGTTCGTAATGGAGCTTTATTGAGTGAGGTGGATAAAAAGAAGTTAGAGGTCATCAATAAAGATTTGGCTATAAAATCTTTGAAATTTGGGCAAAATGTATTAGCAGCTACTAACGATTATTTTAAACATATTACAGATGTAGATAAGCTTAAGGGAATTCCCCATGATGTTTTAAATCAGTATCAAGAAGAGGCTAAAAGTAGAGGATTGGAAGGCTATGTAATTACACTACAATATCCTAGTTATTTACCACTGATGACCTATGCAGAAGATAGAGCTTTAAGAAAGGAGTTAGCTGTAGCTAATGGTAAAAAAGCTTTTGATGAGGGAGAGTTTGATAATCAAAAATTGATCGAAGAGATTGTGCTTCTAAGGCAAAAAAAGGCGAATCTATTAGGGTATGAAAATTATGCGACCTATGTTTTGGAAGAGAGAATGGCTAAGTCTTCAGTAGAGGTGTTTTCTTTTCTGAATGAACTTTTAGAAAAGGCAAAACCCTATGCTTTAAAAGAAATAGAAGAATTAAAAGTTTTAGCCGAAAAAGATGGGATTACTGATATTCAAAATTACGACCACGCTTTCTATGCTGAAAAATTAAGAAAGCAAAAGTTTGACTTGAGTGATGAGGAACTCAAACCTTATTTTCAGTTAGATAAAGTAGAACAAGCGGTGTTTGATTTATCAAAAAATATATTTGGATTAGAGTTTGAAGAAATAACTGATATTTCAAAGTATCATCCTGAAATAAAGACTTATAAAGTTACAGAACAAGGTGTTTATAAAGCACTTCTTTATGTAGATTATCATCCAAGAAAAGGCAAGCGAGCTGGAGCGTGGATGACGAGTTATAGAAATCAATATAAAGAGGGGAATGAGAATCATCGTCCACATATTTCGGTAGTGTGTAACTTTACTAAACCTGCGGCTGATACACCTAGTTTACTTACTTTTCAAGAGGTTACTACTTTATTCCATGAGTTTGGACATGCTTTGCACGGTATTTTAGCTAATACACAATATCCTAATTTATCTGGAACTTCTGTGAAATGGGATTTTGTAGAGTTACCCTCTCAGTTTTTAGAAAATTATTGTTACGAGGCAGAGTTTCTTAAAACTTTTGCTAAACATTATAAAACAGGAGAGGTTCTATCTAATGAAAAGATAGATAAAATAGCTCAATCTAAAAACTTTATGGAAGGCTATCAGACACTTAGACAGTTAGGCTTTGGATTGTTGGATATGCATTATCATACAACTCATTTTTCGGGCGAGAAGAAGTTGAAAATAAAAGACTTTGAAGATAAGGTAATGGCTGTTACTCAGCTTTATCCAATTCATTCTGAAACAGCAGTAAGCCCTAGCTTCTCTCATATTTTTCAAGGAGGTTATGCAGCGGGTTATTATTCCTACAAATGGGCAGAAGTTTTAGATGCAGATGCGTTTCAATATTTTAAAGAAAATGGGATTTTTAATCAAGAGATAGCCCAAAAGTACAAACAACTTTTATCCAGTGGAGGCACTATAAATCCTATGATTTTGTATAAAAACTTTAGAGGAAGAGAGCCTAAAGTTGAAAGTTTATTGAAAAGAGCTTTTGGATAGAATGATTAAAATTTAATGTATCATAAATAGCCTTTTGAGTTTCCATTTATTAAAAACTTAAAAGGCTTTTACACTAAATTTTAAAAGTAATCCCATAGCACTACAAATAGCATAGCTACCCCAAGGGAGAAATTAAATAAACTACTCGCAAGAAACCCTATAAAAGCCCCTTTGGTAGAATTGTAGGCTTTGAGGTAGTTTTTGCTATCATGTAACATTTCCCCAATAAAAACTCCTAGAAACATACCAATTAAAAACCCAAAAGGGATTGGTAGAAAAAATCCTACTAAAGTTCCTACAATAGAGCCAATGCTACCCCATTTAGTGCCTCCATAGCGTTTGTTTAGCTTTGCTGGAATAAAGTAATTTAGAACTAAAGAGGCTAAAGATAGAAGTCCAAAAGTCCAAATATATATCATGGATAGATTGGCATCAGTACCAAATTTGTAGAGTAGTACTCCTGCAAAACTTAATAAAATACCAGGTAATACAGGAAGTATAGTTCCTAGTATACCAATAATGACCATAATGATACTAATAATAGTTACCCAATCTTGAGTTGTCATAATACTATAAAATTTGGTTAAAAGTACATATTTAGTACCATCTAAACAAACCTATTTTCTTATTTTTGCCAATATGAATGAGGAGATAAAAGATACCAAAGATTTTTTACAAAAAATAAGTGATCAAATTCATTTTTGGATAAAGGCAGAGATGCCTGATGGATTTATTTTGTTGTGTCAAATAACAGCAAAACTATTCTTACTTTTAGTGATATTGGTTGCCTTGGATTTTTTATTTAAAATTTCATTTAACGCTTTATTTTTAGTTTTTAGAAAGTACACACAAAAACCAATTCTTAGAGCTTTTTATGAGAGTAAAATTTTAAATTCGGTAGCTCATTTTTTTGCTATTAGAATTACTCAGGAAATGATTTATTCTATTTTCTATAGACACCCTAAAAGTCATAGTATTTTAGAAACATTCTTTTCGTTAATGTTTGTACTAGCGTTTGCTATACTGTATTTTAGGCTGCTTAAAACCACCGAAAAATACTATGTTTTTAAAGGAGATTTTTATCGAATTACAGGTATTAGAGCCGTTACACAATCCCTCAAAATATTAGGTTATATTATATTTATTTTTGTAGGAGTTTCGGTGCTATTTCATATCAAGGCGTCTACTATTTTAGGTAGTTTAGGGGCAATGACGGCGGTAATACTTCTTGTCTTTAGAGATACTATTTTGGGTTTTGTTACAGGCATTCATGTGTCTACCTCTAGAAATCTAAAAGTAGGTGATTGGATAGGAATCCCGAAGTATAACATTGAAGGTACAATAGAAGACATTAACCTATTGACAACAAAGATTCAGAATTTTGATAAAACAGTATCTACCATACCTACTTACGACCTGCTTTCTACAGAGATTAAGAATCTTCAGATAATGTCTGAAACTAATACTAGGAGAATAAAAAAAGCCATTATTTTCAATATTAAATCATTCAAGTTTATAGATGATGAAATGATGGCGAAGCTGTCTAAAATTAACCTAGTTAAAGACTATTTAGAAGAAAAAAATGCTAAAATTTCAGAAGCAAAAAAGAGAATTGCTAACTCTTCTGAAATTATCAATGGGCCACAACTTACCAATATTGGTACATTTAGAGTGTACGCTCTTAATTATTTAAAAAATAATGATAATATAGAACAAGAAAGTCCGCTGATGGTAAGACAGTTAGAAATTACAGCCCAAGGACTTCCTTTGGAAATTTACTGTTTTACCAATAATTCTAAGTGGGAAAATTACGAGCAGATACAAGCTGATATTTTTGACCATCTTCTCGTGGCTGCACAGGTGTTTGATTTGGAGGTAATGCAAGTCAGTATCAAAGTATAATGTTAAATATCAATAATATAAAATAATGACCAAACTAAGCGTAAATATAAATAAAATAGCCACTCTTAGAAATGCTAGAGGTGGCGATGTGCCGAGTGTAACTCAGGTGGCGATAGATGCTCAAAAATTTGGAGCACAAGGAATTACCATACATCCAAGACCAGATGAAAGACATATTACAAGAAAAGATGTGTACGATTTGAAACCATTGGTAACTACCGAGTTTAACATTGAAGGGAATCCTCATCGTCCGTTTATAGATATGGTGTTGGAGGTAAAGCCAGAGCAGGTAACATTGGTGCCAGATGCAGATGATGCCATTACTTCTAATGCAGGGTGGGATTGTAAAATGCATTTAGATTTTTTAAAAAATGTTATAGCTGAATTTAAAGCAGAAGGGATAAGAACTTCTATCTTTTTAGACCCTAATCCAGAGATGGTAAAATACGCGGCTGAGACAGGCACGGATAGGATAGAACTCTACACAGAGGCTTATGCCAAAGGTTATACTAAAAATAGAGAACAAGCCATATTGCCTTATATCAAAACAGCAGAAGAAGCGATAAATAACGGTTTGGGCATCAATGCGGGGCACGATTTGAGTTTAGAAAACTTAAAGTATTTTTCAGATGAAATACCTAACTTGTTAGAGGTTTCCATTGGACATGCCCTTATCTCAGAAGCTCTTTATTTGGGACTAGAAAATACAATTCAAAGTTACCTTAAAAGATTAGCAAAATGGTAAATCAAACAGAAATATTACATTCTAAAATATACGGCGGAGAGCTATCAGCAACACCTCTTTTAGTATTTCATGGTTTATTTGGAATGCTAGATAATTGGGGTGGCTTTGGGAGAGATTTTGGTGAAGTAATGCCAACTCACTTGATAGATTTAAGAAATCATGGCAAAAGTTTTCATTCCGAAAATATGTCTCACGATGATTTGGCAGAGGACATTCTTAATTATATGTCTGCTCATAATTTGCAGAAAGTAAATCTTTTAGGACATTCTCTTGGAGGGAAGGCGGTGATGCAGTTTGCTGTAAAATATCCCGAAAAAGTAGAGCGACTTATTGTGGTAGATATAGCACCTAAATCTTACCCACCGCACCATCAAGGGATTATTAAGGCATTGCAAACGGTAGATTTTGATACCGTGAGTACACGCCAAGAGGTAGAGGAACATTTGGCTCAATACATCAAAGAAAAACCAGTAATACAGTTCTTGGCTAAAAACCTCTATTGGACGGAAGCTAAAAAACTTAATTGGAGGTTTAATTTGGCCACTTTAGCAGAAAAATATGGTGATTTTGTGGGGAATGCTATTAAATTTGGTGTATTTGAGGGAGAAACACTTTTCATTGGAGGGGCTTTGTCTAATTATATCTTGTCTCAAGATGAATTCTTGATAAAACAACAATTTCCAAAGGCTAAAATTATTAAAATTTCTAATGCAGGACATTGGGTACAAGCCGAAAACCCTAAAGATTTTGCCGCTGTGGTTAAAGAATTTTTAGTTTAATATAGAAAATTATGGTATTAGTTACAGGAGCTACAGGGATTTTGGGAAGTCTTATTGTTCTAAAACTTCTTCAGCAAGAGCAAGAGGTTCGTGCTACCAAGCGTTGTGGTTCTCAAGTAGAAAAACTGAAAGATATTTTTTCTTTCTATACGGATAAAGCAGATTATTATTATCAAAAAATAGAGTGGGTAGAGGTAGATTTTGAGGATTTAGATTCTTTAAGAGTGGCTTTAGAAGGTGTTAAGCAAGTCTATCATACCGCTGCAAAGGTAAGTTTTCATCCTAGAGATAAAAAGTCTATGTATAAGACTAATATACAGGGGACTAAAAATCTTCTTTACATTGCTGAAGAAAAAACAGTAGAGCAATTTTTATATGTGAGTTCCATCGCTGTTTTAGACGCTGCCAATGAGTTTGAAGCCATTGATGAAGAATCTAACTTTAATCCTAAATTGGCTCATTCTAGCTATGCTATTTCTAAGCATTTTTCGGAGATGGAAGTTTGGCGTGCTTCTGCGGAAGGAATGAATGTGGTGGTGATAAATCCAGGAGTTATCATAGGTTCTGGAAATTGGGAGCAGAGTAGTGGCGTTTTATTTGATAATATTAAAAAATTACCTTTTAGTTTTAAAGGGAGTACGGGCTATGTAGATGTGAGAGATGTTGCTGATATTGCCATAAAACTTTTTGCGGAAGAAACTAAAGCATCAGGGCAGAGATTTATACTTATTTCTGAAAATAAAACTTACATTGAAGTTGCTAATTTAGTTCGTAAAAGGTTAGGTTTGTCTTCGGCTAAAATATTCCCATCTTATTTGTGGCGTTTAGGGTGCTTTCTATCTAAAATTATAGGATGGGCTTTGCCAGTATTGAAATTGTTTAATAAAGCTAATACTGATGCCTTAAACTCAAAAATACTCATTTCTAATGAAAAGATAAAAAGTCTTCTTCAATACAAATTTATTTCTGTTGAGGAAAGTATAGATTTTCATTTAAAAAATTGGATTAAGAGTAGGAAATAATAATATCACTATGGAAATCAGAAATTTATTAAGAGTTATTTTTAGAGTATTTGGATTGTATTCTGTTGTGAACTTATCGTTTAATATCTTTCCTCAGTCAATCAATTATTTGATAAATGCTGATATTTTCTTTCCTTTTGATATAGAAAATGGAATTATACAAACTTGGATTTATTTGTTTATCACTTTAGTTTTTACTGTTTTAGTATTCTATTTTTTAATTATCAACCCAGATTTAATTATAAAAAGATTTAAGCCTTCAAAATTTCTTGATGAAAAAATAGATTTTGGCAATCTTAACTCCGAAAATCTTTTACAAATAGCAATTCTTTCAATTGGGATACTGGTTTTGTTTGACTCACTTCCAGAATTGATAAATAAATTATTTATTTTTCTAAAACTTAAAAATATGAATAGAAATATAAATGATGATTTAACAACAATAGGAATGAATTCTGAAATAATAGTTGAATCTATCAAAACTTTACTTGGTTTTGTATTTGTAATTTTTCAAAATAAGATAGGAAGGGTGTTATATAAACAAAACTTAGAGTAAAAGTAGAAGCATATATAAATAAGCTATCCCTTTTTTAAGATAGCTTATATGGGTTCTATTAAGTTGTAATTTTTAATCTACTTTATGCCAAACTTGGGTACGTCCAGCTATAGAGATACCTATGTAACCTCTCACATTTAGTTTATTACCTTCCCTTTCGATAGAACATTTGTAAACTTTACCGTTTTTAGGATTAGTAATAGTTCCTCCGTCAAAGGTATTACCATCTTTTTTGATGCCTCTAATCACTTCCATTCCCAAAATAGGCTTTCCTTTTCTATCGTCTTTACATAAAGAGCAGTTAGGGTCAGCAGGCTTAATAAGTAGCTGTACCACCTTACCATAGTATTTTCCGTCAGACTTTTTGAAAATTTCTACAATAGATTTAGCTTGTCCAGTTTCATCATCAATAGTTTTCCATTTTCCTTCTATTTGAGCATGAGACATCGCACTAAACATTAGAGCCATGGTGGCAAAAATTAATTTTTTCATAGCTTTATTAAATTTAAATATGGGTTAAAGATATAAAATTTAATTAAACAAACAATATAACATTCCATTTTTACACATATAAAACAATATTTTATATTGTTAAAAAAAATTAAACGGTATTTAATTCAGTTTTCTATTGATAACTCTATACATATAGTCTTGATACCACGCCATACAGAGTTTTTTGCCATAATCCACCTCAGGTTTATTGATGCCTTTTATAAGGTTATTTTCTAAACCTAAATCAGTTTTATTATAAACACCTATAATGTCTTTACCATTAAAAAGGTAAATATAATTACCAATAATAAATTGTTCTTGTATCCCGTCCGAATTTATAATGATAGCTTCTTCATTTTTAGGAGAAACTAAACTTCTTCCCCAACTTCTTATAGGCTTGTTATAAGCTATTATATCGGCTAATGTAGGATAGATATCAGACTGTTGTGCCAGTCTTTCATCTATTCCTTTGAGGTTATATTTAGGGTTAGGAGAGTAGAAAATGAGGGGAAGTGCAAATCGGTTCATCGCCTTTTCGTACTCTGGATAAAAAGGTTGATTGGTATGGTCTCCCGTAATTACAAAAATGGTATTTTGAAACCAAGGCTGTTTTTTAGCTGTTTCAAAGTATTTTTTTATGGCATAATCGGTGTATTGTATAGGTTCGTGCATTGGGATATGACCTTTTTTAAATTTTCCATTGTATTTTTCAGGGATTTTAAAAGGGTGATGAGACGATGCCGTGAATACAGTCGTCATAAAAGGTTTTTCTGGACTTTTTTTCTGCACATTTTTAGCAAAATATTGTAAAAAAGGTTCGTCCCAAATTGCCCACATACCATCAAAGTCATCATCATTATTATATTCGGTTTTGCCATAATATTTTTGAAACCCAAGGATATTCCCAAATCCCAAAAAGCCCATGGAACCATTAGGAGCTCCATGATAGAAGGAAGTATCATATCCTAATTCATTACACACAGATACAATAGATTGTATTTTTTGATTAGAATATGGAGAGCTTGTAAAAGCATCTTTCAAACTTGGAATACCTGCCAAAATACTACTCATACCGTGTATAGATTGTCTTCCGTTAGCGAAAGCATTGGTAAAAATAAGACTTTCTTTAGCTAAGCTATCTATAAAAGGAGTGTACGAAACATAGTCTTTAATTTTACTAGAACTATTAAATGCACCAGAATATTCTTTACCAAAACTTTCTACAATAAAAATCACAATATTTGGTCTTTCTTTAGGCACATCTCTTTGGTATAATTTATAAGGTTTTATATGCTCTTTAATAAAGTTTTCCTCCACAAAGTGAACTTCTTTAAAATTGTTAGAACCTAAAGTTCTCAAAAACGAAAAAGTACTATTAAGCACAACATTAGCATGAATTGGATTCTCTGTATGTCTATTAGCATCTACCAAGTTGATAGGTCGGGTACTATGTTTAAAATCGCCTCTTATACCACCTACCGTAAGTGTAGCCACTATACACAAAATTACCACAGAGCCTATAAAATAAGGTAGTAACTTTTGAGGTTTTTGGTAAGATATACTTACCTTTTTGTAAAGCCAAATCCATATCACTAATAGAGCAATGAACAACAAAAGAATTAAAGGATTTTCTATTAAAGAAACTCCAAATACTTTTAAAAGATTAGACTCATGTTCTACCACATCTAGCACTGCAGAGGTTAATCTAGATTGACTAAACCGATAATAGATAAAGTCGCCAAAATTCATAGAATACGCAATGCCATTGGTAATAAAATATACCCAAAAGAGTAATTTTTGATATCCTTTTTTAGTATTGATGGTGAGTGGAATAAGGCTTAGCAGTATAAATAACGAATTAACATACAATATCGCCGTAGTATCAAACGCGGTACCGTAATATGCCAATTTAAAGTATTGAGAAAAGCTATCGATTTTTATTAAATCTTTATTGAAACTCCAAAATAGAGATCTAGCAATTTGAAAGAAAATAAATACCAGTAAAACTCTATATAATAAAACCAATATTTCTCTTATGCGGAGATGTTTCATATTTATTTACGAATTGAATGATGTTTGCAAATTTATGAAAAACGAAAGTACTGCATCATATAGTCCTCAGTAATAAACTAAAAAAAATCATAATTATCAAAAATCTAATATTAAAAATCTTGTGAATAAAAAAATAATTTCTATATTGCAGAACTTTATAAAAGATGATAATATTATGGCGAAACATAAGGTAACTTACGAGTTTGCAATGCATTGCTTATCAGAGATTTTGTATGAATATCTAGCGACTGCGGAAGGTTTAGCGGAGTGGTTTGCTGATGAGGTTGAGGAGAGAGGGGATGATTTTTATTTCAGTTGGGGTGGTGGTCCTGCTGAAAAGGCGACGCTTATAAGATATAAGCCTGAAAGTTTTGTTCGTTTTAGATGGGAAGAGGATGAAGGTACTAAAAGTTTCTTTGAAATGTCTATTGTAATAGATGAGATTACAGAGGATTTATCCCTAAATATTACAGATTTTTGCGACAAAGGAGATGAGGAAGAAAACCGACTTTATTGGGAAAATCTTGTAGAAAACCTAAAAATAAAACTAGGTGCGGCTTAGTTTTTGATACTTAACAAATTACAATGAGCGATTTTTATCGTTCATTTTTTCTTTATTAAAATAGAACAACATGTATTTAGATGGCAACTTACTTTCTCAGGAACAATCATTAGCCTACGCTAATAGAGCTTTTATGAACGGAGACGCTGTAAAAGTTTACTTTTTTTTCAAAAATAAAAAAGTGATTTTAGCAGAAGATGTTTATTTCTTTCTGATGTCTTCTATGAGAAAAATGAGAATGAACATTCCATTAGGTTTTACTTTAGAATTTTTCACAGACATTTTTTCTCAAGCTATCCAAAATCTTCCATTCGATAATGGTTATATTAAAGTGTTAGCATTTAGAAAAATAGAAGATACTTTTTCCGCTAAAACTCCAGTTCATTTTGTTTACGAAGTGGTTAGAGAGGACAGCTTATTTCAAATAAATAAAAATATAGAGCTGGACATTATTAAGGAAATAAGTGTTAATACACATATTTTAAGCAATATACACACCCATTGTCCAGAAAATATTTATGCTGAAATTTACGCCCAAGAGAATGATTTAGATGATGTTATTCTGCTCAATCCTAGTAAGCGTATTGCTAGAAGTATTTATGGCAATCTTTTGTTTTTAGAAGGCAATACTATTAAAGTTCCTAAGCAAACGGAAGGGGCATATATTTCCCCATTGATGGAAAGCTTTATTACCTATGTTCATAAAAATCGTTTAGCGGAAATAGAGCAAGTGGAAATGATTGCTTTTGAAAGTCAAAAAGCTGATGAAATTTTAATGATTTCTGACGAAAAGGGTATTTTCTCAGTAAATAAAATCAGAAATAAAGAATTTCCTAACTCTCGTTTTTCAGAAATGATAGAAAAATGGAATTTGACTTTGGTTTAAATCAGAGTCAAATTCCATTATAGTCTTACTTACCAGGGTACTTCACTATAAGAGCTTGTAATATAGCCCAAGTTTCTGCATCTAAAACACCATCGCATTTCTCTGGACGAAAGTGGTACTGGAAAGCTTCTATAACCTTTTGAGAAGGTTTATCCCAAGTTCCAGTAGGAGTAATGTCATACCCAAAACTTCTTAAAGTATTTTGCACTTTTGAAATAAAAGTAGAATTGTTATAATTAAAATCTAAATCGCTTAAAGCAGTTTCATGAAAATTTTGCTTGGTAGTTGCATCATACCACATTCCTAGATTATACTCATCATAGAGGCGTTTCCATGGAAAAAATGGACCTGGGTCTTGCTTTCTAGTTGGAGCAATATCAGAGTGGGCTAAAATTTGAGTTGGAGGAATATTATAACGCTCTACAATATCTTTTGCCAAAGCAGCCACCTTCTTAAACTGATGTTCAGGAAATGGATAAAAGACTTTCTCTCCTGCTGTCCCAGTAGTATAACCTTTATTAACAATTTCTATCCCTATGGAATTATCATTCATTTCGGTGGTATTTCTCCAAAAGCTAATACCTGCATGGTAGGCTCTTTTATTTTCATCAACAAGTTGCCAAATATCATCGTCAGGTAAATCACTTACAAGATAGTGGGCACTCACTCCTCTTTGAGTAAGCACTCGTACTGATGTCTCGTTATCAAGAGCGGTATAATGGAGAATAAGAAAACGCTGTCTAAAATTTTGAGCTACAGATGGAAAATTCTCATAATTCACCTTATAACCTTTAGGTTTAGCAGTAACTACAGAACCATAGCTGGTGGTATTATCGTTTTTTGTAATATCGCCAATATTAGTTTTGTAATAGAAATCCCCTTTAGTAGATGGCTCTACTTTAGGTTTGTTTTGGGAAAGGGGGGGGGCTATTTTTGTCTTTGGTTGTAATTGTGGTTGAGGTGCAACTATTTTTTGCTGAGTGCTACAAGAAGTCACCACAGCACCTAAACTTATAATAAACAAAATATTACGCATTATTCACTTTTATTTTTAAAATTGACTGCCAAAGATAGTGATAAAAATTTTAGATTTTTTTTGCATTTTATTTGGAGGTTTCAAAAAAACGCTCTATATTTGCACTCGCAATTACAGAACAGAAGTACTTAAAATAACAGCGAAAAGGAGGGTTGCCGGAGTGGTTAACGGAGCAGTTTGCTAAACTGTCGACTCGCAAGGGTCGCATGGGTTCGAATCCCATACCCTCCGCAACTCAGAGAATAATATTCGGGGCGTAGCGTAGTCCGGTCATCGCGCCTGGTTTGGGACCAGGAGGTCGCAGGTTCGAATCCTGCCGCCCCGACAATGTTTTTCGGAATTTTACACTAAAAATTCTAAATGGGTGCGTAGCTCAGCTGGATAGAGCATCTGCCTTCTAAGCAGACGGTCCCAGGTTCGAATCCTGGCGCGCTCACAGAAACCTCACTTGAAAAAGTGAGGTTTTTTGTTTTTTATAGTGTTAATAAAACGTAGGATTTATAAGATATAATTACCATATTTGTGGTGTAATATTTTTATTTAAAATGGCGATAGAAGATTATATGCTTTCTTGTCCTAACAAGAAATTATTTGGAATGGAGTGCTTTGGTTGTGGCTCACAGAGAGCTTTATTGCTTATTTCCGAAGGTAAATTTGTAGAGGCGTTCTATATGTTTCCAGCTATCTATCCTTTGATATTATTTGTTTTGGTGAGTGCGATTAACTTTATAGATAAAAAGAGACATTACGGCAAAGCAATGATTTTTTGGGCTCTTGTTAGTGTAATCACTATGATTATTTCTTATTTTTGTAAAAATTTCTAAACTTAAAATTTGAATTGTTATGATGAAACAAAATTTACCAAACGCTACACTAGTGCTTGTCTTTGGGATTTTATCTATTCTAGGTTGTTGCTGTTATGGAGTTCCTGGAATTATCTTAGGTGTAGTTGCTTTAGTAATGTATAAGAAAGACAGCCAGCTTTATTTAGCTAATCCAGAATTGTATGCTAATTATAGCAATCTAAGTACAGGGCGTATATTGGCTATTATCGGTATTATATTGAGTGCCTTAAATGTTTTAGCTTATGTAGTATTGATAGTATTGTTTGGCTTTGAAGCTTTAATAGACCAAGAACTTTTACAAGAAAGAATTCAGGAGATGATACAGAACTAAGATAACTTTAGTTTTTAATAATTTAAACTCTTTGGAGAAGTCCAAAGAGTTTTTTTTATGCTTTGTTTTTCTTACTTTTGGAATTACTAAAATGTTTCGCTATGCCGCAATTTAATCCTAGAGATATTACTTGGCTTGCCTTTAACGAAAGGGTAATGCAAGAGGCTATGGATAAGACTGTTCCGCTCCATTTACGAATTAAATTTTTAGGAATTTTCTCTAATAATTTAGATGAGTTTTTCCGCGTTCGTGTGGCGGGGTTGAAAAGAGCAATGAGTTTTAAACCTAAATACAGAGAAAACTCCTTTTTTGATGAGCCACAAAAGATTTTAGATAAAATCAATAAAGTGGTGATTAAGCAACAAAACGATTTTAATACCACTTGGGAAGAAATCCAAAAAGAAATGGCTGCCGAAAAGGTATTCATTAGAACTCCGAAGGATTTATCCGAAGCCCAAAAGCAGTTTGTAAAAGATTATTTTGATGAAGAGGTGGAAGCTAACGTAATTCCAATCCTTCTTCGGGAGGAGACACCGATGCCCTATCTAAGGGACAAAAGTCTTTATTTAGGAGTGGCGATGCGTAAAAAAGAATGGGAATATGAGAGCAACTATGCCATTATAGAAGTGCCTTCTAGGGTAATGGGGCGTTTTGTTATTTTGCCATCTGAAGGAGAGGAAACTAGCGTGATGTTGCTAGAAGACGTGATTAGTTTTAATCTTCCTCATATTTTTTCTTATTTCGGGTATGATGTTTTTGAAGCTCACTCCTTTAAAGTAACTAAAGATGCCGAATTTGACCTTGATAATGATATTAACACCACTTTAGCGGAGAAAATTAAAAAAGGTGTTAAAAGTAGAAGAAAAGGCAAACCCACTCGTTTTGTGTTTGATAAGGATATGGATAAAGCCTTGCTTGAGCTTTTAATTCGAAAGTTAGAACTTACGAAGAAAGACAGCATTATACCAGGGCATAAAATTCATAATTTCAAACATTTTATGGATTTTCCTAATGTCTTTAAAACGTATAAAACCCCAGAGGAAAGAACCTCGTTTAATCACCCTTATTTTGAAGGGCAGCAGAGGGTTACCGATGTGATTACCCAAAGAGAGGTCTTGCTTACTTTTCCTTATCATAGCTATATGCCTGTGATAGATTTGCTTAGAGAGGCAGCTATGGACCCAGATGTTAAATCTATTCAAATCACGGCTTATCGTTTGGCGTCCAATTCTAAAATAGCCAATGCCCTCATCAATGCCGCTAGAAACGGAAAAGAGGTTACGGTAATGATAGAGCTTAGAGCAAGGTTTGATGAAGAAGCTAACCTCAAATGGAAAGAACGCCTAGAGGTGGAAGGTATCAAAATTTTGGTGGGTATTCCAGATAAAAAAGTCCACGCAAAACTCTGCGTGATTAAAAAAAGGGTGGGAGGTAAAACCATTCAATATGGTTTTGTGAGTACAGGCAACTTTAACGAAAAAACAGCCAAAGTCTATGGAGACCACCTCTTAATGACTAGCAATAGAGCGATAATGGCGGACATCAATAAAGTGTTTAATTACTTTAGGAAACCAACGGAAGACCCTATTCTAGCCCTTAAAAATTGCAAAACGCTACTGGTGTGTCCTCATTATATGAGAGCAAAAATAGAAGAACTAATAGATAGGGAAATAGCAGAAGCTAAGGCGGGAAGAAAAGCTAAAATTATACTTAAAGTCAATTCGTTAAGCGATAAAGGGTTGATAAAAAAACTCTACCAAGCCGCCGAAGCTGGAGTGAAAATACAGACCATAGTAAGAGGGATTTTCTGTGTGGTGCAACAGAAAAAATTCAAAACTAAAATAGAAGCCATCAGCATTGTAGATGAGTATCTAGAACACGCTAGGGTGATGTATTTTTATAATAAAGGCAATGAGGATATTTACATATCTTCTGCGGATTGGATGACGCGTAATTTAGATTATAGGGTAGAAGCCGCCGTTAAAATTAATCAGCCTGAACTGAAAGAAGAACTGAAAGATTTACTCCAAATTCAGTTGAGTGATAATGTTAAAGCACGAGTTTTAGATAACGCTCTCAATAATGATTATGTGAAAAAAGGAGCTAAAAAGAATAAAATTCGTTCACAGATAGAGATTTATCATTATCTTAAAAACAAAAAATATTAAAATCGTATGAAATTAGCAGCTATAGATATAGGCAGTAATGCCGCCAGACTTCTCATCAATGAAGTGGTTTTGAACGCCAATCATCAACCCGAATTTACCAAACTTAATTTATTGAGAATTCCGTTGAGGTTGGGTATGGACGTCTTTGTTAAAGGAGAAATAGGAGAGGAGCGGTCTAAAATGGTGGTAGATACAATGAAAGTTTTTAGTGATTTAATGAAAATCTACAAGGTAGAACATTACCGTGCTTGTGCCACAAGTGCAATGCGTGATGCTAAAAACGGACAAGAAATAATAGAACAAGTGGCAAAAACTTCTGGGATTGAGATAGAAATTATTTCAGGAACTGAAGAGGCAAACTTGGTTTACGAAAATCATATAGCTGAAGGCTTAGACGAAGATTACGACTATCTTTATATAGATGTGGGTGGAGGTTCTACGGAGGTTACCTTTTATGAAAACGGAAAGGCTAAATTCTCTCATTCGTTTAATATAGGGACAATTAGGCTTCTAAATCATTTGGTAACCGATGCCCATTGGGAGGAAATGAAAGACTTAATCAAGAGCCATATTACGGGCAAAAAACCGATAGTAGCGATAGGCTCTGGAGGAAATATCAATAAGGTATTTTCTATGAGTAAAACTAAAGATGGTAAGGCTTTGGCAACTTCTAAACTGAAGAAATATTACAAAGAATTTTCTCAACTAAGCGTAGAGGAAAGAATGGTAAAGTACAAAATCCGTGAAGACCGAGCTGATGTAATTGTACCAGCACTTAAAATTTTTAATAATATTTTAAACTGGGCAGATATTTCTAAAATATTTGTCCCTAAAATATCTGTTGCTGATGGGCTTATACACCACATCTATGAAACGGTGAACGAGAAAAAATAAGTTTTACCAAAGCCATGTTTTATATTTTTTAGTGATGCCAAAAATTGGCGAAGCCTCGATACTATGGTCGAGGCTTCTATATAATAGCAGTTGCCCGGTAAGAACTGCTTATAAGTAACGATATGATTATTATTTAACGATATATTCTTTTACCAATTCTTTGGCTTCTGTAGTTTGTTGGGGCTCTAGCTTCATAAGTTCGGAATAGAGGTAAGTGTCTTGCACTTTGGGTTTTACATAAAGGTCTTGCTTTTTGTTCATTTTGTTTGCCCATTCTTCTCTTACTGCTGCCCATAGTGGAGCATATTCTTTCCAATAGTTTTGTGCAGTTAGGCATTTCTTATCTTCTACTTTTTTGTAGTATTCTTTACCAATTTCTTCTGCTACTATAGTATCTTCTTGGTTATCTTGCCTTAAGATTTTCTTATTGTCTTGGAAATGGAGCCAACCCCATTCTGTAATCTCGTGTCTATTAGTCCTGTTTAAAACATTATAGTCTGTTCGTGTGGTATATTCTCTTCTAGGGAGCGGAGCATCTGCGGTACTTTCCCAGAATGTTCTTTCGTCTAAGTGTATCCATGTTCCAGAGCCAGAGTACCTAGGAGCATCATCTACTTGATACACAATTTGTGTCCATTGTCCTTTAACCTGTTTAGGATTTAGAGATTTATATTTCCAGTGATTTTCTTTATTAAAAACATAAAGGTCTGTATTTTTATAGAGCCAATCTTGTCTCCAATGTTTTACAATAGCATTTTTACCTTCGCCTTTTGGGTTTACAACAAGTAGATGTTGTAGAGCTATTTTGTTAGGCTGTTCCTCCACTATAGCTATCCATTCTAGAGCTTTAGAGTGGTAGTTGTCTTTCTTTTTGTACTCTTTGTTAGGAGAGAAAGTTTCGGAGAAATTAAAGGAAACTTCATAGCAACCCGCCATATTCTTAATGGCTGTAATATCTCTTTTATCTTGTGCGTTCGCTGTTAGATATAACAAAGCAATAGCAGGGAGTAATGTCTTTGATTTCATCTTTAATTATTTTCTTTGCAAATCTATTTAAAATTATTCTAAATAAAAACTGATATTTATCATTAAAATTTATTTAGAATTGTTAAAAATAATGATTTAGATTTGCAAAGTTTTTGAGTACTATGAACAAAAGAACTATAATTTCGGCGGGGATATTATTTCTAGGATTACCTCTATTGGGGCAAAGTTCTAAAGATAGTATTAGGACTATAGAAGCGGTTGTGCTTTCTGGTAATACCTTTGTACAGAAGGTATCAGACGTCCCATTGCCAATTCATAGCGTAGAAAAAAAACAAATAAAACAAGTAGGCAGTCTTCGGCTTAATGATATTTTAATGGAGCAAACAGGGCTAGTGATTACCCACAACCATGGGACTGGTGTACAAATACAAGGTATGGGGGCCGAATATACTTTGATCTTGGTAAATGGAATGCCCTTGTTGGGTCGTACGGCAGGAACTTTGGATTTATCTAGAATTACGGTTAATGATATTAAAAGGATTGAAGTTCTTAAAGGTCCAAGCTCATCTTTGTATGGTTCAGATGCTTTGGCGGGAGTTATCAATATCATTACAGAAGATGCAGAAACGACTAAAGGTAGCCTAAATTTAAGAGCAGGAACTAATACAACCATAGATTTTGGAGGCGATTTTAGTATAGTTAAAAATAATTTTTCGGCTCATTTTTCAGCCAATCGTTACAGTTCCGAAGGGTACGGATTTAATAATAATGAATTTGCACAAGTGGTAAACCCTTTCCAGATTTATACCTACTCTTCTAAGTTGAAATATAAATTAAGCCCAAAGTGGGAATTAGCTCTATTCTCTAGGCTTTATAATGAAACTATTGATACTAAAACACTTTATCAAAAAGAGAAACTTACAGGGTTTGCTAAAACATTAGATTATAATATTTCTCCAGAGATTATTTGGAAACCTACGGAGCGTTTAACCTCTGTGGTGAGGTGGTATTGGTCTGATTTTAAAAATGACACAAACCTTAAATTTCTTGAAACTAAGAAAACCTTTGACGAAACTTTTTATAGAGAGCAGTATAAAAGGGTGGAAAACTTTACTGAAATTAAATGGCACCCTAAACTACAAACCACACTAGGGGCAGGAGCTATTTTTCAGGGAGTAGAGGCTTCTCGTTATAGTAATAAGAAAGAAATGCACCAACTGTATGGCTTGGCACAGGCTAATTATAAAGCGACTGATAGATGGCAAATTTTGGCAGGTGTAAGGTACGATTATAATAATGTTTTTGGGGCACAATGGAATCCGAAATTAGCAACCGATTTTAAATTTACAGAGGCACTTACCCTGAGAGCTTCTGTGGGGAGAGGTTTTAAGGCACCAGATTTAAGGCAACTCTATCTTAATTTTACCAATAATTTGGTGGGATATTCGGTGGTAGGCACTCAAGAGGTAGAGGCAATGGTAGAGGAGATGTGGCAACAGGGAAGTATAAGTCAGATTTTTATGAATCCTCATCAGATGTCCAATCTTAAAGCAGAGAGTTCGTGGGCTTTCAATATGGGAGTGGATTTTAAAGCTTTCGGTTGTTTCAAATTTGGGGTTAATGCATTTAGAAATAATATAGAAAACCTCATCAATGTAGCTGCAGTCGCTAGAAAATCTAATGGACAAAATATTTTCTCTTATCAGAACCTCAACCAAATCTATACTCAAGGGCTAGAAACAGAGTTGGCTTGGAAGTTTCTACAGAATTTTAATTTTTCCCTTGGATACCAATATTTAGAAGCCAAAGATAGAGAAGTATTGGATAAGATAAAAAATGGAACGATAAAAAGTGGCGAGAACGACCAAGGGGAAACCATAAAAATTAGAAAGCACAACTATTTTGGGATTATAGGTAGGAGTAAGCATAGTTTTAATTCTAAAATTTTTTATCAAGACAAGAGCGGTTTCTTTGCTAACCTAAGAGCTATTTATAGAGGGAAATATGGTTTTGCAGACCTAGATGGAAATGGCATTATAAATAACAGCAAAGAGCTAGCTCCAGGGTATTTTTTATTAAATTTTTCTACAGGCAAAACCTTTGCCTCAAAATATACATTTCAAATGGGGATAGATAATGTTTTGGGGCATACTAACCCTCAATACAATCCCGAATTTTTTGGGAGATTGTGGTGGGCAAGTATCAATTTTAGTTTTTAGTATAAAAGATATAATAAACAATTAAATTAAAATTACTATGAAAAAAATCTTATTAGGATTTCTAACGGTAGCTACCATTCTTTCTTGTTCAAAAGATAGAGATGAGGTTGTGGTAGAAAATCCAGAAGCTAGTGTAAAAGTACAAACAGTTTCGGATTTGTATGTTCCTTCAAGAATGTCTAAGGATTACGACCCCCAAAAGTACATTCTTTTCAATCTAAAAGATGCCAAAGAAGTGGCTTCCGAAAAATTGGATACCACAGAGTGGGATATAGGTTTTAATGGGACTACCATTATTGTAAACGGAGGGAGTGCGAGAAAAGGTAAAGGCGGTGGTCTAGTTTTGGACAAAGCCTATGCAGATGTAAAGGAAGCTCCTGCGGATACAGAATTTAAAGGAGATGAGCTTAAAGAAGGTAAACTCACTTTAGCCATTCCTACGGGGAGCAACAATGGCTGGTACACCTATGATATGTCTACCCATACCATTATGCCGATTAAAGGGCGAACCATCTTGATTAAAACAGCAGATGCCAAGTACGCCAAAATTCAAATAAAGAGCTATTACAAAGGAGCCCCAGATAACCCAGGTACAGACAATACCAATATGGGATATTATACTTTTTCGTATTCTTATCAGACCAGCGGAAGTAAGGTATTTAGTAAATAGAATAAGTTTTTCAATCACATTTTATTTTGCTCGTTTTCTTATCACTTAAGAAAGCGAGTTTTTATTTTGTGATTATTTGTAGATAATGCACTTCTTGATGTTGACTTTCAAGAAATACACAAAACTTATATTATAGAAAAATTTTCAAAAAAAATTCCTTATAGTGATTGTTTAAATGGTTGTTCTTCTTTATGGGGTATTATAAAACTGTTTAATCTCAAAAAGCTCCCCCTTAGAAAACTCTTTAATATTCGAAATAGCTTGCCCCTTTTGGATTTTTTCAAGACTTCTATATGCTTTTGTTCCGTCTTTGTCGCTAAATCCTAAAAATTTATTAATTGCTTTTGTGTTATTTTTATCTTTTACATTTAGTAAAAATGATATTTCACACATACTTGAAAAGTCAAAAGTTGGTTGGTTAAATTCTTCAATCCCTTGTGATAAAAGTACAACCGAAACACCTTTTGAACGTATCTCACGCAAAATTTTCTCTAAAATATCTTGATACTTTTTCTCTTTGAATATAACATGTGCTTCATCAATTAACAAAACATAACGCATAGCACGATAACCGTTTTCTGTTGGTGTACTTTCCATATTCATAAATACATTGTAAATGTAATTTATAATTAAAAATAATGAAGTAAAACGAACAGAATTTGATAAATCGCCAGACAAAGACAAATAAATATTCTGATTCAAAAAAATTTTCACTTTTTTGTCCTCTTGGAATACATTGTAACGGCTTAATTCTTCAATGATTTCCGTTAGTATGTCTCGTTTATCTCCAACAATTTCTAAAAGTTGCTCATTAATCTCTCTAAAACTTGGATGTTCTCCAGGCTTTTTAGAGATAAACGCTTCGTTTGTTGCTTCTCTTAGTTTTCCTCGTTGTTTGATTCCTATATTTGAATATTTACAGATAATATCTACAAATTTATCAATTCCCATTTGCTTATTTATGTCATTGATACTATCAATAAATGACAAAGGGTTTATAGGAAATGGCGTATTGGGGGCATCAATAAATTGAGCTCTTGTCTTTTCAAAAAAAGGTTGCATTTGAATTAAATCATCATCTTTCAAACCCTTAAAATCCAAGTAAATAAAATTGACATGATAATTTGATTTCTCTGATATTTCTTTCAAAATTTGCAATGCAAATTGTGTTTTTCCTGTTCCTGAACTTCCTGCAACTGCTATGTGATTATTATTGTATGAATTAGTATCGTTGAAATTTAATACAATATCTTCAGTTTTTTCATCTAACTTATTTCCAACCAAAATTTTAATTGGTTCTCCGAAGTAGGATTTTTCAATATTTTGATTATTGTTTTTCACAGCATCTAAACTCACTTTTACAGTATCTAAGAATGAAATTCCTTTGTCTAAATGTTCAGTTAAAAAATCGAAAAACGTATAATTATGTTGATTTGAAAATAAATTATCCATTAACTCCAAACCGTGGTCAATATGTAATTTTATGTACTTTGGAATATTGTCGTCTGTTTTATAAATTCCATAATGTTGGCAAATCAAAGCTATGAAAAAATCCCTGTATTTTGCATCAAACAAAATATGGTCTTTGTATTCTTTTCCTTTGGAATCGTATAGATTAAATTCCGATGATGTGAAATATTTTCCATTTTGCAAAGAATACCCTAATGCTATTCTTGCAATTACATTTTCTTTTGTACCGACAGGTAATTTTGACGTTAGTTTTCTAACTATTTCCTGATTTGCCTCTGATGTTCTTATGTTAATTTGCATAAAGCTCGTTGTACTTTTTGATTAAATTGTTCGGTTCAGTATATTCAAATGTTGAAGCATCTGTGCTCACATTGTGGATAATATAGGATTTACTGATATTAGGCTTTAATAATTCAAACTCACTTTCTGTTAATTCTTTATGAATTAGGGGGAATAAAACAACCTGATCTGAAACGTTTGGATAAAATTCTTTGATTACATTTTCTGCGTGATCTTTGTCAAATTTCTGCATAGGTGAATCAATGAAAACAGGAAATGAAATATCTGATTCATCAACCAATGCTTTCAATAGAGCAGAAGCATACATTTGACGTTCTCCCATAGACAAAGAACCTTTATCTATTTTCTCATTTCGAGAATTGAAAAGATTAATATCAACATCATCACCTGCTTGATTAATATCTACAGCAACTTTTTTAATGAATCCTTTTTTATGCATTAAACCACTCAATTCGTTTAAGATGTTTTCTTCCAATTTTTTCTTGGTTGCATCTTTAAAGTCCTTGATGAAATTGCGTAAATTCTCAATTTGTCTTTGTGTAATTTTGTCTTTATCAGAATAACGTCTTGAGTCGTCAATTTTTTTTCTTAATTCTTCTTGACGTTGTTTTAATGTTTTTATTTCATTCTTGAAAGAACCTATTTTTTCGCTCAAATCGTAAACCTCCTTATCAATCGAATAAACTCGATTATCTAGGCGTGTTTTTTCATTTCTCAAATTAGCAATGTATTCATCTTCTGCATCTTTTTCTGCTGCTCGGATTTTTCTACGAATAGAATCAAGGTCATTTTTGGAACGTGAATAATTGTCGTTAAATCTTGAGAAAGTATCTCTAAATGTGTTTTTTAGAGAATTAATTAATGTGTTTAATTCATTTGTCTCCGAATCTGAGAAATTGTGCAATGATTCGAAATTTTTTGGTAATTCAGGAACATCAGAAAAAAAATGTTTTTTGATTAAATTCCTAATTTGAGTTTCATAAAAATTACGAATATCAGTTGTAATAACCCCCTTAAAATTTTTCTTTTCAATTTCAAGGTCGTCTAAAATCAAATTAGTTTTATCTCCAACATTTTCCTGTTTGAACTTATTTTCTTTATAATTTTTCTCTTTTTCCAATTGGTTGGAAATTTCCATTAAAGTTTCTCCTGATAAACCGAAAGGAATTAAATCAAACAAATCTTTTAAACCATCTTGAATATCACTTATTTTTTCTGTTAAAGATATTTCCTCCTTTTTTAATTCATTAAGTTGTTCCAAGGTCATCATATTTCCTTCTTGGATTAACTTCATTTGAATTTCGTTAGATTCACTTTGTTTTTCAATTTTTTCTTGATTCAAATCCTGTATTTGTTGTTCAAGTGCATTAATGGAAATTTGTTTATTTTTAATGTCGGTTTCAATTTGATTAAATTCTGCTAATTCTTGTGGTTTTGCTGATTTTTTTCTGTAATCGTCTTGAATTGTTTCAAGTTGGTCTTTTAAATCTTCGTATTTTTTGATTCCCAAAACCTCTGTATAAGCTTTACTTAAAAGTCGTCTTTGTTCTGGCGAATTAATTTCGGCAAGTGAAACAATTTTTTCAGCATCAAAGAAAAAGAATTTGGCTATCTCAATTGGCAAGATAAAATCACGAATGAAAATTTCTTCTCCGTCTTGTTTTCCATCTGTTGTTAGGTCTTGAATTAATTCATTTTGATAGCCGTCTATCAGAACTTCAACTTTATCACTTGAGCTTGTTATGATATCGTATATTCTTGTAATTTTGATTTCATTACAAGTGATTTCAGGTATTTTTACATTAGTAAAAGTTACCGAAACTGAAAATTTTGTTTCTCCGTTTGATTTTGCTAATCGGTTTA
Source organism: Riemerella anatipestifer ATCC 11845 = DSM 15868 (assembly GCF_000252855.1). Taxonomy (NCBI): domain Bacteria; kingdom Pseudomonadati; phylum Bacteroidota; class Flavobacteriia; order Flavobacteriales; family Weeksellaceae; genus Riemerella; species Riemerella anatipestifer. Next base: position 752,588 of record NC_017045.1, on the reverse strand, counting down.
AACTATTTCCGATGTATTTTCCGTAACCGCCTTTGTCGGCAATTTCTTTTTGATAAAGTTCATCAACTTTTTCCATTTGTTTACCATACAAACACCAAACTAACGACATTAAAAATGTTGTTTTACCAAATCCGTTTTTACCACTTACAACGATAATGTTTTTCCCATCCTGTGGTAACAAATTTATCTTATTGATCCCTTTATAAATGCGGAAGTTATTAAGCTCTATTTCTTTTATGAACATCTTATTTCTCCTTTTTTAGATATTCTTCGATTCTTGTTTCAATATCTTCTTTTAAACCACGCTTGCGATTCAAAAGTGATTTATTTTTTTGTAAGGTCAAAAGCTCTTGAATTAACTCAAAATCTCGCGGATTCTTCTCACAAGTTTTTCTCAGTAATTCCAATTCTTTTTCCTTTTTCTCATTTTGATCTTTCATATCCAAATCCGTTTTATATGCTTTGTGATAAATTTCTGAAACTTTCTGATCAAAAACAAAATCACGATACCAAATTGTTTGAATAGCAATTAGTTCTTGATTTGTAATCAATTCAATGTGAGGCTTGTGTTTTTGTACTTCTCTTTGTGTTTTTAGTAAACGATATAACACAGATGCACGATACCATGGAAAATAAGGACCCATTCCATTCACCGCGTCAGTTCCATTTCTGCGCTGTGGCATACGATTCTCTATAATATTTCGCTCTATTGCTAATTCATTTCTCAACTTTAATAGTGGGGTTAGCCAAGTTAAACCATTTTCAATCAATGCAGACATTGATTTATCCTGTTTTACAACTGTACATGTCCAACAACCAAAACGGCTTTGTCCACAAGACTTATGTTGTTTGTCAGTTACTACTGTTGGACATTCATAATCATCAGCACTTGCATCTAAATAAATCTGAAATAATTCATTATTATCTGCACCCCAAGGTGAAGGCATTGTATTGATGATATACCAAACTTCCTCCAACATTAAATGTCTTATTGGGGCGTACATAAAAGTATTGGGTTGTGTCGGATGCTTGGTTAATCGTTTTCCTTTAATCGCATGTTTTTTCATTGATTTTGCACGATTGGCAGATTCTGCAGAACGAGTGCCAATCAAAATAATTGCCTCGCCAAATTCACTAACTTGTTCAAGAATAAATCGAGAAGTTGGTTTTATTTTAAGACGTTCTGTACACCACCGAAAAGCATTGTTAGGTGCAGGATAACCCTTGCCAATTAAATTTACCCAAAAAGAATCTTCTAATCTTGGAATGGTTTTTACTACTCTAATAGGAATATCTTGTTCCACTGCAGCTTGTTCAATTTTGTCTAAAACTCGATGAACATATTCGGTAATTACAGGATTTTCAACCATTGTGTCGTTACAAACAACATAAATATCCCTGCTTACTACACTGTGTAAATCTTTTATTTGCTTTAATGCTTCCCATACCAATTGAAGCATTACAGTAGAATCTTTACCACCGCTAAAACCAATAATCCAGGGACGTTTAGTATCGTCCGCAAAAATATATTGGTCTATTATTTCATCAATTATATTTTGTATAAATTTTGCCATATTCTATAAGACTACAAATATAGTCAAATTATTAGTAGTTTATTAGAGCTTCGATAGATTAAACATATGAAATCTTTTGATAGCACTTATATGATGATTTTTTACAAAAAAGAATAATCCTTTGTCAACTTAAGAGTTTAAAAGAATAGAAAATTTAAAAGAGGATGGTTACTAAAATAACTTCTTTAATCACAATACAATGTATCAATAAATTTATTTTCGATAGAGAATTAATAACATTAAGGTAAGGATGCTTTATATTACTTGTTCTTTTCAAATTTTAGTGTTTCTGATTTTTATTTCATTAGATTTGTTGTCCCTTCTTTTTAGAAGAATTGTGTATAATAACCTTCAGTAAATCTAAACTTTTATATTCCCATTTACAGAAGTTCATTGCGTGAGGGCGGAGGGCATTGTTGGAGCTCCTTTTTTTGGCAAGGGGAGAAGGCTTTGGCAAAAAAGAGCGACTGCCCGAAGACCGACCCAGCAGCCTAGGGAATAGCGGTGGCTTGGGGCACGCCCTAATAAACAAATATGCTTTAAAGAGAAATAAAAAAAAGGAGTTTTTAAATTTCTAAAAACTCCTTTTGTGGTATTATGTAATAGTTATTTATGCTGGTGGCAAGGAATTACCAAAACAGGCACTGGGGCACTTTTGGTAAGTTCTTTAGTCAAGCTGCCTACAAAAACATCATAGATGCCGCTTCTACCGTGAGAGCCCATCACAATATAATCAGCCTTTTTCTCTTGCACATAGTCCAAAATAACATCTTTGGCGATGCCTTGCTTTAGGATATGCTCGCAGTCCACATCTTGGGCAACAACTCTCTGCTGTAGCTCGTTGAGTTGTAGAGCTTCTTGCTGTATTTCATTTTTTTCAATTTCAGGGAAATACTGGAAGCCCATATCGCCAATCGCAAAGCCTATATCCGAAGGCGCCACGTGGATGAGGTATATTTTACCATTAGTCTTTTTTGCAAACTTTACAGTCTCATCAAGAAGGAAATCTGTGCTTTCGCCGAAATCAACGGGAAGAATAATATTAGTCATAACTACTGATTTTTAGTTCTCTAAAGTTACAAAAAAATGTTGAATTATTAAAGTCTAAAAGCCTACAATATCCTAATATCTAAAACTTTTTGGTCTTCTAGATAGCCTTCCAAAAGGTCGTTTTCTTGCACCTTGCCTACACCTTCGGGCGTTCCTGTAAATATTAAATCGCCCACTCTTAGAGTAAAATATTTTGATACAAAGGCAATGATATCATCAAAGCCAAACATCATATGTTGAGTGGCTCCGTTTTGCTTCTGGACTTTATTTTGAAAAAGAGAAAAGTTAATGTTGTTTAAATTAAAGTTTTCCTTTTTATGAAATGAGCTTACCACCGCCGAACCATCAAACCCTTTGGAAAGCTCCCAAGGAAGTCCTTTGGATTTGAGTTTAGATTGTAAATCTCTCGCCGTAAAATCTATCCCTAAACCTATTTCATCAAAGTGTTTGTGGGCGTTTTCCTTTTGGATATACTTTCCACCTTTGGATATTTTTAGGACAACTTCCAGCTCGTAGTGTATTTCGTTAGAAAATTCGGGGATATAGAAATCGTTTCCTTTAAGCAGTGCAGTGTCGGGTTTTATAAAAATAACAGGCTCTTCTGGTATCGCATTGCCGAGTTCTTTGGCGTGTTCGGTATAGTTTCTTCCGATGCAAAGGATTTTCATAAATCAACTATTTTAGATTGAACGATTAAAATTTTCGTCTTAGCTGTATGCTGGTAAGCACTTTCTTGGTGTAAAGCGGGAAGTCAGCATTTTGTACCCAACCGAAATAACCTGCGTCTTTGGCTAAAACCTCTTCTACCAGTTGTCCTTTATATTTACCAAAGGTGAAAATCTCTTGTCCTTTGTCATCAAAAGCAATAAAACCTGCTAAGTCTGCAAATTTTTGATGGTAAGAAAACTCGCTTAGACCATTGATGTCTTTAGGTAGCTCCTCATATTTGCCTACTTGGGCATCTAGTACTTCAAAAGTAGCGAGGGTGTCTGCCTCTGCGGAATGGGCGTCTTCTAGGGTTTTGTTGCAATAGAACTGATAAGCGGCACTTAAATTTCTAGGTTCCATTTTATGGAAAATCACTTGGGCATCCACCAGTTTCATTTTACTAAGGTCAAAATCTACGCCTGCTCTTAGCATTTCTTCGGCAAGAAGTGGGACATCAAATCGGTTAGAGTTAAATCCGCCTAAGTCTGCTCCTGAAATCATTTCCATAATTTTTGGAGCAATTTCTTTAAGGGTAGGGGCGTCCTTTACATCTTCATCGGAAATACCGTGTACCGCAGTTGCAAACGCCGGAATGTGCATTTCTGGGTTTACAAGCCAAGTTTTGGTTTCTCTAGAAGCGTCTGTATTTACTTTTAAAATACAAATCTCTACGATTCGGTCTTTAGAAATATTAGTACCTGTGGTTTCCAAATCAAATATGCACAGGGGTTTATGTAGTTTTAAATTCATTATTGAAAATTAGTTGAGTTGTTTTTGAAATATTAAAGAAACTAAAATATAATACACCACGATTAAAGGAATGGCGTATATTTTAAAGAATGCTAGAATGAGTAACCCGCCTACTAATAAGGCTATTTTAGGGTAATTATCACTTAGTTTTTTAGATTTAAACTTCATTGCTATCATTTTGATAGGGCTAACTAGTAGCCACGAGCTAAGTGCAGTTAAAGCTAAAAGTCCCCAACCGTAGTGAGGTGGCTCTAATATTTTTAACGAAAATACATTAGCTACGATATAGTAAATACCGAAAATTAAAACGGTATTACTAGGTGTATTTAGTCCTTTGAAATAGTATTTCTGTTCTTCATCAATGTTGAAAATAGCCAGTCTTAGACAAGAGAATAGGGTAATGAAAAGCCCCAAGTATTTTATTTCAAATGGAAAGGCAAAACTGCCAATGTTTACGCCATAAGGTTCTAGGAGTTTATACATTGCCAACCCTGGTATTAGCCCAAAACTTACCATATCTGCCAAAGAATCTAGCTGAACCCCCAAAGGCGAGTTGGCGTGTAAGGCACGGGCTATAAATCCGTCAAAAAAATCTAATACTAAAGAAATAATAATGCATATAGCGGTAATTTCGTAAGCTCCGTTAACTAAATGGATAGCTCCTACACACCCCGAAAACAGATTGCCTAAAGTAAAGGCATTAGCGAGATTATTTTTAATAAAATTCATAGAGCAAAGATAAGGATTTCTTTTGAAGGTGTCTTTGAAGAAATAAAAGTGAGGCTATCCTATTAAAGATAGCCTCACTCATCGTTTTGTAAACTTTATTACCAGATTTTAATTCTATCCTCTGGTTTTTTGTAGTGTTTGTCTTTTGCTTCTACTTTAAAGGCATCATACCAAGCATCTACATTTACCAACGGTCCAAAACTACGGAAGTAGCCTGGAGAGTGTGGGTCAGTTTTTACTTGGTTAATCATATATTGCTCGGTAGATTTAGTTCTCCATACGGTTGCCCAGCTCAAAAAGAATCTTTGGTCTTGGTTATAACCGCTGATTTCTCCTGGGTTACCTTTATCTTTAAGATACATTTTTAACGCATCATAAGCAATGGCTACACCACCTAAGTCCGCAATGTTTTCGCCACTAGTGAAGACTCCATTTACGAAACTTCCTTTTACAGGCTCGTACTTGCTGTATTGGTCCGCCAGCTGTTTTACTTTGATATCAAAGTTTTTACGGTCTGCATCTGTCCACCAGTTGCTAAGGTTTCCATCACCATCAAAGCGAGAACCACCATCATCAAATCCGTGAGAAATTTCGTGACCGATTACTGCACCAATACCTCCAAAATTAACCGCAGGGTCTGCCTTAAAGTTGAAGAATGGTGGTTGTAATATCGCTGCTGGGAATACAATCTCGTTGTTGGTTGGGTTATAGTAAGCGTTTACGGTCTGCGGTGTCATTCCCCATTTAGATTTATCCACAGGTTTATTCACTTTTTCTGCTAAAGTTTTTTCGTAAGCCCAAAGAGAAACCTGCTTTAAGTTGTCATAAAGAGAAGAACCGTTATTGAAGTTAAGTTTAGAGTAGTCTTCCCATTTGTCAGGATAAGCCACTTTTACAGTAAACTTATTTAGTTTGTCTAATGCTTTAACTTTAGTTTCAGCAGACATCCAATCTAGGTTTTCTATATGATGCTTGTAAGACTTTTTAAGGTAGCTGATAAGCGTTTCCATTTCTGTTTTAGCTTCAGCAGGGAAATACTTATCTACATACAGTTTACCGAAAGCTTCACCAAGAACGCCATTGATGAGGCTAAGTCCTCTCTTTTCCATAGCTCTTTGCTCTTTTTGCCCTTGAAGGTATTTGCTATAAAAATTGAAGCTGATGTCGTCTAATCTCTTATCTAAATTATCTGCATTGCCAGAAATTAATCTCAATTTAAGATAATCTTTAATTAGAGGTAGGTTAGCATTATTGATGAATTTATCTAAGTTTTGATAATAGCCTAGCTCTCCTAAAATGACTCTATCTGTGTTTACACCAGCCTCTTTAAGATAAGTAGAAAGGTTTACATTTTTCACTAAACTTGGTAATTCAGAAGTGTTTTTAGGGTTGTAACGCTTGTTAGCATCTCTACCTTCCTCGTTGGTAAGTAGCGTTTTTGCCATTGTTTTCTCTAAATCTACTATTTTTTTAGCTGTATCATTAGAGTTTTTATATCCTAAAACATCTAATAGAGAAGCCACATATTTTTGGTACTCGTTAAGCGTTTTGGTGTTCTCTGCATTCTCTTTTTGGTAGTAATCTCTTCCTAACCCTAGACGAGGTCCACCTAGATAGATGGTGTTCATCTTAGAGTTTTTAAGGTCGGTATAGGCGTACCAACTGTAAAGAGGGTTATCTCCTGTACGAACTGCTGCAGTAAGATAAGTTTGTAAATCTGCTAAATTTTTGATAGCCTCAATTTTAGCTAAATCATTTTTGATAGGGCTGATGCCTTCTGCATTTCTTTTATCCATATCCATAAAAGAAGCGTAGAGGGTCTGGATTTTTTTACCTTCAGTACCTTCGGCATAGGTTTCAGAAAGGATATTTTTAAGAATGGTAAGAGACGCCTCGTCTGTTTTTTCACGCAATTCGTTGAAACTTCCCCAAGAGGCTTTATCCGAAGGAATAACAGCGGTACGCATCCAACCTCCATTTACGAAATTGTAAAAATCGTCTTGAGGGCGAACATTGGTATCCATATATTCTAGGCTAATCCCGTGTTCTTCGTGGTGGTGATGTCCAGCGTGAGAGGTATGCTCTGTGTGAGCAACTTTCTTATTTACAGAACAAGACTGAAAAACTAATGCTCCAGAAAGTGCCAATAGGCTTAATGTAATTTTCTTCATTTGAATAGATATTTTTGTCGTTTATTTTTAACTTTAGTATAGTAACAGTTTTTAAGCTGACTCTACAAAGCTACAATTTTTTTTGCTAAAAATGTTTAAGATTCGTTTGGATTAAAAACAAGAACTTCCACAACAGACTGTAAAACTCTTTGAGAAACGAAATTCATAAAGTCCTCTCTATCCAAATGAGGCAGGTGCAAATGATAGTTGTAGCTTTTGTTTTTTACTCTTACGGAATAATAGACAGAGCCTATTTCGTTTTGATATTGGTCGGTTTGTGGACCTGCAACGCCTGTGGTAGAGATAGAAATATCTGTTTTAAACAACTCTTGACAACCTATCGCCATCGCTTCGGCTACTTGCTCCGAAACTACCGTGTGTTGGTTTATCAGTTGTTTGGGAACTTTTAAAATATTGATTTTTTGATTGACCGCATAGGCAGTAATGCCTCCTTGGAAATAAGCAGAGCTGCCCGATATAGAGGTGATTAACCTTGAAATACCGCCGCCAGTACAGCTTTCGGCAGTGGAAATACTAAGTCCTCTTTTGGTAAGAATGAATTTAAGGATAGACGCTATATCCTCATTATCCCAAGAAATGACTTTGTCTTGGATTAAAGGTTTTAGCGGCTCTATAATATGGTTGAGTTGGGCTTCTAAATCGGTTTTATTATTCCCAATGGCGGTGAGTTTTAGCTTTACTCTGTTTCCGATAGGGAGGTAGGCTAGTTTGATATTTTCGGGCAGATGGCTTTCCCAATCTTCTATGGTCTGGGCTAAAAGGCTTTCGGGGAAATCAACCACAGAGATGATTTTTACCACTAGATGCGATAACGAAAACCTTTCGGCTAATAATGGAATGATTTGGTCTTTAATCAAGGGTTTTACTTCATAAGGTACACCAGGGAGAACAAAGGCGATTTTTTCGTTTTCTTCCATCATTAGGCAAGGAGCGGTACCATTGTGATTTTGTATGACTTTGGCTTTTGAAGGGATTTTTGCCTGTGGGCGGTTAATATCAAAGAGGTGAGCTCTGTTTCGGTTGATTAAAATTTGCTCCAGATGAGCCAAAGTTTCAGGGTCTGTGATGAGGTTGTCATCAAAAAAATGAGCAATGGCTTTTTTAGTTTTGTCGTCTTTGGTAGGTCCTAGACCGCCTGTAGTTATAACTAGGTTGGTGATTTTGAAGGCATCGTTTAAAGCCTGTTTGATACAGTCGGTATCATCTGAAATGGTAAAGATTTCAGCGACTTTAATCCCTATATTATGAAGTTCTTTAGCAATAAAGTTAGAATTGGTATCAATGGTGTTTCCAGCTAAAACTTCATCACCTATTATAATGATTGCAGCGTTTGTTACGGTCATAGTCTAATATTAACGAAACACAAAGTTAGTAAATAATGAGAGGAAATTAAATATAGAAGAGAATAGCTTGGTTTTTTAACTTTAAGTTTACAATGGTATAAGATATAAATCCTATATTTGCCCCTATAAGGTTTTAATAAATGAAAAGAAGAGATTTTTTAAAGAGCGGGTCTATAGCGGCTTTAGGAAGTATGCTTATCAGTCCGTTTGGTTTAAAAGCCAATACGATAAAAGAAGAATTTGGAGGGAAAAAAGCCAAAAACATCATCTTTATGGTGAGTGATGGTATGAGCGTGGGAACCCTACATATGGCAGATATTTACTCTAGAAGAAAATTAGGTAGAGCTTCTCATTGGCTTAGTTTGTACGAAAATAATTTAGTACAAAGAGCGATGATGGATATGGCATCGGCGAGTTCTATTGTTACCGATTCTGCGGCAGCAAGTTCTTCGTGGGGTGGGGGAGTGCGTGTAAATAACGGGAGCCTTAACATTAGCCCAGATGGAAAAGAAAATATGCCGATACTCCAAAAGTTTAAAAAGGCAGGTAAAAAGGTAGGTTGTGTAACTACGGTTCCTATCAACCACGCTACACCAGCGGGGTTTTGTGTAACTTCTAAAAAGAGAAGTGCGATGGATGATATTGCGATGGACTATTTAGATTTAGGTTTTGATGTGATGATGGGAGGAGGAACTAAATATTTTGAAGCAGATAAAAGAAAAGACGCCGTAGACTTAGATGCTAAGTTCCGCTCTAAAGGTTATACGGTGGTAAAAAATAAAGCAGAGATGTTGTCCGCTCCTAAAAATAAACCTATCCTAGGTACTTTTGATGAGGAGGCATTGCCGTATACTGTAGACCATAATAGTTGTGATAAAATGAAAGCCAATATCCCTACTTTGGCAGAGATGACGGAGAAGGCTATATCGCAGATGAAAGACCACCCTAAAGGCTTTGTAATGCAAGTAGAAGGCGGTAAGGTGGACTGGGCGGCACACGGTAATGATGTGGCGGCTCTGCTATACGACCAGTTGGCTTTTGATGAGGCGGTGAAGGTCGCTATAGATTTTGCAAAGAAAGACGGTAATACTTTGGTGGTAATTACTTCTGACCACGGAAATGCTAACCCAGGGCTTATCTATGGTAAAACTTGTAATGATAATTTTGACCATATACAAAACTTTAAAAACTCTAACGAATGGATATTGCAAGGGATACAGCCTGATAGCACTGTTTCTTTCGTTAAAGAGAGAATAGCCAAGGCGTGTGGAGATATGGTGTTGTCTGATGACCAAGCGAAGCAGCTATTATCCTACTACTCTAAAGCAAAGCAAGAAGATGGTTTGTATAACCCTCGCCACTTGCCGTTTAAGCTCCTTTCCGAGATGCAAAAAGACTATACCTCTGTGGGGTGGATAAGTATGGACCACTCCTCGGACTATACAGAACTTGCGATGTTTGGACCAGGAAGCGAACGCTTAAAACCGCTGATGAGAAATACAGATATACATACATTCTTACTAGACGCTGCTGAAGTAGAAAATAAGTTTTAGTGGTGTTTTGATTTAATAATATAAAAGCTTCCAAAATTATTTGGAGGCTTTTGTTATAGTAATTGGTGTACAGTAATTACTATACTATCTTTTAATATGAATGGACAGATGCGGTTTGCTCGTACGAGCGGAGGAGGATTATAAATCAACTTTACTTAGCCTCTAGATAGAGAAAATAACAACAATTTATTTTTCCTTTTTATAAAAGGAAACTACATTAGATGTTTTGTCTTAGACCGTGAATTGTATTCACTTTATTGATGGGCGGAAGTATACAAGTTTTTTGAAAAAAATACTGAAAAACCTTTTAATTTTGTTATTCAAAGAGGTATTATTGTGAGGTTTTATATTATTACTTAAATAGCAAAAGCTACATAATAAGGTGGTGTACTATGTAGCTTTAATATATTAAAAACATTACCTAATAATGAATTTTATAGTCCTTGAATCTACTTTCAATAGATATACACCCTTAGGAAGCTCAGATACATCTATTTCATTAGAAGATTTAACTGATTTCACTTTCTTCCCATCCATACTGAAAATATCTATTTTATCCAAATCTTTCCAATTAGAAAGATACAACTTGCCTCCAGTAACTGGATTTGGATAAATTTTTAAATCTTTATTTTTATGTGTTTCTTTGGTAGAAAGTTCGGTCTTCCAAATTTTATTAACCCATTCTGGATGGTCTATGAAAGGATTTCTGTTACTTTGATGATTGTAAACAGCATTATTTCTGTCTATTTCCCTTTGGCTCACAGGGTCTTGGTTGTGCCAAGTAAGTAAAATATCTAGTTGCCAATCCTCTAAGCCTTGTGTTGTAGTTCCATTAAATATATTGCCTGATTGGAAACTAGGAATTCGTTTTTCATACCTCGTTACAAAGTATAGTATCATTCTTGCTACATCACCTTTAAACTCATCTATAGGTTCAAAAACTGTTCCACTATATCCAGTGGTGCTATTTTTACCTAGTTTAGAGCCATTTTTAGAAGTCCAAGTAGCGGTGCCTACTACACTAAATGGATAGCTATCTCTTTTACCATTAACATAACCATCTGTGGGAACTACAAAATGAGCATCATTTCTCATAGGAGACGCTTTACTAAACAAACTTTGAGGTATAATGTGTTCTCTATTATAACAGCTTCCTTCTCCAGAATAATTGCCACATTGGTTAGTTTTATATCTATATGAATAAGGATCTTTTCCGTTAGGATTTTCAGAGTAAATATCTAAAATTGTATTATCATTTTCATAATATAAATCTCTGTCTGTGGTTGCGTAAGCTGTCCAAAGTCCGTTATACCCTCTGTCTCTATGTCCATTAGTAATAATCTCACTCAACTTACTTTTAAGAGTATATCCCGAAAGTCCTTCTGTGCCGTCATAATAACCATTTGGGATTTGAGCTAACCCAAGTCCTCCGATTAAAAGAGTTACCATTAAATAAATGTTTTTCATAATCAATTAAATTTATTTTGTACAAAGTTAATAATTATAAGTTACCTAAAACTTAAGTAGCTCTTATTTATTTTTGAGAATACATAAGATACTCCAAGTCCTAAGAATAGGGCTGTACCCATTACTACTAAGTAGTTTCTCATTTCTATCTTTACTGGGAAAGGTAATAGTTCTCCTGCTTTGAATAGTCCTGTCTGAATTTGAAATAAACAAATTAAAGTACCTATGATAAGTCCCGCTAAAACGCCAAAAATAACTACAAGACCTCCTGTATAGAAATAAATTTTTCTAAGACTTTGCTTAGTCATGCCTAAAGAAATTAAAACCTTGGATTGTTCCTTTTTATCTAACTGAAGAATAATAATTGCTCCAGCCAAATTGAATGTTGTAATAAAAATCACCAGTCCGAAAATGAGATAAATCATCAATTTTTCGGTGTTTATCATCTTCCAAAAAGCTGCATTTTCTTCCTCTTTGGTGCTTATCTTAACATGCGTAAGCTTACCCTCTAAATCTTTTTTAACGACATTGGCGTTAGCACTATCTTTCAGTTTAATCACAATGCTATAAGCGGTACCTTTGGGCAGGTTTAGGAGTTCCTGAGTCAGCTCTATAGGAGCTATGACATAACTATTAAGTTGGTCTTTACCATTAAAAACCCCTATTGCAAAAACCTCTTTTTTGTTAAATATATCAGACTCTTTGTTTATAATACCTTTCCCCGGCTTAGGCATAAAAAGCTGTGCATAATCTTTATCAGAACCTACTGGAATGGATAATCTAGAATTGAGTCCATTCTCCATGACAATATCATTGGTATAGTCAAACGAAAGATAACTTCCGAAAAAAATACTATTCTGTATAGGATTAACCTTAGCATAAACCGAATCTACGCCTCTTATATAGGCTATTTCTCCATTATTATTATAGTCTAGATAGACCTTTTCTTCTATAACTTTAGAAAAAGATGATATGGATTTATTCTGTCCTAGTACATCAGTAATTTTATCTATATTCTCTAAGGTTTTTCCACGAGTGCTAGTAATGGTTAAATCGGCGTGTAAATCTTCTACTAAATCCTTATTGAGCTCTTCTAAACCTGAAAAAACGGACACAATAATAAACATAGCTGCTACCGCTACCATCATAGCTATAGCTGCCAAACCAGTAATAAAACTTACCGCTTGACTGCCTTTTTTTGCCAATAGATAACGTTTTGCTATATAAAAAGGAGTGTTTTTCAATGTTTTACCTTTTTAGAGTACAGGATTATCGCCTTCGCCTTTTAGTTCTTTTTCTATCCTTTCAACTTCGTCTAAACTAGTGTCTAAATAAAAACTTAACTGAGGTATTACACGAACCTGCTTTGCCATTTTATTACCTATAAAATGACGGTATTGAGATTTATTTGCTTCAATCTCTTTCATTATTGCTTCACGATAATTCTGAGGAAAAATACTTAGATAAATCTTAGCAATTCCTAAATCAGCTGTTACCTTTACATCAGAAACAGATATTAAAAATTGTGCTTTACTATCAGCCGCTTGTTTTCTAAAAAGCTCGGAAAAATCTTCCTGTATAATTTGAGCTATCTTTCTTTGTCTATTACTTTCCATAACTAGTGCAAAGTTAGTACATTTGTTTTAAATATACGGAAAATTGCCAAAATGAACCTACAATAGCAAATCAGCTACTTAATGTATAATTTTTATTTTAGCTACAGCATCAAATAAAAAACTGATAATAAAATAATTATATATCCATTACTTACTATACTTATAGATTTTCAGTAAAAATACATTAAATAAAGTAATAAAAAATTTGGAGATTAAATAAAAAAGCGTATTTTTGCAAACACAAAATTCAACCGCTGAATTTTATGGGTCCTATAGCTCAGTTGGTTAGAGCACCTGACTCATAATCAGGTGGTCCCTGGTTCGAGCCCAGGTGGGACCACAACTTTGGAAGTTCAAACAAATCGTTTGAACTTTTTTGTTTATATGATTAAAAGTTTTTGGAAACTATAAAAATCTTTTTAATTTCGGTAAAACTTAGGAGACTCTTTTTTATTGGCTATTTGTTCTTTATATTTGTGCGATATTTTCAGTACAGTGGAAGAAGAGGCTTTATTAGTTCTTATAGAAAAAGCAAAAAATAAGGATCAAAAATCCCAAACAAGGCTTATCAATAAGTTTTGGGTAAGTGTGTTTTCCTTTGTGATGAAGAAAGTGAAGAATGAAACCGAAGCCGACGAAATTACAGTAAATGTATTCTCTAAAGTGTTGTCAAAAATAGACCTTTACGACCCTAATTTTCAATTTAAAACTTGGGTACTTACCATAGCTCAAAATACCATAATAGACTATTGGAGAAAAAAAAGTAGAGAGAGTGAAACACCAACAGAATATATGGAAGAGTTTAGAAATACCTTGGCTAAATCTCCCGAAGAATTGATGATTTCAGAAGAAGAAGATAAAGAAATTGTTAAAGCTATAGAAACTTTAGAGGCTAATTATCAAGAAATTATCAATCTAAGATTTTTTGAAGAAAAGAGTATTAAAGAAGTTTCGGATATATTGAATATTTCGGTTTCTAATACTAAAGTGAGAATAATGAGGGCTAAAAAAGTATTAAAAGAACTACTCAAAAACAACATCAATGGAAAATAATATACAAGAAAACAATACTGTAACGCAAAAACCAAAATGGATAAGAGTAAAGCTTCCCACAGGTAAAAACTACCGTGAGTTAAGAACTCTTGTAGACAAATATAAACTCAATACTATTTGCCAGAGTGGTTCTTGTCCTAATATGGGTGAATGTTGGGGAGAAGGTACTGCCACTTTTATGATTTTAGGAAATATCTGTACTAGAAGCTGTGGTTTTTGTGGAGTTAAAACAGGGAAGCCTTTAGATGTTAACTGGGACGAACCAGAGAAAGTAGCTCGTTCTATAAAACTTATGAAAATAAAACACGCTGTACTTACTTCTGTAGATAGAGATGATTTGAAAGATATGGGGTCTATTTTATGGGCTGAGACGGTAAATGCCGTTCGTAGGATTTCACCAACTACTACAATGGAAACTCTTATCCCAGACTTCCAAGGAATTACAAAGCATATCGACCGTATAGTAGAGGTAGCTCCAGAAGTAGTTTCACACAATATGGAAACGGTAAAAAGACTTACCAGAGAAGTAAGGATACAGGCAAAATATGAAAGAAGCTTAGAAGTTTTAAGATATCTGAAAGAAGCAGGACAACGCCGTACCAAAACAGGGATAATGCTAGGTTTAGGGGAAGAGAAAGATGAAGTTTTCCAAACTATTGAGGATATTAGAAATGCCAATGTAGATGTTATCACACTTGGACAGTATTTACAACCCACAAAAAAACATTTACCTGTAAAAAGATTTATCACTCCAGAAGAGTTTGAAGAGTATGGCGTGTTTGCAAAGAGTCTAGGATTTCGCCATGTGGAAAGTTCTCCACTTGTAAGAAGTTCTTACCATGCAGAAAAGCATATCCATTAAGATTTATATCGCTCTAAAAAAAATGTCAAACAATAATTTTGAACTAGAGTTATTAGACCTTCATTGGATAAACAATACTGACGACCCTACAGACCTTTGCGCTCACGGATATGTATTTGTGAAAATAGGAAACGAAGTGGTTGCGAATAAAGATGATTTAGAAGTAGCTGTTAGCACCACAGCATTATATCTGTTAAGAACTCTTAAAAATAATTATAAAAAAGATGATTTTGCTAGTCAATTGCTTCCTTGTTGTGGACATTTTTTTGTAGCTGATACAGATAATGAGAGAGTTTCAATCATAGGGTGTCCAAATGGAATTGATTGGACTATCATTCACACTGATGATGTTAAAGTTAAGCATATCACAGATAATGGTGAAGAAGCTATAATTGATAGAGAAAGGTATAAAGAATTAGTTTTGAACTTTGCAGATAAAGTTGAAGATTTTTATAAATCAAGTTTACCAAAGATAATCCCAGCTGATGATTTGGAGAAAAAAGGATATTTAGCGTTTTGGAGAGAGTGGCAAAAATTGAGAGAAGAATGGAGGTAAGATTTAAACTAACAGAATACAAATAGTTAAATCCTAATGGAAAAACAAACTCAAATACAAGGAGAACTAGATATATTTATTGATAAAGAGGCTAATGAAGTTTTAATTCATGGAACTCCAAAAGGATTAAAGTCGTTCGCCAAAGTTCTTCTACAACTTGCTGAACTAAATCAAAGTGAGATAGATGATGTATCTCTACCTGTCGGAGCTCGGGAGCATTATCGTCTTATACCAAATGTAGATTTATCTAAAAGCTCTACCAATGTTATAGTTGGCAGACTTGATGCGAAGGGAAGTGGGGATTTTTATGAAAGATTCATCCCAAAGAAAAAACACTAAAAATTTGGAATTCGTTTTTAAAATTAAAAAAGGTGAAGCGTTAGCTTTCACCTTTTACGTTTTATAAATATGTGTAGTTTCTAGTTTTCTATAACTATTGTTTTTATCATTTTTTTATTTGCCTCCCATTCGGAGAATTGGTTGAGCTCTTTCATTAGGAGCGGAAGCACCAATGCCAAAATACCCATGTCGTCCACAACACCAATAGCAGGTATAAAATCTGGTAAAATGTCTATAGGCGAAATAATATAAACTAAGGCTATGGCAGGGAGTAAAACGTTCTTAACCGAAGGTTTATACTGTTTGCTAATGATGGCTTTTATCATTCGTAAAAGCTCGGGCATTCTTCTTAAAAGCCCTTTATGCTGAAACAAAGCCAATCCTAAAAACTTTAATCTAGATTTCATTTTTTATATGATTAAATAATTCGGGAGCAGAATACTCAAAATCCGTTCCAAAATATTATTTGGCTATTGTTTCTACCAGTTGGTGTACATTGGCAGAGTTCCAATCGTTGGCGGTATCGTCCTTTTCTACAATTCTCCCCGTTTTGTCTATAATAAAAGTGGTAGGGAAGGATTTGGGCAGTAGCTTGTCCAAAATAGGGCTTTGGGCAATATAGACAGGGGCGGTATAGTGGTTATCTGCTAGAAATTGCTTCACTTTTTCCTCGTCGTCTTGCATAGCGATAAGTACAAAACTCATTTTGTCGTTTTGTTTATCGTAGAGTTTTTGGATAGAACCCCACTCTGCACGGCAAGGCGGGCACCAGCTCCCCCAAAAGTTAAGAAATAGCGTTTTACCTTTAAAGTTTTTTAGATTGGTATCAGGTACATTTACACCTTTTAGACTAATGTCAAACTCTTCATCAGTGATGAGTAAAGCATTGTCTAGCTTTTCTATGGCTGGGTTCATAAGAAGCTGACTCCTCACAAAATCTCCGAATTTAGAAAATAAAAATACCGACAATAGCAAGGCGGTGAGCAGTAAGAAAATGAAATTCTTTTTTAGAAAATTCATAGTAAGTAGTATTTGATTAAATTACAGTAGTTCTAAAATTTCGTTTAGGGTATCTTTACCTTTGTTTTTGGCATAGTAGACTTGTAAATCGTTGTAGAACTCCTCTTTAGAATAAGTTTCAGAAGAGGCTTTAAACTTTTCAAACAGCTCTACACCGTATTTAGGTCGAGGTCCCCAAGTTTTAATCACATTAAAGTTTTCATCTAAAATTAAGACTTTTGGGATAGACCTACCTCCGTTGGTTAAAAATTGGTCGATAAGAGAAGTGTCAGAATCTCTATAAAATAGTCTTACATCGTTTCTGCCTTCAAAAAAACGAGCCAATACAGGCACGAGCTGACTGGCATCTCCACACCAAGGCTCCGAAATAATGAGTATTTTACCATTGAATTTCTTAGCTTCCAAAGTTTTGAAATCTTCGTCCGTAGGCTTAAATACCTTTAGCATACGGTTCATTCTTTGGAGTCCCAGTTCGTAGTAAGGCTTTTTCTCTGCCTCTTCTTCTGTTTTGGGGTGGTCTATTCTGTGGTGAGTTTCTTCTAAATAAGCCTCAAAAGAAACGGCTTTGTCCCAATAGTTTTTCATAACTACCGTCTTCTTATTTGGTTAATTAAAAATAAATCGGCAAGTACAAAAGCGGTAAGATTTTCTACCACAGGTACTGCACGAGGAAGTACGCAAGGGTCGTGTCTGCCTTTGCCTTCCACCGTTACTTTATTGCCTAGTTTATCCACGCTTTCTTGCGGTCTTAAAATAGTTGCTACAGGTTTAAAAGCCACACGGAAATAAATATCCATTCCGTTGGAAATACCGCCCTGTATGCCACCTGATAGATTGGTTTTGGTAGAAAAATCAGTGTTAAATAAATCGTTGTGTTCTTTACCCGTCATAGCAGCTCCGCAAAATCCACTGCCATACTCAAAGCCCTTAGCTGCATTGATGTTGAGCATCGCCTTAGCAAGTTCTGCCTGAAGTTTGCCAAACACAGGTTCGCCTATGCCTACAGGTAGATTTTTAATTACGCAAGTAATGGTGCCTCCTATAGTGTTGCCTTCTTTTTTAATCTCTTTAATTCGGTCAATCATTTTCTTTGCGACATTCTCGTCTGGGCAACGGATTTCGTTGCTTTCTGTTTTAGAAAAATCCAAATCTTGATAAGGTTTTTCGCAAAAGATATTTCCTACAGAAGACACATAGGCGTGTATTTCCACCTCTTTAGGGAGAATGTTTTTTGCTAAAGCTCCAGCGGCTACCCAATTGATGGTTTCTCTAGCCGAGGATTTGCCTCCGCCACGGTGGTCTCTATGTCCGAATTTTTGGTCGTAGGTAAAATCGGCGTGGCTAGGGCGATAAGCTACCGCTAAGTGGTCGTAATCTTTACTTTTTTGATTTTCATTTTCTATAATAAAGCCTATTGGAGTGCCTGTGGTTTTACCTTCAAAAATACCAGACAGAAATTTCACCGTATCGCTTTCCTTTCTTTGGGTTACAATGGCAGACTGCCCAGGTTTTCTTCTGTCTAATTCTTTCTGTACGGCGTCTAAATCTACTTCTATCCCCGCAGGAAAATTGGTGATGATGCCTCCGTAAGCTAAACCGTGACTTTCTCCAAAGGTATTCAAAGAAAGAAAATTACCTAATTGATTATGCATATTGCAAAGTTAATATTTTATGAGGTTATAATTAAGGATATTTATCCTTTGGCTAAAGATTCAAACTCTACTAATACAGGAAAATGGTCGCTATAACCACCCAAATACCTCGTTCCAGAGTAGGTTCTGAAAGGTCTGTTTTTCATTTTATCCCAGTTTTTTATCTCGGTTGGGTTAAATACTTCCGCTTTTTTATAGGTTAGTCCGAAGGAAGTTTGAAAAAAATCTCTTGAAAACATAATTTGGTCAAATAGCAATCCTTCTTTTTTGTGGTAAGTGGAGTAGTCCCCTAAATAATACAATGCCGAAAACGGATTGTGTAATAGCTCTAAAATACCCTCGTGGTAAGTAAACTGAATGAGGTTGTCTTCGTTAGGGTTTTCATTAAAATCTCCCAATACGAGTACCGCTTCTTTATCTTTGATGATGATGTTTTCTATCAAAGCGTTGATGTTTTCTAAAATTTCATTTCGTTTAGGGAGGTTAATGTCTTGCTCTCTTTTGGAAGGTAGATGCATTACAAAACAATGGAATGTTTCTCCGTTATATTCTAATACAGAATGTAGAACATCTCTGGTGGTGTCTTCATAAAGTTCTCCTTGTTCGTTTTTCATTTCAAACTTAAACCTGATGGGTTCAGAGTGCTTCACCGTGATTTTGTTTTTATCGTAAAGAAGAGCGACATCTATGCCTCTTTCGTCAGGAGATTCGTAGTGCAGATAGTGATAGTTTCCACCAAAAACAGGTTTCGCTAATAAGTCTTCTAGCACTGTTTTATTTCCTATTTCGGCTAGTCCCACTAATATAGGAAGTGTGTTGTGGTATTGATTTATAAGTTCAAAAATGTGTGCTGTTTTATGGAGTTTGTTGTGGTATTTGTAATTATCCCAATGAGGTAAATATGGTGTGTGTGGTGGAAAAAAATTTTCCACATTATAAAAAGCAACAATTTCTTTTTTTGTGTTCATTATTTAAAGACTTTAGTGGTCTTATGACTAAGTGAAAAGTTTAAAAAAGCCCTCAAATCATCGAGAGCTTTTTTAGTTTGATTATTTCTTTTCTGGGATATTGGCTAAAATTTCTTTCAGAAACTTCCAAAACTTCTGTGTTGAAGAAATGCTTGCTCTTTCATCAGGAGAGTGAGCCCCTTTGATGGTTGGTCCAAAACTTACCATTTCCATTTTAGGGTAATTAGCACCAATAATTCCGCACTCTAGACCAGCGTGGCAAGCCACTACATTAGGTTTAGAATTAAATTCTCTTTGGTAGATTTCTTCCATTACTTTAATGATTTCCGCTCCTGGCTTTGGCTTCCATCCAGGATATGAACCACTGAATTTTACTTCCATTCCTGCCAGTTCAAAACTTGCTCGGAGTTGGTTAGCTACTGCTAATTTGCTAGATTCCACAGATGAGCGAGAAAGGTTGAGGATTTGTAAAGCTCCATCTTTGAGTTCTACTCTAGCGATATTATTAGAAGCTTCCACCAAATCTTCTACGTCTGGAGACATACGATAAACGCCATTGTGAGCAGCATTAAGGGCTAAAATGACATTAGTGCTATCTTCTACGCTTAGAGCGTTACCTTCTATATCACAAGATTCTATACTGATGTTTAAATCTTTTTCTAGTGTAGCAAATTCCTCTAAGATTTCAGATTTTAAAACCTCAAATTCAGTAGAAAATGCCTCTTTATTAGCGACTAAAACAGACACGCTGCCTTCTCTTGGGATAGCATTTCTAAGGCTTCCTGCGTCTATACTTACTAATCTAGGTTCGTTATTAACGGCTAACATTAAGAATCTTGCCAAAATCTTGTTGGCGTTACCTAAACCTTTGTGTATATCCATTCCAGAATGTCCACCTTTCAGCCCTTTTACGGTAATTCTGAAGCCGTTTTCTGTTACTTTTTGAGTATTGTATTTTTGAGTGGCGGTAACATCTATCCCTCCAGCGCAGCCTATGTCAATCTCATCGTCTTCCTCCGTATCTAGGTTGAGGAGAATCTCTCCATTCAGAATGTTAGGTTCTAGCCCAAACGCTCCAGTCATACCTGTTTCTTCATCTATTGTAAATAGAGCTTCTAATGCAGGGTGGGCAATATCTGTACTTTCGAGGATACTCATCATTGCTGCAACACCTAGTCCATTATCTGCTCCTAGAGTCGTGCCTTTGGCTCTTACCCAATCACCATCTACATACATTTCAATCCCTTGGTTGTCAAAATCAAAATTAACATCGTTATTTTTTTGGCAAACCATATCTAGGTGAGATTGGAGTATAATAGGCTGTCTGTTCTCCATACCTTGTGTAGCAGGTTTTCTAATGATGACGTTTCCTGTTTTATCTACAGAAGTTTCTAAGCCTAAGTTTTCTCCAAAACTTTTGATGAAATTTATAACCCTTTCTTCCTTTTTAGAAGGTCTAGGAACTGCATTAAGAGCAGAGAAATTTTTCCAAATTATTTGTGGTTCTATTTGTGATAAACTCATAATTGATATATCTTTTTTTATTTTTCCAAAGTTACAAAAAATCCGCTGATGTCTAGATGTTCTAGTTGAAATGAGATGATACTAAACGATTAGTTCAGGGAAACATCTTCGGGCGTGTTTGCCCAAATTAGATGAAGCCCTCCCAAGTTCTCCATAATATTCTTCCAAAGAGTGTGGCTGAAACTTGCAGTTAAATCTACCTCATAGTTTTCTACGGGAATCCAATATCTATTCTTTATTTCTGTGTCCAATTGCATAGCTCCCCAACCAGAATAACCGTAAAATATCTTTATATCTTCAGGAGCAAGGGTTCCCATCATTATTGCACCGATGACTTTGGAGGCGTTTTCTGTAAAGGTGTAGCCTTTTGCAATCTTTTCGGCGTCTAGAGCAGGCTCGTTTCCTTTAATAATAAAAAACATTTGAGTAGTACCCACAGGACCACCTGAATAAACTTCTAAATTTGGTGATAAGGATTTTTGAAAATGATGACTTAACACGGGGTTTTTCTTGTTGAGGATAAGTCCAAACGCTCCTTCCTCGTCGTGATTGATGATTAAAACGACCGAACGAGAAAATATATCCCCAGAAACATCAGGAGTAGAAATTAAAATTTTACCTTTGTAAGACCGATTCATAACCCAAAAGTAAATAAAATTTATGGAAAATCTGCACGATAAAAGAAAAGTTTATGATAAAGGTGCTTTGTTAGAAGAGCAAGTGAAATCTAACCCAATAGAGCAGTTTAGAGATTGGTTTTCTGATGCTGAGGAACACCCTGCCATTGCTGAGGCTAATGCTATGAGTATTTCTACCATAGATAAAGACGGTTGTCCTAGAACGAGAATGGTACTGTTAAAGGCGTACACTTGGGAAGGTTTTATTTTTTACACCAACTATGATAGCCAAAAAGGGAAAGCCATAGAGGAGCATCATAAGGCGTGTTTACACTTCTTTTATCCACCGCTGGAGCGTCAGATTATAATTAAAGCCAATATAGAACGCTTGGCGAAAAATTTAAGTGATGGTTACTTCCATTCTCGTCCTAGAGGGAGCCAGTTGGGAGCGGTAGTATCGCCACAAAGTCAAGTGATACCTGATAGAAATTTTCTAGAAAATAAACTTCAATTACTAGAAAAAGAACTAGAAGGAAAGGAAATCCCAAGACCCGAAAACTGGGGTGGCTACTTGGCAAAGCCTTACGAAATAGAGTTTTGGCAAGGAAGACCCAACAGGTTACACGATAGAATAGTCTATAAATTAACTGATGATTTTGATTGGCAAATAGTTAGATTAGCACCTTAAAAATTTTGAGAATCCAATCAAAATAGTGTAGATTTGGCACTGTTAAGTATAATCAAAACTCAATTTTATGAAATATAAATTGTTTTCTTTAGCACTAGCTTTCGGTCTTTTTGGAAATGCGTTAGCACAGGAAACTCAAAAAAACTCGGACGAAATATTGGTTAAGCTATCTAATTTACCATTGCATTGTATTCGTTGTGAGTATCCTAATAAAACAGGACATATGATAAATGGAGAGCAAGATGTTGCTTTAACGCCTCGCCAATTACACCCTGTATTTTATGGTTGTTTAGATTGGCATAGTAGTGTTCACGGGCATTGGATGTTAGTGAAACTCATTAAAACAAGATCTAATGTTTCTAATTATCAGGAAATTGTGAAAATATTAGATGAATCTTTCAATTTAGAAAAGATAGAAGCAGAGGCGAATTATTTTAATAAATATAAAGGCTCTAATGTATTTGAAAGGACTTATGGTTGGGCGTGGCTACTTAAATTAGACCAAGAATTAGCCACGTGGGATAGCCCTCTAGGGAAACAATGGCACGAGAAATTACAACCATTAACACGAAAAATAGTCTCTCTTTGGAAAGATTATCTCCCGAAACAAACTTATCCTAATAGAGTAGGGACGCACCCTAACACGGCGTTTGCTCTAGGTTTTGCGATTGATTGGGCTAGAGCAACAAACAATAGCATTTTTGAACAAGAATTGATACAAAAGTCCAAGCAATTTTTTTTGGAAGACCGTTTAATTCCAGCTCATTTAGAACCTAATGGCTCGGATTTTTTCTCTCCAAGTTTAGAAACAGCAGCATTGATGTCTAGAATTTTACCTCAAAAGGAATATGTAAAGTGGCTTGGTCAATTTTTTGATAGAAGAGGGGTAGATAACATTATAAAAGCTCCTATTATTAGTGATGTTAAAGATTACCAAATTGTACATTTAGTAGGGCTTTCGTTTTCTAAATCATGGTGTATGAAGCGTATTTCTAAAGCACTTCCGAAGAACCACCCTTTAAAAGAGAAATTTAAAGTAGCTTCTAAAGAATTGTTATCTAACGGATTGCCCCTGATTTTTGAAAGTGATTACGGTGGTGACCACTGGCTAGCGTCTTTTGCTTTAATGGCTATGGAGGAATAGAAACTAGATTTATATAATATCTCAAAAAGCCTTTTCATATTTTGAGAGGCTTTTTTTATATGGTGAAAATTTTGTTACAAAATAAAAGTCGCTTCTGTAAAACAAAAGCGACCTATTATTTCTTTGATGAAATAAATTATTTTTTCTTAGCACCTGCTACAGCATCAGCAAGCTCAGAACCAGCTTTAAATTTAGCTACTTTTTTAGCAGGGATTTTAATAGCCTTTTTAGTTGCAGGGTTGATACCTTGTCTAGCAGCTCTTTCAGCTACAGAAAAAGTTCCAAAACCAACTAAAGAAACTTTACCATCTTTTTTCTTAAGAGTTTCAGTTACAGCGTTAACAAAAGATTCTAGAGCTTTCTTTGCAGCAGCTTTTGTAATTTCGGCATCTTTTGCCATTACGTCGATTAATTCAGACTTGTTCATAATGTTATAATTAAAAGTTAAGTTCTTATTGATAGCAAATATAAAAGTTTTTTTGAAGTTTACAAATTTTTTATCAAAAAATAATTTTAAATTGATAAAATCTACCCTTTTTCTTCCAAATTTTTTAAACTCATTTTTTGGTTTATATAGGCTTTATAGGCTGTATTTTATTTTTAAATTATTGTTTTATAGTGGTTTAATTATTTTTAATTTAATTGTTGTTAAATTGAATAATACAAAAAAATACCACATCTAAAAATAGAGACTGTTTTGATAATTTGGTTTAAATTTGCAGCATGTTAATAGAAGTATTTAAATCAAAGATTCATAGAGTAAAGGTAACAGAGTCTGACCTTCACTATATGGGTAGCATTACAATAGATGAGGAGCTTATAGAAGCGGCAGGTATTGTAGTTGGTGAAAGAGTTTATATTGTAAATGTGAACAATGGTGAGCGTTTTGATACCTATGTAATTAAAGGTAAGAGGAAATCTGGAGAAGTTTGCCTCAACGGTCCTGCGGCGAGAAAGGTGCAGAAAGGAGATATCATTATCATTATTTCTTATGCACAGATGACTCCAGAAGAAGCACAGAATTTCCAACCTAAAATCGTTTTCCCCAACGAAGAAACGAATCTACTTACTTAGATGACTGCTAAAAGTAATCATAATCCGTTTAAGACATTACTTACCATAGTTGTATCTATTGGTTTTGCGGGATTGTTTATGTGGTTAGCGGTAAAGGGACTAGATTTGGAAAGCATCAAGCAATCTCTCGCTAAAGCAAATTATTTTTGGGTAGCCGTGGCTGCTTTTTTTGGAGTGCTGGCCTATTGGGTAAGAGCGATACGTTGGAATTTACTGCTAGAACCTATGGGATATACTATTTCTAATGCCAATGCACTTTGGACTTTATCCTTTGGTTATTTAATGAACCTTACCATTCCTAGAAGTGGCGAAGTGGCAAGAGCAACTGCCCTCTACGGTGTTGAAAAAGTACCCGTAGATAAATCGTTTGGGACGATTATTTTAGAGAGAGTGGTAGATTTAGTGTGTATGGGGCTTTTTTTAGTATTGACTCTATTGTTTAAATACGATGCTATACTTTCTTTCTACAAGATGGCATCGGCACAAAAACAAGAACAGCAATCACTACAAGAAGGAAACTCATATAGTATGATTATTTCTTTAGTTTTATTGATGTTGGGAGCGTTGTTTTTAGTTCTTTTTAGAGAAAAGATACAGCAGACTACAATATATCAGAAAGTAATAAGTTTTATTAAAGGAATTATAGACGGATTAAAGACCATCTTTCAAATCAGGCAAAGGTTGAAGTTTATCCTTTTATCTTTAGGGATTTGGGTATGCTACTATCTAGCAGCATATTTGGTTTGTTTTGCTTTGCCCGAAACATCTAACTTAGGTATAGCAGATGGTTTCTTTATAATTGTGGTAGGAACATTAGGAATGATGGTTCCCGCAAGTGGTGGGATAGGAGCTTTCCATTTCGCACTTAAGATAGGGTTTATGGCGTTGTTTCTATCGTTTGGGTTGTCGCCAGAAAAAGGTGGTGAGGTAGGTTTATCTTATGCATTTATATCTCATACAATGCAGTTGGTAATTATGCTAGTGATGGGGCTTATCGCAATTCCTATGTTAGCGAAGGCTAAGAAAATAGCATTCAAATAATGATTTAATATTTTGAAAAAGGTATTCTTATTTTTAGGATTAGTTATAAATGTGTTGGTATCGGCTCAAGACGGTACTACGGTTTATAACTTCCTTAATATGCCTTTTTCTGCAAGACAAGCTGTTTTAGGAGAGGCGGTTTCGGTAAGAGATTACGACCAAAACTTGGCGGCAGTTAATCCAGCGTTGCTTAATGTGGAGATGGATTCTAGATTATCCGTAAACTACGCTAGCTATTTGGCTGGTGCTCATTATGGTACAGTGAGCTATGCTAAAGACTTGGAATATGGGCATTTAGTTTCTGCCAATGTAAGGTATTTGGATTATGGTAATATGCCTAGAACAGATGAGTTTGGGAATATCAATGGCGATTTTTCTGCGATAGACGCCTCTTTAGGTCTGGGTTATGCCTATCAGTTTGAAGATAATTGGACGATAGGCTCTAATCTTAATCTAGTAACTTCCAAAATAGACAATTATAATTCTATGGCGGTAGTTGGGAGTCTAGGAGTGGCTTATCATAATGATAAATCTAAAGAAACCGTGGGTCTAGTCATAAGAAATTTTGGCTATCAATTCAAGACTTATAATGGGGTTAGGGAAAAGTTGCCATTGAGGATAGATTTAGGCTATACCAAACAACTAGACGAATTTCCTTTAGCATTTACTATTACTGCACAAAATCTACAAAAATGGAATATTTCTCAAGATTATAACAGAAACGGACAAGAAACTAGATGGACGAGGAAATTGTTTGACCACTTTTCGTTTGGAGCAGAGCTGTTTCCTGAACAAAGTTTTAACCTTCGTTTGGGGTATAATGTGAAACGAGGGAATGAGTTAAGTATAGAGGAACAAAGGAGTTTCACAGGATTATCTTTTGGATTTGGATTAAAGGTGTCTTACTTCCGTTTTGATTATACCCATAGTCGTTATCACAATGCGTCTAACTTTAATTTGTTGGGCGTTTCGTTGGATTTAGTAGAATTAAGTGGCTACAGAAGATAATAAAAATTAAAAACAACTATGATGACAAAATTACCCGTAATCGCTATAGATGGCTATTCTTCCACAGGGAAAAGTTCTATTTCCAAAGAGATAGCCAAAAGATTGGGGATTATCCATTTAGATACAGGGGCTTTGTATAGAGCCATTACTTATTTTGCCCTTCAGAACTGTCCTTCCTCTGATGGGTTTAATACTGAGGCGTTGGTGGAGCAGTTGCCTAATATTCATTTAGAATTTAAGGAAGAACAGCATCAGTTATCTCTTTTCCTTAATGGGGAGAATGTGGCAGAGAAAATTCGCTCTATGGAGGTGAATCAAAAAGTGAGTGATGTTGCTAAAATGCCCGAAGTAAGAAATTTTCTGTTACAAACCCAAAGGGACATTGCGGCTAACGGGGGCGTGGTAATGGACGGTAGGGACATAGGTAGTGTGGTACTTCCGAATGCTGATTATAAGTTTTTCCTCACGGCGAGTGTTGAAGAAAGAACTAAACGAAGGTTTCTAGAACTAAAGGCTTCTGGTACAGAAACTACAATGGACGAAGTGAGAACTAACCTTATTGAACGAGATAAAAAAGATTCGGAGAGGGCAGTGGCTCCTTTAATCCAAACGGAAGATGCTATTTGTATAGACAATACCAATTTAGACAAGGAGCAAACGATAGAAGCTATCTTAAGCTATATTAAAAAATAAAAAAGAGAGGTTTTTCCTCTCTTTTGTGTTTATGATAAGTATTGGTCTAGCGTTCTTTTAGCCGAAGCAACATCGTGTACTCGCAGAATACTAGCACCTTGTTGGAGCACTTTTAAATGTAGTTGTTGCGTTTCTTCGTCTATTTCCAAGGGCGATTTGCCCAAAGGTTTATAGATAAATGATTTTCTAGAAATGCCAATCAGTAGGGGATATTTTCCAAATCCGATGTGTTCTACCTCGTCTATCATTGTCATTTGGTCTTCTATGGTTTTACCGAACCCAAATCCAGGGTCTAATATCACATCGTGAATGCCTAGTGCTTTCAACTGATTTATTTTTTCGGAAAAATAGAAATTGATACTTTTAGTAATATCATCGTAGGCTATTTTCTCGTGCATAGCTTGATATTCTGGGTTAATGTGCATCAGTACATAAGGGAGTTTTAGCTGGGCTACGGTCTCCCATACTTTGGGATCAAACTGTCCACCAGAAATATCATTGATGAGGTCTATACCTGCCTCGTAACCAAAACGCATTACCTCACTATAAAAGGTATCTAAAGAAATGAGTGCCTCAGGGAATTCTTTTTTTATAAGACTGATGAGGTTTCCTATACGTTTAATTTCTTCTTGTGCTGAAACTAATTGGGCATTAGGGCGTGTAGATTGAGCCCCTAAATCAATAAACGAAGCCCCTTCTTTAAGCATTTTTTCAGTTTGAATTAAAGCGGAAGTTTCTGTATTAAATTTTCCGCCATCAGAAAAAGAATCTGGGGTAAGGTTAAGGATTCCCATAATTTTTGGAGTAGAAAAATCTACAAGTCTTCCCCTGCAGTTGATAGAATGAGTTTTCATCAATAATAATTTATTTTAGAACAACCAATTTACGATAATAGGAGCTAATAATGCCGTGAAAATCCCATTAAGTATCAGTCCTAAACTTGCAAATCCTGCATGTTTTTCGCTCATTTCTATCGCCATCATTACGCCTAAGCCGTGCGAAGAAGCTCCTAGAGAGATACTTTGCCCCATAGGACTGTTGATTTTGGTGTATTTCAGAACATGCAATCCTATAATGCCACCTACCAATCCTGTAATGATAACGGAAGCTACCGTAAGCGGAACAATGCCTCCCACGGTGTTAGAAACCTCTATGGCAAGCGGTGTAGTGATGGATTTTGGGGCTAACGAAATTATTACCTCTCTTTTAGCACCCAAAAGTTTAGCTATGGAACAAACGCTTAGGATGCCCACGATACTTCCAAACAAATGTGAGATAAGAATAGGAATGAGTTGTTTCTTAATTCTTTCCAGTTGTAAATAAAGTGGTACTGCAAGGGCTACTACAGAAGGTTTAAGCCAAAAATCTATATAGTTACCTGCTACGGCATACTTATCATAGGGGATGTTGAATACCATCAGATAACCTATGATGATAGCTGACGCTACAAGCACGGGATTAAGAAAAGGCGATTGTATTCTTCGGTTGAGCATAATGGTGCCGTAGTATATCACAAAAGTAAGTCCTAATAGCCAGAGTGGATTTTCTAAAAAACTAATCATCACTACTTTGATTTTTTACGAATGAACTGGTAAACCTTGCCCGTTACTAAAATTACCAAAGCACTACTGATGATAATAGATACCATAATAGGAATAAGGTTTTCCCATAACAAATCAAAATAGAGCATTATTGCGACACATACAGGGATGAAGAATAATCCTAGATTACCTAAAAGAAAGTCCGAAATACCTTTGACCCATTCTAATTTTATCCATTTTTTGTGGAGCGCAAAAGTGAGTAGAAACATACCGATAAGGCTAGAGGGGAATTTAGTTCCGGTAAGGAAAACCACCAACTCTCCCAATGCTAAAAATCCTAAAATAATGGCACAATATCTGGCTAAAATCATGTTGATTTTGTTTTTTGGCAAATATAATATTTATTAGTTGTAAATAAATTACAGATTTATAATTAAAAAAATGTATATTTGCATGTATAAAACATCTTATAAAAGATGAAAAAAGTTTATTTATTGGTGGCTTCTCTTTCTATGGGGATGGCTTTATCTCAGACGGGGAATGTAGGGATAAATACGGAAAACCCTAATGCCACTTTGGATGTAGTGGGAGCTCCTACTAATGCACAGAGTTTGGATGGTATTATTGCTCCAAGACTTACAGGAGAGCAACTGAGAGCTAAAACTTATACAAGCAATCAGACAGGAGCTTTGGTTTACGTAACACTTGCAGACCCCAATCCTGCAGGGCAGACTATTGATGTGACAGCTAGTGGTTATTACTATTTTGATGGTGCTGCTTCTGTTAATAAATGGGTGAGGGTGGTTAATCCAGGTAGTAGTCCTGTAGATTGGCATGTTGATGGGAATAACGGTACTGTAGCTGGGAAAAATTTTGTTGGAACAAGGGATGATGTTGCTTTGATGTTTAAGGTGAATATGGTAAATTCTGGCTTTATTTCTCAGTTTAAAGATAATACAACTACTCCGTCAGGTGCGAATGTTTCATTAGGATACGAATCTTTACCATTGGTTCCTACTGTGCCAGCCACTTCGCCAGCTACAGGAGCTATTCGTCAGAATGTGGCACTAGGTTGGCAAGCTTTAGGTACAACTACAGTTACTGGACCGCTAATCCAAAATATAGCGGTTGGAGATAGAACTTTAAGATCTTTACAACAAGGAGGAACAAATATTGCAATAGGGAATAAAGCAATGCAAAATGCTACTGTAGGTAACTCTAATATAGCAATAGGGGTTAATGCTCTTCATAGTTTAAGTGCTGCGGATAACTGGGGGAATATAGCTTTGGGGTATAGGGTTGCAGAAAATATGACAGGAGGTAGAGATAATGTTTTTTTGAAAAATTTTACTGCTATTAATAATCAAGGGGATAATTTTAAAAGCGGTAGTAATAATATTTTTATAGGTAAAGACTCAGGCTTTGGTACTCTAACAGGTAATAGCAATATAGCTATAGGCACAGCTTCTAGTCTTTTAGATGCTAAGGATGGGCAGATAAATATAGGTAATGTTATTTTTGGTGCAGGGGCTGGTTCTGGTGTAGCACAGACAGAGAAAAAGGTAGGTATTGCTACTAGTAAAGAAACACCAGCTACAGAAACATTTCATGTTAATGGTACTGCTCGAATAACTGACTTACCTTTAAATGGAGCTACTTCTGCTATAAATACCAAAACAGATGGTACAGTTTCTACAGCTAAAGACCAAACTTTTACGGCGGTTAAAACTGTAGTAGTGGATGCAAATGGGGTTTTGGGAACAGTAAGTGGATTACCTACGGTTGAAGACTCCTCTAATACTTTGGTTAATAGATCTTATGAGAAGTGTACTAAAGGGCCTATAGGGGATGGGGTTAATAATGCTTCACAAATTATAACATTTTATGATTATGAGTTTAGATATAGAGATGTTGGTTGGGGTACGGGAAATATAGAGGTTAGAAAAACTACATTACCTAGTCGTTGGGCAAAAAATGAGAAAATTGGAGGAACTACTTTATATGATGCTGGAAACTTTGATGTTACTCAAAACTGGACTAATGTTATGTCTGTTGCTTTTCAAACTAGTTACTCAGGTACAGGGCAGTTTATTGTGGAGGTTACAGGACAAGCATTTGAATACAGAGTATTAACTCTTAATGCAGGTGGGAATAAAGTATATACTTTTTGTGCTAAGATGCTTTCAAATTAGAAACGCATACAAAATTTTATTAGAAAAGGCTATCCAGACTTTGGGTAGCTTTTTCTTTTTTGTAATGTGTGAATTTTAAAATATTATGTAAATTTGGGGCTATGATAAAGGCAAAAAAGATACATAAATACTACGGTGATTTAGAAGTGCTAAAAGGAGTAGATATTGAGATAAAATCTGCAGAGGTGGTCTCTATAGTGGGAGAGTCTGGTGCAGGGAAATCTACACTATTGCATATTTTGGGAACGCTGGATATGCCATCTGATGTGGGGATATATGGTACAGAAATAAGCATTGCTGGGCAATCTTTTCTCACGATGAGCGACAAAGATTTGTCTAAATTTAGAAACGAAAATATAGGTTTTGTGTTCCAAAGCCACCAGTTGTTGCCAGAATTTACCGCTTTGGAAAATGTTCTATTACCTATTAAAATAGCAGGGAAGTCTGAAAAAGATTATATAGAGAAGGCACACACATTATTTGAAGAACTCAAAATAGCAGAGAGAATTAACCATAAACCTAAACAACTTTCTGGAGGAGAAGCACAAAGAGTAGCGGTAATTAGGGCGTTAATAGGCAGTCCTAAAGTTATTTTTGCTGATGAACCTACGGGGAATTTAGACTCTAAAAACGCCGATGCGTTACATCAATTATTTTTTGACCTTAGAGACAAATATCAGCAGACATTCATCATTGTAACGCATAATAACACACTTGCAGATAGCACAGACAGAAAACTCGTTATGAAAGATGGGTTGATACTATAAAAAATTATTTAAACCTAGACTTAGATGTCCATAAAAAATCTATCAGAAGACGACCGCCCCAGAGAGAAATTCTTAACCAAAGGCAGAGATGCTTTATCTGATGCAGAACTATTAGCGATTATTATGGGAAGTGGTAATAGGGAAGAGTCGGCGGTAGATTTAGCGAGAAGAATTTTGCAAACTTATGGGCATAATTGGAATGCGTTGAGCGAGGTAAGCGTTGCAGCTTTAATGAAGTTTAGAGGGGTAGGAGAAGCCAAAGCCATTAGTATTGCAACGGCTCTCGAAATAGGCAGACGGCGAGCGGTACAGGAACAACCTAAAAGGTTACAGATTACGCAAAGTTCGGATATATTTGAAATGATGGCGCCGCTTTTAAGCGATTTACACAATGAGGAATTTTGGGTGATATTTCTTAATCAAAGCAATAAAGTTTTACAGAAGAAACCTTTATCCAAAGGTGGAATATCAGGTACGGTGGTAGATGTAAGATTGATGTTCAAAATGGCGTTAGAGCATTACGCTACAGCTATTATAGTAGTGCATAATCATCCATCGGGGAATGCTTCGCCTAGTGAACAAGATTTGGAAATTACCAAGAAAATAAAAGAAGCGGGAGTCTTGTTGGATATTAGATTGTTAGACCATATCATTATTGCTAAAAATAAATATTTCAGTTTCGCAGATGAAGGCGTGTTATAAGATGAGATTGCTGAAAAATTATCAGATTGATATTGAGAGATATACTCAATGTTTAAGAGCTTCTGAGCAGTATCATTTTCAAGCCGAAGCGGTTTACCTTAATACCTTAAATGGTGGGAATTGGGAAGTTATAGTACTAGGGGATTATGAAGCGGTAATGCCTGTACCAATTATCAAAAAGTTTGGAGTTAAATGGGTGTTATTTCCTCCGTTTTTACAGCAGTTGGGCGTTTTTTCAAAAAAGGATAATTTGGAGATTAACGAGTTGTTTTTTAGCTTTTTGAAAAATAATTATAGAGTAATTTATTATGCATTTAATGCTAAAAATAAATTGAATTCAAAGTTATGGAGAAAGAACTATAAACTTCATCAATCCTCTTATGTAGAAGTGTTTAGTAACTATTCCACCAGCCGAAAGAGAAATCTTAAATCCCCCAAAAACAATGAAATTAAAATTTCCTCACCAGAAAATTTATCTGAAATAAAACCTTTCTTTTTTCAGTTCGTAGAATGGTTATCATCGGATAGACTGAAAGAAAAGTATTTCAAACACTTAGAATATCTAGACCAAAAGAACCTGCTAGAAATTTATGCAGCTAGAGATTTGCAAGGGGCTTTGCTTTCCGTAGCGGTAATTTCTAATTTGAGTGGTGAGAAGGCTTTGCTTTGTTTCACAAATGATAAAAATCAAAAGACCAATGCGCCTTCGGTAGTTTTAGATGAAATCATAAAACAGTCTATTGAAACTCATCAGTTTAATTTCTTTGGGAGTAATATTCCTTCTGTGGAGCAGTTTAATCAGCGGTTTGGAGCGGTTTTAGAGAAATACCCAGTCTATCATCAATCCAAAAAACAACTTCTTTTACAATTTATAGGGTTGCGTTAGAAAGACTGTTTTTAAAATCAGTTTAAATCACTAACTTTGTCCTTATTTTTTCTGAAAAATGAGTTATAAGGAATTTTTACCGTATGCATTTGCTTTGGTTTTGGTGTTTCCCTTTTTAGTTTTTATTAGACAGGGTCTCCATTACTATATGAAAGCGAAAGCAAAGGAATTGGAACTTTTAACTCTAAAAAAAGGAAAAGAAATAAATACACAGGCTCACGAGAGAATGGCGATTTTTTTGGAGCGTATAAAACCTGCTTATCTTATCCAAAATTTTGATAAAAACTTAGCTACCCACGAGTTTTTGTATTTAACGGAGAAAAACATCAATCAAGAGTTTGAATACAATATCTCTCAACAAATCTATATAGATAAAGTGATTTGGGAAAATATAACCGATGCTAAAAATAGTATAATTAAGTTACTCAAAGATACTTATCAAGGGCTTAATGAGGCTAGTTTAGAAGAGTTTAAAACCGTTTTTCTGATGAGCTATATCAATGGTGAAGACTACATCGGTCTTTGCCTAGACGAGTTGAGAAAAGAAATATTAAAAGTAAAATAAAATTAAATATAATCAAATGATTCCAAGTTTTAAAGCACACCCGTGGCACGGTATTTCTGCGGGAGAAAAAGCACCAGAAGTGGTAACGGTATATGTAGAGATTGTACCTTCGGATACCATTAAATACGAAGTGGATAAAGAAAGTGGCTACTTAAAAGTAGATAGACCACAGAAGTTTTCTAACATTATTCCAGCTTTGTATGGTTTTATCCCAAGAACTTATTGTGATGAGGAAGTAAAGAAATTGGCAGTAGAAAGCGGTGCTAAAGATGTTACTATGGGAGACCACGACCCGCTTGACATTTGTGTATTGAGTTCGCATCATATTCAGTCAGGAAACTTATTGATGGACGCTATTCCAATCGGTGGGTTTAAGATGATAGACAAAGGTGAAGCTGATGATAAAATTATAGCAGTAATGGTGGGCGACCAGTCTTATGGGCACATTAGAGATATTTCTGAACTTCCAGAGGCGGAGATTAAAAGGCTAAAACACTACTTTTTGACTTATAAAAATCTACCTTACGAAGAAGCATCATGCAGAATAGATGAAACTTACGGAGCAGAATACGCTAAAAAGGTAGTAGAGGCATCTCTTAAAGATTATCAAACAAACTACGGAGAATAATTTTTAAGACTTATAGTGAAAACTAAGGAAGAAGAACCTAAAAACTGAATAATATTCGGTGGAGGTTCTTTTTCTATTTTTAAATAAACGAGTAAATATTTGTTTTATAAATTCATTTTTACTTATTTTTGACCAATGGAAAATTTCATAGTATCTGCGAGAAAATATCGTCCACAAGAGTTTGACACTGTTGTGGGGCAGTCGCATATTACAGATACTTTGGAGCACGCCATTGCCGAAAATCAGTTGGCTCAGGCATTATTATTCTGTGGACCTCGTGGCGTAGGTAAAACAACTTGTGCAAGGATTTTAGCAAGAAAGATTAACGAAAAAGATGGCGCTACGAGCGAAGATGGTTTTTCTTATAATATCTTTGAACTAGATGCCGCGTCTAACAACTCTGTAGATGATATACGAGAGCTTACCGACCAAGTGCGTTATGCACCGCAAGTAGGTAAATATAAGGTATATATTATAGATGAGGTGCATATGTTGTCTTCACAGGCTTTTAATGCATTTCTTAAAACTTTAGAAGAGCCACCTGCACACGCTATTTTTATTTTAGCAACTACGGAGAAACATAAGATTATCCCTACCATTTTGTCTAGATGTCAAATTTATGATTTCAAGAGAATTACCATAGAGGACATACAAGGACATCTTAGGAAAATAGCAGATAAAGAAGGTATTAGCTACGAAGATGACGCACTTTTCCTTATCGCTCAAAAGGCAGATGGAGCTCTTAGAGATGCTTTGTCTATTTTTGATAGATTGGTAACATTTACCCAAAAGAATATTACCCTTGCAAAAGCAGCGGAGGTACTTAACATTTTGGACTATGACCAATACATTAAAATAGTAGGTTTAATCCACACTAATGATATTCCTAATGTTTTGGTAGCGTTTAACGAAATTGTGAAAAAGGGTTTTGACCCTCATATTTTCATTGCAGGGTTGGGGAATCACTACCGAGATTTAATGATGGCTCAAAATTCATCTACTTTAAACTTGATAGAGGTAGGCGAGAAAACGAAAGCCAAATATGCAGAACAAAGCCAAAAATGGACAGCTCAGCAGTTGGTAGATGCAATAGAAATTTGCAACTATGCAGACATCAATTACAAGAGTTCCAAAAATCCTCGTCTTACGGTAGAAATAGCCCTGATGCAACTGGCTAGTCTTACTCAAGAGATAGAAGGAGCTAAAAAAAAAAAGTTTCTGATTTTAGCACCTCTCGTTAAAGAAGGAGCAGTTCAGAAAGCTAGTGAAAAGGCTTCCACAGTTCATAAAGAAAATTCCAAAAACATTTCCGAAGTACCAGAGATAGAAATCAAAAAGGCTAAAGAGCCTATTTTGAAAGAATCTGTAAAGTCTTCATTTAGCATTAAAGAGGCTATAAACAAAACAGAAGAGCTACAGGTAGAAGAGGAAATAAAAGAAGAGGAGCTACCAGATGGACATTTTAGTGAAACCGATTTACAAAAAGAATGGAAACATTTTTTGAAAAAATTAGCTCGTGAGGATATGGTAACCTTTAATGCCGTACAAAATTTTACCATAGAAAAAGCAGAAGAAAATAAGATTTGTATCAGATATACATCTGAATCGGCTAGGGTAGAGTTTGAGAAGGTTAGTCCTCAGTTTTTTAATGATTTTAAGCATAAGTTTAATAATTATCGTGTGAAGTTTGATTTTGAAAAAGCGGAGCGAGTAATCATTAAAAAAGAAACGAAACGAGATTTATTTAATAAAATGGTGGAGGTAAATCCATTATTGAAAGACTTGCAGGAACTGATGCAGTTTGATTTTAATTAAGTGTAAATACAATGAATTTAAGAGATTTAAAAAACGATTGGTTGCAAAACTATCCGCAGCCAATGGTGATAGCAGGACCTTGCAGTGCAGAAAGTGAGGAGCAGATGCTAGAAACAGCAAGAGGAATTAAAGAAGCTAATACAAAGATAGATGTTTTCCGTGCAGGTATTTGGAAGCCAAGAACTAAACCAGGCTCATTTGAAGGAGTAGGGGTAATAGGGCTTAGCTGGCTTAAAAAAGTTAAAGAAGAATTTGGCTTTAAAACCGCTACCGAAGTGGCTAATGCTCACCATGTATATGCGGCTTTGGAGGCAGATGTAGATATTCTTTGGGTAGGAGCTCGTTCTACGGTAAATCCTTTTACGGTACAAGAAATTGCGGTGGCTCTAAAGGGGACAGATAAACCTGTGTTGGTTAAGAACCCTGTTAATCCAGATTTAGCTTTGTGGGTGGGTGCTTTAGAGAGGCTTTTGGCACAAGATGTTAAAAATTTAGGAGCAATCCATAGAGGGTTTTCTACTTATCAGAAAACGCAATATCGTAACATACCTAACTGGCATATCGCATTAGATTTTAAAAATCAGTTTCCTAATATACCAATGTTTGTGGACCCTTCACACATTTGTGGGAATAGAGAAGGTTTGTTTGATATTACTCAAGAAGCACTTAATGTAGGCTACGAAGGAGCGATGATAGAAACTCATTGTACACCAGATAAGGCGTGGAGCGATGCTTCACAACAGATTACGCCATCGGTTTTAGATGAAATGATAAGTCGTTTAAAGGTAAGGACTTCGGATATTTCTGGCTACGAAGATGATATGGGGAAACATAGGGCTTTAATTTCTGATATAGACTTTCAGTTGATGGAACTTCTTTCTAACCGAATGCGAATATCGGAGAAAATAGGGACTTTAAAGAAAGAAAATAATATTGCTATTTTCCAACCCGAAAGATGGAAAGAAATTACGGAGTATGCTAGGAAAAAAGCTGATGAAACGGGTATGAGTCAGGATTTTATAGAAAAAATATTTAAAGCTATTCACGAAGAGTCTATCGAAGTACAAAATAAAGTGATGATAGGTTCAAAATAAATAAAAATCGGTTGTGTAATAATTGACAACCGATTTTTTTATTAAATATTATTATCGTCTTTAGAACGGATAACCAAAGGCAAAGTTGAGTGTAGGTTTAAGTGGTTGTATCTTATTGATTCTCCAGCGTTCTCCTTCTGGTTGGTTAGGGTCGTACATTTTGTAGGCAAAATCTACTCTGAGGGTAACATAGGCAACATTTATTCTTACCCCAAAGCCACTACCAACGCCTAGCTGTTTATAAAATTTATTGAACTTAAAGGCATCTCCTAATCCTGTATCTTTAAGCGACCAAATGTTTCCTGCATCTGTAAACAAAGCCCCTTCAAACATATTATTTATAGGGAATCTGTATTCTATATTAGAAGTTAGTTTTACATTTCCCATAATAAAAGACCTTACTTTTTCATTTATTTGAGAATCGGCAGGACCAAGCCCCCCAAAGGCAATCCACGCACGAATATCATTAGAGCCTCCATTAAAATAAGATCTCACAAATGGCATATTGGTTGAGTTTCCATAAGGAATACCTACTCCAATAAACTGCCTAAAAACAAGTGTAGATTTTGAATTGATGTTAAGGTATTTTCTCACATCGGCATCAAACTTTGCAAACTGTGAATAAGGAATATCGAATATTGTTTTTTCGTTGTTGGTTAAAATACTTTTGGAATCTTTGGTTTTTCCGAGTAAACTAATGAGGTTTCCTGCAAATTCCATTTTTCCATTAAAATAGAATGGATGTTTGTAGTATTCTTTACCAATTTCGTTGTATAAAAACTGATAGTTTAGAGAAGAAATAAGTATATTTTGCGTCTGTCTATCTCTATTAAGTAGCGACTGTAAGAATGTATTATACATATTTCTATTCTCTGTATTTAAAGAGCTTAAAAAGGTTCCATCGGAAATTATAGTTTTAGAAACTTCATCGTAGGGATAGGCATTTGTATCATAGGAGGGGTTAAAAGCCTGATACAGATTAAAGATATTTTGTCTTGCCTCATTATCTCCACGGAATAGGTCATAATAGCTGTCTTTATTTCTAGTTAAACTTAGCTGTGTGTTGAATAGAGAAAGTCTGTGAGAAACCACATCATTTACATTAGCAGTATAGTTGAGACTTCCATTAAAGTTAATTCTATCCATACCAATGTTATTCTGTACAGAAGTTCCTAAAACAATAGAAGTTGTGGGAGAATAGCGTTTAGGAATTAATTTGTGGTGTTTAAAAGGGAGTAAAAGCCTTGGGATATTAAGAGCCATCTGTGCAGAAAGTTCGTAAGCGTTGAATATTTTACCAGGGTCTTTGCCGTTTTTGGTAGTACCAATAATACCTGAAAAACTTGTAGATAGATTTTCTGCACCACCAAATACATTTCTTGTAATAAGCTCTATAGAAGGAGAGAAACCAAAGTTTAATATTTGAGAATAATGAGCATCAAAGGCGGCTTTAAACTCGTATTTAGAAAGTGGTTTTAAGATATACCTTACATCTAAAATACTGTCGTTATTTTTTCTTAAACTTTCTTTGTAATCTATAATACTGAAATTATTCATCGCATTGATGTTCCTTTTAGTAAGGTCTAGCCATTTTTGCTTGTAAACTTCTCCACTTTTAAGAATGGTGGGGAGCCATAGAGAGCGGGTTGTATATTGTTGGTCAAGTTTGTGTATTCTTACACTGTCGTCTTCAGAGAGTTTATCAAAACGGTACGGTTGAGTATTTAGGGTGTCACTAATGTGGTTTACAACGAATACGTCTACCTTTCCTATAGTTGTTTTTTTATAAGGACTATTCTTATTACCTTTATGTATATCCATTGTGAGAGGTACACTTTTGTTGCTTTCTAGTGTATCTGCGGTAAAGTAAATTTCCTCATTAGTTCTATTGAAACTATAGTAGCCCATCTCTCTCATACGCTCGGTAATTCTTTTGACTTCCTCTTCCAATTTTTTTTGATCAAGAATATCTCCTGTTTTTATTTTACTTTTATGAAATTCCCCTTCATAAATCCCCCTAATATTGCTATCTGGGATAGAGTAATAATAGTTTTTTATTTTTGTCGGCTCGTTAAAGGTGAGCTTATAAGTTACTTGGGCTTTTTGTTTTGCAGTATCAATATCTTGTTTGTAATCCACCTTGGCGTCCCAATAACCTCTATAACGCATAAATTGCCTCATATTTTTTGCACTAGCAATGGTTTTTCCTTGCTCCAAAATTTTAGGAGCTTCGCCTACGGTGTGTAGAAAACGGTCTACGGTTAAAGATTTTCCTACATATTCAGGGTGACCGTATTTAACAAATAGAGAGTCCCTCAAACTCTGATTTCTCATTTGGTTAGGGTAGGTCATATATTCTGTGAGAATAGTATCATATTTAGGATTAGCAGCATTATAAAGCCATAATCCAAACGGAACCACAAAAAGAACTTTCTTATTAGGTTTCTGTTGTATGTAATTAGATATTTCGCTGGCAAATAGCTTTTTATCTTCGTAAATTATAGTGTTTTTCGTAAGTAAGGCTTCACCGTGAGGTACTTTTTTGGTGCTACTACAAGCGTACAAAAAAGCAAGTAGAATTGCAAGTGCGGAAAATAAATAATACTTTTGAAAATATTTTCTGATATGCTTACGAGTCATAAAGTTAAAATTTTACAATCTTTGGATAAGAAAAAATTCAGACAAAAATACAATTTGTTTTTGGTTGAAGGTAACAAAATCATCAAAGAATTAAAAAACACCAATATAGAAATAGAGTCTGTTTACTCTGTAAATAGTGATGGAATAGAATTTTTAGCTGATGTTTTAGTTCCCATTACGGAAAAGGAACTAAAAAAGGTGAGTTTTCTTAAAACTCCTAAAGATAGTTTAGCGGTTTGTTATTTGCCTACTCCAAAAATCACAGAAGATAACAATATTAATTTAGTTTTAGATGGGCTTCAAGACCCAGGTAATTTAGGGACTATTATCCGTTTGGCGGATTGGTTTGGCATAGAGCAGATAGTCTGTAGTACAGATACCGTAGATGTTTACAACCCCAAAGTAATACAAGCTACCATGGGCTCTTTTACTAGAGTGAATGTGGTGTATAGTGATATAGAACAATTTTTATTGAATTCTCCTGCAGAAAATATCGGTACAGATATGGAGGGCGAAAATCTATACAAAACTAATTTTCCCAAAAAGTTCAATCTAGTGTTAGGAAACGAAGGCAACGGAATGCGACCTAGCGTAGAACGATTGATGAAACGGAATATCACTATTCCTCGTTTTGGCAATCACAGAGCTACAGAAAGTCTTAATGTATCTATGGCGGCGGGGATTATTTTAGGACAAATATTTTCTGATAAATAAATTAGTGTTATAAAGACTTTGAGAGGGAGGTATGTGTTAGATTATTTAGAAAATTTTTAGGCTTTTATCATTAAAACAAAAATCGTTATGCCAACGATACCAAAGTAGAGATCTTAGGCGAGCAATCCAGCCCAATGAGTGTGTTTAGCATTACCTACAAAGCCACTGGCAAAGCAGATGGTACACTCATCAAAGGTAAGAATGCGGAAATCAAAGGCATATTCATTAAAATAGACGGGGACAACCCTAAGAACGGCATCATCTTTAAAAACTTAGACACTCAAAACGAGGTCAAGTTGGCTAAAGATAGTATCGTAATCAACGAGCCATCAAGGCTACTTATCCTTGTGTCTTCGGATTTGGGGGCAGGTAATTACGAGCTAAGCATCACCACACAAAGTAGTAAAGGTTCTGTTTTATTAAAAGAGCCAAGAACCGAAACTCTAAACACGCCTATTACTATTGTGTAGTGTATTTTTGGTACTTCTAATAACGAATGCCCTTCCTTATCACTAAGGAAGGGCATTCCTCTTATAAGGGGAAGGCACTTCACTGCCTAAGGCGAAGCCTCTTCACTCGTACGAGTGAACTACCTTCAGATTTACTAAATAAATAAGGTTAGATATTTTACTATTATTTTGGGTGTATGTGTGTATTTTTATCTGTATATTATAGTAAATGTTGTGTTAAAATAGTGTGATTTTAAAATTTTACAGTAAAAAAATTTTTTTTATTCTATTTTTTTACAGAACTTTGTTTGCGTGTAATAAATGAAATACTAATAAACATGGTAAAATCAAACATTTTAGGGTATCCTCGTATTGGGGAGAAAAGAGAACTCAAAAAGGCTAATGAGCAATTTTGGGCAGGTAAGATAACCGAAGACGAGCTACAGAAGGTAGCGAAAGAAATTCGTACTCACAACTGGAAACTGCAACAAGAGGCAGGAGTAGATTTGGTTCCGTCTAACGATTTTTCGTTGTACGACCAAGTATTAGATGCTACTTTTAGCTTTAATGCTATCCCTACGCGTTATTTGGAGTTAGAAAAAGCTAAAAAAACAGATTTAGAACTGTATTTTGCTTTGGCTAGGGGGTATCAGAAGGAGGGGATAGATATTACTGCAATGGAAATGACCAAGTGGTTTGATACTAATTATCACTATATCGTTCCTGAATTTACTAAAGACCAATCGTTCTCGTTGCGTAAGAACTTTGCTCTAGAGTATTACAAAGAGGCAAAAGATTTAGGGATTGAAACTAAACCAGTTTTGATAGGGGCTGTAACTTATCTTTTATTAGGTAAAGAGAAGGAGGAAGGTTTCCACCGTCTAGAGTTGTTACCTTCTCTACTGGAGGTTTATCGTAAGATTTTAGCCGAGCTGCAAGAGGCAGGGGTAGAGTGGGTGCAGATAGATGAGCCTCTATTGGTATTAGATTTAGATGAGAAGGCACAGAAAGCCTATAGAGAGGTTTATCAGAAGTTTCAAGAAGAGTTTCCTAAGCTCAAGATTATTTTAACTACTTATTTTGAAGCCTTGGGAGATAATTTAGAGTTAGCACTTTCTCTTCCTACAAAGGCACTCCATATCGACTTGGTGAGAGCACCGCAGCAATTAGAGCTTGTTTTAGACAAGTTCCCAGAGGATAAGATTTTATCGGTAGGGGTGGTAAACGGACGAAATGTATGGAAAAATGATTTTGAAGATTCGCTTACGCTTATCAATAAAGCTAAAGAAAAGTTAGGAGCAGAGCGTGTATTTGTCGCAAGTTCGTCGTCATTATTACATTCGCCTTGTAATTTGGAGCTGGAGGATAACGAAGCTGTCTTGACCCCAGAAATTAAACAGTGGTTGGCGTTTGCTAAACAAAAAGTTACCGAGGTGGCTACACTTACTTCTATCGTTAATGGGGTAGTTTCAGAATCGGCACAAAAACTTATAGCAGAAAATAAAAAAGCCGCAGAAAGTAGAAAGGTATCAGAGCTTATTCATAACAAAGGGGTTAAGGAGCGTCTTTCTAAGATTACAGATAAAGAGGCGCAGCGTAATAGTACTTTTGCTCATCGTAGAGAGCTACAACATCAGTCGTTAAATTTACCATTGTTCCCTACAACTACTATAGGCTCGTTCCCGCAGACTCCAGAAGTTCGTAGCTGGAGAGCACAGTTTAAAAAAGGACAGCTAACCCAAGCAGAGTATGATGGGCTTTTGGAGAAGGAGATAGAAGAGTCTATCCGTTTTCAAGAGGACGCAGGTATAGATGTGCTAGTTCACGGGGAGTTTGAGCGTAATGATATGGTGGAATACTTTGGAGAGCAGCTAGAAGGTTTTGTATTTACTAAGTTT
Source organism: Riemerella anatipestifer ATCC 11845 = DSM 15868 (assembly GCF_000252855.1). Taxonomy (NCBI): domain Bacteria; kingdom Pseudomonadati; phylum Bacteroidota; class Flavobacteriia; order Flavobacteriales; family Weeksellaceae; genus Riemerella; species Riemerella anatipestifer. Next base: position 709,476 of record NC_017045.1, on the reverse strand, counting down.
GGTTGGGTGCAGAGTTATGGCTCTCGTTGTGTAAAGCCACCTATTATCTTTGGAGATGTATCTCGCCCAGTACCAATGACGGTGCGTTGGTCTAAGTTTGCCCAGTCTTTAACGGAAGTTCCTGTAAAGGGTATGCTTACGGGTCCTGTTACTATTTTGCAATGGTCTTTTGTAAGGGACGACCAGCCTCGTTCTGCTACTTGTACCCAAATTGCTTTAGCAATTAGAGACGAAGTGGTAGATTTAGAAAAGGCGGGTATTAAAGTGATTCAGATAGATGAACCTGCAATTAGAGAAGGTTTGCCGTTAAGAAAAAAAGATTGGCAAGATTATCTGCAGTGGGCAATTAGAGCTTTTCGTATTTCTGCTTCGGGAGTGCAAGATGCTACCCAGATACATACCCATATGTGCTACTCGGAGTTCAACGATATTATTTCTAATATCGCTGATATGGACGCCGATGTGATTACGATAGAGTGTTCTCGTTCGCAAATGGAGCTTTTAGATGTATTTGCAGATTTTAAGTATCCTAACGAGATAGGTCCTGGTGTGTACGATATCCATTCGCCTCGTGTACCCTCGGTTGAGGAGATGTCTGGACTGATGGATAAAGCAGTAGCGGTAGTCCCTAAAGAACAACTTTGGGTAAACCCAGACTGTGGGCTTAAGACACGCCATTGGGAAGAAACCAAAGCCGCTCTTGTAGCGATGGTAGAAACAGCGAAAGAATTAAGAGCGAAGTATTCTAACTAATAGTACAGACAGAAGTATATCCGTCTAAAAAAGATATTGCCACCTTTCTAGGGATAATAAATAATAATTCCCTATTAGGTGGCAATATTTTGTTTTATATTCTATTTTTTATGTCCTATGTACTGGATTCCTACTATTACCTCTTTGGCATCTACCTTTATGCGATTTCTTCCTATATCCACACCTTTGGCACGTACGGTTCCATTACTTCCAATTTTTATTCCGCCTACACTCACACCATCTTTTCCTACACTTACAGGTCCATAATTATCTAAACAATCCGCTTTATTGTTTAGAGATATGGTTAATCTTCCACCATCTTCGTCATCATTATTAAAAACGATGCACCCTAAGTTTATTCTATACGAACCTGCAGTTTGTTTTGGTACAGAGTAGCTCGAACCTCTCTCACCTTTTGTATCTAGTATGGCATAAAATCTACTATTGGGAATGAGGTTGGCTATCCATATTTTCTTTGATGCTTTGGCATCTCTAGTAATTACTACATCATCTTCACTGTGCTTATATTCATCAGGAGCATCTAATGCAGATTGTTCATATTTTCCTAAAATTGACTGGGCTTTACTCACTGTTACCGTTGCCATTAGAAATACGGCTAAAAGAATTTTTTTCATAATCTGTTAGTATTTAATGTTTATTGCCAAAGTTAGCATTATATGTTTATAAGTAGATTAAATTTTTATTAAGCATTTGTGATAGTTTTCCCATTTATTAATTCAGAAGATACTTGTTAGTTAGAAAGTTATGTGACGGATGTCCTTAGAAATTGGAAAAATAAGACGTACCTTAAAATGATTATGTGATGATTTTTATCAAATGTTAAGAAAAATTAACATTAGAATTTCTCTAGTTCCGAGTTTATGCAGATATTTGCCACCTGTAAAATAAAAATAAAATGGGAATAGGTAATATATTCAAAGCTTTTCAGCCGAAAGATAAAGTGTTTTTTGTGCTGTTTGATAAAGTAGCTGATAACTTAGTGGAAATGTCTAGATTATTCCATGAAGGTATTAAAGATTTTGATATCAATGATGATTCTTTATTAAAGAAAATGAGTGATTTTGAACATCAAAATGATAATATTACTCACGAAATTTATGTAGAACTAGGTAAAAACTTTATTACGCCTTTTGATAGAGAAGATATCCGTTATTTAGCAAGTGGTTTAGATGATATTGCAGACTATATCTATGCTTCTGCAAAGTATATATTCTTATACAAAAGCCCTGAAACTAATGCATTCCAAGAACTTTCATTGCTCATTCATAAATCTTGCTTACAAATAAAAGTAGCAATAGAAAACCTTAAAGAGTTTAAAAATCCAGCAGCGGTTAAAGAGGCTACTATCAAAATAAATAGCATTGAGAACATTGCTGATGATGTACATAGCCAAGCGATGATAAAGCTGTTTGAGTCTGGAGATCCTATCAATGTTATTAAGGTAAGCCAAGTGCTTAACTACCTAGAGGAGGTAACAGATAAGGCTGAAGATGTAGCTAATATCTTGGATAACATTATTATTAAATACGCTTAGAGGTTTTTTAATTAACTTAAAACAAAAAAAGTATGGATTTTCCTATACTGTTGATTGTCATTATTGCGTTAGCACTTATTTTTGACTATATCAATGGCTTTCACGATGCCGCTAACTCTATAGCAACTATTGTTTCTACTAAAGTTTTAACTCCTTTTCAAGCAGTGCTTTGGGCTGCTGTGTGGAATTTTGCCGCTTTCTTTATCGCCTTCTACATTGTAGGAGAGTTTAAGATAGGTAACACTATTGCCAAGACGGTGAACGAAGACTTCATCAATCTGGAAGTGATTTTTTCAGGATTGATAGCAGCCATCGCTTGGAATCTTCTAACTTGGTGGTTTGGGATACCATCATCTTCTTCACATACGCTTATAGGTGGGTTTTTAGGAGCCGCTCTTATGCACGCTTTGGTTTTGGATTATCATGAGATTGTATCAGCACAACCAGAATTGTCTACTTTCGAAACAATGAAACTGGCTTTTAAACAGTTGTTTTCTCAAGATGTAGTAAAATACAGTAAGGTAATACCAATATTCTTATTTATTTTTATGGCACCGTTTATTGGTATGGTAGTATCTATTATTATTACACTTATCATCATCAATATTTGTAAAAAATCTAATCCTCATAAAGCAGAAAAAGCGTTTAAACAACTTCAGTTAGTTTCTTCAGCTTTGTTTAGCTTAGGGCATGGTCTTAATGATGCTCAAAAGGTAATGGGGATTATCGGAGCAGCGGTGATTTTCTACCATGTAGATATGGTAGGCGGTACGGATATATACACACAAATGCTTCCTAGTGATAGATTTAACTATTTTGCAAAAGACTATGTGTGGGTTCCGCTAGCATCGTTTGTGGCTATTGCGTTAGGAACTATGAGTGGTGGTTGGAAAATTGTAAAAACAATGGGAACTCGTATCACGAAGGTAACGCCTTTAGAAGGAGTAAGTGCAGAAACAGCAGGTGCGGTTACTTTATTTTTGACTGACCATTTTGGTATTCCTGTATCTACTACCCACACGATTACTGGGTCTATTATCGGGGTTGGTCTTACAAAGAGAGTTTCTGCCGTGCGTTGGGGTGTTACAGTGAGTTTGCTTTGGGCATGGATACTTACAATCCCAATTAGTGCGATAGTAGCGGGGATTACTTATCTTATTGTGATAATGTTTTAAAATATAAAATTGATACATGCCTCTTTATAAAGAGTTTTCTACGAAAGAAACAGCCGTTTTAGTTTGGAAACACGATGAACAAAAAGAGGTATGGAGTGAGGAAATAGATACTCAATCTAAAATATCACTAAAAAAACAATACGAACGACTGATGGTAAGGAGAATGCTCAATTCGGCATTGCCTTGCCATCAGTTGCTTTATTTGGAGGACGGAACGCCTTATTTAGAGCCTTCGTCTGCATTTATTTCAATCAGTCATTCATATCCTTATGCAGTTTTGGCAATCGCTCCTAGAAAAATAGGTGTGGATATAGAAAAGAAATCTGATAAATTAGTTCGTTTAAAGGAGAAAATACTCTATCCTTCCGAAAAACTTTGGGTTTCTTCCGAAGATGAAGAATCTTATCTGACGGCACTATGGACGATTAAGGAGAGTTTATATAAAATTCATTCGGCTAAATATTGGTCTTTTAGAGAACATTACGAAGTGCTGCCTTTTTCTTTGGATAACCTATCTTCAGTGGAGTGTAAAGTGCTTAATAGCCCAACCGATAGTGCAGATATATACAGAGCAAAGTTGGAAGTTATAGATGAAGATTATTACTTAGCCGTAGTAGAAGAAGTGTAATACTTTCTTAGTTCTAAACTTACTTTTCTTTGTTTTTTGGCGGTACTGAAAATCAGTTCTAGGAGTTCTTGTATGCTTTTAAGTTCGGTGAGGTAAGTTACCTTTTTAGAATCTCGTATATTATAAAACTCGTTTTCGGATATTTCTGTTTTCCTTTTGTTTAGAAGTTGGTGTACATAATCTTCAGGTGTCAGTTGGCTTTGCTCATCTAATGTTTCATCGTAGAATTCATTATTTAGAGCGATTTCTATTTTGCTTAGTTCAGCATTTATTTTGGTGTTCCACGCTTCAAAATCTATTTCAGGATAATCCTTCTTGGTTTTAGCGTATTGTGATAAAGAAGCAATATAAGCCGTTAATAGATGTGAGGTATTAACGAATTGATGGATATGTTCTAGCTTTTTTCGCTGGTTTTTGGGGTCAGATAACATTCTTTGGAAATTGTCGGATAAATTGGCCAAAGCAATGGTCGCATTTTTTCTCAGCAAACGGTATTTTTCATCGGTAATATTTTTGTGCTGTAGCGTTTTTATAATTTCTTCAAAATAGGCTTTGTTATGGTTGATGGCATTGAGCATAAGGGTTTGGTTCTGGGTGTGTTCCCAAACAGGAAAGATAAAGTACGAAGTGAAAAGAGCGATAATCCCAGCGATGATAGTATCTATAATTCTATCCTTTAAGATAGTTTCAAAGTTGCCTGGATTTAAAAAGTTGAATGCCAAAAAGATATAAACCGTCATGAAAAGAACTGCCCAAAAATAGCGTGTTCTGAAAGTTGCAAAGCAGAATACCATAGAAACAAATAATACGGAAACTTGTGCAACGGGGTGGGTAACCCAATAGATAGCCGCTGTTCCTAAAAAAGCACCTACTAAAGTGCCATAAAGTCTAAGAAGATTTCTGCTTTTAGTAATGCTGTATGCAGGACGCATAATGGCGACAATAGTAATGAGAATCCAGTAAGAGTGTCCTATGCTGAGAGCTTCTATTTTAGAAACTGCGTAGCCTATCAGCATAGCTATAGTTACTCTAATAGAGTATCTAAATTGTGCAGAATCTAAGGAAAGATTGTTTTTAAACACCTTAAAATTGATAGGATTTTCATTTGGTAGAAATTTTGATAAATCCAATCCAGAAGATAAACTCTTAGCGAGTTTGGTATCTTGTGATGAAACTTTGTAAATCTGATTGATACTTTCAGTAAGTTCCGCTAGTCTCATCATACTTTGTCGCAGGAGTAAGAAATAGTCTAAAGTTTCTGCCGATAGCTTCTGGTTTCTTAAATCAAAGTAGATGTTAAAGCAATCTTCTAACTCTAGTGTAAGAGCGTGTTTTGGTTTTGGAGTGCTGCTTGTTTGTATGCTTATACCAATATTTTTAAGCTCAATGGAAAGTATAAACAGCATTCTTTGTATCTTGTTAAATACTTCTTCGTTGCCAAAAAATTGTCTTATTTTAGAATAATCATTATCGGAAGTGAGGAGTTTTTCGTACAAATCAATACTACTAATGAAATTCATCATTAAAAGTCGGCTAGCAGTGGTAGATTCATTAACAAACTTTCTAGTTTTGAAAAGGAGCTCCCTTGTTTCTTCCTGAATATTTTTAATGAAAATTTGTTGCGTGGTAAGTTGTGTCACCAGTTGGTCTAAATCTGAATCTTTGGAATAGAATTTAGACTTCTGTTCTAAGAACTTAGCGAGTTCTAAGTAATTTTCGCCTACGAGTTGTTTGGCGAGTTTATAAGGTTGTAGTCTAGATAGTAATAGTAATAAAAGTAAGTACCAAAGCGTTCCTAGTGTGAAGATAAACAGGCTTTTAACTATATGATTGCCAGTAAGATGTCCGTCAATAAAAATAGCTAATACCACCAAAGAAAGTCCACCAACGGAAGCCAGTCTAGCACCATAGACTCCTATCATATTGAAAAACATTCCAAAAATGATAATTTCTAAAAACACCAGCAGACTATAATCTTTGAGCAAGCTAGCGGTAGTAGATACCACTAAAAAAGCAATGATGGCAGCAATTAAAGTGTTTCGTCTTCTCACGAATGAGCCAGGTAAATCTACCAAGGCAATAAAACTCGTACCTAAAGGAAATAGGAAGAAATCTTTGAAAACTCCTAAATAGCTAAAAATAATAGACGGTATAACAATAGCCAAAGAAATTCTTACCCCAGCATATAAATATTGACTAGAAAAGAAGTTTTTGAGTTCTGTGGTATATCTCATACGGCTAACATCGAGGTAGGTTTTATTTTTCTTTCTTTTTTTTCTTCTTCTTTTTTTCTTTTTTACAGAATTTAGAAAGGTCTTTGGTAGTGATGAGTTCTTCGTTTAAAAGCCTTTCTATAAGGAGTTTTTTGTTATTGATATAATAAGTTTCTACAAAATTTTTGAGTAAGAAAAGCTCATATTCCTGTTTAGAAATTTCTATTTTGTAGAAAAAAATCCGACCTTCTTTCTCTGTGCTTATGAATCTCTTTTCTACTAATATTTTAAGGAAGGTAGAAATGGTGTTTTGGTGAGGTTTGGGTTCTGGATAGGCTTCCACAATGTCTTTAAGGAAAGCTCCTTGTAATTCCCATACAACTTGCATTAGTTGCTCCTCAGCGGTAGTGAGTGGTGTTATCATTGATAAATAGTTTGCTACAAAAGTAACGAAATGATATTAAAATGCCATAGCAGAAAGTAGTTTTAATTATAAGTTAATAATGTTTTAGTTTTTCAAAAACTCTTTTATCAATGGGGAGCTTAAAAGGGCATTGGTCTTTTAGAGCTACCCATTTGATGTTTTCTATACTAGGCTCTTTTATTTTTAGCGATGTTAAATCTTCTATTTCTACCAAATAATAGACTGTAAGTAATTGTTCGTTATCTCTGAACTTAGAAACTAGAAAATCTTCCTGTGTGTAGAAATGTTGGGCTGATTCTACTGTTAAATTTAATTCTTCCCAAAATTCTCTTCGGAGGCAATCTAGCAGTCCTTCTCCGTATTCTAGTCCACCACCAGGGAGTTTAGTGAGGTCTTCGCCAACATATTTTTCTTCCAAAGCTAAAATTTCGGATTCACTATTCAGGCAGATGCCGTAAACACGAATGTTAATCTTATCTATTTTCATAGGTTCTTTTTTCTTAATTTTGTACCACAAAGTTAAATTATTTCATAGATGTTCAGAAAACAAATCATTCTTATCATTCTAGTATTTTTAGGTTTTTACAATGCCAATGCACAAGACCTTAAATTTCTAAAACTTAAAAAATACAAAGTAGCTACTCTAGACAAACAACTTAATGAAACTTCGGGGCTTACAGAAATAGAAGGGAAATTACTATCCTTTAATGATAGTGGGAACTCGGCAGATATTTACGAAATTGATAGAGAGAATGGCGATGTTAAAAAAATATCCACTAATGCTACCAATTTTGATTGGGAAGCCATTAGCACCGATGGTAAAAACCTTTACATTGGCGATTTTGGGAACAATATGGGGACTAGAAGTAATCTAATGGTGTACAAAATTCCGTTTCACGATGGAGAGCCATCTCTTAAGTACGAGAAAATGTTGAGGTTCTATTATCCTAACCAAGAAGAATTTGTTCCACTTAATAGGAAAAATAACTTTGATGCTGAATCTATGATTTACCATCAAGGCAATATCCAAATCTTTTCTAAAGAGTGGGCTAGCTATAATACAAGACATTACGAAATAAAAACCGATACGGAAGAAAGACAACCTGCGGTTCTTCTGGAGGAGTATCCGCTGGGCTATTTGGCTACTGATGCTACCTACAAAGATGGTAAACTTTACATTATAGGTTATACCAAAAAGGCGGAAGTTTATCTTACGGTATTTCAAGAAACAGCTCCAAACAGATTTTTTGAAGCTAAACCACAGAAATATTATTTAGGTATGAGTTTCAAATTGGGTCAAATAGAAGGGATTACCGCTACAGAAAAAGGTCTTTACATTTCTGGAGAGCGTTTCAAAACCAAAATAAAAGATGTAAAACAACCGCTGTATTTTGTGCCTTATAATAAACTGAAATAGCTTATATTTGTAGCATAATTTAATAATATTTAAGTAATCTGTGGCAAATATTGTAGAGGAAATAAAGCGACCAATTGGTGCGGAAATGAAACTTTTTGAACAGAAGTTTTATGAGTCTATGCAGAGTAAAGTACCTTTGTTGGATAAGGTAACTCGCTTTATTGTAACTACTAAAGGCAAGCAGATGCGTCCGATGTTTGCGTTTCTGTGTGCCAAGCTCGTAGGTGATGTTAATGAGAAAACTTACAGAGGAGCTTCTATGATAGAGCTTATCCATACCGCAACGCTGGTGCACGATGATGTGGTGGACGAAAGTTTCAAAAGACGAAACTTCTTTTCAATCAATGCCTTATGGAAGAATAAAATAGCCGTTTTGGTGGGAGATTATCTTTTGTCTAAATCAGTGTTGTTATCTACTGACAATAAAGACTTTGATTTACTATCCGTAATATCTACCACCATTAGAGAAATGTCTGAAGGAGAGTTACTTCAGTTAGAAAAAGCTAGGAAACTAGATATTACAGAGGAAGTTTATTATGAAATTATCAGACAGAAAACAGCCACTCTGATAGCAGCTTGTTGCGAGATAGGAGTTTTGTCCAATGGTGTAGATGAAACTATGGCTAAAAAGATGCGAGATTTCGGAACTTACACCGGAATGGCATTTCAAATAAAAGATGACTTGTTTGATTATTTATCTAAAAATATCATAGGAAAACCAGTAGGGATAGATATAAAGGAACAGAAAATGACACTTCCACTTATCTATACTTTAAAAAGTGCCAACGAAAAAGACCGTAAATACTACTTTGATACCATAAAACGCCACAATCATAATCCAAAGAGAGTTAAAGAACTGATTGATTTTGTGAAACAGTCGGGTGGGTTAGATTATGCTATGGGTGTTATGAAAGATTTTCAGCAAAAGGCAAAAGATATACTAGAGGAATTTCCAGATTCTGAAGCCAAGACTTCGCTCAATTTGATGCTAGATTATGTTATAGAACGGAAGTTTTAGGTTGAAAAGGGAGATTTAGGATTAGCCATTATACTTATTTTACGACAAATAAAAACCAAATAAATAAATGAAAAAAGGTCTTATATTTTTAATCCTAATTTTAACAATATCGTTGTCATTTGGACAAACCAAAGTAAATTACAAAGTATTTTATTCAGAAAATCTTCAAAATGAAGGTTTAAAAATAAAAGTTTCATTTTCTTCAAAGAAAGCGTCTGATTCTACATATTTTCAATATTCAAATGAAGTTTGGGGAGAAACCAACCTTACAAATTGTTTGAAATTGGTAGAAAAAGAAAACCCTAAATACAAATTTAAAATTGTAGCGGATAGTAGTAGAATTGTTGTTTATCATCCAAAAGAAAAAAGTATTAGTTTTTCATATCGCATCATTCAAGATATAAAAGAGGAAGGTTTTAAATCTGGATATAGACCAATTTTACAAAAGGAATATTTCCATATTTTAGGGCAAAGTCTTTTCATTGTACCTGAAGAAATATTTGATGGAAAAATTGACGACCCAAAAATTACTGCAAATATTGAATGGTTGAATTTTCCTAAAAACTTCCTCATTCATAACACATTTGGTTCACAACAATTAAAACAAAACCTAAAAGTAAAACTTTGGAGCGAATTTTATCATTCACTATTTGTTGGCGGTGATTATAGAATTAAATCATTTAATTATTTGAAGAAACCAGTGTATTTTGCAATTAGAGGAAAATGGTTAGGAGAATATACTGATGACAACCTTTTTGAAGCATTAAAAAAGACAATTCCAACTCAAAGAGAATTTTGGAAGGACAATGATTTTGATTATTACACGGTTATCATCACACCAACCATCACAAAAACTGACAGTATTTATAAAGGACAAGGCCTTACAGGGACAGGGATTAAAAACGGGTTTATCATTCGGTCATCAAACAATCCTTTTAATGATTTTTCTACAATGAAATATGTTTTCAATCACGAAATGATGCACGATTGGATTGGTGGTAAAATTTCAATAAAACACGAAGAACTAAATTATTGGTTCAGTGAAGGATTTACAGATTATTATGCTTACAAAAATAGACTGCGAAATAACGACCTAACTTTGAAGGAGTGGCTTGATAGTTTTAACACAGAAGTTATAAAAGCGCATTGGGAGAATCCAGAAAGAAACAAACCAAACTATGTAATTAAAGATGACTTTTGGAAGAGCGAAAATGTAGAAAAAATACCTTACAGAAGAGGAGCTATTTTTGCTTTTTGGCTAGACAATCAAATTTTAAAGAAAAGTAATTGTACAAAATCTTTAGACGATTTAATGAGGGATATTTTAAAAATTTGCACAACTGAAAACAGAAAGTTTACCGATGAACTGTTTTTAGAAATTGCACAAAAATACCTTGATAAAGATATAGCATACTTTTTTCAGAAGCATATCATCAATGGATTAGATTTTGAGTTAAAAAATGAAGACTTGATAGACGGATTTCAAATTGAATATGTTGAGAAAGTTCCCAAAATAGTAGCTGAAAAAGAAGTGTTGAAGAAATATATTTTGAAATAAAAAACAGTTGTTATTTAAGTTACTTTCTCCTTTAGTAATAAAAATCAAAGTGTTAAAATACTAATAAAACCTTCTATATCTTATGGAAGTTTTTATTTTTTAGCTAAATTTGTACCTTAAAATTTTTATAAAAATAAATCAATGGATATTTTTGATAGAATAAAACAAAATCCTGGTCCACTTGGTCAGTTTGCTGATTATGGAGAAGGCTATTTTGTGTTCCCAAAATTAGAAGGTCCTATAGGTCCTAGAATGAAATTTCAGGGTAAAGAAGTTATTTTTTGGAGTGCAAACGACTATTTAGGGCTTTGCAATCACCCAGAAGTAAAAGAAGCTGATGCCAAAGCAGCAGAGGAATACGGTATGTTTTACCCTATGGGAGCTAGAGCAATGTCTGGCGAAACGCCTTATCACCAGCAGTTGGAGCAAGAGTTGGCAGAGTTTGTAGGTAAAGAGGCTTCTTATTTGCTAAACTTTGGCTATCAAGGTATGGTATCCATTATAGATGCTTTGGTATCAAAAAATGATGTTATTGTTTACGATGTAGACTCTCACGCTTGTATTATAGACGGAGTTCGCCTTCATATGGGTAAGAGATTTACTTATCGCCACAATGATATAGAAAGTGTAGAGAAAAACCTACAAAGAGCTACAAAAGTAGCAGAAGAAACAGGTGGCGGTATTTTGCTGATTACAGAAGGTGTTTTCGGTATGAGAGGACAGCAAGGTAAACTGAAAGAAATAGCCGCTCTTAAAAAGAAATATAAATTTAGAATGTTGGTGGACGATGCTCACGGTTTTGGTACATTAGGTAAAACAGGAGCTGGAGCTGGAGAAGAGCAAGGGTGTCAAGATGAGATAGATGTTTATTTCTCTACTTTTGCAAAATCTATGGCAGGTTTTGGAGCGTTTGTAGCAGGAGATAAGGAGATTATCCGTTATTTAAAGTACAATATGCGTTCTCAAATTTTTGCAAAATCCCTTACTATGCCTATGGTTATAGGAGGTTTGAAAAGATTGGAGCTACTTAGAAGTCGTCCAGAGATTAAAGCTAAACTTTGGGAAAATGTAAATAAATTACAAAACGGTCTTAAAGAAAGAGGCTTTAATCTAGGAGATACCAATACTTGTGTAACGCCTGTATTTATAGAGGGAAGCCCTGTGGAGGCTACCCTATTGGTAAAAGATTTAAGAGAGAATTATGGTATCTTTACTTCCGTAGTAGTTTATCCTGTGATTCCTAAAGGAATGATTTTACTAAGACTTATCCCTACGGCTTCTCATACAGATGCTGAAATTAACGAAACTATTGCAGCGTTTGAAGCGATACACGATAAGTTGGTAAAAGGTTACTACAAGGAGCAAGAAAAACAACTTTTGGAAGAAAAAGGTTTTTCATTTAAACCTCTATAAGACTTATTGAGAATAGATATTTAATAAGAGGGGCTTAATTAAAAGTCTCTCTTTGTTTTTTGTAAATGGAATTAAACTTTCTAACAGATAAAAATGATTATCTTTGCAGTAAAATAAACAAAGAGTTATGAGTGAAGTAGTTTTATGTCCTAAATGTGGTTCAGAGTTTACTTATCCACAAGATGATTTGATGGTGTGTTCACAATGTTTTCACGAGTGGAATCCTGCGGAGGTTTCTGTTTCTGATGGAGAGAAAATATTAGATTCTAATGGTAATGAGTTGCAAGATGGTGATACTGTGGTAGTAATAAAAGATTTGCCAGTAAAAGGAGCGCCAAAACCAGTAAAGGCAGGGACTAAAGTGAAGAATATCAGACTAAATTATGATAGCGACCATAATATCAGTTGTAAAATAGACGGATTTGGAGCTATGGGCTTAAAGTCAGAGTTTGTAAGAAAGGCTTAAATTTAGAAATAATTAAAAAATACAGTGTAAGAAAGGATAAATTAATCTAGGCTTACACTGATTTTTTTTGCAGTTAATTCCTCTTCGGAGTACATAATGAGTTCTACATTCATAATATCAATTTTGTTCCAATAGAATCCTCCAGAAAATCTGCTTTCTAGCACTGTGGCGGTGTATGTTCCGTTTGGGGATTCTTTGATTTCGTTAGGATAATAGAAGTTTTTAGAACATTGTAGAATTTCTTTTTCTTGTTCGGTTAGGATATTTACTTCTCCAAATAATTTGGCAACATAGCTGTTGCTAGGCTTTTTATATAGCTCTTGTGGTGTGCCATTTTGAACAATTTGTCCATCTTTTAAAATTAAAATTTCATCTAACCAAGGCATCACCTCCTGTAAATCGTGGGTAGAGATTAGAAGCGTGATGTTTTGTTCTTTAACATAATCAAACAGTTTTTTTCTAATATCTATTGTTCTAGAGACATCTAAATTACTGAAAGGTTCGTCTAGTAGCAAGAGTTTCGGTAATAGAGAGAGGGCTCTTGCAATGGCAACTCTCTGTTGCTGTCCACCACTGAGGAATTTGGGCTTTTTATCTATTTCATTACTAAGACCCACAATGTCCAAAAGTTGATTGACTTTATTTTTTTTCTCTTCAAGATTGATGTTAGAAATAAATTTACCCACATTATCATACACCGTTCCGTAGGGCATCAAATCGTAGTTTTGAGCTACCAGTTTCATTTCTTTTTCACCAGGGACAATGTTGGCTTTTGGACCAAATAAGGGTTTGCCTTCAAAATAGATGTGCCCTTCTTGCCAATCTATAAGACCATAAATAAGGCTTAGGAGAGTGGATTTTCCGCAACCGCTTTCTCCAGCTATGGCAATAATTTTCCCTTTCTCAAAACTCCAATTGAAATTAGTGAAAATAGAGCGTTCCGAATGATACGAAAAAGATAGATTCTTTATTTCTAAAAACATAAGGGCAAAAGTAAGGATTTTTACCTTCGGAGATGAGGTTATTGTAGGTTTTTGAGTGTTGAAATTTCATATTAGTTTCAAAACCCCTATTTTAGCAGTCTAATAGCTTTCTTATAATTGACTTTAGAAACTTCCATAGAATACCTTAAAGGAGTAGGTCCAGAGCGGGCAAAACTCATCAAAAATCTGCTGGGAATAAGTACAGTGGAAGATTTGCTTACATTCTATCCAATAAGATATTTAGATAAAAGCCGACTGTATAGAGTAGCAGATTTGCAGAAAAATGCAGATGTAGAGATGCAGTTAAAGGGTAAGATAAGAGAATTGCAGGAGGTGGTTTATGGTAAGGGACAAAAACGATTGTCTGCAAAATTCTACGATGAAACAGGCGTGATAGAACTGGTTTGGTTTAGATATACCAAATGGATGGTGGAGCAGATGCCTATCAATAAAGAAGTATTTATTTTTGGTAAGGTCAATTGGTTTAATGGAGTTTTTTCTATGCCTCATCCAGAGATAGAGCTGGACGAAAAAAAAGCTCTGTCTGAAACTCTATTACCCATCTATTCAGGGAGTGAAAAGCTTATTAAAAGAGGGGTTAATAATAAATTTTTCCAAACTATTATCAGGGAGGTTATTAAACAGGCTTCGTTCTTTTTAGAAGAAAATTTGCCGAGTAATATCCTTAGTTCGCTTAAACTAATTGGTAGAAGAGAAGCTTATCAAAATATCCATTTTCCTCAAAATATAAGTTGGATAAATGAGGCTAATAAACGCCTGAAATTTGAGGAAGCCTTTTTCTTTCAGCTAGGATATGGTCTTAAAAAACAATATCAAAAAGTATCCAATGTAGGAATTCCCTTTCCGTTAGTGGGAGATTATTTTAATAATTTTTATCAAAATAAATTACCTTTTGAACTCACTAACGCCCAAAAGCGAGTTCTAAAAGAAATTAGAAATGATATGAAAAAGCCTATCCAAATGAACAGGCTTTTGCAGGGCGATGTAGGTTCGGGTAAAACTATGGTGGCGTTGCTTTCAATGCTATTGGCGTTGGATAATGGGACGCAGGCGTGCCTTATGGCTCCCACGGAAATTTTGGCTCAACAACATTATAATAGCATCGTTCAACTTTTGGAAGGAACAGGCATCGAAATAAGGCTCTTAACAGGTTCTACAAAAAAATCGGAACGAAAAGATATTCACGAAGGATTAGAGTCTGGGAGATTGTCTATCTTGGTAGGAACTCACGCCATATTAGAAGATGCGGTTAAGTTTAAAAATTTGGGCTTGGGCATTATAGACGAGCAACATCGTTTTGGGGTGGCACAAAGAGCGAAACTTTGGTCTAAAAATAAAATTCCACCGCATATTTTAATTATGACGGCAACGCCCATTCCTAGAACTTTAGCGATGAGTTTTTATTCAGATTTAGATGTTTCGGTAATAGATGAGTTGCCGACGGGGAGAAAGCCTATCATTACGGCTCATAGGAGAGAAAAGGACAGACTTTCGGTTTACCAGTTTGCAAAGGAAGAAATCCAAAAAGGAAGGCAAATTTATTTTGTGTATCCACTAATAGAAGAGTCAGAAACTTTAGACTATAAAAACTTGATGGAAGGCTTTGAAATAGTGCTAGACTATTTTAAAGATTACGAAGTTACCATGCTACACGGCAAAATGAAACCTCACGAAAAAGATGAAGCAATGAATTATTTTGCTTCAGGTAAGGCTCAAATTATGGTAGCTACTACGGTTATAGAAGTGGGGGTAAATGTACCCAATGCTTCGGTAATGGTAATAGAAAGTGCCGAAAGGTTTGGACTTTCACAGTTGCACCAACTTAGAGGTAGAGTGGGACGAGGGGCAGAGCAGAGCTATTGTATTTTGATGTCCTCGGATAAACTATCCACGGAAGGGAGAAAACGAATTAAAACGATGTGCGAAACTAATGATGGATTTAAAATCTCGGAGGTAGATATGCAACTTAGAGGTCCTGGGGATATATTGGGAACTCAGCAAAGTGGTATTGTAGATTTTAAAAAGTTGGATTTAACTAAAGATGCTTCGGTGATTAAAGTAGCACAGAAAATAGTAACCCTATTGGTTCAAAGCGACCCTAATTTAACTCACCCAGCACACGCTCAATTAAGAAATTACTACATAAAGCAATATAAAGGTAAAAACAAATGGGGAAAAATCAGTTGATTTTTCCCCAGTATTAAATGTTTTATTTCTTTTAAAATTAGTCGCTAGTTCTAGCAGAAGTTTTATAAACTTGGAAGTTGAATACAAAAGTTCTGTCGTTTAGAGAGTAACCAGCATAATTAAAATGAGCATCTCTAGCAAAAGCTGCTTTTGATGGCACTATAATTACTCCTTGTAAGTTGTAATCTACTTCAGCTTCTTGATTAAAACTTTTAAAATATTTCAAAGCCTCCTGGAAACCTTCTATTTCGTAGTAGCTTCTAGTCTTTCCGCTACTTGTTAGTACCGAGTTTTTAACATAATAGAAAGAAGGATCTTCCTGTGGTGTCCCTGTACCGCTAATAGTGTTATAAAAAGTATACGGACTTCTGAGTTTTACACTTTCATTTTCTTTAGTAGCAACATAGGTCATTGTCTTATGCATTAGGTTTATGTTGTCCGTAGCACCTATAGTGGTGCCATTGTCAGGTTGTGCGTTTGGTCTTACAATGTATACTACTCCAGATTCTAAAGTTTGAGGGTTATAATCAGATAAAGGCTTTTCATTATCATCAGTTGTACTACTAGAGTCGAAAGCCACAATATTTCCTCTAGAATCAAAATAATTGTCCTTTAAAAATTGCTGAATGGCTTGTGCATCATAATCATTTTGTACACTAATATCTACTGTTGTAGTGGTAGTAGTGGTAGTATCTCTTTTGCAAGAGGTAGTGGTAAGTCCTATAGCCAAAAGGCTGAGTGCAATGCTTTTTTTCATTAGAATATCTTTTTGCTTAATAAGCAATTTTCTTAAATTGCGATTTTATTTTTTAGTAACGACAAAAATATAAATAAAATATGAGAATAGATAAATTTTTGTGGAGTGTGAGGTTTTTTAAGACAAGAAGTATTGCGGCAGAAGAAATAAAAAAGAATAGAGTTTCGGTGGGAGAGCAAGTTGCAAAGCCTTCTAGAGAAGTGATGGAGGGCGATATAATTAAAATTAGAAAAAATCAAATTGATTATAAAATAAAGGTAATTCAAATCCCTAAAAGTAGGATAGGAGCTAAGTTAGTTCCACTTCATATCAAAGATATGACAGATAAAGAGCAATACGAAATCCTAAAAATGCGAAAATTATCACAGGACTACTATCGCCAAAAAGGAGAGGGAAGACCTACAAAGAAAGACCGTAGAGATATGACCGAATTTATTAACACAGACGATGAGACTTTCTTTGATGAAGACGATTGGGATTCGTTTTTTAATGATGCTGAAGATTTAGAAGACTAATAATTTCATCTGCGATTTCGTCGGGAGATTTATCATCAGTATCTACAATATATTTTGCTTTTGAGTAGTAGGCTTGTCTTTCAAACAAGTGTTTTGCAATAAATTCTAGCAGTTGGTCATTGTC
Organism: Riemerella anatipestifer ATCC 11845 = DSM 15868; assembly: GCF_000252855.1. Lineage (NCBI taxonomy): Bacteria > Pseudomonadati > Bacteroidota > Flavobacteriia > Flavobacteriales > Weeksellaceae > Riemerella > Riemerella anatipestifer. The sequence goes on along the minus strand of NC_017045.1, from coordinate 692,269 downwards.
TTTTATATGAGCGATAAGTGGTCGGCTGCTTTTTTCTTTTATTAACCTTTTATGAAGATTTTTTACAGAAGTTCTTAGATAAATACTTTCAGAAAGGGCGTTAATGACATCTATGTTATTATAATAAACAGGTGTGCCACCTCCCAAACTAAGGATAGTGGATTTTTGAGTGTTGAGTAGGTGTTCTAAGATTTCTTTTTCTCTTTTTCTGAAATAAATTTCACCCTTTTCTTTAAAAATTTGAGGGATTTCTCTCATTTCTTGCTCAGAAATTACCTTATCTAGGTCTAATAAATTAAAATTTATTTTTTCTGATAATTTTTTGGAAATTAGTGATTTACCGCTTCCCATGTAGCCTATTAGAGAAATAATCATGATTTATTTTTAAACAAAATTGCAGAAAAATTTTGAGAAAACAAAAAAAGCCGTATCTTTGCACCACTTTTGAGGACGGAATTATCCTAACTCAAATGACTCGGTAGCTCAGCTGGTAGAGCAATACACTTTTAATGTATGGGTCCTGGGTTCGAATCCCAGCCGAGTCACAATTTGCTGAAAAGTAAATTTTTTTCATATTAATATTTTGTGATTTGGTGTTCAGAAGTCTCCTTGTTTATTATAAGGAGACTTTTGGTTTTTATATAATTTCTTATCTGATTTCTAGTTTTTGTTACTAGTGATAAAACTTTACCTTTGTGCAGCTAAACTAAAAACAGAATGGAATGTCTACAGAGAAAGGAAGTGAAAGATTTTATAGAAGCACACCTCGAAGAAGATGTGATGAAAATTCTTTTAAAAAAAACGATTTTTGAAGGAGTTAATAATCAAGATTTAGTTCAGCAGATAGAAGGGCGTAGGATAGCTCGTAAAAAATTCCCTTTTTTGGATAGAAGTGGTATTTTGTTTCCTCCTCATCTTAATTTAGAACAATCCTCTTCGCAATCTACGGCTTCTTTTAAAGGAGAATGGTTTAGTGGAAATAACTTTTTGGATTTAACTAGTGGCTTCGGGATAGATGCTTTTTTTCTGTCTCAAAACTTTAAAAAAGTAACTCTTGTGGAGCAAAATAGCTCTCTTTTATCATTAGTTGAACATAATTGGACGGAACTTGGTAGAGAGGCTGATTTCATCAATACAAATCTGGAAACTTTTTTAGAAAATAACCAAAAGCTGTATGACTTGGTCTATTTAGACCCTGCTAGAAGAGATAATAATAAAAATAAAAAATTTCTTTTAGAGGATTTATCGCCTAATATCTTAGAGATTAAAAATCAACTTTTGGAGATTTCTCCAAAGGTGTTGGTTAAACTTTCTCCTCTTATTGATATTAAATACTTGATTTCCGTTTTGTCTCATATCGTTTCCATAGATGTTATAGCGGTAAAAAATGAAGTAAAAGAAGTTTTAGTTTTGATGGACAGAAGTGTGGCAGAAAATACTTTTCCACTTTGCAGATGCTTTAATTTAGAAACAAATGAACCTGATTTTTCGTTCATTATAAAAGATGAAGAGAATACTCAAGTCTATTTTTCTGAAGCGAAGAAATATCTGTATATTCCTAATGGGGCTATACTTAAATCGGGAGCATTCAAGAGTGTTGCAAGAAAATATCAACTGAATAAGCTACATATTAACACACACCTCTATACTTCGGAAGAAAAAATATTAGATTTTCCAGGGCGAGTTTTGGAGGTAGAAGAGGTTTCATCTAAGGAAATAAAAAAAGGAGAGCAGTATAACCTTGTTTCAAAAAATTATCCGCTAAATCCAGTGGAAATTAAGAAAAAATATAAACTTAAAGATGGGGGGCAGAACTATCTTATTTTTACTCAAACCATAAAAGGTAAAGTGATTTTGAGGTCTAAATAAAAATTAAAAATAAATATTTAGGCTATTAAAAAGAGATTTATTAACTTTGGGACAAAATTTAAAAGAATGAAAAAATATATTTTTGCAGTAGCTGCTATTTCGTTTATGGTATCTTGTAAGAAGATTCAGCCAGGAGGCAATAAGAATATTCTTAAACTAGAAGAAGGAGTAGAAAGATATACAGATGATGCACAAGGTAATGGGCATTCTGCTCACGCGGAAGGTCATCATGCTTCAGGAGTTAAAGAAGAAGTAACTATAGACTTGGAAGGTGTTACGCTAAAAGGATATAAAGGTGGAATGGAAGATACGATGTTATCTTTCCTTAAGTCGGGGAAGTATGCATCTTCTTCAGATGATGTTCTTAAGAATGTTTGGTATGATTTTGACCATGTTAACTTTAAAATGGGTTCTACCAATCAGTTAGAGTCTGGTGCAGAGCAAATAGATAACTTAGCAAAAATATTAAAGGCGTACCCAGACGCTAAAATTAAAATTGGAGGTTATACAGATAAAACAGGTAGCGAGGAAACTAATGTTAAAATATCTCAAGCTAGAGCAGAATTTATTAAGGCTCAGTTAGAAAAAGCAGGTGTGGGAGCTCAAGTAGTATCAGCAGAAGGGTACGGAAGTAAATTTGCTAAAGTAGCAGCAGATGCCTCTGATGAGGAAAGAGCTTCGGACAGAAAGATGTCTGTAAGATTCACAAAATAAGAAAAGTACAAGTACATAATCTGCGTCTCTCCTCGCTTTAGGAGGGACGTTTTTTTATTTCATTAAAAATAATTACTTTTACTACATCAAAAATAAACTGATGCAAGAAACACAAAATTACATTCAAAACCACAAGAAAAGATTTTTAGACGAACTTATAGAATTGCTTAAAATAGCTTCTATTAGTGCAGACCCAGCTTATAATCAAGATGTGCTTAACTGTGCTGAAGAGGTAGCAAAACACCTAGCTAATGCGGGAGCGGATGCGGTTGAGGTGTGTGAGACCAAAGGTTATCCTATTGTATTTGGTGAGAAAATTATAGACCCATCACTTCCTACGGTATTGGTTTATGGGCATTACGATGTGCAGCCACCAGACCCTTTGGAATTGTGGGAAAGTGGTCCTTTTGAGCCTGTAGTTAAAGAAACTCCGTTGCACCCAGAAGGAGCAATTTTTGCAAGAGGAGCGGCAGACGATAAAGGTCAGTTTTTTATGCATTTAAAGGCATTTGAAGCGATGATGAAGACTAATGTTCTCCCTTGTAATGTTAAATTTATCATAGAAGGAGAAGAGGAAGTTGGTTCGGCTAGCTTGGCGGATTTCCTTAAAGAAAACCAATCTAAACTGTCTTGTGATGTTATTCTGATTTCGGATACAGGGCTTTACTCTATGGAGCAACCTACGGTAACTACGGGGCTTAGAGGTCTTAGCTATGTGGAAGTAGAGGTAGAAGGTCCTAACCGAGATTTACATTCTGGACTTTATGGAGGGGCTGTTCCTAACCCTATCAATGTATTGTCTAAAATGATAGGTAGTCTTATAGACGACAAAGGGAGAATAACAGTGGAAGGTTTCTATGATAATGTTGAAATAGTTTCCCTTGAGGAAAGAGCGGAAATGAATAAGTTGAAAGACGATGTAGAGTCTTTTAAAAAGTCCATTGGGCTTAATGGCATACAAGGAGAAGAAGGCTATACGACTTTGGAGAGAACTTCTATTAGACCAACCTTAGATGTTAATGGTATGTGGGGAGGTTATATTGGAGAAGGTGCCAAAACGGTAATACCATCTAAGGCATTTGCTAAAATTTCAATGAGGTTAGTACCTAACCAAACACCAGAAGAAATTACGGAGAAATTTGTAAATCACTTTAAGAAAATAGCACCAGATAGCGTTAAAGTGAAAGTAACGCCGCATCACGGGGGAATGCCTTATGTCTTAAAGAGCGATACCAATGAGTTTTTAGCTGCTAAAAAAGCAATGGAGAAAGCTTTTGGAAAAGAGGTTTTGCCGTTTAGAAGTGGTGGTAGTATCCCAATTACGGCGTTGTTTGAGGAAGTTTTAGGAGCTAAATGTGTATTGATGGGCTTTGGTTTAGATACAGATGCAATACATTCTCCTAACGAACATTATGGCTTGTATAACTTCTATAAGGGGATAGAAAGTATTCCGTATTTCTTTCAATACTATACAGAGATGAAAACTAAGTAAATATAACTATACTTGGTATAACATTATAAAAAAATATGGCTACTCTTTTAGGAGTAGCCATATTTAGTTAATATTAAGATAAGTTACTTAGAGATTATTTTACTCATAGAGTGGCTTTCTTTTTCTATACTGCTGTAAGACAAGTCAGACAAATCTATTTTAGAAGCTCCACTAGCATTAGCTATTATTTTGTTAGAACTTCCTTTTAGAACGGCTTTAGAAGCACCAGAAACTTCCAAAGTAGTTACATTGGTAGCGTTTATTTGACTATTGATGTTAGACGCTCCGCTCGCTTCAATTTTAGCACTCTTAGCGGTAATAGTTCCAGAAGTGTTACTTGCACCACTGATTTCAATGGTAGTGCTATCGGCATTTAGGTTGCCTTTAAAGTTACTTGCACCACTGCAACTAAGGTTGATGTTTTTAGCATTAAAGTTTCCAGAAACATTAGAGGCTCCGTTCATACGAATATCACTAGTACTGAATGTATCTTGACTTTCTACCGAAGAAGCACCGCTCAATTCCATTTTGTTGATGTTTTTGGTATAGACGATGGCTTTGGTTTTAGCATTTTTTAGAGAGGTGTTAGGCTTGTATTTTAATGTAAGCACACCATTACTAGAAACAACGGTAAGGTAATCTAAAGCGTTAGAAGTTACCTCTACTTTCTCCTGATTAGACTTTACTAATTTAACTCCTATATTGGACTGAACTTTGAGCTGATTAAAACTAGCTACATCAAACGTTTGGGTTTTGGTAGGAGCGTTGGTGAGATTTACTTTCTGCGAATACACACTAGCTACAAACAAGGTAAGGAACAATAAGATCCAATTTTTTAAATTTTTCATAATATACTTTTTTAGATTGTTATGTTTCAAATATAATAAAAATGATCAAATAAATTCTAAATACTTTCTATTGATATTTTTAGATGGCTAATTAAAAATAATCCATTATATTTGTGCAAACAAAAGCACGGGGTGCCGTTATGGCTGAGATTATACCCGATACCTGATTTGGATAATGCCAACGTAGGGATTGCAATGTGAATCTTTGTATATTTTCAATTCTATACTTGTCGCATTTTTCATGAGGTTATGCTAAAAAACAAGTATATGAAAATGGAAAAATTCTCAACAGGATTGATTCCTCTGAATCATCAAAACTGGCAAGGTAGACCAGAGTGGTTTTTTAATCGTGAACATACAGATACCTATGAGTTGTGGTACGAAGGACGCTACAAACGAGCAGAAATTTGGCAGAAAAAGGTCATGGAGCACTTGATAACCAAAGATAGGCGTGTGAAAACATTGCTGGAGTTTGGTTGTGGAACGGGACGATTTACCCGTTGGTGGAAAAAAATAGGAATTGAAGCTACAGGAGGAGATATTTCCCCACTGATGTTGTCGCAAGCTAAACATCTTTTTGGTGGAGATTTAGTAATGGCAGATTCACATAATATGCCTTTTAAAGACAATACCTTTGATGCACTCGCTTTCATCACCACTTTTGAGTATTATAAAGATCCAGTTAAGGTTATTAGAGAGGCGGCTAGGGTAAGTAGATATGGTATTGCTATGGGGATGATGAATAGATATTCTACCAAAGTTATTAGGAGGAGAATTCAGCAGATTTTTGGCAAAAATCCATTTTATATAACGGCTACATTTTATTCACCTAAAATGCTGATGAGTATTATTGATGAAGCACTTAAAGGCAGAGAATATACGATTGAGTGGAAATGTACAGGATTGCCTCAATGGTTTCCGATACAGCAATGGGAAGTGCCGTTTGGAGATTTTTTCGGATTATACATACAGTTTAAAGATGTGGATTAAATGATTGATGAAATGGGGAAAATAGGACAAGGTTCATTTGAGCAATTTATTTTTAATAATTGTGGTTATCCTAGAACTGAGGTGTTGGCTGGTCCACAATTCGGCGTAGATGTCTCTCTTATTGATTTGCATACAGAAATGGCAATGGCACTCACTAGTGATCCGTTATCACTAATTCCATCACTAGGTTTGCAGGAATCGGCGTGGTTGTCAGTTCATCTTATGGCTAATGATATGGCAACTACGGGGTTCGCACCTATGTACGGTCAGTTTGTATTAAATCTTCCACCTACACTTTCTAAAAACGATTTTCAAGAATATTGGCAATATGTGCATAAGTTTTCATCAGAAATAAAAGTAGCTATTACAGGAGGGCATACAGGATTTATTGAAGGACAAAACTCAACCATTGCAGGGGGAGGAACTTTTGTTACCATTGCACCTAAGTCCAAAATATTATTGTCAAAATATGCGAATGCAGGAGATATCATATTAGTAACTAAGTCTTGTGCCATCTCTTCCGCAGCAATTCTTGCAATGAGTTTTCCTAAAGTAGTGATTGATAAAGTTGGTAACGAAATTTATAAACTAGCTTGTGAGTCTTTTTATAAGACCTCATCGTTACAAGATGCTCTGGTTGCGGTGGGTCAGGATTTAGATTTTCAGGAAGTTACAGCTATGCATGATGTAACGGAGGGTGGTGTTTTAGGGGCTATCTATGAATTAACAAAAGCTTCGGATAATGGAGCGGCGATTTACTATGACCAATTGCCACTGGCGGAAGTACAAACGGAAATATGTAATCTGTTTGATATAGACCCTAGAAATTGCATAGGTGCAGGTTCTATGATTATTACCTGTAAAAAAGAATTTGTGACTAATGTAGTTTCTCGTTTGGAAGCTCGTGGTATACCGTGTGTGCCTGTAGGGGAGCTATGTGGCAAAGAATATGGTATGAAACTTATTAAAAATGATGAGGTAACGGAATTTGAGTATTTAGAAAAAGACCCTTATTGGGAAGCATTTTTTAAAGCATTAAAAAGAGGATGGAAATAAAAAATGGGATTTATCTTATCGTAAATCCGTCAATGCATCGTGATACCTTGTTGATAAAATTGGAAAAGATTATTTCAGAGGGGATTGTAGCGGTTCAGATCTGGGATAATTTTAATGACAATGATAATATTTTAGACATCATAAATAGAATTATTGAGATTTGTCACAAAGAAAATATTCCTGTATTGATTAATAACCGTTGGGAACTGTTAAGGGAGGTAAATATAGATGGAGTTCATTTTGATGTGCAACCAAATGATATTGAAGCAATAAGGCGGGAGTTAGGGCGTAAAGTTATTATGGGTATTACCTGTAATAACGATTTGGAACATGTGCAATGGGCTAATAAACAAAAGATGGACTATATTTCATTTTGTTCTATATTTCCGTCATCTACAGCAAATAGTTGCGAATTTGTAAGATTTGATACAGTTCGTGAAGCCCAAAAAATAACGCAAATACCAATCTTTTTAGCTGGGGGTATAACACCTGAAAATGTAGGAGAATTAACCTACTTAAATTGCTCTGGTATAGCTGTGGTTTCTGGTATAATGGATTCTGAACAACCAATTCAAGAAATTAAAAAGTATAAACTAAAATTAAAAAAGACCTGAATATGAGATTAAAAACGATAGAGAAACTCTGTTGTCCTTTTGATAAACAAGAGTTAGAATTAACGATAGTAAAGCAAGAGACTGAAGAAAGTGTAGAGGAAGGATATTTGCTTTGTAATAATTGTAGAAGGGTTTATCCTATAGTTTCAGGTATTCCTATTATGAGTCCTGATGAATATAGGGAGTTTGAGTTAGAGAGACCTTTATTAAATCGTTGGCTAGATAATAAAGTAGATACTCAATTCCGCCTCATTGAAGGATAGATATAGTTATAACCAGTTTATGTTTTAAATTCCTATTTATTCTTTAATAAAGAATAAAAACTTGTGCTTTTGTCTGTATAAATCATTATTTTTGTGGCAATATTCACGGATAAAAAAGACTTATGAAATTCTTAGACAGATATCAAGACTTAGTAGCAGAAGCAATAGAAAAGCATCAATTTAAAAACGAACCAAAAGAACTCTATGAGCCTATGAATTATATCATTTCTCACGGAGGAAAACGCCTGAGGCCTATTATGGTACTAATGGGGTGCGAGCTTTTTGGGGGTAGTTTAGAAAAAGCGATGAAACCAGCTTTGGCTATAGAGTTTTTTCATAATTTCACGCTTATCCACGACGATATTATGGACGATGCGCCACTTAGAAGAAATAAACCTACAATACATACGCTACACGGCATCAATGTAGGTATTCTGTCGGGAGATGCATTGCTCATTAAAGCCTATCAGTTTTTTGAAGATTTAGAGCCAGAACTATTTAAAAAGTGTATCACTTTATTTTCCGAAACGGGAGCAGTGCTTTGCGAGGGACAGCAGATGGACGTTAATTTTGAAACCAATTCCAATGTTACCTATGAAGATTATATAAAAATGATAACCTATAAAACGGGGGTGCTTAGTGCAGCTTCGTTTAAGATAGGGGCTATGATAGCGGGAGCTACCGAACAGGAAGCGGAGGCATTGTATCAATTTGGTAAACATATTGGGATTGCATTCCAGATTATGGACGACTATTTAGATGTCTTCGGAAATCAGGAGCAGTTTGGTAAGAAACACGCGGGTGATATTTTTGAAAATAAAAAGACGGTCCTCTATCTATTAGCAATGGAAAATGCGACAGAGGAAGAACGAAAAGAGCTTAACTATTGGTACTCTAAAAAGACGGATAATATAGATAAAATCTACTGTGTAGAGAAGATTTTTAGAAGAACAAAAGTAGATGAAAAAGTATTGAGATTGATACAAAAGCACAACCAAATTGGTCAAGATTGTTTAAAAACGATTAACCTCCCAGAGGATAAGAAACAACCTTTTATAGAGTTGGCTAATTACCTTTTGAAAAGAGAGTCTTAGTTATCCAAAATCTTAAAATATGATTGTACTAGGTAGTAATTCGGAAGTCGCACAAGCCTTTTTAGAAAAGGTGTTGTCTGAAGGACAAAGATTTAGAAATCTTTATCTTTTCACTTCTAATAGAGAGAGTGCAGAGAAATTTGCAAAACATATAGAAGTAAAATATCTTCAGCATAGCCAAGTTATCATGTTGGATTTAATGCAACCTATTGATTTCAAATCATTAGAAGAGGTAGATTCGGAGCTTTTATTCTGTGCTTCTGGTTACTTAGGTAAAGGAACTGAAGAGGGATTATTAAATCACAAAAATACAGAAGCTATTATTGATATTAACTACGCTAAACTTATTCCGTTACTCAATTATTTTGCCGAAAAAATGGCGTCTAGAAGAGCGGGAATTATGGTGGTTTTGTCTTCGGTAGCAGGAGATAGAGGCAGGCAGAGTAATTTTATTTACGGGAGTGCTAAGGCGGGATTAACCGCTTATCTAAGTGGACTTAGAAATTATTTGTTCCACAGAAAAGTGCATGTAATGACGGTGAAACCAGGCTTTATGGCTACTAAAATGACGGAAGGTATGCCACTTAATCCAAAACTCACTGCAACACCTAAACAAGCTGCGGCTTCTATATATAAAGCCTACAAAGCGAAAAGGAATGTAGCGTATGTACTGCCTATATGGTGGGCTATTATGCTGATTATAAAAAATATTCCTGAATTTATATTTAAAAAACTGAAACTTTAAAAATGAGTTTCTAAAAAGTACCTTTCTTTATTTATGAAAAAACTATATCTATTCGACTTTGATGGTACACTTACCACAGAGGACACTTTATTTCTATATCTTAAATTCTATAACAGCAGTAAATATAGAATACAATTTTTAAGGTACATTCCACTTTTTATTCTTTTGAAAATGAAACTTCTCAAAGCAGAGAAGGTCAAAGAGAGCTTTATTGCTTCTATACTTGAAGGAGAATCTAAAGAGCGAATAGAGAAGAAGTCTAAAGCCTTTTTTGAAGAATATTATCCAAAACTTTTCAGGACTAATGCTTTGGAATTTATAGAAAAAATAGATAAAGAGAAGACGGTGGCGTTCATTGTAACAGCATCGTTGGATATTTGGGTTCGTCCTTTTGCGGAGCATTTTGGTATGGGGCTTTTGGCTACGGAAGCCGAATTTAAAGATGGTAAATTTACAGGTAAGTTTAAAACCAAAAATTGCAACGGAGAAGAAAAGGTGAAAAGGATAAAACAGGCTACGGAAGGGCTTAAATATGATAAAAGTATAGCTTTCGGAGATACAGCAGGAGACCACGCAATGCTAAAATGGGCTAATGAAGGTTTGTTTCAATTTTTTCATTAAATTAGCCAAAAATATTGGTGATGAAAAATTTACTTTTAACCTTAGGTTTAGGCATCTTTATAATGTGTACTCCTCAAAAGCGGAAAGTTATGAAGCAAGAGATTAGTAATCAGCAAAAACAAGAGGAAAGATTGTTTTATTCGGAAGCTTCTGGAGGGGAAGAAAAGAGAGGCTTTAGACTTATAAACTCTCAAGAGGAACTTAATAGGGTTTTATCTGTAAATCAATTTGTAGTTTTAAACCCAAACGAGGAGAAGAATAGAGAACCCAAGTTAATATTTCCTAAAAATCAACAAGTAATTCTTTATCATTTAGGAACTTTTAGAGCAGGTATGCATAAGCCTCAAGGTATTGATAGTGTTAAATTAGTAGGCGATACTTTGGAAGTTTATATGAAAAAAAATCAGCCTTCTTCGCTTTCAAAAGCACCTATTAGAGAACCAGAAATGCAAGTGCAGGTCATTACCACACCGTGGATGGTTTTTTCAGTTTCTAAAGATTTAAAGTTTAATAATATTATACTGAAATAAAAAATGAGTAAAATATATTTAGATAATGCGGCTACTACGCCACTTTTAGACGAAGTAATAGAGGAAATGGTAAACTCTATGAAATTTTGTTATGGTAACCCTTCTTCTACGCATAGTATAGGGCAAGAGGCTAAAACTAGGATAGAAGCTGTGAGACGCCAAATCGCTGATTATTTAAAGGTGCAACCTGGCGAAATTATCTTTACTTCGTGCGGTACAGAGTCTAATAATATGATTATTAAATCTTGTGTGGAGCATTTGGGTGTGGAGCGAATTATTACTTCTCCTATAGAGCACAAATGCGTGGCGGAGACTTGCTTGGATATGAAGAAACGCAAGGGTGTGGAGTTGGTATATCTTCGTCCTAATGCACAGGGTGATATAGATTTGGTAAAACTAGAGCAAGAATTAAAGAAATCGGATAAAAAAACTTTGGTTACTCTAATGCACGCCAATAATGAGATAGGTAATATTTTAGATATCAAAAAGGTATCTGCACTATGTAAAGAAAATGGAGCTTTATTCCATTCGGATACGGTGCAAACGGTAGCTCATTTAGATTTAGATTTTCAAGAAGTGCCTTTGGATTTTGCCTCTTGTAGTGCTCATAAATTCCACGGACCTAAAGGAGTGGGGTTTGCTTTTGTTAGGAAAGCTTCAGGGCTTCAGTCGCTTATAACAGGAGGGCCTCAGGAGAGAAGTCTTCGTGCAGGCACAGAAAATGTGAGTGGCATTGTAGGACTTGGCAAGGCTTTAGAAATTGCAATGAGCAACCTAGAAAATTATACTTCTCATATTAAAGACATAAAGAATTACGCAATAGAGCAATTATCTGGAAATATTTCAGGAGTTAAATTTAACGGAAGAAGCGCTGAGCAGGATAGTAGCCTTTATACGGTATTGAGTGTTCTACTGCCATTTAAAAATCCGTTATTGAGCTTGCAGTTGGATATGAAAGGTATTGCTGTTTCTCAAGGAAGTGCGTGTAGTTCTGGGGCTAGTAAGCCTTCTATGGTAATGATGATGGTAGTAGATGAAGAAGATATGGAGTATACCACACCTCTAAGAGTATCTTTTAGCCATCTTACGACTAAGGCTGATATAGATGCATTGGTAAAGGCTCTTAAAGAAATACAGCAAGAATTATAGAAATAAACGATATTAACTATCGATATATAAATACTAAAATAAAAGAATAAAGTAATATATTTGCAGACTAAAAATGTAAAATTATGGCATTAGAAATTACAGACAGCAATTTTAAAGAAGTAGTAATAAACTCAGACAAGCCTGTATTAGTAGACTTTTGGGCAGTATGGTGTGGACCATGCAGAATGCTAGGACCTATCGTAGAAGAATTAGCAAATGATTTTGAAGGTAAAGCAGTTGTAGGTAAAGTAGACGTAGATAACAACCAGCAGGTAGCTATGGAGTACGGTATTAGAAATATACCTACAGTTCTTATCTTCAAGAATGGAGAAGTGGTAGATAAGCTAGTAGGCGTGTCTCCTAAGGAGGTTATTGCAGAAAAATTATCAGCGCATTTATAAAAAAAATAAATTGATTTATAAGCACTTTCTAAAATGAAGGTGCTTTTTTTTATATAAAATTTTGTTTGTATTGAAAAAAGTTATACTTTTGCAACCACATTATTCAGATAAGCGTTCTGATACATAATTAAGAATAATGTTCTTATAAAAAGATCCGGTAGTTCAGCTGGTTAGAATACCTGCCTGTCACGCAGGTGGTCGCGGGTTCGAGCCCCGTCCGGATCGCAATATTTATGGTTAGAACCTCTAGTAGCTACTAGAGGTTTTTTTGTTTTTAATCCTTTTCTTACTGTTAAAAATCACCTTATAAACTTTTTATGTTTAACCAAATAATCTTAACTTTATAGAGAAAAATAAAAGTAAGATTATTATATGATACCAAAGACTGATTTAGAGAAAATGAAAACCAAAGAGGATTTGATGAAGTACCTCTACAAACATCAAGATGAAGATTCCAGATATGCTGCCCTTATAGAAAAGATAGAGTATGAAGATGAATTAAAATTATTACAAGCAGAACTTGTAAATCTTCAGAACTGGATTAAAAATACGGGTAAAAAAGTTGCTATTATTTTTGAAGGGAGAGATGCTTCTGGTAAAGGAGGGACTATTAAGCGTTTTGCGGAACATCTTAACCCTCGTGCTATGCGTATTGTAGCTCTTAATAAACCTACAGATGTGGAACGAGGGCAGTGGTATTTTCGTAGATATATTAAAGAACTTCCTAATTCTGGTGAGATTGTTTTCTTTGATAGAAGTTGGTATAATAGAGCGGTAGTAGAGCCTGTGATGGGATTCTGTACGCCAGAGCAATATGAGGAATATATGGTTCAGGTGCCAGAGTTTGAGCATATGCTTTACGAATCGGGGACACATATTATTAAGTTTTGGTTTTCTGTAAGTAAAGATGAGCAGTTATTCCGTTTTAATAGTAGGCTTCAAAATCCACTGAAAAAATGGAAATACAGCCCCGTAGATGAAAAAGGACAGGAACTATGGGACGAGTTCACAAAATACAAAAATCAGATGTTTTCTAGAACTCACAATGCTTTTTCGCCTTGGGTAGTGGTGAAGTCTGATAATAAAAAGAGAGCGAGATTAGAGGCAATAAGATATGTGCTTAGTCAGTTTAATTACGAAGGGAAAGGAGAGAATGAGGTTTCCCTTAACCCAGACCCTAGTGTGGTACAAAGATACTTTAGAATGATTAAGCAAATAGACTTTTAACTATAAATAAACATCAATATGGAACTTACAGATATACAATATAAAAAACTAGATACTAAAAAGGGGCTTTATGCTCTATTGCAGTCGGATACGCTTAATCCAGACAAAGCATTGCGTACGATAAAGTACGAGAAAAGATTGGCTACATTGCAAGAAGAGCTTATCAAAATGCAAAATTGGGTAGTAGAAAATAAACAGAGGGTAATCATTATTTTTGAAGGTAGAGATGCCGCTGGTAAAGGAGGAGCGATAAGAAGAATTACTGAGCATCTTAACCCTAGAGAGCATCGTGTGGTTGCTCTTCCAAAGCCTAATGAGGTAGAGCAAGGTCAATGGTATTTTCAGCGATACATCAGTCAGTTGCCAAAAGCTGGGGAAATTGTATTTTTCGATAGAAGTTGGTACAACCGTGCAGTGGTAGAGCCTGTTAATGGGTTTTGTACAAAAGAAGAGTATGATATTTTTATGTCGCAAGTCAATGAGTTTGAAAAAATGCTAGTAAACTCGGGTACTTATTTGCTCAAATTGTATTTTTCCATTTCAAAAGAAGAACAAGCGAAAAGGTTTGCTGATATTATAGAAAATCCTCTTAAAAAATGGAAATATAGCCCTGTAGATGCTAAGGCTTTAGATTTATGGGATGTTTATACGGAATATAAGGAAAAAATGTTTGAGGTTTCGGATACAGAAATTGCACCGTGGAAAGTATTAAAAGCCAATAAAAAATCTAAGGCAAGAGTAGAGGCATTAGAGTATATATTAGATAAAATTCCGTACGAACCGAAGAACTCAGAGGTGATAACTCACGAAGAGTTAGAAGATTAGGGTAGTTTACAAAAGGTGGCTTATTAGTCGCCTTTTTTGTTTTAGGTTTGCGGAATATCTGGGTTGGTGGTTCATATAAAAATTAGTACATTTGTCAGGGTAAAAACAAAAATAAATTTGAATTATAATGAGTCAATTTGATGTTACTGTTATCGGTTCTGGACCTGGAGGTTATGTGGCAGCTATTCGTTGTGCACAATTAGGTTTTAAAACAGCTATTATAGAGAAATATCCTACCTTGGGAGGGACATGTCTTAATGTAGGGTGTATTCCGTCTAAGGCACTTTTGGATAGTTCAGAGCATTTTGAAAATGCTAAGCATAACTTTGCAAACCACGGAATTGTTATCAACGAGCCTAAAGCGGATTTGGCTAGAATGGTAGAAAGAAAAAACGAAGTGGTAGAGCAAACGACCAAGGGGATTAATTTCCTAATGGACAAAAACAAAATTACAGTTTTTGAAGGAGTAGGAAGTTTTGAAACAGCAACTAAAATTAAAGTAATAAAAAATGATGGCTCTACAGAGTCTATTGAGTCCAAATATACCATTATAGCTACGGGGTCTAAGCCGTCTTCTTTGCCTTTCATTAGTTTAGATAAAGAAAGAATCATAACTTCTACGGAGGCTCTTAATTTGAAAGAAATACCTAAGCACCTTATCGTAATCGGTGGTGGTGTTATAGGGCTAGAGCTTGGTTCTGTTTACAAAAGACTAGGTTCTGAGGTAACAGTGGTAGAGTATTTAGATAAAATTATCCCAGGAATGGACGGTTCTTTGTCTAAAGAATTACAAAAAGTTCTTAAAAAACAAGGAATGAAATTTATGCTTTCTACAGCAGTTTCTGCGGTGGAAAGAAAAGGCGATGCCGTGGTAGTAACAGCTAAAGATAAGAAGGGGGCAGAAGTAAGTGTAGAGGGAGATTATTGCTTAGTATCAGTGGGAAGAAGACCTTATACGGAAGGTTTAGGCTTAGAGAATGCAGGTGTGGATTTAGATGAAAGAGGAAGAGTAAAAGTAAATGACCACCTTCAGACTAATGTATCTAATATCTATGCGATTGGTGATGTGGTTAAGGGAGCTATGTTGGCTCACAAGGCGGAAGAAGAAGGTGTTTTTGTAGCAGAAACTTTAGCAGGGCAAAAACCTCATATTAACTACAATCTAATACCAGGGGTGGTTTACACTTGGCCAGAAGTAGCTGGAGTAGGGAAGACAGAAGAGCAGCTTAAAGAAGAAGGCGTTTCTTATAAAGTGGGAAGTTTCCCAATGAGAGCTTTGGGTAGAAGCCGTGCGAGTGGAGATATTGATGGACTAATTAAGGTATTGGCTGATGAAAAAACAGACGAAATTTTAGGAGTTCATATGATAGGAGCTCGTGCTGCGGATATGATTGCAGAAGCTGTAGTAGCTATGGAATTCCGTGCGAGTGCCGAAGATATTTCAAGAATTTCTCACGCTCACCCAACATTTACAGAAGCTATTAAAGAAGCGGCTTTAGATGCTACAGGAAAAAGAGCATTGCATATGTAATTGATTTATAGATAAATTAATATGAAAATCGCTGTTAGAGAAATTTCTCTAACAGCGATTTTTTTTGTAAAATAAAATTATCACTAAAAAAATAGTTGTATATTTAAAATATAGTTATATATTTGTATCACTAAATTTATAGTGATATGGAAATAAAGCAACTTACCAAAGCAGAAGAACAGGTAATGCAATATCTGTGGCAATTAGAAAAGGGTTTTTTAAAAGATATATTAGAATTTTTTCCAGAGCCTAAGCCTCATACCAATACAGTATCCACAATACTTAAGGTTCTTAAGGAGAAAGGCTTTGTAGATTATCGTGTGTATGGTAGACAACATGAGTATTTCCCTATAATTTCCCAAAAAGAGTACAGTAAAAAATCTTTTGGAGGTATTATTAAAAACTATTTTGGAGGGTCTTATAAAGAAGCTGTTTCTTTTTTAGTAGAAGAAAAACAGATGTCAGTGGAAGATTTAGAGTTATTATTAAAAGAACTTAAAAAATAACTAGCTATGGATTCTCTAATGACCTATATTATAAAATCTTTGGTTTGTTCGGGGGTTTTATACACTTATTATTTTATCTTTTTGAAAGATAAGACTTTTCATCGTTATAATAGGTTTTATTTAATGCTTACATTATTCATAAGCGTATTACTTCCTTTGCTTAAAGTAGAGTATTTTACCATTGAAGTAAATCCAAAGGTACTTATGCTAATGAGTGAATTTAAGAGTTATTCATCAAAGTATAAACAAGAATCTTACACTGTTTTGTTTTACTTTTTAGGGATAATAGTAGCTTTTGAGTCAGTAATATTTTTATTTAGATTACTGTTGGGAATGTGGCGATTGTCAAAGCTAAAAAATAAATATGAAAAAATTAATTTTCAAGGGATTAACTTTTATAAAACCGATTTAGAAGAAGCTCCATTTTCATACTTTAAAAATTTATTTTGGAAGAATAGTATTGCTATTGATACGGATTTAGGGCGTCAAATCCTAAAGCACGAGATGGTACATATAGAGCAAGGTCATTCTTGGGATAAGTTTATAGTTTCTTTATTTCAATCTATATTTTGGTTCAATCCTATTTTTTATTTAATAAAAAAAGAATTGAGTTTAATTCACGAGTATTTAGCAGATAGTCAATCTATAAAGAAGGGCGATACTCAGTCGTTTGCGAAAGTGATTTTAGAGCATCATTTCTCGGGGAAAGTTTTTCCAGCAACCAATCCATTTATGTCATCTAACCTTAAAAAAAGAATTATTATGTTAAAAAAATCAAAAACAAAGTTTGCTTACATTAGAAAAGTGTTAGTCTTACCGTTAGTGTTTAGTATGGTATTTATCTATGCTGTTAATACCAAAAACAAAGAGATTGCAACCTTAAACGAAGTCATAGAACATAAGGTTAATGATTTGAAAAATCATAACAATCCTAAAGAAGAAGCTAGAAAGTCAGTTTCACAAAAGAGTAAAAATAGAAGTAATGATAAGGTGATATCACAAGATTTTGTGTATGAAGTTGAGAATAAAAGTACAGAAGTTAAAATAGATACTTTGAGAAAGCCCAATGAAGATTTTAGAAAGATTATTCAAAAGGAGCGAAAAAAGATTGATAAGTATAGAAAAGCCTTGGAATTGGAACGAAAAAAGGAAGAAAAAATAAGAACTAAAATAGAAAAGTTGAGAAGTCCTATTTCTGCAAAATCAAATACTGAAGAGCAGTTTAAAGAATTGGAACGCTTGTATAGTCAGTTGGACAGAATTCATGATGCTCCTCGTTATAAGCGTATTTTAGAAGATATAAAGCAGTCTTCTTCCAAAATAAGAGAATATTATCAATCTTCTTCCAAAGACGCAAAGCAGAGGGAAAGTCTTTCTAAATTACGAGAAAAAGAAGCAAAAGTTGTGGAACAATTGGCTAATGAAAGTAGAAGAGCGGCTGAAGAAGCCTCAAAAATATCTAAGGATGTTGCTAAAAAAGCAGAGGAAGCTCGCCGTGTCGCTTTAGAAGTTGTTAAGGCGATTAATGAGAATTAAATGATTGTTAGCTTGATACGGCTTTTAGCCCAATAATGGAGCCTATAAGAGTGACTAAGAAAAAGAGTCTTAGTGTGGTGGCAGGTTCTTTAAATACAAAGATGCCAATCAGTACAGTGCCTACTGCTCCTATTCCTGTCCATACAGCGTAGGCGGTTCCTATGGGGAGCGTTTGGGTGGCTTTAATGAGTAACCCCATACTTGTAGTAAGAGCAACTAAAAAGCCTAGATACCACCAAATCGCTTCTGTATTTTCCGAAGTTTTGGCTTTCCCTAAGCAAAATGCAAATAAGGCTTCAAAGAGTCCTGCAATGATTAAAATAATCCAATTCATCTTAATGGTATAAAAAGGGTTTTGATGAGTTGCTGTAAAATAAAAAAACTGTTTCTACATCTGTTGTAGAAACAGTTTTTACCTATAATTTTAGTTTATATATGCTCTGTTTTAAAGAGCTTGTCGTAGTTATGAAGTTCGTTATTGGTAAAACCTTGAGATTCCATCC
Source organism: Riemerella anatipestifer ATCC 11845 = DSM 15868 (assembly GCF_000252855.1). Taxonomy (NCBI): domain Bacteria; kingdom Pseudomonadati; phylum Bacteroidota; class Flavobacteriia; order Flavobacteriales; family Weeksellaceae; genus Riemerella; species Riemerella anatipestifer. Next base: position 673,755 of record NC_017045.1, on the reverse strand, counting down.
ACTCATCATTATAGACTTTGCTGATGTATCTAGAACCGTGGTCTGGGTAGATAAGCACTACTAAATCATCTTCTTTAAACGGATTCTCCTCCGCATACTGCATAAGAGCTTGGGTAACGGCTCCTGTAGTGTAGCCTCCCATAATGCCTTCTTTTATAGCAATTTCTCTTGTGCGGTAAGCACTTTGTTCATCGTTTACTCGTACAAATTCGTCTATTAAATCAAACCTAAGAGCAGTTGGGATTAAATTTTTGCCCAATCCTTCTATTTGATAGGGGTGAATATCCTCTTTATTGATAGCTCCTGTTTCGTGGTAAGTTTTAAGTATAGAACCATCTGCATCTACTCCAATAATTTTGATATCAGGATTTTGCTCTTTAAGATATTTAGCAGAGCCAGAAAGTGTTCCGCCAGTACCAGTACACGCTATTAGATGCGTGATTTTCCCTTGGGTCTGTTCCCATATTTCAGGACCAGTAGAGGAGTAGTGAGCATCTATATTTAATTCGTTAAAATATTGGTTGATGTAGATAGAGTTAGGTGTTTCTTTAGCAATTCTCTTAGCGACTTCGTAATAAGAGCGAGGGTCGTCCGCAGGTACATTTGCAGGGCAAACATATACGGTAGCACCTAATGCCTTTAGATAAGCTATTTTTTCAGGCTTGGTTTTATCGCTTACAGATAAGATGCACTTGTACCCTTTGATAATGTTTACCATTGCAATGGAGAACCCTGTGTTACCAGAGGTGGTCTCTACAATAGTAGCACCTGGTTTTAGTAATCCTTTTTTTTCTGCTTGTTCTATAATATGCAGAGCTATCCTATCTTTAGTAGAGTGCCCTGGGTTAGAAGACTCTATCTTCGCATAGACTGTAGCTGCTATATTTTCGGTAATTTTATTTAATCTAACAAGAGGAGTATTTCCTATTAAACCGAGAATATTATCATAAACATTAGTCGCCATATTACATTTTCTCAAAAACTGGGTGCAAAGTTAATAAAAAAATAAGGAATATAAGACTTAAATATCTGTTTAGTTTTGGTGGTGTTTTATATTATTAGTTATAGTTGATTTGCTTTTTTACTTCAAGCTTCTATTTTATAGCTATACTCCCAAGGTTTTTTAATATTTTTGCGGTTCTATTTTTAATTCTATGATTATTGTTCTTCTCATTCTAAGTGTAATACTGGGGGTATTGTTGGGTAAATTTTTTGGGGCTAAAGAGAAGCTAGCAAAGAATTTACTTATTCTAAGTGCGGGGTTTCTTATTACGATTTGTCTTAACGAAGTCTTTCCTCAAGTCTACCACGAACATAATCACAACATAGGTGTTTGGATTGTATTAGGAGTCCTGTTGCAGATGGTTTTAGAAAGCCTTACCAAAGGCTTTGAGCATGGGCATATCCACCATCACAGCGAAACTAAAAATATACTGCCTGTGGCACTTATGGTGGGTTTGTTTTTTCATGCTTTTATAGAAGGTATCCCTTTAGCTAACGAAACGGAGGTTTTGTCGCCTTATCTTACAGGTATTTTGTTCCATAACCTTCCTATTTCTTTTGTTTTGGGAGCGTATTTGTTTGGTAAAGGGTCATCAAAGCGTTATTCGTGGAGTATTATTAGCATTTTCGCTTTGGCTTCTCCTCTTGGAGTGCTTTTGGGTAAATATATCCCAATGGAGTGGCAGTCTTATTTTCTAGCCATAGTGGGAGGGATATTTCTGCATATTTCCGCTGTAATTATATTTGAAAGTAACAAAAACCACAAAATGGATCGGATGAAGCTCCTGCTAGTAGTATCAGGAATTTTGATTGCTTTGCTAGGGCATTTATTCCATCATCATTAAGTTAATTTTGTTAAATTATTGCGTTGGATTTTAACGCTATTAAAATCAAAAAGAATTCGTGGAAATGATGAAAATTTTATCATTCCCACGAAATTTGTTTTTTGTGGATGCTGTGTTAGTATAGTCTCATTATTCGTCTGACATTGAGTCCCAGAAATCACTATCCATTTTCTTTATTTCTATGAGTTGCTCCACTTGCATTCCGAGTCCATAATTGTAAATATATTCAGCTAACTGGTTGCCATCAATTAAAACGATGGTAGTGTTACCAAATAAATTTTCCACATATTCTCTCGCTCCATTCGAAAAATATGAAGTAGTAATGAAAACACCTTTATTGGATTGTGCTACCATCAAAGCTCCAACAAACTTTTGAATTTCCTCTCTTCCAATACCAATATCTCTTCTGTATCTTTTAGCTTGTATGTTTATACGACCAAATCCTAATATATCCTCTTTAATTATACCATCAATTCCACCGTCATTTGTTCTTTTTGTTACCAATCCAGAATCTTTAATTTCTCCACCATAACCCATTTTTTGAAGTAATAAAACTACAAGTTTTTCAAACGCGGTTGGACTTTTACTTAAGATTGTATTGATAATTTCATCGTAAACAGTTTGTCTAATTTTATTAAAAGAATTATACAGTTTTTCTTGAGGAGTAAGGTTTTCACTCTTAGTATCAATGATTTCTATTTTAGAAGGTTCTCTTTCCTTCTTAACTTTATCTGATTTTTGAACTTCTTTTTCAACAAAACGGACAATCTTTTCGGGAGTTTTTAAGAGTTCAATACCTTTCTGACTGATTTTAAATAATCCTCTTCTTGGTTTATCTAACAAACCAGCCATATTCAGATAGCTCAAAGCCCAAGATATTCTGTCATAAAATATATATCCATTGCCTGATGGATACATTTGATTTATTTCATCATTTGACAAGTTAAAGTGTAATGCAATAGGTTCAATAAAATCTCTCAGTTTTAAAATTTTCCCGTCTTCTAAAAGTTTTAGAGCAGGAACTTGTATCTCATTATATTTTGGTATTGACATACTCTTTTCAGCTTGGTTTTAAAGGTTACCGACCAAAGTAAATATTTTAATTTATGTAATGCTTTAATGTAGTTTTGTATATAAAGAGTTGGTCTTAATGTTTTAGATAACCCCTAACTCCTTTCCTACTTTTTCAAAGGCAGCTATAGCCTTATCTAAATGTTCTCTCGTGTGTGCAGCGGACAATTGTACTCTAATTCTAGCCTTGCCTTTAGGAACCACAGGATAGAAAAATCCGATAACATAGATGCCTTCGTCCATAAGTTTTTCTGCCATTTTTTGTGATAGAGGGGCATCATAAAGCATTACAGGTACAATAGCGGCATCGCCATCAGGAATGTCAAAGCCTTTGGCTTTCATTTGGGTTCTAAAATATTGAGCGTTATCCATTACCTTGTCTCTTAGGCTGGTGTCTTCGGAAATCATTTCTAGAACTTTGGTTGCTGCACCTACAATGCCAGGGGCTAAAGAGTTAGAAAACAGATAAGGTCTAGAACGCTGCCTTAACATATCTATAATTTCTTTTTTACCAGAAGTAAAGCCACCCAACGCTCCACCTAGTGCTTTCCCTAGTGTAGAAGTAATGATGTCCACTCTTCCCATAACTTCGTTTGCTTCGTGAGTACCTCTTCCTGTTTTGCCGATAAAACCTGTGGCGTGGGAGTCGTCCACCATCACTAGAGCATCGTATTTTTCAGCTAAATCACAAACGCCTTTTAAGTCGGCTACGATACCGTCCATAGAGAACACTCCATCGGTAACAATGATTTTAAATCTGTGGTTGTGTTTACTCGCTTCAATAAGCTGAGCTTCCAAATCTGCCATATCATTGTTTTTGTAGCGATACCTTGCCGCTTTGCAAAGTCTTACTCCATCAATAATAGAAGCGTGGTTGAGTTCGTCAGAGATGATGGCATCTTCTGCTGTAAATAATGGTTCAAAAACCCCTCCGTTGGCATCAAAACAAGCGGCATAGAGAATGGTGTCTTCCATACCCAAAAACTCAGATATTTTAGCCTCTAGATTTTTATGAATGTCTTGTGTACCACATATAAAACGCACAGAAGACATACCGTAACCGTGAGAAGCAATAGCGTCTTGTGAGGCTTTCATAACTTCGGGGTGGTTGGATAGCCCGAGGTAGTTATTGGCACAGAAGTTAAGTAGTTTTTTACCATTGGCTACAATTTCAGCCGATTGTTGAGAGGTAATAATGCGTTCGTTTTTATAAAGACCTTCGTTTTTGATGTTTTGAAGTTCGGTTTGTAAATACTCTAGGTAATTTTTAGAAATCATATTTAGTTTATTTTGGTTATAAAATCGTTGGCTAATTTAATAAAAAAAGCCTTCACTGTTGGAAGACTTTATAGATTATTTTATAAATATTAGAGATTGAGTGCCGGCTCTAGTAGTTTTTCCATTTTAGCTTTAATCTGATGCACAGACCCTGTGTAATTATTGATTAACAATGAGAATGTAAGGGTTCTGCCAGATTTGGTATTGATGTAACCTGCTAGACATTTTACAGCTCTTAGAGTACCTGTTTTAGCGAAGATTTGTCCGTAGCCTTCGTTGTAGAGAAACATTTTCTTTAATGTACCTGTTTGTCCTGCAATAGGTAATGAATCAAAGTAGGATTTGTAATATCTTTCTTTCATAAGACCTGCCAAAAACTTAACCTGTGAAATAGGTGTTACTAAGTTGCTTCTAGATAAACCACTACCGTCCATTAGATTTAATCCATTGAAATCATAGCCGTTAGCATTTAGATGTTCTACGATTGTTTGTCTGCCTGTTTCTAGGGATTCGTCTCCGTTTTTGTAAAATCCTACTGAACGAAGTAGGGCTTCTGCAAATCTATTATTACTTGTTTGATTAACGAAATACACAATCTCATCTAAACTAGGTGATTGGTATTTAGTGATAAAAGTTCTGTTTTCGGGTTCTATATCAATGGTTTTGCCTTCTACTTTACCTGTTACTGCTACACCACTTTTAAGTAAAGAAGCTCTTAATGTATTGGCAAGGGAATAAGGTGCAGAGGGGATTTTACCTGTTACTGTATTACCTTCAAAAGAATCTGTATAAGCCATTTGATTGGTGTACGGAGAGACATAGAAAAATCTTTTCTCGTCATCTCTAAACCTACGCTTAATTACTTTTCGTTCCTTGGTAGGGTCTATATTGGCAGTTCTGCCTACGGGGAGGTAATAGTTTTCTCTCTCTAACCAAACAATGTTGGCTGGGAGGCTATCATTATTGCCTTTAAAAACAGCAGTTTGTATGAAAATATTGCCATTGATTTTGGTGATTCCTAAGTTTTTTATGGCATAGATAAAATCGGAGGATATGCTACCATAGCTAGAAGACCCTGCTGTCCCTGTGCCTAAAGTAGGGTCGCCACTACTTACAATATATAGGTTGCCTTCTAGAACTCCATCGTCAGAGATTTTACCAGAATATTCTAGCTGTGTATTATATTTGAATTTAGACCCCATAATATTCATGGCGGCATCTGTAGTTAATAGTTTTGTGGTAGATGCAGGAACTAATGGAGTAGCCTCATTACAAGAACTTATGATTTGTTTACTTTTTGGGTCGTACACTACAAATCCCCATTGTCCGTTTCTCACCATTGGGTCGCTTGCTAACTGATTGATAGCAATATCTAATTCCTCTTTAGCCGAAAGAGTTACTTTTTCAGCAGTTGGTGTTTCGTAGGTGGGATACGAACTAGAGTATTGAGCAAATGAAACGAAAAATATAGATATACAGGCTATTAAAAGCCCTTTTTTGGTTAAATTCATACTTTGAAATTTTGTTACATTGAGGCTTTCCATTAGAAAACAACGAAACAAAGGTAAAAAATATTGTAAGTCTAGACCTATGTAGAGTTGGTAAATAGACTTAAATTATGTTAAAAAGAGTTAAAAATCTACAAACACCTCTATTTTCACAGATTGATAAGCGGAGATTTCTCTGAACTCGTCCAATGATTGTGAAATGTACTCTTTGAAAGTGAAGTATTTATTATTTCTAGGCAGTTTGAGTAATATTTGGAACTGATATTTGTTTTTCAACTTTGCGATAGGTGCTTTTTCTGGACCTAAAACACAGTCTAAAGGTAAGTATTTCCTAAGGATAGAACCTAAGAATTGTGAGGCTCTATCTGCTTTTCCTTCTTTGGTATGTTTAATTTCTATAAGCACTACTTTGGTAAATGGTGGATAGAGGAATTTTTTTCTATCATTTAAGAAATACTCATAAATTTCTTGAGTGCTATTGTGTTTAATCAAGCTAAATAAAGGGTGTGTTGGGTTGTAAGTTTGTATAACTACTTTACCTTTTCCCGAAGTTCTGCCTGCTCTCCCAGATACTTGAGTGATGAGCTGGTAGGCTTTTTCTTCCGCTCGGAAATCTTGTACATATAGGAGTGCATCAGCCTTGGGAATTGCCACTAGGTCTATATGGTCAAAGTCTAAACCTTTAGAAATCATCTGTGTGCCAACAATGAAGTCGGTTTCTCTATTCTCTATTTTTTCGTAGAGCTTTTCATAAGCGAACTTTTTTCTCATAGAGTCTATGTCCATTCTGTCCACTTCTGCCTCTGGAAACAATCTTTTGATTTCCTCCGCCACTTGTTCTACTCCGATGCCTTTGGTATTGAGTTGTTGAGACTGGCACCTAGGACATTGGTTGGGTTTAGAAGCTCTTTGTCCGCAATAATGGCACTTCATTTCGTTAGAAGATTTGTGATAGGTCATTACCACATCACAGTTAGAGCAATAGGTTACGTATCCACAAGCCTCACATTCTACTACATTGGCATAGCCTCTTCTGTTATGGAGGATAATAATTTGTTTGTTCTTCTCTAAATTTTCCTGAATTTTTTGAATTAACGCTGCCGAAAAATTCCCATTTATAGTTTTAGTCTCTTGTTCTTCTTTAATATTGATGATTTCAAAATCTGGTAAATCTACATTGCCGTATCGTTCGCCTAAATAAAGGTACTTAAGTTTTCCTTTTTGGGCAGTGTAATAAGATTCTAAAGATGGCGTGGCAGAGCCGAGCAGTAGATGAGCTTTATAATGATAAGCTAGGATTTGAGCTGCATCTTTAGCATTAAAGTAAGGGCTAGCTTCTCTAGGTTTGTAGGCAGAATCGTGTTCTTCATCTACAATCACTAAATCTAAATTTTGGTAGGGCAGAAACAATGCGTTTCTAGTTCCAATAAGGACTTTAATCTTGTTGAGTTTTACTTTTCTCCAAACTTCCACTCGTTCAAAATCGGTGAGTTTTTGATGATAAAAGCCAATTAAATCGCCGTATTTTTTTTCTAATCTGCGGATAATTTGCTTGGTTAATGCAATTTCTGGTAGTAATAATAATGTGTTTTTATTCTCTTTGATGAGTTGCTCTATCAAGTGGATATAGATGTGGGTTTTCCCCGAAGAAGTTACGCCGTGTAATAATACTTTCTGATTTTGAGCAAAAGACTGTTCTATTGCTTTAAATGTGTTGTTTTGAGTTTCAGTAAGAGGTTCAATGTCTTCTATATCACCATTGTAAGTCTCTAGTCGGTCGTGCTGGAGGTAATATTCATCTACTAGACCTTTATCTATCAGAGCTTTCATTTGGGCGTGAGCGAAATTACCTTCCTCAAACAAAATAGATTTTTTAATAGGAACTTCAGGCGAAGTCGTTTGTTTAGACAAAATGAGCAGGAAAAGTTCTTTTTGTTTTTCCGCTCTATTAAGGCTAGAAATGACCTCTGCTAAAGACTGATTGCCTAGCAATTCCTCTTTAATTTTTACATAAGCTACCTCCTTTACTTTGTACTTTTCTGCCACTTTTTCATCTATCTCTATATAGTGCATATCTATAAGAGCGTTGATGGTTTTAATTAAATTTTTCTTCGGAATAAAGACTTCCATTTCAGAAAGATTGACTAATTGCTGAACTTCCAATGCCTGTATTAAAAGTATTTCGTTGGCATCTAGAAGTTCATAATCTATGTTAACATTTGGTTTGAGTTTTAGATAAGTCTCACTCTCCAATTTTAATGATGAAGGAAATGCTAAACGGTAAATTTCGCCTAAATTACACAGATAGTAAGAAGATAGCCATTGCCAAAACTCAAGCTGTGGGAGAGGTAAAATAGGAGTGTCGTCTAAAATGCTGTAAATTTCCTTTGGAGAAAACTCTTCGGGAGTGTTTTGGTGTAGGTCTGAGATGATTCCAGTATAGATTTTCTTTCCTCTAAACGGAACAAGAACGCGCATACCCAACGCTATTTTATCCTGTAAATCAATGGGAACTTTGTAAGTGAAAGTTCCTTTTAGATTAAGTGGCAGTATGACTTGAGCGTAAAGCATAGAGGGGAACAAAAATAAGTGATTTTTAACGGTCGGATATTGGTGATAGAGGCGGATTTAGAAAGTATAAACATTCAATCTTGTATTAACCTAAACAACAGATTTTTATTATTTTCTAAATTTATAAAAAAAAGGAATGTGAAAGTCCATTGTAATAACAAAAAAGAGCAACTTTCAATTTATCCCATAAACCGCCATTTTGCCAATACGATGTTAGGTGTATATTTTATTTTTTAAACAGAACACTTATATCTTTTTCGTATATTTTTAATAATTTTGGAAGAGCTATGCATTGGATATTTAATTCATTACACATTGCTGGAATCTTTTTAAATAGCTTATTATCATTACTTTCGGCGGTCTCTTCAGTAACAAGATAAACATCAGGTTCAGATTTCATTAAATTAAGACATAAAATTATCTGCTTTATGTCAGCGTCTTCGAGATGTTTGTTTTTACTAACTTCAAACTCTACATCTGTAATTTTTTTTCTTTGTACGGTAACTACAAATTGGTTTTCAAGCATCCTTAAGAATTTTGCTGGAGATGGAGCAAATAAAGTACCCGTTTTGTATGGAGTTTTTGACTTCTTTAAAAATGTTTTATCTGTCAAAAATGCCAATTGATTTAAAACTAATCCTTTAGCGTTGTATGTGCATTGTTCGTAAACCTTATCTATTATGATTATCTCTCCAATTTCTATTTTTTCTTTTATGAAATTGAATAGCAAATTTTCTTTGTCAAATGGTAAGTAATATCGAACCAACGACAAAAGTGAGTTAGTGTCAATTATTACTTTCATTGAATATATTTATTTAGTTTATCTGGGGTTATATTTAAGGTTTTACAAACATCAAATTCATTTATAACTCCTTCATAAAAAGCTGTTTGAATAGTAGAAATTAGTAATGGGGAATTTATAGGTTTGGGTACTGAACCACCCCTTTTAACTCCATTTTGTTTGTCTAATTCTTTTTGTCTTTGCTCCTCTAATTGTTTTAATCTAAACTGTTCCTCAAAATCAGACTTTACATTGTTATAATCTTTAGGAGATATTTGATTATTAAGTAAAAGTCTTGTGAAAATAGCTATTTGACTTAAATGTGTATTTTGTGATATTTTTTCAATTATTTTAAAATTATAATCATTTGCACTACTTGCTTTTTCCAGCTTATCAATTACATTACCATATTCTCCTGCAATAAAATAGAAAGCAAAATCATTACACCATTTTTCAATTTTTGATAAATTGTGGTTGGCTAAATCAGCTATTTCTAAGTTATCAACCTCTTCAATATTTAAAAGATAATGACCTAATTCGTGAGCCAATGTAAAAATTTCACGTCTAAAGGAACTTTGCTGTCTTTTTAATACGATTACATTCGGATTTAGAAAAAAACCATCAATGTTTGCTTTTTCTTTTTTATTCCAAGTTTCAATGAATTCAAAAACTAAAATGTTTTTTTCAGCAAATTTTGAAATCAAAGATTTTAAAAACTCTCTTAGATTTTGTTGAAATTCTGGATATAAAATTTTACGAATTTCTAAAGCAGTCTTTTTAGGACTTTCACTAGTTTTAAAAACAGGTAATACTCTATCAGTATTTATTTCAGCTAATTTTGAAATTGCTGATAGAGAAATTTTAAATTCCTCAAATTGATTTACTATTTTTTTTGCTCCAATATTTAAATCTGCATCAAATTTTGACTTTCTAAAAAATATACTAGCATCTTTAGATATTTCTGGAGACTTAGGGTCTAAATAGAAGTGTAGCCCTTTATTAAAAACTCTATCAATTCTTTTTAAATGACTTATCTTTATATTCTCAGTTAAAATTTCTTCTCTAGTGATAGGTTTTTTTAACCCATCACTAATTGACATAAGAAGCTCATCTATCGTCATATTGAATAATGATAGAAGGTAATCAAGTCTTTTTATGTTTTGTTCTACTTTCAAGAATCGAAATAATTATTTAATTGTGCGAAATTACAAATTATTTTTTTTAATACTAGCATTAGTAAACTTACGTCTAAAAAATGTCTTTATGCAAAAAGTACAATGCTACTGACTGAAAAGCCATATCTAAGCAAGTGATAATGTTTGATGCTGTCATTTTGTCATAAAAATAGGAGTGGCATATTCTTGGTAAAATTGGAGGTGTACTAAAAATGAATATTAACAAAAAAATACATAATTAAAATGAGTAAAATTATAGGAATTGACTTAGGTACTACTAACTCTTGTGTGGCAGTAATGGAGGGTAAAGACCCTGTGGTAATCCCTAATGCAGAAGGAAAAAGAACAACGCCTTCTATCGTAGCTTTCACTGAAGATGGTGAGAGAAAAGTGGGAGACCCTGCTAAAAGACAAGCGGTTACAAACCCTAAAAATACAGTTTATTCTATCAAGAGATTTATCGGAGCTAATTTTAAAACAGATGCTAACGAGGTGTCTAGAGTTCCGTATCAAGTGGTAGAAGGTTCTAACGATACTGTTAAAGTTAAAATTGGAGATAGAGAATACACGCCTCAAGAAATTTCTGCAATGATTCTTCAAAAAATGAAGAAAACGGCTGAAGACTATTTAGGTCAAGAAGTTTCTCGTGCGGTAATTACTGTACCTGCTTATTTTAACGATGCACAAAGACAAGCGACTAAAGAAGCTGGAGAAATTGCAGGGCTTAAGGTAGAAAGAATTATCAATGAGCCTACGGCAGCAGCTTTAGCTTATGGTCTAGATAAGGTAGGTAAGAAGGATATGAATGTAGTGGTGTTCGACTGTGGTGGTGGTACTCACGACGTTTCTGTACTAGAAATGTATGAGGTAGATGGTAACGCATCTTTCGAAGTAAAGGCTACCGATGGTGATACACACTTAGGAGGGGACGACTTTGATAATGTAATTATCGACTGGATGGCGGCTGAATTCCAAGCGGAAGAAGGTGTAGATTTAAAATCTGATGCTATTGCTCTTCAAAGATTGAAAGAAGCAGCAGAAAAAGCAAAAGTTGAATTATCATCTTCTACTCAAACAGAAATCAATTTACCATATATCACAGCTACAGCTTCAGGTCCAAAACACTTAGTTAAAACATTAACTAGAGCTAAGTTTGAACAATTAGCAGGAGATTTAATTCAAAGAACTATCGAGCCTTGTAAGTCTGCTCTTAAAAATGCAGGTATGAGCGTTTCTGATATTGATGAGATTATCCTAGTAGGAGGTTCTACAAGAATCCCAGCGATACAAGAAGCGGTAGAAAAATTCTTCGGTAAAGCTCCATCTAAAGGGGTAAACCCAGATGAGGTAGTGGCTATAGGTGCGGCTATCCAAGGGGGAGTTCTTACAGGAGATGTTAAAGATGTATTGTTATTAGACGTTACACCTCTTTCTTTAGGTATAGAAACTATGGGTTCTGTATTTACTAAGTTGATAGAGGCTAATACCACCATTCCTACTAAAAAATCAGAAGTGTTCTCTACTGCGGTAGATAACCAGCCTGCAGTTACCATCAGAGTAGGACAAGGGGAAAGACCAATGTTTAACGATAACAAAGAAATCGGTAGATTTGAGCTTACAGATATTCCACCAGCACCTAGAGGTGTACCACAAATTGAGGTAACTTTTGATATAGATGCTAACGGTATTTTGAGCGTTTCTGCAAAAGATAAAGGTACAGGTAAAGAGCAATCTATCAAAATTCAAGCATCGTCTGGTCTTTCCGATGAAGAAATTGAAAGAATGAAGAGAGAAGCTGAAGAAAACTCAGCAGCAGATGCTAAGAAAAAAGAAGAAGCTGACCTTATCAACAAAGCAGATGGACAAATCTTCCAAACTGAAAAGCAAATAAAAGAATTTGGAGATAAGATTTCTGCAGATAAAAAATCAGCGATAGAAACAGCTTTAGCTGAACTAAAAACAGCTTATGAAGCTAAAGATATGGCAAATATTAAAACTAAATCTGAGGCTTTAGATGCAGCTTGGATGGCAGCATCAGAAGAGTTGTATAAAGCACAAGCTGAAGCTCAAGGAGGAGCAGAACAAGCACAAGCTAATACAGGTAATGCTACAGATGATGTACAAGATGCAGATTTCGAAGAAGTAAAATAATAGTTGATTACTAACAATTAATAATAATCCGCTGTGAAATATAATTTTCACGGCGGTTTTGTTTTGTATGATGTATAGAAATTTTAACTTTGCACAATGTCACTATATAAAGTCTGTTTTATATCCTCGTGATAATGAAATCTATATTAGAATACATTCGTAAGCGTCTTAAACATTCTTTTGATAATATTCAGAATGAGCGTCTTAAGTATAATCTGTTACAAGCAATTCCCTTTTGGATAGCCTCTTTGCTTACGGGAGGTTTGGCGGTAATGTACGCCAAATTGTTTGAGTGGAGTGAACATTTGTTGTTCTCTCTATTAGCTTGGCAAGGTTGGCTCATATTTATACTCGCCCCGATTGGTTTTGTTCTTTCGTGGTGGTTGGTTCAGAGATACGCTCCGTATTCCAAAGGCAGTGGGATACCTCAAGTGATGGCTTCGGTATCATTAGCCACGCCGAGACAAAGACGAAAAATAAAGTATTTATTAAGTTATAAAATTATCATTATTAAAATATTATCAAGCATTATTTTGGTATTGGGAGGAGGAGCTATTGGAAGGGAAGGGCCTACGATACAGATAGCAGGCTCTGTGTTTAGGTTTATCAATCAAGTATTACCGAAATGGTGGCCTAAATTATCTATTAAAAATATGATAATGACGGGAGCAGCAGCGGGACTTTCGGCTGCATTTAATACTCCGTTAGGAGGAGTGGTTTTTGCGGTAGAAGAATTAGCCAAAACACACATCAATAACTTTAAAACGGCTCTTTTCACTGCGGTTATTGTTGCAGGCCTGACGGCTCAAACTTTGGCAGGTTCTTACCTTTATTTAGGGTATCCTAAGACGAGTGGGGTAGGTCTAGAGATTATACTTCCTGTAATTTTGGTTTCTTTTATTTGTGGAATTTTAAGTAGTAAATTTTCCCGTTTTATGTTGGCATTGAGTAAGTTTAGAGCTAAATTCAAAAATACTAGGCAACAGTTGGTGTTTTTAGTTTTAAGTGCTTTATTGATAGCCTTTTGTGCTTACTTTATAAATAGAGAAATCTTGGGTTCTGGGAAGGGTATTATAGAACGATTGCTTTTCAGCAATGATAAAACAGAACTGTGGTATATCCCTTTATTTAGAATGTTAGGTCCAGCCATTGCATTTACCAGTGGTGGTGCAGGTGGAATATTTGCACCTGCTCTTAGTGCGGGAGCGAGTTGTGGTGCATTTATTTCATCACTTTTAAATCTAACAGCCAATGAAACCAATGTAATTATTTTGGCAGGAATGGTTTCATTTCTTACAGGCATTACGAGAGCTCCGTTTACTTCTGCAATATTGGTGTTGGAAATGACGGATAGGCATTCGCTCATTTTTTATCTAATGCTTTCGGGAATGATTTCCTCAATATCTGCTTTGCTCGTGAGTAGAAATTCTCTTTATGACGAGCTTAAAGAGAATTACTTAGACGAATTAGAAAATAAATTTGGAACCCCTGTTTCTAATCAAAAACAAAAAATCCAAATGTCTGATTTAGGTAAAAAGAATACTTTATCAGATTGAACGATATAGTGTTTGTGTATGTGAAAAAAAAATATTAGTTTTGCACCTTGAATTTTAACATATAATATTAACATTATGAATCATTACGAAACTGTTTTCATTTTAACTCCCGTTCTGTCTGACGCTCAGGTGGAGGAAGCAGTGAAAAAATTTGAAGATCTTTTAAAAGATCAAAATTGCGAAATCGTAGCCAAAGAAAATTGGGGACTAAAAAAGTTAGCTTACCCTATTCAATTGAAGAAAAATGGTTTCTATACTTTGATAGAATTCAAAGGTGAAGGAACTATCGTGGCAGATTTAGAACTTGCTTTCAAAAGAGACGAGAGAGTTATCCGTTACTTAACTACAAAGTTAGACAAGCACGCTGTAGAGTATGCTGAAAAGAGAAGAGCAAAACTAAAATCTAAAAAAGCTTAATTTTTAACCCCTAAAAAAAGAAACTATGGCAATAGATGAAATGGCACAACAAGCCGCACAAGGTGGGGAGTCTGAGGTAAAATTCCTTACACCACTAGATATCAATACTAAATCTGAAAAAAAATACTGTAGATTTAAAAAATACGGTATCAAATATGTAGATTATAAAGATGCAGATTTCCTTCTTCAGTTCGTTAACGAGCAAGGTAAAATTTTACCAAGAAGATACACAGGAACTTCTTTAAAATACCAAAGAAAAGTATCTGCTGCTATCAAAAGAGCAAGGCATTTGGCACTTATGCCGTATGTAGCAGACTTATTGAAGTAATTATATAAGTTGCTGAATTAGTAAAATTAAAAATTCTAACTGTTTTAGGATATTTGGAAAGTCAACTATTGAGTTTGGATTCTAAACTTCTAAAACCTAAACAAGACAACAACAAACAATGGAAATTATTCTTAAAAAAGACGTAGAAAACTTAGGATTAGAGTTTGATACAGTAGATGTAAAGCCAGGATACGCTAGAAACTTCTTAATCCCTCAAGGATATGCAGTTTTAGCAACACCTAAAAATAGAGCGGTTTTAGCTGAAGTATTAGAAGCTAGAAAAGAAGAAGAAGCTAAATTAGTAGCTGCGGCTAACAATATTGTAGAGCAACTTAAAAAGACTTCTGTTTCTATCGCTGCTAAAGTAGGTTCTGGTGATAAATTATTCGGTTCTATCAACAATGCTAACTTAGCTGAAGAATTGGCAAAAGCAGGTGTTGAGGTAGATAAAAAATACATCAAAATCCCTGGAAATACTATTAAGAGATTAGGTAAGTTTACTGCTAAAGTAAGACTTCATAGAGAAGTAGAGCACGACTACGAATTTGAAGTAGTATCTGATGCTCCTGTAGTAGAAGCTCCTAAGGCTAAAGAAACTAAAACTGAAGAGGCTTAATTAGTAAAGTTTTTTTTATAATAGAAAAACGGTTGTATCCAAAATGATGCAACCGTTTTTATTTTTGATATTGTGTCTGCGTCATAATCCCCCAAAACTAATTTAATAGCTATACTTAGCGGACGAGCCACGGTTTTGTGGTAGCGAATAAAAAAATGCATAAATATTCTATATTTCTCTATATTTCCCTTAATCTGTCATTTCACAAAACGGATGTTGGTGATAGTACTTCTTTATCATTTGTATTTTTCTGCCATTTCATTAATTATTTTAGCGATTTCATCTCTGTAAGATTTTGGTGAAGTAACAATAACATTACTTCCATGAGAGAGAATTTCTTGTGTAAAATCATAAGTTGGAAAAAGTTTTACTTTAATTGTTAACTCTTTATCATTTTCTACTAAAATCTCTTGTGAATGATGAAGCGGCAGAGATTTAATGTATTTTCCTTGATGTGGTGTGAATGATAAAATTATTTCTTGAGGAGTTTCGTCTATTGTAGAAGAAACCCCAAAAGAATGGACGAAAGAATCTTCTATAAGATGAGTATAGCGTAATTGTCTTGTGTGATGTATTTCAACATTGGAAATGCGGTCAAATGCAAAGCTTTTGATTTTAGGCATTTCTAATTTTGGTTTTTTCCTTGTAGCAAGGAAATTTTCAAGATTTGTTTTATTATTAACTGAAAAATCAGTCGCTAAAAGATACCATCTGTTTTGATACTCTTTAATTGCGTAAGGAACAAGTACTCTTTTTTTAGGTTTGTTTTCTGTATATTTATGATAATATAAAGACACAACTCTACCACCTTTAATAGCTTTAATAAAAGTTGAAAAATGATATAAACCGTTAGGTTTTCGTTTTTCAAATAAAATAAATTTTGAATTTTTCTTGGATTTTCTATAGGCTTCAATAAGAAGAATGTTTTCTAAATCATATTCTTTTTCTTGTTCAAATTCATCTTTACTAATGGTAAATGTACCAAAAGATTTTTTGTATTGAGTTTCTAAACCTAAAAATTCAGCAATTAAAACTCGGTCTCTTTTGAATGTCTTCTCGCTGAATTTTAGATCAAGACCTTTTTCTCTGAACTTATCTTCAAGAAAAATTTTAGTTTCTTCGTAAGAAATACCTTGCTTTTTGTTTTTTAATAGTTCGGCAATGTAAAGTAAGCGATATATTTGTTCAATTTTTGCCATTCATTAAGTATTAGTTTATAATAAATTGATATCTGATACCAACTCCAACAAGCACAAAATATCTTTGACGGTTTAATTTCTATTTTTTTGCTTATCTAGTTTGGATATGAAATTTTCCAAATCATTCAATAGTTCAGAATTAATATCAGTATAGTTTTTGAATTCTTTACGAATAAACCAGCTACTGTGCGATCTATCATATGTTTCATCAAAAATTTGATTATAAAAATGTGCTTCTTTCAAATCTTTGAAGTTTGAATTACCATTTTTTCTCACACCGAATTCCCCATTATGTGGATTAACCCTTATGAGAATTTCATCATTGTTAATTCCGTCATAGATAATGTCTAGCCACTTTTTAGTTTCGTTAATTCTCAAATTGCCAAATTTTCGTTTAAATTTTTCGATATCAAATTTACTTCTGTTGCTTATATTTCTGTTTTTTACTTCTGAATTTTTCGATAAAGAATAGGGTTCTATATCTTCATCACTAAAAATTTTTTTCAACATATTACTTATGGCTTGGTTTTCTTCGTGGAAATTATTATATGACGGATGTGGAATACCATATGCTGTAGTGCCGTCTATTTCGCCTTTGACTATTAGGCGTTTTTTATATCCTTGTAGGATGGTCTTTGTGTTTTTAGCAATAGGATCTATTCCAGTACTAGTGCCTAAGACAATAATGATTTGAGGATTAATGATTTTAATGAAATCTAAAGTTAGAGATTTGCAGATATTTATAATATCAAAATCTTTAATGTTTTTAATATCATAAAATTTAGGAGTAGGAAAATACACATAATTCATAAAGTTGAAATCATCAGAAATACTTTTGAAAAAATCTATTTTCATCAGATTCTGATATATTCTCCATGTATTTTTATTGTTATTATACTCAGGATTTCCCTGAAATATTTTTTCATTTGTCAACTCTATTTCTTGAGGTTCTGTGTTTAAAACTTTTGTTCCATCATAACCATCTTGACTAGCAGGATTTAAACCAATGATTAAAACATTAGATTTCAAATTTAATTTTGCCTGAAAAGGATAAAAATCAAGTTTGTATTTTTCTAAAATTGGTTTTGCTGAGTTTTTTACTTTATCAGCCCAAACATTTAATTCTGTATTCATACCGTTATTTTTTTTAAATTTCAAAATAGGTTTCTCTGTATTTGCTGTCGCTTAATTCAATATTTTTCAATATTTCTTTTTTAGTTTTATCTGTGATTACTGCAAATATAAATTATTAAACGGACGAAATAAGTCCGCTTAAAATTTTAATTCAAAGAAATTTAACTTTTTTAAATGTTGAAATTTTTGCTGAGATTTGGTTTTTAACATTTCTGCTGATAGGGAAAGTATTTGTGAAGCGTGGATTAGTTTGAATTGATGGTTTAGCTTAGAACAATTGTAGCAAATATTTTTCAATGCTGCTAAATTAAAATAAAACTATAGAAGTGAAAAGTATTTTGCGAAAAAATATCACAGAGAAATTCCATTATTTCTTCAATTTCGCCTTTTTAATTATTAGCGGTGTTTATTTTTATATCTTTTGTTTCAAAATATTCTTCAAGAGAAGCTCCATATTCTGGATTTATTGGATTACAAAATGTGTGAATTCTGATGCTGTTATTTTTAACTGCATATAAATCATATTTGGTAATCAGTTTTAATTCTGGAATTTCTAATAAAATTTTTTCATTTTTTTGAGATATAAAAACTAAAAATGTTTTAACGAATGGAGATTCTTTTGTTATTGGAATGATTTTATGTTCAGTTTTGGGTAAATTCTCACCACTTTTTTCACTCCACTGTTCGTTATGAACGCCTGTTTTACTATTCACTAGAGAAAAAGAAATTTCAAAATTTTTGTAGTTTTTATAGACTTTTATTTCTTTTGACTTTTCTAGAGGAATTATTTTTAATGTCAAATGGATTGTATCTCCAATTTTATACTCAGTCTTGTCTGTTTCAATTATTCTTTTTGTTTGATAGAAATTATCATGATTACAGCCAATAAAAATAAAATATAAAGACTGTTAGAATGATTGAATTTAGTTTGTGTAGTTTCATAAGTTTAACCTAGCTGATAAGTCTCATAATCTCCAAAGCAACTCTTAAGGCTTCTGTACCGTCTTGTAGAGAGACTTCCACCTCTTTGTTATTGGTAATGGCTTCTGCAAAACTTTCTAGTTCGTCTAAGATGGCATTGTTAGGCTGTATGTTAGGATATTCAAAAATAATTTGGGATTTTTCGCCTTCGGCATTTTCAATAATCATATCAAAGTCAGAAGGGTTTTCAGGTGCGTCTTTCATTCTAATAACCTCCGCTTTTTTCTCTAGAAAATCCACGGAAATATAGGCATCTTTTTGGAAAAATCTGCTTTTTCTCATCGCTTTCATAGAGATTCTGGAGGTGGTTAAATTAGCAACACAACCATTTTCAAACTCTATTCTAGCGTTAGTAATATCAGGCGTTTTGCTTACAATACATACACCGCTAGCGTGGATATTTTTAACCTTAGATTTTACAAGACTTAAGAGAATGTCCAAGTCGTGAATCATCAAGTCTAGCACAACAGAAACATCGGTACCTCTAGGATTAAACTCTGCTAACCTATGTATTTCTATAAACATAGGGTTTTGTATGTAGGGTTTGGTAGCAATAAAAGCAGGATTGTAGCGTTCCACGTGCCCTACCTGTGCTTTAATACCTTTTTCGGTACATCTACGGATGATGTCTTCGGCTTGTTCTAAAGTTTGAGTTACAGGTTTCTCTATAAAAAAATGCTTACCGTGGTCTATTGCTTTTTGGGCATAATCATAGTGAAATAGAGTAGGCGTTACAATGTCCAACATCTCAATATCGTTGAGTAAATCCTCAAAATTCGGATAGTATTTATAGCCAAATTCGGCTTCTAGTCGTTTACCATTTTCTGTATCAGCATCGTAAAACCCTACCAAATTATACTTTTCTGACTGTTGTAATAATCTTAGATGTATCTTCCCAAGGTGTCCTGCACCTACTAGTCCAGCGTTTATCATAACCAAAATTTAAGTACTTCAAAGATACTAATCTATTTATTTATAGTGAAAAGAATAATTACAGTTTTTATCATTATTAGTGAATTGTAAAAAATAATTGATATTTAAAGTATTGTAATTTAGTCGTTTATGTTTAGTGTGGTCTGCTTGACTTGACAAAGGGGTTTCGTAAGTTGTATATTTGCAACCGCAAACGGAAAATCATTTTCCGTTTTTGTATTTAAAATTTAAACATATTTATATAAAATGAAAACTTCTGATTTTAATTTCAATCTACCACCAGAGCTTCTTGCGGAACACCCTTCGGAGCACAGAGACGAGGCAAGACTTATGGTTCTTAATAGAAAAAATCAAACCATAGAGCATAAACTTTTTAAAGATGTTATAGATTATTTTGATGAAAATGATTTGTTTATCTTTAATAATACTAAAGTTTTCCCAGCGAGACTATACGGAAATAAAGAAAAAACAGGAGCTAAAATAGAGGTTTTCCTTTTAAGAGAGCTAGATAAAGAAACTCGTGTTTGGGACGTATTGGTAGACCCTGCTAGAAAAATAAGAATTGGAAATAAGTTATTCTTTGACGAAGATGAGTCTTTAGTAGCTGAGGTTATAGATAATACAACTTCTAGAGGAAGAACATTAAGATTCTTGTACGATGGAAGCTACGAGGAGTTTCGTGCTAAATTAAAGGAGCTAGGAGAAACACCTCTACCGAAATATATCAAAAGAGAAGTAGAGCCAGAAGATGCAGAAAGATACCAAACAATCTATGCTAAAAAGGAGGGAGCGGTAGCAGCGCCTACTGCGGGGCTTCATTTCTCTAAACATCTAATGAAAAGATTAGAGATAAAAGGAATTAACTTTGCCGAAGTAACGCTACATGTGGGCTTAGGGACTTTTAACCCAATAGAGGTAGAAGATTTATCAAAGCACAAAATGGAGTGTGAAGAGGCGTTCATCGACCAAAAAAATGCGGATATTATCAACAAAGCTATAGATGAAGATAGACGCATCTGTGCAGTAGGAACTACTACGATGAGAACCATAGAAACTTCGGTTTCGTCTAATAGAAAGCTAAGTGCTTATCACGGTTGGACGAACAAGTTTATTTATCCTCCGTACGATTTTGCGGTAGCAGATTCTATGATTACCAATTTCCACACACCCAAATCTACCCTTATTATGATGATTGCTGCATTTGCAGGTAAAGATTTTGTAATGCACGCCTACGAAGAGGCAGTTAAAGAAAAGTATAAGTTCTACTCCTATGGAGATGCGATGCTAATCCTTTAAAAATATATAAATATAATTAACTTAAAATAAGGTAATGAGCCTTTTATAGAGGCTTGTTACTTTTTTATTACCATTCATTTCTGATTGATGAAAGACATTCGTACCCTTAGCTTAGACGAGCTTAAAGATTATTTTATTTCCATTGGTGAGAAGCCGTTTCGTGCCAAACAGGTTTATGATTGGTTGTGGAGTAAAAACGGGCATTCTATTGAGGAAATGACAAACCTTTCCAAAAACCTTAGAGAAAGGATAGCTCAAGACTTTGTAATTAAACCCGTAAAAGTAGATTTGCTCCAGAAAAGTAAAGACGGAACCATAAAAAACGGCGTTAAATTACACGATGGGCTTATGGTAGAGAGTGTGCTTATCCCTACCGATACACGTACCACAGCTTGTGTTTCGTCCCAAGTAGGGTGTTCGCTTAATTGTGAGTTTTGTGCCACAGCAAGGCTAAAACGAATGCGAAATTTAGAAGTTGCAGAGATTGTAGATCAGGTGGCACTTATAGACCAGCAGAGTAAGGCGTATTTTGATAGACCGCTGTCTAACATTGTGTTTATGGGGATGGGAGAGCCTATGATGAACTATAAAAATGTAGTGGAAGCCATCAGAAAAATTACAGAGCCTGAAGGTTTGGGTATGTCGCCACGAAGAATTACGGTATCTACTTCTGGAATACCTAAGATGATAAAAATGTTGGCAGATGAAAATCTTAAGGTTAAATTAGCCCTTTCTCTACATTCAGCAATAGAATCTAAACGAAACGAAATAATGCCTTTTTCCACCAAATTTCCACTGACGGATATTATGGAATCTTTACAGTATTGGTATGAAAAAACAGGCTCTATTATTACCTTAGAATACTGTATTTGGAAAGGGATTAACGATACCGATGAAGATATAAAAGCACTTATAAAATTCTGTAAAAAAGTACCTACCAAGGTTAATCTGATAGAATACAACTCAATAGGCGATGGCAAATATGATAGGAGTAATCCTAAAGCCACTCAAAACTATGTAGAACAATTAGAACGACACGGCATCACGGTTATGATTAGAAGAAGCAGAGGAGGAGATATAGATGCCGCTTGTGGGCAATTAGCTAATAAGTCCACACAGGAGTAGTAGAAAAATATTTAATAAAAATAATCACCTTAATAACCAGTAGTTTAAGGTGATTATTTTTTTTATTTGCCAAATTATGGTATATTCTATATTATTTGCTTTACCTTTGTACCATCATTTAATGAAAACGGCTCCTTATGCCACTTTCTGATTAAAGTTTTTTAGAAGAATTATTCTTAATACTCCCTCAGTTTTTGTGTTTTTAGTTGCCATTATCAATAATAAATAATAGCATATTAAAACAAATAACAATCTAAAAAAACATTTAACACAACCTTATTATTATGCGAAGGTAGTGTTTACTTTACGCCAATAGTTCTTTGGCAAAATTATTTATGAATTTTACACAATTATCATTATCAAGCCCTATTTTAAAGGCAATATCTGACGCTGGTTACACAACCCCTACTGCAATTCAAGAAAAAGCAATTCCAACCATTTTAGAAGGTAGAGACCTTATAGGGTGTGCTCAAACGGGAACTGGTAAAACAGCTGCTTTCTCAATTCCATTATTGCAAATATTGTCAGAAACACCTAAAAAAGGCAAGTCTGTTAGAGCGTTGATTTTAACACCAACAAGAGAACTAGCTATTCAAATTCAAGAAAATATAGAACAGTATAGCAAGTTTTTGAATATAAAACATCTGTCAATTTTTGGAGGAGTACCTCAAGGGAAACAAGAAAGAGCCTTGAACCAAGGCGTAGATATTTTAATAGCAACTCCAGGGCGGTTATTAGACCTAATGCAACAAGGATTGCTTAGCCTATCTCAAATAGAAATTTTAGTTTTAGACGAAGCCGACCGTATGCTAGATATGGGATTTGTAAACGATGTTAAAAAAATCCTTACCAAAGTGCCTAAGAAAAGACAAACCTTATTTTTCTCGGCTACGATGCCTAATTCTATAAGACAATTTGCAGAAACTATCTTAGATAACCCCGCTGAAGTTACAGTAACTCCAGTATCTTCTACGGCTAAAACAATAGAACAATCTGTTTATTTTGTAGAAAAAAATGATAAAACCAACCTACTGATAAATATTTTAAAAGATACATCAGAGCTAAGGTCGCTTATTTTTACAAGAACCAAACACGGGGCAGATAGATTAGTAAAACAATTAGGTAGAACAGGAATTTTTGCAGCAGCAATACACGGCAACAAATCTCAAAACGCCCGTCAAAAAGCACTTAAAGATTTTAAAGATAACCGTATCAGTGTCTTAATCGCTACAGACATCGCTGCCAGAGGGATAGATATAGATGAGCTACCACAGGTAATTAACTACGAGCTTCCCAATGTGCCAGAAACTTATGTGCATAGAATAGGTAGAACAGGTAGAGCAGGAACTTCAGGGAATGCCATTTCGTTTTGTGGAACGGAAGAAAGAAAGGATTTGAAGAATATACAAAAGCTGATAGGCTTCACGATGAACACTGCACCTGCAATCTAATAAAAAAACAAAACTATGGGAGATACTTATTCTAAAAAAGAGAACGATAAGAAAAAACTTCAGAAGCTTAAAGAGAAAGCACTTAGAAGAGAAGAAAGAAAACATAATAACAATAAAGGTAAAAGCCTAGATGATATGTTAGTATATGTAGATGCCAACGGGCAAATTACAAATACACCACCAGATTTATCAGAAAAAGTAGAAATTTCGTTAGAAGATATTCAGCTAGGAGCAGCCCCTCACGATGTAGATGAAACCTTTAACAAAGGTACGGTAACTTTCTATAACGAAGAAAAAGGCTATGGATTTATCAACGACCACCGCTCCAAAGAAAGTATTTTCGTACACGCTAACCAATTATCCGAAGTCTTAAAGAAAGACGATAAAGTAAGCTACGAAAAAGAAAAAGGACCAAAAGGCTATGTAGCCACTAATGTTATCAAGATAAAATAAAAAATAATATAATTAACTTAAATTCAATTACAATGCAAGAAGGCACCGTAAAATTTTTCAACGAAACAAAAGGTTTCGGATTTATTACTCCATCTAACGGAGGAGAAGATGTGTTTGTACACACAAGTGGTTTAAAAACTAAAGTTCATGAAAATGATAAAGTAGTTTACGAATTACAACAAGGTAAAAAAGGGATTAACGCTGTTAATGTAAAATTAGCATAGTATCATCTTCTTTTTATCCTGAAAAAATAGCAACACAAACAGGATTAAATAAAATATAGCTAGTGAGAACCGTTTCATTTTTTGAGACGGTTTTTTTATTTTAGTACAAAAAATAGTAGATTATGAATTCCTTTGGAGAAGTATCTATTGATATAAATATCTCGTGTTTAGGTTACGTTATTTTATTTTTAGTAGCTATTAGCCTTGTTCCAGTTATATATCAAATTTATAGAACTATTAGAAAATATTTAAAAAAATAGAGAACAGCTAAAATTAAAAGTGTTTTTTAGTTGCGTTTGAATTATTACAGACACTTTATCAAGAGAAAAACTAGATAAATTGGTAGTCGTAGCTAGCTAAAATGTAACAGAAGAATTTAGTTTAGTATTTGGATAAAAAAATCCCTAAAATTTTAAATGAAATTGAAAAAATGAATTATGAAAAAAAAAGTTATCCATTATTTTATATCTTCTGTGTTGTTGCAAAGAACATTTTTATAGAAGCCTTTACAATTATAGTAATACAAATATGTTTACAATGAATAAAGTTCTGATTTTATATATAAGTCTTTTTATAGTTGAGATAACGAGTAGTTTTTTTTTTAGTTTTTTTTTATTGCAGTTTTGAAGAATTTAATTTGAAAGGAAGTTTTAGTATTACTATTTTATGGAATGTTTGGAGAGTATTATTTTATGGGGTTCCGTTTATAATACTGTATTTTCTATTATTTAAGTATATTAGGAATATTAACATATACAAACCATTATCATTCTCTCTATTTAACCTATTTGTTTATGTTGGTTTATCAATTTTAACAAGAGTTATTTGGGGTAAAAATATTCCGTTGCCACCAGAGGGAACAATGTTTTATGTAACATGTATAGCAACTTTCATAAGTCCCTTAGTTTTGGGACAGATACCATATTTTAAGAAACTAATAGAAAAATTGTGTATCAAATAATGATACTAAAACGAATTAAAAATATACTGTCAAACTGTCATAAAAAGTAAAAATAAGTTTCGGAGTTTTGTCGAACCTACGACGGAGACACGACGGAGCGATACGCAATAAAAAAAAGACTGCCAAAGTGGCAAATTCTTCCAATAGCTGAAGAGCATAATGCTTATTGAGATAAGCATTATGCATATCATTACACAGACTATTGGGGTAATATAAAGTCACCTTTGTTATAGAAATAGCAATGTATTAGTCTTACCGAGTAGAGCTACTATCCTTTATAAATACAAAAAAAGGGAGCTGTTCAGAACTCCCTTTCTTAGACTACAAATAAATCACTCCGCAGAGAGGAAGGGATTCGAACCCTCGATACAGTTACCCGTATACTACCTTTCCAGGGTAGCTCCTTCAACCACTCGGACACCTCTCTAAAATTGAGTTGCAAATATAGAAAAAATAATCTATTCTGCCATTTCTCCACAAATATTTTTGGAAAAAACATTGCTAAAACTTTCGTTAGAATACATAGGATTACCTACAATATGCATTGCTTTAGTAATTGCGGCTTCAGCGGTCATATCCTTACCACTGATAGCTCCTATTTCACTAAATATATTGCTGTTTTCGTACTTTCCAAAGGAGATTTCTCCCGAAATACATTGGCTAATAATCACGATTTCGGTATTATTATTTCTAATTCTTTTGAGAGTCTCTATGGTTTGTTTATTGTTGAAGATAGTTCCAGAGCCAAAAACTTGAAGAATAAGTACTTTAACATTATCTAAATTGGGCAGATAGTTCCAGTTCATACCAGGGAAAATCCTAAGGAAAAACACCTCTTCTGATAGATGATAATCTACACTAAAAATTTCAGATTTCGGTCTTAAAAGTACCTCTTTATCCACATTAAGATGTACGCCAGACTGCCCAAGTATTGGGTAGTTAGGACTGTGGTAAGCGTCAAAATATTCAGCGGAGTATTTAAGAGTTCTATTACCTCGTAGGAGTTTATATTCAAAATAGATGGCTACTTCTTGTATTACTGCTTTGTCATTTTCGTACAAACTGGCGTAGTAGAGGCTAGTTAGTAAATTTTCTTTGGCATCTGTTCTAAGGTCTCCAATGGGCAGTTGTGAACCAGTTAAAATAACAGGTTTGTCAAGGTTTTTGAGCATAAAACTAAGAGCAGATGCTGTATAAGACATAGTATCTGTACCGTGTAGAATCAAAAAACCATCAAATTCAGAATACTGTTCTTCTATGTATTTAGCAATAGTTTTCCATTCTTTTATGCCCATATCGGAGGAATCTACTGGAGTCTCAAAAGAAGTTACATGCACTTCACATTCCAGTAAGTTAATTTCAGGGATTTTATCAAAAATATGATTAAAATTAAAAGGGTGTAGACTACCAGTGGTATAGTTTTTTTCCATACCTATTGTCCCTCCAGTATAGATGAGTGATATTTTTCTTCTCATAACTAATTAAAACGCTCGTGCAAATATAATTAGATAAATTTTAAACAAACATCTTAGATGTGGATAATTATTATAGTTTTGTTTATCAGGTATATAAGACTTTTCTCCTTTTACCTCTATTGGGGAATGAAAAAAAAGTTATATATTTGCGCTTAATGTGTCGTTTAGAGAACATATTTAATTTAAAAACCGAAGGGCAAGGTCCTTCACAGAGATATTGTTATTATTAGAACGAAGCCATTGGCTTCGTTTTTTTTTGTAATTTTTTTAAGTTATGCTTACAATTTCAGATTTATCTACAGAGAAAATTATGTCTCTTTTAGAAGAGGCTCAAGGGTTTACTAATGGTAAAATAGCCAAGTGCCAACAAGAAGTTTATGTGTCTAATCTTTTCTTTGAAAATAGTACGAGAACCAAAACAAGTTTTGATGTAGCCGAAAGGAAATTGGGATTTAATGTTGTTCCTTTTGATGTATCTACAAGTTCGGTAAACAAAGGAGAAACCCTTTACGATACGGTAAAAACTTTGGAGAGTATTGGAGTTGATTTAGTGGTCATTCGTCATAGTCAGGACTTTTATTTTAGGGAGTTGGAAACTATTAACATTCCTATAATTAACGGAGGAGATGGCACAGGCAATCACCCTTCGCAATCTTTGTTGGATTTGATGACGATTTATCAAGAATTTAAAAAGTTTGAAGGATTAAAAGTGGGGATTGTAGGCGATGTTAAACACAGCAGGGTGGCTAATTCTAACGCAGAGGCACTCAGAAGGCTCGGAGCTAAAGTCTATTTTTCTGGACCAGAAGATTGGTTTGATGAAGCCGAATTTATCAACGGGACTTATCTGCCTATAGATACACTTGTAAAAGAGGTAGATGTAGTGATGCTTCTTCGCATTCAGCACGAAAGACATGGGGAGAAAATGAAATTATCTTTAGATAAATACCATCAAAAATATGGTCTTACTAAAGAAAGAGCCACTCAAATGAAACCAACTACTATCATTATGCATCCAGCTCCTATCAATAGAGGAGTGGAGATAGATACGGATTTGGTGGAAAGTCCTCAATCCAGAATATTTAAGCAAATGGAGAATGGTGTTTACGCCCGAATGGCAATCCTAAAACAGGCTTTAGAAGACAAAGGTATTAAGTTTAAAACAATGTAATTTATCTAATAGACTAGTGTAAAGCTGGTTTTTAGAATTAAATATTAAATCTAAAAGTTAAAAATGAAAAAGAAACTAATTTTAGAATCAGGAGAAGTGCTTCACGGTTGGGGATTTGGTGCAAACCTTGAAACCGAAGGCGAAGTGGTTTTCAATACAGGAATGACGGGCTATCAGGAGCTAATTTCTGACCCATCGTATTGCGGACAAATGGTGTGTATGACCTATCCGCTTATTGGGAATTACGGCATCAATCGTGATGACTACGAATGCATAGAGCATTCCATTAAAGGACTTATCGTGAAAGAGGTGTGCGATTTGCCTTCCAACTTTCGTTCTCAAATGTCTTTAGATGAGTTTTTCAGTAAAAAAGGCATTGCAGGAATTTCTGGGATTGATACTAGAAAACTAACCCGAATTATCCGTAATCACGGAGTCCTTAAAGGCAGAATTGTCGATATAGAGGCCGATGAAAACCAAATAATAGCCGAACTAAAAGCCCAATCGCTACCGACCAACCAAATCGAAACGGTATCTACCAAAACGCCTTTTTCTGCACCGGGGCGAGGGTTTAAAGTGGTACTAATCGACTTCGGAGCCAAGTTGGGAATTATTAGAGAACTGTCCCAAAGAAACTGCGATATTACGGTGGTTTCTCACGATACTACGGCGGAAGAAATCCTACTAATGGCACCAGATGGCATTATGCTTTCCAATGGTCCGGGCGACCCGCAAGATGTGCCTCACGCTCACGAAACGGTGCGAAAACTTTTGGGTAAAGTGCCTATTTTCGGGATATGTATGGGGCATCAGGTGGTAGGTTTGGCTTGTGGGGCTAAAACGTTCAAACTGAAATTTGGGCATAGGGGAGGCAACCACCCTGTTTTAGACTTGAGAACCAATAAGGTGGCTATTACTTCCCAAAATCACGGCTACGCTATTGACCAAGAAAGCCTTAAAAATACCGATTTAGAAGAAACCCATATCGCTCTTAATGATAGAACCAACGAAGGCGTGCGTCATAAAAAATACCCTTGTTTCTCGGTGCAGTATCACCCCGAAGCCAGTCCGGGACCAGAAGATGCCAACTATCTGTTTGATGAGTTTGTGGAGATGATGAAAGAATGGAAAAAACAATAGTTATAAATAAACAAAAATGAGAATAATAATAGCATTAGTATTCCTTTTAGGAACTTCTTTTCAAGTTTTTGGGCAAAAAAAGAATTTCTATTTGTATAAGGGAATGATGGACCGTAAAACTCCAATAACTATGTATCTGCAATCAGAAGATAACGGATGTACAGGAGACCTTTATTATATGGGAATGTACAGCTATGGTAGTGATAGATGGATACAACTGGATATAAACAACAATGATAGAAATCAGTTTGTTTTGGTGGAGGAAGGGCTCACTGGGGTACTGATGTTACAAAAAACAAAAAAAGGTTTTAGTGGTTTGTGGATAAGCCCAGATACCAAAAAGCAATTAAAAGTGGAGTTGGTTCAAGAGAAACTTCAGCCTAAAGAAAAGGAAGTTTATGAACAAAAGTTAGAAAACTTGAATTACGAAAATCACGATTGTTAATGATTTTAGGTTAAAGTATTTATGAACTTTTTGCAGTTGTATTAAGGGGAGAATAATACCCTATCTTGAATTAAATAATAGTTTTATTTAGAATTAGTATAAATTAGGCGACTTAATTTTTCTTTTCTTTTTTTTCTTACATTAGCAAAGAAAATAATTTATTGAATTTTTATCACCAAAATAAGAAAAATGGTTTGATGTTCGCAGTTATGATAGAGTGTCGTGAAAATTTTAAGAAATAATCAGATAAAATAAAAAATGCTATGGGACGACTTTACCCGAAGCTCTAATAAGGAGACTGTAAACCATAATTTGAAATAAATATGAAAAATTCAAGAAAAATTTGTTTTTACTTTCAATTTTACTTATTCACTACTCGTGTGAAAGAAGTGCTCCGGAAAATGAAAAGCAATATGTTTATGATGGTAAAGTTGAGCTATTTTTGGAGGTTTAATTTATGTTGAAAAAGAGAAGGTAAACTTCATTAAACCTGTAAATTTAGAAGATAAGTATTTACAACAAGATTTGAATGTCAGGGTTACCTTTACTTACATGGGCGAGACTGAAAACTCTTGTGGGGGCAATCCTAAAAAAGTTAAAATTATTAACATCATAAAGCTATAATTATGAAAAAAATAGGTACGACTTCTAATTCTATTGTTTTTATTAGCTCCAATATTAGAAAAACATTGCAATTTTTCTTCTTTTCTCTTCTTTTTTTATCGTTAAACCATTGCAAAAGCAGAGAAGAAGAACCCCAAACCCCCGATTGTGGTTGCGAATCCAAAGTGTTAAAAACCATTCCAGAATCTGCGAATTTAATAGCAACGATAAGGTATAGCGTACAGACTACGCCTGATGATAACTATTATAATAACAAATTTTGGATTACCTATACGGAGCGAAACTGTAGCAATTGTGTGCATCACATGATTGTTTGTAATGAAAGTTTACTTCCCCGGGAAGTATTGGATTTAAAAAAAACAGGTGGAAATTTATCTGTAAAATTTTCGGGACAATTAAAAGAGGTTTGTGAAAAAATTTTTTCTCCGGCTGATATTACATATGAACACATAACCTTAACCAAAATAGAAGTACAATGAAAACAAAACTGGCCTCTCTAAGGTTCTCCTTTGCCAATACTTTTCTT
Source organism: Riemerella anatipestifer ATCC 11845 = DSM 15868 (assembly GCF_000252855.1). Lineage (NCBI taxonomy): Bacteria > Pseudomonadati > Bacteroidota > Flavobacteriia > Flavobacteriales > Weeksellaceae > Riemerella > Riemerella anatipestifer. Next base: position 643,318 of record NC_017045.1, on the reverse strand, counting down.
TTGGCTATGGTTTTTAAATATTCGTATTAATTTCATATTTTTGTGGGCAATGAAAGGAATGGTACATTATCTTTTAGGACAAAAAATAAAAACGGTATATTTGAAAGATACGGAGTCTTCGGGCTTCGTATTTTTTTTAAAGTAGGAAATGAGTGAAAGTTGAAAATTAAATCTATAAATACATTGTAAAAGTGAAAAGAACAGACCTAAAAACGATTTTGGTAATAGGTTCAGGGCCAATTATCATCGGACAAGCTGCCGAGTTTGATTATTCGGGGACACAGGCGTGTCTTTCCCTAAAGGAGGAAGGCTACCGCGTGATACTCATCAACTCCAATCCTGCCACCATAATGACCGATGTAGAAATAGCCGATAAAGTTTATATAGAGCCTATTTCTTTGGAGTTTGTCAGCCAGATTATTCGCAAAGAAAGACCAGATGCTTTGTTGCCTACATTAGGCGGACAAACAGGGCTTAATATGGCGGTAGAATTAGAAAAATCAGGGATATTAGAAGAATGCAAAGTAGAAGTTTTAGGAACTAAACTTTCAGCGATTAACCAAGCCGAAGACCGAGACTTATTCCGTGAACTGATGCGAGAACTCGGAGAGCCAGTCCCAGAATCGGATATTGTGAATACGGTAGAACAAGCCCTTAACTTTGCTAATACGATTGGCTATCCGGTGATTGTTCGCCCTGCTTTTACGATGGGTGGAACGGGGGGCGGTATCGCTTCCGATGAAACAGAGCTTAAAGAAATTGTAGCGAATGGGCTTAAATACAGCCCCGTAACCCAATGTTTGATTGAGAAATCCATTGCAGGATTTAAAGAGATAGAGTATGAAGTGATGCGTGATGCCAACGATAACGCCATTGTAGTATGTAATATGGAAAACATAGACCCTGTGGGCGTACATACAGGCGACTCTATTGTGGTAGCTCCTTCTCAGACGCTTTCAGATAGAGAGTATCAACTGTTGAGAAACGCCTCGCTGAAGATTATTAGAGCTTTGGGGATTGAGGGCGGCTGTAATGTCCAGTTGGCTTTAGACCCACATTCGTTCAATTATTATATCATTGAGGTTAATCCGAGGGTGTCTCGTTCTTCGGCGTTGGCGAGTAAGGCAACGGGCTATCCAATTGCCAAGATAGCGGCTAAAATAGCGGTGGGGCTTACCTTAGACGAAATTATGAACCCCGTTACGGGCAAAACTTATGCGTGTTTTGAACCGGCATTAGACTATGTGGTTACCAAAATCCCAAGATTTCCATTTGATAAATTTGAAACGGCAGACCGCCGCCTTTCCACTCAAATGAAAGCCACTGGCGAAGTAATGGCGATTGGGCGAAACTTCGAGGAGTCTTTACAGAAGGCTATTCGCTCGTTGGAGACAGGCATCAGACACTTAGGATTAAAAACCAAACAAGCGGCACAGCTTACGCCAGAAGAAATAGAAAGACGCATCAGAGTTTGCGATGACGAGCGATTGTTCATCATTGGTGATGCATTGAGAAGAGGCTACGATTGGGAGCAAATTGTGGAATGGAGCAAGATTGATAAATTCTTCATTTGGAAACTTAAAAAATTGGTGGACTTTGAGAAAGTCATTGCCGAAAATAAATTCAATGCCGAAACGCTTAAAGAGGCTAAAAAGTTAGGCTTCTCGGATTTAAACATTGCACACCTTTGGGGCGTTACTCAGAGGGAAGTTTTCAATTTCCGAAAAGAAAACGCCATTATGCCAGTCTATAAAATGGTAGATACTTGTGCGGCAGAGTTTGAGAGCGAAACGCCTTACTTCTATGGTACTTACGAGGAGGAAAATGAAAGCGTAGTAACGGAAAAAGAGAGTATTGTGGTCTTAGGTTCAGGACCTATCCGTATTGGGCAAGGGGTGGAGTTTGACTATGCCACCGTGCATTCCGTTTGGGCGATTAAAGAGATGGGCTACGAAGCCATTATCATCAACAACAATCCCGAAACCGTATCCACCGATTTCTCTATTTCGGATAAACTCTACTTTGAACCCCTCACAGAGGAAGATGTGATGAACATTATAGAACTTGAAAAGCCTAAAGGAGTGGTGGTTCAGTTCGGTGGGCAAACCGCAATTAACTTAGCGGACAAACTATCGGCTCACGGGGTTAAAATTTTAGGAACCTCTTTGGAAGATTTAGACCGTGCAGAAAACCGAGATAAGTTTGAAAAAGCCCTTCAAGAATTGGGTATTCCTCAGCCTTTGGGTAAAACTTCCACTTCAAAAGAGGAGGCGATTGCCATAGCGAATGAAATTGGTTATCCTGTTTTGGTGCGTCCGAGCTATGTATTGGGCGGTAGGGCGATGGAGATTGTCTATACCGAGCAAGAGCTTACCCATTATATGGAACACGCCGTAGATGCCAGCCCAGAACACCCTGTACTGATAGACCGCTATGTAACGGGCAAAGAGGTAGAGGTAGATGCCATTTCTGATGGCGAAACGGTGGTAATTCCAGGGATTATGGAGCATATTGAAAGGGCAGGGGTACACTCTGGCGACTCTATTGCGGTGTATCCGCCACAAAATCTTACGGAAAAACAAATCCACGATTTAGAAGATTATACCATACGATTAGCGAAGGGGCTTAATGTCGTGGGATTGATGAACATTCAGTATGTGATAGACCAAAGCGGAGAGGTGTTTGTGATTGAGGTCAATCCTCGCTCCTCCAGAACGGTGCCTTTCCTTTCTAAAATTACCGATGTGCCTATGGCGAACCTTGCCACTAAGGCGATATTGGGCAAATCTTTAGCCTCGCAAGGTTATACTAATGGGCTCGTGCCGAATAAGGACGGCGTTTTTGTGAAAGTACCGGTATTCTCGTTCTCTAAACTGACTAAAGTGGATATTTCTTTGGGACCAGAGATGAAATCCACAGGTGAAGTGATGGGGAAAGATGTTACCTTAGAAAAAGCCCTTTATAAGGGAATGATAGCCGCAGGTAGAAAAGTACCAACCCACGGAGCGATACTCTTTACGGTAGCAGATAAGCACAAAGAAGAAGCGGCTGTTTTTGCGAGGAGGTTCCACGAGGTAGGCTTTAGAATCTGGGCAACGGAAGGAACGGCGAAATACTTTGAAGCTAAAGGCATACCAGCCAAAATAGGTTATAAGATAGGCGAGGAGGAAGTGAATTTGATAGACCTTATCCAAAAAGGAAAAGTGCAATATGTGGTTAATACCACTACCATAGGTAAGAAAACGGAGCGAGATGGGTTCCAAATTCGCCGTATGTCGGTAGAAAATGGGGTGCCTTGCCTCACTTCTATGGATACGGTGGAAGCTATCCTAAAGGTGATTGAGTCTATGAGTTTCAAGATGCAGGCAATGTAAATGAACCAAAAGCGAGGAGAATTTCCTCGCTTTTTTAGTTTAATTCAATTAGATTTTAGAATAAATCCCTTGGGCTATTTGACAATTTCTACTAGATATTAAAATCAATCCTTTAGGTCTTACATTTGAGCCTATGGGTATTAAAGTAGAGGTTTTAGGTATTAAATTAGACCCTTTAGGTCTTACATTAGACCCTCTAGGTATTAAAGTAGAGGTTTTGGATATTAAATTAGACCCTTTAGACCGTAAATTAGACCCTATAAATTCTTTTGATTTTTAGCGAAGTTTAGGATTAAAGCCCTCAATCTAGGCTTTAAATAGTGGTAACATTTCTGCAAAGGAGCCGCAGCGGTGCGTGGCAAGTGGGGTAGTGATGAGCCATTCGGTAGAGGTATAGGTAAACTCATAGCAAGAAAGGTTGGCTTTGGTGTGTTTTTTAATGAAACTTAATAGCAGTTCTTTTTCTCTTTCTGGGGCGTTGATGAGTGGCATTGCGTAAGTTTCGGCTAGTGGAGTGTGTAGTGGTAGCTTTAACAAGACATCTTCTGCCATACCTGCCGTTAGTTTGCCGTGTTCTAGAAACCAAATTTGGTCAGAGAAATCCTTTGCTAATCGCCAATCGTGGGATGAGAATAAAACAAGTTTACGGTGCTGTTGAGCCAATTCTCGTAAGAGCGTCAGGATAGCCGTTTTATTGTATTCGTCTAGATGGGTGGTGGGCTCGTCTAGTACCATTACAGGCGTGTTTTGAGCCAAAGCTCTGCCTATAAAAGCCTTCTGCAAGTTGCCATCAGATAGGGTGGTAAGTTTTTGATTTTTATAATGCTCCAGCCCAAGATGGGTAATGATGTTTTGTATTTCGGCTTGGTCTTGCGAGGTCAATTGAAAATAATATGGGTAGTGAATGAGTTTGCCTAAAGCCACCAAATCGGTTACAGTATAATTTTCGGGAAGGGTGTATTTAGAAAAAACAATGGAAACTAGCTGTGCCATTTCCTTTGGAGTTAAAGTGGCAATAGAGCTATGATTGATGAAAATCTGCCCTGCTAAAGGCTTGAGCTGGTTGAGTATAGATTTTATTAAAGTGGTTTTACCAATGCCATTATTTCCCATAATGAGAACCACTTCGCCTAGATGGGCTTGGGCGTTGATGCCTTGGATGAGTGGCTGCTGGTAGCCAATGTTGAGGTTGCGGAGTTCCAAAAACATAGTTTAATACTTAGAGCGTTGCTTCATCATCATTACTAAAATCACTGGGATTCCGAATAAGGAAGTGATGATATTTAAAGGCAATTTACTGATTTCGGATAGGATAGAAAATAACTCCATAATAGCAATGCCTAGCGTGAGGTTAAGCACCCACTGATGCCAAAGCAGGGCGGGACTGAAAATCATTCTACAAAAATGAGGCACTACGATACCTATAAAGAGGATAGGTCCAAGGAAAGCCGTTACACTAGCAGAAAGTAGAGATGAGGCTAAAATCACTGATACTTTAAGAGCATTGGTATTGATGCCGAAACTTTTGGCATAAGCAGTTCCTAGAGAGCTACCGATGAGCGGTTTTATACTTCTGAAGCTAAAAAATAACCCAATACCGATAAGGGTAACAAGGATTATAATCTGGTTATAGCTAAGTTGGTTATTTGCACCAAAGCTCCAAAGAATGTAGTTTTTTAGGCTTTGATTTTCGGCGTACACTTGCAGAATGGAAATGATGGCTCCTGCCAAAGCGGAGATTAAAAATCCAAAAATCACAAGAAAGGTATTGTCTCGAAATCTATTAGAGAGGAGTATAAGGAAGAACATCAGTCCCAAACTGCCTATAATGGCCACGAGGCTGATAAATCCGTTTTGTAAAAATTCGGGAATGAGAAGTTGATGCGAAAAAAAGATATAAAATGCCACACTCAAACTGGCGATGGAAGTAATGCCCAATACTGATGGTCCTGCCAACGGATTTTGGAAATATTCTTGCAGCAGAAAGCCAGAGGTAGGTATCGCCATACCAGCGAGGAGAACGGCTAAAGTCCTATTGATTCTCAACGAAGCAATATCCGATTGAGGTGTGTTTTGGAAGAAATCTTTTAGGCTTAAATCTAGATAGCCTACATTCAAATTGACGATAACCAAAACGATTATCGCCAATAGAATACTAACCATTAAAATACCGAATTTGCCTCTAAGCATCAGTTTATTTTAAGAATCCAGCAAGGAGCTGGTCTAGGTCTTCCTTAGACATACTGCCTTCTATTTCTTCAGTTTTGTTACCTTTTCTAACTAGAGTGAACGGAATGCCTTGCCCTTGCCAAACTTTAAAATTCTGACTGAAAAAGGCATCATCAAATTGTTGTCCGTCAAATAAAAGGATATGTTTAGAAAGTTGTTGTTCTTCTCCGAATTTTTTAACCTCTGTGTCCCAATCTTTCTTATCATCTATACTCACAAAAGTAAATTTAACGGGTTTACCGTCTAGTTCCTTCATTTTTTCTTTGAAATGAGGGATTTCCATCATACACGGTCCACACCAAGTTGCAAAGAAATTAGTTACATAGATAGTGTCGTTTTCTTTAGCCTTTAGTAGTTGGCTAAGTTTGTCTTTAGATACTTCCTTAAGAGTTTGTTCTACCTTGGTGCTATCGCTAGAAGATGGAGTAGTTACAGTTTCTGTTTTTTTGTCGTTGCAGCTTATTACTAGAGCCGTAAGTGCGAGTGTTACTAAGATTTTTCTCATAATTTTTTTATAAATTTGTCCACTATTATGAATGAATTAAATCCGAAGACTAAAACTCCCGAATTCAAAGGGCTAAAGATAATTAAAAAAGAAGAAATTACCAAAAATGCCTTCCTTCTAGCGTTAGAGTATGAGGATAAAGAGCATTTCTGTTTTAAATCTGGGCAGTATGTAAAGCTAAGGCATGAGGGAGAAATGAATGATTATAGTATTATCAATGCTCCTTATGAGGGTAAGCTAGAGCTAGTGCTTAAAATCCATAGTCCTCAATCTTTTACGCAGAAGATATTTAACCATTACTCAGTTGGGGATATTATTGAGGTTTCTGCTCCCAAAGGACGCTTTACTTTGGCAGATAAACCGAGTGAAAAGCGTACTATATTAGGCTATGCAGGAGGTGTAGGAATTACGCCTATTATTTCGCATTTAAAGCATATTTTACATACAGAAAAAGGCACTCGTTTTTACCTTTTCTATTCTAATAAAACTAAGTCGGAGGTTATTCTTAAGGAGGAATTGGAGGCTTTAGAGCAACTCTACGGAGATAGATTGCAAGTTTATTATTTCTATACTCAAGAAGATGCCAACGCTTTATTTTCGGGTAGGATAGATAGACATAAAATGAACCTTATCATCAATCAAATATTACATTTGGACGAAGATGATGAAGAATCTACTATTTGGGACGCTGTGGACGAAATTTTGATTTGTGGTCCTGCGGAAATGATAAAGGAAGTGGCAATAGGAAGTTATGAAAATGGTATTCGTAAGAAGAATATTCATTTTGAATTTTTTGATACTTACGAAGGAACTATCTTCCCTGAAGAAGAAACTTTCCCTAAAGTAGAAAATATTAAGGTGGAATGGAAAATAGATGGAAATTCTTTCTCTGGAGTGGTGCTAGAAAATAATAATGGGAAGCTATTGCAACAGATTTTAGATAAAGGTTATCGTTTGCCATATTCTTGCAAGTCGGGTAGATGTGGGGCGTGTAGATGTATGCTAGAAGAAGGCGAAGTAGAAATGACCGAAAATGAATATCTTACCGATAAAGAACTTTCGCAAGGGAAGATATTAACTTGTACTTCGGTTGTTCTGTCGGATAAAATAAAACTTAATTTTGATTAGTGAGGCTACTAAAGGGCATAATTAAAACTATTTTAGGATTGGCAGAGCTGATGGTATTGGCTATGATGCTAGCTAATCTGTGGGTGTATGCCCTTACCAACGGTAGAACTTATACTAAGGTTAGTAAAATCCCAGCTAGAGAGGTAGCTTTGGTTTTGGGGACGTCGCCTAAGATGAGGTCGGGAATTGCCAACCCTTACTTTACAAAACGAATGGAGGCTGTTTCAGCACTTTATCATTATGGGAAAATAAAGAAAATTATAGTAAGTGGCGAAAAAAGCCCGTATTACGATGAACCTCAAGCTATGGCTAATTATCTCATTAGAACCGAAGGTATCCCAGAAGGTGTCATTATACAAGACCCTAAAGGCTTTAGTACAAAGGAAAGCATTGTAAGATGTAAGAACAATTATAAGAAAAATGAGGTCATCATCATTTCTCAAGGATTTCATAATTTGAGAGCTTTATTTATTGCAAGAAACTTGAATATGAATGCTTTAGCTTTTGGTGCTCAAGATGTTACCAAACCAGAAAGTTTTTATAGAAATCATACTCGGGAGTTTTTGGCAAGGGTACAAGCAGTGGCTTATTTTATTTTAGGGATAGACTAAATCACAAGCACTAAGAATATTTTAAGATTTATTTAAAAACTTTTAATAAATTTATATCTTTGCATCACAAAATATGATAACGAATGGCTAACCCACTTTTTTATGCTAAAATCTTACTTTTTGGAGAATATGGCATTATAGAAAATTCTCAAGGGCTTACGCTACCTTACAGTTTTTATAAGGGGACTTTAAAATTTTCTGATTTATCCTCTGATTTTGAACGCCAATCTAACCAATCGTTATTAAAATATACTGATTATCTTCAGAGTTTAGCTTTGCCAAAAGACTTTGAACTAAATGTATCTGAGCTTAAAAAGGATATAAATAAAGGTTTATTCTTTGATTCTAATATTCCACAAGGATATGGAGTGGGGAGTTCGGGTGCGTTGGTGGCGGCTATTTTTGAGCGTTATTCTCTTAAAAAATATAATCCAGAACACATTAGCAAAGAGGATTTAAAGCAGTTGAAAAAAGTCTTTGGAGAACTAGAAAGCTATTTTCATGGTAAAAGTTCGGGGATAGACCCACTAATCTGTTATATGAATCTGCCTATCCTCATAGAAAACAAAGAAAATGTAGACAGAGTTTCTATTCCTAAAGAACAGCAAGGTAAAGGAGCGATTTTTCTTATAGACTCTGGTGTGGTAGGTGAAACGGGACCAATGGTTCAGATTTTCTTTGAAAAGTTAAAGCAAGAAGGATTTAGGAAGACTTTAAAAGAAGAGTTTATTCGTTATAATAATGCTTGTATAGAAGCCTTTCTAAAAAAGGATATGAGTCCGTTTTTTAAGAATTTAAGGAAGTTATCTCTATGGGCTTACGAACACTTTAGACCGATGATTCCAGAAAGCATCTTTAATGCTTGGAAAAAAGGTTTGGATACCAATACTTATTACCTCAAACTTTGTGGTAGTGGCGGTGGTGGCTATATATTAGGTTTTACTCAAGATTATGATAAGGCGGAGAAAATGTTGGAAGGCTTCAAAAAAGAAGTAATTTATCGTTTTTGATGAGTAATGATAATCTAAATGCGACTATCTAACTCCGATTTTCAAAATTTAAGGTCTAAATTAGAACGCCGTAGATGGCTTTACAGAGCCTCGCAGCTAGTTAGTCTAATGCTTGGAGCGAGGGTTTTTGTTTTGGCTTTTTATGTATTTACACTTTATGTATCCACCTTTTTTTTATTTAATCAAGAAGAAAGTCTTAGGGTTTTTGTCTTTGATTATAAAGTCCACGGGATTATTGTTTGTTCTATGCTTTCCATAGCGGCAGGAGGGCTTATCAATCAGTTTTACGATAAGGAAAAAGACCAAATTACTAAACCTTTTAGAAGTTATTTTCAGTCTTTTGTTAAAGAGAAATATATTCTTTACTCTTATTTATTACTTAATGTATTGTCGTTGGGGATAGCCTTGGTTCTTTCTTATCGAATTTTAATATTTTTTCTTGTTTATCAGTTTCTGATATGGTTTTATAGTCATAAACTGAGCCGAATAGCGGTAGTGAATAATCTAACTTATGTATCGTTATCATTATATCCTTTTTTTGGATTATTGGTTTACTATCAGCATTTTTCAGGTTTGTTGTTTCTAATGTCTGTTTTCTTGTTTGTGTTACTTTTGATAATAGATGTTATTAAAGATATTGTAACTAGAGCGGCTGATAAACTCTTTGGATATGCTACTATACCTGTATTATTTGGGAAAACTAAAACAGTATATTGGTTATATTTATTATTGATAATTAACTCATTGACCTCGTATTTAATAGTAAACAAATTAAAATATTTTAATCTAGTTGCTTATTATTTTTCAGTATCTATTTTGGTTTATTTATTAGTTGGAATTTCACTGTATTTTTTCAGATACTCTAAAATGTCTAGGCTTATCAACGCTCTTAGAGTGTGGGTTTTTATAGGTGTGGTTTTTATGTTACTCAATGGTATTTTTGAAAGAATATGATAAATTTATAAAAATAAAAAGGTCAAATACAATTTCATGAATTTGACCCTTTTTTATGATGCTGATGTAATGTTATTTACTCAGGCTTATAAGAATCTTTAAGAGTAACCGTTCTATTGAAAACTAGTTTCTCTTCTGTGGAATCTTGGTCTTTCGTAAAATATCCTATCCTTTGGAATTGAAGCGGTGCTTCTGTATCCACTTCTTTTAGGGAAGGCTCACCATAGCCTTGTACTACTTTTAGAGAATCAGGATTAAGGTATTCTAAGAAATCGGTTTCTTTTTCTGCATCTGGCTGTGCCGTGGTAAATAGGCGGTCGTAAATTCTCACTTCAATAGGCAAAGCGTGTTTTGCAGAAACCCAATGTAGGGTTCCTTTTACCTTTCTAAGGCTTTCTTCCGTGCCACTTCCAGATTTTGATTTAGGGTCGTAAGAGGCGTATATCGTAGTAATTTCCCCATTTTCGTTTTTTTCTACACGCTCTGCTTTAATTATATAAGCTGATTTTAAACGTACCTCACCACCCAATTTTAGTCTAAAGAACTTCTTGTTAGCCTCTTCTTTAAAGTCTTCTCTCTCTATATAAAGCTCTCTAGCGAAAGGAACAGTTCTAGTCCCTGCATTTTCATCTTCAGGATTGTTTTCTGTTTCTAGCCATTCTTCCTCGTTTTCAGGGTAGTTTTCTATGATAAGTTTTACAGGATCTACCACTGCCATTACTCTTTTGGCTTTTTTGTTAAGTTCTTCTCTTACAAAAAATTCTAGTAACTGTACATCTATTAAATTTTCTCTTTTGGTAACGCCTACTCGCTCAATAAAGTTTTTAATGGCAATAGGTGGATAACCTAATCGTCTCATACCAGAGATGGTAGGCATTCTAGGGTCATCCCAACCGGTAACTACTTTTTCGGCTACTAGACGCTGTAATTTCCTTTTAGAAGTAATCATATAAGAGACATTCATTCTGGCGAATTCTCTTTGCTTAGGAGCGTTTTTTCCTTTCTCATAGACATTAGATAAGTACCATTCGTACAATGGGCGATGATTTTCAAACTCCAATGAACATAGCGAGTGAGAGATTTGCTCCAAATAATCACTTTCACCATGAGCCCAGTCATACATAGGGTAGATTTTCCACTGCTCGCCTGTTCTGTGGTGTGGTCTTTTCAAGATACGGTACATCACAGGATCTCTCATGTTCATATTTGGAGAAGTCATATCTATTTTAGCACGAAGACTCATGCTACCTTCTGGGAACTCCCCGTTTTTCATTCTTTCAAACAAGTCTAACGACTCTTCTATTGGTCTATCTCTGTAAGGAGATTCTACTCCGTCTTCAAAAGGTGTTTTTCTTTGAGCTGTAATTTCTTCCGAAGGCTGTTCATCTACATAAGCCTTGCCTTGTTTTATCATTTCTACTGCCCATTCGTAGAGTTGTTGGAAGTAGTCAGACGCATACAGCTCTTTGTCCCACTTAAAGCCCAGCCATTCTACATCTTTCTTTATAGAATCTACAAACTCTTGTTCTTCTTTCTCTGGGTTAGTATCATCAAATCTTAGGTTTACGGGAGCGTTGTATTTTTCGCCTAAACCAAAATTGATGCAGATGGCTTTAGTATGTCCAATATGTAAATAACCATTAGGTTCTGGTGGAAAACGAAATCTTAGTTTCTCTTTAGGGAGTCCGTTTTCTAAATCGTTTTCTATAATTTGTTCAATAAAATTGAGTGATTTCTTTTCTTCCATAAGGGTTGTAATAACTTAAGATGCAAATTTAGAAATTTTTTGTGAGTTAAAAACTTTGTTTTTTCTTATTTGTGTATAGTTTTGGCATAGATTGTGTATATAGAACTCCATCATAAATAGTTTTTTCAAAACACAAATGCTGAAGAAAGATTAGGCTGCTCATCTATTGTTTTAATAGAAGTCAGCCTTATCTTATTTTTATGTTGATTGGTATAAAAAGGTTACATTTGCAATACTAAAATATCTTTATGCTTACTTTTTATAAATATCAAGGGACTGGTAATGATTTTATTATGGTGAATAACCGCCAAATGAATTTTGATAAAAGCAAAGAAAATATAGCACATCTTTGCCATAGGCGTTTTGGGGTGGGAGCAGATGGTCTCATTTTGCTAGAAAATTGCCCTGATACTGATTTTAGAATGGTGTATTATAATGCAGATGGAGCAGAAAGCACAATGTGTGGTAACGGTGGGCGTTGTTTGGTGGCTTTTGCGCATTTTCTAGGTGTTTTTGAAAATAAATGTACCTTCAATGCAATAGATGGACTGCACGAAGCTGAAGTAAATGGAAATGTGGTAAAACTTAAAATGATAGATGTTTCTAATATAAGTAGAGATGCGTCTGATTTTGTGCTTAATACAGGTTCGCCTCATTATGTGAGATTTGTTTCGGAGGTAGAAAAGTTAGATGTTTATAAAGAAGGTAAACAAGTGAGGTACTCTGAAAAATATCAGCAGGAAGGTATCAATGTCAATTTTGTTGAGAAAATAGATGATGAGACTCTTTTTGTGCGTACTTATGAGCGAGGTGTGGAAGACGAAACTTATAGTTGTGGTACAGGAGTAACGGCATCTGCATTGTCTTTTATTCAGGATAAGGATAAAAATTCTGTAAATATTAAAACTCTAGGAGGTAATCTCAAAGTTTATGCTGAAAAGAAAGATGCAGGTTTTTGTAATGTGTGGTTAGAAGGTCCTGCAGTACAGGTTTTTAAAGGAACTATTTGAAATTAAAAAATGAAAAAAATAATCGGATTTATATTAGCTATTGTTCTTGTGGTGGGTGGTTATTTCGGATACAGTTTTTATAAGAAATACTATGGGAATAATGTTTCAAAAGAAGGTGTTTTTTATATCCCAAAAGAGGCTCGTTTTGAACAAATATTAGATTCTATTGCTCCTTATCTTAAAGATAAAGAAAGCTTTAAACAGGTAGCATTGAGCAAAAATATGAATCGTTTTTTCCATACGGGACGCTATAAAATTACCGAAGGTATGGATAATACCGCTTTGGTAAATATGATAAAAGCAGGCAATCAGTCGCCTGATAATTTTAGAATTATTGCTTTTGATAATGTTTACCAAATGATGGGGCGTGTAGCCAAAAAAACGGAGGCAGACTCTTTAGCTTTTATAAAAGAGTTTAACCAAATTGCTCAGTCCAAAGGTTTGTCAGAGGCGGAAGACTTAAAAAAATATTTCTTTATAGATACTTATCAGTTTTTTTGGACGGTAAGTCCGAAAGAATTTTTTGGCGTTTTTGAAAAACAATACAACGATTTTTGGAACGCTGAACGTCTAGAGAAAGAAAAGAAATTAGGTTTAGATAGAAATCAAATTTATGCTTTGGCTTCTATTGTGTATAAAGAGTCTGGCGGGAGGGTAGATGAACAAAAAACCATTGCAGGACTGTATCTTAACCGTTATAAAAAGGGTATGAAACTACAGTCTGACCCTACGGTGATTTATGCTATTAACCAATCAAGTGGTTTTAATAAGGTTATTAAAAGGGTGTATTATAAGGATTTAAAAACGCCCTCGCCATACAATACTTATGCTAATGTCGGGATTCCTCCTGGACCTATTTGTGTAACAGATAAAAACTCAGTAGATGCAGTGCTAAATGCCGAAAACCACGATTACATCTATATGTGTGCAGACCCACAGAGAATGGGTTTTCATAAATTTACAAGCAGCGATGTAGAGCATGCAAAAAACGCAAAAGCATATCAAGATTGGCTTAATGAAAAACAGATAAAGTAAAAAATGCTTTATGCTTTATGAATAATATAATCATACAATTAATTTAAGATATTTAGAAATGAAAATACCTAATCACAACATAGAAATTGTTAGCATTATTAAAAAAAGAACCTTAGCTCTGACCCTTACAGTGGGAGTGGCGAGTTTTTCTTTTGCTCAACAAAAAAATATAGTTTTGGGTAGAGTAGTAGATGCCTATAACCAGCCAATACCTTATGCTTCTGTAAGTTTTGAGCACCAGTCTAATAAACTTTATAGTGATGCTACGTTAACAGATGAAAAGGGGAATTATAAATTGCCACTTAATGCAGGAGTTTATAAAATTACTATCGAAGCTATAGATTTTAAACAAAAAATCCTCACTAAAGAAATTCTTTCAGGTGGAAGTTTAGGTGATTTTAAAATAGAAAAGGAGACTACTGTAACCCATGCTAAGACTAAGGAAATAGAAGGAGTTACCATTACTGTGAATGCTCCTAAGCCATACAAAGTAGAGCTAGACAAGAAGACTTATGATGTATCTTCTGATTTGGTAAGTAAGGGAGGGAGTTTACAAGATGTACTGCAAAATGTACCTTCGGTAGATGTGGATACAGATGGAACGGTCTCTATGAGAGGAAGCTCTAATGTGAGATTTTTAATCAATGGTAAACCTTCATCTATGTTGGGTATAGATGATGGTGCTAATGCATTACAATCAATCCCTGCGGAACAAATAGAAAAAATTGAGGTTATCACAAATCCGTCTTCTAAATTTGAAGCTTCGGGTACTTCTGGGATTCTCAATATTATTCTGAAAAAAAATAAAAAAACAGGATTTAATGGTAGCGTTATTGGGGCTATTGGTTATTTGCCACAGACTAACCTTAATGCTAATTTGAGTTGGAGAAAAGGTAATTTTACTTGGTTTGTTAATGGCGGCGGCGGTTATAGAGAATCTAAAGGAACTACGAGGAATAACAACTTTTATAAGAAAAATGATACCCAAGTTAATCAGTTGCTAGAGTCTAGACAGAATGGAGAGCGAAATACCGCAATGAAAACCTATAATGCTACTACAGGTATAGTCTATGATTTGGGTAAAAATACCTCCATCAATGCTTCGGGTACGATAAGAAGTATTAAAGGGACGGAAGATGCCTTTAATAATTTTAATTATCTTTACAATAATACTACTTTGCCAACACCTTACACAGTAAGGAATAGTAAAGGGACTAATGATAATTTGGCGTTTCAAGGAGATTTTGGTGTAGACCATAAATTTAGTGATAAAGACAACCTTTCCTTATCATTGAGTTATCAAAAAAGTAAAAACGATGCTTATACTATTATTGGTCAAGAGTCTAATAATATTTTTGATGCGTTGTTCTTGGCAGATTCATCTAGACCTTATCTTAGTTTTCAAACTAATGACAACTCTCAAGCTTCAAAGAATCAGACCATTATAGCTAAGGCAGATTATGAACTTAACATTGGTGAAAATTCTAAATTAGAACTAGGCTACCGTTTGGATAGTAATAATAACCAATATGATAATACAGCGAATAGAAGTCTAGGGGCTGGTGGAGCGTTTTCGCCGTTGGGCATGTTTACTAATAATACAGTTTATAATGAGTTGTTCAATGCAGCGTATGTTCAGTTCAAGAGTAAAATAGGGAATTTAGGCTATCAAGTAGGATTGAGAGACGAATTTTCTAACATTAAAATAGATTATCAGAATATGTCGGAGGGTAAAATTATTGATAACAAAATCAAAAATTACAATAATCTTTTCCCTAGTGTATATTTGAGTTATGATTTTGCTAAAAATAATCAGTTATTGGTTAATTATTCTAGAAGGATAGACCGCCCTAGAGCCTTTTTCTTAGTCCCATATTTTTCATTAACAGATGACCAAAATGTCTTTAGAGGAAATATGGATTTGAACCCATCTTATGTGGACTCATACGAACTAGGTTATAGCATACAGAAGAAAAAATTTACCATTAATCCAACTCTTTATTTAAGACGCACGACAGATGATAATAAAATGTTGGTGTATAGGGAAGACGAAAGAACCAATATCTTTTTTGTAACGCCTATCAATTTAGGTACGGATACTAGATATGGGTTAGATCTTAACGGTACGGCAGACCTTTGCCCTTGGTGGAAAATTATGGCGAGTGTTAATCTATTCGCTTATAAATTAGACGGACAAACTTCTTATTCTGTAATAGATAAAAATGGAGCATCGGCGTTGAGAAATGCCTCGTTTGTAGGGAAAGGTTTTTCTAGTATAATGCGACTTAATTCTACTTTTAGAATAGATAGGACATTGAGCATTCAGTTGCAAGGATTTTACAGAGGTGGTACTAGAACCGAGTTTCAAGACAGAAAAGCAATGTATGCCCTTAATTTCGGAGCTTCTAAAACTATTTGGAATGGCAATGGTACTTTAGCGTTTAATGTTCAGGATATATTTAATACCAGAAACAGAACGGTACATACTTTTACCGAAAATACCACTAGAGAGTCTTATATGCAATGGCAACCGAGACAAATCAATTTATCTTTAACTTACCGTTTCAAACAAGGAGAAAAGATAGAACAGCCTAAACGAAAAAGAGAGGGTAACTATTCGGAAGACTTTGAAGGTGGTGGCGGTATGCTCTAATTGAGACTGATGTGCTATGAGTTAGATAAGTATTAATTTTGTTGGTGGGCAAGGTTTTTTTCAAGTTGTAGTAATTTCTCCTTACGCCAAAGTCCACCAGCATAGCCTGTGAGTGTACCATTGCTCCCAATAACACGGTGGCAAGGTACTATAATAGCAATCTTATTGAGGCTGTTAGCGTTAGCTACAGCTCTCACTGCTTTTGGGCTATCCATCATTATGGCTTGTTGTAGGTAGCTTTTGGTGGTTCCGTAAGGTATTTTAAGTAGAGTTTGCCAAACTTGTTTTTGGAAAGGAGTCCCCAATAGTTGTATAGGAACAGAAAATTCCTTCAATTTTTGACTAAAGTAGAGATTTAGTTCTTTCTCTAATGTTTCTAGATGTAAGTTTGATGCTTCTCTGATATTACTATTTAGAGTAGAACATAGTTTTTTTAGTTCTATGTCTAAATATTTTTTATCTGTGAATTCTAATAGATATATCCCATTATCATCAGCAATAGCAATCATTTCACCTAAAGGAGTATCAATATTTTTGGAGTAAAGCATCTCTAATCAGTTTAAATTAAACTTAGGAAGCAAAAATAAGTAAAAAAAACACAACTATACGCTGTTCATTTATTCATTTTGGAAATGGTATTTTATGTCTGAAAAATGAGTAATAATTAGAAATAAATTATTAACCAATAAAAATACTAAAAGATATAGCCATAAGATTTTATTTTTACAATAAAAATTTGATGCCGAATGTAATGAGAAGTACAGTAGAGCCTCTGTGATAGAAAAAGGTATTTAAAAGTAGAACAAGCATCCGTGCTTAAATGGTAATAGTTTGCCTCATTAAATAATGGCTATTATCAAAGGCTTTTTTATATTTGCAACAGATTTAATATTTAATCATAGGTTAAAAATTGATTTGATGAAAAAAATAAAATACTCACACTTAGTTTTAATCCCTTTATTGTGGTTAACAAGTTGTAAAACAGCAATGTCTGTTTCGGAGGTTAAACCCTACGAAAATATTAGTATAGCTTCATCTATTCCTTCTGATGGAGAGATGGATATGCTAATCCAACCTTACAAAAAGGAAATGGAACGACAGATGAATACCAAAATATCTTACACACCTGTGGAGCTTACAAAAACAGGAGATAATAGTAATTTGGGAGGATTGTTGGCAGATTATACTTACGAAGGAGCCGATGTTTGGGCGAAGCAAAATTTGAAACAAAATGTAGATGCGGCAGTTATCAATATAGGAGGGATTAGATCTACCATAGGAAAGGGTGATATTTTACTTAAACATGTTTTTGAGGTAATGCCTTTTGAAAACGAGGTGGTAATTGTTAAAATGAAGGGGAAAGATTTACTAGGCATGTTTGACTATTATGCCGAAACTCAAAAGAATAATCCTGTATCACATTTGTTTTTAGAGACTAATAAAGGTAAAGTTACCAAAGGTCTTGTAAACGGTAAGGAGTTGGATTTGGGGAAAGATTATTACATCGTTACATCGGACTACTTAGCACTGGGTGGAGATAATATGTGGTTTTTCAGTAAAGGGGAACTAATCTCTACTGGGATCAAACTTAGAGATTTATTCATTGAAAAATTCAAACAAAACCCTGAAGTGAAAGCTCCAAATGATGTAAGATTAATTTTTAATAATTAAAAAAACTATGAACCGTAAAGATTTTATAAAAACAATAGGAGGTGGGACTTTAGCATTATCATTAGTACCTAATACTTTCTTGGCTAATACCACACTACTTAATAGTTCAGACAAAAAAATAACAATTCTTCATACTAACGACCAACATAGTAGAATAGAACCTTTTGATGCTAATTATACCAGAAATCCTAATCAAGGAGGTTTTGCAAGGCGAGCTCATTTGGTAAAAGAAATTAGACAACAGGAGCGAAATGTATTGCTATTTGATAGTGGTGATATTTTTCAAGGGACGCCTTACTTTAATATGTTTGGTGGAGAGTTAGAGTTTAAACTGATGTCTATGATGGGGTATGATGCCGCTACAATGGGTAACCATGATTTTGATAATGGTTTAGAAGGGTTTTTAAAGGCTTTACCTAACGCTAAATTTCCGTTTATATGCTCTAACTATGATTTTAAAAACACCATACTAGACGGAAAAACGCAACCGTATAAAATTTTTAATAAAGACGGAATCAGAATTGGGGTTTTTGGAGTAGGCATAGAGTTAGAAGGGCTTGTAGGTAAAAAACAATATAAAGAAACTGTTTGGCATCATCCTGTGGAAATAGCTCAGCAATACGCTGATATGCTTAGAAATGAAAAGAAATGTGATTTAGTAATTTGTTTGTCCCATATTGGTTATTCTTACAAAGGAGAGCATACAAACAAGATATGCGATGTAGAATTAGCTCAAAAAACAGATAATATAGATTTGATTTTGGGAGGACATACGCATACTTTTTTACCAGAACCACAGTCTTTTATCAATAGAAAAGGAACTAAAGTTTTGGTAAATCAAGTAGGCTGGGCTGGTCTATTGCTAGGAAGAATAGACTTCTATTTTGATAGCCAAAAGAAAATTAAAAATATAGCTTGGAACAACCAAGTGATAGATGATAAGATAATGGTCTAAGATGAAAAAAATATTTCAAATTTTAATTTTCAGTATAAGTTTTTTGTTTTTTGCTCAAGAAGGCAAATGGCAAGATTTGTTTTCTTACAATCATATTATCAAGATAAAGCAAGATGATAAAGAACTTATTGTAGTTACTAAGAGTGGTTTATTTTACTATAATGTAGCTTCTGGAGAGATTAGAAAATTGTCAAAAGCTAATGGGCTTCATGAGGTTGGTATTACGGCGTTTGACTATAATCCTGATACTAAAATAGGGTTGATAGGCTACGAAACAGGAGCTTTAGATATTGTTACACCTAATGGGGTAACTTTAATAGTAGATATTCCTATAGCAAGAAGTTATCAAGGTTCAAAAAAAATTAATCACATTTTTATAAAAGATAATCTAGCGATAATTTCGGCAGGTTATGGGGTTTCTATCTTTAATTTGGATAAGAAAGAGTTTGGAGAAACCGTATTTTTTCAGGAGGGAACTAACTTTATTGCTTCTAATGAAGCGTTTGTAAAAGATAATGTGGTATATGCAGCTACCAATCAGGGGTTATACTCGCATAAAATTGACCTAGAGTTTCCAATTTATTCTACATGGCAGAAACTTAATGCACTTAATTTATCACAGTCTGATACTAATGGGCAGAATTATTTGGTTGCTACAAAAAAAGAGGTTTATTTAGGAGAGGCTTTTCAGCGTTTGCCGTATTCTTTTACTGATATTAAAGATGTGGTATGGCAAGCTAATGATTTCTTAGTTTGTGATGTAAATAAAATTTATCAGTTTTCTACTGACGGTAGTTTACAAAGCACATATGATTTCTCATCTTACCAGCTTACAACAGGAGCTCTATATAATGGGAAGTTATTTGCAGGAAGTGCTTTTTCAGGCATTCTAGATCAAAATTATACTAGTGTAAAACCTGACGGACCGTACAGTAATGTAGCTTCTAGAATGACTCTCGTTGATGATAAAATATGGGTAGCTACGGGTAAAAAGGGGAGTTATTATCAGGCAATTTATGATAATAATTTAGGATATTATTACTACAACGGAACACGTTGGGAGTATCCACAATATTTTTTAGATAACCCACAATTAGCCTTTAATATTTTAGATGTTGCTGTTAATCCTTCTAACCTAAGCGAAATCTATTTTACTAATTATGTGCAGAGAAATTCCAAGGGAGTTTATAAAATGATTGATAATAAGCTCTCAAAAGTTTTTAATACTTCTAGTGCTCAATGGTATAATGTTCCAGAGTACTTGGTCTTCGATAAAAATAATAATTTATTTGCCACTTTTTCTTTTTTCGAAGGAGATGTAAATTTTGGAGGAATGTACTTTATTTCTCGAGATGGCTCTAGATTTGAAACTATAAAAACAGCAAATATAAAAACCAGCTCGTCGGGTATACTAGCTTTTAATGATAGACTTTTTATAGGTGGACCTAGAGCATCAGAGGGAGGGCTGTTAATTTATTATTTTAATAATACACCCACTCGTTTTGATGATGATTTGAGACAAATTCTAAGAGTTGAAGAAGGGTTACCTTCGGCATCGGTAACAGCGATGGCAATGGATAAAAACAATAGTCTTTGGCTGGGTTCTACAACGGGACTTAGAATTCTTCCGAATGCTCTGAGCGATTTGTACGGAACTAAAGTAAAAGTAAATCCCATAGTTATTACTCAAAATGGCATAGCGGAAGAGCTTTTTAAAGATGCAGAAATTTTGAGTATAGCGGTAGATTCTGGTAATAATAAGTGGGTATCTGTAAATGGAGGAGGTGTGTTCTTTCTAAGTGCTGATGGACAGAAGGTTTACAATCATTTTACCAAAGCTAATTCTCCTCTTCCTTCGGACGAAGTTACAGATATTAAAATAAACGATAAAACAGGACAGGTTTATTTTGCAACTAGTAATGGTATAGTGGTTTATAAAGGCGATGTAGCTAATGTAACCTCAAAATTTGGGGAAGTAGTAGTTTATCCTAACCCTGTGGTTTATAGCCAGTTTAAGGGAAATGTAAAAATAAAAGGACTGGCTGAAAAAACCAATATTCGTATTACAGATGCTGCGGGTAATTTAATTCATCAAGCGGTTTCTAGAAATGGTTATTACGAATGGAATCTACAAAATCAAAGAGGTTCTCGTGTGGCTTCAGGGATTTATTTTGTATTGATGACCAACGAAGACGGTACAGATAAAGCAACAGCGAAAATAGCAGTGGTTAATTAAATACACTAAAATTGCAATCTTTACAAGGGTTTATACTATCTTATACTAAATATAATGATTCTGGTGCGGTGCTTCGTGTTTTAGAAAGAGAAGCGGGTATTCAGTCTTATTTTGTTAAGAATATTTATCTAGCTCGGAATAAGCAGAAAGTGTATCTTATGCCTTTAATGGGGGTGGATTTTAATGTTTCCAAAACCAAAAGTGGAGCATTACCATTAGTAAACCAAATTTCTCTTTCAGAAATATCAAAGATGATAGATTTCACTTTGGTTAATAATGCTCAAATGACTCTTTTGGCAGAGTTTATTCTAAAAACGGTTCCTTATGAGGTTGTAGAGGATAGTCTTTATCAGTGTGTGGAAGATTTTTATATCAATATAGATAATAAAAATTCACTGATATTTACTATTTACTCCATAATAAAGAATATTGGCTATGGATTTTTATTTACAGAAGGAGCCTTCTTTGATTTAAAAAATGGATGCTTTCAAGAGAGAGAAAATGAGTTTACTATCAATAGAGTTTTGTCAGATACATTAAAAAAAATAGGAAACTCAGAGTTTATTAAAACTTTGATAGATACTGATGAGAGAAGAAATGTGATAGATATTTTGATGAAGTATTGTAAGTATCATATCCCTGAATTTAATAAACCTAAATCGTTAGATATTTTTAGAGAAGTTTTTTAAATTAAGAGGTAATCATAAAAATAAAAAAAGGACGATAATTTATCATCCTTTTTCTCAGTAGTAGCGGGGACACGACTCGAACGTGCGACCTCAGGGTTATGAGCCCTGCGAGCTACCTACTGCTCCACCCCGCGATATTGTGGTGCAAATATACGACGATTTTTTTATTTACCAAAAAAATAGAGTTGAAATATTTTTATTTTTTGTAACTAACTGATTATTAGTTTTGTTTTTTTGTATTCTTACTTAATTTCTAAAAGAAAAAGAGTGATTAAAGCTTTTTAGGTCTGCTCGCATAAAGTGCCAAGCTTCCAAAAAAGCCACCTAAGAGAAAACCTACCATTGCTCCGTAAATAATATCTAATGGATAATGAACTCCTAAATAGATTCTACTATAAGCTACAAAAGATGCCCAAGCAAATACCATTAAACCGAAAAATCTAATCTTTTTTGAAAAAAGAAGATTCATAAAAGAAGCTATAAAGAAGCTGTTAGAAGCGTGTGCTGAATAAAAACCAAAAGGTCCACCGCACTTTACTTCTCTTACTAATCCCTCTAAGAGTGGTTCGTGGCACGGACGAAATCTATGAACTCCTATTTTAAAAATATTAGCAATCTGGTCGGAAGTAATAATTCCTAGAGTAATAAATAGAAGGATATAAATGACTTTTTTCTTCTCGTAGTTTTTTATGATGAGATATAAAAATATAAAATAGAGAGGCAACCAAGTAAGTTTGCCTGATACCATAACCCAAAAGGTGTCAAAATAGGCATTACCTAATCCATTTAGATAAAGAAAGAGAGATTGGTCAAGCTCTATGATTTTGTGCATATTACTCTATCTGCTTACAGGCCCTTCGTGAGCGTCGTCTAGTTGTGATATACTAGTTTTTTTATCTAGATTTACAATATCGTTGGTCGCCTCGGTAAGGTCTTTCTTAATATCGTTCAAAGGATTTACTTCTTGTACAGATTGTTTTACCTGCTCAATTTCCTTTTTTATTTCAGATACAGGGTTGTCTGTCTCCTTCATGATTTCGGTTTTGATGTCTTCCATTGCAGACTTCATTTTTCTAACACCTTCACCTAACCCACGAGCTATTTCCGGGATCTTTTTAGGTCCAAAAAGCACTAATACTACTAGTGCTATTACTAACATTTCACTAAAACTAAAATCCATTCTGCTAAATTACAAATAAAAGTATGAAACGAAAAAAATTATTTTTTATTTTTATAAAATCCATGGTAAACTATATAGGTGCTAATACTCATTAAAATAAATCCAACAAAGAAAGGAGCACCAGCAAACTTAAAAGGTGCATCGTTATGAGTGAAATAGTAAAAAATATTCGTCATAAGAGGCGGACCAATAATACTCGTGAGGCTAATAATGCTGGTAAGAGCTCCTTGTAGGTCGCCTTGCTCACTCGCAGATACTTTTGTGGAAATAACGGATTGTAATGAAGGTCCTGCAATCCCTCCGAAACAATAAATCCCAAGAATGGCAAACATCATCCAACTGTTTCCAGCAAATGAAAAGAGTAACATTCCTAAGCTGTACATACCAATGCCATAAAAGATACTTCTTTCATTACCTATTTTAGGATTTACTTTTCTTAGTATAACGCCTTGCACCAAAGCTGTTAATCCTCCCATTACACCTAGTGAAATCCCCACTGTTTTTTCACTCCAACCAAATCTATAAATACCAAAATAAGCCCAGTTAGTTTGTACTGCATGGGAGGCAATATAGACCAAGAACCAGGCTAAGATAAGTTTATACAACTCAGGGTATTTTCTTAGCTGTAGAAGAGAGCCTATGGGGTTAGCTCTTTTCCAATTAAATTTCCGTCTGTGTTCTTTGGAAAGACTTTCAGGTAGTATAAAAAAACCGTATAGAAAGTTAACAAGGCAAAGTACACCTGCTGCTAAAAAAGGTATTCTGGCACCGTAATGTCCTAATACACCTCCAAGTACGGGACCAATAATAAAGCCTAGCCCAAATGCAGCTCCAATAACTCCAAAATTTTTTGAACGATCTTGTTCTGTACTAATATCTGCAATGTAGGCACTGGCGGTTGTGATGCTTGCTCCTGTAATACCAGATAGAAGACGACCTATAAACAACCACAAAATGCTAGGTGCCCAAGCTTGTAGAAAAAAGTTTGCTGAAAAACCTAATAGCGAGAATAGGATAATAGGACGCCGTCCAAACTGGTCACTTAAATTACCCAATATTGGAGCAAAAATAAATTGCATAACCGCATAAGCGAAACTTAACCAGCCTCCATACTTAGAAGCAAGACTAATATCTCCACTGATGAGTTCTTCTATCAATTTGGGTACTACTGGTATAATGATGCCCCAACCTGTAATGTCTATAAGAAGAGTGATAAAAATAAAGCTAATAGCAGCAGACTTATGAGGCTTTTCCATATTGTCAAAATGAGGAGCAAAATTAAATAAAAATTGCCTTCAAAAATCAAAATATAAGAGTTATTATTTAAGTAGGTATTTTTGTATTGAATTATTTTTTTGGAATCATTGTGTAATAGACTATTTTTGTCGAATGAAATATTCGCGTCAAATTTTACTATCTATTCTAGTATATTGTATAGTGGTTGTTTTTGGTATTCTAGGACAATCTCTATTGCTTCAGTATCCATTATCACTACATTTTCTAATTGCTTTTCTACACTTTTTAGGTCTTATAACGGTAGGAGGGGTAGGTTTCTTTAAAAAGGATATTATGGGATTTGTCTACATGGCATTTATGATATTGAAAATGGGTGCTTTTTTATATCTTTTTTATGTTTTTCCTGACCTGAAAAAACAACTTATGGTATCTGTGGGGCTTTATTTTTTCTATCTTTTAACAGAAACAGTTTTGATAATCAGTCTAATTTCTAAAAATTTTAAAAGCCAACAAAAATCATAAAATTTTAATTTTTTTTAATTTGAAAATATAAAATCAATTTCCTACTTTTGCAGAAATTATAAACTGAAGAAAATGCACTTCAAGAGAGTTATTTTATTGTTGACCATTTTTATGATGGGTTGGGCTAATGCCTCTACCGAGACTAAACAACCTGGAGAGAAGTATAATCCAGTTCCAGACATTATGCATCACATCTCAGACTCCCACAGTTGGCATCTTTGGGGAGAAGGAGATAAAAGTATCGGGTTTTCTTTACCTGTAATACTTTGGGATAATGGATTGAAGATTTTTTCTTCATCTCATTTTGGTCATCATGAGGATGAGGTAGCTCAAGTAGATGGTAACTACTATAAGTTATACCATAACAAAGTATACAAAACTGATGCCAATGGTATTCTAGAAATGCATGATGGACATCCAACTAATGAAAGACCATTGGACTTTTCTATAACTAAAAATGTAGCACAAACTTTATTAGCGGCAGTTTTACTAATTATTTTAGCTTTTGCTACTAAGTCTAGCTACACTTCTAATGGAGTTCCTAAAGGAATAGCTAAATTTTTAGAGCCTTTAGTGCTTTTCGTGAGAGATGATATTGCTTTAGAAAATATTGGGACTAAAAAGTATCTAAAGTATACGCCGTACTTAGTGACGCTGTTCTTATTTATATGGATTGTTAACTTACTTGGGCTTATTCCAGGTGCAGCCAATGTTTCAGGTAATATCGCCTTTACAATGGTGCTGGCAGTTCTTACATTTATTATAGTAACCTTTAGTGGTAAAAAGACTTATTGGTCGCACATATTTGACCCACTAGGGAACAATATGCCATGGGCAGGTAAAGCTTTAGTTTATGTTATCTTGGTACCAGTAGAGATTTTAGGTATGTTTACTAAGCCTTTTGCGTTGATGATTCGTCTTTTTGCGAATATGACTGCTGGGCACATCGTAATCTTGAGTTTGATTTCCCTTATATTCATTATGGAAACTTATGCTATTGCACCAGTTTCTATCATGCTAACTCTTTTTATAAACACATTAGAGCTATTGGTAGCAGCTTTACAAGCGTACATATTTACACTACTTACGGCTCTGTTTATAGGAATGGCAGTGGAAGAAGGACATCATTAAAATTAAGTTAAAGAAATAAAAATAATTAATATCAACCTTTTAAATTTAAAGTTATGACAGGTAGTATCGCAGCAATCGGAGCTGGTTTAGCAGTTCTAGGTGTAGGATTAGGAATTGGTAAAATTGGTGGTCACGCAATGGACGCTATTGCTAGACAACCAGAGCAATCAGGAAAAATCCAAACTGCAATGATTATCGCAGCAGCTCTTATCGAGGGTGCTGGTCTATTCGGTATCGTAGTAGCATTACTAGGAAACGGATAATCTAAAAACTGAAAAGCGTACAGACGGTTGGTCTGTCGCTTTTCTTTTGATTTTAAGAAAAATTAAATAACAATATAAATTAATATCTTAAATAATATGGATTTATTAATTCCTTCAGAAGGTAACCTTATATGGTCTTTAGTGGTTTTCCTTATTTTAGTACTTTTACTATCTAAGTTCGCATGGAAACCTATCCTTAAAACGGTTAATGATAGAGAGACTTCTATCGTAGATGCTTTGAACCAAGCAAAATTAGCTAAAAAGGAGATGGAAGATTTAAAAGCGGATAATGAGAGAATTATTCGTGAAGCTAAGGTAGAAAGAGATGCTATACTAAAAGAAGCTAGAGAGATTAAGGATAGAATTGTAAATGAAGCTAAAGAGGTGGCTAAAGTAGAAGGTGATAAAATGATTGCAGCTGCGAAGCAATCAATAGCAGCAGAAAAATCTGCGGCTATGGCTGATATTAAAAACCAAGTGGGTGCTTTATCTCTAAATATAGCCGAAACTATTCTTAAACAAAAATTAGATAGCACTGAAGCTCAAAATGCTTTAGTAGAGAACATGTTGAATAAATCTAATCTTAACTAAAAATGAGAACATCTAAAGTAGCCAAAAGATATGCTAAGGGTCTTTTGGATTTTGCCCAAGAGTCTCAGCAAACCTCTACTGTGTTTTCTGATATGAAAGCCGTAGTTAAGATTATGAGTGAGAGTAAAGAACTTAACCGTTTTTTACAAACACCTTTCATTGACTATAAGAAAAAAATAGCGGTAGCTAAAGAAATTTTTAAAGGACTTAGTGCTACTAGTCAAAATTTAATTTCATTAGTTATCCGTCAAGGTAGAGAAGCTCAGCTTAAGTTTATAGCACAAGACTTTATAGATAAAGTAGAAGATATCAACGGAGTGCAAAGAATTACTTTGACAACTGCGGCTTCTCTTTCTCAAGAAAATATTGATAAAATATTAAAATCATCTAGTCTTGTGAATTCTGGAGCATCTCATGATTTAAAAGTCAATGTAAATCCAGATTTATTAGGTGGGTATGTTTTGAGAGTAGGAGATCAACAGTTAGATACTTCAGTAAGAACTAAGTTGGCTCAGATGAAAAAAGAATTTCAGTTGAATTAAGAAAAAATAACCATACAATGGCAGAAATAAATCCAGCAGAAGTATCTGCAATTTTAAAACAGCAATTAGCAAATTTTGATACTCAATCTAATGTTGAGGAGGTAGGTACAGTACTTCAAATAGGAGACGGTATTGCTCGTGTATATGGACTAGAAAATGTACAATACGGTGAGCTTGTTAAATTTGAAAGTGGTATTGAAGGAATTGTATTAAACTTAGAAGAAGATAATGTAGGGGTTGCTCTACTAGGAGAGTCTAAACAAGTAAAAGAAGGGGATACAGTTAAAAGAACCAACAGAATTTCTTCTATCAAAGTAGGAGAGGGTATGTTAGGAAGAGTTGTAGATACTTTAGGTAACCCTATAGATGGTAAAGGTCCTATCGGAGGAGAGCTTTATGAGATGCCTTTGGAAAGAAAAGCTCCAGGGGTTATCTACAGACAGCCAGTTAACGAACCTTTACAAACAGGTATCGTAGCGGTAGACTCTATGATTCCTATCGGAAGAGGTCAGAGAGAGCTTATCATTGGTGACCGTCAAACAGGTAAAACTACTGTAGCGATAGATACTATTCTTAACCAAAAAGAGTTTTATGATGCTGGTGAGCCTGTATTCTGTATTTATGTTGCAGTAGGTCAAAAAGGTTCTACTGTAGCACAAATTGTTAAAACATTAGAGGATAAAGGAGCTATGGCTTATACCGTAGTAGTAGCAGCTAATGCTTCAGACCCTTCACCTATGCAGGTATATGCTCCTATGGCAGGTGCTGCTATTGGGGAGTACTTCCGTGATACAGGTCGTCCTGCTCTTATCGTTTATGATGATTTATCTAAGCAAGCCGTAGCTTATCGTGAGCTTTCACTTTTATTAAGAAGACCACCAGGTCGTGAGGCTTATCCAGGGGACGTATTCTACTTACACTCTAGACTTTTAGAAAGAGCTGCTAAGGTAATTGCTGATGATAGCATTGCTAAGCAAATGAACGACCTTCCTGATTCTTTAAAACCAATCGTTAAAGGAGGAGGTTCTCTTACTGCATTACCAATTATTGAGACTCAGGCGGGAGACGTATCTGCTTATATCCCTACTAACGTAATCTCTATTACAGATGGACAGATATTCTTAGAGTCAGATTTATTTAACTCTGGGGTGCGTCCTGCAATTAACGTGGGTATCTCTGTATCAAGAGTAGGAGGTAACGCTCAGATTAAGTCAATGAAGAAAGTATCAGGTACACTTAAGTTAGACCAAGCACAATATAAAGAATTAGAAGCGTTTGCTAAGTTCGGTTCTGACCTTGATGCTGCAACTTTAGCGGTAATCACAAAAGGTGAGAAAAATGTGGAAATTCTTAAGCAACCAGTAAACTCTCCACTACCTGTAGATAGCCAAGTGGCGATGATTTATGCTGGTACAGAAAACTTATTGAGAAATGTACCTGTAAATAAGGTTAAAGAGTTCCAAAAAGAATATGTGGAATTCTTGAGATCTAAGCACCCAGACACTATGGCTAAAATTAAGGCTGGTAAAATTGATGACGAAATTACAGGTGTGCTAAGACAGGCTGCTAATGATTTAGCATCTAAGTATAACTAAAAATAACTCATAATTCCGAGTTTAGAAAATAATTTTTAAACTCGGAGTTTTAAATTTTGAATCCATAAAATATGGCAAATTTAAAAGAAATACGAGGGCGAATAACTTCCATCTCTTCTACGATGCAGATTACAAGTGCGATGAAAATGGTTTCCGCTGCGAAACTAAAGAAAGCACAAGATGCCATCGTGATGTTGAGACCTTATTCTGAAAAGCTACAGGAAATTATTGAGAATGTAAATACAAGTTCAGATGCAGATAAGGTTTCTATCTACGCTAAACAAAGAGAAGTAAAGAGAGTATTGTATATTGCAATATCTTCTAACAGAGGTTTAGCAGGAGCATTTAACTCTTCTATTATTAAAGAGCTTAATGCTCAGTTATCACAAAATTCTGATAAGAAGGTAGAGGTGATTACTATAGGTAAGAAGGTTTATGATGCAGTAAAGAAGATTAGAACTCCATATAGTAATGAAAGCCATATCTTTGATAATCTTAGCTTTGAGGCGGTTGCTAATATTGTTTATGGAGTGATGAAAGATTTCCGTGAGGAGAGATTTGATGAAGTGTATCTTATTTATAACAAATTCTTAAATGCTGCTACCCAAACAGTACAAACGGAAAAACTTTTGCCTATAGCAATTAAGGATTCTGAAGAAGGTGATAAAGCTATAGAGATTGACTATCTTTTTGAGCCAAATAGAAATGAGATTTTAGATGTACTTATCCCGAAGTCTATCAAAACTCAAGTTTATAAAGCTGTTTTGGATTCTATTGCTTCAGAACATGGGGCTAGAATGACGGCGATGCATAAGGCAACAGATAATGCTCAAGCTCTTAAGAATGAATTAGTAATTTACTATAATAAAGCACGTCAGGCTGCTATTACTAATGAAATTTTAGAGATTGTTTCTGGTGCTGAGGCTCTTAAGAACGGATAATAATCGGTTTAAAATGAATAATAAAAAGGTATTAGAAATTTTTCTAGTACCTTTTTGCATTATATGATGTTACCAATACAATATTGCTGAAAATTATAGAGATTATATATTGTTGTTAAAAAAATATTTATCTTTGCATATCACTATAATTTATAAAATTAAATGGATCCCGACAGTATAGTCAAAATTTTTATCGCAATTTTCTTAGTTCTACTAAATGGCTTTTTTGTAGCCGCAGAGTTCTCAATAGTTAAAGTACGCTATTCTCAAATTCAAATTAAAGCTGCCGAGGGTAATGCTATGGCAAAGCAGGCAGAAGACATTATCAAAAACTTAGATGCCTATCTTTCTGCTACTCAGTTGGGTATTACTTTAGCCTCTTTAGCATTAGGTTGGGTGGGAGAAAGTGCACTTCATCACATTATAGAAGGCTTGTTTAAGTACTTTAGTATCAGTGTAGATACTACTACGGTTACCACAGTATCTTTGGTGCTTAGTTTCCTTATTATTACTGTGATGCATATAGTATTTGGAGAGTTGGTTCCCAAATCTATAGCGATACGAAAGGCAGAAGAAACTACCTTGTTCATTGCGGCACCGCTCAAATTGTTCTATAATATTTTTAGACCATTTATATGGTTGATGAACTCTATTTCTAATGCTTTTTTAAGATTGATAAAGATAAACCCTGCCTCAGAGCATGAAATTCATTCTACTGAAGAATTACAGCTTCTAGTAAAGCAAAGTGCTGATGGTGGTGAGATAGAAGAGGAAAATTACGAAATTATAAAGAACGCTTTTGATTTTACAGACCATTCTGCAAAGCAGATTATGGTGCCACGTCAGAATATTTTATCTATTGATATAGAAACTTCGATAGATGAAATTATAGAAATTATAATGGAAAGTGGTTACTCTCGTATTCCTGTTTATGAAGGTTCTATAGACAATGTGATAGGTATATTTTATACTAAGGAAATTATTAGAAACTATATTAAAACTAAAGGGCAGCTTACTCATGAAGATTTAAGAGGCTTTTTAAGAGAGGCTTATTTTGTAGTTGGAAGCAAAAAGATTTCTGACTTATTGAAGAGTTTCCAGCTTAAAAAACAGCATATTGCTATCGTGATAGATGAGTTTGGAGGTACGGAAGGTATCATCACGCTAGAGGATATATTAGAAGAGTTGGTGGGAGAGATACAAGATGAGGAAGATGAAGAAGAAAAGATAGTAGATAAAATAGGAGAAAATACTTATTGGGTTAAAGCCACTCAACCACTCGAAGAAATTAACGATTTTTTACCAAAACCATTACCTGAAGAGGGTGAGTTTAATACTTTAGCAGGTTTTATACTTCATCGTTTGGAAGAAATTCCAGAGGAAAATCAAGAGTTTGATTTTGAAAATTACCATTTTAAAATACTGAAAATGAATAATAAAAGTGTAGAAATGGTAGAGCTTACCTATGATGATAGCTTTTTTGGAGAATCGGGGGAAGGTACTAATGCTAACTAATAGTTATTTCAAACTATGAAAATGGTTTTTCAAAATATCCCTAATAAAGAGAACGAAGAAGAGGTTAGCGTTTTGTCTTCCACTGAAGCGAAGCATAAACTTGTATTGCATAATGATGATTTTAACACCTTTGATTTCGTTATAGAGTCTCTTATGGAAGTATGTGCTCATACATTAGAACAGGCAGAACAATGTACGTTCTTGGTACATTATAAAGGTAAATGTACTGTGAAAACAGGTAATTTAGAACTGATTGAGCCTATGCACAAAAAACTACTTTTAAGAGGGCTATCTAGTGAAATAATCTAAAAATAATCTCATGCGTTGGTTGAAGTTTGTTTTAGTTTTAGGGGTGCTGTTGGCAGGTATTTACGCGGTCTCCATGTTGTTTGTTGATGAGAGCAAATCCTTTAAAGTAGAAAGAGAGATTGATTATCCCATAGATAAAGTTTATCCACAATTTAGTAACTTTCAGAATCTTACCAGATGGTATCAGTACTTTACCCAAAATCCTAAATTGAAATTTGAATATTTCCTACCTTATGAAGGGCAGGGAAGTTCTATGAACTTTGTAGATGCTAAAGAAGGGGTAGGAATGGTATTTATTAGATATGAAAACTTCGAAAAAACTCTGAGATACGAGTTTTTTGATGCGGATACTAATGCACCTCTCAAAGTAGATATTAAATTTTTGCCAAAGGGAGAAAAAACGAGATTGATATGGATGGTAACTACACCGAAGAAAGCACTTCTAGAACGTTACGTTAATCTGTTTTCAGTAGAAAATTTTGAGGGAATGGTAGATGAGAGCCTTCGAAATTTAAAAGCAGTATTGAGTAATAAGGTGGATAAAATGGAAATTTTAACCAATATCAAATATGATAGCCTTATGGTAGAAAATCAAGAAGCAGCCATTTTAGTAGGAATAAATGCCAATACTCAGAATAAAAACAAAACTATTTATTTTAAAGATTTAGTTAAAAATCATCATAAGGTAGTCAATTTTGTGATGAATGACTTGGATAAAAAGGAAGATGAGTTTGGTTTTCCTATGCTCATCACTCAAGCTAAAAGTTATAAGGATAAAGAGGTAAGCTATTTTTATGGAATACCGCTGTCTAAAAAATCAGAGATTACAGATAACAACTTTACTTATCATATGCAGGACGCTTCTAGATTGTATGTGATGTATTATAAGGGAGATTATGCTAATAGAGTTTCGGTTATCAATAAGTTATTAAAAAAAGCAGAGGAAGACAGCTTAAGGACTGGTAAATTACAAGAGGTCTTTATAGAAACACCTGTAGAGAATAAACCAGTATTGCTAAAAATAGCATTACCAGTATCGTCTTAAAAGATATGAAGGAAAAAATAAACTTTGGTTATTGGAGTTTTCTGAATCGTTTTTTTTTAATAAATTTGTGCATCGTATAAAAAGTTAAATTTAAAAAACAGATAAATCTGTCATAATGGATAAATTTTCATTCTTAAATGCAACACATGCTGATTTCATAGATAGCATGTACCAGCAGTACTTAAAATACCCAGATAGTTTAGAGCCATCTTGGAAAGCTTTTTTTCAAGGGTTTGATTTTGCTCTAGAAAATTTTGGTGAAGACGATTCTTTTACAGAAAAAGTAGGTGCGTCTTCTTTATCTCAGCAAGTAGGTGTCCCAGATGATATTATAAAGGAGTTTAAAGTTCTTAACTTAATAGAGGCTTATAGAACTAGAGGTCATTTGTTTACTAGAACTAACCCTGTTAGAGAGAGAAGAACTTATCTCCCTGATTTATCTATAGAGAATTTTGGATTATCAAAGTCAGATTTAGATACTAAATTTAACTCTGCTACAGAAACAGGAATGCTGGGAGCTGCTACTTTGGCAGACATTATTCGTCATTTAGACCAAATTTATTGCGACTCTATCGGTATAGAATATATGCATATTCGTGAGGTGGAGGAGAAGGAATTTATTCGCCAGTGGATTTCTAAGAATGAAAATCACCCAGAACTTTCGGCAGACGAAAAAATACAGATTTTATCTAAGCTCAATCAAGCGGTAGCATTTGAAAACTATCTTCATACTAAATTCGTAGGACAAAAGAGATTTTCACTGGAAGGAGGAGAGTCTTTAATCCCTGCTTTAGACCAGCTTATTAGTCGTTCTTCAAAACATGGTGTAGATGAAGTGGTTTTGGGTATGGCACACAGAGGGAGGCTTAATGTATTAACTAATATCTTTGGGAAATCATACAAGCAAATCTTCTCTGAATTTGAAGGTAAAGAATTTGAGGAAGATGTATTTTCTGGAGATGTTAAGTATCACTTAGGTTCTACTACGAAAATAAAAACGGCTGCAGGAGAAGAGGTAATTATCAATTTAACGCCTAACCCGTCTCACTTAGAAACTGTAGCTTCTTTAGTACAAGGTATTTCTAGAGCTAAAATAGACCATACTTACGGTAATAATTTTAAAAAAGTATTACCGATTGTTATCCATGGAGATGCAGCTATTGCAGGACAAGGAATTGTCTACGAGATTGCACAAATGATGACTTTAGACGGCTACAAGACAGGAGGAACGGTTCATATTGTAGTTAATAATCAGGTAGGATTTACAACCAACTATCTAGATGCGAGGTCTTCTACTTATTGTACGGATATTGCTAAGGTAACAGACTCGCCTGTGATGCATGTAAATGCAGATGATGTAGAGGCTGTGGTACATGCAATTAGATTTGCGGCAGATTATAGAGCAGCGTTTGGCAAAGATGTTTATATAGATTTGTTAGGATACAGAAAGTACGGACATAACGAAGGTGATGAGCCTCGTTTTACGCAGCCTAAACTTTATAATACCATTGCGAAACACCCTAATCCTAGAGAAATATATAAAGTAAAACTAGAGAAAGAAGGAGTGCTTTCTGAAGGAGTGTTGAAGAAGATGGAGGAAGAATTTAAAACCCTTCTTGATAAAGATTTTGATGCATCTAAAGAAATTCAAAAAAATACTTTAGATGTATTTATGGAACAGGTTTGGATTAAGTATCTAGACCCTGCAAATAAACAAAAAGTTCTAAAGGCTGTAGAAACTCAATACAATGCTGAACAGTTAAAAGAGTTGGCAGTTAAGATGTCTTCTTTACCTAAAGACAAGGCGTTCATAAGAAAAATCACTAGACTTTTTGAACAAAGGCTAAAAATGATAGAAGAGGATAAGTTAGATTGGGCAATGGCAGAACTTTTAGCTTATGCTACGCTTCTTGCAGAAGGGTACAATGTGAGAATTTCTGGGGAAGATGTGGAGAGAGGTACTTTCTCTCACCGTCATGCAGTGGTAAAAACAGAAGATGCAGAGGAGGAATATGTACCATTACAACATATCAACGAAAGTCAGCAGTTTCATATTTATAACTCATTACTATCAGAGTACGCTGTTTTAGGGTTTGATTATGGTTATGCTATGGCATCGCCTGATACTTTAACCATTTGGGAAGCACAGTTTGGAGATTTCGTGAATGGCGCTCAAATTATTGTGGACCAATATTTGGTAGCTGCAGAAGAAAAATGGAAGCTGCAAAATGGTTTGGTAATGTTGTTACCTCACGGCTCTGAAGGGCAAGGTGCAGAACACTCTTCGGCTAGGTTAGAGAGATTTTTAACGCTTTGTGCTAATAATAATATTTTCGTAGCTAACTGTACAGTTCCAGCCAATTATTTCCATTTATTGAGAAGGCAAATGAAGTTTCCGTTTAGAAAACCGTTAGTGGTAATGACACCTAAGTCGTTACTAAGACACCCTAAGGTTATTTCTTCTATGGAAGAGTTAGCAAACGGAAGTTTCCAACCAGTGATTGATGATGCTACGGCTGATGCTTCTAAGGTGGAGAGATTAGTGATGTGTTCTGGTAAGGTTTACTACGATTTATTGGCTAAAAAAGAGGAATTGGGAGATGAGAAAGTAGCTTTAGTAAGGCTGGAGCAGTTATATCCTTTGGATTCAGAGAAAATAGAGACTGTGTTGTCTAAATATTCTAACAGAAAAGATTTTGTATGGGTTCAAGAAGAGCCAGAGAATATGGGAGCTTGGTCTTATATTTTGAGAAATTTCCGCAAGTATGATGTACAAGTAATTGCACCAGTTCCTAGTGGAACGCCAGCACCAGGTAGCCATAAGAAGTATGAGATTAACCAAACTAATGTAATTAACCAAACATTTGGTATCTAGAAATAGAGTAATATTAAAAATAAAAATCAACGAATAATAAAAAAATACCCCAATATGTCAATATTAGAAATGAAAGTTCCCTCTCCGGGAGAGTCTATTACAGAAGTAGAAATCGCTACTTGGTTGGTTCAAGATGGTGATTATGTAGAAAAAGATCAGCCTATTGCAGAAGTAGATTCTGATAAGGCAACGCTAGAACTTCCAGCTGAAGAAAGTGGTATCATTACGCTAAAGGCAGAAGAAGGCGACGTAGTAGAAGTAGGACAAGTGGTTTGTCTAATTGATATGAGTGCGGCTAAACCAGAAGGTGGTGCAGCTAAGCAAGAGACTGCTAAAGTAGAAGAAAATAAAGAAGAAGTTAAAGCAGAAGCTCCAAAACAAGAGGCTTCTCCTGCAACCTATGCTACAGGAACACCGTCTCCTGCAGCTAAGAAAATTCTAGATGAAAAAGGGGTAGAGGCATCTCAAGTAAAAGGAACAGGTAGAGATGGTAGAATTACTAAAGAAGATGCAGAACAGGCTTCTGTACCGGCTATGGGTTCTGTATTTGCTACTAATGGGTCTAGATCTTCTAAGACAACTAAATTATCTTCATTGAGAAGAAAATTAGCTCAGCGTTTAGTTTCTGTTAAGAATGAGACGGCGATGCTTACTACTTTCAATGAGGTAGATATGAGTGAGATTTTCAGAATTAGAAAACAATATAAAGAGGAGTTTGCAGCGAAGCACGGTGTAGGTTTAGGCTTTATGTCTTTCTTTACAAAGGCGGTTACTAGAGCGTTACAAATGTATCCAGAGGTAAACTCTATGATAGACGGCAATCAAATGATTACTTATGATTTCTGCGATGTTTCTGTGGCTGTATCTGGTCCTAAAGGGCTTATGGTTCCTGTACTTAGAAATGCAGAAACAATGTCTTTCCGTGGTGTAGAGGCTAGCATTAAGGAACTAGCAGAGAAGGCAAGAAACGGGAAAATTACGGTAGATGAAATGACAGGAGGAACTTTTACTATCACTAATGGTGGGGTATTTGGGTCTATGCTTTCAACACCGATTATCAATCCGCCTCAATCTGCAATTTTAGGAATGCACAACATTATCCAAAGACCAGTGGCAGTAGATGGGCAAGTAGTTATTCGTCCAATGATGTATCTAGCATTATCTTATGACCATAGAATTATAGACGGAAGAGAATCTGTAGGTTTCTTAGTAGCGGTAAAAGAAGCTATTGATAATCCTGTAGAACACTTGCTAGGAGGTGATGAAAGAAGAGGACTAGAGCTTTAATCAATCACATTAAAATAATTTAAAAACTCCCACTCAATTCTTTTTGGGTAGGAGTTTTTTATTATTACTTATAGGGGTAGTAGTTGTAATTAAAATCTTTAAATTTGTATCTTTAAATTTAGACTTTGTGGAGACAAGAGAGAAAATAATCATCATAGGAGGCGGTTTTGCTGGGTTGCAACTCGCAAGAAAACTCAATGGTAAAAGGAAAAAAGTAATGGTGATAGATAAGGTAAATCATCACATGTTTCAGCCTTTATTTTATCAGGTGGCGTGTGGGAGGATAGAACCTTCCAACATATCGTTTCCTTTTAGAAAGATATTCCAAAAGTCTAAAAATATACAATACAGAATGACGGAGGTTACCAAAATACTTCCTGAAGAAAATAAAATCATTACAGAAGATTCCGAGTTTTCTTATGATAAACTGATTATAGCTACAGGGTGCAGAACCAATTTTTTTGGTAACGAACAAATGGAGCAATTGAGTTACGGTATGAAAAATACTCAGGAAGCTATCAGTATTAGAAATCATATTTTACTCACTTTTGAGAAACTTATTATAGAAAGAAAGAGGTCTGATGATGGCAATTGGAATATCGTAATTGTAGGGAGTGGTCCTACGGGGGTAGAATTAGCAGGGGCATTTGCGGAAATGAAGGCAGATATTTTGCCTAGAGATTATCCTAAGATGAATTTCAAAGATTTAGAAATAATTTTGGTAAGTTCCACCAAAAAGCCACTCGCTGTAATGAGCGAAGAAGCACAGAATAAATCGGAGGAATATCTTAATAAGTTGGGAGTTAAATTTATCAGTGATGACAGAGTGGTAAACTACGATGGAAATAAAGTTTATCTAAAAAGTGGTAAAGAAATTCCGTCTAATAATGTGATATGGGCAGCTGGTGTAACAGGAAATATCATTGAGGGATTATCAGAAGAGCAAATCATTAACAATAGATATAGAGTAGACCGCTACAATAGAGTAAAAGGTTACAGCAATATATTTGCGATAGGAGACATCGCTTATATGGAAACTCCTAAATATCCTAAAGGGCACCCTCAGGTAGCTAATGTAGCCATAAATCAAGGAAGAAACTTAGGTGATAATCTAAACAAACGCTCCGAAAACGATTGGAAAGAGTACGAATATTTTGATAAAGGTTCTATGGCAACGATAGGGAAACATAGAGCTGTAGTAGATTTACC
Source organism: Riemerella anatipestifer ATCC 11845 = DSM 15868 (assembly GCF_000252855.1). Lineage (NCBI taxonomy): Bacteria > Pseudomonadati > Bacteroidota > Flavobacteriia > Flavobacteriales > Weeksellaceae > Riemerella > Riemerella anatipestifer. Next base: position 605,270 of record NC_017045.1, on the reverse strand, counting down.
ATATATGAAGTTTCAAGGCTTTTTTGCATGGTTTTTTTGGATGTTTTTACATTTAATGCTGATTCTTTCGGTGAGAAATAAAATCGCTATATTTTTCAACTGGATGTGGAGCTATCTCAATGGAGATTCTTCTTTAAGATTGATTATACTGCCTAACAAAAAAAACAGAACAGAACAATGAGAATAGATATTATAAGTGTAGTACCAGAGCTAATGGAAAGTCCTTTTAAGACTTCTATTCTTAAAAGAGCTATGGAGAAAGGCATTGCAGAAGTCCACTTTCATCATTTAAGAGAGTGGGGTGTAGGTAAACATCGCCAAGTAGATGACGAGCCTTATGGTGGCGGTGCAGGTATGGTAATGATGGTAGAACCGATAGACTTGTGCATTTCTAAACTAAAATCTGAACGAGAATACGACGAGGTAATTTACCTTACACCTGATGGAGAAACTTTAAATCAAAAAATAGCCAACACACTTTCTATCAAAGAAAATCTTATTCTTTTGTGTGGGCATTATAAAGGTATAGACCAAAGGGTGAGAGATTTACATATCACTAAAGAAATTTCTATTGGAGATTTTGTTTTAACGGGAGGCGAACTTGCAGCTTGTGTCTTGGCAGATGCTGTTATAAGGCTATTGCCAGGTGTTCTTAACGATGAGCAATCGGCTCTTACAGATAGTTTTCAAGACGATTTGTTAGCCCCACCCATTTACACTCGTCCTGAAAATTACAAAGGGCTGAAAGTTCCCGAAGTCTTATTGAGTGGTAACTTTCCTAAAATAGATGATTGGCGTTACGAACAAGCACTACAAATCACTAGAACTAAAAGACCTGATTTGTTAGGAGAAGATTAGAAGATAGGTAAGTTTTAGGAGATGGTATTTCTCTGAATATCATAATTTACAAAAACTATCTAGGTATATTCTTTTATTTAAAATATCCTCCTTATTTTTGCGGAGCTAATGATGAACTTTTCATTATTGATGATTAAATTATTATGAAAAAAATCCAAAATATTCTTGTATCCACCCGTACTATGGCGGTGTTGCTGTTGGTTTATGCTTTATCTATGGCGTATGCCACTTTTATGGAAAACGATTATGGCACGCCTACGGCAAAGGCTTTTATCTATGAGTCTAAATGGTTCGAGGCAATTATGTTTTTGCTTATCATCAATTTTATAGGCAATATTGGCAGGTATCGCTTATGGAAACGAGAAAAGTGTCCTTTATTGGTTTTCCATTTATCATTTATTTTGTTGTTTATAGGAGGAGCTATTACTAGATATATCAGTTACGAAGGAACGATGCACATTCGTGAGGGAGAAACTTCTAACGAAATAGTAACTAGCAAAAATTTCTTTAAAATCCAAATAGAAGAAAAAGGAGAAGTGCTTAATTATAAGGATATTCCATTCTTGATGACGCCAGAAGTGCCTTTTTGGTCTAAAGTTACCAATCATTACTTTAAAGCGGCTTACGACTTTAATGGTAAAAAAATAAAGGTAAAGCAATTGGCTTACACGCCTAGGAAGAAAGATAGTATAAAGGTAACGCCTAACGGTAAGGAGTATCTTCATTTTGTAACCACAGACGATGCAGGAAGGTTAGAGTATTATTTGTCAGAAGGAGAGGTTAAAAATATCGGTGGTACATTAGTAACTTATAACAGACCGATAGATGGAGCGGTGGAGTTTAAAAAACAAGACGGAAAACTTTACATTAAAACTCCTGTAGATGCTACTTATATGGTAATGGCGAGTCAAGAAGTGGGGGCATCTCCTAAAGACGAATACACGCCGTTATCTCTTAGAAGTTTATACACGATTAACCAAATGAGAATTGTAGTGCCTGAAGGACTGAAAAGAGGCGAAATAGTATCTTATTCTGGGGATAAAAAGAAGGATAAAAATATACCTGATGAGCTTTTACTAGAGGTAGAAGGTCCTAAAACTAAGCAGCAAGTTAGCCTACAAGTACAGGAAGGCAATCCTAACTTGGTAAAACAAATTTCGTTAGATGGTATGAATATGATGTTGGGGTTTGGTGCTAAAGTTTACACAACGCCATTTGCATTGAAGTTAGACGATTTTGTGATGGAAACTTACCCAGGTAGTTCTTCGCCATCTGCTTATGAGAGCCATGTTCAGATTATAGATAATGGTAAACAAACACCATACAAAATTTATATGAATAATGTACTTAATTATCGTGGGTACCGTTTCTTTCAATCTAGTTTTGACCCAGATAGACACGGCACGATACTATCGGTTAATCACGACTATTGGGGAACACTTATTACCTATATAGGCTATACACTTATGTTTATTGCAATGTTTATTACTCTGTTTTGGAAGGGAACTCGTTTTTGGTCTTTAAATAAAATGCTAAAAGATATTAGTAAGAAAAAAGCGTTAGGAATATTATTACTGGTGTTGAGCTTTGGTTTTCTACAAGCACAACCAAAAACGCCAACAGCCAAACCTTCTACTCAAAAAGTGCTTTCTGCCGATGATATGGTACAGCACATCAATATAGATAAGGCTCATGCAGAGAAATTTGGTTCTTTGTTAGTGCAGAGTTATGATGGGAGAATACAGCCAGTAAATACACAAGCACTAGATATTTTAAGAAAACTTACGGGTAAAGAATCTTTTAAACAACTAGATGCTAACCAGTGGTTTTTGTCAGCGACTATAGACCCAATGTTTTGGGCACAAGTACATATTATTAAGGTAGAGACTAGAGGGAAAGTAGGAGAAGAATTAAAGAAAAAAACCAAGGCGAATGACGAAGGTTATACTAGTCTTGTAAATCTTTTCCCTGCGGATAAGTTTGGTAATCTTCGTTTTGTTTTAGAAGATGATTACAATGAGGCTTTTAACAAAAAACCAGCCGAACAATCTAAGTACGACCAAGCAGTCATCAAACTTAATGATAAAGTACAAGTGATGAATGCCCTAATGTCTTGGCAATATTTCCGAGTGATACCCGTACAGAACGACCCTAATCACAAATGGAATTCTGTAATGGACGCTAACTTCCAAATAGATACTAATGCACAGGAGGTGTTAGGTCCTTACCTTTCTTCGGTACTGATGGCTACACAAAGCGATAAGTGGGCAACTGCTGATAAAGAACTAGATAAAGTAAAGAGCTATCAAGCAAAATGGGGTAAAAATGTTATTCCGCCTCAAACTAAGATAGACTTAGAAATTTTAATGAACAAACTTAATCTCAACTTTAAGTTGATGATTTTTTATAGCGTTGTTGCTGCATTATTATTGGTACTTGGTTTTGTAGAATTATTTAAACCTAGTCGTTGGCTACATAAAGTTATTAAAGTGATTTTAGCAGCAGGGATATTGGGCTATCTTGTTCATTTTGTAGGCTTGGGTATCAGATGGTACATTTCAGGACACGCTCCGTGGAGTAACGGCTATGAGGCGATTATGTTTATTTCTTGGGTAGGCATTAGTGCAGGGTTATTACTTTACAGAAATAATAATGCTTTGATACCTTCGGCAGGTTTCTTAGTGGCGGTATTGCTGATGGGCTTTGCTCATGGTGCGGTAAGTCTAGACCCGCAAATTACACCTTTGGTACCAGTGCTTAAATCTTATTGGTTAGTAATACATGTGGCTATTATTACCTCTAGTTACGGATTCTTTGCGTTGTCCTTTATTATAGGAATTATGGTACTGTTGTTTTACATTGTTTCTAGTAAAGCTACTTTCCAAGAACATAATGATACCACGATAAAAGAGCTTACTGCCGTTTCGGAAATGTCGCTTACGATAGGGCTTTTTGCACTTACGATAGGTACTTTTTTAGGTGGAGTTTGGGCTAACGAATCTTGGGGAAGATATTGGTCTTGGGACCCTAAAGAAACTTGGGCATTTATATCGGTTATGGTGTATGCTTTTGTATTACATATGCGTTTGGTGCCAGGGCTTAGAGGGCGTTATGCCTTTCATATGGTAACGATGTTTGCTTTTAGTTCGGTTATTATGACTTACTTTGGGGTTAATTACTATCTTTCAGGGTTACACTCTTATGCGGCAGGAGACCCTATCCCTGTACCAGCGTGGGTTTATATTACAGGGGCGAGTATGATTACCATTTCTTTAGCGGCGTGGTTTAAATATAAAAAACTGAACTCCAAAAACTAAGAGTAAAATCATTTTTACACAATTTAAAAAATATATTATAGACAGTCAGATTTATGTTTCCGTAATGGGAACGGCTCTGACTGTCTTTTTTGTCAATAATACCAAAGTTCAGATTTCAGTTGAGCTATTGAGTTTGGTTTTTCTCACTTATTTTAATGGTTATCTCTATACTAAATATCAATATAGAAAGCCAATCATTGGTAGAATATTAGTAGTTAATGCGGTTAGTTTTGCACTCGGCGTCATACTGATTTTGTCTTTTTATAATGTTGATGTTTTACTGAAATGGCTTACGATTTTATTGTTAGGCTTGGCTTATAACTCTCGTTTTTTGAATACTTTTGTCCGAAAAATACCATTACTAAAGATATTTTATGTGGGGTTGAGTTGGGCTTTGGTAAGTGCTTGGCTGTTTTTACCTAAGATAGATGAAGCTATTTTTTGGGTGGGTTTTCTTTATGTTTCGGCATTGGTATTACCTTTTGATATACGAGATAAATCTAGTGATAAAGTGATAACATTCCCTAAGTTTATAGGCGTAGTAGCGACTAAAAGGCTGGCTTATGTTTTACTTGTTTTTAGCGGAGGGCTATCGTTTATTTATTTTAATACACTTTATGCGGTGGCGTTTGGTGGAGCCATCGTGGTGGCTTTAGCTTTGGTTTATGGTGCGTCTGAAAGTAAGCCCGATTGGTATTTTTCTTTGTGGGTAGAAACTTGTTGTGGGCTTCCGCTTTTATTTCTGATTTTATTGGAGTATTTTTGACCAATTTTTCAGTAATGATTATCAAAAAATTATATTTAACAAATTTCAAAAATCATCAAGAGCGAGTATTTGATTTTTCCTCCGAGATCAATAGTTTCGTAGGAAATAATGGAGTAGGGAAGACCAATATTTTGGACGCTTTGCACTATTTGTCCGTAGGTAAAAGTTTTCTAGGGAATTCTGATGTTAATAATATTTTGACGGGGGAAGACTTTTTCACATTGGAGGCAGTGGTAGATGATGGCGAAAAAGAAACGATATTAAAAATTATCCAAAGCAAAGACGCTAAAAAATTGGTAAAGAAGAACGATAAGTCTTACGCTCGTTTGTCAGACCATATTGGGTTTTTGCCAAGTGTGATGATTTCTCCCTATGATGCCAATCTTATCTCTGATTCTGGGGAGAGCAGAAGACGATTTTTAGATGCAATGATTTCGCAGGTAGATGCAGAGTATTTGCACTCTATTATGCAATACCAAAAAGCACTTAAACAAAGAAATGCCTTACTAAAGTCTTTCGCTAAAAATAGATATTTTGATAAAGATTCGCTAGAGATTTATGATGAGCCTTTGTGCCAATATGCAGGGGTGATTTTTGAAAAGAGGAGCCTATTTATCACACAGCTACTGCCTACTTTTTTGCATTTTTATAATATGATTTCTAATGGTAAAGAGGAGGTGGATATTGTTTACCAATCGGATTTGGAAGAGCAAACAATGGCAGAAGTTCTATCTCAAAATGTAGAAAAAGACCGAGTGCTTACCTACACTTCTAAAGGAATTCATAAAGACGAACTCCGTTTTGAAATGAGTGGAGATTTGATAAAGAAAATTGGTTCTCAAGGACAGCAGAAATCGTTTTTAATTGCGTTAAAATTGGCTCAAATCAACCGTATTAAGGAAATTACAGGTAAGACTCCTCTGTTGCTGTTAGATGATATATTTGATAAGCTGGACGACCGCCGTGTGGCTCAACTTATAGAATTAGTGAACAAAGAACATTTTGGACAGATATTCATTACAGATACCCATAAAGAACGAACGGAAGCTGTAGTGAAAAATATCAATGAAGAAAGCCGTATTTTTGAGATAACTTAAGATTTATAAACAGAATTGTTGTCTGCAATGTTACCAAAACTACCGCATAAAAGAAAAATACTTATAAAATCAACCTATTACTTATAAACACATGAAGAATTTTTTTTTCCTACTCCTAGTCTTTATTGCGAATTTGCATTTTTGTCAAGTAATTTCAGGAACTTTAATTTCAAGTGAGGATAATTCTCCGATTTCTTACGCCAAAATTGGGTTTGAAAACATTGAGAAAGGGACTTTCAGCGATGAGAAAGGAAATTTCAAAATAGACTTGACAAATGTTGATATAAACTTGAAGGTCAAAATTGAGATTGCAGGTTTTCAAACTTATGAAAATACTGTGAAAAATCTTATACAACTTAACTCTACAAAAATTGCTTTAAATCCAAGATTTGTAAATTTTGAAGAAGTTACAATTTCTAGCAAAAAGTATGTTGCAAAGAATTTAGGTTATAATTCTCGGTCAAAAGCATACATATAGATTATCTCTCAAGAAATTCTCAAACAGCAATAAAAAAATATACTGTTGAAGAATTGGAAAAACCACAAGCGGAAATTGCAGTGCCCATTCAATCAAATTCAAAATCTAAAATTACTAAAATCAATATTAATTTTGCAAAGTTTGAGATTAACAAACCGATGCCTGCAAGATTTATTATTTATTCTGAGTCAGAAGGAAAGCCTGATAAAATTCTAAATTCAGAAGATATTTTATTTTCTATTGAGAATGAAAATGTTAAAAATAATGTCTTTACATTGGATGTTTCTGATAAAAATATATGGTTTAAAGGTAAAATCTTCGTTAGTTTTCAACCACTTGACAGAAATTTTTCAGGGAGTTTTTTTATTAGCGCAGGTTTTTTAGGAAGTTCATATAAGAGAAGCTTTGTTGAAAAATGGAGAAAATTTCCTGCAAGTATTGTTCCTGCGATAAACATTGACGTAAAATCAGAGAAATAAAAACACTGCAGACAACATCGGTTTTGCAAAAGCGGAGGTAAAGCTCCCTAGCATTGAAAATTTTGTAATTTTTAGTCACAAAAAATTCAATTTTTTGTAATCTTACAAAAGCGAAAATGGTTTTTGCTTAGGTTGGTGTTTATAGAAGGTTTCGTGCTTCTTAGCTCCACCTTAGCAAAGCTCTTTCCCGAAATGAAGATTTGATATTTTCAAATTATTGTAATGTAAAACACTTTTAATTCAGTTGATTAAAAACAATAAAGGATAGGCTTATAAACCTATCCTTATTATATCCTATGTTAGTATCCTTAAAGCGTTTCTTTTAACCAATCAAAGAATTCTCTTTGCCATACTAAACCGTTGTGAGGTTTTAGTATCCAATGGTTTTCGTTAGGGTAGTAGAGTAGTTTGGCTTTTAGCCCTTTTAGTCTTGCCGCTTGGAAGGCACCTTGCCCTTGCTCATAAGGCACTCGGTAATCTTTGTGCCCTTGTATAATCATCATAGGCTTGTTCCAATTTTGGACATAGTTACTCGGATTAAACTCTGTATAAGCTCTTGGTAGAGGGTTGTCGTAAGGAGAACCACCCAAATCCCAGTTCGCAAACCAAAGTTCCTCGGTATTAAGATACCAAGATTTCATATCAAATAGACCATTGTGAGAAATAAAGGTCTTAAATCTGTTTTGATGTATCCCTGCCAGCATCAATACACTGTAGCCACCATAACTAGCCCCTACGGCAGCCCTACGGCAGCCCTACGGCAGCTATCCTGTCCCCATCTACAAACGGAAGTGTTTTAGCGTAATCTGTGGCAGAAAGATAATCTCTCATAGGTTGTCCGCCCCAATCTTTAGAAATAGCTTCGTTCCATTCTACACCCCAGCCTTGCATACCTCTTCTGTTAGGAGCGATAACGATATAGCCGTTAGCCGTCATTAGTGCAAAGTTCCATCTAAGCGAGAAATATTGCGTTAATGCAGACTGCGGACCTCCCTGACAATAGAGTAGTGCAGGATATTTTTTGTTAGGGTCGAAGTTAGGTGGGTAGTGGAACCATACGCCCATCTCTTTGCCGTCCGAAGTTTTTACCATTCTAAGTTCAGATTTAGAAGTGGCGATGTTTTGGTACATCTCTTTATTAACTTCGGTAACTTGCTTCATTGCTCCGCTTTTGGTGTTTACGGAGAATAAGTCGGCGTTGTGGTTGATGTCTGTTCTAGTAACTAAAAGTTGGTTTTTGGTTTCTGTGATAATATCGTTTACATCAAAAGTTCCTTCTGTGATTTTAGTTACCTTTTTAGATTTAGGACTGATGCTAAAAAGCTGTTTAGTACCTCTGTAAGCTGCTGTAAAGTAAAGCAACTGATTGTTTTGGCTCCAAAAGAAATCTCCAGTAACAGACTCGTCCCAATCTTTGGTAAGGTTGGTTATTACTCCTGTTTTCCAATCCATTATTTTGAGGTCGTTTTTATCTGCCTCATAGCCGTCCCTTGCCATACTTAACCAAGTAAGATAATTGCCATCAGGGCTGAACTTAGGGCTTACATCATAGCCCTTATTTGCTTCCGTAAGATTCTTTATAGTTTCACTATCAAAATGATAAGAGAAAATATCTGTATTGGTAGATTTGGCATATTCCGCTCCTTCCAAAGGCTTCATTACAAATAATAATTGAGAGGAATCAGGGCTGAATACAAAATCTTCTGCTCCTCCAAAAGGTCTTTGTGGACTGTCCCACTTTTTACCTTCTAGTAAATCTTTAGGAGAGCTATTTTTGTCCAAATCTATCACAAAAATATGGTTGTATCTTCCTTGGTTAAAGTAATCCCAATGGCGGTGGTTTAGGTCAGAGTAAACATGAGCTGTTGTATTAGGTACATCATTATATTTTTCTTTACCAAGCACCTTTTCTACAAGCACTTCTTTACTGTAAGCTATCTTTTTTCCATTAGGAGAGACGATAACATTATCGGCATCATCAGGTAGAGTATAGAACGAACTCCACGTTTTACCTTGGTCTTTTGAAAGGAATATCTGCTTACCTTCCGTGGCATAGATACCATTCTTATCCCATTGGAAGATGTTTTTTCCGTTAAAATTAACTTTAGACGAAAGATTGTTTTTTAAATTGAGAAAGTAGTTTTCGGAATTGGTTTTTTCTGTCTTTAAGTCGGTTTGTCCTACTTTATAGATTAACCCCGATTGGTCTGGAGCAACTACTTGAACGCTCATTCTTTTGAGCGTCCACAATTTCTCTGGTGTCATAAGGTTTTGAGCACTGATGAGCATCGGGAGACTGGTCGCCACAGCCAGCATTTTTTGTTTTAAGTTTATCATAAATTAAGCATTATAGGTTAAGTAAAGCCCAAAAATAAAAAAATCCGCCCTAAAAGAGCGGATAGATAAGATTTATTTTCTTAGAATTTGATTATTTCCTTCATTTTTTCTGTTTCTTCAATCACCAAATCGTCATCTACTAAGATTTTACCAGAATGTTCATCTATAATAATCTTTTTTCTTTGAGCAATTTCCATCTGCTTCTGTGGAGGGATAGTAAAGTAAGACCCTTTAGGAGCTCCTCTCTCTATACCTACCACTGCAAGACCGTTAGATGACCCTTTTCTAATTCTTTGGTAAGATGCTAGAAGCCTTTGGTCTATCTTATCTGCGAACTCTTGAGATTTTTCTAGTAAAAACTCTTCTTCTTTTTGAGTTTCTGCGATAAGGCTTTCTAGTTCGTTCTTTTTAAAAGTAAGGTGGTTTTGTAACTCTTCAATCTTAGCTTCTAGATTGTTTAAAGATTCTGTTTTGTGGTCTTTTTTAGCACCAAACTCTTTAATCTTCTTCTCCGCTAATTGGATTTCTAGTTCCTGATATTCTATTTCTTTAGCTAGAGCTTCAAACTCTTTGTTGTTTCTCACATTGTCTTGTTGAGATTTATATTTCTCTATAAGCCCTTGTGCGTGAGAGATGAGTTCTTTTTTATTTTTTATTTCAACTTCTTGCTCTTTGATTTCGGTAGCAAACTTTTCGGCTCTTTTTCCTAAACCTTCTATTTCTATTTCCAAATCTTCTACTTCAATAGGAAGTTCACCTCTTGTATTTCTAATTTCGTCTAAACGAGAGTCTATAAATTGTAAATCATACAATGCTCTTAGTTTCTCTTCTACAGAAATGTCGTTTGTTTTCTTAGCCATATCTTTATATAAAGTAATTTACAGGGTTAGTACTTTGAGTGGTTTTCAAGGTTGCAAATTTAGTAAAATTTTCTGATAAAAGTTCAAATAATTGTTGTATGATAAATTGTTCAGACTCAAAGTGTCCTATATCGCATAACAATAATTGATTTTCCGCTTGAAAAAAGTCGTGGTATTTAAGGTCAGCCGTTAGATAAGCATCACATCTGTTGGCAAGTGCGGCTTTAATACCATCAGCACCGCTTCCGCCTAGCATTGCTACTTTTCGGATAGGTTTATTGAGTTTTTGGCTGTGTCTAATGACTTGTAATCCAAAAGTTTTCTTTACTAAATTTAAAAAGGCTTCTTCGGATATTTCAGTTTCAAACTCACCATACTGGCCTAAACCTAGATATTGATTTTCATTTTCAAGGTTATAGATTTGATAAGCCACTTCTTCGTATGGGTGGGCTGTTTTCATCGCTGAAATGATGGCGTTCTTTTTATACTTTTCAAAAATAACGGAGATTAAAGTTTCCTCTACGCTTTCCCTTGTGCCTTGTTGTCCTATAAATGGTTGAGAACCTTCTTGGGGTTTAAAGGTGCCTGTTCCTTTGATATTAAAACTACATTCGTTATAAAAGCCAATACTTCCTGCTCCAGCCGAAAATAAAGCCTCTTTTACTTTCTCTTCGTAGTCTTTAGGTACATAGACGGAAAGTTGTTGCAAATCATGATTCTTAGGCATTAAAGTTTTAAGGTTCTTTAATCCTAGTTCTTTTCCAATTCTATGATTAACGCCCATAAAATCGTTATCCAGAGCGGTGTGTATGGCAATAATGGCAATTTTGTTTTCTAGGGCTTTCATCACACTTCTTTCCACATAGTTTTTGCCCGTGATACTTTTTAAGCCAGAGAATATAATGGGGTGAAATGATAGAATAACATTGGTGTTTTTCTCAATGGCTTCATCTACAATGTGTTCTAGTGTGTCGTGAGATATAAGAACGCCTGTAACTTCCCTTTCAGGATTGCCACAAAGAAGACCTACATTGTCAAAATTTTCTGCTTGTGCGAAGGGTATTAGGCGATTAAGTTCTGCTACTAGTTCTTTTATTTTCATTTAAAAACTGAATTATTTTTCCACGAAAATAAGAATTTATTATTTATTTGTTATTTTCGCAGCGGCTATGATACATAGGGTCAGAATAAAAAAAGAGCATAATCTCGTTCCAGAAAAAGGTTGGAAGAAAGAGCTATTTCGCATTATCTATGGGGCAGATACCCCTTTGGGAAAACTTTTTGATATTGTACTTCTTATCCTTATTTTAATTAGTACACTTACCGTTGTTTCGGAAAGTTTAAGACCTGTAGATAAGCAATATCATCATCTTCTTTTAGCTATTGAATGGACTATTTCTATCTTCTTTACGATAGAATATATCTTGAGAATTGTAATTGTCAAAAATAAAAAAGACTATATTTTTAGCTTTATGGGTATTATTGATTTCTTATCGATAATACCATTCTTTTTGAGCTTGTTTTTCCCACAGACTAAGTTCTTTATGATTATCCGACTGTTAAGAATGCTGAGGGTTTTCAGGATACTTAATTTGATGGATTATATGCACGACGGACAATACATTGTGCAAGCACTTAGGAAAAGCTCTCGTAAGATACATATATTTATGTTATTCATCATCATTATAGTGGTATTGTTAGGTTCTGTAATGTATGTGATAGAAGGGGGCGAAAACGGTTTTGTGGATATTCCTACTTGTATTTATTGGGCGGTGGTTACTTTGACTACGGTAGGTTATGGAGATATATCACCTGTAACTCCTTTAGGTAAGTTTTTATCGGTTATTTTGATGCTTTGTGGTTATAGCATTATAGCAGTTCCTACAGGAATTGTAACTTCCGAAATGAAGTTAAGAACGAAAAAGGATAACGATTGTGAACGCTGTGGAAACTCTAGTAATGATGATGATGCTAGATATTGTAAAATCTGTGGAGAAAGATTAAAAGACTAAATTGAGAAAGGTGTTTTTCTAATCAAAAAATTATACCGATTTTTGCAGTCTCAAAAAACAGTTTACTAATGTCTTTAGAAAAAGAAATTGCAAAAAGAAAAACCTTTGGGATTATCTCTCACCCCGATGCGGGTAAAACCACACTTACTGAGAAATTACTTTTATTTGGTGGGGCGATACAAGAAGCAGGAGCCGTAAAATCAAACAAAATAAAGAAAGGAGCAACCTCGGATTTTATGGAAATAGAACGCCAGAGAGGTATATCAGTAGCGACTTCGGTACTAGCATTTGAATATAGGAATCATAAAATAAACATACTAGATACGCCTGGACACAAAGATTTCGCAGAGGATACTTATAGAACTCTTACAGCGGTAGACTCTGTAATCGTTGTGATAGACGTAGCTAAAGGGGTAGAAGAGCAGACGGAGAAACTAGTTCAGGTGTGCCGTATGAGAAATATCCCAATGTTGGTATTCATCAATAAATTGGATAGAGAGGGTAAAGATGCCTTTGATTTACTAGATGAGGTTGAACAGAAGTTAGGACTTAGTGTAGTGCCTCTTTCTTTACCAATAGGTATGGGAGCTCAGTTCCAAGGGATTTATAATATTTGGGAGAAAAATATCCAACTGTTTTTAGAGGAAAAGAAACAAAAAGTAGGTGAGAGCATTACTTTTGATGATATTCAAGATAAAGCAATAGACGATGCGATAGGTGCAAAAGCAGCAGAAACCTTAAGAGAAGAGTTGGAGCTTATAGAATCTGTTTATCCTGAATTTGATAGAGAGCTTTATATGAAAGGAGAGCAGCAACCTGTGTTTTTTGGTTCTGCACTTAACAATTTTGGAGTAAGAGAACTCCTAGATGCCTTTATAGATATAGCTCCAATGCCGCAGCCTAAAGAGTCTGATGTGAGGGTGGTAAAGCCAGAGGAGAAAAACTTTACAGGATTTGTATTTAAAATCCACGCGAATATGGACCCTAAGCACAGAGACCGTTTAGCTTTCGTAAAGATTGTTTCGGGAACATTCAAAAGAAATGAAAACTACCTTTTGGTAAGAGAAAATAAAAAGATGAAGTTTTCTTCTCCAAATGCGTTCTTTGCGGATAAAAAAGAGGTAGTAGATGAGAGCTACCCAGGAGATATTGTAGGTTTGCACGATACGGGTAATTTCCGTATTGGAGATACTTTAACGGCTGGGGAAAAACTTAACTTTAGAGGCATACCAAGCTTCTCGCCAGAACATTTCCGATATATAAATAATAACGACCCTCTTAAAGCAAAGCAATTGGCTAAGGGTATAGACCAACTGATGGACGAAGGTGTGGCACAGCTATTTACTTTGGAGATGAACGGCAGAAAAATTATCGGTACAGTAGGAGCGTTACAGTATGAGGTTATCCAATATCGATTAGAACACGAGTATGGAGCCAAATGTTCTTATGAACCTATAAGCATACACAAAGCATGTTGGGTTGAGGCTGATGAGAAGTCGGCGGAATTCCAAGAATTTGCAAGGTTAAAACAACGCTTTTTAGCTAGAGATAAATACAATCAGTTGGTTTTCTTAGCAGATTCTTCGTTTACAATTACAATGACACAAGAGAAATTCCCTAATGTAAAGCTACATTTTATCAGTGAGTTTAACAGATAGAGATTATGTTATGTTAAAAAGCCCTAAAAATTTAATTTTTAGGGCTTTTATATTATTCTTCTCCGTCTATATGTCCGTACATATTATTATACAATTCTATAAATCTTTGTTTAATCATTTTTCGTTTTAGTTTTAGAGTAGGAGTAAGTAGTCCGCTGTCGATAGACCAAACTTCAGGTGTAAGCTCTATTTTCTTTATTTTCTCCCAGCTTCCTAGTTTGGTATTTAGATGCTCTATTTCTTTTTCTATACGAGCTTTTAATTGAGGGCTTTTAGCAATTTCTTCTGGAGTTGTACCAATATTGATGTTGTGTCTTTCTGCCCAATTTACAGCGAAGTGAAAGTCTGGTTGTACCAAAGCACAAGGCATTTTTTCACCTTCACCTACAACCATTATTTGCTCTATGAATTTGGAGGCTTTCGCCATATTTTCTATCATCTGAGGAGCGATGTATTTACCACCAGATGTTTTAAACATCTCTTTCTTTCTGTCGGTAATGTGTAAAAATCCTTCATCATCTATATGTCCTATATCTCCAGTTTTAAAGTAGCCATCTTCTGTAAAAGCTTCTTGAGTTTTCTCATCATCTTTATAGTAGCCTTTAGTAACCGAAGGACCTTTTACCGATATTTCACCGTCTCCTTGAATTTTAACATCTAAATTTGGAAGTACAGGACCTACGGTTCCTACTTTCATTTTATTGAATGTGTTTACTGCAATTACAGGGGAAGTTTCTGTAAGTCCATAACCTTCTAATATACTGATGCCTGCATTTTGGAACATTCTGTTAAGTCTAGGTGCTAAGGCTGCGGAGCCTGATATAAGGGTAATGATATTTCCTCCTAAACCTTCTCTCCACTTTTTAAATACGAGTTTGTCGGCGATAATTTCTTTAAGCCCACTAGGTTTACCAATTCCTTTTTTAGCTTTATTAACCCCTAGTGCCCATAAGAAGATTTTAGCTTTAAGACCGCCTGCACTTATGCCTTTATCGTAGATTTTGTCGTATACCTTTTCTATAAGCCTAGGAACTACCGTCATATAATGAGGTTGAACTTCTTTGATATTTTCACCCATTTTATCTATACTTTCCGCAAAGTAGATAGATATGCCACTATTGATGTAGAAGTAAAATAACATTCGTTCAAAGATATGGCAGATAGGAAGAAAGCTAAGACTCTTTAAATTTGTATTTTGAGGTTTTTTCTCTGAAAGTATAGGTGTACAAGTTAGTACATTAGATACGATATTTTGGTGGGTTAGCATAACTCCTTTAGGACGTCCCGTGGTTCCTGAAGTATAGATAATTGAAGCTAAATCATCAGTTTTAATTCCCTTTTTTAAATCTTCTACTTCTATCTGAGTAGCTTCGTCCTCTCCTAAGTCTAATATTTCAGCCCAGTTAGGAGCTCCTTCTACTTTGTCAAAGGTAAATATCCCCACTAAAGAAGGTACACTTGGCTGTACGGATAATAATTTTTGATATAGTTCTTCGTCTGATACAAAGCAATATTTTATTTCCGCATTATTAAAGATGTAAATGTAGTCTTCAACAGAAATAGTAGGGTATACAGGTACAGTAACAGCTCCTATTTGGGAAATTCCTAAATCCATCACTGCCCATTCTGTGCGGTTATTAGTAGAGATTAAGGAAATTTTATCTCCTGGTTTTATTCCTAACTTTAGAAGTCCACGAGAAATTTTATTTCCCATGTTTATAAACTTAAGTGTGGAAGTCTTTTGCCAAACACCGTTGTACTTAGTGGTTAGCATATCTTCTTTTGGATGATTTTCTATGGCCTTATAAGCGAAATCAAATAACCTAGTTACTGACATATGTTTCTTTTTTCTGTGTTTAATTTTTCCAAATATAATATTTATTTAATAAAAACCAAAAATACTCTTTGAGTGTTTTAATTAAAATACTACTTTTACAGGCAGTTTAATAATAAATACTATTATGGATTTTAATTTAACGGAAGAACAACTAATGATACAACAGGCAGCTAGAGATTTTGCTCAAAACGAATTGTTGCCAGAAGTTATAGAGAGAGATAAAAATCAAAAATTCCCAGAAGAACAGGTAAAAAAGATGGGAGAGTTAGGGTTTCTAGGTATGATGGTAGACCCTAAATACGGAGGTGCAGGTATGGACAGTGTATCCTATGTTTTAGCTATGGAAGAGATTGCTAAAGTTGATGCTTCTGCGGCTGTAATTATGTCGGTAAATAATTCTTTAGTTTGTGCAGGATTAGAAAAATATGCAAGTGAGGAGCAAAAGCAAAAATATCTAGTACCATTAGCTAGTGGAGAGGTTATTGGGGCATTTGCACTTTCTGAACCAGAAGCAGGTTCTGACGCTACTTCTCAAAAAACAACAGCCGAAGACAAAGGTGACTATTATCTTCTGAACGGAACCAAAAACTGGATTACCAACGGTAGTACAGCCACTTACTATATTGTAATTGCACAGACACACCCAGAAAAAGGTCATAAAGGCATCAATGCATTTATTGTAGAAAGAGGTTGGGAAGGTTTTGAAATTGGTCCAAAAGAGGATAAAATGGGCATTAGAGGAAGTGATACCCATTCTCTATTATTTACCGATGTGAAAGTGCCTAAAGAAAATAGGATAGGAGAAGATGGCTTTGGGTTTAAATTTGCTATGGCAGTTCTTAATGGTGGTAGGATTGGTATTGCTTCTCAAGCACTAGGGATAGCTAGTGGTGCTTACGAATTAGCTTTAAAATATGCTAAAGAGAGAAAGGCTTTCGGAACGGAAATTATCAATCATCAAGCGGTAGCATTTAAGTTGGCGGATATGGCGACTCAAATCACAGCAGCTAGAATGCTTTGTCTAAAAGCGGCGGCTGAGAAAGACCAAGGGAAAGATATTTCTGAAAGTGGAGCTATGGCGAAGTTATTTGCTTCTAAAACGGCTATGGATACCACAATAGAAGCTGTACAAATACACGGTGGTTACGGCTATGTGAGAGAATACCATGTGGAAAGAATGATGAGAGATGCTAAAATCACTCAGATTTATGAAGGAACATCTGAAATCCAAAAAATAGTAATTTCTAGAAGTATTGCTAAATAAAATGAATATAAAGAGGAGCAAACGCTTCTCTTTTTTGTCTAATTTATTAAATATAATAATGTATGCTTAATTTTGAATTTAAAAATCCCACAAAAATCCTATTCGGTAAAGGTGAAATAGAAAAAATATCAAAAGAAATTCCACAAAACGCTAAAATACTGATGCTCTACGGAGGTGGAAGTATCAAGTCTAATGGAGTGTATGAGCAGGTTAAAAATGCTCTGAAAGGCTTTAATATTTTGGAATTTGGAGGAATACCAGCCAATCCAGAATACGAGGTTCTAATGGAAGCATTGAAAGTCATCAAGTCAGAAAATGTTGATTTTCTACTAGCAGTAGGTGGTGGTTCCGTTATTGATGGAACTAAATTCTTGGCTGCGGCAGCTAAGTATGAGGGAGAACCTTGGGATATTTTAACTAAAACTATTCGTCCTGAAGAAGGCGAAGCGTTGAGCTTTGGGTCTGTGCTTACTCTACCAGCTACAGGCTCTGAAATGAACTCGGGCTATGTAATTTCTAGAAGAGAAACCGAACAAAAACTCGGTGGAGGAGGTAATGGTTTGTTTCCTAAATTTTCGGTGCTAGACCCAGAAGTGATAAGAAGTATTCCTAAAAATCAAATAGCCAATGGTATTGCAGATGCTTACACGCATGTTTTGGAACAATATATGACCTTCCCTACAGCGGCAACGCTTCAAGAACGAATGGCAGAAAGTATCTTGGTAACGCTTCAGGAGATGGCTCCTAAAGTGCTTCAAGAGGATTTTGACTATGATTCTGCGGCTAATTATATGTGGTGTTGCACGATGGCTCTTAACGGACTGTTGCGTTTAGGCGTGGCTACCGATTGGGCGGTACACGCTATGGGACACGAACTTACGGCTTATTTCGGTATCGACCATGCGAGAACTTTAGCGATTATAGCACCGTCTCATTACCGTTATAATTTTGAAACTAAGAAGCAAAAATTAGCTCAGTACGCCGAACGCGTTTGGAACGTTTCTTCTGAAATGAACTTGGAGGAAAAGGCACAAAAGGGGATTCAAAAAATGGAGCATTTCTTCCATTCTATAGGGATTCAAACGAAATTGTCAGAATATACTTCGCAGTTTGAAGGTACAGCCGAGAAAGTAGAAAAAGCATTTATAGATAGAAACTGGTTAGGTTTAGGAGAGCACCGCAAACTCACGCCCGAAGACGCTAAGAACATCGTGAAGATGAGTTATTAGAATCGGTTAGTATATTTATGAAGCCCCCTTGAGAACACTATTCTCAAGGGAGTTTTTATATTATTTCTTTTTTCTAGCTTTGGTTTTTGCCTTTTGTTGAGCTCTATTAGCTCCAATTTTTTTAGGTGGTTTTCTTTTACTAGGTCCGCCCCAATTTTCTTTCTTGTTTTTGGCTTTCTTTTCGTGGAAAGCACCGCCTCCTTCATTAAGCTTTATCACCACAGGATTTTTCATTTTGACTTCCTCTTTTTCCGAAGCTATTTTCTGTGGATTGATTTTAACTTCCTCTGGCATAGGCTGAACTTCCACTTCTTTTTTCATCAAGATTTCAATGTCAAGAAATAAGGCTTCTTCTTTTTCTGTGATGAAAGAAAGTGCAATACCGTCTTTATCCGCCCTACCTGTACGCCCAATACGGTGAATGTATTGCTCTGGAATGTCTGGGATTTCAAAATTAATCACGTGGCTGATGTCTGATATATCTAGCCCTCTAGCCATTACATCGGTAGTGATGAGCCCTCTGACTTCTTCTTGTTCAAATTTTTTCATCGCTCTTAGACGATAGTTTTGAGACTTGTTAGAGTGTATCACATCAAAACTTTCGGGGTAGATTTCGTCTATTTTAGTGAAAAGATAGTCGGCGTGTTTTTTATTGTTACAAAATATCAACACTTTAGACATAGATTTATCTTTATCAAGAAGATGCTGTAAGAAGTTGATTTTAGTATTAAAGTTAGTTACCTTAAAAGCGATTTGCTGTATTTTTTCCAGTGGCGTCCCCGATTTGGCTAAAGAAATTTCTATCGGATTGGCAAAATATTCATCTAGCATTTCATCAACAGCATCAGTCATTGTTGCAGAGAAAAGAATGTTTTGTCGCTTTTCTCTCATCATTTCGAAGATGTGTGTGAGTTGAGGACGAAAACCTAAGTTAAGCATCTCATCAAACTCATCAATAATTAGTTTTTGGACTTCTTTTAAAGAAATAGCGTTGTCTATGGCTAAATCCATCACTCGCCCTGGTGTTCCTACCAAAATATCACAACCGTTATCAAAAAGTAGCTTTTGGGTGTTGATGTTTTTTCCACCATACACGCCAATAATTCTTGTACTTAGTTTTTCACATAGTTTCTCCAAAATTTCAGCTACCTGAACTACAAGTTCTCTAGTGGGAACTAAAACTAAAACAGTAGGGTTTCCCGATTTATTGTATTTCCAATTTTTGAGTACAGGTAATAGGTAGGCTAGGGTTTTACCAGTACCTGTTTGGGCTATCCCCATAATATCTCTACCAGAAAGTATTGGTTTAAAGCTTTTCTGTTGGATAGGTGTAGGTTCAAATAGCTCCAAATCGGCTAAAATATCTAGTATTTTTTCGGGAAGTTCAAAATCTGCAAAAGTAATGTTCATAATTTGATAAAATTAAGGTCTAAAAGAATAACCAACAGGCAAAGATAACTATATTTGAATAAACAGAAGAGAGAGGTAATAAAAAGGGTTAAAAAAAGCCCTCACGTGTGTGGGTGAGAGCTTTTAGAGTTACTTTTTTGAATACTCTTTTATTTAATAATATCTCTACCGATAACTAGCTTTTGTATTTCGGAAGTCCCCTCGCCAATGGTACACAGTTTAGAATCTCTGTAATATTTTTCAGCAGGGAAATCTTTGGTATAGCCATAACCTCCAAATATTTGCAATGCATTGTTGGATATCCTTACACACGCTTCCGAAGCGTAGAGTTTTGCCATAGCACCCTCACGCGTCATTTTTTGTTTAGCATTCTTTAGGGTAGCGGCTCTTTGTATAAGAAGTTCGGCTGCATCTATCTCTGTTGCCATATCAGCGAGCATAAAATTGATGGCTTGGAAGTTGGCGATTGCCTGTCCGAATTGATGCCTTTCTTTGGCGTACTTTAGAGCAGCTTTGTAAGCTCCTTTAGCGATACCCAAACTTAAAGCAGCGATGGAGATTCTCCCGCCATCTAATATTTTAAGAGCTTGTTTAAATCCTTCGCCTACTTGCCCTAAACGATGCGAGTCTGGAACACGAACATTATCAAAGATAAGTTCTGCCGTTTCAGAAGCCCTCATACCTAGTTTGTTTTCTTTCTTCCCAGAACTAAACCCAGGCATACCTTTTTCCAAAACAAAAGCAGTAGCATTATTAGAGGTGTTTTTTTCTCCAGTTCTTGTCATAACCACGGCAATATCTCCAGAAATAGCGTGAGTGATGAAGTTTTTAGCTCCATTGATGACCCACTCGTCGCCGTCTTTTACAGCGGTGGTATTCATACCTCCAGCATCAGAACCTGTATTGTGTTCAGTAAGCCCCCAAGCTCCGATAACTTGACCAGAAGCGAGTTTCGGGAGCCATTTTTTTCTTTGCTCTTCGTTACCAAACTCGTAGATATGGTTGGTGCATAAAGAGTTGTGTGCCGCTACAGAAAGCCCAATAGACGGATCTACTTGAGAAATTTCATCTAAAATAGCCACATACTCATGGTAAGATAATCCAGAGCCTCCGTATTCTTCGGGAATTACAATACCCATAAAGCCCATTTCTCCTAACTGGTGGAAGAGTTCCACAGGGAAGGTTTGGCTTTCGTCCCATTCCATAATGTATGGGCGGATATTTTTTTCTGCAAACTCACGAGCTGTTTCAGCTATCATTTTTAGGTTTTCTGTATTCATAGTAGTGTTATTATCGTTCCTCCAAATATAAATAATTTTGTTGAGGTTGAAAAATATTTTATTAGAGTTGTCTTAATTTTTTGCTTAGAGAAATATTTTGTTGAGGTAACATTCCGTATAAAAAAAGCGATTTCAAAAATTTTTGAAACCGCTTTTTATTTTATCCTATCTCTACTCCGTTATCTACTGACTCATCTGGCGTAACAAAAGAAAGTTTGCCGTCTGGCTTCGTGGTAAGTAGTAGCATACCTTGGCTTTCGATACCTCTTATTTTTCTAGGCGCTAGATTTAATAAAATCATCACTTGCTTGCCTACACATTCTTCAGGTGTAAAGCTCTCTGCAATACCAGAAACTACAGTTCTTATATCCACCCCAGTATCTACCTTAAATTTGAGGAGCTTATCCGCTTTTTCTACTTTTTCGGCTTCTAGTATGGTAGCGGTTCTTAAGTCTATTTTGGTGAAATCGTCAAAAGTAATCTCGTCTTTCATTGGCTTGGCGTTAGGGTTTGTTTTTTTATTATTGATTTTGGTTTGCTCTAATTTTTGGATTTGAGCTTCTATGGTTTCGTCTTCTATTTTAGAGAATAGTAAACTTGGCTCGTTAATTTGGTGTCCTTCTGCTAAAAGCACTTTTTTGTTCTCCAATTCAGACCAGTTGCAAAGTTTGGTATTAAACATATTAAGCAACTTCTCCGAACTGAACGGCATAAAAGGCTCTGACAGTTGGGCTAAAGCTATTGCAATTTGAGTTCCTATAAACAGGGTGTTGGCTGTTTTGGCTTCATCAGTTTTGATGGTTTTCCAAGGCTCTTCGGTTTGTAGATATTGGTTTCCAAAACGCGCTAAATTCATAAGTGCAGACAGGGCGTTTCTAAACTCAAATTTCTCTAGATAGTCTTTTATTTCTGTTGCAGCTTTGTTTATTTCCTCTAGTTCTGTTGCATTGGTGTTGCCTTTAGGCACTCGTCCGTTGTAATATTTGTGGGTAAGCACGGCTACTCGGTTGATAAAGTTTCCTAAAATACCCACCAATTCCGAGTTGTTTTTGGTTTGAAATTCCTTCCAAGTAAAGTTATTATCTTTAGTTTCGGGAGCAGACGACAATAATGCATAGCGAAGCACATCTTGTTGTCCAGGGAAGTCTGCCACATATTCGTGAGCCCACACTGCCCAGTTTCTAGAGGTAGAAATTTTATCATTTTCTAGATTAAGAAACTCAAATGCAGGGACATTGTTTGGCATAATGTAGTCGCCGTGAGCCTTCATCATAGAAGGGAAAATAATACAATGGAAGACTATATTATCTTTCCCAATGAAATGTACTAAATCTGAATTTTCTGACTGCCAATAGTCTTTCCAATCTTTATTGTTCTTCTCTGCCCATTCTTTTGTGAACGAAATGTATCCGATAGGAGCATCAAACCAAACATAAAGCACTTTGCCCTCCGCATCTGGCAATGGTACAGGCACACCCCAGTTGAGGTCTCTGGTCATTGCACGAGGTTTTAAGCCTTCGTTAAGCCAAGATTTTACTTGCCCGTATACATTAGGTTTCCAATCGTGCTGGTGTCCTTCAATAATCCATTGGTTCAAAAATCCTTCGTATTCGTTTAGCGGAAGATACCAGTTTTTAGTAGGTTTTAGCACAGGGCTATTCCCACTGAGCATAGATTTAGGATTGAGAAGTTCCGTAGGAGAAAGGGTAGAGCCACATTTTTCGCATTGGTCGCCATAGGCATTGTTATTACTACATTTTGGGCAAGTTCCCACGATGTATCTATCGGCTAGAAACTCTCCTGCTTGTTCATCATAAAACTGTTCGGAAACCTCCTCGGTAAACTTTCCGTTCTCGTACATTTTAAGGAAAAATTCAGAGGCGGTTTCGTAGTGCTTTGCACTGGTAGTTCTGGAATACTCGTCAAAAGAAATTCCTAAATCTTCAAAAGATTTTTTTATGATTAAGTGGTATTTATCTACAATATCTTGAGGCGTAACGCCTTCTTTTTTAGCTCTAATAGTAATGGGAATGCCGTGTTCATCAGACCCACATATAAAGGCAACCTCTTTGCCTGTTCTTCTTTGGAATCTAGCGTAAACATCTGCCGGTATGTATACGCCAGCAAGGTGTCCTATATGTACGGGACCATTAGCATAAGGTAATGCTGCGGTAATTAACTTTCTCTCTGCCATTCTCAATTATTTTTTGCAAAGATAAAATTTTATTGTGATATTCGATAATAAGGGCGATTGCTAAATGTATCCAAATACAAAAAATGCAGCTCTGTTGAGTGTCGCATTGTAATGAATATCGCAAAGCCTTGTATTATTGACCCGTTTTATTAAAAAAGGCAATTACAAACAATCTGCTGAAAGTATTAAAACCAAACGACTTGCCTTACCACCAGATACCCAAGTGTATGGCGGATATAGAGTGAGTACCAATGTTGGCTTTGAGCAACAAGACAAGCTGTTTCTAGAGGTTATAGGTTCAAAAATAGACCCTAAAGGGAGTAATATTGAGGTTGTAGGGTTAAAATTAGAGGTTGTGGGTTCAAAAACAGACCCTAAAGGGAGTAATGTTGAGGTTGCGGGGCTAAAATTAGAGGTTGTGGGTTCAAAAATAGACCCTAAAGGGAGTAATATTGAGGTTGCAGGGTTAAAATTAGAGGTTGTGGGTTCAAAAATAGACCCTAAAGGGAGTAATATTGAGGTTGCAGGGTTAAAATTAGAGGTTGTGGGTTCAAAAATAGACCCTAAAGGGAGTAATATTGAGGTTGCAGGGTTAAAATTAGAGGTTGTGGGTTCAAAAATAGACCCTAGAGGGAGTAATGTTGAGGTTGCAGGGTTAAAATTGGAGGTTATAGGTTCAAAAATAGACCCTAAAGGGAGTAATGTTGAGGTTGTAGGGTTTGCAGAGCGTTGGTGCATCAATAATAAAAAAATACTACTCTTGGGATAGGGTAGTATTTTTTTGTTTAGTGAGGGAGGATTTATTTAGAATTTAGGTTTTACACTAAGCCTCACTTTTAGACCTTATGTAAACTAAACTTCTACGGATACTATTTTAGACTTTCAGTTCTGCCTTTAATCCCACCATATCCGAATATTTATCTAATATTGGCTGAACTTCATTTTTGATAAATTCTTCGGTTTGTATAGGCGCAAATCCAATAAAGTTTTTAGGGTCTAAAACTTCTGCAAGTTTTGATTTGTCTAGCTTTAAGCTATTATCGTTCATTATTCTTTCTATCAAATCGTTGTCCTTACCTTCCATTTTTACCTTTTTGCTCGCTTCCATAGAGTGAACTCTGATGATTTCGTGGATTTCCTGTCTGTCGCCTCCAGCCTTTACTTCTTCCATAATAATGTACTCGGTAGCCATAAAAGGAAGCTCCTCCATAATATGCTTGTTGATTCTGTTTTCGTAAACTACCAGTCCGTTCATAATGTTGTTCCAAATCAATAAGATAGCATCTACCGCAAGGAAGGCTTGTGGAATGCTTAGTCTTTTGTTAGCCGAGTCGTCTAGGGTTCTTTCAAACCATTGCGTTGCAGCCACCATTGCAGAACTAGAAGATAGCGACATTACATATTTAGCCAAAGCCCCTATTCGCTCCGAACGCATTGGGTTTCTCTTATATGCCATTGCCGATGAACCAATTTGGTCTTTCTCAAAAGGTTCTTCAATCTCTTTTAGATTTTGTAACAGTCTTAAATCGTTAGTAAATTTGTGAGCCGATTGGGCGATGTTGGATAATAAAGCCACTACTTTAGCGTCTATTTTTCTGTCGTAGGTCTGTCCAGAAACGCCAAAAACTTTATCAAACCCGAATCTTTTGGATAGCTCTTTGTCAAGTGTTTTTACTTTTTCGTAATCTCCGTTGAAAAGTTCTAGGAAACTAGCCGCAGTTCCTGTTGTTCCCTTTACTCCTCTGAAACGGAGCGTGTCTAAGAAAAATTCTAGTTCTTCAAAATCTAGAATTAAAGATTGTAACCAAAGGGTGGCTCTTTTGCCCACGGTAGTTAGCTGTGCGGGTTGGAAGTGAGTGAAGCCTAAAGTTGGTAAATCTTTGTATTTTAAGGCGAAGTCGGACAAGCCTTTAATTACATTAACTAGCTTTTTTTTAAGGATAAGGAGTCCGTCTCGCATTTGGATTAAATCCGTATTGTCGCCCACAAAAGCCGAAGTAGCTCCTAAGTGGATAATGGGCTTGGCAAGTGGTGCTACATCTCCGTAGGTGTGCACGTGAGCCATTACATCGTGGCGGAAACGCTTTTCGTATTCTGCGGCTTTGGTATAATCTATATCTTTAGCCTTGTTTTTCATTTGGTTGATTTGCTCTTCGGAAATGTCTAGACCTAAATCTTTTTCTATTTCGGCTAGAGCAATCCATAGTTTTCTCCAATTTTGAAATTTGTTGTCGTGAGAAAAATTAAAAAGCATCTCTTCGCTAGAATAGCGTTCTTCTAAAGGGTTTTTGTAGGTATTCATCTTTACTTTTTTACTTTCACAAAAATAAGGAAATTTTTAAAAATTGAATTGTTTTATTTATTAGAGAGTTATATGTTTGTGCTTTACTTTAAAGCATTCATATAAGTAAGAGTGTCTTTAGGAAGTAAAGCAGGGTGGAAGATTTTAATATAGTCTTTTAAAACTAAATCGGCTCTTACAACACCACTTTCAAAGTAATCGTTGGCTTTGCCTTTTTGTCTTTTGGCGATGTTATAAAGTTTTCCTTTTTTGAAGATGTCCATTTTAGAATAAGACGGATTTATCGCTAATAATTCCTTTTTGTATTGATAGTTGGAAAGATTGACCCAATATTCAGCCTGTTTTGATTTAGCATAAACTTCCTCAAAACTTAAAGGTACAGATTGGTCTTTATCCAAATCGTTGAATATATAATTGCCTCCTGCATCGTTAAAGTATTTGGCAGCAAAGGTCTTGTTTCCTGGTAAGAACCATTGGTTGCCATAGATTTCATTGCAAAGGACTTGAGGTTTATGTGAGATTTTCTGTGCTTGAAGTTTTAAATTATCATAGTTTTGTTTGATGTTTAAATAGCGTTCAGAAGCCTGTTTCTCAATACCGAATAGTTTTCCAAAAATTTTTAGATAGGCGGTTTTTTCTAGTGGTTCGTTTTCTAGATATTCGTTTAGGAAGATAACTTCTATATTATTTTTTCGGAGTAGGTCATAAGTGTTTTCAAAATTAGGGATATGGTTAGTGATTACGGCATCGGGTTTTAAACTGATGATTTTTTCTAAATCGTATTTTTGCTCGTTGCCTACGGTGTGTATTTTTTTAGATTGGATAAGTGCTTTTACCTTTTCAGAATAAATATATTCTTCGCTAGAAATCCCAATGATATGGCTCTCTAAACCTAGCTCTAGCATATAGCCTAGCATAGAAGAACTTAATAATACTACTTTTTTTAATGGTAATTTGGCGGCGGATATTTCGGAGGAAAAATTTTTTGTGTTGATAATTACTTTATTGTTATCTTCTTGATAATAAGTGTTTTTTGAAATGATAACTTGTTCTTTTGAAAAATTATTAGCCTCTTTTTTACAAGACAGAAGGGCTAAACTGCTTATGAGAATAAAAAAATGTGTTTTCATTTTCAAAAATAATAAAAAATTTTCTATATTTGCAAACTCAAAACGGACGCGTAGCTCAATTGGATAGAGCATCAGATTACGGCTCTGAAGGTTAGGGGTTCGACTCCCTTCGCGTTCACCAACCGCCTTTTTTAGGGCGGTTTTTTGTTTATAACAAAATTGATTATCCTAGATTTAGTGCTAATAAAATAAAATGAAATATGTTTAGCAAACAAGAAGCTGCACAACTTAAAAAAGAATTCTGGATCGCCTTTGGGAAATCTTTTCCTAGAAAATGGCTTCTATATAATACCAAAATCAAAGACTTTTCATTTAAGTTTTTTGCTGATAACAAAAGGGCAATGGTGTGTTTAGATATAGAGATGAAGGAGGAACTTTTCAGAAATGCTTACTTTGAGAAAATACAATCTTTACAATCTATTTTAGATGAAGCGCTTGGTGAGGAGGCTTTTTTTGAAGAAACACTATACTTAGACAATGGTAAAGAAATTAGCCGAGTATGGGTAGAGTGTGGTGGCGTAAGTATTTTTAATAAAGAAAGTTGGCAAAAAATATTTGAGTTTTTTGTAGAAAAAATGACGGCATTTGAAACCGTATTTTATGAATACGAAGACTTTATAAAGGATATTTAAGGAAGAATAGTTGTTTTATAAATTAGGTTGGTTTTTTCATTTTTCTTATTTTTAGGGCAAATTTTTTAATAATGATTAAAATGATAAAGAAACCTCTGATACTATCTGCCGTAGTACTGCCTGCTGTAATGGCGTTTGCACAGCAATATGGAGGAATGTGGATGCCTACAGAACTCAATGAAAAAGAAATGAAAAAACTAGGGATGAAAATATCTGCAAAAGATATCTTCAATCCAGAAAAACCTAGTATTAAAGATGCGGTAGTACAGTTCAACGGGGGGTGTACTGCGGAAGTTATTTCTCCTAAAGGGCTCATTCTTACCAATCATCACTGTGGTTATGGGCAGATACAATCTCACTCTAGTGTAGAAAAAGATTACCTAAAAGATGGTTTTTGGGCTAAAAATATGGGAGAAGAGTTGCCTAATCCTGGGGTAACTGTAGATTTTATCGTAGATATTAAAAATGTAACCAACGAAGTTTTAAAAGGAAACCCAAATCTTTCTGAACGAAGTATTAAGGATAATATAGAGGCTTTAAAAAAGTCGTTTAAGTTAGAGCCTTATCAGCATATTGTGGTGAAGCCAGTGTATTATGGTAACCAATATTATGCTTATGTTATAGAAACGTTCAAAGACGTTCGTTTGGTAGGAGCACCACCGTCTTCTATTGGTAAGTTTGGTAGTGATACAGATAACTGGGTTTGGCCTAGACATACGGGAGATTTCTCTATGTTCCGTGTTTATGCAGATAAAAATAACAAACCTGCAGAGTATTCTAAAGATAACGTTCCATACAAACCAAAACATTTTTTACCAATTTCCATTAAAGATAAAAAAGAAAACGATTTTACTTTCGTATTTGGTTTTCCAGGGAGAACACAGGAGTATCTACCATCTATCGCTGTAGAAAAAATCATGAAAGAGATAGACCCTGCAATGATTTCTATGCGAGAGGTGGCTCTTAAAACTTTGGACGAAAAAATGCGTGTAGATGATGCAACAAGAATAAAGTATGCTTCTAAATATGCCTCGGTAGCCAACTATTGGAAAAAATGGATAGGCGAGGTGGAAGGACTTAAAAAGTCTAAAGCGGTAGATAAAAAACGAGCTTATGAAGCAGAACTTATCAAAAAGAATCCTGAAATAAAGAAAACTATAGATGAGCTTAATAGGCTTTATACAGAGCAATCTGCCTATGCATTGAATAGAGCGTATTATAACGAACTTTTAAGGAATGCAGAAACACTTAATCTGGCTAACCGCTACTTAGATTATTTATTCAATGTAGAGAAAGGTAAGAATGTAGAACCTAAGTTTTTTGAGAGTTTAAAATCTTTTTACAAAGATTATGATGGTGCATTAGATGCTAAAGTAACAGCAAAATTATTGGCTTTGTATACTCATAAAACACCTGCGGAATTTCTACCTAAAGGTTTTGCAGAGTTTAAAGATGAGGAAGCTAATCTCAAAGCAATAGAAGAATGGAGCAAAAACTCGGTGATTACAGGAAGGAAAGCACTTAATGGAGCTTATGTCACTTCTGACTTAGATAAGGTATTTCAAAATAAAGAAGCTTTAGTAAAAGAGCTTAATTCTGATCCATTTTTGGGAATATTAGCTATATTACAGGATAGTTATATACAAGGAACTTTGGCTAAATATAACGACTATCAAACCCAAATAGATGTTCAACTTAAAACTTTTATGGCACAGCAAATGGCGACGGATAAGGATAGAAAATTCTTCCCAGATGCTAACTCTACACTTAGGGTAACTTACGGAACGATGCAAGGCTCTAATCCTAGAGATGCTGTATATTACGGATATAAGACTCACACTTCGGGAATTATGGAGAAATATATCCCAGGAGATTATGAATTTGATGTTCCTGCTCGTCTTATCAATCTTTATCAAAACAAAGATTATGGCATTTACAAAGATGAAACAGGAGAGGTGCCTGTTAATTTTACAGCAACTAATCATACTACAGGAGGTAACTCTGGAAGTCCAGCATTAGACGCTTACGGTAATTTGATAGGACTTAATTTTGACCGTCAATGGGAAGGCACGATGAGCGATATCAATTATGACCCTAAATTCAGTAGAAATATTATGGTGGATACTAAATATATTCTATTTATTGTCGATAAATTCGCTAATGCCAAATGGCTTTTAGACGAAATGAAAATTATAAAATAAGAGTATAATTCCATTTCTTTCAAAATAGAAAAAGTCAGACAACTTGTCTGACTTTTTTCTTGTTTTTAATAACCGAACAAATCTTCTATGCTTAACTCTTGCACTGTTCCTAAACTTTTTAGATAATTTAAGTCAAGGCTTTTGGTTTGCCCTATAATGGCGGTGTGGTACGGTATCGGTTTTATGTTTTGATTATAAAAATTAGTTAAATCGTCTAAGCTAAGCGAGTTTATCTCGTCATAAATATCCTTTCTAATGTCGTAGCTGTATCCCCATTTTTGCATCGCAAGATAATTGAAATATAAATTCTGCTTCGTAAGCCTTTGCGAAGCAATTTGCTTCAGAGCAGAACTTTTAGCATTATTGAATTGCGACTTGACTTGTGGGAGTTCGCTCATCAGTTCGTTTATAGAGTTTAGAGCGATTTCCATTTTGTCTGCTTGAGTGCCAAGGTAAGATGTTACATAATCATACTTTTTGAGTTGGCTAGGGTAGGTGTAAGACACATAAGCTGAATATGCCAACGATTTAGATTCTCGTATTTCCTGAAACACAATAGAAGATAGCCCACGCCCAAAATATTCATTAAAGACGCTTATTCGCCCAAAATTTTTAGGATTGATTTCTTCGCCTCGTCCTACCTTCATTATTTCCACCTGTACCATATCATAATCTACTAGATAGACTTTGTTTTGGTTAGTGAGTGGCTCTGGGTAGTTTTTCGGAGTTGGAGGTGTAAGGTTTCCTTTGGTAAGACCTATATTTAATAATGCTGATTTAAACGCTTCAATATCCTGCCCATAGAAAAACAACTCATATGGGTAATCCAACAACATCCGAGTTCTTTGTGTGAAATCTTCCGCCTTAGCCGTTTGTAACCTTTCTTTGGTGATAACATCTCGGAAACGAGAGTGTTCTCCATATTTAGCATAATTTACTAAGGCTCTCGTAATTTGGTTTTTGTCCTTCTTACTTATTTCACGAGCATCTAAGATGGAGGCTACCATAGTTTGATAAATGGAATTATCAGACTGTATATTCCTTAGCCAATGCACCATTAGTGCAACTCCTGTAGCAAGATTTTCCTCCAAACCGCCTAACATAATACTAATATTATCTGTACCAACTTGGAAGCTGTAATTAATTCCTATCTTGTAAAACTCTTGTTTAATTTCTTCGGGAGAATAGCGGTCGGTTCCCATATATTCCAAAACTTCTAGCACCAAACCTAGCTCTTTATCATTATCCGTACCCATAGGGAAAATAAAATTCATTTGAGCGAGGTTGTTTTGGGTGTTTCTAATGGAACTGAGTTTAATCCCATTGAGGTTATCCTCTAAAATTTCTTTAGAATAATCGGCAAAAACAGGAGCTATATCGTGAGTTTTCTCTGCGAGGAGTTGCGTTAAAAATTCAGATTGAGCTTCCTTATTGATTTTAATAGGCGTTATTTTAGGGTTTTCTACGCGTATGAGTTTATCATTTTCGCCTCTTTCTTTATAAACTACCACATAATTTTCGCCAAAAAACTCGTTGGCAAAACTAATGACTTCCTCTTTAGTAATGGTTTCGTACAGATTGAGTTCGTTTAGTTCCTCGTTCCATTCTCTTTCTTTAATAAAGGTTTCGTAAAGGAGTGTGGCGAGTCCATCGGCAGTTTCTAGTTGTTTTAATCTTCCTTTTTTAATATCGTTGATGATGGCAGGGATAAGCCAATCTGGGAAATCTCCTTTTTTCAAGGCTTCTATTTGGGATAGAATTAAATCCTTCGCTTCGTCCAAAGTTTGATTTTCCTTCGGAACGATGACGATAGACAAAAATCCATAGGACTTAAATGGAGAGTGAAACGCCGACGCTCTTAATGCGGTTTGTTTTTGATTGATGTTTAAATCAATAAGTCCTACCTCACCGTTGTTTGAAAGGATTTGAGTGCATATCTCGGTAAGTCTAGCTTCTTGAGTACCATAGCTATGAGAACGCCATGCCATCTGAAGTCTAGGTGCAGAAGGACTTTTAATAGTTCTTTTAATAATGTTGCTTATAGGTTGCTCTATAATAGGTGTTTTTGGAGGCAATTCTCTAAAAGAAAAAGTGCCAAAATAGCGTTCAGCTAAAGCAATAGTTGGTTCAAAATCTAAATCTCCCACCAAAATAAGGGCATAATTGTTAGGAACATAGTATTCGTTAAAATACTTATGTAGGGCTTCCATAGACGGATTTTTTAGATGTTCGGCTTTACCGAGGGTGGTTTGTTGTCCGTTGGGGTGATTAGGGAAAAGAGCGTCCATAATTTCATAATGCACCAATCTAAAATCGTTATCTTGGGCTCTATTGAACTCTTCATAAACCGATTCTAACTCGGTATGGAATAGCCTTAAAGCTAGCTCCGAAAAGCGTTCTTTTTCTACTTTAAACCATTTTTCCAACTCGTTGGACGGAATGTTGTTTTTATACACCGTTTCGTCTAGCCAAGTGTGGGCGTTAGTGCCAGAAGCCCCTAGAGAAGATAAAATTTTGTCGTATTCGTTGGGGATAGCATACTGTGCTGCCTCTTGAGAAATAGTGTCTATCTCTTTGTAAATTTGCTTTTTTTCTTCCTCGTTTTGGGTGGCTTTGTGCTGCTCAAACAAATCAGATAATTTCTGTAAAAGAGGTCGTTCTTTTTCCCAGTCAAGGCTACCTATTTTAGAAGTACCTTTAAACATCATATGCTCCAGATAGTGGGCAAGACCAGTATTGTCTTTGGGGTCGTTATTACTTCCTGTTCTTACGGGGATATAAGTTTGTATTCTGGGAGCATCAGAATTTTTGGAGAGGTAAACTTTAAGACCGTTTTTTAGCGTGTATATTCTTACTTGGTTGTCGTCGTTAGTTACCGATAGGTATTCTAGCCCATTCTTATCGGTGTGGGATATTACATCATATTTCATCACTTTCAAAAATCTTTATTGAGGTGCAAAGATACCTTAGTTAGAGTAATAATTGGTAAAATATTTTATTATACCAAAGACTTTGGGTACAAAAAAGTCGGAAAGAACAATATTCTTTCCGATGAGGAATACAATAAAGGCTCGTAGGAATACAAGAATGACCGTGAGGAATAGAAGAATGATTGTGAGGAGCTCATTATTTTAATGAGGAATTAAAAAACGGCTTTGAGGAATAGAAGAATGAACAGTTTTTATTCATAAAATTGAAAATAATTCAAAAAATACTTTAGTAAGCCTTATAACCTTACAGAATTATCCTATCAATAGCCTCCTTTAATAGCAACAAACTCATTTTCTCTCTTAACAAATATCTACGATTGGAGGGAGATGATTTTTTTCAATACGAATAAAGTAGAGTACCCTAAAATATTTCATTTAGAATTATTATATTTGTCAAAATTCAAAACGAGTTATGAGTACAACTTACATAGAGTCTCAAAAAGTGTCTTTTGAGGATTTTAAAAATAGTATTTTAAACGATTATAAACTAGGGAGAATTTCCCGAGAGATGTCCTATCTAGGTAGGAGAGAGGTGCTTACAGGAAAAGCGAAATTTGGTATCTTTGGTGATGGTAAAGAGTTGCCACAGTTGGCGATGGCAAGGGTGTTTAGAAATGGCGATTTTAGGTCGGGGTATTACAGAGACCAAACTTTTGCCTTAGCGATACAAGCCGTAAGTGTAGAGAGTTTTTTCGCACAGCTTTATGCAGATACAAGTGTAGAAAGAGAGCCCGCATCGGCAGGAAGACAAATGAACGGACATTACGCCACCAGAAGCCTTAACGAAGATGGCAGTTGGAAAAACTTAACAGAACAAAAAAACATTTCTTCCGATATATCACCTACGGCGGGGCAGATGCCTAGACTTTTAGGTTTGGCACAAGCCTCCAAAATTTATAAAGAAATCCAATTTGAAGGCTCAGAAAAATTCTCTCGTAATGGCAACGAAGTAGCTTTTGGGACGATAGGAGATGCCTCCACTGCGGAAGGTCATTTTTGGGAAACCCTTAATGCCGCGTGTGCCTTGCAAGTCCCTATGATTGTAAGTATTTGGGACGATGGGTATGGTATTTCTGTGCCTACGCACAACCAAAGAGCCAAAGCAGATATTACTGAAATGCTATCAGGTTTCCAAAGAAAAGAAGGTAAAGCTGAAGGTTGCGAAATCATTACCGTAAAGGCGTGGGATTATCCAGCTTTGTTAGACGCTTATGCTAGAGCAGAAGATTTTGCAAGGAATCAAAGCATTCCAGTGGTAGTTCACGTTAAAGAAGTTACGCAGCCACAAGGGCACTCCACATCGGGTTCTCACGAAAGATACAAATCAGAAGAGCGATTGAATTGGGAAGCAGAGTACGATGGTCTTAAACAGTTTAGAGAATGGATACTCAATTATAGCATAGAAATAGACGGACAAACGGAAATTCTTGCTACGGCAGAAGAATTAGATGCCTTAGATAAAGAAGCAAAGAAAGAAGTTAAAGAAGGACAAAAAAGAGCGTGGGAAGCCTACCAAAATGCTATTAAATCTGTTAAAGAAAAAGGGCTGTCAGCGGTAGAAAAACTTAAAGCTCAAAATACTCAAGTAGAGTCTTTATTGCAAGATTTCGGTAAAATCATATCGGTTGGAAAGAGAGAAGTGTTCCATCTGATGAGAAAAGCACTATGGCTTACAAGAGGGCAAGTCTCTGCGGAAAGAAAAGATTTAGAAAAGACTTATCAAGAACTTTTATTGCAGGAGCAAGACCATTATTCATCTCATCTTTACTCTCAATCTCAATGGAAGGCAACTAATGTAAAAGAAGTAAAGCCTGTTTATAGTGATAATTCCGAAGAAGTGGACGGAAGGGTAGTGGTAAGAAACAACTTTGATAAAATATTTGAAAAATATCCACAAACCTTAGTCTTTGGAGAAGACACGGGGAACATAGGTGATGTAAACCAAGGTTTGGAAGGAATGCAAGAGAAGTATGGAGCTACGAGAGTGGCAGATACAGGGATTAGAGAAGCTACTATTTTAGGTCAAGGGATTGGTATGGCGATGAGAGGGCTTCGTCCAATTGCAGAGATTCAATATTTAGACTATATTCTCTACTGTTTGCAAGGTATGAGTGATGATTTGGCAACAGTGCAATACAGAACTAAAGGGGGACAAAAAGCTCCAGTAATTATAAGAACTAGAGGGCATAGATTAGAAGGAATTTGGCATTCAGGCTCTCCTATGGCGGGGATACTTAACTTGTCCAAAGGAATTTTGGTATTAGTTCCTAGAAACTTAACTAAAGCAGCAGGGTTTTACAACACGATGTTACAAAGTGATGAACCTGCGGTAATTGTGGAGTGTCTTAATGGTTATCGTTTAAAAGAAAAACAACCAGACAACTTAGGCGAGTTTACCGTGCCTGTGGGTAAAATAGAGGTAACTAAAGAAGGGGCAGATGTTACCCTTGTTACTTATGGTTCTACTTGGCGTGTGGTGATGGAGGCAGCTAAAGAACTAGAACAGTTAGGCATTTCAGCGGAAGTGATAGATGTTCAGTCATTAATTCCGTTTGACTTAGAGCACGAAATTGCAAAAAGTCTTCAGAAAACCAATCGTTTGGTGGTGATAGATGAAGATGTGGAAGGAGGAACTTCTGCCTTTATTCTTCAGCAAATTTTAGAAAAACAAAAAGCCTTTAGATATTTGGATAGCGACCCAGTAACCATTACGGCTAAAAACCACAGACCAGCTTATGCTAGTGATGGAGATTACTTTAGTAAACCTTCTGTGGATGATATAGTGGAGGAAGTTTATGCGGTGTTTCACGAAACCAATCCAAGTAAATTCCCTAAAATATAAACAATAATAAAAATTGATAAGAGCGATTGTTTAACGGCAGTCGCTCAACCTATTTAATACATAAAACTCAATATTATGAGAAAGATACAAATGGTAGATTTGCAGAGCCAGTATTTTAAAATTAAAAATGAAGTGGATAATGCAGTGCTTAATGTAATGCAGTCGGCACAATTCATCAATGGCTCGGAGGTTAAATCTTTCCAATCCGAGTTAGAAGAATATTTAGATGTAAAACACGTAATCCCTTGTGCTAACGGTACAGATGCACTCCAAATAGCTTTAATGGCTTTAGGTTTAAAAGAAGGAGATGAGGTAATTACTGCAGATTTTACCTTTGCTGCAACGGTAGAAGTGATACATTTATTAAAGTTGAAAGCCGTTTTGGTAGATGTGGACTATGATACCTTTACTATAAATACAGAGAAGTTAAAGGAAGCCATTACTCCAAAGACTAAAGCGATAATTCCTGTGCATTTATTTGGACAATGTGCTAATATGGAAGAGATTCTAAAAATAGCAAAGGAACACAACATTTTTGTAGTAGAAGACAATGCACAAGCTATAGGTGCGGAATACACTTTTGCCGATGGAACGACTAAAAAATCTGGCACAATGGGAAGCATAGGAACGACTTCATTCTTCCCGTCTAAAAATTTAGGGTGTTACGGAGATGGAGGTGCTATCTTTACTAATGATGATGCTTTGGCACACCGTCTAAGAGGAATTGTAAACCACGGAATGTACGAACGCTATTATCACGATGAGGTGGGTGTTAATTCAAGACTAGATAGTATACAAGCGGCGGTTCTAAGAAAAAAATTACCACATCTGGATAACTATAACGAGGCTAGACGCAAAGCTGCGGATTTTTACGATGAGGCTTTTAAAGATTGTCCTCATATTTTGACACCAAAAAGAGCAGGAAACTCAACGCACGTATTTCATCAATACACTCTTAGAATCCTTAATGGGAAAAGAAATGAACTTCAGCAGTATTTGGCGGAAAAAGAAATTCCTGCGATGATATACTATCCTGTGGCACTTAGAAAACAGAAGGCTTACTACCAAGAAAGTAATGATGCCGATTTTGTAAATACAGACCGTTTGTTATCCGAAGTAATTTCATTACCAATGCACACCGAGTTAGATGACGAACAGTTAAAATATATTACGGAAACTGTTTTAGAGTTTGTAAATAAATAAGAAAGAGTTATGACAATATTAGTAACGGGAGGTTTAGGC
Organism: Riemerella anatipestifer ATCC 11845 = DSM 15868; assembly: GCF_000252855.1. Lineage (NCBI taxonomy): Bacteria > Pseudomonadati > Bacteroidota > Flavobacteriia > Flavobacteriales > Weeksellaceae > Riemerella > Riemerella anatipestifer. The sequence continues at coordinate 568,855 of NC_017045.1, read as the reverse complement.
TATATAGGCTCTCACACAGTGGTTGAACTACTGAATGACGGTTTTGATGTTGTGATTGTAGATGATATGTCTAATTCGGAGAGGTTTGTGCTTAAAAACATTGAAGAAATTACAGGCAAAAAACCTATTTTCTATCCTTTTGATTTAAAACGAAGAGAATTATTAAGCCAAGTTTTAGATGCTCATAATATAGAAGGTTGTATCAACTTTGCTGCTTTTAAAGCGGTGGGAGAAAGCCAAGTGAAACCGATAGATTACTATGAGAACAATCTATTTTCCTTAATCAATATATTACAAGAATTTAAAGAACGAAATATATCTAACTTTATATTTTCTTCGTCGTGTACGGTTTATGGTCAGGCAGACGAAATGCCAATAGACGAAAATACATCACTTAAAACTCCAGAATCTTCCTATGGTAAAACCAAGCAGATGGGAGAGGAGATTTTAAAGGATTTTTCTAGAGCTCACGCTAAAAAAGTGTCTTTGTTGAGGTACTTTAATCCCATTGGGGCACATCCTTCGGGCAAAATAGGAGAGTTACCGTTGGGAGTACCTAACAATTTGGTGCCTTATGTTACACAAACAGCGGCAGGGATTAGAGAGAAACTTAGTATTTGGGGAGACGATTATCCAACGCCAGATGGTACCGCGATTAGAGATTATATTTATGTGGTAGATTTAGCTAAGGCTCATTTGGCAGCACTTAAAAAGCTCATCAATGCAAAAGAAGAGACTGTTTTGGATATTTATAATTTGGGAACAGGGCAAGGTTCTTCGGTTTTAGAAGTCGTTAAAGCTTTTGAAAATGCCAATCGGGTAGAAGTACCGTATCAAATATGCAGTCGTAGAGAAGGTGATATTACCATAGCTTATGCCAATGCTGATAAAGCAGAGAGAGAACTCGGTTGGAAAGCTGAAACCTCTTTAGAAGAAGCTCTTAGAACGACTTGGGAATGGCAAAAATATCTAGAACAGAGAAACCATTAGCTAGATGATAAAGGGAATATATGCTTGTTGGATTTATGTAAGTAATTTAGAATTATCCATAAGATTTTATCAAGAAATAGGTTTTAACCTAAAATTGATAGAGGGAGATTGGGCTGAATTTGAATTCAATGGAGGCAGTTTTGCTTTGTTAAGGAGACCAATTGAAAAAGGTAAGGTTGTACCCACAAAAACGAGAATTATGTTTGAAGTTGATGATATTTTTTCCATATATAATATTTTGAGTGAGAAAAGTGTAAAAATGATAGGAGGTATTAAGAAAGAAAGTTATGGCAATTTACTCACTTTTGAAGATATTGATGGACATTGGTTAGAATTCTTTGAAAAGAAGGTTTGATGAAAAAAGATTTAATACTAAAATATTTCCCAGAGCTTACCGAGCAGCAGCAACATCAGTTTGCGTTGCTAGAGCCTCTCTATAAAGAGTGGAACGAGAAAATAAATGTAATTTCTAGGAAAGATACGGATAGCCTTTATGAAAAGCATATATTGCATTCTTTGGGTATCGCTAAGGTAATGCCTTTTTCGGAAGGAACAAAAGTTCTGGATATTGGTACTGGCGGTGGATTTCCAGGGATACCTTTGGCAATAATGTTTCCAGAAGTAGAGTTTACTTTAATAGATTCTATCGGGAAGAAGATAAAAGTGGTACAAGCGGTATCAGAGGCATTAGAGTTAAAGAATTTAATAGCCGTACACGGAAGAGCCGAAAAACTTAAGGATAAATACCATTTTGTAGTCAGTAGGGCGGTTACGCAAATGCCAGTGTTTTTGCGATGGCTAAAAGGAAAGTTTGAAAAAGAACAATTTAATCCTAAACATAATGGCGTACTTTACCTAAAAGGCGGCGATTTGGCGGAGGAATTGGCAGGACTTAAATGCGAGATTTTCAATCTTAAAAATTACTTTGAAGAAGAGTTTTTTGATACAAAAAAGGTAGTGTATCTTTCTAAAGGTAATTTCAACTCATAAAGTTAAAAACATAGATTTAGCAAAAAATACCAATGAATTTCCTTAATAAAATTATAGATGAATTATTAGTACAATCATCGGATTTATCTCGGTTTAACATCGTTTTACCAGGTAAAAGACCGGTGGTGTTTATTAAGGATATTCTAAAAAAACAAAAAAAATATTCGGGGCTACTTCCGCAATTTTCTACTATTGAGGAGCTCATTAGGGATATTTCTGGCTATCAAGAAATCAAAGGTATTTCCTTATGGCTATTTGCTTATAATGTTTATAGGCAGCTATTTCCAGCAGAGGATTTTGGTCAGTTTTTAAAATGGTTTCCAACATTATTGAAGGATTGGGACGATATTTTAAAGTTTTCTGATTCTGATGAGGCGGTGTTGGAATATATGTTTGATGAGGAACGCATTAAAAACTGGGGAGAAACTTTAGGTGAAGAAGACAATGCAAGGCAGAGAAATCTCAACTTTTGGCGAAAAATGACTACCTTTTTGCCATTACTAAAAAAAGAACTTAAAGCTAAGCAATGGGCAACCTCTGGAATGCTTCATCAGGAAGCCAAATCTAAAATTAAATTATTTGCAGAGCAGACATCGGAGCAATATGTTTTTTGTGGTTTTAATGCCTTTACGCCGGTTGAAGAATTGCTGGTAAGGCAGTTGTTACAATGGGACAAGGCACAATGTTTTTTCCAAGCAGACGAGTACTATATTAAAGATAAAAGGCAAGAAGCAGGGCAGTTTTTAAGGCGTTATATAGATTGGGCGGAGTTTAATGATTACAGAAACTTTAGTTGGGTAGAGAATCAGTTTTCTCAATCTAAAAACATCAATGTTTATGAGGTTTCGGGCAATGTTACCCAAACGCAGGTGATTCCTAAAATATTCAAAGATTATAAAGAGTCAGACTATTCTAAGACAGCGTTGGTTTTACTAGACGAGAACTTGCTTCCCGCTTGTTTGGAAGTCTTATCAGAAGTGCCTAAAGTTAATATTACGATGGGGCTTCCGCTTAAAAATTTATCTTTTAGCAACGCTATGAAACAGATTTTTTATCTGCACAAACAGCTAGAGAAAAAATCATCAACTTATTATCATCACGATGTTGTAGGGATTTTGGAAACTTTGCCAACCGATGAGCAGGAGGATAAGGTCATTAGAGCGTTTGTAAACTACATTTCGGAGCATAATATTGTTTATGTTTCCTACTCTCTTTTAAAAGAATACTTGGGTGGATTGAATTTCTTTAACATCTTTGAAAAACAAAGTGTTAAGGAGTTGTTAGAGATATTGATAGCTTTTTGTTATCAGTTGAAATACAAGCCTATAGATGATATTCAGTACGAGAATATTTCTTATTTTGAAAAGAGTTTTAAAATCGTTAAAAATCAATTAGAACCTTATCAATTTGATGTAAGTATAGAAGATTTAGAGGTTTTGGTTAATCAGATGGTAAGTACAGAATCTGTGGATTTTCAGGGCGAACCTTTGTCTGGTTTGCAGGTTATGGGATTGCTAGAAACCAGATTGCTCAATTTTGAAAACATCATTTTGCTTTCTACTAACGAAGGTAAACTTCCGCTAGGGAACTCACAAAATACCTATCTGCCTTTTGATGTAAGAAAGAACTTCGGTCTTAATACTTTCTTGGAGAACGATGGTATTTATGCCTATCATTTCTACCGATTGTTGCAGGACGCTCATCATATCCACTTGCTTTATAATGCCTTGTCTTCGGGCGTTAATACGGGAGAGAAAAGTAGATTTATCACCCAAATAGAAATGGAAAGTCCTCATCAAGTGCAAAAAATTATGGTGGAGAATGAGTCGCAACCCGTAGAGGTCCTTCCGATGGTGGTTTCTAAAACTCCACAGGTAATGGAACGGCTCAAAGAATGGAAACATAATATTGCGGCATCACACCTTACCACTTATCTCTATAATCCTATTGATTTTTATGCTAAAGTAGTTTTAAAGATAAAGGAAACCTCCGAAATAGAAGAGGAACTTTCTCTTAGGAACTATGGTAATTTAGTGCATTATGCGTTGGAGTTTTTATATGATAAATTAAAGGGGAAGATATTAACTCCGCAGGATTTAGAATGGGCAATAACTCAAATAGATGAAAGTGTTGAGTTTGCAATAAAAACGCTGAAACATCAGCCCGAATTTTACGAAAGAGGTATGAATTTCGTACATCAGCAGATGGCTAAAAAAGTCATAGGAGATATTTTAAAGTTAGATTTAGAGCTGGTTTCTAGTGGAAATACTTTAGAAATACTAGATTTAGAAAAAGAAATTAAGGATGTTAAATTTAAGGTTTCAGATGAGTTAGAAGTGGCTTTTAAAGGTTTTATAGATAGGATTGATAGACTTAACGGAAATCTAAGAGTGATAGATTATAAAACGGCTAAAACTAAAAATCTAAGGCTAAAAATTTCAGATAAAAACAGAGAAACACTCCTTAAAAATAAAGATTATAAGCAAGCACTTCAGCTTTGTATTTATGCCTATGCTATGGGGCAACTTTCGGAGTTTTTGGGTAAGGATATTAGTTGTGGGATATGGAGTTTTGCAGAGGTAAGTCGTGGAGTGCAAATGCTAGAAATAGACGGCGATTTGTCTGATGCTATGGTTTCAATATCAAGCATTATTACAGAAATTCTCAACCCTGATATAGATTTTGAGGAAAGTGTTTAGAAAGATATATTATGGCGAAAAAGAGTATCATTAAAATGAATAATTTCAGAAATAAAACTTTTCTAAAATTTCTCTGGGGAATTTTGGGCGTTTATTTTATGAATATAAGCATAGATACTCCAGATGATGATAGATACTATTTCTCGGAAACTTCAAATTATAATGATATGGAAAGCATTATAGAAGTTATTGTAGAAAAAGTATTTAAGTATGAAAATGCCATAGAAGAATCCGAGGAGTGCGATTTGGATAATTATACTAAAAAATCTAAATATAATTGGTTTTTCGGATTATTTTCTCCGTGTAAATCAGTTCAAATGGTTGAGTTTTATTTCTCAAAATATATTTGCACCGTTGGAGTATCCAAGCTCCTTAACGGCTTTTCTCAATTTGATGTGCCTCCGCCTAAAATTTGATTTTAATTTATAAATGGTTTATGATAATGATGGTTCTTAATAAATTAAGGATTATCTAGAGTTGTAAAATAAATTAAGGTTAAAATCAAAAATAATATGAATTTTAAAAAAATAATGCTATTAGCTTTAGGGCTAATTTTTGGCAATGTGTTTTCTCAAAATCATAATAATGAAAAAGATAGTCTCTATATAGCAGAGGTGGAAGAAAGGAAAGAACCTGCTAAAGTTTTACACGCAGAGCCTTTGTATATAGATTTGATAAGGGATTTAGGAGCGAGAAAAGGCGAAAAAGAATGGAATTTAGGACTTGGATTAACAGATAAACTCAATTTTGATGCCTATGAAGCATTGGTAGAGTACGAATGGGCTCCTATTGATAGGTTAGGGTTAGAAGTAGAGCTACCGTTTACATTCTATTCTCCTACGGGAAACGAGAAAGTGCAGGCTCCGTCTAGTAAACTTAATAGTTTGAAATTGGCTTTACAATGGTCGTTTTTGGTAAATGAAGAAAAAGCGACTACAATGGCTTTAGGCTACATCAATGAGTTAGAGTTTTCAGATTTTGGACGTTTTGGAAAACCTTTAATTAAAGGAAATGTTTACAATCCGTTTTTTGTGGTGGCTAAACGCTGGGGAAATAATTTCCATACTTTGGTTTATACAGGACCAATGATAGAGCAGAATTTTATCACCAATAAATTTCATATGGTGTATGATGTGCATTCTAGTTTTCATTATATGATTTCGGGAACGAGGAATTTTGTGGGAGTGGAATTTAATAAAACCTTTGATAGAGGTAATTTTGATATGGTTATGCGTCCTCAGATGCGTTTGGGGATTTCGGAGCAGTTGATGTTAGGTGTTGTTGTGGGGATTCCTGTAAGTAGAGAAAATGAACGATTGAGTTCTTTTCTAAGATTGATATGGGAGCCTAAACATTAAGTTAAATACGGTGTTTGTTAGTAACTTTTTAAGGCTGAAAGTTCAAAAAAGGTTACTTTTTTTCATTGTTTTGTTACAATTACTTATATTTGTATCCAAATAATTTTTATTTATGAAATTTATCGTAGCAAGTAGCGAGTTACAAAAGGCTTTACAAGTGGTAAGTGGTGTGATTTCCAGTTCACAATCACGCCCTATTCTAGAAAACTATTTGTTCGAACTAGATAATCAAAATCTTAAAATTACTTCATCTGACGGAGAAACTACTTTGGTAACTTCTCTAGAGGTAATGTCTGAAGATCAAGGTAAAATAGCAGTTCCTGCGAAAACTTTTCAGGAATTAATAAAGACCTTTGGGGAACAGCCTTTAACTTTTACAGTAAAGGAGTCTGCTAATGAAATGGGAGCTTTACTGGAAATTCTAGATGATAGAGATAACTATGAGGTGGCTCTAGATAATGCAGAAGATTACCCAGAGTTACCAGAGTTTGATGCTTCACAAAGTGTTACGATACCTTCAGGGGTATTAGCAGAAGCGTTGGTAAATACTTTGTTTGCTACAAGTAATGATACGCTTCGCCCTGTAATGACGGGAGTTTTATTCCAATTTGGAGAAAACGAAGCTAATTTTGTATCTACAGATTCTCATAGATTGGTAGTTTACAAGAGAAAAGACATTAAAAATAGTGAGCCTATAGAGTTCATTATGCCTAAAAAACCATTGAGTATTTTTAAAAATATTTTAGCCAATACGGAGGAAGAAGTTGTTATTGAGTTTAATGAGAATATGGCTAAATTTACCTTTGGTAATCATATTTGGATTTGTCGTTTAATAGATGGTAAATATCCTAATTATTCTGCGGTAATCCCTCAAGAAAACCCTAATTTGCTTACAGTAAATAGAAATTTACTACTTAGTTCTATTAGGAGAGCATCTATTTTATCTAACAAATCTACTAATCAAGTAAGATTTAAGTTATCGGGTAATATCCTTCATCTACATGCGGAGGATACTGAGTTTGCTAATAAAGCAGATATGCAGATTCCTTGCGATTATAAAGGAGAAGACATCAACATTGGTTTCAGTTCTAAATTTTTAACAGAAATGTTATCAGTTTTGAGTTCTGATGATGTATTGATGAGAATGTCTCAGCCTAACCGTCCAGGTATTTTAGAACCAATAGATGGGCTAGATGAAAACGAACATATTTTAATGCTTTCTATGCCTGTCATAGGAATGTAATTAATGATAACTAAAGTGATTGTATATTAAATTACTTTCAGAATTTGAGATTTGAAATACAAATCTCAAATTTTGTTTTAAGGAAAATTTAAGTCAATGTTTTAAAAATAATAAGATTTTCAAACACATATTTAAAGAATGAAAATATCAAATAATTGGTTAAAAAACTACATCAAAACCGACTTGAGTTCAGAGAAGATAGGAGCTTACCTTACGGACATAGGGCTAGAAGTAGAGGGTATAGAAATTTTTGAAAGTATAAAAGGAAGTTTAGAGGGTATTGTGGTAGGTAAAGTTTTAGCTTGTGAAAAACATCCAAACGCAGATAAACTCAAAAAAACAACCGTAGATGTAGGAGGAGGTAAGGTTTTAGAAATTGTATGTGGAGCACCTAATGTAGAGGCTGGGCAATTAGTACCTGTGGCAGTAGTAGGAACAACGCTTTATGATAAGGAAGGGAATAGTTTTGAAATCAAAAAGGCTAAAATAAGAGGAGAGGTATCCGAAGGAATGATATGTGCTGAAGATGAATTAGGGTTAGGGAATAGCCATGATGGAATTATGGTTTTAGACGAAACTCACGAAGTAGGGAAGCCTTTTGCAGATTATTTTGAAATAACTAAAGATGAAGTCTATGAAATAGGGCTAACGCCTAATAGAACAGATGCAATGTCTCATTATGGTGTGGCTAGGGATTTGAATGCTTTTCTGTACGCGTCTAATATCACAGAAACAGAGTTTGAAAAGGTATCGTCTGATATTTTTCAGCCAGAAGGTGAGCATGGATTTTCTATAGAAGTAGAGGATGCAGAGCTTTGTTCTAGATATATAGGAGCTGTTTTAGATAATGTTAAGGTAAAGCCTTCTCCAGAGTGGTTAAAGAATAAACTTAAAGCCATAGGGTTAAATCCTATCAATAATGTGGTAGATGTTACCAATTATATTTTACACGGTTTGGGGCAACCTCTACACGCATTTGATGCGGATAAAATTTCTAGACAAAAAATAGTCGTAGGTGTTTGTAATTCTGGAACTAGATTTACTACTTTAGATGGTGTGGAGCGAACGCTTAACGGTACAGAAATTATGATAAAAGATGCTTCGGATAAACCAATGTGTATCGCAGGAGTATTTGGTGGATCAGATTCTGGCGTTTCAGATTCAACGACAAAAGTTTTCCTAGAAAGTGCTTATTTCAATCCAGTATCAGTAAGAAAAGCGGCGAAAGCTCATGGTTTAAATACAGATGCATCTTTCCGTTTTGAAAGAGGTGTAGATGTTAATGCGGTTAGGATTGCCATTACCAAAGCGATAAGTCTCCTTAAAGAAGTGGCAGAAGCAGAACTTGTAGGAGATTTAATAGAAGTTTATCCTGAGAAAATAAATCCTCACTATGTGCTATTTAGATATTCTAAGCTAGACCAAATTCTAGGAGTTAAAATCCATCGTGAGACGGTAAAGAAGATATTAAAATCGCTTGAAATAGAAATTCTTAACGAAATTCCAGACGGTCTAGAGCTTTCTGTGCCAACCTATAGGGCAGATGTTACTAGAGAGATAGATGTGATAGAGGAAGTGCTTAGAATCTATGGATATAACAAAATAGATAGTCCTCAAAAGATTGCGTTTTCACCAGTAAAATTGAGTTTTGAAGACCAAGATGCTTTAGAAAATACTTGGGCTAGATTGTTACAGTCTAACGGGTTTAATGAAGTGATGAACAACTCACTTACTACGGTGAAAGATGAAACCAATGCAGTTAAATTGCTTAATCCATTGAGTAATGATTTGGCATTTATGAGAACTTCTTTATTAGAAGGTTTATTACAGAATGCAGTCTATAATATCAATCGTAAAAATACGGATATTAAGTTTTTTGAGTTAGGTAAAATCTATCATAAATTTGAAACTTATAAAGAAAGAAAGCAACTAGCAATGCTGATTTCTGGTAGACATCAATCTGAAAATTGGCTTGTACCGAAATCTAGTACAGATTTCTATCATTTAAAGTCGTATGTTAAATTGGCGTTAGAAGTTTTAGGAATTACTATTCAGGAGAAACCTTTGCAAGATGCTCGTTTCAGTGATGGGTTAGAATTTGTTTCTGATGGTAAGGTATTGGCAAGATTGGGTAAGGTAGCACCAGAATATCTTAAATCAGCAGATATGGAGCAGGAGGCTTTTTATGCAGAGATAGAAGTAGAGGCTTGTCAAGAATTGAGAACTAAAGGTAACTTTAAGTTTAGAGAAATACCTAAATTTAATAAGATAAGAAGAGATTTAGCGTTACTTTTAGATAAAAACATCACTTATTCAGATTTATATCAAGAGGTGATGAAGAAGCCGTCGCCGTATCTTAAATCGGTTAATCTGTTTGATGTTTACGAAGGTAAGAATTTGCCAGAGGGTAAGAAATCTTACGCTTTGAGTTTTGAACTTCTTAATGAAGAAAAAACATTAGAAGAAAAAGAAATTTCAGAAATAATGGGAGGGCTAATCACACTCTTTGAGAAAAATTTTAATGCAGAGCTACGCTCGTAAATACAAATAAAAAGGTTATGAAAAATATAATATTAACATTAGGTATAGGTTTGCTGATGTTTTCTTGTGCCACGGTTGGTAATACAACTACAACTAAGAGTAAAAAGAATCAAGTTAGTCTATTATCAACAGAGTGGGTTTTAGCGGAAAGCAGACTCGGCTCTAGTAAAGTACCTACTTTAACAGTAGAAACAGAGAAAGTATCAGGAAACTCTGGGTGTAACAATTATTTTGGACAGCTTAAAATAGATGCACAAACGGGAGCTTTCTCGGTAGAGAATGTGGGTTCTACTAGAATGGCTTGTAAGGATATGTTGGTGGAACAAAACTTTCTAAAAATGTTGGAAAAAGCCAATAGATACGAAAGTGATGGCATTACTCTTACACTTTACAAAGACCAACTACCACTAATGAAATTTAGTAAGAAGTAGATTGTTTTTATTAAATAATATAAAACGGATTGAAAAGAAAATATTTCAATCCGTTTTTTGTTTATATAGAGAGGCAATAGGAAATTTTTTATCACTACTGTTTTAATTCTTGTCATATTTTATAAATCTTTGTCATTTTAATGTGTCAAAATGTCTTATGATTGTTGCCGTATGGTGTTTGGCATTTTTTTCGTGTCTAGAGTAGAAGTTAAAATTAAACAATTAAAAATTTAAAACGATATGTCAGTAAATTTTAAACCGTTATCAGACAGAGTTTTGGTAGAACCAGCAGCAGCTGAAACTAAAACGGCATCAGGAATTATTATCCCAGATACAGCGAAAGAGAAACCTCAAGAAGGTGTAGTAGTAGCTGTAGGTGCAGGGAAAAAAGATGAGCCTATGACTGTAAAAGTAGGAGATAAAGTGCTTTATGGCAAGTATTCTGGTACAGAACTTAAACTTGATGGTAAAGATTATCTTATCGTAAGAGAAGGAGATCTTTTAGGTATTTTAGGTTAAAAATCAATCAATAAAAATAAAGTAATACATAGGTTTAATCTGTGTTTTCATAACAATAATTTAATTAAATAAACAAAATGGCAAAAGATATTAAATTTGATATAGAATCAAGAGACGCACTTAAAAGAGGTGTAGATGCATTAGCAAATGCAGTTAAGGTAACTTTAGGACCTAAAGGTAGAAATGTGGTTATAGAAAAATCTTTCGGTGCTCCACATGTAACTAAAGATGGGGTTTCTGTGGCTAAAGAGATAGAGCTAGAGGACAAAGTAGAAAATATGGGAGCTCAAATGGTAAAAGAAGTAGCATCTAAAACCAACGATTTGGCAGGAGATGGTACCACTACAGCTACCGTATTAGCGCAAGCTATCGTGAGAGAAGGTCTTAAAAATGTGGCTGCTGGAGCTAATCCTATGGATTTAAAAAGAGGGATTGACAAGGCAGTTTCTACTGTAATAGAAAACTTAAAATCTCAATCTCAAGCAGTAGGAGATTCTTCTGAAAAAATCAAGCAAGTAGCTTCTATTTCTGCAAATAACGATGATGCAATAGGTAGCCTTATCGCTGAAGCTTTTGGTAAAGTAGGTAAAGAAGGTGTAATTACTGTGGAAGAGGCTAAAGGTACAGATACTACGGTAGATGTGGTAGAAGGTATGCAGTTTGACAGAGGTTATCAGTCGCCTTATTTCGTTACAAATCCAGACAAAATGGTAGCGGAGTTAGACAATCCGTATATTCTTTTAGTAGAGAAGAAAATTTCTTCTATGAAAGAATTATTGCCTGTTTTAGAGCCAGTAGCCCAGCAAGGTAAAGCTTTACTTATCATTTCAGAAGAGGTAGAAGGTGAGGCGTTGGCAACATTAGTGGTTAACAAACTAAGAGGTTCTTTAAAAATCGCTGCAGTAAAAGCTCCAGGATTTGGAGATAGAAGAAAGGCAATGTTAGAAGATATTGCTATCTTAACGGGTGGACAAGTAGTTTCTGAAGAAAGAGGCTTTACTATGGATAATGTAACTATTGATATGTTAGGTAGAGCAGAAAAAGTAGTTATAGATAAAGACAATACTACGGTAGTAAATGGTGCTGGAGATGAGGCTCAAATTAAAGCTAGAGTAAATCAAATCAAAGCTCAAATGGAAAGCACTACTTCTGACTACGATAGAGAAAAATTACAAGAAAGATTGGCTAAATTAGCTGGTGGTGTAGCAGTTCTTTATGTAGGTGCAGCTTCTGAAGTAGAAATGAAGGAGAAGAAGGATAGAGTAGATGACGCATTACATGCTACTAGAGCGGCAGTGGAAGAAGGTATCGTAGCTGGTGGAGGTGTAGCTTTGGTAAGAAGCATTGCTTCTCTTGAGAACCTTAACGGTGCTAACCAAGATGAAAACACAGGTATTAAAATAGTTAAAAGAGCTATAGAAGAACCATTGAGACAAATCGTAGCTAATGCAGGTGGCGAAGGTTCTGTAGTGGTGGCTAAAGTTTCAGAAGGTAAAGGAGACTTCGGATACAATGCTAAAACAGATGAGTATGTTAATATGCTAGAAGCAGGGATTATAGACCCTACCAAAGTGACTAGAGTAGCATTAGAAAATGCAGCTTCTGTGGCTGGTATGCTATTAACTACGGAGTGTGTAATTACAGAACTACCTAAAGAAGAATCTGCAATGCCACCAATGGGAGGCGGAATGCCAGGTATGATGTAATTTTCATTGCAATTTAACTAAAATAAAAAAACCGCTTTTTTAGGCGGTTTTTTTAGTTAATAAAATGGGATTTCGTATAGTCAATATTTTTCAATGAAAATTATGTAAGATGAGAATTAGAAAGCTTATTTATATGGTTTCAGTTTTGGCTTTTGTTGTAGGAAAATCTCAACAATATTTGCCTAAAGATACACTCTATGGTAAGGTTAAGACCTTAAGAGAAAAAGTAATATTTTTAACAGAAATTACAACTCCACAGTTTTTAGATTACGAAGATGATTATGGACACACAGGATTTAGAGGAGCTAAAGAGACCTTAGAAAGCTTTAGAAAGGTATGGTATACCTATGATTTTTGTCATTATTTAAACTATAAAAAGGTTTTTGATAATCGTGGTAATATGATTAAAGAAACTTGGTTTGATAAAAAAGACACTTGTATTGCTTCTTATCAAAGAAACTACGATTCTAAAAATAGAATCATCGGAAAATTGGACTCTGTCCAATCTACTATTCTTGAAACTCGTTATGATTATCTGAATGATAACGAAGTAAATATTATCAAGAAAAATCTGAGGACTAATTACGCTCATCATAGTTATGAAAAAACTGAAAATGGTAAATTAAAGGTTCAAAAGATATTTCACAGTGATGAAGCTGTAAGTGAGTATAATTATGTATATGATGATAATGGATTACTGAAATATAGAGTTTATAAAAATCCATATTCTTGGAAACAAGACCAATATGGAGCTTGGAGTTATGGTATATATGGTATTCCTCCAAGTATCTATAAAGATATAGTGAATTACTACGATTCTGAAAAAAGACTTGTTAAAAACCAAAAATTTGGATTGTTTGAAAATGATACAAAGAACAAATTTCCAAATTTGTATGAACAAACTAAATATTACTATCAGAAAGGTAATTTAATTAGAGTTGAAAAAAAATATAATAGTGGAGTAAAATACTATGAACATTTTTCATATGATGAACAGCATCAGGTATCTATCCATTATTGTTGTAGTAAATCTAAAAATAAATCCTCTAGGATAGGAAGTTACAAATTACAAAATGATAAGATTATCCATTTAAATCTTCTCGCTGGAGAAAATAAATATGATATTTCTTTTGATTATGTATTTGATGATAAAAATAATTGGACTGAAATTACCAAAGCAGTTAACGGAATAGCTTTGTATAAGTGGGTGAGAAAGATAGAATATTATGAATAAAAAGGACTAGCCGAAAAATTAAGCTAGCCCCTAGTGTATAATTTGAAAAAGAGATAACTAACTTTTCCCTAGCTTAACTTTCAGATTTTTTATCATTTCTTCGGTCATCATTTTGATGTCAAACTCATAAGAAAGTCCCCAATCTTCTTTAGCTTTGCTATCGTCTATGGAAGCAGGCCAAGAGTCAGCGATGCTTTGTCTGAAATCGGGTTGGTAAGAGATTTTGAAATTAGGCATTACTTTTTTAATTTCATTTGTTAGTTCTGCAGGTGTAAAAGACATACCTCCTAGATTATAAGAGCCCCAAACACTGATGTTTTCTGCAGGTTCTTGCATTAGTTTTATGGTAGCGTTTATAGCATCGTCCATATAGAGCATAGGCATGGCAGTGTTTTCCGAAATAAAACATTGGTACTCGCCTTTTTCTACCGCTTCATAGAAGATTTCCACGGCATAATCGGTAGTACCTCCACCTGCAGGAGCTTTCCAAGAAATAAGACCAGGGTATCTTATACTACGCACATCTACACCATATTTATCGTGGTAATATTCACACCATTTTTCTCCAGCCATTTTAGAAATACCATACACGGTGGTAGGGTTAAGCACCACATCTTGCCCAACATTGTGCTTTGGAATACCTTTACCAAATACAGCGATGGAACTTGGCCAAAATATCTTTTTTAAATAGCCTTCTTTTGCTAATTCGCAGAGGTGGAGTAGTGGCTCTAGATTGAGTTTCCAAGCAAAAAGTGGTTGTTTCTCCGAAGTTCCAGATAAGAGAGATGCCAAGTGATAAACCGTAGTGATTTTATTTTCTTTGATAAAATCTTCCAATAGTTTAAAGTTGGTTACATCTATTCTTTCGTAGTGTCCAGCAGTAGTAATGCCTTCTCTCCATTTATCAATTCCAGAAGCAATAACATTATCTTTACCGTAGATTTCCACCAACTTTGCTGTAAGTTCGGTACCGATTTGCCCTAAAGCTCCTGTGATGAGTATTTTTTCATTTTTACTTTCCATAGTTTGTTCCGATTTCGTTTTTACAAAGGTACTAAATATGCCTATTTTTTGGAAATGTTTTTGGTTAGAAATTTTAATTTAATGATTAGATTTGTATCCAAATTAAAGTGATAAAATGATTAGAAAAGCCCAAAGGGAAGATATACCATTGATACAAAGTCTTGCAAAGCAATCGTGGAATAGCCATTATCTCGCAAGAGCAGATAGATTATATGTTGGGTATGATGTACTCCGATGAAGAGTTAAACCAACATTTTGAGAATCCTAACTATCATTATTATCTGATGTTGAATGGTGGTGTAGAGGTAGGATTTATGGGGTTTGAAATAGGCTACGAACCTCAAACCACCAAATTACACCAGCTTTATCTTTTGGCAGAGGCTAAAGGAAGAGGATTGGGAAAGGAAGCAATAGGCTTTTTAAAAAGAGAAGAGAAAAGCCACAAAGATAAGTCTATCGTACTAAATGTTAATAGGAAAAACCCATCGTTTAATTTTTATAAAAGCCAAGGGTTTGAGGTAGATAAAGAAGTGGTGTTGGAAGTAGGCGAAAGTTTTGTAATGGACGATTATATTATGAAAATAGCCATAGAAATTTAATTCTATGGCTATTTTTATTATAGCAAAGACTAAATAATTTTACTGCATTAGCTTTTTTACTGCTTTTTTCACTGCTTCTGCATCTATTCCGTATTTTTTCATCAGCTCGGCTGGTGTGGCAGACTCACCGAAAGTATCGTTTACGGCAACAAATTCTTGTCTTGTAGGGTGCTTTCTTGCAAGTAGTCCTGCCACAGACTCGCCAAGTCCTCCAAGGTAGTTATGTTCTTCTGCCGTTACAATCTTTCCTGTTTTCTTTACAGAATTTAAAATGATTTCTTCGTCCAAAGGTTTAATCGTGTGGATATTGATTACCTCGCAAGAGATACCTTCTTTTTCTAGTTGTTCTGCAGCTACTAGAGACTCCCAAACCAAATGCCCTGTTGCTACAATGGTTACATCTTTACCTTCTTGCAACAAAATCCCTTTACCGATTTCAAAAGGCATATCTTCTGGCATAAATACAGGTACGGCAGGTCTCCCGAATCTTAGATAGACAGGACCGTTGTAGTCTGCAATGGCAATGGTAGCCGCTTTAGTTTGGTTATAGTCGCACGGGTTGATAACTACCATACCTGGCAACATTTTCATCATACCAATATCTTCTAGCACTTGGTGAGTTGCACCGTCTTCTCCTAAGGTAAGTCCTGCGTGAGACGCACATATCTTAACATTTTTACCAGAGTAAGCCACAGATTGACGAATTTGGTCGTAAACTCTCGAAGTAGAAAAGTTAGCAAAAGTACCCGTAAATGGTATTTTACCATTGATGCTAAGCCCTGCAGCGATGCCTATCATATTCGCTTCGGCGATGCCCACTTGGAAAAATCTTTCTGGAGCTTTCTCTATAAATTTCTCCATTTTTAGAGAGCCGATAAGGTCGGCACAGAGTGCTACTACATTTGGATTTTTGTCAGCAAGTTCTGCTAGCCCAGCACCAAAACCACTTCTTGTATCTTTTTTTTCGGTATAAGTATATTTCATTTTAATTTATTTTTCACTTTTAGTTTCCTCTATAAGTAGAATATCCGTAAGGTGAAAGAGTTATAGGTACATGATAATGATTATTATCTTTTATTTCAAAAACCACCTCTATGTACGGGTAGAAAGTGTCTTGTCCCAATTTCTCAAAATAAGGTTTTGTAAAATAAGTGAGTTTGTAAATTCCCTTGTGGTTTACGCCTTTTCCTTCTTTTAAAAAGTCTTTGATACGCCCGTTTTGGTCAGTTGTCTTTTCATCAACTGTTACCCAATGGTCTTTATGCTGCAATTTGGAAAGGCGAATGCTTACATTGGGTGCAGGCTGTCCTTTTGTAATGTCCAAAATATGACTTGACAATTGGTATTTTGCTTCTTGTGCAAAAGTTAGACTTGCAAAGGCAAGCATTAACATTAAAAAAAATGTTCTTTTCATAGGTATAAAATTTAAAAATTAGTAATTGTTTTCAGTTGTAATCCTCCTCTATTTGGGTTGCAAAACCTATTAAGATGATTATTGGTTCGTATTTACTTCAATGGCAGAAATTCCCGCTTTTGCAATCCGTACATCTTCGCTTCCGTGTGCACCGCCTACACCAATACCGCCAACTACTTTTCCGTCTATATAAATGGGCACTCCTCCGTCCAAAATTAAAATATTTTCGTCCAAATAACGAACATCTTCGGGGATTGTCCCATTTTTAATGCCTTGTGCAATTTCGGCGGTTTCTCTTTTTTGAGAATTGGCAGTAAAGGCTTTTTTATAACTGGCTCGTAAGGTATGCACCCCAGCGTTGTGATGCCTAAGTACAGCGAGCGTTTGCCCCGACTGATCGACCACCGTAACACTGATACGATGCCCACTTTTATTGGCTTCGTTAAAGGCTTTTTGTGCCATTTTCATTGCTGCATCACCTGTTAATACAGGCTCATATAAAGTTTTGCTCTGGGCTTGTAGAGGGATATTTATCAGTAGGCTTACGAATAGTAAAATATGAATAGATATTTTCATTGTTGGGTATTAAATCCTAAATTCTCTGCCACTTTTTGAGCGATATTGTGGTCGTTTTCGCCACTACCGCCTCCAGATATACCGATGCTCCCCACCAAAACCCCATCTTTCCAGATAGGAACACCACCTCCTAATAGGAGTAATTCGGGTAGGGTATTCAAATTTTGAGCAGTAGGGTTAGCGGCGGCTTTTTGCATTAAGATAAAACTAGGGGTTTTTGTAGAAAGTGCGGTATAGGCTTTTCTACGAGAGGCCTCTGTGTTGTGAGGTCCTACGGTATCCCCTTTCAAGAGTAGGATAACAACCCCCGAGTTGTTAAGTATCGCAATAGAGATCTGTTTATTAAGTTTAGCCGCTTCAAGGTTGGCTTGTTCGGCCAATTTTAATGCACCGTTTTGGTTGATACTTAATGTATGTTCTAATGAGGATTCTTTTTGCTGTGCTAATCCGAAATTTCCTAATATCAAAGCAAATAGAATGATTACATTTTTCATAATGATTATTTTTAATTTACTTAACGATTTTTTTTCGGTATAAGTATATTTCATTTTAATTTATTTTTCACTTTTAGTTTCCTCTATAAGTAGAATATCCGTAAGGTGAAAGAGTTATAGGTACATGATAATGATTATTATCTTTTATTTCAAAAACCACCTCTATGTACGGGTAGAAAGTGTCTTGTCCCAATTTCTCAAAATAAGGTTTTGTAAAATAAGTGAGTTTGTAAATTCCCTTGTGGTTTACGCCTTTTCCTTCTTTTAAAAAGTCTTTGATACGCCCGTTTTGGTCAGTTGTCTTTTCATCAACTGTTACCCAATGGTCTTTATGCTGCAATTTGGAAAGGCGAATGCTTACATTGGGTGCAGGCTGTCCTTTTGTAATGTCCAAAATATGACTTGACAATTGGTATTTTGCTTCTTGTGCAAAAGTTAGACTTGCAAAGGCAAGCATTAACATTAAAAAAAATGTTCTTTTCATAGGTATAAAATTTAAAAATTAGTAATTGTTTTCAGTTGTAATCCTCCTCTATTTGGGTTGCAAAACCTATTAAGATGATTATTGGTTCGTATTTACTTCAATGGCAGAAATTCCCGCTTTTGCAATCCGTACATCTTCGCTTCCGTGTGCACCGCCTACACCAATACCGCCAACTACTTTTCCGTCTATATAAATGGGCACTCCTCCGTCCAAAATTAAAATATTTTCGTCCAAATAACGAACATCTTCGGGGATTGTCCCATTTTTAATGCCTTGTGCAATTTCGGCGGTTTCTCTTTTTTGAGAATTGGCAGTAAAGGCTTTTTTATAACTAGCTCGCAAGGTATGTACCCCGGCATTGTGATGCCTAAGTACGGCGAGGGTTTGCCCTGATTGATCTGCCACCGTAACACTGATATGATGCCCACTTTTATTGGCTTCGTCAAAGGCTTTTTGTGCTATTTTCATTGCTGCATCACCCGTTAATACAGGTTCGTATAGATTTTTGGTTTGAGCATTTACCTTCATAAAGACCAGAAATAATGTGAAAAATAAAGTAACCGATTTCATATTGAATTATAATTTGGTTTCAAATCCCAAAATTACACAGATTTTTCGGTATTTAAAATCCTTTTCGCACAGTCAGAGGCACAAATAAGTCCCGCTGCCATCATAATTACATCTTTTAAAACCAAACGCCCTGCACCCGACAAATATGGAAAGCCATATTGCGGAGTTAGAAAATCACCATCTAATTTTGGAACATACACCTCTGGGGTTGTGATTAGAAAAGAAAGCGTAATCACCGACATTCCGAAGGTTAACAACCCTCCTATCAACCCTATTTTAGGACTCCAAATTCCTAAAAGTGTTAAAATTCCTATGCTTACAATTACCATTCCCAACCCATAAGAAAACGGATAAGTACCGTTGGTTTTGTGCCAAGCTATATTTTCGGCTACCATTTTACCCTCTGGGTTTCGGTGTTTTTTGTATTGGGCTATTTCTGTCCCGTCTTCTTGGATATAAGTTTTTCCCGTGTTATTATAGAAAAAACTCATAAAAGGACTGTTCGTAACAAAAGGAACAATACCATCGGCTTCATATTGGAACGCCTTTAATCCCCCAATCCATAGCATAACTACAGCTATGGCAATCCGTACAAAATGAATGAACTTTGGTTGTAGATTGACTAAGATTTGTAATAAATTTTTCATAAGAGTTTTAATTTTCATAATTTTTTCTATCAACTAAAGAGAAAATAAATTCCTCCAAAAGACAGGGTTCTTTCTCAAAAAGTGTGGCAACTAACCGATTAATTTGTTCCAAAAATGCTTCGTCTTCTTTGGTAAATAACCATTCACAGGTATCATTTAGAAGTGCTAAATCCTAAATTCTCTGCCGCTTTTTGAGCGATATTGTGGTCGTTTTCGCCACTACCGCCTCCCGATATGCCTATACTGCCTATTAATTCTCCGTCTTTCCAAATGGGAACGCCACCGCCTAATAGGAGTAACTCTGGTAATGTATTTAAGTTTTGAGCGGTGGGATTATCGGCGGCTTTTTTCATCAAGATAAAGCTAGGGGTTTTGGTAGAAAGTGCGGTATAGGCTTTTCTACGAGAGGCTTCTGTATTGTGAGGTCCTACGGTATCCCCTTTCAAGAGTAGGATAACAACCCCCGAGTTATTAAGTACGGCAATAGAAACCTGTTTATTAAGTTTAGCCGCTTCAAGGTTGGCTTGTTCGGCTAGTTTTAATGCACCGTTTTGGTTGATACTTAGTGCCTGATTCAGCGAGGCATCCTTTTGCTGTGCCCACCCGAAATTTGTTACTATTAAAGCAAATAAAATGATAATTTTTTTCATAATGATGATTTTTTAAAAATTACTTTTTATCCTCAATCCCGAACTCTTTCCATTGGCTTTGTTCTATATCGATTTTGATGCGTTTTTTGAGTTGAGCATAGAGTTTTTGCAGTTCGTTCAATTTGGCATCCAGGGCTTGGGTTTTGGTTTTGAGGTCAGCTTTTAGTTTTTCTTGTTCGCTGTTGAGGGTTTCTATGGTTTGTCTTAGGGTCTCCAATTCTGATATTTGACTTTCCTGAACACCTGCGGGGAGGTTACTTTTATATCGGCTGAGCCCGTCGGCCATTACCTTAGCCGAGGTGATGTTTTCTGAATATGATTTCTTTGCCATAGTGATAAGTTTTAATTGTGATACTAAAATTATGAATTTATTAAAAATTTAGATAAAAATTTATTGAGTTTATCTAGGAAAAGATTTGTCCCGTGTAGGAAATTTATCGTCCAGGTTAGGATATTTTTGGTACTACATTGGACGGCGTTCGTCCCACTTGGGAAATCCTCTGTCCTACTTAGGAATTCTTTTGTCCGAGTTGGGAAATGTGCTGTCCCAGTTAGGAAGGTGTAAGTCCGTCTCAATATAAATGCCAAATTAAGGAGAACAGTTTCTTTTTCATAATCTCTTTTTTATCCAAAATTAAGTTTTCTTCAGTTGTCTTGCAATCAGACTTCTGTTCACTATCTATTGAATAATGATTTTTTTGTTATGGCGATGTGCTGCCATTGCACCCCAAATCATACAGATAGGCTGGGTAAAGAAGATACTAATTCCTAGCGTGAGAAACGCCGCCACACCCGATACGAGTAGCATTACTAGTGCTCCTACTACGGTGGAATAAAGCATTCCCAACGGACCGAAAAAGAAAGTGAGCAATAGGCTAATCCCTACACTTTTAGTAGGGGCTACTACAACGATTTTTTCTGCTTTATTTGAATTTTCCATTTTATTTAAAAATTTAATAATCAGCCAAATTATCTGTAGAAAGTTGAGCTAAGGCTTTTTCTAGTTGCTCATCGTTAGGTGCCTTACCGTGCCAAGCGTGAGTTCCCATCATAAAATCTACACCGTTACCCATTTCGGTATGCATAATGATAGCGATAGGTTTCCCTTTTCCTGTCTGTGCTTTGGCTTCTTCTAGCACCGCAATTACAGCTTCTAGGTTGTTACCTTCTTTAACTTCCAATACTTGCCAATCAAAGGCTTCTAGTTTAGCTTTTAAGTTCCCTAAAGAAAGTACATCAGACACATCACCATCTATTTGTCGGTTGTTGTAGTCTATAGTTGCAATGAGGTTATCTACTTTATTATGGCTAGCGTACATAAGAGCTTCCCAAATTTGCCCTTCTTGTAGTTCTCCATCGCCGTGTAGAGAGAATACGATGCCTTTATCACCATCTAGCTTTTTACCTAGAGCTGCACCTACAGCAACAGAAAGCCCTTGCCCTAGAGAACCAGAAGCAATTCTTACTCCAGGTAAACCTTCGTGTGTGGTAGGGTGTCCTTGTAATCTAGTGTCTAGTTTTCTGAAAGTAGCCAATTCTTCCACTGGAAAGAAGTTGAACCTAGCAAGTGTACTGTAATACACAGGAGAAATATGCCCATTAGAAAGGAAGAATAAATCTTCGTTTTTGCCTTCCATTTTAAATGGGAGCGAGTAGTTCATTACCTTTCCGTAAAGAGCTGTAAAGTATTCTACACAACCCAAAGACCCACCAGGGTGTCCAGAGTTTACTGCGTGTACCATTCTCAAAATATCTCTTCTGATTTGTGTGGTGAGATGTTTTAATTCTTCTACTGATTTTGCCATTATAATATAGGTTTAATTTTATTGAAATGATTGTTTTTTACTACTGATGAACCAAAGCCCTACAAAGGTAAGTAATCCGTTGATGATAAGTAATTCTAACCCGATTTGGAAATCGCCAAAAACAAGACTTTGATATTTATCTATTAAAAATGATAAGATAGGAGCGGTAATACAGATGTAAGGCACTAGCTTATCTTTAACCGTTCTTTTAGTGAAAATCCCAAAAGCGAAAAGCCCAAGTAGAGGTCCATAGGTAAAGCCTGCTAATTTAAGGATAAGCCCTATCATAGAATTATCGTTAATCCATTTAAAAATGAGTACCATTATTAAAAATGATACTGCTACCCAAAGGTGTACTCTCTTTCTGAATTTTTCTTTTTCGGAAGCGGAGATATTTTTTTCTTTCAGTCCAAATATATCAATACAAAGAGATGAAGTAAGTGCTGTCATAGCTCCATCAGCACTAGGAAATAGAGCAGAAATAAGAGCAATAATGAAAATAATAGAAATAAATGGAGGCATATGGTTAAGAGCTACATCTGGGAATAGCTGGTCTCCAGTGCTAGAAATATTCTCTTGTATGCCGTAAAGATGTAACAACCCACCCATATAAAGGAATAATGAAATAACTCCTAGCAATATAACTCCTAGAGTTACCATATTTTTCTGACTATCTTTTAGGTTGGTTACTGAGATGGATTTTTGCATCATTTCTTGGTCAATCCCAGTCATTGTAATGGTAATGAAAGCTCCTGCTAAGATTTGTTTAATGAAGAACCCTTTATCATTAACATCGGTGTCAAATACTTTAGTATAACCTTGTTCGCTCATTGCGGCGAAACTATCTGCGATATTTAGCCCCAAGTGATTAAGCATATAGAACGTACAGACAATAAGTCCTAAAAGCATTCCTGTGGTTTGTAGAGTGTCTGTCCATACGATGGTTTTTACGCCGCCTTCGTAGGTGTAGAGGATAATCATTACTAAAATAATGAGAGTAGTTACAATAAAAGGAACGCCAAGGCTATCCAAGATAGTCATTTGTAAAATATTTACCACTAGATAAAGCCTCGCCGTAGCACCTACCAAACGAGATACAATAAAAATAGAAGCTCCTGATTTATAAGATAAAGCTCCCATTCTCTGCTGAAGGTATCCATAGATGGAGGTTAGTTTTAGTCTGTAATAAAGAGGTAATAAAACATACGCAATGACAATGTATCCTATGAGGTATCCTATGGTAACTTGTAGATAGTGGAAACTGTCTTTTCCCACCTGTCCAGGGACACTTACAAAGGTAACTCCAGATAGAGAAGTCCCTATCATACCGAATGCTACCAAAACCCAATTACTACTCCTATTGCCTATAAAAAAGCTATCATTATTACTTCCTTTACCTGTTCTATAAGCTACCCATAGCAGAATGCCAAAATAGGCAATAATAATTCCTAGTAAGAGAATTGGCGACATACAAAAATCATTTTTCTATAAACATCGCAAATATAACTTTTTCTTGTGGGGTAAAAAAATAGAGGCTTTAGAAATTTCCCAAAAATAAGAGATGAAAAATGTTACCGTAAGAGAAATAAATACCTAAGTATAATTTTTACAGTGAGTTTAAAAAACATTATTTTTGCAAAATGAATTCACTAATAGATAAATATAATATACCAGGTCCTAGATATACTTCATATCCTACAGTACCTTATTGGGAAGAGGAGAGTTTTACACATCAATCTTGGGAACATACGGTGATAAAATCATTTAAGGAGTCTAAAGACGAAGGAATTTCCATCTACATACATCTGCCATTTTGTGAGCAATTATGTACCTTTTGTGCCTGTCATAAAAGGATTACAAAACAGCACTCTGTAGAAACACCTTATTTGCAATCGGTGATTAAAGAGTGGCAATTGTACTTGGCTCTTTTTGACGAAAAACCTAAAATTAAGGAATTACATTTAGGTGGAGGAACGCCTACTTTTTTCTCGCCTGAAAACTTGAAAATATTGATAGAGGAAATTCTTTCAGGTGGAACAATAGCAGAAAAACCCGAATTTTCTTTTGAAGGACACCCTAACAATACTACTAGAGAGCATTTGCAAGTGCTTTACGATTTAGGGTTTAGAAGAGTGAGTTTTGGGGTGCAAGATTATGATGAAAAAGTACAAAAAGCCATCAATAGAGTTCAGCCTTTTGAGAATGTAGAAAAAGTAACCCAATGGGCTAGAGAAATAGGCTACGAAAGTGTTTCTCACGATTTAGTTTTTGGGCTTCCGTTTCATACTTGGGAAAAAATGGAATATACCATAAGAAAAACAATGACTTTGAAACCTGATAGACTGGCGTTTTATTCTTATGCCCATGTGCCTTGGATTAAAGGAGTAGGGCAGAGAGGTTTTGATGAGAATGACCTTCCGTCAGGCGAAGAAAAAAGAAAACTCTACGAGAATGGGAAGCAACTTTTGGAAGAGCTGGGCTACAAAGAGATAGGAATGGACCATTTCTCACTAGAGCACGATGACCTTTACCAATCGATGCTTAACAAGAAAATCCATAGGAATTTTATGGGTTATACTTCAGGGAAAACTCAACTTATGGTAGGTTTGGGTATGAGTGCTATTTCTGATTCTTGGTATGCTTTCGCTCAAAACGAAAAAACAGTAGAAGCCTATCAGCAGAGAGTAGAGAAAGGAGAAATCCCTGTGTTTAGAGGGCATATCCTAACTGATGAAGATTTGAAAATTCGTCGACATATACTCAATATTATGTGTCAGCTAGAGACTTCTTGGACGGATGCAACGGCTTTTCCAGAGCTAGAAACTACCATAGAGAAGCTTAAAGAGATGGAGGCAGACGGTCTTGTGGAAATATCAGAAAATAAAATCAGAATTACACAAGCTGGTAAGGCGTTCACACGAAATGTAGCGATGACTTTTGATTTGAGAATGTTAAGAAAAGCTCCAGAAACTAGAATTTTTTCTATGACTGTTTAGAAGAGTATTGATATTTCTCATTTGTTTAAAATGAAAACAATAGCAAATAAAGTTTATAATTATACTGAAAAACATTATATTTGCCGACTATAATTTTTAATGTTGTAAATTACTGAAAATGCAAGGAAAAGGACTTATTACAGTTGTTGCGATTGTTCTAGGGCTTATTTGTCTTAACGAAATGCTCCCTACTTTTTATGCGAGCAAGGTAGAGAAAGAAGCTAGAGCTATAGCAGGAGACAATCAGGTAAAGTATCAAAAAGAGATAGATCGTCTGTCTAAAGATACGCTTAATTTAGGGTTTACTAAGCTTTACTACACGGCTGCTAAAGAGCGTGAAATGAAGTTAGGTCTAGACTTAAAAGGTGGTATCAATGTGCTTTTAGAGATTAACCAAAGAGATTTGGTGATGGATTTAACTAACTATTCATCTAACCCAATACTCATAGAAGCACTAGATAAAACAGATGTAGCTCAGAGAAATTCTACTAAATCTTATATAGAGGACTTCTTTGTTCAGTTTGATAATGTAAACAAGAGCAAAGCAGCAAACTTAAAGTTAGCGAGTCCAGAAATATTTGGAACTCAAAAATTAAGTGGCGAAATCAAATTTAATACAACTGATGACGAGGTTAAGTCTATCATTAGAAAGAAAATAGATGCTGCGGTAGGTTCTGCTTACGAAGTTATTAGAACTCGTATAGACAAAATGGGGGTTACTCAGCCTAATGTTCAGAGAGTACCTGGTACAGGTAGAATATTGGTTGAGATGCCAGGTATTAAAGATATTGATAGAGTAAAGAAAATGCTTCAGACTTCTGCTAAGCTTCAGTTTTGGGAAGTTCAGCAAGTGCCAGAAGTTGCTCCTTACTTTGAACAACTTTCAAAATTAGTGTTGGCTAAAGGAGATTCTATGGGAGTTGCTAAAACAACTAATTTCCCAGCGTTGCTCAATCTAAATACGCTTAGAAGTAATGGAGTTGGTAACATTAAGTTAAGCGACACAGCTACTGTTAACAAAATTCTTAATAGTTCAGTAGCTTTAAACGCTAGACCAGGTAATATTAAATACACTAAGTTTCTGTGGGCTTATAAGCCAGAATCTACAGATCCTGACCACTTGGTATTGTATGCTATTCGTTCTAATATTTCAGGTAAAGCTCCAGTAGATGGTGCGGTAGATAAGGCAAATATCAGCTACGACCAAATAGGTAGAGTAGTGGTAGATATGCAGATGGATAGTGAGGGTACTAAAGACTGGAAGATTCTAACTGAAAAAAATGTAGGTAAACCAGTAGCGGTTACTTTAGATGATAAGGTATATACAGCTCCTAATGTTGTAAATGCGATACCTAACGGGCGTACACAAATTTCGGGTAACTTTACTCAAGACGAAGCTCAAGATTTAGTAAATGTTTTAAATACAGGTAAGTTGCCTGCAAGCGCTAAAATTGTACAGGCAGATGTTGTAGGGCCATCTTTAGGTCAAGCTTCTATTGACGCTGGTATGTGGTCATTTATTATTGCATTTGTTTTCATTGTAGTTTATATTATATTTTACTATGGAGGAGCAGGTGTTTTTGCGGTAATTGCTATGATTATCAATTTGTTCTATATCTTCGGTATTATGGATTCTATGGACGCTACGCTTACTTTACCAGGTATTGCTGGTATTGTTTTAACGATGGCGATGGCAGTGGATACCAATGTAATCATCTATGAAAGAACTAAAGAAGAGCTTTTTGCAGGTAAAAACATCAGAGAGGCTTACCATGATGGTTTCAAACATGCACTTTCTGCTATTGTAGATGGGCATTTAACTACATTGCTTACAGCGGTGGTGCTTTACATCTTTGGTACAGGCCCTATCCAAGGTTTTGCAGTTACGCTGATTATAGGTCTTATTATGACTTTCTTTACATCTGTATTACTTTCTAGAGTAATGATATTTAGTAGGCTTAATAAAGGTAAAGGGCTTTCTGTATGGACTCCTGCTACTAAAAATATATTCAGAAATGTATGGGTGGCTTTTATAGAGAAGAGAAAGTTTGCTTATATTATCTCGGGTATTCTTACTGTAATATGTTTAGCTTCTATAGTGGTAAACGGCTTTAAGCTAGGTGTAGATTTTGAAGGAGGAAGAAACTATGTAGTTAAATTTGATAAAACGGTAGATGCTGCACAAGCGGAAGCTAGTCTATCACAATTATTTCAAACTAAGGATGGAAAGAATAATTCAGTAGATGTAAAAACATTTGGTACTTCTAACCAGTTAAAAATCACAACTGACTATAAGATTGATGATGAATCATTAGCGGCAGACCAAGAGATTGAGGCTAAATTGTTTGAAGGATTGAAGTCTAATTATCCAACTGGTTATACGCTAGATAAATTTAAGAGTGCTGAAGGGGATAATTTAGGTATAGTTTCATCTACTAAAGTAGGACCATCTGTAGCAGATGATATCAAGATAGGTGGTACTTTTGCAGTACTAGCCTCTTTATTAGGAATATTTATTTATATCTTATTCCGTTTCAGAAGATGGCAGTTCTCTTTAGGTGCTGTGTTGGCATTGTTCCATGATGCTATTATTATTTTAGGAGCTTATTCTTTATTCTATAAAGTTTCTCCTTTCAACATGGAAATTAATCAGGACTTTATCGCAGCGATACTTACGGTGCTAGGATATTCTATCAATGATACTGTAATTGTATTTGACCGTATTCGTGAATATCTAAGAGAGAGAAAATCTACTACTTTGGCAGGGCTGTTCAATGATTCTATCAGCAGTACTTTGGGTAGAACAATCAATACCTCACTTACTGTACTAATGGTGATTTTAGCTATATTTATATTTGGTGGAGATAGTTTGAGAGGATTTATGTTTGCATTGTTGCTAGGTATAGGTTTTGGTACTTATTCATCTATATTTATAGCATCGGGTATTGCGTATGATTTCTTAAAAGGCAAAAAACAGGAAGATATCAAAATTTAATTGATATAAATTATTCATAATAAAAAGAAGCTATCTCAACTTGAGGTAGCTTCTTTTGTAATGTATTGTTTAAGTGTTGATTACTGGAATAGTTGTTTTTTAAGCCGTATTTCTGTATCTTTGCTTGGATAGGAAAATTTTGCAGAATAAATGGCTTTAACGACGGAAAATATACTACTTATTGGCTCTATACTACTTTTCATAAGTATCATTGTTGGAAAAACATCATATAGATTTGGAGTGCCCACATTGTTATTATTTTTGGCTATAGGAATGCTGGCAGGGTCTGATGGTTTTGGAGGAATTCATTTTGATAATTCTAAAACGGCTCAATTTATAGGGATAGTTTCTCTTAATTTTATATTATTTTCGGGAGGTTTAGACACTAATTGGAAATCTATAAAACCTGTCATAAAAGAGGGTTTAGTGTTATCTACGGTAGGGGTTTTACTTACAGCATTATGTTTGGGTCTATTCGTATGGTATGTTACAGATTTTACCATCTATGAGAGTATGCTTTTAGGGTCGATAGTGTCTTCCACAGATGCGGCTGCGGTATTTTCTATTCTTAGGTCAAAGAATTTAGCATTAAGAACTAATCTTAGACCAACTCTAGAGCTAGAAAGTGGGAGTAATGACCCGATGGCGTATGTACTCACAATAGCTTTCTTAACCTTAGTTATCAATCAAGACCAAAGTATAACTTCTATTATACCGTTGTTTTTTAGACAAATGATAATAGGTGGTATTGCGGGGATTTTGTTTGGGAAATTAAGTAAGTTTATTATAAATAATATTAAACTAGGTTTTGAGGGACTTTATCCAGTTTTAGTAATAGCCATTATGTTTATTGTATTCTCTGCAACAGATGCAATAGATGGTAATGGGTTTTTGGCTATTTATATATGTGCGGTGTATTTAGGTAATCAAGATATTATCCACAAGAATACCATTCTAGGAATGTATGACGGTTTGGCTTGGCTTATGCAAATTGTTCTGTTCCTTACTTTGGGGCTTTTGGTTTATCCAACTCAAATAGTTCCTTACATAGGTATAGGCTTAGTAATATCATTGTTTTTAATATTAGTAGCTCGTCCAGCAAGTGTGCTTATTAGTCTTGCCTTTTTCAAAATGAAAATGAGAAGAAGACTTTATATATCATGGGTAGGGCTTAGAGGTGCAGTACCTATCGTATTTGCAACTTACCCTTTATTAGCAGGGATAGATAAAGCTCACATTATATTTAATATTGTATTCTTTATATCAGTTACTTCTGTTCTTATTCAAGGGACTACACTTTCCATTTTTGCTAAATGGCTTAATGTTGCACTACCAGAGGAAGAAAAGAAAAATATAGTGGAAGAAGACGAAAGCGAGATGGCAAACATCCCTAAATCTCTTTTGCAAGAATATAATATAGAGGCAGATTATTATGCTAAAGAAAAACGAATAGTAGATTTACATTTTCCTAAGTCAGCGTTTATAGTGATGATAAAGAGGGAAGGGAAGTATCTTCGTCCAGGAGGTTCTACTGCTATAAAAGAAAATGATACTCTTATTGTTTTAGCAAATAAGAATAGTGATTTAGAAGAAGTAAAACAATGTTTGCGTAACCCAATAAATACAGGATAGCATATGAAAAAACGAATTATTGTATTGGTAGATTTTTCCGAATATTCTGAAAACCTATTGAAATATGCCAGTGATTGGGGGAGCAAGGTTGATGCAGAGCTGGTGTTAGTTCATCAGAACAATGTTTTAGTACCATCATTGGCAGATATACAGGATAGGAATAAAATTATTAGGAATTCCAATTCGGAAACCTTTGATAAACTTAGAGATTTTGCCAAACCTATTATATCATCTACTTTAGAGGTTTCTTATTTAGCTTCGGAGTTAGATTTGCAAGAAATATTAGAAAAGTTACTTACTGAGCCATATCATAATATGATTCTTTTAGGGACAAAAAATGCAGGTATTTTAAAGAAAATATTTTTAGGAAGTAAAGCAGTACATATAATTGATAAAATTAAAAATAGTGCTGTTGTGCTTCCAGGGGAAATTGATTCATTCTCCGTAAATAAAATATTTGTAGCAGTAAAGCAGAAGTATCCGCTGAATATTCTAGAACTGAACCATTTTTTTAAGTTTATAAATGAAAAAGAAACAGAAATTGTTTTTTTCTATATAGCGAAGCCAGAAGAAAATGTGGAAGAGCACAAAAGAAATTTGGAGAAATTAGTAGAACTTTACGCTGATAATTACCAAGTAGACTATGCTATATATGAGTCTAATGTTCCCTCTGAAGGAATAAAGAAAGTCATCAATAATAATGAAACAGAAATTCTTGTATTACAGAAAGGGAATAGATTTGTAACAGATCATATATTTAGAAAGTTTTTAGTTAACGAGTTGGTATATGTAGGTGACATTCCACTGGTAGTATTGCCTTAGAATAGAGTAATCATAGTATGAAAATAGCGTTTTTAGGACCACAGGCTTCTTTCACTCAGTTAGCTGCCTCTCAGGTTTTTTTGAATGGGGAATTATTGCCTCAAACCAGTATATTAGACTGTTTTATAGCTTTAGACGAGGGTAAAGTAGATAAAATTGTAGTTCCTTTAGAAAATTCCATAGAGGGTACCGTTTCAGTAACCCTGGATTATTTATACGATTTTAAAGATATTGCTATCAATACGGAAGTAGTGATGCCTATTTCTCATCATTTAATGGTACACTCTAATAATACTTCGGTAGAGAATATTATTTCTCACCCACAGGCATTAGCCCAAACTTTTCATTTTAGAAGAAATCAATTCAAAGAAGTTTTGACCACAGATTATACTTCTACAGCAGCGGCGGCAAAACTAGTTTCAGAAAACCCAGATGAACCTTGGGCAGCTATTGCTAATACTTATGCAGCAAAACTTTATAACCTTAAAATTTTACACTCTAACATACAGGATTTTGAACAAAACCACACTCGTTTTGTGGTGGTTTCAAAGAAAGGAGGAAATAAGTTAGAGCTACCATATCAGTCTTTAGCTCAAAAATCCAGTTTATTGGTTACTTTACCAACAGACTATGCTGGAGGGTTGCATCAGATTTTATCGGTATTTGCGTGGCGTAAGATGAATTTATCTAAAATAGAAAGCCGCACTCTAAAAACAGGACTTGGTAATTATTTCTTCTTTATCAATGTTGTAGGAGATTGGGGAAATATCCTTTATCAAAATGCATTGGAAGAACTAGAGTCTATAGGAGTTAAAGTTAAGTTTCTAGGAGATTATAACGAGTATCTTTTAGACGGATAGAAAGAAAACTTTATTATGAAAACAAAAAAGCGGTTTGATTTTTTATCAGGCCGCTTTTAAAATTTATTTAAAAATCTATATTAAAGGGTTCTTCCTCTGTACTACTAATACCTAGTGCTTCGTAGATATATTTAAAGGTAGAAAGTAAAACTGGTTTCCCTCCAATAATACATACATTATGTTCAAAGTGTGCTGAAGGAAGGTTGTCTTTAGTAGTTACCGTCCAACCATCGCTATGGAAAACTACTTCGTGAGTTCCCATGTTAATCATGGGTTCTATAGCTAGAGCAATACCGTCTTTTAATACCTTTCCACTTCCTTTTCTGCCGTAGTTAGGTACTTGTGGGTCTTCGTGCATTTTTCTGCCCAAACCATGCCCTACAAGCTCTCTCACCACACCATAACCATGAGCTTCGCAATGGCTTTGTATAGCGTGAGAAATATCGCCAACGCGTTTTC
The DNA here is from genome assembly GCF_000252855.1 of Riemerella anatipestifer ATCC 11845 = DSM 15868. Lineage (NCBI taxonomy): Bacteria > Pseudomonadati > Bacteroidota > Flavobacteriia > Flavobacteriales > Weeksellaceae > Riemerella > Riemerella anatipestifer. The sequence goes on along the minus strand of NC_017045.1, from coordinate 537,118 downwards.
CTCTTACGCATTGTTCTATCCCTTTGTATAAAGATTCTTTGGTTACTTTTAATAATTTTTTTGTTTCTGGAGCTACTTCTCCTACTTCAAAAGAGTAAGCGTGGTCGCCGTAAAATCCATTCATATAGACGCCACAATCTACAGAAAGTATATCGCCCTCTTTAAGAGGAGTATCATTAGGAATACCGTGTACCACCTCTGAATTCGGTGAAATACAAAGGTTTTTAGGGAAACCATACATTCCTAGGAAAGCAGGTTCGCCGCCGTGGTCTTTTATGTATTCCGCTGCTAGAGTATCCAAATGATTGGTGGTAACACCTGGTTTTATTTCCTTTGCCAACATACCCAAAGTTTTGGAAACCAATTGGGCACTCTCCTTCATCAATCTTAGCTCCTCAATCGTCTTAAGTTGTATCATAAAATGATTATTTTTTATGAACTTTTTACCAAAAAAGCCCTTTTTTCTTTTCTTTTTTTAGTTTAGAATATGCCAAAACTTCTTTTCCTTCTACTCTAAATTCTATTTTATCTTTAATGATATTATAAACTTCGCCCCAACCTGGGAAACCACCAAGGTTTCTATCATCAATAAATAAATCTGCATCAAGTTTTCTACTTTGTGTCGCACTATCAAAAACTTCTCCTTCAAAACTTGAGTTGATAGCATAAAATTCTAGTCCATGTTTTCTGCAGAATTCTACGGCTTCGTCTAGAGCTTTTCCGCTACGGTAAGTCCATAGTATTAGTCTATAGCCTTCCATTTGGAGTTTTTTTAAGGTTTCAAATGCAAAAACTTTAGGCTTACCTATTCCTGGGTAGGCGTCTTCTACAATAGTGCCATCAAAATCTATGGCTAATTTTTTATTGTTAAGCATATACTTAGATATTAAAATCTTAATAAGCCACAAATATAGTTATAAATGTAGATTGTTTCAAACATTATCTCTTATATTAAAAGAGTAGTAAGTTTTGTTTTTTTCTTGATTAAATAAAAAATTTTGATGTTTCTATTTGGAAATAAGATAGTAATATAATAAAACTAGGCTCTTGTCGTTTTACCAAAATCTAATCAATCGTTTAACTTTTGGCAAGCCTTTTGATTAGAGTGTTATTGTAAAAACAAATTTTATAAAATTAAAAATTGAAATTATGAAAAAATTATTTTTAGGATTAGCGGTAGTAGCTGGTTCATTTGCATTCGGACAACAATTTGGAGCAAAAGCAGGTTTAAATGTGTCTTCTATTTCTAAGGGAGGCTATGATGACACTAAGGCTAAAGTAGGTTACTATGCGGGGGTATTTCTAAACGCTCCTGTATCGGAGAGTTTTAGTATTCAGCCTGAGGTACTTTATAACAATTTAGGTTCTAAAACTACTATGAATGAAGGGATATTAGGTAAATCAGAAACAAAATTAAATTTAGATTATATCTCGGTTCCTGTGATGTTCCAGTATAAAGCAACTCCTGAGTTTTATTTGGAGGCTGGACCAGAGTTTAGCTTTTTAGTGGGAGCAAATGCTAAGACTTCTTATGAGACTCCTCTTGGTTCAGGGCAACTTCCTAAAGAACTTAATAAGGATAACTTTAATAGCTTCAACTTTGGTATGGGGTTAGGTCTAGGGTTTAATATTACGCCAAACATAGGTGTTAATGCTAGATATGTAGCTGGTTTTACAGATATTTCTAAAAATGGAGAAACTTCTGCAGCAGATAATGCAACTAACAAAAACAACACTTTCCAAGTAGGTTTAGGAGTTAAATTCTAAGAAATATTTTAGCAAAAGGAAAGCTGAGAGGGAAACTTTTCAGCTTTTTTATTTATATTGATATGAAAGAAAAAACACTTATAAATAGTTATAAGTGTTTTATTTTTTTAACCTAAAATGGTAACACCATTTTCTAACATTTCGTAGATGGCATCTCTTCCGTTTTCAGGTTTTACATTTACAGCACGAGTACCATTAAAGTGTAAACAGGTTAAGAATCCTTCTTTAACAGCATCTAAACAAGTATATTTAACGCAATAATCTAGTGCTAAGCCAACAATTTCTACTAATTGTATATCGTTTTCTTTAAGATAGTCAGCTAACCCCGTTTTCATAAAATGATTATTGTCCTGAAAAGCACTATAACTATCTATTTCAGGGTTTTTACCTTTTTTTACAATGTAATCTACTTTACTAATATCTAGGTCTTTATGGAATTCTGCACCAAAAGAATTTTCTACACAATGATCTGGCCACATAAATTGTGGAACGCCGTTCAGTGATATAGTTTCACCTACTTTTTTATCATTATTAGATGCAAATGATTTGTGATTTGCAGGGTGCCAATCTTGTGTGAAAATTATTTTATCATATTGGTTTTCCTCAATTAAAAGGTTGATGTAAGGGATAATTTCATTAGCGTTAGGTACAGCCAAAGCTCCTCCTTCACAGAAATCATTTTGAACATCTACCACGATAAGTGCTTTTTTCATATTTTAAATCTTTTATAATTTCATCTCAAAACAAATTTTTCGCCAAATTAAAATTACTGACAAATAGACATATTTTACAAGATTTTACACTAATATTGTGGACAACTTATTTTTCCGTACTTTTGTTGTGTTAAAAATAACAAATTTATGAAGCCTAGTTTAGCAAAGGGAACAAGAGATTTTTCGGCATTAGAAGTTTATCGTAGAAGATATATCATTAGTGTTTTACAAAAGAATTTTGAGCTGTTTGGGTTTTCTCCATTAGAGACACCTAGTTTTGAAAATTTATCAACTCTTACAGGGAAATATGGGGAGGAAGGAGATAGGCTTATTTTTAAAATTTTGAATTCTGGAGATTATTTGAGTAAGATATCAGAACAAGATTTAATAGAAAAAGACCATAAAAAACTCACGCCTAAAGTATCCGATAAGGCACTGAGGTACGACCTTACCGTTCCATTTGCGAGGTTTGTGGCTATGAATCACGGTCAGCTTGTCTTTCCGTATAAGCGATACCAAATTCAACCTGTATGGCGTGCAGATAGACCACAGAAAGGTCGTTTTAGAGAATTTTATCAATGCGATGCCGATGTGGTAGGTAGCGAAAGTCTTTGGCAAGAAGTAGAATTGGTTCAGCTTTATTTAAAGTCTTTTGCAGAGCTTAATTTAGATGTTAAAATCCATATCAATAATAGGAAAATACTTTCAGGATTAGCTACTTATGCAGGGATAGCAGAACAACTGGTAGATTTTACTGTGGCTTTGGACAAGTTAGATAAAATCGGTAAAGAAGGCGTTATTGAGGAACTTAAAAGTAAAAATATACCTAGTGAAGCGATAGAAAAATTGGAGTTTCTATTCCACCCACTGGAAGATAATTTAGAATATCTATCGGCACTTAAAGAGCGTTTTTCTGATATAGAAATAGGGTTGAAAGGTGTTGAGGAAGTGGAGTTTGTGATTAAACAATGTCTTGCTTTGGGTGTTTCTCCAGAGGTGCTTCAATTTGATATTACTTTAGCGAGAGGGTTAGATTATTATACAGGTGCTATCTTTGAAGTTAAGTCTAATGAGGTACAGTTAGGCTCCATTGGTGGCGGTGGTAGATATGACAATCTAACAGAAGTTTTTGGTGTTAAAAATATTCCTGGGATAGGGATTTCTTTTGGTTTAGATAGAATTTACCTTGTTATGGAGGAATTAAATCGCTTCCCACAAGAGGTGTCTCAAAATGTGCAGTATCTTTTTGCTAATTATGGCGAGCAGGAGGCTTTTTATGCTATGGATATTATACAGCAATTAAGAACTAAAGGTGTTTCTGCGGAGCTTTATCCAGAAGCTGCTAAGTTGAAAAAACAATTCACTTATGCGGAGAAAAAAGGGATTCCATATATTGTATTTGTGGGGGAAGAAGAAATTAAAAATAAGCAAGTTTCTATTAAAAATTTAGAGACAGGAGAGCAAAACTCGCTAACTTTAGAGGATTTTTTTAACCAAAATTTATGATAAAATTATACCATAATAACAGATGTTCTAAGTCAAGAGGGGCTTTAGAACTGCTAAACTCTACTAATGAAAATGTAGAGGTTTTTGACCTCCTCAAAGATTCTTTGACTAAGGAACATTTAGAAGAAATACTTTCATTTTTAGAAATGAAGCCATCTGAACTTATCCGAAAGAAAGACACATTCTTTAAAGAAAACTATGGAGATAAAAGCTATATAGAGGAAGAATACTTAGAAATAATGCTGAATAATCCTCGTCTGATAGAACGCCCAATAGTGGTTAAAGGCAAAAAAGCCATTATAGGTAGACCAACAGAACTCATCACTGATTTTTTGAAAAAATAAATAATTGAGGTTATCTATAAAAAAGATAACCTCAATTTGTTTTTAGAGTTTTTTAGGCTTCCATTCGTTGAAGAATGCCTTCACTTTATCTAGGCTGTAGCCTTTGTTCTCTTCTAATACGGCACTGTCTTGTATATGGATTACTTTGCCTGTTTGGTCTAAAACAATAAATACAGGATAACCATATTTCTCACCAGGGTTGCCATATTTTTCAAATAGAGCTTTGTTCTCGTTTTCTTTTGAATAATTCAAATGATAGTAGAGGTAATTTTGGTCTATAATTTCTTTTATTTCAGGTGTTTTGTTGATGTAATCATTAAATCTAAGACACCAAATGCACCAGTTGCCACCTGCCTGTAGAATGATGTTTTTATTCTCTTTTTGAGCTTGGGAAATTAAGGCTGCAATCTTCTCTTCAGCGTTATCTTCTGGGTGATAAGGTTTTTCTAGCTTATCCTTTTCTTGCTCGGCTAGTTGTTGTTTAATTTCTGTACTATCATTGGTATTGCTAGCTGGGTTCTCTGCATTTTTGTTGCAAGATAAAATAGCGAGTGTAGCACTCATCAATCCTATTGTTAAATAGCGGTATTTCATAATTTTTTGATTTTAAGTTTAAATCCCAAAAATAAAGAATAATTCTGACATCTCATCTGTTTTGTAATTTGTAAATTTGCAGTCGTTAAGAAAAATCAATGCTAAATAATATCCTTTTTAGAACCGTTTATATCATCTCTAAACTTCCTTTAAGGGTGCTTTATATTTTCTCTGACCTTATTTTTGTACTAAGCTACTATGTAGTAGGTTACCGAAAAAAAGTAGTCTTGGAGAATTTAAGAAAATCTTTCCCTGAGAAGTCCGAAACGGAAATCAATGCAATTTGTAAAAAGTTTTATCAAAACTTTGCAGACTATATTGTAGAAACACTAAAAACCTTTACTGTATCTAATAATGAATTAAGAGTAAGGGTTCAGCATATCAATCAACATTTGTTTTCGGAGGCGTTAGAAGAGCAGAAAAATATCATAATGCTTTCTGGACACATCTTTAATTGGGAATGGTTTAATGCCCTTGCAGAGGTAGTTCCACAAAAATATTGCTTTCCTGTATATAGAAAAATGCAGAGTGCTTTTTGGGAAGAAAAAGTTAAACTCATTAGAGGTCGTTTTGGTAATACAGCACTAGAAGCTAAGCAAGTGGTAAGGCATATATTGAAGCAGCCTAACGATGGTAATTCGGTGTATATGTTTGTAGCAGACCAGTCGCCTTATGTGTTAGATGTAGATTATGGTTTAGAATTTTTAAATCAAAAAACACCTGCCTTTATTGGGTATGATAAACTTTCTACCAAAATGGATTTAATCTTTATTTATTGCGAAATGAAAAAGGTTAAACGAGGGTTTTATCAAGTTAATTATTACAGAATTTACCCTGATGGAGAACGATTTCAGCCGTACGAAGTGGTTAATAAATTTCATAAAATGCTAGAAACCACTATTAAAAAACGACCTGACAATTGGCTTTGGAGTCATAGGCGATGGAAGTATCAAGACGCCATTAAAACTTTTGCTAAACAATAAAATTATGAAATTAGCAATAGCAATACTTAATTGGAACGGAAAGCATTGGCTTAAAAGATTTTTGCCTAATGTAATTAAGCATTCTCAAGGAGCAGATATTTGGGTGATAGATAATGCTTCCACAGATGATTCTGTCGTTTTTTTAGAGCAAAACTTTCCAGAGGTTAAAGTGGTGAAAAACTTAAAAAATAACGGCTTTGCAGGTGGATATAACGAAGGTTTAAAGGCTATAAAGGCAGATATTTTTTGTCTTTTAAACTCTGATGTAGAGGTGAGTTCTGGTTGGTTAGAGCCTGTTTTAGCACTATTCAAATCAGATGAGAATATCGTTGCGGTACAGCCTAAAATATTAGACTTTAATAATGAAAAGTATTTTGAATTTGCAGGTGCTGGTGGCGGAATGATAGACAACCTAGGTTATCCTTACTGTAGAGGTCGGGTTTTTGATACGCTGGAGAAAGATGAGGGGCAATATGATGATGTATGTGAGATACATTGGGCTTCGGGGTGCTGTTTGTTTATTAGAAGTGAAAGTTTTTTTGGTATAGGTGGTTTTGACGAGCGTTTTTTTGCCCATCAGGAAGAGATAGACCTTTGTTGGCGATTGAGAAATTTAGGAAAGAAAATCTACTATACAGGGCTTTCTAGAGTGTATCATGTGGGAGGTGGTACTCTTAATAAACAAAGTCCTTATAAGACTTATCTTAATATAAGGAATAATCTTTCTATGCTGCTTAAAAATCTACCTGTCTATCTGTTGTGGATTATTTTCGTTCGGTTGTGTTTAGATGGTGTGGCAGGGCTTTATTTTGGGGTTAAAAACGGTTTTCCTCATCTTTGGGCAGTGGTAAGGGCTCATTTTGGTTTCTATGCTCAAGCGTACAGAACTTGGCGTAGGAGAGATAAAAATCAACTTAGTAAATATTATCAGTCCAAGTGGCTAATATTCAAATATTTTTTGTTCAACCAGACTAAGGTTTAGAGATTATTTGTATTTTTGCTTTAACCCACTGTAATTGTGGTTCTAATTTGGTATAAACATGAAACTTAATCTTCCAGAAAAACTATATTATTCCATAGGTGAAGTTGCCAAAGCGTTTGATGTAAATACATCACTCATAAGGTATTGGGAAAAAGAATTTCCTGTAATAAAGCCTAAAAAAAATAAAAAAGGTAACCGATATTTCACGCCAAAGGATATTGATAACCTAAAGATGATTTATCACTTAGTAAAGGAAAAAGGCTACACCTTAGATGGTGCAAGAGTGGCATTGGCTACCAATGAAAAAGTAAGCGAAACGGTAGAAATAATAGACCGCCTAGAGTTTATAAAATCAGAACTTACCAAACTTAAAGATGCTTTGGTGGACAAGGAGTAGAGTGTATTTTATTGATAAATTTTTAGTGGCTTAAAGGTATATGGAAATAGCATATAAAAGTGATATAATACCAAATGTAGAGCAAATTATTGAAGTTTATAACAGCTCAGGTATTAATCGACCAACAGTAGATAAAGAGAGAATAGAGAAAATGTACTCTAATTCAAATCTTATTTTGACTGCTTGGGAAGGAGATGAGCTTGTTGGTGTTTCTCGTTCTTTAACTGATTTTTCCTATTGTTGTTATTTGTCTGATCTTGCTGTTAAAAAAGAATATCAGTCTAGGGGAATAGGGAAAAAGTTGATTGAACTAACAAAAAGTAAAATTGGGAAGCAGGTAGCTCTAATTCTACTTTCTGCTCCTTCTGCGATGGATTATTATCCAAGAATTGGAATGAAAAAGATTGATAATGGATTTATTATAAAACGAGAAGAGTGAGGCTATAAAGTGCTTTGCTGTATAAATTAAAATACTATAATTTGCTATGAAAAAGCCATTCTCTAGACTAGAGTTCAGTATGATAAAAAAGCAAGTGTTAGGGTGGTCTGTTATAGCAGTGTTGCTTTTAGGGATTCAGATATTTTTTTACTTTTATAAAAAACAAAAAGAAGAACAGCCATTACCTGAACTAACTTTTACCACCTCGGTAGAACACGAACATCAGGATAGAGAAAAATTAAATCTTACTCCATTTAATCCTAATCAACTAAGTTTGCAAGATTGGCAAAATTTAGGGTTTTCTGAACGGCAGTCCGAAACAATCCTAAAGTATAAAGATTTGTTGGGAGGTTCTTTTTCGTCTAAAGAAGAACTATCTAAATGTTATGTAATCTCGGCAGAGAAATTTAGCGAATTGTCAGAATTTATAATGCTTCCTGATAAAATAGCTAAATCTCATGAAAATTCATCTCATCAGTCGTTTTATAAGTCTAAAATTAATGTAAATAAGCCTTTTAATCCAGATTTATACTCCGTTTCGGATTGGGTGAAACTCGGCTTTTCAGAAAAGCAGGCTCAATCTTTTATCAAGTATAAAAATTATTTGGGTGGAAGTTTCATTAGTAAAGAAAAATTAAGAGATTGTTATACCTTAAGTCCTGAAAATTATGCCATTATAGCGCCGTATGTTCTTTTGCCAAATAAAGTAAATCCTAGTACGACCAACGAAATTAGAGAGAAAAAAGAAAGTGTTGTATATCAACCTTTTGATCCTAACGACTTGGATTTAGAAGGTTGGCAAAAATTAGGTTTCTCGGAAAAACAAGCTGCTGTTATTGTAAACTATAAGCAGAAAATACTCAAAGGAAGATTTAAAACATTAGACGAGGTTAAGAAATGTTTTGTGATTTCTGATGAAAAATTCCAAGCATTAAGTCCTTATATTAGAATTAAAAATGAGGAACCTTCGGTAGTAGAAACTACAAAACCTCAGATAAAGACTAATTTTGCTTCGGTGGACCTTAACGAGATTTCTTATGAGCAATTAGTTGAGTTTGGTTTTACACCTAAGGCAGCTAAAAGTTATATTTCGTTTAGAGGGCTACTCGGTGGGTTTGCTAACAAAAAACAAATTCTAGAAGCCTACTATATAGACCCTGATTTAACTCAAAAGTTGATAGAAACGGCATATTTAGATGCTTCTAAAGTAAAGAAATATAGTTTATCTAACGCTCCCGAAGAGTGGCTTAAGAAACATCCTTATTTTAAATATCACGCAGATAAAATTATTTTTTACAGACTTACCACACCCAATGATAAAAAAATCATAAAATTTATCAAACCTAAACCAGAGTATTTAGAAAAAATGACTTGGTATATGGAGGAATAAGGGCTTTAATTGTTTTTTTTGATAAAAATTCGTACTTTTACCCTCATTATTTTACCTAATGAAAATGGAAAAATCACTTCATATTTCATTTGAAGTCTTTGAAAGTATAGAGTCTTTAAATGATACAGAAAAAAAACTATACGAAGCAGCGAAGGCAGTTAGAGAAAAGGCTTATGCTCCTTATTCTAATTTTTTGGTGGGCTGTGCTATCCTTTTAGAAAATGGGGAAATTGTAACGGGAAGTAACCAAGAAAATGCGGCTTATCCATCAGGGTTGTGTGCGGAGAGAACCACCATTTATTGGGCGTCTGCCAATTATCCTGGTGTTAAAATGAAGAAGTTATTTGTAATAGGAGCACCTAAAGATAGTTTTTCATCGGTAGCAATTCCTCCGTGTGGGGCTTGCAGACAGAGTATTTTAGAGTATGAGGCTCTCCAAGAAGAACCGATAGAAATTTATTTTGCTTCTGTTTCTGGCGAAATTTATAAAACAAAGTGCATAAGAGATTTATTGCCGTTTTCTTTTGATAAATCATTTTTATAGTCAAAAGGAAATAATAGAATTATAAGATAATTAAATATGGAAAAAATAGATAGCCTTAATCAAGTAGCAGAATTTCATAGAACTTTTAATGCTCCTATATTAGACCAACCTCAAATTCCGTCTAAGGAAAGGTGTGAGTTAAGAGTGAGCCTTTTACAGGAAGAATTAAATGAACTAAAACAAGCGATAGAAGACCAAAATATAGTAGAAATAGCAGATGCCTTATGCGATTTGCAGTATGTGCTAAGTGGAGCTGTTTTAGAGTTTGGATTAGGCGAAAAGTTTGTAGAGTTATTTAACGAAGTACAAAGGTCTAACATGTCTAAAGCTTGTGAAAACGAACAACAAGCAGAGGAAACTGTAGCTTTCTATAAGGAAACAAAAGGCGAGGAGGCTTATTACGAAAAATCAGGAGAAAAATACAATGTACACAGAGTTTCTGATGATAAAGTATTGAAAAACAAGTATTACTCTCCAGCAGATTTAAAATCAATAATAGAAAAATAAAAAATAATATCATGATAAAAAAAATTGCTCTAAGTACCGTATTTTTACTGGGGATAGCTTCTTGTGGAGTAGTTGAGAAAACAGTTGTTAATCGTCAAGTAGAGTCAGAACAGTATGGGAAAGTTTTACTAGGGAAGCAAACATTGAGTCAATTTCAACAAGAGCCGTTTAAAACATGGTATGATGAGGAGTATGCTAACTACGAAACAGACAAAAATACTATAGCACTACTTAAAAAAAGCAAAGAACTTAATAAATACGGTCTTACCGTTTTTGTAGGCACTTGGTGTGAAGATAGCCATAGAGAGTTTCCTAGGCTAGTTAAAATATTAAAAGAGGTAGGTTATCCGTTGTCTAAAATGAAAATAATAGCTCTTTCTAGACGTATGGAATCACCAGAAAGTGAAGAGTTAGATTATCATGTGAAAAAAGTACCAACTATTGTTGTAGAACGCTACGGAAGAGAGGTTGGGCGTATTGTAGAAACACCATCTACGGGCTTTTTGGAACAAGATTTGTATAATTTGGTAAAGAAAAAGTAACCTAAATTGAAAAATATTAAAGTTATTATAGGATTTGTAGGGGGCGTTTTAGTAATGCTCCTTATTTTCTTTGCATGGAAGGGATTTACAACCAAAAAAGGAGATGAAATCGTAAGTGATTATTACCTTATTAACAACCAAATTTCTAAAATGAATAAAATGGTGGTTATGGAGCAAAACTTTTCTAGTATGCAGAAAACTACTATTAAATCTGAGCTTTTAGGAAGTAGTCTCTTGCCATCTACGGAGAAGAAAATCATCACTTTTACCAAGACTATGGCACAGGTGTCCTATGATTTAACCAAAATGAAGATAGAGGTAGATAGCACTGATAAGAAATTAATTATAAAAGAGTTACCACAGCCACAAGTTAGGATTATACCAAGTGTAGAAATACAATCTCTAGATGACTCTTTCTTTGACCGTTTTGATGAGAAGGACATCAAAAAAATAACTCAAAATGCTAAAGACGAAGCATATAAAAGGGTTAATCAAGAAGATTTAAAGAAACAAGGCGAAAAGCAACTTATGACTAACCTTAACGAAATATTTGTTCTTGCTAAAGCCTTAAAATACGAGATTGTAGATGAAACCAAAATGATTCCTCTCGGGAGATATTAAAATGATTTATATTTAATTGATCTTCAGTGTATTTATTAGGTATTGGCTATTTGGCATACTTTATTAAAATTGAAAATACTTGGAATGAGTGAATTGTGGATTTCATAATAAAATCAGGGACTTTTAGTTGTAATTAGATTTTTTCTGTTAGAAGTTATTTTATGAAAAGACTTATTAGTGTTTTTTTATGGTCAGTTCTATTTATTTCTTGTGTATCAACTCCTATAATTGAGAGTGGAAGTTATACTGAAAAGATAGATGGACTAAACATCAACTTTGTAGTTAAAGGAAAAGGTCCAATAATGATAGTAGGGCATCCTAGCTCGGGAAAAATTGGATATGAACTAACCTTAAAACCTTTAGAAGATAAATTTACGATGGTTTATTACAATTCTAGAGGAACAGGTGGTTCTGACACTCCAGCAAGTTTAAAGGAATACAGCCCTTCTTATTCTGTGAGGGAAATAGAATTGTTAAGGCAGAAAATTGGAGTTAATAAAATTTGGCTATTTGGTCATTCTGATCAAAGTGGTATAGCATTACAATATGCTGTTGAGTATCCTAAAAATGTTTCGGGAATGATTTTATCGGGAACTAGCTATGTGGGTACACAGGACGAGTCCATAGAAAGAAGGAAGCAGTCTGAAAATAAGCGAATAGCCGAATCTCAATGGTTTGCGAAGGTAGTTAAAGATTGGGATTATATGATATTGCACAAAACCAACCAAGATGATAAAGGAAATGATATTTCTAATGCTCCACTAAAATGGTGGACTTATAATGAAGATAGTTCACAAAAGGTGATACCAATTGTTAAAGAAATATCAAAAGCAGGAAGAAGATTGCCTATCAATAATGAATTTTATCAAGAAAGTGTAGAAGAACGTTCAAAATATTTGGAATTTCAAAGCAAGTTTAAAGGTATCAATACAAAAATATTGATTATCAATGGTAAATACGATACCAATAATCCTCCTAAATATGCAAAAGAATTACATACCAACTTGCCAAAATCAACATTAGTAATAATTGATAAAGCAGGTCATTTTCCTTGGATTGAACAAAGAGAAGTAACTTTTGAAGAGATAGATAAATGGTTGAGTAAAGAGTAAAATGTAATTACATTTCGTAGCTCTCAAACTTTCCATTATCAAAAAATAAAACCACTCTTTTAACTTTTGGAGTGCTAGGTTCTTTTTCAATGTTAATAATCTTTTCGGAGTCTGAATTTTCTAATGGCTGAGATTCTCGTATAAGTTCAGCTTCTGTGTCTAATTCCGTTTTATGATATTCTCGTGGATTAGGGAAAACTTGTTTTTTTTCCTCACTGATAAAATTATCCTCAAAACTAAATAAATCGGGGAGGGGAGAAGCGGGCTGCTCTTTATTATCACTTTCGGAGGGATTACCGCTTTTTAGCATTTCGCCTTCTCCATTGATGAGCCAATCCCATTCAATTTCTGGAAATCGGTCTTTTATTTTTATAATAAAGTCAAGAGAGGGTTTGTTTCTCCCTGAAGTGATATGAGAAATACTAGAACGCTGTACTTCTATTTCGTCAGCAAAATCAGAGGCGGTAAGTTCCGAATAAGCTATAACTTTGGATATTCTTTCATTTAAACTCATAAAATAGAGATTACAATTGTTAATCATTGAATTTTACAAAAGTAAAATAAATAAATGAGTTAACAATAAACATTTGTAAAGTAAAGATAAAAACTAAAATTTACAAAAATAAAAAGTGCTTATAAATAATTCATTATAAGCACTTTATTTAATTTTAAATATGTAAATATTCGTAGAATTTAATCTGTTTTTCTCGCTGGAATTAAAGAGGTAAGAATGCTTACAGCCAAAATACTTACAATTATGATAAGTGAATGTGTAGTGGTAAAGCCAAGCTCATCTAGCTGATGATGCAGAAGCATTTTCGCTCCTATGAAGGTAAGCAATACCGCTAGACCTATTTTTAAGAATCTAAATTTATCTATAATTCCTGCCAATAGGAAGAACATAGACCTAAGACCTATGATTGCAAAAATATTAGAAAAGAACACTATGTAAGGGTCTTTAGTAACAGAGAAGATAGCAGGAATACTATCTACGGCAAAGATTAAGTCGGTAAATTCTATAATGATAAGTACTAGAAATAGAGGGGTCATTTTTTTTACTCCGTCTATATTTACAAAGAATTTATTTCCTACAAACTGATTATGAACTTTAAAGTACTTATTAGCAAACTTTACTACAGGATGTTTTTCAGTATCTATACTTTCTTCTTCCTCTTTTGAAAGGAACATTTTAATACCTGTAAACACTAGAAATGCTCCAAAAACATACATTATCCAAGCAAATCTTTCTATAAGTGCCGCTCCTATGAAAATAAACATAAACCTCATAACAACAGCTCCTAGAATTCCCCAAAATAGCACTCTGTGGTAATTCCTTTTCTCAACGCCAAAAGCTGTAAATATTAGTACAATTACAAATATATTATCTACCGATAAAGCGTATTCTACAACATAGCCTGTAAGATATTCTAGTCCTAAATTTTGGTTATAAATCTGGATGCTCGTTTCCAAATCATTTGGGATTATTTTTATAGGATGTCTATGTTTCTGAACAATGGTTTCTAGTTTTTCAATACTATCAATGCCGTGTAATTGATGCCCAAATCCTAACAGAATAGAGTAGAAGACCATAGAAAGGCAGACTACAAAAACACTCATCAGCAAGGCTTTCTTAAAGGAAATACCTTCCGTTTTTTTATTTTTTGTTTTGCTAAGTACTCCTAAATCTAGAGCCATAACAATCCCAATGAATATTAAAAATCCTAGTAGAAATATAGTTTCGTTTGTCATAAAGCAAAGATATGAAAATAAAAAATCCCAGCTATTTATAAATGTAAACAAAAGTATGTTTTCGGTAAAATATACATTTGTAAGTGTTTAATGTTAGTTTCTACAAATGAAGATAAATGGCTGTATATATAATTAAAGTTAATTTGAAAAATAACTTTATATAAAATTTATAAAACACTGATTTTAAATATTTAATGATTTTTAATTGAATTGTATTTAATCCACAATTTTATCAACAGACATTTAGTCATATAGGAGTGTTTAAATAATTTACAAAAGTAAAATATTGTTTTTGCTTTTTTAGTATTATCTTTGTGGAAGTAAAAATATTTGTTATGACAAATGTGTTTTCGTATGTTAAAAATGTAAACTTTAAAAATAGATATATTTCGCCCGAAAAATTGTTTGTTTTTCTAAAAGAGAAGTATGGGAGTGTTTTAGAACAGATAGGAACTTCTCCTATGGGAAGACCCATTTATATGATGAGTATAGGAAAAGGGAGAACCAATATAGTCGCTTGGAGTCAGATGCACGGTAATGAATCTACTGCAACTTTAGCTATGTTGGATTTATTAGAATCTTTAGAATATAATCCATCTTTATCTGAAGAACTTTGGCAAGAGATAAAATTGGATTTTATTTGGATGCTTAATCCTGATGGTTCAGCAGTTTGGACGAGAAGAAACGCTTTAGATATAGATATTAACAGAGACTTTATTAAAGAATCTTCTTTAGAAATGAGACTTCTAAAAGAAATCGTTTTGAGAGGTGATTATCACTATGCTCTTAATTTGCACGACCAAAGGACTATTTTTACAACGGATGCGGTTCATCCTGCGACTTTATCTTTTTTAGCACCATCTGAAAATGTAGAGAGAGAAGTTACAGAAAATAGAAAGAAAAGTATGGCGGTGATTGCTGAGATTTTTAGCAAGTTATCATTAGAAATTCCAAATCAAATAGGGCGTTATTCAGATGAGTTTTACCCAACTTCTACGGGAGATAATTTTATGAAGGCAGGAATTCCTACTGTTTTGTTTGAAGGTGGGCATTTCTTTGATGATTATACTCGTGCAAATACGAGACACTACTACACTAAAGCTCTTTACTATGCTTTGATGGCAATGGCTGATTTAAAAGGAGAAACTGGCGGATATGAGAAGTATTTTGAGATTCCAGAAAATAGAGAAACTCATTATGACATTATTTATAGGAATGTAAAACTAAATACTAATTTCCCTTGTGTGTTAGATGTGGCAGTACAATATAAGGAAGTTTATAATGAAGGAGATGAGGAAATTAGCTTTGTGCCTTATGTGGTAGAGGTGGGCGATTGTAGTAGAAAGAAAGGTTGGAAGGAAATAGATTGTACAGGTAAACGCTTTGTGAGTGATAAAAAATATCCTAAATTAGACGCTGTTGTTGATTTTAAAGTAGAATAACTTTCTTTTTCCAAAAATAAAATGAAAGATACATTTGTACATAAAGGAAAACGAAAAATATTGGTAGAATATCTAAGAGAAAAATTGGGTATTTGTGATGAAAATGTGCTATCAGCGATAGGAGCATTGCCTCGTCATTTTTTTTTGGAAAGTGTTTTTGAGGATTATGCCTACGAAGATAGAGCATTTCCTATTGCTGCACATCAAACGATTTCTCACCCTTCTACTGTGGCTGAGCAAACAGAATTATTACAGGTAGAGAAAGGAGAAAAAATATTAGAAATAGGCACAGGTAGCGGCTATCAAGCAGCAGTTCTTATGGTGATGGGAGCGAAAGTTTACACTATTGAAAGACAGAAAAAACTATTTGATTTTTCTAAAAAGATGTTTAAAATTTTAGGGCTTCGTCCACATTTTCAAAGTTTTGGAGATGGTTTTTTAGGATTGCCTACTTTTGCTCCGTTTGATAAAATTATTGTAACCTGCGGGGCTGAAACTTTGCCTGTGGAATTGTTAAAGCAACTTAAAGTAGGAGGTAAAATGGTCATTCCGCTAGGGGCTTTAGAAGAGCAGATACTTTATAGATTTACCAAAATTTCTGAAACAGAAATAGAAAAGGAAACTTTTGGAGTGTATAAGTTTGTTCCAATGTTGGGAGATACAGATGGCGTTTAAATAGGCTATCGTTGAAAAATTGAACGATGAAATTCGTGTGAAAGTTTAAAAAAATATTATCTTTGCTAAAAACCAATAAAACAATGGCAGAATATAAATTATTACTTCCTTCAATGGGAGAAGGCGTTATGGAAGCAACTATTATTTCTTGGCTATTTGATGAGGGTGACTTCGTAAACGAGGATGATAGTGTAGTGGAAATAGCAACAGACAAAGTAGACTCAGATGTTCCTACTCCTGTTTCGGGGAAGATTGTTAAAATTTTAAAACAAAAAGACGAAGTAGCACAAGTAGGAGAGGCTATTGCGATATTAGAAACAGAGGGCGGTGCCGTATCAGATACTATTCAAGAAGTACCAAAAGTAGTTGAAACTGCAGAGGAAGTTCCTAGTGCTGATGTTATAAAAACAATAGAAGCACCTCTAAATGAGTTGAAAGTAGAGTTTTCAGGAGATTTATATTTGTCGCCTTTAGTGAAATCTATTGCTCAGGAAGAAAATATTTCGGAAGCTGAATTAAAAACTATACAAGGTACAGGTCTAGAAGGTAGAATTACTAAAGAAGATATATTAAAATATGTGGAGAATAGAGGTCAATCTTCGTCATCTGTTATGAAGCAGGAAGTGCCTCAGGTGGTAGCATCTAGTAGTGCGTCTGCGGTATCTTCTGTACCTGTAAGCACTTCTGAGGGAGACGAAGTGATACAAATGGATAGAGTTAGAAAAATTATTGCTGATTCTATGGTGCGTAGTAAACACACGGCTCCTCACGTAAGTTCGTTTATTGAGAGTGATGTTACCAATGTGGTGAAATGGAGAAATAAGTATAAAAATGTTTTCCAACAGAGAGAGGGCGAAAAGCTTACGTTTATGCCTATTTTTGTAAGAGCGGTAGTGAAGGCTATTCAGGATTATCCAATGATTAATGTCTCTGTAGATGGAGATAAAATTATTAAGAAGAAAAATATCAATATAGGTATGGCAACAGCTTTACCAGATGGAAATCTTATTGTGCCTGTAATTAAAAACGCAGACCAATTATCTTTAAGTGGCTTAGCTAAAGCTATCAATGATTTGGCTCATCGTGCGAGAAATAAAAAACTAAAACCAGAAGATACTCAAGGAGCTACTTATACTATTTCTAATATTGGTTCTTTTGGTAATTTAATGGGTACACCAATTATTCCTTTGCCTCAGGTGGCTATTTTGGCAGTAGGAGCTATTGTTAAAAAACCTGCGGTACTAGAAACTCCAGAGGGCGATGTAATTGCAATTAGACAGAAAATGTTTATGAGCCATTCTTATGACCACCGTGTGGTAGATGGTTCTCTGGGCGGAATGTTCTTAAAAGCAGTTCACGATTATCTAGAGAATTGGGATTTGGATACAGAGATTTAAATTGTAAAATTTTCTAAGATTAAATACTAAAAAAGCTATCTCAAAATTGAGGTAGCTTTTTTAATATTTGTGAATGAAATGTTATATAATGTTTTAGATATTGATGAAGACTGGAAACTTTAGCATCAAAGTTCAATTGAAGCTATTTTTTGCCTCACTTTTGTTAGTTTAGTTTAAATATTTTATCCGTTTGTATTTTGTTTACAAATTTTGGTGTAAATCTTAAAATGTTATTTCTTAAACAGACTAAAAATGGGTTGTCTAAATGTGCTATTTTCCCAAGTATCCAACTTGTATTTACTATTTTGTGAGCTTTTTTATGTCTTAAATTTTCATATTTTTCAAAAGTATTTTCTATACTAATCCCTTTGTCAAGTAGCTTTCCTAGAACATATGCATCTTCAATAGCTTGGCAAGCCCCTTGTCCTAAATTCGGTGTTGTAGCATGAGCTGCATCACCAACTAAGCAAACATTTCTTTTTTGCCATTTATCAATTGGTTTAAGATCAATAATATCACTCACTACTATTTGATTTCTGTCTGTTGCAGAAATAATTTTCAAAATATCGCTGTGAAACTCACTAAATAATTCACATAAATTTATTTCGTTAGGCTTTATGTTTTTTGAATTTGTTAAAGCATACCAATATACTTTTCTATCACTAATTTTCACGAAACCAAATCGTTTTCCTTTCCCCCATGCCTCATTAAGTTCATTATGATATTTTTGAGGTAAATTCATTTCACAAATTCCTCTCCAACACTTTTGGTTTGCATTTCGTAATTTGCTTTCTTCAAATAAGTCTTTTCTAACTACCGAGTTTATACCGTCTGCACCAATCAATATTTTACTTTCCATGGTTGAGTAGTCCTCAAAAGTTAATTTAAACGGTTCAGACTTTTGAACTTTTATAAGCCGTTTTGAGAGCCTTATATTGTCATAGCCCACTTCATTTACAAGTATTTTTTGCAATTCTCCTCGGTGTATTGCGATATTGTGTACACCATATTTTTTTTCGTATTCGGTCAGGTCAACTACAGAGATACTTTTTAGTTGTGTATCCGTAATTTTCATACAGGAAATTCTGTTGCCAGCCTTCTCAATTTTATCCTGAATGCCTAACTTTTTAAAAACCTGCATCGCATTATTTGCAATTATTATTCCTGCTCCAACAGGTTTTATTTCTTTTGAACTTTCAAAAACCTCTATATTGAAACCTTTATTTTTCAGCATCAAGGCGGTTGTTAGTCCGCCAATTCCTGCACCAATTATGCTTATTGTTTCCGCCATTTTTTTACTCAACAATTTTAAGACTCAAATTTATATTTCCTTCCAAAAGTTTATAGCCTTTGTTTTCCATTTGTTCAATATATTTTTTACATCCCATTTCTGAAGAAATAGTTCTTGAAAATTTTTGATTACTTATTACAACCCTGTAATTATTATTGCTATCAAAATCATAGGTTCCATTATATTGAAATATTGGTAATAGAACATTTTTAGATTCTCCTTTCATAATGATTTGAAAATCTTTTTCACATTCACTATATTCTCTTTCAGCGGGATAACCACTTGAATAATATGATTTTTGAGGAAGGTATTTCCCATTTTTTAAAATTAATGCTCTACCCCAAAATGAATTCACGGATGTATCAATAAAATAATTAAAATTTGAATTGTTCTTAATTGTAAAAAGATAATAAGTTGCAAGAGAATACTTTACATATTCAAAAGGAAATATTATACTAACTTCTTTATTGTCATTTACAATAGTTTGTGATTGAAACTTAGATGTAGAATAAATTACAAAAACAATTGATAAAACTAATTTCATTTGTGACCGTCTTTTGGAAAAATGTTAGATTAAACAAAATCGTGGAAGTGAAAAGTATTTTACGATGAAATATTATTAAAAAATCTCCTATCATTCCCTAACCCCGCCCTTTGCAAATACTATGTTAGCTGCAGTTTTTTTAATTATTTACACTCAATTCATTTCCACGAATATATATTGTATCTCCTTTTTTTAAATTTTCTTTTGTTCGTGTCAATAATTTTACAAAATATAATTTTTTTGACTTTTCTGTTTTATCGAGTTTAGTAACTTTCACTTGCATAATATTTTTTTCATCAACATACATTAAGTTCTCATCAGTATTTAGAACTTCTCCATCAATAAAATATATATACTCCCCATTCTTTATTCTAGCATATTTCTCAATAAAATCTTTTATTTTCAATAAACTTAAATCGTAGTTTGCTTTTGTTTTTACAATGATTTTACCGTTATATTCAGTTCCGTCAATTTGAACTTTATTCTTCTCAATTTTTATGGATTCAATTTTTTTAGGATTTATTGTGTTCAAAACTTCACTTGCTACATATTTGTCATTTAGAAGTATAATTGGCTTTTCTAATTCCCATTTTTGCGGATTAATTATTTTGGGAATAGAATCATTCTCAGAATATTGTTCATTCTGTTTATATATTTTTAAGCCATTTATTTTTTGAGAATATGTTAATCCAAACATTAGTAAACCAAATAGTAAAATTGTAATTTTTTTCATAATTTTCTTTATTAAACGAAATTTGTGATAAACTTGCAGATAAAACAACTATATCTACGCAGAATTTCTACTCGCATTAATGTTTCCAAATAGAGACCTTACCACCATATTTTCATAAACTTCAGAAAGAGGACTTCCGTCTTGCACTTTTTTTAGAGCATATTGTTGTATGGTAAGTAGAGGCAGAACCATTTCTTCTCTCATTTGTATAGAGGCTTTACCAGCTGGGTGGTCTTCCATAAGGCTTTTAAACTCTGTAAGTTTTAGGAGCATTTCTTTAGAAAGTTGGTATTCTTGATAAATTTCTTGCCAAAAAGCACCAAATTCCACATCGTCTTTCATATACTCCGTGAGTTTAAAGAAAGATTTGGTAAGGCTCATCATACTATTTTCTAGTAAAGTTCTGAAAAATAGAGATTTTTTATATAGTGCCTTTAGTTTTTCAAAATTTCCATTAGCATCATAATGAGCCAAAGCAGTACCCACACCATAAAAACCAGGTACATTTTGTTTTAGTTGGCTCCAGCTACCCACAAACGGAATGGCTCTTAAATCACTAAAGTTGAGTGTATCTGAATTACCTCTTTTGGAAGGCCTACTTCCTATATTGGCTTTAGCATAATACTTTAGCGTACTCATCTTTTCGAGGTACGGGATAAACTTAGGATGATTTTTAAATTCCGTATATTTTTGATAGCTAATGTCTGCTAAATCTTGTAAAATTTCTTTCTCTTCAGAAGAAATACTAGCTTGTTCACTAGTGAAAATTTTATTATTAACACCAGCACTAATAAGCTGTTCTAAATTATACTGTGAAGAGTCTAAAGTCCCAAAGTTAGAGCTAATGGTTTGCCCTTGTATTGTAATTTGTATAGCGTCAGACTCTATATCTTTACCAAAAGAAGCATAGAACTGGTGAGATTTGCCACCACCTCTAGCTGGAGGTCCACCACGCCCATCAAAAAACAGAACTTCTATACCATATTCTCTAGAGATTTTGGTAAGTCTTTCTTTAGCGGTATAGATGCTCCAGTTGGCTTTTAGATAGCCACCGTCTTTAGTTCCGTCAGAAAAACCGAGCATAATGGTTTGTTGATAGCCTCTAGATTTAAGGTGTTCTTTGTAATCTTTATTTTGGTAAAGCGTTGTCATTACCTCTTCGGCATTGTCCAAATCATCTATGGTCTCAAAAAGTGGTACAATATCTACGGTAGGGTTCTGCCAACCACAAAGCTTCAGTAAGGTATATACCTCTAGTACATTAGCTGCGTTTTGATTATTACTAATAATATACCTGTTGCAACCTTTTTCTCCATTTTCTTTTTGGATAGCCATCATCATTAGGATAGAACCTAAGGTATCTTTAGTGATTTCTTGGTTAAATGAGGTTAGGTCTAACACACCATTTACTTGTGATAAAACTTGGATTTGTTCTTCACAGGAAAGGCTTGAATAGTTCTCGGGAATAATTTTTCCAGAGGTAGATTTTGCAATATCTTCTATCACAATTCGATGGATTCTAGAATCTTGTCTGATGTCTAGACTTGCAAAATAGAATCCAAAGATATCAACTTTATAGAGTAAAGCATCTAGCTCATCTACAAATAGAGATTGATGTTCTGAGATTAAAATGGCTCGTATTTCTTCAAGAGATTGTCTGAACTCTTGAAGCGTTAGAGTGTTTTCTTCTTCTAAAAATGCTGCTTTATAGAGTTGGTCTTCTAGATTTTTTACTAAATGTTCCACTCCTTTAAAAGTGAGTCTTCTTTTTAGGACTCTGATGTCTTTATAGTAGTTTTTTAGAATACTTTTTTTGAGTCTCTCTGCTACTTTTAGAGTGGTTTCTGGTTTTACAAAAGGGTTACCATCTCTATCGCCTCCGGGCCAAAAGCCTAGTTCTACCACGGGGTTTTTAAGAGCTTCATCTTTCAAAATATGTTTTTTAAGATAGCTGTAAATATTCCCCATAGAATGGTAAAATACATTTTCTAAATACCAAATAAGCCCAATAGCTTCATCTAACGGACTTGGTTTTTCCTTTTTATAGAAAGGCGTTTTACCTAGCTGTGCTAGAAGTTTTTTGATGGTGGTTAAGTCATTATCTTTAATCGCTTGGGTTAAATCGTTAATGATAACCAATACAGAGTCTGGATAGAATTGAGTTGGGTGAGCAGTAAGTACAGGTCTTACTTTAAGTTTTTGTAGAGTAGCTTTAAGTTCAGTAACCTTGTTACGAGCTTCGGCTTTCTCTTTCATATTTCGGATACTGCCCAGTCCGTCCATATTATTTACTGTGGAAAAGGCGGCATCTTCTATGGCATCAAATAAAACTACTTGCCTTTCAATATATTGTATAAACCTAAACAGAAGGTCGTTAGTTTCTTTTTCGGAGGATTGTGGAGCGTATTTTTTGAAAAACTCTTCTACGATTTCGGTAGGTGTTTTATTATCTTGATAGCCTTTTTTACATTCTTCGCCAAACAGAGGCAAAAATCTCCCCACATTAGACACACCACTGAAAGGTAATGTCATAAAAATACTGTTGTAAATCTGATATTTAGATAACACACTTTCTTCAAAACGCTCTAGTTTTGTTTTTCTATCCTCCATAATATATATTTGTTTTAATCTAAAACTATTTCTGGGATTTCTCCTTCTATAATGAGTTTCCCAGCTGTTGCCTTTTTAATATCGTCTAGGCTTACATTAGGTGCTTTTTCTAATAATTTAAAGCCTCCTTCGGGTACTATTTCGTAAACGCCAAGCTCTGTAACTACTTTTTTGATACATTTAACTCCTGTAAGAGGTAAGCTACATTTTTGGAGAAGTTTAGACTCGCCGTGTTTATTCACCTGTTGCATTGCCACAATAATATTCTTTGCGGAAGCAACTAAATCCATCGCACCTCCCATACCTTTTACCATTTTACCCGGTATTTTCCAGTTAGCGATGTCTCCGCTTTCGGAAACTTCCATCGCTCCTAGTATGGTTAAATCTACTTTTTGAGCTCTAATCATACCGAAACTCATCGCTGAATCAAAAACTACTGAACCTGGTAAAGTAGTGATGGTTTGCTTACCTGCGTTTATTAAATCTGCATCCTCTTTGCCTTCCTCTGGAAAGGGTCCCATTCCGAGTAACCCATTTTCGGATTGCAATACAACATTTATGCCTTTCGGAATGTAGTTGGCAACTAGGGTAGGGATACCTATGCCTAGATTAACATAGGAATTATTTTTTATTTCTTTAGCAATTCTTTGTGCTATTTGTTCTTTTGTTAAAGCCATAATTAAGTTTAGTCTTGATTGGTTTTTCTTACGGTTCTTTGCTCTATTCTCTTCTCGTAATTTTCTCCTTGGAAAATACGGTGTACATAAATTCCAGGAGTATGTATTTGGTCAGGGTCTAATGTTCCTGCAGGTACAAGTTCTTCTACCTCTGCAATCGTAATTTTACCAGCCATTGCCATTGGTGGATTAAAATTTCTAGCAGTAGAACGATATATTAAATTTCCTGCTGTGTCGCCTTTCCAAGCTTTAACGATGGCAAAATCAGCATCAAAAGCATATTCTAAAAGATAATCTTTACCATTAAAGTTTCTGACCTCTTTACCTTCGGCAACTTCTGTCCCTACGCCAGCAGGTGTGAAAAAAGCAGGCATACCATACCCCGCAGCCAAACATCTAGTCGCTAGAGTCCCCTGTGGGATAAGTTCTACCTCTAACTCTCCGCTTAGTAGTTGTCTTTCAAATTCGGCATTTTCTCCCACATAGGAAGAAATCATTTTTTTTATTTGTTTATTTTGAAGTAAAAGTCCTAGTCCAAAATCATCAACACCTGCATTATTAGAAATACAAGTGAGATTTTTTACATTTTTTCTTACCAGCTCAGCAATGCTATTCTCTGGGATTCCGCATAGCCCAAATCCGCCAAGCATAATGGTCATTCCGTCTTTGATACCTTCGCAGGCTTCTTGTACATTTTTAACTGTTTTATCTATCATTGTTCAGATTTAATTCTATTGATTTATTAAACTTTTATACCTTTTTTCATACTTATTAAAGCCCACAAAGTAGTAGTACAGGCTAAGAATAGCCGAAGCTGCCAACCAAATAATCCCATTTTTTCCTAAAAAGGCTTTAAAATCATCAGGTTGAGTAATGAAATAATTGATAGGAGCAGCAATAAGTATAAACATAAAGGCGATTACGACGCCTTGCCTTACCGAAAACTTAAGCCTACTTTGTCGTAAGTTTTGCCATAAAGCGATAAATCGTTTGTCTTTTTCGTTCATAGTTTAAATTTTGTTTTTATAGTTTATTTTTATGAGAAAGCACTAATACTCGTGATATCCATACCTGTTATTAAAAGATGAATATCGTGAGTACCTTCGTAAGTAATTACAGATTCTAGATTGGCGGCGTGTCGCATCATAGGGAAGTCTCCCATAATCCCCATAGCACCTAGTATTTGCCTGCTTTCCCTAGCAATGTCTAATGCCATTTTTACATTATTTCTTTTAGCCATAGAGATTTGTGCTGGAGTAGCTTTGTTTTCATTTTTAAGCAAACCTAAACGCCACGAAAGAAGTTGAGCTTTAGTAATTTCTGTGAGAAACTCGGCTAATTTCTTTTGTTGAAGTTGAAAACTACCAATAGGTTTCCCAAACTGTGTACGCTCTTTGGCGTATTGTACTGCGGTGCAATAGCAATCTATAGCAGCACCTATAACGCCCCAAGAAATTCCATATCTAGCAGAGTTAAGACAGGATAATGGACCTTTAATTCCTTTTACATTCGGTAGGAGATTTTCTTTAGGGACTTTCACATTTTGAAATACCAATTCTCCTGTTCTAGAGGCTCTTAAACTCCATTTATTGAGTGTTTCTGGAGTAGTGAAACCTTCCATTCCTCTTTCTACAATTAACCCTCTAATAGTATTGGTTTCATCTTTAGCCCAAACAATAGCAATGTCGCAAGTAGGAGCATTGGTAATCCACATTTTAGCTCCATTAAGCAAAAAATAATCGCCCATATCTTTAATGCGAGTTTCCATATCAGACGGATTAGAGCCGTGGTTGGGTTCGGTAAGCCCGAAAGCTCCTGTAATTTCACCCGCTCCGAGTAAAGGTAGGAATTTTCTTTTTTGTTCCTCTGTTCCGAATTCAAAAATAGGATACATTACTAATGATGCTTGCACCGAAGCCGCAGAACGCACCGCAGAGTCTCCTCTTTCTAACTCTTGCATAATGATGCCGTAGGAAATTTGGTCTAGCCCAGCACCACCATACTCTTTTGGAATATAGGCTCCTAGAGCTCCTATTGTACCCAATTGTTGCATTAGGTTGGGGATTTCTTTATGTGTTTGTGCAGCGTTATCTATCTGAGGAATTACAGAACTTTGCACCCATTGTCTCACAGAATTTCTAACCAATTTATGCTCTTCGGTAAGAAGGTTATCTAGCATGTAATAGTCTGGGATACTATTAAGTGGATAATAACTCATACTAATGTGATAAGGTTATGTTTAAACGCTACTAATATAGTTAAAAATTATTATATTTGAATAAAATAAATTTGGTTATGGTAAAAATATTTGAGTCAGGATTTCTATACGAAGTAGAGATTATGAAATCTAAACTTTTATCTGAAGGTATAGAAAGCTATATTAAAAATGAGTATGTTAATAATGTAGCTGTAATGCCTGTAAACCAAAACTATATCCTTATGGTAGACGAGAGTAATGCTGACCAAGCAAGAGAAATATTGGATAGAATAGAAGAGTAAATTAAAAAAGATATGCACTGGAATAGCTCCTTATACCAAACGAAAGTTGGAGAACACCGTGAGAAAAATGTGATATGGATTTCTTTTCCGTATCAGAAGGAGCTTATTGACCTTCTTAAAGAACATACCACTGCCCGTTGGTCGGCTAGTCAAAAAAGTTGGTATGTACCTAACAATAGACATTATAGAACCCTTTTTAGTATTACAGAAGAGCCATTGGTTGGCAAAATGGTATTTTCAAAAATAAAAGCGGTTAATCGCCCTGCTTTTGAGCTTTTTCAGGAGCATTTAAAACTAAAAGGATACAGTCGAAATACGCTTAGAACTTATGCCGTAGAGTTTGCCCAACTGCTTTATGTTCTAAAAGATTTTCCAGTAGATGAATTGTCCGAAGAACGCTTAAGGTCTTATTTTCTCTATTGTTTTGAGAATTTAAAACTTTCGGAGGCAGAAATAAACAGTCGTATCAATGCTATTAAATTTTACTTTGAGCAAGCCTTACATCGCAAAAAAATGTTTTTTGATATTCCTCGCCCCAAAAAGAAAAAACAGTTACCAAAGAGTTTAAATAAAAAGCAGATTTTAAAAATATTTGAAGTAACCACCAACCTCAAACATAGATGTATGTTACAACTTTGCTATGGTATGGGTTTGCGAGTAAGTGAGATTGTTAATTTAAAACTAGAGGATATATGTAGCGAAACTATGCGTGTACGGATTGAGAATGCTAAAGGTAAAAAAGACCGTATGGTGCCTTTGCCTGAAAGTATTTTGCCTGAACTTAGAGCCTACTATCGAGAGTATAAACCTAAAAAGTATCTATTTGAAGGACAGTATGGAGGTATGTATTCGGTAAGGTCGGTTCAGTCGGTTTTTAAGACTGCGATGAGAAAGGCAGGTATAAATAAGACAGTAGGCATACACGGTTTAAGGCATAGCTATGCTACTCATCTTTTGGAAATGGGGACAGATATAAGATATATACAAGAGTTTTTGGGACATAATAATATCAAGACTACTCAAATCTATACGCAGGTTACTTCCGAACATCAGCGGACAATAAAAAGCCCATTGGATGGTTTAAAGTAATAGTTATTGTTTCTTTTTTACCAAAAGAAGCCATTCTTCATCTAATGGCAGGTAGCCTTGGTCATAAACAAAAAAGTAGGTTTTGCCGTTTTGGGTATTGATGATAGAGGTAATTAAATCAAAATTAAATCCTTTGTTAGAGAGTTTTATTTTAGGAACTTTAGTTTTTTCCTCTATATTTAGTTCAGATAATATCCTATAATTTTTTCTTAGTTGATTGTTTGTATTTCGCATAAGATTGGTATGATCCTTATTCATACGGTTGTTGTAGGAATTTCGGCAACTATCAGAGCAAAATTTTTTATCTTCTCTACCTACTATTGTTTCGTTACATTCAAGACATTGTTTCATAGTGCATTATTAGCTTAGATGGCTGAGTATTTGCAGAGGAGAATCTTAATCATAACAAATACTTTTAAGAACTCGAAATTAAGTAAATTTGTAGAAATAAAAGCGTTTTGCATATAAATATTACTGAGTTTTTTAGATACTAGTTTTTTATTCAATTTTATAAACATAATCATTTCTGAGCTTTATGGATTTTATTTCTATGTCCTTTATATTATGCTTTTTCCCTTTAATTTCAATAAAATCTATTAACGACGTCCATCTAAAATTATGAGTTTTATCAATTCTTACTGTGGAATGTTTTGGAATATCAATAATAATAACCGAATCTTTGACTTCAATTTTTTTTAGAGATTTTAGATTTGTACTTTTGTTAAAGTTTGATGGTTCTATGATTTCATTCTCGTAATCAAAACTAAATTTCTCAAAATTATCCTCTTGAATTTCATTAGAAATGTTATAGAGATATTTTATTCTTATAATTTGATTTACATTTGTTAAATTCTGAATAAAAAAATCCGTTCTAATTGAACATCCAAGTAATGTAAAAAGTGATATAACGGAAACAATAGTATTAAGGTTTATAAACATTTTCATAATCTTTAACGCATTTCGTTTTCATAAAATTTTAGGTCGAAGATAAATATTTTGCGGATATTAAGTTTAACACAAAAGCAATTCAACCCCGCTTTTTGCAAAACTACTGTTATTAGCGGTACCTTTATTCAACTTTTTTCTAATTTAAGAATTGTTTTCGTACCGTCAAAATTTTTGTAGTTAAGTATGAGTAGTAGCCTTGTTAATTTTATATTCATTCTGTTCATTTGGACTCATTAATTCTAAGTGGAAATTTAAGCAAAATAATGTATAAACAAAACTTATTATCCGATTACAAATAATTACAAATGGTTTTAGTCGAAAGTAAATAATTTTATACCGAGTATTATTCTGACGATAGCTCATCTTTGCCTTGTGAATGTAAAAGACTTTTAATCGTAGAAACTAAAATATAATTTAAAAATAAATCTATTATGAAAAACAAGGTTCAACTTATTGGTAATGTGGGTAACACGCCAGAAATTAAAGAGGTTAATAATACTAAAGTAGCTCATCTTTCTATAGCTACTAACGAAATTTACAAAAATGCACAAGGAGAGAGGATAGAGCAGACGGAATGGCATAAAGTGGTGGCTTGGGGAGGACTAGCAGAAATTATAGAAAAGTATGTTACCAAAGGTAAAGAGATAGCTGTTGAGGGGAAGTTAACCTACCGAAGTTATGATGATAAAGAAGGAAATAAACGCTATGTTACCGAAATTATAGCTAATGATATCCTGCTTTTGGGAAGAGCTAAATAAAATGGAGGTTATATAGAAATGAAAAAAGCCAAGAATTAAACTTGGCTTTTTTATTTATTATTACTTTGGAAAAACAGTTTTTGATTATGCATCAATTTTGGCATAAACTGCATTTTTCTCTATAAATTCTCTCCTTGGAGGAACTTCGTCTCCCATAAGCATAGAGAAGATTCTATCTGCTTCACCTGCATTTTCTATGTTCACTTGCTTTAGAATTCTGTTTTCAGGGTTAAGTGTAGTTTCCCAAAGTTGTTCTGGGTTCATTTCCCCAAGACCTTTATACCTTTGTACTTCTACGCCTTTACCATCGGCAGACATTTCTAAGGTTTTTTCTTCTCGCTCTTTCTCATTCCAAGCATATACCTTTTTGTTACCTTTTTTAAGAAGATATAAAGGTGGTGATGCAATGTAAACATAACCTTGTTCAATAAGTTCCTTCATATAACGGAAGAAGAAGGTAAGTATAAGTGTAGAGATGTGAGAACCATCAATATCGGCATCGGTCATAATTACAATTTTATGATAACGAAGTTTGCTTAAATTAAGAGCCTTGCTATCTTCTTCTGTACCTACACTTACACCTAGAGCAGTATAGATATTTTTTATTTCTTCGTTTTCGTAAACTTTGTGTATCATAGATTTTTCTACATTAAGAATTTTACCTCTTAATGGTAGAATGGCTTGGAAATGCCTATCTCTTCCTTGTTTTGCGGTACCTCCTGCAGAGTCTCCCTCTACAAGGAATATTTCTGATTCGGCTGGGTCTTTTGATGAACAATCCGAAAGTTTACCAGGTAGTCCCGCTCCTCCCATAGGAGATTTACGCTGTACCATTTCTCTAGCTTTCTTAGCTGCCTGCCTTGCCTTAGCTGCTAGAACTACTTTTTGTACAATCTGTTTAGCCTCGGTTGGGTTTTCTTCTAGGAAGTTGGTAAGCATTTCACCTACTATTTTATCCACTGCACCAGACACCTCGGAGTTACCAAGTTTTGTTTTGGTTTGTCCTTCAAACTGAGGCTCCATTACTTTTACAGAGATTACAGCTGTAAGTCCTTCACGGAAGTCATCACCTGTAATTTCTACCTTCTCCTTTTGAGGAATACCTAAGTCGTCTGCATATTTTTTCAGAGTTCTTGTAAGAGCTCGTCTAAATCCAGTGAGATGTGTACCTCCTTCGTGGGTATTTATATTATTGACATACGAGTGTAAGTTTTCCGTGAAAGAAGTATTGTATCTCATTGCAACTTCCACAGGAATATCATCTCTTTCGCCTTCCATAAAGATAACATTCTCCATAATGGATTCTCTGTTACCATCTATGAACTCTACAAACTCTTTAAGACCACCTTCGGATAGGAAAGTTTCTGTTAAGAACTCTCCTTTTTCGTCTTTTACTCTCTCGTCTGTAATAGTGATATTGATACCTTTATTCAAAAATGCTAACTCTCTAAGTCTAGCAGAAAGAGTATCGTAATTGTAAACTAATTCATTGAAAATACTGTCATCTGGCTGAAAGAAAACCTCTGTACCTCTATAGTCGGTAGTTCCTATTTCTTGAACATCTTCTAAAGCTCTACCTTTAGAATATTTTTGTTGATAAATTTTTCCTTCTCTGTAAACGGTAGCAATGGTACTCGTAGATAAAGCATTAACACATGAAACCCCTACACCGTGAAGTCCACCAGATACCTTGTAAGAATCTTTATCAAATTTACCACCAGCACCTATTTTCGTCATTACTACCTCTAGGGCAGATTTTTGTTCTTTTTCGTGAAAATCTACAGGGATTCCTCGTCCGTTATCCTTTACACTAATAGCATTACCCTCATGAATGGTAACCGTAATGGTATCGCAGTATCCTGCTAAAGCCTCATCTATAGAGTTATCTACAACCTCATATACCAAATGGTGCAAACCTCTTACTCCTACGTCTCCAATGTACATAGAGGGTCTTAACCTCACATGTTCAATTCCTTCTAAAGATTGGATACTACTAGCTGTATATTGTTTATTACTCATTATTCTTTATGATTTTTTAAAGATTACAAATATACAAATTAAAAAAAAGAGATAAAAATAAAATTCGTGATAATCCGTGTTAAGTTTATTTGATAAAATCTTTATTTATTGAAATTCTGAAACTTTTAAAGATTAAAACTTGTTGGGTTTAATAATGTAGCAAAAACTAAAACTCTCTCTCCAAATATTTTTTCTACTTCCATAGTAATGTTAGGTAACTCATTTTTAATAAAGATAGTTCTGTCTTCTACAGTTTCAAAAATAAGTAACAGATTAAAATTAGTCCCTTCTTGTAGTCTTTCAGTTTCTACTTCGGAAGCGATATAGTGTTTTAAATTTTGTGTTTTTCTGTAATAGTTTATGATACTTTCGTTGAAGTATGTTTTCCATTCGGGTATGCTTCCTTGTTCACAATGGAATGTTAAACTTAATATACTCATTTCTAAGTGTGTTATAAATAAATTGGTAAAATATCCTGCAAAAATCGGTATTTTTTTGTAAATTAGCCCTTTGATTTTAATGTAAAATTGAAGTAATAATTTAGTATAATAAAAAAGACTTATGCATAAAGAAGGAGAAAGGTTGATACCTATCAATATTGTGGACGAAATGAAGTCCTCTTATATTGACTACTCAATGTCCGTTATTGTATCTCGTGCCTTGCCAGATGTAAGGGACGGATTAAAGCCTGTACATCGTAGGGTTTTGTATGGTATGTATGGATTGGGAGTTTTTTCAAATAAAAAATATTTAAAATCTGCCAGAATTGTAGGAGATGTTTTGGGTAAATATCACCCACATGGTGATAGCTCCGTTTATGACGCTATGGTGCGTATGGCACAACCGTGGAGTTTAAGGTATCCGCAAGTAGATGGTCAAGGTAACTTTGGTTCTATGGACGGTGACCCACCAGCAGCTATGCGTTATACCGAAGCCAGGCTGAAAAAAATATCCGATGAAATTCTATCAGACTTAGATAAAGAAACTGTTGATTTTCAAAATAACTTCGATGATAGTTTACAGGAGCCTACAGTGTTGCCTACTAAAATACCTAACCTTTTAGTAAATGGTACTTCTGGTATTGCGGTAGGTATGGCAACTAATATGGCGCCTCATAACTTATCGGAATCGGTAGATGCTATCTGTGCCTACATAGATAATAAGAATATAGAAATAGATGAGTTGATGAAATACATCATCGCTCCTGACTTCCCTACGGGAGGAATTATCTACGGCTATGATGGAGTTAGAGATGCGTTCCATACAGGAAGAGGGCGAATTGTATTAAGAGCTAAAGTCGCTTTTGAAGAGATTGGAAACCGTAATGCTATTATCGTTACCGAAATCCCTTATTTGGTGAATAAAGCTGAAATGATAGCTAGAACATCAGAGTTGGTAAAAGAAGATAAAATACAAGGTATTCACGAGATTAGAGATGAGTCTGATAGGAGAGGTATGCGTGTGGTTTACGAACTTAAAAACGATGCAATACCTAATGTAGTTCTTAACCTATTGTATAAATATACGGCGTTACAAACTTCGTTTAGTGTTAATAATATTGCTTTAGTAAAGGGTAGACCACAACAGCTTAACCTAAAAGATATTATCGTTCACTTTGTGGAGCACCGCCACGAGATTGTAATTCGTAGAACCCAGTATGAGCTTAAAAAAGCAAGAGAAAGAGCTCATATTTTAGAAGGTTTTATGAAGGTTATTGCAACTCAAGACACTTTAGATAAAGCAATTTCTATCATTAGACATTCAGCAACGCCACAGGCTGCTAAAGAAGGATTGATTGCAGAGTTTGAACTTTCGGACATACAGGCTCAAGCCATCTTAGATTTAAGATTAGCTAGGCTTACAGGTATGGAGTTAGATAAAATCCGTGATGAGTACAAAGCTATTATGGATTTAATTAACGACTTGGAAGATATCCTTGCTAACGAAGCTAGATGCTACCAAATCATTAAAGATGAGTTGCTAGAAGTTAAAGAAAAATATGGTGATGAAAGAAGAACGGAAATAGACTATTCTGGAGGTGAAATGTCCATAGAAGACTTTATTCCTAATGAAGAAGTGGTACTTACTATTTCTCACGCTGGATACATCAAGAGAACCCTCCTTTCAGAATACAAAACTCAGAGTAGAGGTGGAGTGGGCAACCGTGCGGCATCTACAAGAGACGAAGATTTCTTAGAATACATTGTTTCTGCTACCAATCACCAGTATATGCTATTCTTTACGGAAAAAGGTAAGTGCTACTGGTTGAGAGTATTTGAAATTCCTGAAGGCTCCAAAACAGCTAAAGGTAGAGCAATACAGAACTTAATCAATATAGAACCTGATGATAAAATCAAGGCTTACATTAGAACCAATGATTTAAAGGACTCTGAGTATGTTAAGCAGATGTATGTGGTAATGATTACCAAAAACGGAACTATCAAGAAAACTTCATTAGAGGCTTATTCTAGACCTAGAACCAATGGTATCCACGCCATAGAAATTAGAGAGGACGACCAGCTTTTAGGAGCAAGACTTACTAACGGTAACTCCGAAATAATGATAGCGACTAAAAATGGTAAATGTATCCGTTTCCCAGAAGAGAAAGCTAGAGCAGTAGGTAGAACTTCCATTGGCGTAAGAGGTATTTCTCTGGAAGACAACGATGAGGTAATTGGTATGATAGTTGTAAACGATATGGAGAACGAAACGGTTTTAGTAGTTTCTGAAAAGGGCTATGGTAAGAGAACTGCGGTAGAGGATTATCGTGTGACTAACCGTGGAGGTAAAGGAGTGATTACCCTCAATATTACCGAAAAAACGGGACAACTTATTGCGATACAATCAGTAGTAGATGGTAACGATTTAATGATTATCAATAAATCAGGAGTTGCAATAAGAATGTCGGTAGATAATATGCGTGTTATGGGTAGAAATACCCAAGGTGTAAGGCTAATTAATCTTAAAAATAATGATGAAATAGCAGCCGTAGCAAAAGTGGAGGCAGAAAAAGATGTAGAGGACGAGGAGATAGAAGAATCTAATGATGAAGCTGTAAATCCGTCTGAAGGAAATTCAGAGGAATAGTATTCAAAATAAAATAATAAATATATTAAAATAGTATGAAAAAAGTTATTTTAAGTATTGCTGTGTTTTCAACAACACTAGCATTTTCACAAAAAAAGGAAATTCAAAATGCGTTCAAAGCAATAGAGTCAGGTGATATCGCAGTTACTAATGCAGAACTTTCAAAAGCAGAAGTTCTTATTGGTAGCAAATCATATTTAGTAGAGCCTAGTTTATTAGAACAATATTATTACTCTAAAGGAGTAGCTCTTATAAAGTCTGGTAAAACTACAGAAGGAGCTACTTGGCTAGGTAAAATAGGAGATTTAAGTAAGTCTAAAATCTATACAGGAAAAGATGCTGAAAAAAATAAAGTTTATTTCGTAGGAAAAGAAGCTGCTGACACTAGTGGTATATCAGGGTTGAAGGAAGAGGTTTATGCGTCAAAATTATCAGATAAGTTACCTCAAATTATAAATCCTATTCTTAAAACAGCAGGTGATGAAGCGTATAAAGCATATCAGGCTAAGGATCATAATAAAGCTGCGGAGAGATATTTGGAAGTTTATAATTTATTGAAAGCCGTGGGGACAGATGATAAACTGTATGAATATTATGGTGCTCTTAACTATGCATTAGCAGACAATAAATCTAAAGCTATAGATGTTTATTCTAAGCTTATTAATAGTGGATATACAGGAGTAACTACGCTGTATAAGGCTAAAAATAAGAAAACAGGACAGGAGGAAAATTTAGATAAAAATACCTTTGAAACCTTCAAGAAATTAGGTGGAGCTGGTGATTATACTGATTTTAAAACAGAGCAAACGCCTAGTATAGAGCAGGAGTTATATGAAACGAATGCAGCTTTGCTCATTGACTCCGAAAAATATGATGATGCTTTAGTTTTGTTAGATAAAGGGATAAAAAAATTTCCTAAAAGTAATAAGCTATCAGAGCTTCAAGGAACTGCTTACTATAAATCTGGAAAAACTAACGAGTTTGTTAACAATCTTAAGAAGCAGTTGGAGGCTAATCCAAATGATAAAGTAAGTTGGTATAATTTAGGAGTTCTTTTAAGTAAAGATGAGGCTAAATTAAATGAAGCAGAAGGTGCATTTAAAAGAGCTTTAGAAATAGACCCTGATTATATTCCTGCTATTCAAGGTATATTCTATAATGTTTATATGTTAGGTGATGACGGTAAAATTATAGAGAAAGCAGAAGCTGCTAGAAAAGCAAAAAAAATGGACGAGTTTAATAAAATCTTACAAGATAGAAGAGATAGATTTGCTAAGGGGCTACCTTATTTAGAAAAATGGTATTCTTTAGAGCCTAAAAATTCTGAAATTGTAAGTTTATTAAAAGGAGTTTACCAAACGTTACGTAAAGAAGATAAAGTAAAGGAAATGAAGGCTGTAGAAGATAGTCTCAAAAAATAAAGGTTATAATGGTATGATTGTTGTTATGATAATCATATCATTGTAGCTTAAATTATTAACCATAAAAATAAATTATTATGTCAAAAAGAGGAAATAATTCAGTAGGTGTGTTAGTAGGTCTTTTAGCTGGAGCGGCTGTAGGGGTAGCTTTGGGAATGCTCTATGCTCCGGAAGAAGGAAAGACTACTAGAAAAAAATTGAAAAGAAAGGCTGAGGATTTAAAGGATCAAGCAGGAAAAGAATACAAAAAAGCCTATGAAAAAGTAAGAGACCAATATCAAGATTTATCAGAAAAAACTAAATCTAATGTAGATAAAGTGGTTTCTAATGTTAAAGAAACTTATGATAAATACAAAGGTCAAGTAGTAGATAAAGCTAATGAAGTAGCTAAAGATGTAGAGTCAGAATTAGATGGCTTGAAGTAAAAAATACACGAATAAAAAAAGGAACTTGAAATACAGTTCCTTTTTCATAAAAATTAGACAAAAATAAGATTGATGATAAACTTCTTTAAGAATTACGCACAAAAAAGGCTTGATTTAATAAAAATGGAAGCTACCGAAAAAATGTCTATTAAAGCAAGTAATATAGCTTTCTTAGTTATTTTAAGTATTTTCTTCTTATTTTTATTTATATTTCTCAATATAGGATTAGCTATACTACTAGGCTATTATATACAAAATATGGCTTATGCTTTTCTAATAATCTCTGGGATATACTTATTTTTAATAATTCTACTTTTACTACTCAAAAATTCTATAAAAGAGGGGATTGCTAATATAATTATAAAATCTATAAACAAATAATATGGGTACTAAATATAGAAGTCTTTCCGAATTAAGAGCTCAAAAATCCTTGTTGAAAAATGAAATTTCCGATATGGAAAAAGTAATTGCTTTCAAAAATCCTAAAAGTTCTTTAAGCTTAATAACTAAAGGATTTACCGATAAGTTTATAGAAGAGAGAAGTAACGAAGGTGGCACTAACAAAATTTCTATAAATACAGGTAATATTGTAAAAGAGTTCACAAAAGAAATTAAAAATAGAGTATCTAACAGAAACTCAGACTCTTCATTTTTAACATTGAAAAATGAAGGGTTAGCAGAAAGTGTAGTGGATGGCTTTCTCAAAGTTGGCTTAGTAGGTACAGTCAGCAACTATGCTAAAAAAAATCTTAAAAATCCTAATTGGAAGAAAAGAGCTATAGGCTTACTTCTTGTTTATGTAGCACCGCTAGTTATTAGGCAGTTAAGAACATTCCTAGACGATTATCAACGAAAACAAACTGCCAAGAGTATCAATAGATTGATATAATCTATTTTTATTGAAGGATAAGTCCTATTCATTCAAACTTAGACTGAATATTAGAATTAAGTATCAAATAAAAAATCCGTATCTTTGCAGAAATTTTATAATATTTAATGAATTTATTTAGCGAGTCCAATTTAAGTCCTGAAATTCTTAAGGCAGTTGGCGAAATGGGGTTTGAAACTCCTACGGAGATCCAAAAACAAAGTATTCCTTTTATTTTATCAGATGTTAGAGATCTGATAGCGCTAGCGCAAACAGGAACGGGGAAGACAGCAGCGTTTTCATTACCTATCTTAGATATGATAGATGACACTAGTAGAAAAATCCAACTTTTGGTACTTTGTCCTACTAGAGAGCTTTGCTTACAAATAGCAAAAGACATAAAAAATTACTCCAAATATCAACCTAATATTAAATCTGTAGCGGTTTACGGTGGTAGTAGTATTACAGACCAAATTCGTAGCCTTAGAGATAAGCCTCAGATTATTGTAGGAACACCAGGTAGAGTGATAGACCTAATTAACAGAAAAGCATTAGATTTTTCAAGTATCCATTGGTTGGTATTAGACGAGGCTGATGAGATGCTCTCTATGGGCTTTAAAGACGATTTAGAAACCATTCTAAGCGAAACACCAGAAACCAAACAGACTTTACTCTTTTCAGCTACGATGAATAAAGAAGTTGAAAGGATTTCTAAAAGTTACCTTACCAATCCTCATCGTATTTCTGTAGGTTCTATCAATGCTGTTAAGAAGAATATCAGCCACGAATATTACGTGGTAAATTATAGACAGAAGAAAGAAGCACTTAAGCGCCTTATAGATGCTAATCCTAATCAATATTCCATTATTTTCTGTCGTACTAGAATGGAAGCTAAAGAAGTAGCTGACTATCTAATGCAGAATGGCTATGCCGCTGATGCTTTACATGGAGATTTATCTCAAGCACAAAGAGATACAGTGATGCTGAAGTTTAGACTTAAAAATATTGATATTTTAGTAGCTACAGATGTGGCGGCTAGAGGGTTGGATGTGGACTCACTTACTCATGTGATTCACTATTCTTTACCTGATGACCCTGAAGTTTTTGTTCATAGAAGTGGTAGAACGGGGCGTGCAGGGAAAGATGGTATTTCTATGGCTCTTATAAAGCCTGAAGAAACAAGAAAGCTGAAACATATTAAAGTTCAAACTCAGATAGAACTTAAAGAAAAACCAATCCCTAAAGGAGAAGATATCATTAAAGCCCAAGTAGCAGGAGTATTTGAGCATTTGTTTACAGAACATGAAACTTATTTTGATTTTGATGATAGTCTTATTCCTGATTTATCGCAGTTTTCAAAAGAGGAACTGGT
Organism: Riemerella anatipestifer ATCC 11845 = DSM 15868; assembly: GCF_000252855.1. NCBI lineage: Bacteria > Pseudomonadati > Bacteroidota > Flavobacteriia > Flavobacteriales > Weeksellaceae > Riemerella > Riemerella anatipestifer. Next base: position 499,073 of record NC_017045.1, on the reverse strand, counting down.
GCATCAGTTGTTACAATTTCAGTTGAGAGATTTAGCTTTATACTATAAAAATAGGAACGACTTATCAGACCAAAAATTAAAAAAAGAAGGTGATATCAAGGAAAGCCGTAGAGAGGGTAGAAGAGATAAGGGAGAAAGAAGTAGAGATAGAGGAGGAAGAAAAGGTAAAAAATCCAATTCTGACATGGTAAGATTTTTCTTTAATTTAGGAAAAAGAGACCAATTAAAGAAAGTAGATATGTTGGATATTATTAATAAATCAACTAAAAAATCCAAGAAAAGAGCTGATATTGGGGATATTGAAATTTTGGATAAGTTCACATTCTTTGAAGTAGAGAAATCATTCAAAAACGAAATCCTTAATAACATTTCTTCTATGAAATTTAAAGGCAAAGAAATGAGAGCTGAAGTGGCTAATTAAATTCTTTAAATTATTTTATTGAATAAATAATTCATACAGAAAAAGGGATATTCAGAATGAGTGTCCCTTTTTTATTTTTACATGGAAAAAATATTATATTTTCTAGATTGATAATAATATATTAAAGTTTTGATAATAAATAATTTATATAAATGGAAAACTTAGTGACACAAAACTCAAATCAACAATAAAGTTATCATTTAGAATTTTTTGGTAAAGGCTCAGAATGTTTTTCAATAATGATTTTTAATTGGCTGTTAACAGTTATTACATTGGAGCTCTATTACCCTTGGCTTGGGCAATAGCTAAGAAATTAAGCTATATCTATGGACAAACGATATTTAAATAACGAGCGCTTTCATTTTTCGGGAACAGGGAACGAAATGTTCCGAGGTTTTACTAGGCTCATTTTATTCTATATTATTGTAATGACTTTTTATTCTTTGTTTCTATTTGCTCTTAAATCTCCTTTGTTAGCTATCCTATTTTGTATCTAATTATTTTTATGATTATACCTTTTGCAATACATGGATCGTTTCGTTATAGAATGAGTAGAACTTCGTATCGTGGAATAAGATTTGGCTATCGTGGAAATAGAAAGGAATTTATAAAAAAGTTTTTGAAATGGACTTTATTTACGATTGTTACATTTGGTATTTATGCGGCTTGGTTCCACTATTATTATTTGTTATTTTTTTGCGTTTCTTCTCATTTTGGTAATTAAACCATAAACTAAAATTTGAAGAATAAATAAGTGTTACAGCTTGTAAAATAAAAAATCCCAAGGTAGCAATTCCCCAAAAAAGATGATTTGAACGGGTTTTTATAAAAAATGGAATATTACCTCCTAGATAATGACCTGGGTTAAGGTTGTTATCATTCCATTCTTTATACTCGGTCATAAAGTTTTCTTGGTCTATTGTTTCACTTTCATCAATGTCTTGAGTTGAGATAATCTCTAGAGCAATTTTAATATCAGAGTTTTTAACTAAAATTCCATTTTTAATGTGGGCTCCCATTTTGTTTTCAGATAAAATATCTTTTAAATATTCAGAGTTTACTAAATATTTACATTTGAAGATTTCTATAAAATTGTTCCCAGATGTCATTTGAGCTTTTTTATATCATTTTCTCTACCATTACCATAATAGTATGAGTACATATATGAGCAATAAAGGCACTTTCTAATCCTTTCTTCCAATATAGCCAACCAAATATTAGACCTCCAACTGAATTTCCAATAAATACATAACTTAATAATCCAAAAGAAGGATTTTCAACGGCTTGATAGGTGATAGGGAAGTGTCCAATAGCAAAAATGACTGAAGCTATAATAATACCAATCCAATACACAATGGGGTGAGCCCCGTCAAATATTTTGGAGGCAATCCAAGTAACTAAACTCATTACGCCAAATCGCATTAAGATTTCTTCGGTCAGTCCACCGTACAGAAATCTAGCAACCAAGGTAGGTTGCAGAGTTTCTCCTAAGACTATAAATTCTTTTGGAAGAATAGGCTTAAATAGAAATCCTATAAAACTTAATAAAATCCCTGAAATGATACCTCCCCAAATACCATATTTCAGAATATGATAGAGGTTGGGACTATGACAACTTTTAATTCCTACTATGTGTTCAATAATGGGAACTTTTAGATTTACCTTTTGATGAAGAATAGTTCCTAGAACCACAGCAACAATGAGCATTATAGTAGGGTTTACTAATGCAAGCAATTTTATTTGCAGAGGGCTAAAACTCTTCCGTAGTACTATTTCTACTTCAGGAGGTAAGGGTATTTCCATTGTGAGAATTGAAAATACCCCTATCATTCCCAAACATAATAGAATTAATCCTAATTTTATGTTCTGTTTTTTCATTTATTCAGCTCGTAAAGACTTTTAGAAAAATGGACTAATCAATACGCTGGTCTTTAATCTCATTTATAATTTCAGGGTTTAATAGAGTAGAGGTGTCTCCAAAATTACTAAAATCACCTTCGGCTATTTTTCTTAAAATTCTACGCATAATCTTTCCACTTCTTGTTTTAGGTAAGGCAGATACAAACTGAATTTTATCTAACTTAGCGATAGGACCTATGGTATCTGCTATCAGGTGATTGATTTCTTTTCTTAAATTTTCTTTATCTCTACTTTCTCCAGCATCTTTTAGTATCACAAAACCATATAAGGCGTTTCCTTTAACCTCGTGAGGATAACCTACAATAGCAGATTCTGCCACGGCAGGGTGTATGTTAATGCTATCCTCTATTGGTGCAGTACCTAGATTGTGTCCAGATACTATAATAACATCATCTACACGCCCTGTAATTCTGTAATAGCCAACTTCGTCCCTTAGTGCTCCATCTCCAGTAAAATATTTACCTGGGAAAGCTGAGAAATAGGTCTGTTTGTACCTCTCGTGGTCTCCCCAGATGCTTCGTGCTATACCAGGCCAAGGGAATCTAATGCACAGACTACCATCAACTTGGTTTCCTGTAATCTCGTTTCTTTTTTCATCCATAAGTACGGGTTGTATTCCTGGAAGAGGTAGGGTAGCATAAGTAGGCTTAGTAGGAGTAACAAATGGAATAGGAGCAATCATAATTCCTCCCGTTTCGGTTTGCCACCAAGTATCTACAATAGGGCATTTTTTCTTACCTACATGGTCGTTGTACCAATGCCAAGCCTCGTCGTTAATAGGTTCGCCTACTGAACCAATTACTCTTAAACTAGATAAATCGTGTTTTTCTACCCAATCCGAAGATTCCTTTGCTAAAGAACGGATAGCCGTAGGAGCGGTGTAAAACTGAGTAACTTTATGTTTTTCTATAACTTCCCAAAATCGGTTGGGTTGAGGGTAAGTAGGCACGCCTTCAAAGATGACAGTTGTTGCTCCATTAGCTAAAGGACCGTATAAAATATAAGAATGTCCTGTAATCCAACCTATATCGGCAGTACACCAATAGATGTCGTTTTCCCTGTAATTAAATACATTTTTAAAGGTATAAGCCGAGTAAACCATATATCCAGCACAAGTATGAAGCATACCTTTAGGCTTACCAGTAGAACCTGAAGTGTAAAGGATAAAAAGAGGGTCTTCGGCATCCATAATTTGAGGAATGTTGTCCACAGGAGCGGCATTATACAAAGGTTCTAACCAAAGGTCTCTACCTTCTTTCATATTGATGGAGTTATGTGTCCTTTTAACCACAAGAATTTTCTCAACAGTAGGTGTTTGCTCGGTGGCTTCATCTACGATAGATTTTAAGTCTAACACTTTACTACCTCTGTAACTTCCATCGGAACAAATCATCATTTTAGCTTGGCAGTCATTAACTCTGGAGGCTATGGCAGAAGCCGAAAACCCTGCAAAAATAACCGAGTGTATAGCACCTATTCTAGCACACGCCAACATAGCAATAGCTAACTCTGGAATCATAGGGAGATAAATACATACTCTGTCCCCTTTCTGTATGCCTTGAGCTCTCAGTACATTGGCCATTTTGCCTACTCTTTCATACAAATCGTTATAGGTAATGTATTGTGTAGCTTCTTCGGGATTGTTAGGCTCCCAAATAATGGCATTTTTATCGCCTCTTTCGGCAAGATGTCGGTCTATGCAGTTTTTGGTAATGTTGAGCTTGGCATTTTTAAACCATTTTATTTTAGCCTCATGCATATCGTACTCTACGACTTTGCTCCATCTTTGATACCAAACAAAATTTTCATCGGCTACTTTATCCCAAAACTTTTTAGGGTTTTTTATAGACTTTTTGTACTGTTTAAAGTAATCAGGTAGATTTTCAATAACATAATTTTTCATATACTTTATACTTTTGTTAGGTTTATAAAAATTATTTAATATCGTGTTTATGAGTTCACTAATATAATAAAAAATATTAAACCGTATGAATTTGATATTTTTAGTCCTATCGTCTTTTTAATTTTGAGCAAATAGAATCGCTTTTAGTATCTTTGTAGCATAGATATTTTAAGATAGATGAATTGGGATAATTTAAAGATAAGCATTAAAACTTTTTACGGATTAGAAGACGTCCTAACGGAAGAGGTAAAAAAGCTTGGTGGGAGAGAGGTTGAAACTAAAAATAGAGCGGTAAATTGCGTAGGCGATTTGGGTTTTCTCTATAAGATTAACTATGCCTTGCGTACAGGAGTTAAAGTTTTAGTGCCTATCTTGGAGTTTAAGGCTTATAATGAGCAAAAGTTTTACGATAAATTATCTCGTTTTCCTTGGGACGAATTTATGAACTTGAACCAAACCTTTGCCATAGATGCTACGGTGCATTCGGAGAGGTTTACCCATTCGCATTTTATGACTCTCAAGATGAAAGATGCTATAGTAGATTATTTTCAGCACAAATATCATAAACGCCCAGATGTAGCTCCGAAAAATCCTGATATTAAATTCCATCTACATATTGATAGAGATATGGTGGTAATTTCTTTGGATTCTTCTGGCGACCCTCTCTTTAAAAGAGGCTACAGAAAGGAGCAAGGGGTAGCACCAATTAACGAAGTATTGGCATCTGGAATGCTACATTTGGCAGGTTGGGACGGCAAAGGTAATTTTTTAGACCCTATGTGTGGTAGTGGTACATTACTAGTAGAAGCTGCTATGATGGCAATGGATTTACCAGCTCAACTTTTTAGAAAAAAATTCGCATTCCAAAATTGGAGAAATTACGATGAAGAACTTTTTGTTAAGATAAAAGAGTTTAGAATCAATAGGATAAAGGAGTTTACAGGGAAAATCATAGGTTATGATGTAGACCCAAAAGCTTTGGCTGTGGCAAGAACTAATATTGAAGCCGCAGAGCTAGAAGATGTGATTGAACTAAAGAAACAGAATTTCTTTGAGTCAGAAAAAGAGCATTTTCCGCTTTTAATGGTATTTAATCCACCTTATGACGAGCGAATTAGCATCAATGATGAAGCATTTTACAAAAAAATAGGAGATACCTTTAAACAAAATTATCCTAATACTTTGGCGTGGCTTATCAGTTCAGATTTAGAAGCGGTTAAAAAGTTGGGGTTAAGACCTAGCCGAAAAATAAAATTGTATAACGGTAAATTGGAAACCAGATTCCTGCAATACGAAATGTATGAAGGAAGTAAAAAAGCCAAAAATCGAAACTAAATATCCTTTATTTCTATGCCTAGTATTTCTATCATTATTGCTATCTATAATAGGAAAGACGAACTTTTTGAATTGTTAAATTCCTTATCTCGTCAGACGGATAAAGCGTTTGAAGTGATTGTAGTAGATGATGGTTCGGCTGTAGATTTACGACCTACAATAGCATTATTTGAGGAAATGCTGAACATTCAGTTTTTTAGGAAAGAAAACTCTGGTCCTGGTTTAACGCGAAACTACGGTGCAAGGCGTGCCACAGGCGATTGGCTGGTATTTGTAGATAGTGATGTGATTGTGGAAAGTAACTATATAGAAGAAATAAAAAATAACATTTCCAAAACGCCTTGTGATGCCTTTGGTGGAGCGGATAAAGCCCATAGAGGATTTAACCTTATGCAGAAAGCCATTTCTTACTCTATGACTTCCGTTTTTACAACAGGAGGGATTAGAGGTAGCAAAAAAGCGGTATCAAGATTTCAGCCGAGAAGTTTTAATATGGGGGTTAAAAAATCGGCTTTTGAGCAGGTAGGAGGTTTTTCAGAAATGCGTATAGGAGAAGACCCAGACTTGTCTATGTCGTTATGGGAGGCAGGCTATAAAACGGCTTTTTTTGATAGCATTGGAGTGTATCATAAACGCAGAACCGATTTAGGTAAATTCTCAAAACAAGTTTATCAGTTTGGGATTGCTCGCCCCATTCTCAACCAAAGACACCCTAAATATGTAAAGCCTACTTTTTGGTTTCCTAGTTTGTTTTTGATAGGGTATATCATAGGATTTTTACATTATGTTATTTGGCATAATGGCTTATTACTTGGGCTTTACGGTTTATATACCTTTATAGTTTGGATGCACGCACTTATAAAGACTAAAAACATCAGTATCGCTACAATGGCAGTTATGGCAACCTATGTGCAAATGTTTTCGTATGGTTATGGCTTTCTTAAATCTTGGGTAAAGCTGAATGTTCTAAAACAAGACCCTAAAGAAGCATTCCCAAGTCATTTTCATAGATTTTAATCTTCGTCTTCGTATTGTTCAAGGTAGTAGGAAAAGCTAAATCCATCTATCTCCTCATCAGCCTCTTCAAGAGTGGTTAGGAGGTCTTCAAAATCCTCTAGTTGTTCTACGGTCATATTTACAAATTCTAGGTGTAGAGGGAGTTCTATATCTCCACTGATGGAATCGTAGAGGGCGTCTAGATTATTCCCGAAATAATCAGGAAGAGGTAATTTTTCTTTTAATTGAGAGTAGAAATCTTCCTCATCGCCAATATTAAAAAAATCTATATATACAGTTTGCATAATCAATTCTAAGTTGAAAAAAATAATACGACAAAGTTACTAAAAATTATGCTTAAAAATAGGTTAGACAAAGCCTTTAGTTTAACAATTTATTCGGAGTAATACTCGGAAACTCATCTATTTTTATTACTTTTACGGAATAAATTATAAATTTTAATCAATGAAAAATATTGCATCAGTATTGCTTTACGGTTCGGCAGGACTATCGGCAGTCGCTTGTACAACTATGGAAAAAACGAAAACATCAGCGGATATTCCTGTACCTGCAGGTAATCCTTTTTTAGAAAAATCAAAATTACAATATCAAGCTCCAGAATTTGATAAGATTAAAGATGAACATTTTAAACCTGCTTTTGATTATGGTCTAAAAGTACAGGCGCTAGAAGTACAGAAAATCAGTGAGAATACAGAAGCTCCAACTTTTGAAAATACCGTATTAGCATTAGAAAACAGCGGTGAAGTACTCAAGAGAGCACAATCTCTCTTTTATAACTTAACGGGGTCTAATACTAACGATAAACTACAAGCCTTGCAGCAGGAGTACGCTCCAATTTTTTCGGCGCATTCGGATAAGATTTACCTTAACTCTAAACTTTATGAGCGTATCAAAAAAGTGTACGAAAATAGGGGAGGGCTTAATAGCGAAAGCCAAAAGTTAGTAGAGTATTACAAACAAAACTTTGATATTGCAGGAGCTGGACTTTCTGACGCTAAAAAAGAAGAGCTTAAAAAAATTAACGGAGAATTAGCCTCTCTTTCAACACAATTTTCTAATAAGCTATTAGATGCAAGAAAGAATGGAGCGCTAGTTATAGACAGTGTTAAAGAACTAGATGGACTTTCATCTGATGAGATAGCTGCCGCAGCACAAGCAGCTAAGGAAGCAGGGCACGAAGGGAAGTATCTTTTATCATTATTAAATACCACCCAACAACCGCTATTGCAAAATTTAAAAAACAGAGCAACGAGAGAAAAGCTGTTCAAGGCTTCTTGGTACAGAGCGGAAAAAGGTAATGCTGATGACACTCGTTCTATTATAGAAAAATTGGCAAGATTAAGGCTGAAAAAAGCTCAAGTTTTGGGTAAAAAATCTTTTGCAGAGTGGAAACTTCAAGACCAAATGGCTCAAAATCCAGAAGAGGCACTGAACCTTTTGGCTCAACTAGCAAAACCAGCAGTAGAAACCGCAAAAAGAGAAGCGAGTGAAATCCAAAAAATCATTGATGAACAAAAAGGTGGGTTTGAACTAGCACCTTGGGATTGGAATTTCTATGCAGAGCAAGTAAGAAAGGCAAAATACGATTTAGATGAAAACGAAATCAAACCTTATTTTGAGGTAACTACTGTTTTGGAGAAAGGAGTTTTCTATGCGGCTGAAAAATTCTACGGAATTACGTTCAAGGAAAGAAAAGATTTACCTGTTTACCACCCAGATGTAGTGGCTTACGAAGTGTTTGATAGAGATGGCAAATCTATGGCGCTTTATTATTTAGACTTCTACACTCGTAATAACAAAGGTGGTGGTGCTTGGATGAGTAATTTTGTGGAGCAATCTAAAACTCTAGGGCAAAAGCCAGTGATTGTAAATGTATTTAATTACCAAAAACCAGCTCCAGGTAAGCCTTCGCTGATTAGCTATGATGATGTAACTACGATGTTCCACGAGTTTGGACACACTTTGCACGGTTTGTTTGCAGACCAAGATTATGTGAGCCTTTCGGGGACTAATGTGCCTAGAGATTTCGTAGAGTTTCCTTCTCAAATCAATGAGTTTTTTGCCTTAGAGCCAGAGATACTTAAAAACTATGCACTGCACTATCAAACGAAACAGCCAATGCCACAGTCTTTAATTGATAAGATTAAAAAGGCGTCTGCTTTTAATCAAGGTTATTCTACAACGGAGTTGGTAGCAGCAGCAACATTGGATATGGCGTGGCATTCGGTAACTAGTGAGGAGCAGTTTAAGCCTGCTTTGGATTTTGAAAAAGAAGCCCTTAATAAATATGGTCTATTGGTAGAGCAGGTTCCACCGAGATACCATTCGCCTTATTTTGCTCATATTTGGGGAGGAGGTTATTCGGCTGGGTACTATGCCTATATGTGGAGTGATATGCTAAATTCTGACGCTTGGGATTGGATTAAAAATAACGGAGGAATGACTCGTGCTAATGGCGACCGTTTCAGAAAATATATTCTTTCCATAGGAAATACCAAAGACCTTAATAAGGCTTACAAAGAGTTTACAGGTAGAACTCCTGACCTAAAACCTTTGTTAAAAGATAAAGGGTTTATTAAATAGATAGAATACTACAATCATTATAAAAGGGTGGTCTCATTTTCAAGACCACCCTTTTTTATAGGGGAATTATTTAAAAATTACATAGGTAAAGAAATTAGCGTTTCACCACAATCCCCATAGCTTCCAGATGTTGCTCGTTGCTAAGGACGGCTTTGGCATAGGCGATGAGGTCGGCGTAGTGAGGGTAGAGCTCGTCAAAGGCTTGGTCGCGGGTTTCGGTGGCTTTTTGGGCTTCGGCGGTTTCTTTTTTCTGACTTTCTTTTAGGGCAGCAGCTTCACTTAACAGGGTTTTTACCGCTTCCAAATCTGCTTCCTTGAGGTTGATGGTCTTTACCTTTGCCAAGAACTCGGGCGTTTGCAATAGTTGGGCGTAAAAATTGGATACCTGCTGATACCACGCACTGTACGCCGTTTTGCGTGTGCCGCTAAGCTCCAATGCGGCGGTGGCTTTCACCTCTTTTTTGAACAACACACGGCACAGTGCCAGATGCGTTTTGTATTGCTCGTCGATGGCTTTGCGTTTTTCTTCCAATTTACGGGTTTCTTCGTACTGCTCGGCGTATTCCTTTTTTTGCGTTTGATGCAGGGCTTCCAAGGCGGATACTTGGCTCAAAAGCTCGTCCAACTTGGTTTCCGTATAGCCCAAAACCGACAGCTGCGGATTGATTTCAGGCAATTTAGCGTTTGAGAAAGCGAGTTTCATTCGGGAAATCCATTCTTCAAGGCTTATGCGTTGTCTTTTTTTTGCTTTTTTCTTGTTCATTGTTTGATGCGATTAAATTTTTTTCCATAATAATAATTTTTGAGCGTGAAATTTTGATTAAATACTACTCAAATTTAATTTTATTCTTTTGATAAACAAAATTTTACTATTATCTTTTTTGCAAATAGAGGATAGTATTTATTTATTATTGATAAAATAGGATTTGTAACTGCTCATTATCCATTTGTAACGGTTAAAATAGGATTTGTAATAGCCCGTTATCCATTTGTTATTGGTAAAATACCATTTCTATTTAAAGTATATTGAAAAATGTGAGTGTTATGTAGTCTGTATTTATGAAATTTATATATTTGTTTCAGAAAGACGACCGTTATCTGCCATTTTATAAAAATCTCGCAAATTAAATGAAAATCAAAATTTTTATTCTTTTTTTATTAACATTTATAAATCTGAGTTCACAAATCATTAATGGGAAAATAGTTTCTGCCGATACAAAATTACCAATTCCTTTCGCAAGAATTGGAATTGAAAAAAGCGAATATGGAATAAATTCGGACGAAAATGGAAACTTTTCAATTGACTTGTCAAATAGAGACAAAAATCAGAAAATAAAAATTGAAGTTGGAGGTTATGAGCCATATTCAAATTCCATTGAAAAATTCTTGCTTGAAAACAATAAGACTTTTTTTCTTTCTGAGAAAGTTGTAAGCATAGAGCAAGTTGTGATTACACCTAAAAAATTTATTGCAAAAAATTGGGGAATTAATGACAAAACAAAAAAAATTCAATTTAGTTATAATCCTGAGAAAAATCAGCAAGATATTTCAAAGGAACTTGCTTTGCCGTTTGAAACAAAAAAACGAGCGACAATTGAAAAAATTAACATTAACATTGCTTATTTTGAAGCAGACCGCCCCGTTTTTGTAAGATATAATGTTTATGATGAAAATTGGAATTCAATTTTAGGTGAAGATATTTCTATTTTAATGAATCCAAAAGACATAAAAGACAGTGAATTTTCATTAGATGTATCTGACAAAAATATTTGGGTAAAAAATAAGTTTTATGTTTCTTTCCAAATATTAAGTTCTTTCAAAGGATCCATAGCTTTGAGCGGAACTGTTTTCAAACCTGCATTTTACAGAAAAAATCTTGGACTATGGGAAAAGACACCAACAGTTTGTCCTGCTCTAAATATAGACGTGAAAGTTGAGAAATAAAAAAACGGCAGATAACATCGTATTGCTAAAATGCGGGACTGAAAGCTCTTGCGTTGAAAGTTTTGTGAAATTTAGTAGCAAAAAATGTTTCCGCTTCCATTTTTTTATTAATTTAGTCAGCGGAAAACATTTTTTGCTTCGTGCAGGTTTTAATAGAAATTTTAGGTGTAAAAGCCCGCACTTCAGCAATACTTTTTCCGTTAGCGGCAAGTATATCAAAAGGTACGGCTGAAAAGAAATTTTTTGAATGAGCATTAACAACCCCCAAATTCTAAAAAAACATTCGAATTACAGTGCATTAAACACATACAGAATAACAACAGTTGATAAAACAATAAAATGAAAAACGGATTTAAAGTAATTGGAGTTTCTACTCGGACAACAAACAAAGACAACAAATCGAAGGAAGATTTGGGAAAACTTTGGGGGCAATTCTATGCGGAAAACATTTTTGAGAAGATACCGAATAAAGTATCAGATGAAATATTTTCAATTTATACTGATTACAAAAGCAACTACACCGAGGAATATACTACGATTATAGGTGTTCCTGTTTCAACACTAAATGAAATCCCTAACGGATTAGTCGGTCGGGAATTTGAAGCCGAGAACTTTCAAAAATTCGTAGCAAAAGGCGAAATGCCGAACGCTGTTATCAATACTTGGATAGACATTTGGAATAGAGACGAAGAACTCAATAGAAAATATACGTATGACTTTGAAGTATATGGGGGAAACAGCCAAAAAGGTCAAGATTCGGAAGTGGAGATTTATATTGCAACAAAATAAGGAAAAACACCTGCCGCTAACATGGTATTTGCAAAAGGCGGGGCTAAGGTGTTAAATTGAAAAGAAGGAATTATTTAGCCGTTACTGCTTTTCCGTTAGCTGTAATGTTAAAAGTAGTGGTAAATATATCTTATTTGAAAAATATAAAGATACATGTCTTTTAGGAAGCAAGTTGAGGCTATTTTGTTTGAAAGTTTTGTTATTTTTGTTTAAGCACCTTTTAAAATTTGTTATTATGAAAAAGAACATTTTTAGCCATCGTTTTGGTTTAGACTGTTTTAGATTTGTATCTATGATAGGTATAAACTCAATTAAATATCAAACATTATTTGTGATGGTATTGGCGCTGTTGTCAAATACGATTACGGCGCAAACAAGAGAAATTATAAACCCAAAGGGACGATGGTTTTTTGGGGCAGAGGTGGGGCTGAATTCAAAAATGTCGGTTCCTCCGAGTAAAATGTCGTTTATGCAAGGGGGCTTTTTAGCGGAATATTTTTTTGCGAAAAACTGGTCTGTTAGTGGAAGGCTAAAGTATTTTGAAACAGGGGTAATAAATCCAATGAGTGATGGTTCAAAAGGTTTTTTTGAAGGAGCCGTTATTTCGGTTCCTTTGAATATCGTTTGGAGATACCGAATCGTAGAAAATTTTAGTGGAAACTTAAATTTAGGGTTAGCCATAAATCAGGAAGTGAAGAGCAACTACCACTATCAGCCCAATGAGGCAACGGATTATGATAAACTTTATGCTTCTTTTAATGCAGGAATAGGTTGCAGCTATTTTATTTCGAAATATATGGCTTTATATATGAATTATGAGGCTATTGTTTTGGGGAATGACAGAGATGAATCGGATTTCCTTGAGATACTCCCTAATTCGCCTAACAATAGTTTGCTCAGTATTGGGGTAAAATATAGTTTTAAGAAATAAATGGAAGAATTTAAGAATCCCTCAACCTCTTTGGTTGAGGGATTAGCTGTAGAATGAAGGTCTATAAATCAAACTCTTGACCTAAATTAGGTAAAATAAGTTCCACATTATTCTCTTTAAAATGGTTTTGGGCTTGAGTGTGGTCTATACTAATAGGAGGGAAGGTATCAAAGTGGCAACCAATAACTTTAGCTGTTTTGATGAGTTCCGAAGCAGCAAAACTTGCTTTTCTAGCACACATAGTATAATGTCCACCTATAGGCAAAATAGCCAAATCTATCGTTCCGTATAGAGGTGTTAGTAGTCCCATATCCGAAATCACATCTGTGTCTCCCGCGAGATAAATATTTTTATCAGCAAATCTAAATACATATCCACAAGGCTCTCCGCCGTAGCTTCCATCAGGGAAAGAGCTGGTATGAGAAGCGGTTACCATTGTGATTTTTAAATCTTCTATCTTAGCAGAACCACCTAAGTTAATATCAATATTATGTTGATGATTAAAGTAAGCACAAATTTCGGGCTGACCGATAATAGTAGCGTTAGGGTAGGTGTCTAGCACTTCTTGTACATCGGCAATATGGTCGCCGTGAGCGTGAGTGATGAGTAGATAGTCTATTTTTTCTTTAGTAATATCAAACCCTGATTTTTCTTTTTGATAATTATAGAAAGGGTCCGAAAGAATATTGATGCCCTTATAAGAAAATAGAAAACAGTTTTGTCCTAGAAATTTTATTTTCATTGTAGTATTGTTTTTGTTAAATTTATTTCTGCTTAAAAATAATTAAGTCCTACTGCTAAAAGTATAGACATTACTAGAGTAATGATGCCTACTTGTTTTAAAAATGGGTCCAGCTCTTTGGGTTCGTTTACTTGCATAATTCTTCGCCTAAGTGCCATCATAGGAAATAGCAAAATCATCACGATGAAAGCATAGTAATTCCCTCGTTCGTGTAGTTGATTTAACATTAAAAAAGCGAGTACCAAAATGAGAGGTAGTTGCATCAATATCATTTGATAAACCATGGCTTTTCTAAATCCTAGTTTTAGTGCTAAGGTATGTTTACCAGAGGCTTTATCACTTTCTATATCTCTCATATTATTTAGGTTGAGTACGCTTACACTCATCATTCCCACGGCAGTAGCAGGAAGAAAAATATCCCAATCCAAAGATTTAGTAAACAGAAAATAGCTACCAACCACAGAGACTAATCCAAAGAATATAAATACCATTATATCGCCTAGCCCCATATATCCGTAAGGTTTTTTGCCCACCGTATAGCCAATAGCTGCGAGGATAGACAATACACCTAACCCAATAAAGAACCAAAATTCTTTAATATACTTGGGAAAAAACGCAATATATAGCAGGACTACACTTGCTAAAAAAGCAAGAACCGCTGTAATGAGTACTGCCATTTTCATTTGTTGGGCTGATATTTTTCCAGAGGCTACCGCCCTAGCTTCTGCTTGGGTAGAACGATGAGTATCTGTACCTTTTACGCCGTCTCCGTAATCATTAGCAAAGTTGGATAAGATTTGGTAGAGTAGGGTTACTAAAAGGGCGAGGATTAAAATCCAAATATCCCAAGTACCTCCCGTTTCTTTAAGTTTCCATTTAGCCACAAAAGCTCCCGTAATAATTCCGCTTAATGATAGTGGAAGCGTACGCAGTCTTGCGGCTTGTATCCAATGCTTCATTTTATTTTTATTGAAAAGTGATATTTTTTATTAAGAAATCCATTGATTTTCACCGAAGTCAGGTTTTCTTTTTTCTAAAAAGGCATTTCGTCCTTCTTTGGCTTCATCGGTCATATAAGCAAGTCTTGTTGCTTCTCCAGCAAATACTTGTTGACCTACCATACCGTCGTCCGTAAGATTCATCGCAAACTTTAGCATACGGATAGATGTAGGCGATTTTGCTAATATTTCTTGAGCCCATTCGTAAGCGGTATCTTCTAACTCCTCGTGGGGTACTACTTTGTTTACCATTCCCATCTCAAAGGCTTCTTGTGCAGAGTAATTTCTGCCTAAAAAGAAAATTTCTCTCGCTTTTTTCTGTCCTACCATTTTAGCTAAGTAGGCAGAACCATAGCCACCATCAAAACTGGTAACATCAGCATCTGTTTGTTTGAAAATAGCGTGTTCTTTACTGGCTAAAGTTAAATCACAAACCACATGTAGTGAATGTCCTCCACCGACAGCCCAACCTGGAACTACAGCAATTACTACTTTTGGCATAAATCTAATAAGTCTTTGTACTTCAAGGATATTAAGCCTGTGTCTGCCGTCTTCGCCTACATAACCTTGATGACCTCTTGCTTTTTGGTCGCCACCGCTACAGAATGCCCAGCCGCCATCTTTAGGACTAGGACCTTCACCTGATAATAATACCACCCCAATAGATGGGTCTTCGTAAGCGTCATAAAAGGCATCGTAAAGTTCTGATGTTGTTTTGGGACGAAAGGCGTTACGCACTTCGGGTCTATTAAAAGCAATTCTAGCAACGCCATTGCATTTTTTGTAAGTAATGTCTTCGTATTCTTTGGCTGTTTTCCAGTTTATCATTTTCTAAAATTTTCGTAAAGATAATTATTTTAATATTAAACTTTTAAATCTCTAAGTAGGAAAATCCTCTAACTAAAAATAGACTGCCTAAAAGACAGTCTATTAAGTATAATTTTTAATGAAACTTACTTATACATTAACCCCAAATAAATAACCTACTAATGCAGATAATCCCATAGCTAAAGTTCCCCAAAGTGTAATTCTTAACACTGCTCTTACTACATTAGCACCACCTGTTTTTGCAGAAATAGTTCCTAATATAACAAGGAAAATAATGGTAAATCCGTAAAGGAAATATTCCATACTTTCCACAGGTGCAAATAAAGTTACTAGAAGAGGCAATACGCCTCCCACGGTAAATGCAGCTCCTGAAGCTAATGCCGCCTGTGTAGGGTTAGCTTGGCTAATCTCATTGATGCCTAGCTCGTCTCTTATGTGTGCTGCCAAAGCATCAGCTTCCGTTAATTCCTTAGCAACTTGTAAAGCGGTATCTTTTTTAAGACCTCTTTTTTCGTAAATCTGAGCTAAAATTTGAAGTTCTAATTCAGGGTTTTCTTCTAATTCCTTAATTTCTCTAGCGATGTCAGCCTTTTCGGTATCCGTTTGAGAACTTACAGAAACATATTCTCCCGCTGCCATAGAAAGAGCTCCCGCTACCAGACCTGCCACTGTGGCAAGAACGATAGGTTCTCTCGTAGTACTTGCGGCTGCAACCCCTATCGCCAAACTGGAAATAGAGATTATACCATCATTAGCACCCAATACGGCTGCTCTTAGCCAGTTACTTCTGTGTATGTAATGGCTGTCTAAATAGTTTTCAATAGTTGTCATATTTTTGTTTGTGTTATTCTTGTTCATTTAATTTATATTTTTTTAGTTCATTTCCTTTATAGCAGTAAAATTCGTAGCTTGGTTTTTTGTTAAATTTAAAAACTTTTTCCAAATCTATATAATCATAAGATTTTGATAATTTTTGATATTCTTTAAATAAGTTAGGAGGAAGTTCATCAGGTGATATAGGGCGTTCTATTTCTAAGTCTCCATCTATAGCGTACTCTAGTGTAAAAGCACTTTCTCGCCATTTGAAATGAATTTCACTTTTATTGTCATAATTATTTTTAGAAAGTTTAATATTATCTTGAGCAATGATTTTTTGAGAGGTAGTCAAAAGTAAAACAAAACCAGATAAAACCATAGCTCCATAACCTATTTTCTTAAAAATAAATTCACTTAAATAGGGAAGTACAAATTTAACAGTGTAGGAAGAGATGATAGCCGAAATAGCGATTACCACACCCAACCAAATTGCTGTACTAGAATATAACCCTAATAGAATGTAGATGATGATTTTAATAAGATGTAAAAAAATTTCATTTGCTGCTCTAGTTGCTACAATTTCCTCTTTACTTAATCCGTATTTTAGATAAAAACGATTAAATAACAGCCCTATAGCTCCTGTAATACCAGATACAAAACCTGCTAAAAAACCTATAATGCCTAGTATGTATTTAGGGTAAGGTTTTTCGTCTTGTTTTTGCTGTTTTCCTGATTTGAATAGCTGGGGTAGGTTTGCTATAAGAAACAAAGCTACCACCAGTTGTAAATAAACAGGATTGATATACTTTATGAAAAAAGCTCCCAAAAAGACAGCAGGAATAGAAAAGGGTACAAACCAAAAAAATATTTTCCAACTAATATGTTTTTTGAATACCACAATCCTAGAAGCAGAGCTGGTAAAAGTTCCTATAGTTAATGAAAAAGGAACTACAGATGAAGGTAATAGCAAATTGAGTATCGGGATAAGTATAAGGCTAGCACCACCACCACAAATCGCACTAACCCAAAATGCTAATATAGTTCCTATAAACAGTAATGAAATTTTTAGTAACATTTATTTTCCTACTATTCTTTTTTTATTCTTCTACATTTTTAAGTCCCATAAGGAGGTTATAAGCTCCTTTAGTAACAAATTTTTTATTCATAAGTTTGGTTAAATCTCCTGAAATTTCGGTATAACCATTTTCTGAATTTCCTATAGTAACAGGTACCATTCTAAATGTCTTTGGCTTTATTTCTTCAAAGATATACTGCTTTCCTTCCCAAGTAAGAACGGCATCATCTGGCACAGATAAACTGTTTTGAGCATTAGCTTCTACATCAGCATTCATGAAAGAACCTGGAACCAAATCTGGCTGTCCACCAACAAAATGGCAGTGTACAGGAACGCTTCTATCTGAATCAAAATTTTTACCAATTAAAATGATAGAGGCAGTATATTTTTTATCTGGGTTTTGATTGGCGTATGCATACACTTTCTGACCTATTTTAAGGTGTGATAAATCTTTCTCAAAAGCCTTTAATACAAGATGAGTATCTTGAGTGTTCACTATTTCAAATAGCTTATCTACAGGAGAAACATATTGTCCTATATTTACATTTACCCTCGTAATGTATCCCGATATTGGTGCTCTTAATGCCACACTTCTTTGGATAGATTGAGGTGTGATTTTATCAGGGTTTACGCCTAAAATTCTAAGTCTTTCCGCTAAAGCGTTGATAGAAATATTTTGATTTTTAGCTTCTGTGTGAGCCATTTGCATCGCCTTATCACTACTTGCTTGGCTTTGGTTAAGGTCTTTTTGACGCTGATAGTCTTTCTCTGCATACCCAAAATTAGACTTTGCTAATAAATAATCCTGCTGTAGCTGAACTAAATTAGGGTCTTCTAATATCGCCAAAACATCGCCTTTATTTACAAAATTTCCAGGCATAAACTTCGCCGATTTTATATAACCTCCACTAGGAGAAGATACGCTAGCCATACCTTGTGGCGGAACATCTATATTACCATTGAGAGTAATTTTAGAAGAAATTTCCTGCTCTGATAATAAAGAGGTTTGTATCCCAACGCTTTTCATTTGTGCATCGGTAAGTGTAATTTCGTTCTGATTGGCAGAAACTTCAAATGCAGGTTCTTCCGTAGTGTTTTCTTTCTTAGAGCAAGACAAAACGAAGCTCCCTATGCTAAGTATTATTATAATTTTTTTCATGAGATTTAATATTGAGAGTTATCTAATATGGCATTGATTTCTATAGCTCTATCATTAATTTCCTTTAACTTATCTATATACATATTTTGTATATCTAATGCTTGGTTCATTAACAAGCTCCACTCTAGGTAGTTAATCTGCCCTTCATATAATTGGCGATTAGCAGTTTTAATAATGGTTTCAGAGTTTTCTAAACCTTTAGATTGGTAGTAATTAATTTCGTCTTTTAACTTATTGTAAGCATTATTGAGTTCTACATATTGTCTTTTTAGATTGTTAAGACCTAATTTCCATTGGTTTTCTGCTATTTCCTGATTGATTTTTTGTCCAGAAATAATAGATTTTTGAGCCGAATTAAAAATAGGAATAGACACCCCAACTACCACCGATTGGAAGCGAGTGGAGTGATCATAAAGCAAGTTATCAGCACCCATACCATACATAGTCATAGTATTGTAACCAATATTAAAAGAGGGAAGGAGTTTAGACTTTTCCGTAGCAAGTCTAGCCATTTCCACATTTTTTTGTTGGTTCATAATTTCCAAAACTCTATTGTTTTGTAGTTGGGGTTCTTCTGATAAGTTGGCAACACTCATCATAGACAGAGCTTGAGAATTATTAGTATATACTTGCCCATCATTGATTAGAAAACTTAGCTGTTTTTGAGCTATTTCTCTATCTCTTTTTATGTTGTTTACTTGTATTTCTGCTTGTGCCTTAAAGTTTTCTGCGGTAGTTTTTTCTAAAATATTAGATTCTCCTTTCTGCAACCTTAGATTAGCTCTGCTAAAATACTGCTGATAAATCTGTTCTATCTTTTTCAGTAGAGCTTCTTTTTCATCTAAATAGCACAACTGGTTATAGATTAGGCTGATTTCTCTTTTTAACTGCCACTTTTCTAATGAAGAAAGCATTACGCTAGTTTTCCATTCTTCTAGTAGTAGTTGTTTTTGTTTTTGATAAACACTAGGAAGTCTAAATCCTTGAGAGATAGAAAATCTATTATCCTTATATGATGAGTTGATTTGTCCATATTCTCCTGATACATTCAGAGGGTCTATTGTTAAAAAAGATTTCTTTATCTTTTCTTGATATTTTGATTTTAACTCTGCATTTTTGAGAGTCAAGTTGTGCTCCAAAGCTTTCTGGTAAGCTTCGTCTAAGCTAATCTTAATCTGTGCATTGGCAATACCACCAAAAAACACAGAAGATAACAACACAAATTTTATATTTAGTTTCATTGTTTTCTGTTTATTAAAAAGTTAATACAGTTGGGTTAGGCTTTGGATTTTTTAATTTTTAATCCTTTTTTGCTTTCAAACCAAATGTAAAGTATTGGTAGAAGATAAAGCGTTAAAAATGTAGCTAATAAAAGTCCACCGATAACTACTGTTGCTAACGGACGTTGTACTTCGGCACCTTCTCCTGTACTTGTTGCCATAGGTAAGAATCCTAACGAAGCCACGAAAGCCGTCATTAGTACAGGGCGAAGTCTATTTTTACCACCAGCTCTCACGGCATCTTTTAAAGAGGTTTGCAGAGCTTTTTGCCTGTTAAATTCGGCGATGAGTACAATACCATTCAGTACCGCTACACCAAATAGAGCGATAAACCCTACACCAGCTGAGATACTGAAATTCATTCCTCTAAGCCAAAGAGCCAAAATTCCTCCAATAGCGGATAACGGAATTGCCGTAAAAATGAGCATACCATATTTGATAGAACGAAACGCAAAATAAAGCATTAAGAAAATCATAAGTAAACTTGCAGGAACAGCTATTGATAGTCTTGCTTTAGCTTGTTGAAGATTTTCAAAAGTACCTCCATATTTAATGAAGTAGCCTGGTGGCAATTTTAGCTTTTGCTCTACTTGAGTTTGCAAATCTGCTACCGTAGTTTGTATATCTCGGTTTCTAACATTAAAGCCTACAATAATTCTTCGTTGAGCGTTCTCTCTTTGAATTTGGTTAACACTTTCCTTTAATTCTACATCAGCAATGGAGCTTAATGGGATTTCAGTGCCTGAAGGAGTGCTTATCAGTAGGTTTCTAACATCATCTATATTCTTTCTTTGCTCTCCACTAAGCCTTACTACGAGGTCAAATCTCTTTTCGCCTTCATAAACGGAGCCTGTGGACTGTCCAGCAAATGCCGTATTTACAATACGATTGATTTCACTAATATTAACGCCATACTGTGCTATCTTAGCTCTATTGTATGAAATTACAATCTGTGGAATGCCAGAAATAGGCTCTACATAGATATTTTGAGCTCCTTTAATACCTTTAGATATTTCTCCTAGTTTTTCAGAATAAACCTTTAAAGTATCTAAATTTTCACCAAATATTTTACAAACCACATCTTGCCTAGCTCCCGTCATAAGTTCGTTAAAACGCATATTAACAGGGTATTGGAAAGAGTAGGTTACGCCTAGCATATTCTTTTTAAGCTCAGCAGACATTTTTTCTGATAATTCTTCATAGGTTTTAGCAGAAGTCCATTCTTCACGAGGTTTTAGAATTACCATCATATCACTCGCATCAATAGGCATTGGGTCGGTAGGGATTTCGCTACTACCAGTTTTGCCTACAATTTTTTCTATTTCGGGGAACTTTTTTAGTAAAATTTGAGATGATTTTTGTACAGCATCTGTGGAAGTCTTAAGATTACTTCCTGTAAGCACTCTGGTATCTACCGCAAAATCTCCTTCTGGAAGACTTGGGATAAACTCTCCACCCAAACGCGTAAGAATGAATACCGAGAATACAAACAATGCCAAAATAGCAATAACGACTACTTTTGAACGATTGAGGATTTTGGCTAAAGTTTTCTCATAGAAGGCTTCCACTTTCTCCATCATCTTGTCAGAGAAATTCTTTTTGAAGTTTATTTTTTTACTCAATACCAAACTACTCATCATAGGTACATAAGTTAAGGATAGAATAAACGCTCCTAAAAGTGCAAACGCTACCGTCTGTGCCATAGGTTTAAACATTTTACCTTCAATCCCTTGTAGTGTAAGTATTGGTAAATAAACTATTAAGATGATGATTTGTCCGAAAACAGCAGAATTCATCATCTTTCCAGCAGAAGATTCTACTTCATCATTCATTTCTTGTTGAGAAAGCTCAGATTTATCAGATTTCTTTAACTCGTGGAGTTTATGTAATACAGCTTCCACAATAATTACCGCTCCATCTACAATTAGACCAAAGTCCAATGCACCCAAACTCATTAAGTTACCACTTACACCAAAGATATTCATCATTATAATGGCGAATAACATAGAGAGTGGTATAACTGAAGCTACCAAAAATCCTGCACGGAAATTTCCTAAGAATAAAACCAATACAAAAATTACAATTAAAGCCCCTTCCATGAGGTTCTTTTGTACTGTTCCTATGGCGTTGTTTACCATTTTTGTACGGTCTAAGAAAGGCTCTATTTTCACACCTTCTGGTAGTGTTTTTTGGATTTCATCAATGCGTTCTTTTACATTTTTGATAACTTGGTTAGAGTTAGCACCCTTCATCATCATTACCACTGCACCAGCTACTTCGCCTTTACCGTTGTAGGTCATAGCACCATATCTAGTGGCACTACCGTAGCCTACATTACCTATATTTTTTACTAAGATAGGTGTCCCATCGGGAAGTGTTTTTACTACGGTGTTTTCTATATCCTCAATTTTACCTACCAAACCTTCTGTGCGGATAAATAATACTGTAGGACCTTTTTCTATGTAAGCCCCACCTGTATTTTGGTTATTACTTTGTAAAGCGTTAAAAACTTCTTGCATTGTAACGCCCATTGCCTTTAGTTGAGTAGGGTTGATAGCTATTTCATATTGTTTAAGATAACCACCGAAACTGGCAACATCGGCAACGCCTTCTATTCCAAGGAGTTGTCTTCTTACCACCCAATCTTGTATGGTACGGAGCTTCATTGCATCATAACGGTGCTCGTAGCCTTTTTTAGGACGAACTACATATTGGTAAATTTCACCTAACCCAGTGGTAATTGGAGCCATTGTAGGAACGCCTAACTCAGCTGGAATATCTTTGGATACCTGTTGTAACCTTTCTGATACTTGTTGACGAGCCAAGTGTATATCTACATCATCTTTAAAAACAATGGTAATTACAGACAAACCAAAGCGAGAAAAACTTCGGATTTGTTTAATTCCTTGTATATTATTATTCGCCTGTTCTAGTGGGAAAGTGATGAATCTTTCTACATCAGGAGCTCCTAAACTAGGAGATACAGTGATGATTTGAACCTGATTATCTGTAATATCTGGTACAGCATCTATGGGGAGTTTTCTAACTTCAAAAATTCCGTAGATAATAAGAGCTAATGTAAATAAGCCTATTATTAGTTTATTTTTGATAGAAAACGCTATGATTTTATTTAGCATATTTCTAGGTATTTGATTAAAAAAAGAATAGAGTTTGGCTAACAATAATTGTAACCAAACAACGATAAGGAACTATCAAAGAAAATGTTCCTTAGTGTAAAATTAAACTAACCTTGGAGGGTGGAATACCAAATCGCTATTATCAATGGTAAAGCTATCGGAATAGCCGAAGTTTTGGGATTTTTCTTTATAAATCTTGGACGATTTTATTTTAAAATCAAAACTTGCAGGCATCGCTAGCACGATAGATGCAGAAATGTTTTGGTTTTGAGATTTAAACGGAAGTTTCATATCTTCTTCATAATCATCATCGTGGACATCGCCACTAAAATAATGAAGTGTAATAAACTGTCCGAAAGACATTTCAGAATTATCATTTCGATGCTCTACAAAATGTTCTATCAGTATAGGTAACTTAAAAATTTCTCTTACCTCTGAAAAAGAGATAAGATAGCACATAATAAAACCATATATAATATACTTCCTGAACATATTGGGACAAAGGTAAGCATTAAAACAATAGATTATATTATAACCTCAAATTTAGAATGAATTTAATTTAATATAGTGAGATTCAAAATCTATTAAAAATTATTATTTTTGTGGAATAATGTAATTTAATATTTAATTTTATGAAAAAAATATTTATGATAGCTTTGGCGTCAGGGTTAGTTTCAGTAGCGTGTTCTAAAAAAGAAAATGCAAACACAGAAAGTAACATAATGCTTCAAGAACCAGAGGTTGCCGTAGTAGCCGATACAGCTAAGACTGCAGTAAGTACACCCGCTACAACGGAAGCTACACCAGTAGTTGATTCTACCTCTACAAAATAAGAAATATGAAACATATTTATTTTGGAGTATTAACTTTGGCATTGTTCTCCTGTACTCAAAAGGAAACCTCAAAAATAGAAACAGTAGAGGAGAAGCCACAAACGGTATCAAAAGTTGAGGTAGAACCCAATTTGGAGCACCAAGGATATCAGTTAATAAAGGGGTCAGATTGTTTGAGTTGTCATAATATTGATAAGAAAATGGCGGGTCCTTCTTTTAAAGAAATTGCAGATAGATATACCCAAGAAGATTTAGGAACGCTATCAAAAAACATTATTGAGGGTGGTAATGGTAATTGGGGCGAAATACCGATGCAACCACATCCTCAACTATCTAAGGAAGAGTCAGATAAAATGGTGGAATTCATCATGAGTCTTAAAAAATAGATAGCACTTTAATACAAATGAGAAGACCTTACTATAAAAGAGGTCTTCTTTTGTTTTTTAATTTAGTTTATAAAAAGAATTCATGGATAAAAAATATAATAAGCAGCTAAAATTTAGAGATTTAGGTTTAATGGATTACCCTGATGCTTTTGAGTATCAAGAAAATCTTATGAAAGAAATTATAGAGCTAAAACTCAAAAATAGAGATAGGGTAGATGGAGTACAGGAATTAACGCCAAATTATTTTTTATTTGTGGAGCACCCTCATGTGTACACTTTAGGAAAAAGTGGTAATGAAAACAATATGTTGGCAAATACAGATAAGTTAAAAGAAATTAATGCCACATTTATAAAAACGAATAGAGGAGGAGATATTACTTATCACGGCTTTGGGCAGATTGTAGGTTATCCTATTTTAGATTTGGATAATTTTAAAACAGACATACACGCCTATATGCGTAGTTTGGAGGAAGTTATTATAAGAGTAATAGCAGAGTATGGCTTAAAAGGGGAGCGTTCTGAAGGGGAGACGGGCGTTTGGTTAGATGTAGGTAAACCTTATGCTAGAAAGATATGTGCCATGGGAGTTAAAACTTCTAAATGGGTTACTATGCACGGTTTTGCTCTTAATGTAAATACAGATTTAAGGTATTTTGAATATATTATTCCGTGTGGAATAAAAGATAAATCCGTAACCTCTATGGAGCGAGAACTAGAACGAAAATTTACTGATGAAGAAATAGCAGATTTAAAGGAAAAAATAAAAAAACACTTTACACAAATATTTGGTTCAGAATTTATATAGAAACTAAAGGTAAAAGTGTTATATTTGTTGGGTTATGCAGAATTTAGTGTTTATCATCAATCCTTTTTCAGCAAAGGGGAAATATCAATCTTTTCTAGAAAAAATGGAAAAAGAATTTCCTAATGCGTTATATTATATTTCAGATTCGGTAAAAGGGACAGAGGCTTTTATAGAAAATAATTTCTCAAAAGCAGATATTTTTATTGCTGTAGGAGGCGATGGCACTATTTCTAGTATCGCTAAAAAACTGATAGGTACAGATAAAATTTTAGGAATTTATCCAGCGGGGTCGGGTAATGGTTTTGCTTACGAAATGGATTTTACTAAGGATATTAGTTCTTTAATCAATAAAATAAAAAATCCTAAAAGTAAAGAAGTTGATACTTTTACAGTAAATGGTCGGCTTTCCATCAATGTTTCAGGTATTGGTTTTGATGGTGCCGTTACCAAAGCATTCGAAAATACAAATAGAGGGTTTGCCAATTATATTAAAACGAGTATTAAAACTTTTTTTAAATATAGTCCTATTCAGATTAACTTTAAAGAAGAAGAGCTGAAAAAATATAATGGCAAATATTTGATGTTCAATATTGCAAATACTAGGCAGTTTGGAAATCACGCTTACATCGCTCCTAAAGCTTTAGCTAATGATGGACTTTTGGATTTAGTTTTGGTTAAAAAATTTCCACTTTGGTACTCTACTATATTTGCAGTGAGAATGTTTAGAAAGCAATTAAAAAACGACCAATTTGTAACCTTTTTGAAAAAAGAGAATTTCTCTTTTAAGGCAGATGCTAAAGATTGGCATCTAGATGGTGAATATAACGAAATACCTTCACCCATATCGGTAAAGGTTTTAACTGAAAAACTAAAAATTTTATACTAAAATTTAACCTTTTAACTATATATTATGATAAAAACGAAACTAACAGCTTTAGCGATGGTATCTTGTGCAACTTTTGCGTTTGCTCAAGATGGTTTAGTGAATAGCTTGAAAAACAATCAATCCGAAAATCCTGATTTTAAATTTACGGTAATTAAAGAGAACGGTGCTACGCCTGTAAAAGACCAAGGTTCTTCAGGAACTTGTTGGAGTTATTCAGGAAACTCTTTCTTAGAATCTGAAATGATAAGAATGGGGAAAACTCCTGTAGATTTAGCAGAAATATTTACTGCTAGAAATTCTTATCACGATAAAGCCAAGCTCTATGTACTTAATGGTGGAGCTATTTCTTGGGGAGATGGTGGCGAATTGCACGATGTTATCAATATGTATCGTAAATATGGTGCAGTTCCGCAAGAAGTATATTCTGGTTTAAAGGAAGGTCAAACGAGAAATAATTTCTCTGAAATGCAAGCGATTATAAAATCAATGTTAGATGCTTATGTTAAAAATCCATCAGGGAAATTATCGTCTAACTGGTTGTCTAATATAGATGCTATTTTGGATAGTTATTTAGGTAAGTATCCAACTCAGTTTACTTATAAGGGTAAACAATACACACCTCAAACCTTTGCTAAAGAGGTAGTTGGGATTGTTCCAGAAGATTATGTAGGTATATCGTCGTATAAAGATTATGCTTATTATGAGAGATTTGTAGTACCTATTCCAGACAACTGGAGCCACGAAACTATGTGGAATGTCCCAATGGAAGATCTTACGACTATTATAGATTATGCTATAAAAAACGGACACACAGTAGGTTGGGCAACAGATGTATCTGAACCTTACTTCTCATACAAAAATGGCGTAGCTTATGTACCAGATTTAGATTTGGATAATCTAAACGCAGCTACTAAAAAAGATTTATTTAAAGGTCCAAAACCTGATAAAAAAATTACAGAAGAAATGCGTCAGGAAGCTCTTAACAATCTTACTACAACAGACGACCACGGTATGCACATTGTAGGTATTGCTAAGGACCAAACAGGTAAAGAATATTATATGGTGAAAAACTCTTGGGGAACAACCAACGATTATGAAGGTTATCTTTATGTAACTAAGCCATATGTATTGTATAAAACAACAGGAATTTTACTTCACAAAGATGGTATTCCTAAGAATATAACTAAGAAGTTTAAAATAAACACTAATATAGGTTTATAAAATACCGGAGAGACCGATACTAGTCGGTCTCTTTTTTTGGTTTAGATTTTTCCTATAATTTATATTATGTTAAATAGAAGTTTATTGTATTATGATAAACTTTTATATACATTCATTCTTTTTAAGTTCTTATTTAATAACAAACTAAAAAAACCGTCTCAATTCTAAGACGGTTTTTAAAGATATTTTAGAAAAGTATCTAATCTAATTATTTAGATTATTTACCTTCTTCCATTTTCTTTTTAAGTTCTGCAAGAGCATCAATATCTCCTAGAGTTGTTTTCTCTTCAGATGCAGAGCTTTTAGTAGCAGCTTCTTTTACATTTTTCTTTTCTTCTTCACGGAAAAGACCTGTGTGAGATACTACCACTCTCTTAAATTCTTTATTGAATTCAATTACTTTAAATTCAGCTTCATCACCTTTCTTGATTTTAGAACCATCTTCTTTTTCAAGTAATCTAGCAGGACAGAAAGCTTCTACCTCTACATCTTCAAATTTAACTTGAGCTCCTTTATCAAAAACATCAGATGCTACACCTGTGTGTACAGTACCTTCAGCATATTTAGTTTCAAATTTGTCCCAAGGATTTTCTGTAAGTTGCTTATGACCTAAAGAAAGTCTTCTAGCATCTACGTCTAACTCTAGAACTACTACATCTAACTTGTCTCCTACGCTGCAGAATTCAGATGGATGTTTGATTTTCTTAGTCCAAGAAAGGTCAGAAATATAGATAAGTCCATCAATTCCTTCTTCTAATTCTAAGAATACACCAAAGTTAGTAAAGTTTCTTACAGTACCAGAATGCTTAGAACCTAATGGATATTTATCTTGAATGTTAGTCCAAGGATCTTCAGAAAGTTGTTTCATACCTAAAGATATTTTTCTCTCTTCCTTATCCAAAGTAAGTACTTGAGCTTCAACCTCATCTCCTACTTTTACGAAGTCCCCAGCACTTCTAAGGTGTGTGCTCCAAGACATTTCAGAAACATGGATAAGACCTTCTACACCTGGAGCTACTTCTACGAAAGCACCATAGTCAGCCAATACCACTACTTTACCTTTTACTTTATCTCCTACTTTTAGGTTTTGGTCAAGAGCTTCCCAAGGGTGAGCCTCAAGTTGCTTCATACCTAGTTGAATTCTCGTTTTATCCTCATCAAAGTCAAGAATAACCACTTTCACAGTTTGTCCATCTTCTAAGATTTCTGTTGGGTGGTTTACTCTAGACCAAGAAAGGTCTGTAATGTGTACTAGACCATCAACGCCACCTAGGTCAATAAACACACCGTAAGAAGTGATGTTTTTAACTGTTCCTTCAAGAACCTGACCTTTTTCAAGTTGGGCAATGATTTCTTTTTTCTGATCTTCAATATCGGCCTCAATAAGAGCTTTATGAGATACCACTACATTTTTGAATTCAGGGTTAATTTTAACCACTTTGAACTCCATAGTTTTACCTACATACTGGTCGTAATCTTTAATAGGCTTAACATCTATTTGAGAACCAGGTAAGAATGCTTCGATGCCGAATACATCTACAATCATACCACCTTTTGTTCTAGATTTAACGAAACCATTTACTACCTCACCACTTTCGTGATATTGGTTCACTTTATCCCAAGCCTTAAGCGTTCTCGCTTTTTTATGAGAAAGTTGTAATTGTCCTGTCTTGTCCTCTCTTCTGTCTACCATTACTTCTACCTCATCTCCCACTTTTAGGTTAGGGTTGTAACGGAATTCGTTAAGAGAAATAACACCTTCTGATTTGAAATCAATGTCAACGATAGCTTCTTTATCTGTAAGCCTTACTACTTTACCTACGATAACATCATCTTCTGCTAAATCGCTTAAAGAACCTTTGTAGATTTCCTCAAGTTCTTTTTTCTCGTTTCTGTCCTCAGCATTAAGACCAGATTCAAAAGAATCCCAATCAAAATTTTCAGGTGCTACATTTTGGTTCAAAAGAACCTCTTCTTGTTGTTTTGTCTGTTCTGACATAATAAAATAATTTGTATCCAAAACTACCATCCTTTGAGCTAAAACGGATAAATGGGTTTTGAAGTTGGTTAAATATTGTTGTTTTCTACTTTTTGCTCAAAAAAATCCGTGAAAAGTGGTGCAAATATATGTAAAATTTATTATCTGACAATATGATTTTTAGAGTTTTAGACTCATATTCTTAAGTTTTATAAAAAATAGACAATGAAAAATATTTAGTCTGAAAATAAAAAAGGACTTTTTTCTATTTTTATATTTGATTATCAGTGTTTTGTTTAACCTATAATGATTTGCCGAAAAATAATTATCTTTACGAAAAATTTAAAATTTATGATAACAACATTTAGTTTTATTTTGGGGTCTTTGGGAGCTGTTCTATTTGTAGGAATTATTTTCCTTAGCTTTTTTGGACTTTGGTTTATTGTAAAGCAACAAACATCTGTTATAATAGAACGTTTAGGGAAATTCCATAGTGTAAGAGGTCCAGGTTTTCATCTTAAAATACCTTTTGTAGACCAAATCGCAGGTAGAATTTCTTTAAAAATACAGCAGTTAGATGTAGTGGTAGAAACTAAAACTAAAGACGATGTATTTGTTAAAATAAAGGTGTCCACACAATATCTCGTTATTGGAGAAAAGGTTTATGATGCGTTTTATAAATTGGATAATCCTCACGCTCAGATTACATCTTATATTTTTGATGTGGTAAGAGCGGAAGTTCCTAAACTTAGATTAGATGATGTGTTTGAGAAAAAAGATGATATTGCTATCGCCGTAAAATCAGAATTACAAGAGGCAATGAATGATTATGGTTACGACATCATTAAAACCTTAGTAACAGACATCGACCCTGATGAGCAAGTAAAACAGGCAATGAACCGTATCAATGCTTCGGAAAGAGAGAAAATAGCGGCTCAATATGAGGGTGATGCTCAAAGAATTCTTATTGTAGAAAAGGCTAAAGCAGAAGCGGAAAGCAAAAGACTACAAGGACAAGGGATTGCCGACCAGAGAAGAGAAATTGCTAAAGGATTAGAAGAATCTGTAAATGTGCTTAACAAAGTAGGTATCAATTCACAAGAGGCTTCGGCTCTTATTGTAGTTACTCAGCATTATGATACGCTTTCGTCCATTGGTTCTACCAATAAGTCTAATCTTATTCTACTTCCTAACACACCCAATGCGGCTGGAGATATGCTAAATAATTTGGTAACTTCTTTCTCTACCGCAAGTATTATAGGAGAAGAAATAAAAAAGAAAAATAAAGAAGCGTAAAAATTTACATTTACGAGGTTTTAATCAAAAGAAAACAGTCCCAATATATTCTAAGGTAAATTTTAGAAATATTGGGACACATTTTTATTTTCACCTTTCGTAATTCATCACTAAATTTGCAAAATGATGAAAAATAGAGATTTCATAGAGGTCTATGGTGCTAGAGAGCATAACTTAAAAAACATTGATGTTAAAATTCCTCGTAACGAGTTAGTCGTTATTACAGGGCTATCAGGAAGTGGGAAATCTTCTTTAGCATTTGATACTATTTTTGCAGAAGGACAAAGGCGTTATATAGAAACATTTTCCGCCTATGCTCGGCAGTTTCTAGGTGGATTAGAACGCCCCGATGTTGATAAAATAGAAGGACTTTCCCCTGTTATCGCTATTGAACAAAAAACCACTAATAAAAACCCTCGTTCTACCGTAGGGACGGTTACAGAACTTTATGATTTTCTCAGACTTCTATTTGCTAGAGTTTCCACAGCTTATTCCTTAGAAACAGGTAAAAAGCTACAAAGCTATACCGAAGAGCAAATTTTAGAAACCATCAAAGAACAATATCAGAATGAAAAAGTCTTGCTTCTAGCACCGCTAGTAAAGGCTAGAAAGGGGCATTATCACGAGCTTTTTGTGCAATTAGCCAAAAAAGGATATTCCCAAGCAAGAATAGATGGCACTTTGCAAGATATAGAATACGACCTTAAACTAGACCGATACAAAACCCACGATATAGAAGTAGTTATAGACCGTTGGATTATAGGCGAAACCGCATCTGAAGCTAGGATGCAAAAATCACTTTCCACAGCTTTGCAGATGGGGGGCGGTGTGGTTATGGTTCAAAAATATAATTCGGAAGAGTTTCAGTATTTTTCTAAAGATTTAATGGATACCGCCACAGGACAGGCTCTACCATTACCAGAACCAAATACTTTTTCGTTCAATTCTCCTAAAGGGAGTTGTCCTCATTGTAAAGGTTTGGGAACTGTAAAAAAAATCAATCCTGATTATCTAGTTACCGAGCCTACTCTACCCTTTCAGTCGGCACTATTACCATTAGAAACTTATAAATTTAGTAAATGGGCTTTATCTCAAATTAAAAGCATTCTAGAATTATTTGACCTTAACCTACAAACACCATTCAACAAAATTCCTAAAGAAGCCTTAGACTACATCTATTACGGTTGTGATAAAGAGTTTGTAAAAGATTTAAAACACGCTGGAATTTCCAAAAAAACTAAAATTAACTTTGAAGGGCTAATCCCTCATTTAGAAAAAGTTATAGAAGATAAAGAGAACTACGGTGCTACACAAGTGGAACGAGAGTTTACAGTAGAAGAAATCTGTACGGACTGTAACGGAACAAGATTAAAACCCGAAAGTTTAGCCTTTAAAATAGAAGGTAAGAATATAGCTGAAGTTAATGCGATGAGCTTATTAGACTTAAAAGATTGGCTTTCGGAAATAAAAAATAGCTTTAGCGAAAAAAACAAAATTATCGCCCACGAAATTTTAAAAGAGATAGAAACTCGTTTGGGCTTTTTATTAGACGTAGGGCTAGAATATCTTAGTCTTAGTAGAAGTAGTAAAACCCTTTCTGGAGGCGAATCCCAAAGGATTCGTTTGGCAACTCAGATAGGTTCGCAGTTGGTGAATGTCCTTTATATTTTAGACGAACCTTCTATTGGGCTTCACCAGAGAGATAACGAAAGACTTATCAACTCTTTAAAAAGTTTACGAGATTTAGGAAACTCTGTTCTTGTGGTGGAACACGATAAGGATATGATTTTGGAAGCCGATGAAGTGCTAGACATCGGACCTAAAGCAGGTAAATATGGCGGAAAAGTCTTGTGGCAAGGCAGCCCAAAAGATTTAATAAAAGCTGATACCATTACAGCAGATTACCTCACAGGAAGAAGAAAAATAGAAATTCCCGAAAAGAGAAGAGAAGGCAATGGTAATGAGATTGTCCTCAAAGGAGCTACGGGCAATAATCTTAAAAATGTAACTCTAAAAATTCCTTTAGGGAAGATGGTTGTAGTTACGGGGATTTCGGGAAGTGGAAAATCCTCGCTAATCAACGGAACTCTCTACCCTATTCTTAACCGACATTTCTACCGTGCTGTGCAAGAGCCTCTACCTTACGAAAAGATAGAAGGTATAGAGCATATAGACAAAATAGTAGATGTAGACCAAACGCCCATCGGTAGAACGCCTCGTTCTAACCCTGCTACTTACACAGGTGTATTTTCGGATATCCGAACCTTGTTCGCTAACCTTCCAGAAAGTAAAATCAGAGGTTATAAGGCAGGGAGGTTTTCGTTTAATGTTAAAGGTGGACGCTGCGAAACTTGTCAAGGAGGTGGTTTGAAAGTGATTGAAATGAATTTCTTGCCTGATGTCTATGTACATTGCGAAACCTGCAACGGCAAACGCTTTAATAGAGAGACCTTGGAGGTAAGATATAAAGGTAAATCTATATCCGATGTCCTAGATATGACTATAGACGAAGCTGTGGAATTTTTTCAGCCAATCCCCAAAATCTATTCTAAGGTGAAAACGCTACAAGAAGTTGGTTTAGGTTATATTACCTTAGGACAACAGTCTACTACACTTTCAGGCGGAGAGGCTCAAAGGGTAAAATTGGCTACAGAACTTTCTAAGAAACAAACAGGTAAAACACTTTATATCTTAGATGAACCTACCACAGGACTGCATTTTGAAGATGTTAAGATTCTGATGGAGGTTATCCAAAAGCTAGTAGATTTGGGTAACTCTTTTATCATTATTGAACATAATATGGACGTGATAAAACTTGCCGACCATATTATAGATGTAGGTCCAGAAGGTGGTAAAAATGGAGGAAGCATTGTGGCAGAAGGTACTCCAGAAGAAATTATAAAGAATAAAAAATCTATCACAGGTAAATTTTTGAAAAAAGAAATGTAGATAAAAACAAAAACTTTAGCACTATGAAAAAACTATTACTTTCTGCATTAGTAGCAACAGTTGGTTTCGCTAATGCACAAAAATTGGAAACAGGGTTTAAAATAGGGTATGTAAATTCCACTTTGCACCTAGAAGCTATGGGGCAACAATACAAGCCTAACGCTAAGTCTAGTGTTTACATTGCGATGCCTGTATCTTATAAGGTTAATAAATATGTTTCTCTACACGGAGAACTTGGTATGGCAGGGCTTGGAGCAGAGAATCTAATTATGGATAATAATGAGCGTTCAAGGTTGCATCTTACCACGGTCTATATTCCTTTGGGAGTTAAGTTTACACCAATAGAATCGTTAGGGATTTTGGGTGGATTTAACTTAGGTTTTGTAACCAAAGCTCTAGGGAAACAAAACGGACAAGATGTAGAGTTTACTGATATTAGAAAGGGTAACCACTCTATATTTTTGGGTGGAGAATATAAAATAACCAAGTCTATATTCGTGGAGACGAGATACAATATAGGGCTTAGCAACCTTTATCCAACCAACGACATCACAATGAAAAACAATTTCTTACAAATAGGTGTAGGCTATTTATTTGACAAATTTTAATATCTATAAAACAGTAAAAATGAAAAAAAGAGCTTTAATTAGCGTATCAGACAAGACCAATCTTGTAGAGTTTGCCACATTTTTGGAGCAACACAATTATCAACTCATTTCTACGGGAGGCACATTTAAACATCTAAAGGAAGCTGGACTTTCTCCTATTCAGATAGATGAAGTTACAAAGTTCCCAGAAATGCTAGACGGTAGGGTAAAAACGCTACACCCAAAAGTACACGGAGGGCTTCTAGCTGTACGCTCTAACCCTGAGCATATGAGTACCGTAAAAGACCACGGTATAGAGCTGATAGATATGGTAATAGTAAACCTCTACCCTTTCTTTGAGAATGTTAATAAAAACATTTCTTTAGACGAAAAGGTAGAGTTTATAGACATTGGTGGACCATCAATGCTTCGCTCGGCGGCTAAGAATTTTAATGCCGTTACCGTGGTTACCGATGTTAGGGACTATGCTAGAGTTCAAGCCGAAATTTCGGAAGCAGGCGATACAACTTTGGAAACCAGAAAAACATTAGCTGGAAAGGTATTTAACTTAACTTCGGCTTATGATGCTGCTATTTCTAAAATGCTTTTAGAGGAGGAATATCCAGAGTACCTTAATGCTTCGTATCAAAAGGTAGCCGATTTAAGATATGGCGAAAACCCTCATCAGTCAGCGGCTTACTATGTTTCTACTACCGAAAATGGAGCGATGAAAGATTTTGAACAATTAGGCGGTAAAGAACTTTCTTTTAACAATCTAAGAGATATGGATTTATGTTGGAAGGTGGTTAATGAGTTCAAAAATGAGAAAGCGTGTTGTGCCGTTAAGCATTCTACACCTTGTGGTGTTGCTATTGGAGAAACCGCTTTAGACACTTATAAAAAAGCATTTGAATGCGACCCTGTTTCCATCTTCGGAGGCATTGTAGCGATGAACTATAAGGTGGATAAAGACACAGCTGAAGAACTCAACAAAACTTTCCTAGAAATTGTAATGGCTACAGATTTTGATGCCGAAGCCCTAGAAGTATTGTCTAAAAAGAAAAATCTAAGAATTATCAAGATTAAAAATCCTGTATCTGACAGCCAAGTGTGGGTGAAGATAGACGGTGGAATGTTGGTGCAAAACGCTGATGACCAATTCTCTGATGATATAAAAACGGTTACAGAAGTTAAGCCAACGGAAGAACAAACCAAGGCTCTACTCTTCTCCCAAAGGATTGTGAAGTATGTAAAATCTAATGCTATTGTAGTTACCAACGGCACACAAGCCCTAGGTGTAGGTGGTGGACAAGTAAATAGAATATGGGCTACCCAACAAGCCATAGAACGAGCGAAAGAGAAATTTAGTGGAGATTTAGTTTTAGCGTCTGATGCTTTCTTTCCGTTTAGAGATGTGGTAGATACTTGTGCTAAAGAAGGTATAAAAGCCATTATACAACCTGGTGGAAGTATGCGAGACGACGAAAGCATACAAGCAGCTAATGAGCATAATATCCCAATGCTATTCACAGGAATGAGACACTTTTTTCATTAAATAATGATTAACACTAAAAATGATAAGCATCAAAAGAAATTTGATGCTTATCATTTTGTAAAAAGATGCTTATGTTTTGGGAGTTTCGTAAGCATTTTTTTAATTCCATTCTCCTGTCTCAATCCAATGTTCCGTCTTTTTTCTCTGCTTCATTTTTTCTCTATTACTCTTCCCATAATCAATTTCAAGATAATTATATTTAGAGAACTTTTGACGCATTTTTATCAAATTAAAAGGAAATGTAATCCAAGAAAAATTAAAAGTTCTTAACTCAGAATTATATTTGTTTTTAAGAAGATTTAATTTAGCAGATATAGATTTTAGGGAATCGCTTTGAAAAGTTTTTTCGTTAAGTTGGAATTCAGTCCAAACCAATTCATTCGCATCAGTTGTTACCGAAAGGATTGAGTCAGATTTTTTTGAAAGAATTTTGACACTATCAGGAAAATTTGAAGTTTGTAAAATTTGATTACGCTTATTTAATTCAGATTTTAGTTCTGCGAATGAAGTTTCAACTTTTTTATGGTCTTCAATACAATTTCTATTTACTTTTTGAAAGTAAAAGTAAGTCCCCACAAATACGAGTAGAGAAAAAGTAATAAATATTATTAAACAACCTTTAAATTTGTTCATTTGCTAGTATAGGTTTTTACAAATATTGTATGAAATAATACCAAGTATTTACGAAAAGCGGAGCTAAAATGAACCTTAAACTTAACCAAAGTAAATACTTTTATGCCACTAAATTAAACAAAATTGTAAAAGTGAAAAACATTTTGTGATATAAAAAATTAGGATATAATACTAAAACTCTTGATATAAAAAACGACTGAATCTTTTGATTCAGCCGTGTTTTTATAAATCTTTATTTCTGCATAAAATGCTTATAGTAAGAGCAACTTCCCATTAGAGATTTACTCGTTTCGGTATCGTTGTACTTTGTTTTCAACTCTGTGAAATAACTTCTGTAGTTCTGATTTTTAGCGTTGTCTAACTCTTGCTGGAATTTGGTTTGTTTTTCCTCCCAATTGGCATCACTATACTCCCAATTTGGAGTTTGATTGGCTTCCCATCGGTAGTATTTTCCTTGTTCAGCATTTGCCATTTGGAAGAGTATTCTAGCTTGAGCTTCTCTATCTGTATTTTTTTCTAAAGCCTTTTTATAGTAACTAATAGCAACATCAAAGCTATCTGATTTTAAACCCATATTATTGTAAGTAAAGCTTTTGTAATAGTACAGAGGCGTGTATATATCAGTATCACTAAAGAAATAATATTTACCACCATTGCTATTGTCTATATCCATCACAAAGTAATGTCTGTAATAGCCCAATATAGAGGTATTGTATAAAAAGTTCCCTAACAATTGGTTAGCATGGGCAGCATTAACATCATTACCTTTAGCTATTTCTGTAAGTTTTAGTACTGCTTCTGCTAGTTCCTTTTTATTCATATTATTTTTGATGAATTTAAAGTCAGAGATAAAGCTTTCTGCTTTCATAGACTCGCTTTCAGGGCTAGTATAACTTACCCAAACATTATGTCCGAAAACTAAAGAAGAAATATTGTTGTAGCCGTTGTAGCCTTTAATTTTCATTCTTACCGGTGTATTACTTTGCAATGATCCATCTTCTGAAAATGGGAACTCATATCTAGGAATACCTGTAAAACCACTTGCTTTGGTGTAGTAATCTAAAGCTTTCTTAAAGTTAGCCGAACGCATCTCGTAATCTCCATAGAGTACATTTATGAAATTTTGAGTGTCTTCACCTGTATCTATATTTTTAGCGAGAATGCTATTTTCAAAAGCATTTTTGTTTTTTCGTTTGTAAAATGCTTCAATATCTCGAACTAGATCTATATCCAAAATATCTTGCAAACCTGAAAGTTGATTAGACATTAAGAAAGACTTAGCTCTCTCCCCTTGTAAGAAATATCTATTAGCTAAAATATCTGTAATAAAACCTGCCTCTGAGCTGTTATACCTATCCTCGGAAATAGCAGTTACTAAATCAGGGTAAGTTTTCATGATATGTTGCTCAAACTCGCTATCAATTCTTGGTTGAGAAAGAATATCGTTTAATAATTTCATTTTATCAATTTGAGTAAGATATTCTTGGTTGCTGGTGTTTATATTTTGTAATAAGCTACTGCTAGATTTATAATCTTTCTGTAAAAATTTTATATAAGCCTCTGATATTGCCCAGAACTCATCATTTGATTTGGTTTTAACTTTTTCTGTCAGTTTTTCTAGCTGCTCTATATAATCTTGCATTTTTTTGTTGTATTCCTCATCGCCTCCTAAAGAAGAAACTACAGGCAAACGGTTAGGGTGATTTAACAACTCATCATCAGAAAGCCCTTTACTTTCTTCGGCAGTTAAAACTTTCGGTTCAGAACTTTCCATTCCAAAAAGGTTCTTAAAGAACGATACTATTTTATCCCAAAACGAAGCACTAGCTTTGTTTTCTGTCTTACTTACTGAAGGAGCTGTTTTAGAAGTACCCACTGTTTTGGTTTCCTTACCGTTATAGTAGTAATATGGTAGAAAATACCTTTCTAACTCATTGATGGCTCTAGCTTGGAGTACTTTTAAAGCCTCCGAATTAGGGTCTATTTCATAAATTTTCTCCATCATTGGGAGCGGATTATTAAACCCTTGATAACCGAGAAGAAAATACGCCATTATCTTCTCTTTATCATTTTTAGCTCGGGAGAGTAGATCTTCAAATGCCTTTTCGCTAGACAGTTTAATAGAAGTATAAGCCGTTTGCTTTCTAGAGTTTGAATTTATAAATACTTGGAAGAAGTTCCAGTTGGCTTCTTCTTTTTGTCCTAGCCCACTTTGTGCTCCCGCCATTTGTTCTAAAGCCATATAATAGATGGCGTTTTTTAGCCCTAATGGCTCTACATAGGTAGAAAAGGCTTTTACAGCTTTATCATAATTTCTATTGTAATGTTCAAAACGAACAATCTGATAGGCATACCTTAGTTTTATCTCTTTATTTGAGGTGTTTTTATAAAAATTTATAAGAGTAGTAAGTGTATTTTCATAATCCAAAGTAGACGCGAGATTATAAGTTTCGTCATCATAATAAAAACTATAGGCATTGTCATCATCATTAGCAACTCGGTTGATTCTAAGGTTATTCAGTTTTTTGGCCTCAATGAGATAATCCAAACCTTCTCTATAGTTCTGATAAGCACCTAATTTCTGAAAAACCGCCTGATTCTGATACCCATCTTTAAACGAAATAATATCTTGTAACGGGAGCTTATAAACCAATGTTTTTACCTCATCGTAGGAAAGTTTATTGTTGAAAAAACTTTTCCAAAGTTGTAGATTATCATCAATGATAGCGATATTATCTGCTTCATAAAAAGGAGATGAGTAGGACAAAAGAAAAGGTGTATAAGACTTATCTTTGATGATTGTTTGCGTAAAGAGGTTAAAGTAATCACCGTCTGAGTCTTCCCAAGCACAGGCTTTAGAATTTTGGTGAAGTAATAATATAACGCCTAATGAAATAACTGCTTTTTTCATTGTTTTAAAGTTTTCTATTTTTAATAAATTGACTATCCAAATGATAGTAGATAATATGATAGTGTTTTAATTTCTGGTCTAAAAATGTTTTAACTTCAGTCAGTTGTTCCTCTGAGATTTCCTCTACTCTAACGGTAAAACCTTTATTTAAAAAATATCCAAAGTAGAAACCATCTTCTAATATCACAGCTTCGGTGTCTGATATTTTCTTAAATTTATTATTGTTTAAATCGCTAATATTTAAAGCGTTGATAAGTTTATGTTTACCCACATGATTGGTAACTATGCCCCAAGAATAAATTGGTAGAGCTACATCTATATTTTTGATAGGATATTGGTCTAAGGAAGCAAGATAATTTTTAAGTAAACCTACCTCCAAGATAGAGTTTTTACCGTCGTTATCTAAAGGCGACGAGGTAGAATAACACATCAAATAAACTTTATCCACAGGCGGAATGCCCATTTTCTTATTATCTTTGACCTGATGCAAACGGAGCGTAGACGAGACTTTTTTTGAAGAGACCTTTTTCAGTTCCTTTAAAAAGAGGAAAAAATCTTCACGAGTAGTTTCCGTCCAATCACAATCTATTTGTATTTCCGCAAATTCCCTTTCCTTCAAGCCTAGACTCTTTTGCACTATTAAAATATTATCAAAAGTGGCTTGTGCCATTTGAGCAATCTCTTCTTTGGATATATTGAAGAAAGTTCTATTGGTAATAAATACCGTAGGTACAAATTGTTTTTTTGCATCTAGCAAGTGAGCATTACCACTAATAGGAGCTAGAATTTTCACTTTTTGCTGCTCTTTATCTATATCAAAAAAACGAATGTAAAGCGTATCTAGTGAAGCCTCTTGTAATGCTTCTTTCTCGTTTTCGTCTAACTTAAAATGGGATTTCCAATAATAAAAAGAATATTTATGCTCCGTGCTCTTTTGACAAGACACAAGCAAAGCGAATAACAATAGGAAAATAATCTTCACTTTCATAAAGTACAAATATAAACAAAATCTGTTATGCTTAACTTAATTGATTTTATATATTGCTGTATGTTAGAAAAGAGATTCCTTTTTCTCTTTAGTATTTTTTAACTTTGCAAAAAAATAGATTTATGCTTATACTTTCTTCTCCAGCTAAGTTAATGAATGTCTCATTAAAATCAGATATGCTAAAACCTACCGAACCTCAATTTATAGAAGATTCGGCGTTTATACAATCGTTTTTGAAAGAGAAAACACCGCAATACCTTTCTGATTTAATGGAAATTTCTTCCAAATTGGCAGATGAAAACTGGGAAAGAAACCAAAATTGGAGTGCCTCACCTTCGGAAGAGGAGTCTAATGCAGCCCTCTATACTTTTACAGGTGAGGTTTATCGTGGGTTAGACGCTCCTACTCTAGATAAAAAAGCCGTAGATTATCTCCAAAAACATTACAGAATACTCTCAGGACTGTATGGACTGTTAAAACCTTCGGATAGGATTATGCTGTATCGTTTAGAAATGGGACGTCCGTTCCAGTTTGATAAGTATAAAAATTTATATTCTTTTTGGAAGTCCAAAATTACAACGGCTCTTAACGATGAATTAAAGGAAAACGATATTCTCCTAAATCTTGCCAGTACAGAATACTTTAAGTCAGTAGATACCAAAAAACTAAAAGCGAAGGCTATAGATGTTAAATTCTACGAATACAAGGATGGCAAACTAAAAACTATCGTGGTCTATACCAAACACGCTAGAGGGCTTCTCATCCGTTTTTGTGCCGAAACCAATGCCAAAACTTTAGATGATATTAAAGCCTTTAATTACGAAGGTTATCTTATAGATGAAGAACGCTCCAAAGATAACCAACTGGTATTCGTGAGGTAATGAAGTTGCTAGAGTTACATTCTATTTTTAAGCAAGAACTTTCAGAGATTTATGATAGTTCCGAGATTTCTTGTTTGTGGGAAATTTTTGGAGAGCATTATTTAGGTTTAGACAAAATAGGACTGCGACAGTCTGAAAACACTGAACTTCCAGCTCAACAAATAACACAATATACCAAAGCCATCAACCAACTAAAAAGCGGAAAGCCTTACCAACAAATTTTAGGTGAAGCCGACTTTTTTGGTATGAAGTTTTGCGTGAACCAACACGTGCTTATTCCTCGCCCAGAAACAGAGGAACTGCTAGACTACGCCATCAAAACCATTTCAAAAGAGTTTTCCAAAACAGAAATTAAAATTTTAGATATAGGTACTGGCTCGGGAGTGATACCTATTGTGCTGAAAAAACATTTTCCGAACGCTAGAGTAGCCTCCATAGATTTTTCTAAAGAAGCTCTAACCATCGCCAAAAAAAATGCAGAAAGACACCACACCGAGATTAAGTTTATACTCGATGATTACCTCAATTATACATTGCCAACTCACTATGATGTGATTATTTCTAATCCGCCATACATAGGTATAGAGGAAGTTTCTGAAATTTCGGATACTGTAAAGAATTTTGAGCCTCATTTGGCCCTGTTCTCTCCTTGTTCAGACCCTTTAGTATTTTACCGAAAAATAGCAACAGATGCCAAGCATTATCTTAACAACGGAGGATTTTTATTTTTAGAAATAAACCAAAAACTAGGAGCAGAAACTTTAGCTTTGTATAAAGATTTCAGCGATGCTCAACTCATCAAAGATTTATCTAATAATGACAGAATGATTATAGCAAAAAAATGAAGCCAGAACTAACCAACAACCTAGAAGATTTAGAAAAGATATTTCAATATTTAGCTCAATTCTTGACTGAAGAACGCCTGCAAAAAATCAACCATTATGCAGAGGAAAGTTCGGATTTCATTTTACCTGTGATGGAAGATGTTTATCAATATCGCAATGCTGCTGCAATCGTGAGAAGTGTGGAAGCGTGTGCCTTCCATAAGGTAGTGGCTTTAGAAAAAGATAATATTTTTGACCCAAACCTCAGCGTTACCAAAGGAGCAGATACTTGGGTAGAAGTAGAAAAAATGCCTAGAAATAAAGCTTCCCTAGAGAAGATAAAAGAGCGAGGTTATAAAATAGTAGCTGTTTCACCAGAAAATAATGCAACAATGCTCCCAGACTATAAGGTAGAAAAGCCTATTGCTCTAGTTTTTGGCACCGAATGGGAAGGCGTTTCTGATGAATTACTAGACTTTGCAGACGAAACTTTAGCAATACCAATGTATGGCTTTACTAAGAGTTTTAATGTTTCTGTAGCGGCAGCGATATGTATGTACGAACTCAAACAAAAACTTCTTAATTCTACCATAGACTACAAACTTAGCTCCGATAAAAAATGGCATACCAAAATAAGATGGGCGGTAAATTCTATAAGAAGCGGAGAAGAAATTTACCATAAATTTTTACGAGAAAACTTTTAACAATCCATAAGCCACAGCACTTATTCGGAAGAATGCTAAATTTTCCTTATTTTTGCCATTCAAAATAAAGCGATTATGTTCAATAGTTTACAAGATAAATTAGATAAGGCTCTTCATAATCTTTCGGGAAGAGGTAAAATTACGGAAATCAATGTAGCTGAAACGGTTAAAGAAATCCGCCGTGCTTTAGTAGATGCCGATGTAAATTATAAGGTAGCTAAAGACCTTACCAAACGAGTACAAGAGAAAGCCTTAGGACAAAATGTACTTACCAGCCTAACACCTGGGCAACTAATGACCAAAATAGTACACGATGAGTTGGTGGAACTTATGGGTGGTTCTCAAGAAGGCATCAACCTTTCGGGGAAACCTACGGTTATTCTAATTGCAGGGCTTCAAGGGTCTGGTAAAACTACTTTCTCTGGAAAATTAGCTAACTATCTAAAGAA
The DNA here is from genome assembly GCF_000252855.1 of Riemerella anatipestifer ATCC 11845 = DSM 15868. Classification (NCBI taxonomy): domain Bacteria; kingdom Pseudomonadati; phylum Bacteroidota; class Flavobacteriia; order Flavobacteriales; family Weeksellaceae; genus Riemerella; species Riemerella anatipestifer. Next base: position 456,309 of record NC_017045.1, on the reverse strand, counting down.
AAAAAGAGCTAAAAATCCGCTTTTGGTAGCGTGTGATGTTTATCGTCCTGCTGCAATAGACCAGTTAAAAGTACTAGGAAGCCAAACGGGAATCCCAGTATATACCGAAGAAGAAAATAAAAACCCTTCTACCATAGCAGAAAATGCCGTTAATTTTGCCAAAGCTAACAAGCACGATGTGGTTATTGTGGATACTGCAGGTCGTCTAGCGATAGATGAACAAATGATGAACGAAATAAAATCAGTTCATTATTTCATCAAGCCTACGGAAACTTTGTTCGTTGTGGACTCTATGACGGGGCAAGATGCTGTAAATACAGCTAAAGCCTTTAATGATGCTTTAAACTTTGACGGTGTTGTCCTTACAAAATTAGATGGGGATACCCGAGGTGGTGCGGCTCTTACTATTCGTTCAGTAGTTAATAAGCCCATTAAGTTTATTTCCACAGGAGAAAAGATGGAGGCTTTAGACCTTTTCTATCCTGAAAGAATGGCAGACCGTATCTTAGGTATGGGTGATGTAGTGTCTTTAGTAGAAAGAGCTCAAGAACAGTTTGACGAAGAGGAAGCTAAAAAACTACAAAAGAAAATCGCTAAAAACGAATTTGGTTTTGATGATTTCTTAAAGCAAATTCAGCAGATTAAAAAAATGGGTAACATGAAAGACCTTCTTGGTATGTTACCAGGTGTAGGCAAGGCCATTAAAGATGTGGATATAGATGATAACTCGTTTAAACACATAGAGGCTATTATCCATTCTATGACACCAGAAGAAAGAAGAAGACCTAGCATTATAGATGTTAATAGAAAGAAGAGGATAGCCAAAGGAAGTGGTAGAAAACTAGAAGAAGTAAACCAACTTATGAAACAGTTTGACCAAATGGGCAAAATGATGAAAATGATGCAAGGACCTCAAGGCAAACAACTTATGGCAATGATGGGTAAAATGGGAGGCGGTATGCCAGGCATGGGAGGCTTGTTCGGAAGATAGCAGAATAAAATTGAAAATATAAACCGAGAGTAGTTCAGTATGAGATTACTCTCGGTTTTTTTCATATAAGATTGGGATCAGTAAAATTTCTTCTTTAGCCAAAGAGAGGCCTTTACAAGTAAAATAAGAGCAGGGACTTCTACCAAAGGACCTATAACTCCCACAAATGCTTGCCCCGAATTTAGTCCGAAAACAGCAATAGAGACAGCTATGGCAAGTTCAAAATTATTTCCAGATGCGGTAAAAGCTACAGAAGTTGTTTTATCATAACTTATTCCCATAGCTTTTGTAACAAAGAAACCTGTTATAAACATAATACCAAAATATATTAACAAAGGAATAGAAATAATAAATACATCTTGAGGTATTGTTACAATAAGTTCTCCCTTAAGTGAAAACATAAGCATAATAGTAAATAACAGAGCAACTAAAGTAAGTGGTGATATTTTGGGAATAAAAACCTCTTTATACCAGTTTTCTCCTTTGACAAAGATGACTCCTGCGAGAGTTATGTGTACAAATAAAATTAAGCCTAATGGGTTCTCCATTCTTTTGCTTTTTTGTAATGAAGTCTATGAGAGTTTGTAATATTTTTTTCCTCTCTTCCGAAATAGAATTGACTTCTAACTTCTCTATGAAATTCTGAATTTTAGATAATAAAGGCATAGTGTTCTATTTTTTAAAATTAGCAACAGCCAGAGTTGGGATCGCAGCAATTGGTTTTATTTTGAAGTTCTGAAAGTTTTAATTTGGGCTTTTCGGTAGGGATTCCGCATTTATCAGGAGCTAGGCAATCGGTTTGCTTAGTTGTAAGAACAAAATGACTACCTTGGAAATCTAATCCAAATTTCTGAATGCTCTCCCCTTGATATTCTACTTCTATTTCCTCATCTGTAAGTTGTAATTGTTTTTCGGAAAGAGTAATAATATCCAATAATTTTTCAGGGGTCAATCTGTGGTCATAATCTGTTGCCGTCCATAGCTGAAAGTTTACCCACTTTTCTTTTCTTACTGTTCCACCACAATCTATAAAATCTTTGGTAATTTGACCTACCTCTGTAATATGAAAATGAGGTGGAATAAAATCTCCATTAGGTATTTGAAAATCAATTCTGTCTAGTGTAGCTAGTACTTTTTTAAATTCTGATAATTTCATAATAATTTAATTTTAGTTAATCGCAAATAAACGATAATTGTTATATATTTTTGTCATTCACAACAAGAGGATTGAGATTTTTTATCGTTTTGTAGAGAAGTATTTTCATTTCATTCTATTTAGTTCAGTTGCACTTTGAAAACCTCCAATGGCTTCAAAGACTTCATCTTGATTTATCTTATCAGTCCAACCTTTTTTAGCAAGCTCCATTCTCACTTCTTCCATAGTCTTTTCCTTTACGAAGTGATAATATGCAAAATCAATAACTTCAATTGGAACTCTTTCAATTATATATTTTGTCAAAATTGAAATAATTTTCAGATAAACAAAAAGTCCTGTTAATCCAAGTTGTAATATCCAACTAATTATTAAGCCAATCCGACCTGTATTAAGTTTCCTTATAGTCAAACCTTGTGAGAACCTCAATTTAAAAAATTCCCAAAATCCAATTCGGTCATAATTATTTTCATTCAAAATGATTTCATATTGGAAATATTGGTTTGAAATATAAGTTAGTAAAATCATTCCAGCCAATAGATATTGCAATTTATTGAAGTCTGTAAAATTTGAAAGTTTGATTAACTGTTTCACAGCCAATGCAATTGCAAGTGCGACCAAAAACTCAAATAACCCAATAAAATACATTCCTTTCACAGAAACAAATGCAATTGCAAAACCCAAAATTAAAGAAGTTATTAATCCACCAACAATTGGAATCAAAATATTAGGTTTCCTAGCTTGAATTGGTTGTGGCAAAATTTCGGGAATGATATAGTCGTCCCAATTATTTTTCTTTTCAACTGCTTTTTCTAGCTCATTTAGTGATTGTTTATCAAAAGTTTTTAATGTTTCTTCAAACGCATAAATGAATAATTTAACTCTTTTTGAATTTCTTCCAACATCCCATATTTCATTTCCTAAACTCTCACTTTTTACAATCACGGTACCATATTCATAACTTGCTGTTATTGCTTCTGTCCAGTATTCAACACCAAAACTTTTTTCCTTTCGTTTTGCTTCTATATTACTATCATCTTTAAATACTAAATCCCAGCCAAGTTTTTCAACTGTTTTTTCAGCAATAGCTACAAATAGAGTTTTATTAACACTTGTTCTAAACTTCTCTTTGTATTTTGGCGTGAAACTTATACTATGCTTTCTTTTTATTGTTTTTTCATATTTTTTTAAAGTATCTTCCATATGCTATCTGTTAGATTGTGTTGTGGTAATGTTTCAGCCATCAAAAAAATTGAAAAATAAAGATTGGGCAAGATTCCATTTTTCTTCATCTATACAATATTTTATTTTTGGAGGATTAAGCTCTCCTTTTATAAGTCCTACCCTTTTCAATTCTTTAAGATGCTGAGAAATAGTAGACTGTGCTAATGGGAATATATCCACCAAATCTCCTGTAAAACAAGAATTTTGTTGCTCTAGATAAGATAGGATAGCAATGCGAGTAGGATGAGCCAAGGCTTTTGCAAAGTCGGCTAGTAGCTCTATATTTTCTGTATAATCAATAGGTTCTAAATTTCTTTTCATAAGTATATCGCAAATATACGATTGGTTTTTAAATAAACAAATAAAACGGAAGACATTCCAATCATTTAGAACTGACGAAAACTTTATTACAGAATTATAAATTGTGGTTAAATATAGACAAGATAAACTTATTTAATATGCATTTTTTTCATTATCTTTGGGGAGTTATAACCAATGTATATGCAAGAGACTTCTAGACAGTACGACGAGATTATAAACCTTTGTAAAGATTTATTTGAAAAGAAACTCCAAGACTATGGTGCAGCGTGGCGAGTGCTACGCCCAAGTTCTATCACGGATCAAATTTTCATTAAAATCAATAGGATAAGAACGCTCCAAATGACCGAAAAAAGAATGGTGGAAGAATCGGAGGAAGCAGAGTTTATTGCAATAGTTAATTACGCTGTCATAGGTCTTATTCAATTAGAAAAAGGTTTATCAGAAGATTTGGACGCTGATGCAGAAGAAATCTTAAACTTATATCAACATTACACCAACGAAGCAAAAGCCCTAATGCAACGAAAAAACCACGACTATGGCGAAGCATGGCGAAGTATGAGAATTTCCTCTATTACAGATTTAATCTATCAAAAGGTGCTTCGTACCAAACAAATAGAAGATAATAATGGACACACCTTAGTCTCAGAAGGGCTAGATGCTAACTATTTTGATATGCTTAATTACGCTGTATTCTGTCTTATAAAAATAAACAAACAAAATGCTTAAACGCTTACTAAGAATTGTTGTTGCTCTTATTTTTATTGCTTCAGGTTTTGTTAAAGCAGTAGATGTTAAGGGTTTCTCATTCAAATTAGAAGAATATTTTTCGCCTCAGGTCTTTAATCTTGTTATACTGGAGAGTTGGGCTCTTCCAATCTCTTTTTTTGTAGTGCTTTTGGAACTTATTTTAGGGTTTTTATTGCTATTAAAAATTTCAGTAAGAAAAGTTCTATTAGCGTTGATTGGGCTGTGTGTATTCTTTGCCTTTCTCACTTTCTATTCAGCTTATTTTAATGTGGTTACAGATTGTGGTTGCTTCGGAGATGCTATTAAATTTACGCCTTGGCAAAGCTTCTGGAAAGACATTGTACTTCTCACCCTACTCCTTCTACTCTACTTTGCATATAGAGATAAGACTTCTATTTCTTTCATGAGAACAAGAAGTTCTGTGTTGTTTTTAGGAACAATAGTTTCTCTATGGATAATGCTTCACGGGATTAAACATGAACCTATTATTGATTTTAGAGATTATAAAATAGGAACAGATTTAAAGTCCGAAAAGAAAAAGATTGAAGAGAATCCGTCCGAATACAAAACATTTTACAACCTTGAACATAAAAAAACTAAAGAGATTATAAAAGTTAATCAAGACGATTACATCAACCAAAACTATTGGCAAAATCCTGATTGGGTAATCCAAGAAGACAAAACCACTTCCGAGGTAGTGAAAGAAGGCTATGCGTCTGAAATTGTAAAATTTAAAATAGAAGACCTGCACGGTAATGATATTACAGATAGCCTTATACAAGCTCCAAAAACGGTTTTGGTATTTAGCTATAAGCCCACCGAGGTAGATGCTAATCTCTTAGAAGCGGTAGAAAATAAAGTTTCCAAACATCGCAAAACAGTAGTTTATGGAGTTTCTACGGCACAAAATACATTTAAAACACTCCCCAATGCAGTGATGGACGGCACAGCCATCAAGACCATAGCTAGGAGTAATCCTTTCGTACTCGTTTTAGAAAATGGAAAAATTACAGATAAAAAAAGTGCAAAAGACTATATATATTAACTAAACATTAGATTAACCGTTTAATAAAAAAATAAAAATGCAAAAATCAAACAAATCTATAGCAGGTTATCATTTGTTAATGATTCTTTCTGCGGTGGACTACGAAGTACAACCAGAAGAAGGTATCGTTATCCAGAAATATCTTGCTGATGAGTTTCCGTTCAGAATCAATTTAGATAACGAGTTGGAAGTCATTGCAACGCTACAACCAGAAGCGTGGAAAGACCATTTTGAGTTCCATGCTCGCTGTTTCTTAGATGATTCTACCGAAGCCGAAAGAAAGAAATTTGCAAAGTTTGCAAAAACACTCATTAAAGCAGATAACGAAGTTACAGAAAGAGAACACCAGTTCTACAAACTGATGAAAACTATTTGGAAATTAGACTAATCTTAAAGCATTGATATTATGAGAAAAAACATTGTAGCAGGAAACTGGAAAATGAATAAAGATTTTTCGGAAGCTCAAGCACTTATGCAACAGCTATCCGAGTATACTAGCACACATACACCTAACTGCAAGGTAATGATAGCGCCGCCAGCTCTTTATCTTACCACAGCTAAAGATATTTTTAAAAATAAAGAGGTAGAAGTATATGCTCAGGATATTTCCGAACACGAATCTGGAGCTTACACAGGAGAAATCTCGGCTGCTATGATAGCTTCTGTAAATTTAGATGGGAGCATTATTGCTCACTCTGAACGCAGACAATACCACGGAGAAACCGATAGCCATGCTAATAGAAAAGTAAAAGCTTTATTAGATAAAGGGCTTACACCTATCTACTGTAATGGCGAAAATTTGGAAGAAAGAAAGTCTGGTAAGTATTTAGAAGTGATTAAAAACCAAACACAAACAGCTTTGTTTACTCTAAGTGCTGAAGAAATAAAGAAAGTGGTTATAGCTTACGAACCTGTATGGGCAATAGGTACTGGAGAAACTGCCACTGCAGAACAAGCACAAGAGGTGCACGCTTTTATTAGAAATATGATAGCAGAAAAATATGGCAAGGAGGTGGCAGATGAAGTATCTATCCTTTATGGAGGTTCTGTAAAGCCAAGTAATGCTAAAGAAATTTTCTCTCAGCCTGATGTAGATGGTGGTCTTATAGGTGGTGCAGCTTTGAATATAGAAGACTTCTCAAAAATAATAGAGGCTTTCTAAAAGAAGCTAATATTTTTTGACTTAAAAAAAATAGAATACTGAGAGTTTTTATGGCTCTCAGTTTTTTTATAAATTTCCTTGTTAAAATAAAGAAAGAGAAAAATGATGAAATAGTTTCCAATTCTGAAATTTTGTTTAACTTAGTAGAATAAGAAGGATTTAATTATTGTCTCACTAAAATTGAATAAAAAATTATGAAAGTTTTTAAAAGCTCTAATTCTACCGAAGTAAATATCATAACAGGATTAACCTTAATTATTTTAAGTTTACTTATAGTTACCTTATTTTACAATAATATAAGTGAAGAAGTTAATATTTATTTTAAGTTCGGAATTTTGTTGATAACTTCATTAGTGGCTATGTACTTTTATGCAAATTCATTGAAGAAAGTTAAAATTACAGACAAGTACCTTATTTTACAAAAAAATATAGGTTATCAGATGATACCTCTTAATAATATAAAGTCTGTTAATACAGCTGAATTCTCAAATCTTACAGCTACATTCAGTTCAAAAGGTTTTTTTGGTTTTAATGGAACCTTAATGGATGACACCGTAACTTTTGTTAATGATAGAAAGAATATGGTAAAAATTTCTACATCTGAGAAAAAATATTTACTGAGTGTAAATAGTCCCAATGAGTTTATAAGGGATATTATAAATAGAAATAATGATTAGGTTGTAGATTGCTATCCTAGCTCTATTAAGCTTAGTTTGGGAAACAATTCAAAAAACACCATCTTCCTTATGGGTAAAGGAACGGAAAAGGGAATGCCATAATAAAAATATAAAAGAGAAAAAATGTACATTATTGGGGTGATGTCTGGTACTTCATTAGACGGAATTGATTTTTGCTATTTTAAAATAGATGAAAGTACTTATGATTTTGAAATTATAAAGGCTCAAACTTATCCGTATCCTAAGGAATGGCAGATGAAGCTAAAGTCTGCTGCTCAACAAACAAAGCTGGAAGTAGCGTTACTAAATGCAGAATACTCAAACTATCTTAACCGAGAGATACTGAAGTTTATTAAAGCGGAAAATATTGAAAATTTGGATTTAATTGCCAGTCATGGACATACGGTGTGGCACAATCCTAAAGGTAGTTTTACTTTGCAAATAGGTAATTTACCCACGGCTTCAAAAGAAATAACAGTGCCGCTAGTGGGAGATTTTAGAGTGCAAGATGTCCGTTTAGGTGGGCAAGGAGCACCGCTGGTACCTATGGGTGATGAGCTACTGTTTTCGGACTACGATTTCTGTCTTAATCTAGGAGGGTTTTCTAATATTTCGTACAAAAGAAATGGGGAAAGATTGGCTTTTGATATTTGCCCCGTGAATACCCTATTGAATTATTATTCCGAAAAATATTTTTCTTTTCATTATGATAAAAACGGAGAAATTGCTAGAAGTGGTAAGATATACCAAACTCTTGTTGATGAACTTAATGCCCTACCCTTTTATAAACAATCTCACCCCAAATCTTTAGGAATTGAACAAGTGAATGAATGGTTTATCCCAATTATAGAAACATTTTCTTTAGAACCTAAAGATTTATTAGCTAGCCTAGTAGAACATATGGCAATGCAAATAGCCAATGTTTTGGATACGGATATCGGCAAAAGACTTTTGGTTACAGGAGGCGGAGCTTACAATCAATTTCTTATTGAAAGACTGAGTTTTTTAGCTCCTCATATAGAAATAATTATTCCGTCTTCGGAAGTTTTGGAATACAAAGAAGCTCTTATTTTTGGTTTGTTAGGGCTTTTGAAGTGGCAAGGTAAAACCAATGTTTTGGCATCTGTAACAGGGGCAAAACACAACCACAGCTCTGGAGTATTATTTCTGAATGGAGCATTATTATAACTTTAAAATCCTTGTTCTTCAGACTCTTCCATTAGTTTAGTATAGGTAGCGTAACGGCTTTCAAGAACATCACCGCTTTCTATAGCAGAAAGCACGGCACATTTAGGTTCGTTAAGGTGCAAACAGTTGTGGAATTTACAGTCTTCTCTCGTTCTAAATATTTCAGGGAAATAATGTTGTATTTCTTCCTTTTCAACATCTATCATTGCAAATTCCCTAACGCCTGGCGTATCTATAACGCTACCGCCGAAGTTCCAAAAATGCATTTGAGCAAAAGTCGTGGTATGTTTACCCTTGAGGTGAACTTCTGACACTTCGCCAGTCCTTAAATTAAGCCCTGGTTGTAGAGCATTTACAAGTGTAGATTTGCCACTACCCGAATGCCCAAAGAATACTGAAATTTTATCTTTAAGAATAGCTTTAAGTTCCTCTAAATTCTGTTGAGTACGAGACGAAATCAAAAGACTATCGTAACCAATATGATGATAGATAGTTCTAAGAGCTTCTACATATTCTATATCGTCTTCATTCAGCATATCTGCCTTATTGAACAATATAAGTGGACGAATATTATAAGCCTCACAACAAGCCAAAAAACGGTCTAGGAAACCTAACGAAGTTTCGGGGCTATTTAAAGTGTAAAGAAAACAAGCGACATCTATATTAGACGCTATAATATGAGCTTCTTTGGATAAATTAACCGATTTTCTGATGAGATAGTTTTTTCTTGACTCTATTTTAGTAATCCAAGCAACGCCATCGGTTTCTAGTTGAAACTCTACCCAATCTCCCACAGCGAGAGGATTGGTAAGCCTTGTCTTTTGGAGTTTAAATTTACCTCTCATTCTTGCCTCGTAAAACTGTTGGGTTTTCTGTTCTAAAACCTGATACCAGCTTCCTGTAGATTTAGTAATCAGTCCTTTAAATATTATAGTTTCATTACCGCTCATAAGAGGTATATTCTGTTATTTTTTATTAGTATTAGCACTATCTACTACTAATATGAAAATCTCTTCATTAGATTTTTTCATAAAATAGTTCTCTCTAGCAAACTTTTCTTTCTCTCCCCTATTAAACATTAGTTTTTTGTAGAAAGCATCATTCTTCTCATACTCTGTTTTGTAGTAATCTAGCTGTTCCTCGTACTTTTTAATTTCTGAATTCAAATCCCTTATCACCAGGAAAGAAGTATTATCAAAGAAAATCATCCAAACAAAAAAAGCCACAATAGTAATAACATACTTATTGAGGATATACTTCCTAAAAAAAACCATTTTAGGAGAAGTTTCTTTAGGCTCTTCTGTTGGGTTTATATCTTTAATGAGCTTTTTCATTCAGATTGTTTTTTTAGAGAATTGCTAATGACTGTGGTTAAAAAATCTATCGCTACAGGATTTTGTTTCATATTAGGAATAATGATATCCGCTTCGTTTTTAGACGGCTCTATAAACTCTTGGTGCATTGGTTTCAAAGTTGTCTGGTAGCGGTAAAGCACCTCTTCTAAATCCCTGCCTCTCTCTTGAGTATCTCTTTTAATACGGCGAATTAGGCGCTCGTCCGAATCAGCGTGTACAAAAATCTTTACATCAAATTCTTTAAGCAACTCTTTATCGGTAAGTACCAAGATACCTTCAACAAGCAAAACCTTTCTTGGCTCTACAGTGACATAATCTCCCGTGCGAGAATGGGTAACGAATGAATAAATAGGCTGCTTTATAGGCTCATTATTCTTAAGCGCCCTTACGTGCTCGCGTAGAAGTTCAAAATCTATCGACTTTGGGTGGTCATAATTAAGCCCTTCTCGCTCCGCCATACTAAGATTTTGGTTGTCGTGATAATAGTTGTCTTGAGAAAGAACATTTACTCCCTCTACATTTAGTTTTTTCAAAATCTTATTAACCACTGTAGTCTTTCCCGAACCAGTACCCCCTGCTATTCCTATTACTAACATCTTATTTCAATCTATTTTTATTTCCGCAAAGATACATAATATAACAAAAAATAATGTAAGCTATTATCGAATTAGCTAGTGACAAAATTCACATTGCAGATTTTGGTTGAATTTGCTAACTTCACATTATAAAAAATATAATCTAATGGAAAATCACATTTTAATCAACGAATTCCCTGAATTTTCAGAAAAAATTTCAGATTTAAAACAAACCGACAATCATTTCAAAAAACTTTTCAACGACTATGACGAGGTTAATGGTAAAATTAAACACTATGAAGCAGGAGAGCAAAACCATACTACAGATGAATTTTTAACGGAACTTAGAAAAATAAGACTACATCTAAAAGATGAAATCTATGAGTATCTAAAAACGCAACCGTAAAAGGATAGAATGAACCTACAAAAGGAAAATCCCTAATTGTAATTGGTAGAAATACAATTGCAGGAGAGGAAAATGTAAATGTAAAGAGTAAAAATAGAACTGTAGGGAGGAAATCACTAACTGTAATTGGTAGAAATACAATCGTAGGAAGAAAAAATCAATAAATTAAATTATTTATTTAGAGTAACGCAATAGAGTAAACACATTGCGTTATTTTATTATCTACTAGGTACCTTCTAAAGTCCATTTTTTTTCCTATTTTTGCCGCGTAATTTTTTCTTTATGCAAAATATTAGAAACATCGCGATTATCGCCCATGTTGACCATGGAAAAACAACTTTAGTGGACAAAATTATCCACGCAACTAACATCTTTAGAGAAAACCAAGAAAGTGGTGAGCTTATTATGGATAATAATGACCTCGAGAGAGAACGAGGCATCACTATTCTTTCTAAAAATATCTCGGTAACCTACAAGGATACTAAAATAAATGTAATAGATACGCCTGGACACGCCGATTTTGGTGGTGAGGTAGAGCGAGTGCTTAAAATGGCAGACGGTGTGTTACTACTTGTAGATGCCTTTGAAGGACCTATGCCACAAACTCGTTTCGTTTTGCATAAAGCATTAGAATTAGGATTAAAGCCTATTGTGGTTATCAATAAAGTGGACAAACCTAACTGTCGTCCAGATGAAGTTCACGACCAAGTTTTTGATTTGTTCTTTAACCTAGACGCTACCGAAGAACAGCTAGACTTCCCTACTTTCTATGGCTCGTCCAAAGAAAGTTGGTTTAATTCAAGCCTAGAAAAATCAGAAAATATTTTACCACTCCTAGACGGTATCCTACAATATGTACCAGAACCAAAGGTAGAAGAAGGTAATCTACAAATGCAGGTAACCTCTTTAGACTACTCTTCTTTTTTAGGAAGAATTGCCGTAGGGAAAATCATCAGAGGTTCGGTTAAAGAATCTCAATGGATTGGCTTAGCTCAAGAAGACGGTAAAATCGTTAAAGGTAAAGTAAAGGAACTTTATATTTTTGAAGGATTAGGTAAGAAAAAAGTAAGCGAAGTATTTGCAGGAGATATTTGTGCTATCGTAGGTTTTGACAATTTCCAAATAGGAGATACTTTCGTAGATTTAGAAAATCCAGAACCTCTCCCAAGATTGTCTATAGATGAGCCTACTCTTAATATGACTTTCTCTATCAACAACTCTCCGTTCTTTGGTAAAGATGGTAAATATGTTACCTCTAACCATTTAAAGGAAAGATTAGAAAAAGAGCTTGAAAAAAACTTAGCCTTAAGAGTACAACAAACAGAAGATGCAAACACTTTCTTAGTATTTGGTAGAGGGATATTGCACTTATCTGTACTTATAGAAACTATGCGTAGAGAAGGTTACGAGATGACTATCGGTCAGCCTCAAGTAATTCTTAAAGAAATAGATGGCGAACAGTGCGAACCTTATGAGTCTTTAGTGGTAGATGTACCCGAAGAATATGCTTCTAGAGTGATAGACTTAGCTACCCAAAGAAAAGGAGATTTACACATTATGGAGACCAAAGGAGAAATGCAACACTTAGAGTTTGAAATTCCTTCTAGAGGTCTTATTGGACTTCGTTCTCAAATGCTTACTGCAACAGCTGGGGAAGCAATTATGGCACATAGATTTGTGGATTATAAACCATTTAAAGGTCAGATACCTGGTAGAAGTAACGGAGTATTGATTTCTAAAAACCAAGGGTCATCTACCGCGTACTCTATCGAAAAGCTACAAGACAGAGGGCGTTTCTTTGTAGACCCAGGTGAAGAAATTTATGTAGGTATGATTGTAGGCGAGCAGAACAAACCTGGAGATTTGGTAGTGAATATTGTAGAAGGTAAGCAACTGAACAATATGCGTGCTGCGGGTAAAGATAAAGATGGTAGCATCGCGCCTAAAGTTCTTATGACTTTAGAGGAGTGTATGGAATACATACAACAAGACGAATGTATAGAAGTAACACCTAATTTTATCCGAATGAGAAAAAAGATTCTTTCTGAAGAGGATAGAAAAAGAGCCGAAAGAATGGCAAAGGCTTAAAATATCAAAATCCCATTATAGTTTTTATAGTGGGATTTTTTTGTCTAAATAAAAAAGCTATTCCATTGATTTGGAATAGCTTTTTAATAAATTTAGGTGGAGAATATGGGATTCGAACCCATGACCTTTTGACTGCCAGTCAAACGCGCTAGCCAACTGCGCCAATTCCCCAAGATTGCTTTTGCGAAGATATAAATATTTTAACACAAAAGCAAAATAGTATTTCTACTGTTGAGACTTTAGATATTCATCTACAATTTCTAAAGCCTTTTTTTCATCTTTTAATTCCACCTTAACTTTCATAGTCGTTGCCGTAGGCGTAGATAAAAATGAAAGATAACTATTCTCTACTTCTGCCGTGATACCTGCTTCTTCTAACTTTGATTTAATTAGTTGTACTTCTTGTATGGTATCTCCCTCAAATACGGGAACTCTTGTTACTACGTCCATAATCATTATTTTTTTAGGTTAATGACCCCAATATACTACTTTTATTTGTAATAACCAAATTTCCACAAGGCGTATTTATTTTGATAGCTTATTTATCGTTTTCTGAATATCAGGATCATCGGGCGTAATAGCATAATATTTAGCAATGCCAGATTTTTGATTAACCACAATATACCTAGGAATCCAATTTAAGTCTATGTAGTTGTTAAAATCATTTTTCCAACCAGAAAAGAACCAATAATTTTCTTTATTAGCTAATTCGTGCTTGTCTAATCCTTTTTTCCAAGCCTCTTCGTTCCTATCTAAAGATAGAAATACAAAGTCTACATTAGGATTGTTGCTCTCTAGCGTCCTTGCAGCAGGTAAAGCGTTAATACAATCTCTACACCAGCTTGCCCACATATCTAATACAAGTATTTTTCCCTTGTGTTTAGCTAGTACATCTTTAATTGTAACTTTCTTTCCGTCTATTGTTTGTACTTTTTGAGACAGAGCAGATGCACTAAAACTAGTCTTTAAAACTTTAGGGGCTTCTTGTGAGTATGCTAAAGCTCCGAACATCATTCCTGTTATTACGAGTATTTTTTTCATAAGTTTTAAATAAATTAAGATTACAATAATACAGACTTTCCTTATCAAAAACAAAACCAAAAAGACTTTTGATATCCCATTTTTTTAAATTATTTTTGTAACATTCTAATAAAAAAGTAAAAAATATGTCAACTTATGTGGTAGTAGGACTCCAATACGGAGACGAAGGCAAAGGTAAAATTACAGATGTACTTTCTGCAAAATCAGATTATGTGGTGCGTTTCCAAGGTGGGAACAATGCTGGGCATACTGTATATGTGGGTGAAGACAAGTTTGTTCTACATCTTTTGCCCTCTGGAGTATTACAATGCAAGGGTAAATGTGTGATAGCTAATGGTGTAGTGGTAGATCCTAAAGCGTTTATCTCCGAAATAAAACAAATAGAAGCTAAAGGGCTTAGTACAGACCACATCTTTATCAGTAGGAGAGCTCATGTTATTATGCCTTATCATATTCTTTTAGACACTTACAGGGAAGAAGAATTGGTAGGAGAAAAGCAAATCGGAACTACTAAGAAAGGTATAGGACCGTGCTACGAAGATAAGATTGCAAGAGTAGGAATAAGAATGATTGACCTACTAAACCCAGAAGTCTTAGCAGAAAAAATTAAAGTAAATCTTAAGGTTAAAAATTCACTATTTGAAAAGTATTTTAATAAACCTACTCTAGACTTTGACACGATTTATAATGAGTTTTTAGCTATTGGAGAACAGCTAAAAGACAGAATTGTAGATACAGAGCTAGAGATTAACGAGGCGATTAAAGACGGAAAAAATATCTTGTTTGAAGGGGCTCAAGCTTTAATGTTGGATATAGATTTTGGTACTTATCCTTATGTTACTTCGTCATCTCCATCTACAGGAGGGGTTTGTACAGGTGCGGGTGTGCCACCTACAGCTCTCAAAAATTTAATAGGTGTGGCTAAGGCTTATACCACAAGAGTAGGTAATGGACCCTTTCCTACTGAGTTAGATAATGATTTAGGCGAAAAAATTAGACAAATTGGTCATGAGTTTGGAGCAACCACAGGAAGACCTAGAAGAACAGGTTGGCTAGATTTGGTTTCGCTAAAGCACGCTTGTATGATTAACGGTATCAATAATTTAGTTATAACAAAACTAGATGTACTAACTAATATTGGAGAGCTAAAAGTAGCAACTAAATACAAAACAGAAGACGGAAAAATTATAGATTACTTCACCTCTTCTACTACCAAACTTTATGATTATGAGCCTATATATGAAACCCTAGAAGGTTGGACGGAAGACATTACCAAAGCTCGTTCTTATGATGAGTTACCCGTGAACGCTCAAAAATATATAGAATTTATAGAGAAATATTTAGGTATCAATGTTTATTTGGTGTCTGTAGGGCCAGAAAGAACTCAGAATATTATAAGAAAAGAATTATTTTAAAATAGACTTTATCATTCAGTATTATAAAAGTTAGTTGTGAAAATTCATAACTGACTTTTTTTGTAAAAAATAATACTTATATTATTTATATTTAAAATAAATTATAATTAAAGTAGTGGTAATAGAAATATTCTATAAACATAATTTATCATAAAATACTTCACGTAATATTTATTCTTTTTGTAAAAGAATTATAATAATTGTGATATGAGAAGGAGTAATGCTATTTTTACAGTACTTTTAGGAGTTATGTTAGTAAGCTGTACTGAACAAGTGGACAAAGGAAAAGCAGAGTATGTATTTGACACCTCTGGAATGTCTGATTTAATGAGAAGTGCTAATCAATACTTCAAACCAGTATCAATAACTGATAAAGGTGATTTCAGTGAGGATATGATTAATCTTGGTCAGAAGTTATATTTTGATAAAAGACTTTCTAAAAACGAAACTATTAGTTGTAACTCATGTCATAACTTAAGTACTTTTGGTGTAGATAACCTGCCAACTTCTCCTGGGGATACTAAGGTATTTGGAGGACGAAACTCTCCTACCGTGATTTATGCTTCGCTACACAGTCAGCAGTTTTGGGACGGAAGAGCTAAAGATGTAGAGGAACAAGCAGGAATGCCTATCTTAAATCCGATAGAACACAATATCCCATCTGAGAAATTCTTAGAAGACAGGTTAAGACAAATCCCTGAATATCAAGCTTTATTTAAAAAAGCATTTCCTAATGAAGCTCAGCCTGTTACTTATAAAAATTTAACTAAAGCGATTGGTAGTTTTGAGAGACAATTGTTGCCTGAAAGTAGATTTGATAAATATCTAAACGGAGACGAAAATGCATTAACACAAAAGGAAAAAGATGGTCTAAAAGCCTTTATAGATAATGCTTGTATAGCTTGTCATAACGGTCCTGCCGTAGGAGGTGGCTCTTTACAAAAGTTTGGGGTTTATGCAGATTATTGGAATTATACTAAGAGTAAGAAAGTAGATTTGGGAAGACAAGATGTAACTAAAGATGAGAAAGATAAATATTTATTTAAAGTACCAAGTCTTAGAAATGTTGAAAAAACTTATCCTTACTTCCACGATGGTTCTGTAGCTTCATTAGAAGAAGCCGTAAGAATTATGAGTAAAATACAAAACAATAAGGATATTAGTGATAAAGATGTTGAAAATATAGTTGCTTTCTTGAAGTCGTTAACGGCAGATATAGACAACAAGTATAAAACAGTAGCTAATAAATAAAGTATTTTGTAGTATATTTTAACTTAAAAACTCAAGGTTTTCTATATAGCCTTGAGTTTTTTTATGATATCAATCTTAGGTTTTTGGTGTCTCTATATTAAATTATTAACTTTGCAACCTCGTAATTTAGAATAAAATGATGCATTTATCAGAACAAGAAATTATCCGTAGAGAAAAGTTAGAAAAACTTTCTCAAATGGGCATAAATGCCTTTCCGGCAGACGAATATGCTATTACACATACCACACAATCTATAAAAGAAAATTTTCAAGAAGGAAGCAAGGTTAAAATCGCTGGTAGGCTAATGTCTAGAAGAATCCAGGGGAAAGCTTCTTTTGCCGAATTACAAGATAGCGAAGGCAGAATACAAGTGTATTTTAATAGAGATGAAATTTGTCCTGAGGAAGACAAAACCCTTTATAACGAAGTTTATAAGCATCTTTTAGACATTGGAGATATTATAGGCGTAGAGGGAGAATTGTTCAAAACTCAAGTAGGAGAAATGACGGTAATGGTTAAAAATTTCACTCTATTAACCAAAACTCTTCGTCCACTTCCTCAACCAAGAACTGATGAAAATGGTGTGGTACACGATGCTTTTAACGACCCTGAACTTCGTTATAGACAGCGCTACGTGGATCTTACAGTAAACCCACATGTTAAAGAAATTTTTGTAAAAAGAACGAAATTGTTTAACGCAATGCGTGGGTTCTTTAATGACGCTGGATATTTTGAGGTAGAAACGCCTATTTTACAGGCTATTCCAGGTGGAGCTTCAGCAAGACCATTCATTACACATCATAATGCCTTGGATATTCCACTATATATGAGAATTGCTAACGAGCTTTATCTTAAAAGACTTATCGTAGGCGGGTTTGATGGGGTGTATGAGTTCTCCAAAAACTTCCGTAACGAAGGTATGGACCGAACTCACAACCCTGAGTTTACAGCCATGGAGATTTATGTGGCGTACAAGGATTACAACTGGATGATGGATTTTACCGAAAGACTGTTGGAGCATTGTGCTACTGCGGTGAATGGGAAACCTGAATCTCAGTTTGGCGAACATACCATCAATTGGAAAGCCCCTTACCCAAGAATTTCCATGACGGACGCCATTCGGAAATTTACGGGGTTTGATATTACGGGAAAAACCGAAGAGGAACTTAGAACCTTTGCCAAATCCATCGGTATTGAAGTGGATGACACGATGGGGAAAGGCAAGCTCATTGATGAAATTTTCGGAGAGAAGTGCGAAGGTAACTTTATTCAGCCGACCTTCATTACTGACTACCCTATCGAAATGTCGCCGCTTACTAAAAAGCACAGAAGCAAAGAGGGCTTAACCGAAAGATTTGAGTTGATGGTTTGTGGAAAAGAAATTGCGAATGCTTACTCTGAGCTTAACGACCCTATTGACCAAAGAGAACGTTTTGAAGAGCAACTTAAACTTTCAGAAAAGGGTGATGACGAAGCGATGTTTATCGACCAAGATTTCCTAAGAGCTTTAGAATACGGTATGCCGCCTACGGCTGGTTTGGGTATCGGTATGGACAGGTTGGTGATGTTCTTAACGAATAATGCTTCTATTCAGGAGGTTTTATTCTTCCCTCAAATGAGACCAGAAAAGGCTCAGCCTAAAGTAGAGATTGGAGAAAATGAAGAAATTATCCTTGGTATTCTTAATAAAAACAACGGTAAAATGCTGATAGCTGACTTAAAAACTCAATCAGGCTTAAGTGGAAAGAAATGGGATAAGTCTTCTAAACTATTAGTTTCTAATAATTTAATTTCTCTAGTAACTGAAGGTGAGGATAAATATTTCCAAATAGTTTAAAAATAGAACTTTACCAAAGTATAAAATTAAAAGCAGGCTCAAAATTTATAGAGCCTGCTTTATTTTTTGAGTTACAATAATATTCTAAACGACAATGGTTTTGGTAAGTGTATAACCATTAGCAACATCTCCTTTGATGTCATCTAACATATTACCACTTAAACTATCGGAGAAGACATTATCACTCTCGTTTTGTGTATCAGCTACTCCTTTGTAGCCTGTTGTTGCATAAACAGTATCGCAAACACTCTTTGGGAAAGCTATCTGCGAAACTCTAATAGAACTTCCATTTGCATTAAGAATTTCCAAATGTATGTGTGGTGCACGCCCTTTGTACCAACCTGGGAAAATACTTATAAATGATACTTGTCCGTTTTTATCCGTAGTGCTTCTGCCCCTTAAAAAATTATTACTAGTATAATTTGCCTGTTGCATACCTCCACCTCCATACTGTGAGTAATTACCCTCGGCGTCGCAGTGCCAAATATCCACCAAAACACCAGCCATTGGTTGGCAATTATTACTTTGGTCTTGTACCGTTAAATTTATAAGGAGAGTAACACCTGAGCGGTCTCCTACAATATTTTCTCTAACTAATTGAGCAGGCGTCTTAATTGGGAACGGACCTGCTGTTTCACTTGGTGATAAACTACAGTTTCCTGTACTAGAATCAGTACTTGTTGTACTGCCTGATTCTCTATCTTTTGAGCAAGAGGTAATTATTGATGGTATTGCAACTATAGTCCCCAACCCTAATAAACCTTTCTGTAAAAATTTTTTCCTATCCATATATTATTCTTTACTTACAAAGAACAATATTCTTTACTTCAGAAAATAGTAAAATACAGACATTTTATAAAACATTTTGTTCTTTTCTAAACTGAAAAGGAGTAACACCATTATTTTTTTTTAAAAACCTTACAAAAATAAGATGGTTCTAAAAATCCTACTTCGTAAGCTATTTCTGAAATAGATAAATCACTATGCTTTAACAATCTTTTAGATTGCAGTAGCCTTCTATTCAATATTATAGTATTTAATGTAGTATTAGAAATAAGCTTTATCATACGACTTAATTGTCGGGTAGAAATATTAACTCTTTTGGCATAGTCTTCTAGAGATAAATCTTTATAGTAATTGGTTTCTACTAAGTCTAGAAATAATTTGTAACTACGAATTTGATTGTTAGTATAAATAAAATCATCGTTCGTATCAGATATAATATTTCTTTTAACTTCATTTAAAAATAAAAATAATAAGGCTTTTATATTTTCTAAACTTAGAGTTTGTTGATTGTATTCTGACAAAAGTAAGTGGGCATAAGTATATAATTCACTATGTTCAGCAATTGAAATAAGTGGTTGGTATCGAATATTATGCAAATACACAATTTCAAATAAAAGATTAGAAGGAATTAAACTGTTATTTATAAAGTCTTTTGTAAATAAAATCCTGTAACCTTTAAGCTCCTGACTAACATTTTTCTCTAAGTGATGTACTTGCTCTTCATTGATAATAAAGAGGTTATTGTTTTTAATATGAAATGTATTAAAATCTACATTATGTATGGCAGAGCCTTCTTTTAGTAAATAAATTTCATAGAATAGATGTTTATGTGGCGTTTTTATAGATTGAGGTGGTAAATAATCTAAATTTTCTAATCTATGGATAAGGAAATCTTTATGCTTTAGCTTTTGTCCTACGAAATCTTCTATACTATAAGCTGTAAACATTTAAAATAAATTATTATAAACAATAAACAAAGATACAAGTTTATTAAAATGTAAGAATTTAAATCAACTAAAAAGGATTAGCAAAATGCTAACCCTTTCTTAATTTAGTCTTTAGCTACAGGATAACGCTCTGTAAAACAACCGAAACAATGTTTATCCGAGCCCAAAATAGCTTTAAGATTTTCTAAGCTTAAAAACTCTAGAGTATCCACTCCTAAATAATTTCTCAGTTCTTCTAAACTCATATTGGCAGAGATTAAATCGTCTTTTGTGGGTGTATCTATTCCCAAATAACACGGTGCAATAATAGGCGGAGATACGCTTCTAAAGTGTATTTCTTTAACTCCAGCATCTTTTAAAATCTTCACCAATCGTTTGGAAGTTGTACCTCTTACAATAGAGTCATCTATAATTACTACTCGTTTTCCTTTAATTTCGGAAATAATAGGGTTGAGTTTTAGATTTACTATTCGCTCTCTCATCTCTTGTGTAGGCACGATAAAAGAGCGACCAATGTATCTATTTTTAATTAAAACAGGACGAAACGGAATGCCCGATGCTTTAGAAAACCCAATAGCGGCTGGTACTCCAGAATCAGGAACACCTATAACAATATCAGCCTCTACAGGAGCTTGTTCCCAAATTTTCTCCCCAGATTTTTCTCTAATTTCGTGTACATTTATCTGCTCCATCTCAGAGTCTGGTCGTGCAAAATAGATGTACTCGAAAGAGCAAATGTTTCTTTCACAGTCATTTTTAACCATATAAGATTTCAGCCCCTCTTCGTTTTCACCTGTATAGATGATTTCTCCAGGTTTAATATCTCTTACATAAGTAGCTCCCACAGCGTCTAAAGCACAACTTTCAGAAGCGACTACATAGGTATTACTTTCCTTCATCTCTCCTAATACCAACGGACGAATGCCGTTAAAATCTCTAAAGGCAAAGAATTTATTTCGGGTCATTCCCACCACGGAGTAAGCACCTTTTATCTTCTCCATAGTTACCTTTATCGCTCCACGAAGCCCTAAATCTAAGTTTTTTTGTATAAGTCTTAGGATAACTTCAGAATCGGAAGTTGCTCTAAAAACCACGCCCTCTGCTTCTAGCTCTTGCTTTAGTTCCATAGCGTTGGTTAGGTTACCATTATGAGCTATGGATAGGATAATTTGGTCGTACTCATTTTTAGCAAAAAACGGCTGATAGTTGTATTTTTTCTTATCTCCAGCTGTGGTATATCTGGTATGCCCTATTACGGCATTCCCCATAAAATCTTCGGGGTCTTTAATTTCTTTATAGACATCTAGAACAAGCCCTTCATCTTTAATATTGATGATTTTTCCGCTGTTACTTACAGAAATACCACAAGCCTCTTGACCTCTGTGCTGAAGAGCAAAAAGCCCAAATTGAGATAATGAAAAGGTATCCAAATTTTCTTCCGAATACAGTCCAAAAATACCGCATTCTTCTTGTGGAGCGTCTAAAGCCTCTTCTTGTTTCGTTCTCAACAGGTTTCTTCCATACGGACGATGTTGAAACTGCTTTAGATAAGTTTCCTTATGTTCAGTTAAGTTTTTCATTAGTTAATATATCCTAAATATGAGTTAGTTATGCTAACACTTTTTTTAGTCTTTCGTAAATTTCCTCGTATGCCTCTGTAACACCACCTAAATCCCTTCTAAAACGGTCTTTATCTAATTTTTTCATTGTATCTTTATCCCAAAGGCGGCAAGTGTCGGGAGAGATTTCATCAGCTAAAATGATTTGTCCGTCTGAAGTTTTGCCAAGTTCTATTTTAAAATCTACCAAGATGATATTCATTTTATCAAATAATTCAATTAGAATTTGGTTGATTCTACCTGTTAACGAATACATTTCGTCTAGTTCTTCTCTTGTAGCAGCTCCTAGAAATATAGCGTGATAATCGTTGATTAGTGGGTCTCCCAACTCATCTTTTTTATAGCAAATATCAAAAATAGTAATAGGAGATTTAATGCCTTCTTCCATACCTAAACGCTGTGCCATACTTCCCGCAGAGTAGTTTCTCACTACCATTTCCAACGGAATAATATCCACCTTTTTCACCAACTGCTCTCTGTCGTCTAGTTGTTTAATAAAATGGGTAGGAATTCCCTTCTCATTAAGATATTGAAAAATAAGCGTTGTAATGGCATTATTCATTTGCCCTTTCTTATCTACTTGTCCTTTTTTTTGAGCATTAAATGCCGTAGCATCATCTTTAAAACGAACAATCACCTCGTCTGCTTTATCTGTAGCGAATACCTGTTTCGCCTTACCTTCGTAAAGCATAGCTCCTTTCTGACTCATTTTTATACTTTTTATTTATTTTATTATTTTTCTAAAACATTCACTCATTTTTAATCTCTGAAATAAGAAACCCCGTTCTTAAATATATTATGATAGTTTGCCGTTGGGATATTCTTCATCAATCCTTCTGCATAGCGTTCAGGGTGTCCCATTCTACCGAATATCTTACCGCAAGGGCTGGTAATACCCTCAATTGCAAATAGAGAATTGTTAGGATTGTATGGCATACCGTGAGCAATAGCTCCGTCTAAATCTACATATTGTGTCGCAATTTGTCCATTCTTGTATAATTGAGTAATCACTTCTTCTGATGCCATAAATCGTCCCTCTCCGTGGGAAATTGGAATGGTATAAATCTCTCCTTTCATACCTTTAAGCCAAGGGCTATCCTCATTAACCACCTCCACATTTACCATTTGAGAAATATGTCTTCCGATGCTATTATGAGCTAAAGTAGGCGAATTTTGGTCTAAATCTCTAATCTCACCATAAGGTAATAGACCTGATTTTACCAATGCTTGGAAGCCATTACAGATACCGATAATCATACCATCTCTTTCCAAAAGTCGGTGTACAGCCTCACGCATTATATCATTCTTAAGCACATTTACGATGAATTTGGCAGAGCCATCTGGTTCGTCTCCGGCGGAAAAACCACCCGAAAAAGCCAAAATTTGGGATTGGTCTATCTCCTTAGCCCACGCTTTGATACTCTCTTGCAAAGCATTGTGGTTAAGATTAACCAGTGGCTTCATAGAAACCTCTGCTCCTTCTTTTCGGAAGGCATTAAGTGTTTCATATTCGCAATTAGTACCTGGGAAAACAGGCGTGAATACCTTTGGTTTGGTAATATGATGTTTTTTAATGATAATCGTTCTAGGTTCAATAGAATTGAGTTGGGTATCTAATTCTAGCTCTATTTTTTGTTTTTCCTTTGTTGGGAAAAGCGGTTCAAAAGTTTGACAATAGACTTTCTTCAAATCATCTATATCAAAACTATCATTGTTGATTACTAATTGTTTATCGTTGCTAACTTCACCTATCTTTTGTAGTAACTGGTGAGATAAAGGCTCTGTACTTTCAATAAGTAATCCTCCGATATTTTTTTCTAATAAAGCTGTATCATTAGCATTAACTATCGCTCCTAACCCATTTCCAAAAGCCATTTTGGCTAATCCCACAGCAAGACCACCTTCTTTTATGGTTTTTATAGAAACGATTTTTTTATCTTTAATTTGATTGAAAATATAGGTGTATATTTCCTTTAAATCATTATAATTAGGAAGTCCTTTAGCTTCTTCTGTTTCTTGAAATTGATGATAGAAATGATAAATTAAATTTCCTGCTTTTTTAAATTCAGGCGAAATGATATTTGATTTCTGACCATCTGCACACGCAAACGAAATAAGTGTAGGCGGTACATTGATGTCTTGATAAGTACCAGACATAGAGTCTTTTCCGCCAATAGCGGCTAACTCAAAGTTCATCTGAGCATGATAAGCTCCTAGCAACGAGGCTAATGGTTTCCCCCATTTATCTGGATTTTGCCCAAGTTTCTCAAAATATTCTTGGAAACTTAAACGAATTTTGCGGAAATCTCCACCCATCGCTACAATTTTAGCCACACTTTCCACTACGGCATTAGCCGCTCCCACCATTGAGTTTTGTTCCGAAATAGCGGCATCAAATCCCCAACTGGCTAAAGAAACGGTTTCTATATCCTTAGCCTCCATAATTGGTAAAGTTTGAACGCTTCCCTCCATTGGTGTTAATTGATGTTTTCCACCTAGAGGCATCGCTACCGTAGTTGCTCCCACGCTAGAGTCAAACATTTCCAACAACCCTTTTTGAGAAGACACATTTTTGTCAGCTAATAATTTTTTTAAGTTAGTTTCGTTAAATTCTAACCTTTCTGTATGTACTTCTTGAAGGTGATTAACCGCTACTTCTTGTTTTTTAGAACAGCCATTGGTATCCAAAAATGTACGGCTTAAATCCACAATCTTATCACCTTTCCAAAACATTTGCATTCTGCCAGAATCTGTAACTTTAGCAACTTCTACTGCTAGAATATTCTCCGCCTTACAAAAGTTGATGAATTTATCTTTATCGTTGGCATCTATTACCACTGCCATTCTCTCTTGAGATTCAGATATAGCTAATTCGGTTCCGTTAAGTCCTTCGTATTTTAAAGGAAGAACATCAAGATTGACTTCCAAACTTTCAGCTATTTCACCTATGGCCACCGAAACTCCTCCAGCACCAAAATCATTTGATTTTTTAATTAACTTTGTAACCTCTGGATTTCTGAAAAGCCTTTGTATTTTTCTCTCCTCTACAGCATTACCCTTTTGTACCTCGGTAGATAGTGTATGGATAGAAGTTTCGTCTTGCTCTTTGGAACTTCCAGTAGCACCTCCTACGCCGTCTCTACCCGTAGCACCTCCTAAAATAATGACTAAATCGCCTGCCTTAGGTTGCTCTCTTTTTACCCAATCTACAGGCACAGCTCCCACTACAAAACCAACTTCCATTCTCTTAGCACGATAGCCTTCGTGATAAATTTCGGAAACTTGTGTCGTCGCTAAACCAATCTGATTTCCGTAGGACGAATAGCCATTAGCCGCTTGTTTGGTAATTGTTCTTTGAGGCAGTTTACCTTTGAGCGTGTTTTCCATAGGCTCTAATACATCTGCCGCTCCCGAAAGACGCATCGCCTGATACACAAACGAACGCCCAGATAACGGGTCTCTGATAGCACCACCTAAACAAGTAGATGCTCCACCAAAAGGCTCTATTTCCGTAGGGTGATTGTGAGTTTCGTTTTTAAATAAAAGGTACCAAGGCTCTTTTTTACCATCAAATTCAGCATCTATTTTGATAGTACAAGCATTGATTTCGTCTGAAACCACAAGATTATCTAGTTTTCCCATTTTATGGAAATATTTAGCACAAATAGTAGCCAAATCCATTAACGAAACAGGTTTAGCTTCTCGTCCTAAAAACGCTCTTTTTTCTAAATAATCTTTAAAAATATGTTCTAAAGTAGCCTTAAACTGTCCCTCAAAACGAATGTCTTTAAGTTCTGTTTCAAAGGTGGTGTGTCGGCAATGGTCACTCCAATAAGTATCTAAAACTTTAAGCTCTGTTTCTGTTGGATTTCTCTGTTCTGACTTAAAATAATCTTGTATATAAGCTAAATCGTCTAAACCAAAGGCGAAGTTTTGCTCTGTATAGAACTCCTTTAGTTGTGATTCGTTTAAAGTGATAAAATCATTATAAACTACAACTTCTTTAGGCATTTCCTCTTTTGGGATTTCCAATTTAGAAAGGTCTTTCTCTTGCGACTCTACTCTATTGATGAGTAAATCTTTTACTTTTTGTAGTTCCTCTTTATTGATACCCTCTATTTCTACTAGCTTTCCGCTTCTTACTTTAGCTTGGGTATTTTCTGTTAGCAATACAATACATTGCTGCGCAGAATCTGCCCTTTGGTCATATTGACCTGGTAGAAACTCCATAGCAAAAGATGAACTCTTAGCAGGATTTTCATAGTGCAAAACATCGGTTACAGGGTCTGCAAATACATTATATACTACCTTATCAAAATCAGTATCATTAAGTCCAAAAACATCGTAGATGTTATAAACCTTCACCTGCTTAATATTAGGTAATATATTTTTTATTTCATCGAAAATTTTGGGACTTTCTACATCAAAAATCCCTCTTTTTTCTATGTAAATCCTTTTACTCATTATTAGATTTTTTAGATTTTCTTTTTTCAAAAATTAGAATGTTCCAAAAATACTCAATTTTTGACACTTTCTAAAAATATGAGAATAACTATTTTGCTTTTTTCTTAAAAAATACAACAAAAAAGCCGCTACTAGATCCCCTAGCAACAGCCTTTATGTTAATAACAAGTTCAAACCATTTTTAGTCTAAATCTTCGTCATCATATTTTTCTAATTCAGCATCGCACCACTTAAATGCAGCCTCTACAGCTTTAGTAGCTTCGTCCGCAATACTTTCCTCATCATCTCCTTCTAAATCATCTAGCCACTCTACTTCTTCCTCTTCCACATTAAGAATGAATCTAGGGTACTCGGTGTGAACTACGAATAAGTCTTCTGGAAACTCTGTGTTGTCCGCTAATAAAAATTTAGGTAATTTCATTGGTTTTAAAATTTTGATATTCTAACTTTAGAATCTTGTTTTGCAAAGATAAACAATTATTTCTGTTAATCTGAATTAAATTTTGTTAATTTTTAGAAAACATACGAGCTACTTTTTCAGCCTTTTTAGTTTCGGTATAATCGTAGAAACCTTCTCCCGACTTTACCCCCAATTTTCCTGCCATTACCATATTTACCAATAGTGGACACGGGGCGTACTTTGGATTTTTAAAGCCATCATACATAACATTAAGGATAGCTAAACAAACATCTAAACCTATAAAATCTGCTAATTGTAATGGTCCCATAGGATGAGCCATACCTAACTTCATCACGGTGTCTATTTCTTCTACTCCAGCTACATTATTGTATAAAGTTTCTATAGCTTCGTTTATCATTGGCATCAGGATTCTATTGGCTACAAACCCAGGATAATCATTAACTTCCACAGGGACTTTTGACAAGTCTTTTGATATTTTATAAACCACATCAAAAGTTTCTTTAGAAGTAGAATAACCTTTGATAATTTCTACTAATTTCATAATAGGAACAGGATTCATAAAATGCATTCCTATAACTTTATCAGGTCTTTGTGTTACCGCTGCAATCTGAGTGATGGATATAGATGATGTATTGGTTGCGAGAATGCAATGCTCCGGAGCTAAAGCATCTATTTGTTTAAAGATATTCAACTTCAGTTCTGTATTTTCAGTAGCGGCTTCTACAATCAAATCAGCACTTTTAACAGCATTTTCTAAGGAAGTGTTTTTGGTAATATTGTTTAGCGTTTCTTCTTTTTGAGCTTCGGTAAGATGTCCTTTAGAAATAATTCTATCTAAATTTTTAGAAATAGTATTAACACCTCTGTCTAGTGCTTCCTGCGAAATATCTACTAAATTGACTTTAAAACCATTTTGAGCAAAGGTATGGGCTATCCCATTGCCCATTGTTCCTGCCCCTATTACTACAATATTTTTCATTTGTATTTAATTATAAATTTTAATTACTAAAAATAATACAAATTCTTAATAAACACAAATAAAAAAGAGGGAGTAATTAAACTCCCTCTTTAATATTGATAACAAAAAAATTAAACATTTATTTTACTTGGTCTACAACAGCTTTGAATGCTTCAGGGTGGTTCATTGCAAGGTCTGCAAGAACTTTTCTGTTCAACTCGATGTTGTTCTTTTTAAGAGCTCCCATAAACTGAGAGTAAGACATTCCGTATTCTCTGCATCCTGCGTTAATACGCATAATCCAAAGGCTTCTGAAATTTCTTTTCTTCTCTTTTCTACCACGGTAGGCATATTGCATTGCCTTTTCCACGGCATTTTTAGCAACAGTCCAAACGTTTTTTCTCCTACCGAAAAAACCTTTAGCTTGTTTCATTACTTTTTTTCTGCGTGCTCTTGACGCTACAGAATTTACTGATCTTGGCATAATTTAATAATTTGTTTTTTTGAAATGGGCGAAGTTTTAAAACTTTCTTAGTGGCACCATTTCAGGGTTAAACTTGTTTGAATTTTTTGAATTCTTATAAACCGAATAACTGATTTATAAAAACTACTTGATAGCTAATTGCTTCAAAACGCTTTTCTCGTCAGATGAATGAACATAAGAAGTTTGCGTAAGATTTCTCTTTTGCTTAGTTTCCTTCTTAGTCAAAATGTGACTTTTGTAAGCATTTTTTCTTTTGATTTTACCAGTTCCGGTAAGAGCAAAACGCTTCTTAGCTCCTGATTTCGTTTTTAATTTTGGCATTTTTTTGCTTTTTTATTGTTTTGTTATCAATATATATTCTTATTTACACTTCTTTTCAAAATACTCAACAAAAGGCATAGGAGAGTCTTTAAATTTCAACTCTTTATTCTCAAATGCCTCCTCCATCTTAGGACATTTATCCTTGAAGAATTTTACAATTCTTTTTCCGTTACCTTTTTTAGTCAAATCTATTGTCGAAACGTTATGCGTTACATGATTTACCGCTACAAAAGTTACTGGTTCATCCGCCCACTGAAAGTAGTAATATGTGGAACTCTCTGCAGGATTTGTAATCACTTTCATTGATGCACCAGCACCTAATACCGAGGTTTTCATGTTGCTTTCAAACACTTGAGCATAAATCTTAACTTTACCAGTATAATATTTATAAACCCAAATATTTTTCTTTTTGTAAGGTACAGATATAAAATCTATATACTTGCCACCATCCTCTAAATAAGAAAGTTTTTTTACATCTTCTAAATTGATATCCTCTTTTTTTGCAGATTTTTCAAGACTGCTTTTAAACACGATTGAGTTCCTTGAAATTTCCTGAGGATGTTTCAAATAGCCTTTCTTTTTACTACCATCTTTATAGATAACTACTCCATCCATATATTGGGAAAAAAATGTACTACAAAAGCCTAATGATAACAAAAAAAGTAATCTATATCTAATCATAATAAATAATTTTACTTCGTTTTCTTAGGACTCATCATCATAATCATTCTTTTGCCCTCTAATTTAGGTAGCTGATCCACTTTCCCAACGTGCTCTAAATCTTGAGCAAGTTTTAATAAAAGTATTTCTCCTTGATCTTTGAAAACAATAGAACGCCCTTTAAAAAACACATAGGTTTTAAGTTTAGAACCTTCTTCTAAGAACTTTTCGGCGTGTTTTTTCTTAAATTCGTAGTCGTGGTCATCGGTTTGAGGTCCAAAACGAATCTCCTTTACCACTACTTTTACTTGTTTAGCTTTAAGCTCTTTTTGTTTCTTCTTCTGCTCATAAAGGAACTTTTTATAATCCATAATACGAGCGATGAAAGGCTCTGCTTTATCAGATATAACTACCAAGTCTAGTTCTTGTTCTTCTGCCAATTCTCTAGCTTTGGCTAGCGGATATATACCTGATTCTACATTATCCCCTACAAGGCGAACCTCTTTAGCACGGATTTTTTCATTAATCATGTGCGCATCCTCCTGCTGGCGACGCGGTGCTGACCTGTTAATTTTTTTTCTAATTGCTATGGCTTTATATTTTTAATTGTTAAACCTTATTTATTTTATAACCTTTGCTTCGTTTTTAAAATATTCCACAAAGCTTTCTATACTCATTTCTCCTAAATCTCCTTCTCCTCTTTTTCTTACAGATACCGTTTGGTTACCTGCTTCATTCTCTCCTACAATGAGCATAAATGGTATTTTCTTCATTTCTGCATCACGGATTTTTTTACCCGTTTTTTCATTTCTCTCATCTACCAGTCCGCAAATATCGTGATTTTCTAATAATTGTGAAACTTTTTTAGCGTAATCTGTATATTTTTCACTGATTGGAAGTAGTATATATTGGTCTGGATTTAACCAAAGTGGGAAATCACCTGCTGTATTTTCTATTAAAATAGCAATAAATCTTTCCATAGAACCAAAAGGTGCACGGTGAATCATGATAGGGCGATGTCTTTCGTTATCGCTACCTACATAGGTTAAATCAAACCTTTCGGGAAGGTTATAATCCACCTGTATGGTTCCGAGCTGCCAACTTCTACCCAAAGCATCTTTAACCATAAAATCTAATTTAGGTCCATAAAATGCAGCCTCACCATATTCTACAACAGTGTTGAGCCCCTTGTTCTTAGCTGCCGTAATAATTGCAGACTCTGCTTTCTCCCAGTTCTCTTCAGAACCAATGTATTTAGCTCTATTCTCTTTATCTCTTAATGATACCTGTGCTATAAAGTCTTCAAATCCTAAAGATTTAAATACATAGAGCACCAAATCTATTACTTTTTCAAATTCCTCTAATAGTTGGTCTGGTGTACAGAATAAATGGGCGTCATCTTGAGTAAATCCTCTTACTCTAGTAAGTCCGTGTAATTCGCCACTTTGTTCATAACGATATACCGTACCGAACTCTGCATATCTTTTAGGTAAATCTTTATAAGACCATTGTTGTGCTTTATAAACTTCACAGTGATGTGGACAGTTCATTGGTTTTAATAAAAACTCCTCTCCTACATGCGGCGTTTTTATTGGTTGGAAGCTGTCTGCTCCATATTTTTCATAATGTCCAGAGGTTTTATATAGTTCTATATTCCCAATATGTGGAGTCATTACAAATTCGTAACCGCCTTTTCTTTGTGCTTCTGAAAGGAAGCTTTCTAATTTTTTTCTAAGAGCCGCTCCTTTAGGTAACCATAAAGGTAACCCTGCACCTACCTTTTCAGAAAAAGTAAATAAGCCTAGCTCTTTTCCTAATTTTCTATGGTCTCTACGCTTAGCCTCTTCTAGTCTTTCTAGGTATTCTTTAAGGTCTTTTTGTTTAGGGAAAGATATTCCGTAAACTCTCGTTAATTGTGGATTTTTCTCATCACCACGCCAATAGGCTCCTGCAGCATTAAGTATCTTAACTGCTTTGACAATCCCCGTAGAAGGTATATGCCCACCTCTACATAAATCTGTAAAATCGTCGTGAGAACAGAAAGTAATTTCTCCATCATTAAGATTTTCTATCAATTCTGTTTTATATGGGTTGTCAGCATATTCTTTCAAAGCCTCTGCTTTAGAAATAGCATAAAGTTTAAAAGTAGAGTCTTTCTTTGCATTTTCTAGCATTTTTTGCTCTATCTTTTCAAAATCTTTTTCAGATAAAGTTTCATCTCCAAAATCTACATCGTAGTAGAAACCATTCTCTATAGCAGGACCAATGGTAAGTTTAGCATTTGGATAATACGCCAATATTGCTTGTGCTAAAAGGTGAGCAGAAGAATGCCAAAAAGCCTTCTTTCCCATATCATCATTCCATGTAAGAAGTTGTACCGTAGCATCTTCGGTTATTGGGGTGGTTACCTCCACTTGTTTGTTGTTTACCATGGCTGAAATGGTATTTCTAGCCAACCCTTCACTAATAGATTTTGCTACTTCTAAAGGAGTTACTACTCCTTCAAATTCTCTGATACTTCCATCAGGGAGTGTGATTTTTACCATTATTGTAATATATTTTTAAACAAAATGCAAAATTACAAAAAGTTTTTTATCACAGAAATATTATCACTTTAAATTTACGATTAACCATCAATAAAAATTTTAAATAATCTAAAGCCATTTCTCTTTGAATGAAATAAATTTTAGATTAAACATTGTCTTTTAACAAAAAAATATTACATTTGCTAAATGAAGGCAAATGGTGTAATACAAAAGTGGTGGTGTCAAACTCTCAAGCAGGGTCTGAGCTTCTATCGTATTTAGCTTTTTTGGGTAAAAAAAACAAATTTAAGGATAGTATAAACAATAAAGACTTCTGCGGATTATCGTAGGAGTTTTTTTATTTTAAATTGAATTAAAAAAAATGGTTAAAATTAAAACAGAGTCTAAAGTTCTTATGGGAGATTTACACACACCTATGGGAACTTATCTGAAACTTCGTGATATATTTAGAGATACAATTCTTTTGGAGAGTACGGAACATAATGCAGATAACGGTAGCTACTCTTTCATAGGAGTAAATGCGATTGCTGGTATAGAGATAAATAATTATGAAAGTTATGAAATTAAATTTCCCAACCTGCCACCACAAAAATTAAACTTTCAAGAGGGTGTCCTCCTAACAGATGTTCTCCAAGATTTTGCAGAAAATTTCAAATGTGAAGAGGTGGAAAATACTATTGACAAAATGGCTCAGGGCTTTTTTGGCTATACAAGTTATGAAGCTATTCCTTTCTTTGAGTCTATTAAGTTTAAACCTCAAAACAAGGAAACGGAAATCCCAATTCTTAGATATAGATTTTATCAGTACATCATTGCTTTTAATCACACCAATGATGAAATGAGAATTATAGAGAATAAGATAGAGGGATTAAATTCGGAAATATCTTATTTAGAGGATATTATCAATCATAAATCTATAGCGGTATATCCGTTTGAAAGCGTAGAACAAGAAACCTCTAACCTTGAAGATGCAGAATATCTAGAAATGGTAAAACAGGCTCAAAAACACGCTTTCAGAGGAGATACTTTCCAAATGGTGCTTAGCCGAAGGTTTCAGCAAAAATACAGAGGTGATGAATTCCAAGTGTATAGAGCTTTAAGGAATATCAATCCTTCGCCATATCTTTTTTTCTTTGATTATGGAGATTATAAGTTGATGGGATCTAGCCCTGAAAGTCAGTTGATTATCAAAAATAAAAAAGCCATTATTCACCCTATCGCGGGTACTTTTAAAAGAACAGGAAATATTCAGGAAGATTTAGCGGCGGCAAAAGACTTAAAAGCCGACCCAAAAGAAAATGCAGAACATACGATGTTGGTAGATTTAGCTCGAAATGACCTTAGTAAATTAGGGAAAAATGTTAGTGTTTCTAAACTAAAGGAAATCCAGTTTTTTTCATCAGTGATACATATGGTAAGCGAAGTAACTGCCGAATTAAGCGACAATATCAATCCATACGAAATGATAGCGACTACCTTTCCACAGGGTACATTGAGTGGTGCTCCTAAATACAAAGCTATGGAACTTATTGATTTGTACGAGCCTACTTCAAGAGGATATTATGGCGGTTGCATTGGCTTTGTAGGATTTGATGGAACTTGCAACCAAGCGATTATGATTAGAACTTTTTTAGCCAAGAATAATCACCTTTATTATCAGGCAGGAGCTGGAGTTGTGGCAAAATCTTCTCCAGAAAGCGAACTACAAGAAGTTAATAACAAACTTAATGCTTTGAAAAAAGCCATTAAAAAAGCGGAAACTCTAAATAGAGCTTAAAAATTTAAAGACAAAAAAATGAAAATATTAGTATTTGATAATTATGATAGTTTTACCTATAATTTAGTTCAAATGATCGAGCAAATTACAGGTAATGAGGTAGATGTTTTTAGAAATGATAAAATTCCGTTAGAAGATATAGAGCAATATGATAAAATAATATTGTCCCCAGGACCTGGTGTTCCCAGCGAGGCAGGACGATTGTTAGAAGTGATTAAAACTTATGCATCTACCAAATCTATTTTGGGAGTTTGTCTTGGGCAACAAGCCATTGCAGAGACTTTTGGAGGAAGCTTGGTTAATTTAGATAAAATTTATCACGGTGTGGCTACACAAGCCGAAATTATAAAGTCAGATGCCCTTCTGTTTCAAAATATGCCCAAAAATATAGAAATAGGCAGGTATCATTCTTGGGCTGTAAATCTTGAGGATTTCCCTTCAGAATTAGAAATAACGGCCGTTGATGAGGAGGGTATGATTATGGCACTTCAGCACAAAACTTACGATGTACACGCTGTTCAATTTCATCCTGAGAGTATTTTAACACCTTTAGGAAGAACGATTTTAAGTAATTTTCTAAATGCTTCGTAGGAGCTATTTGAAATAAAATCAAATTATGAAACAAATATTAAACTATCTATTTAATCATCAGACGCTTAGTAAATCGGAGGCAAAGTCTGTTATGATAGAGTTGGCTCAAAATAAATTTAATGAGACCGAAGCCACTGCGTTTATAAGTGTTTTTGTGATGAGAGCCATCACTTTAGAAGAGTTGATGGGCTTTAGAGAAGCCTTGCTCAATCTGACTACTCCAGTAGATTTAGGAACTCGAGATTTGGTAGATATTGTAGGCACAGGCGGCGATGGCAAAAATACCTTTAACATTTCTACCTTAGCCTCTTTTATCGTTGCAGGAGCTGGACAAAAAGTGGCGAAACATGGTAATTATGGAGTTTCTTCGGTAAGTGGTTCGTCTAATGTGTTGGAGCTTTTAGGATACCAATTTAAAAATAATTCAGAGGAACTAAAATTAGATTTAGAAAAAGGGAATATCTGTTTTCTTCACGCACCGTTGTTTCATCCCGCTTTAAAATCAGTAGCACCACTTAGAAAAGCGTTGGGGCTTAAGACTTTCTTTAATTTATTAGGGCCTTTAGTTAATCCCGTTCAGCCTAAATACAGTATGATAGGCGTTTACAATTTGGAAATAGCAAGGCTTTATCAGTATTTATTGCAAAAAGAAAATGCCGAATTTATGCTTGTCCACGCCTTAGATGGCTATGATGAAATTAGCCTTACTCAAGACACCAAAGTTTTTGATAAAAATGGAGAATACATCTATTCCGCCGAAGAATTAGGATTTAAAAATATTTCAGAAGACCAAATTTACGGTGGCGAAACCAAAGAAGAAGCGGCTGCTATTTTCCTTAATATATTAGACGGTAAAGGCACTCCAGAGCAAAACGCTGTCGTCTTAGCCAATGCCGCGATGGCACTTTATAATACTAAAAAATATGGGGATTATCAAAACTGTTTTGAATTAGCGAAGAAAAGCCTATTGGAAGGAAAAGCTAAAGATTGCCTAAATAAAATAACTGCTTAATGGAAGTAAAAAACAAAGAACGATGCGGCTGGGTAACCAATGATGAAATTTACATCAATTACCACGATACAGAATGGGGAGAGCCTGTTTTTGAAGATAAAAAACTCTTTGAAATGCTTTTGTTAGAAGGGTTTCAGGCAGGATTGAGTTGGATAACTATTTTGAAAAAGAGAGAAAATTTCAGACAAGCCTTTGATAATTTTAACTATACCAAAATCGCCACTTACAACCAAACTAAACTTGAAGAATTACTTCATAACACGGGAATTATCCGTAACAGATTAAAAATAGAATCTTCGGTTAAAAATGCCAAGGCTTTTATAAAAGTTAGAGAAGAGTTTGGCACTTTTTCCCAGTATATATGGCGTTTTGTGGAGCATCAGCCAATTAAAAATGAGTTTAAAAACCTATCAGAAGTACCCGTCTCTACCCCGCTATCAGATAAAATATCCAAAGACTTAAAAAAGAGAGGGTTTAAATTCGTAGGGACTACCATTATTTATGCTTTTATGCAAGCCATCGGTATGGTAAACGACCATGTGCAAACTTGTTACAAACACCCTAAAAACCTAAATTAAATGACCATTTTAGACAAAATAGTAGATTGTAAGCTGGACGAAATTCAGCAAGCCAAAAAGCAGACGCCGTTAGAAAAACTCAAGGACACTCCGTTTTTCTATCAGCCTACACGAGGTTTTATTGAGAGTTTAAAATCCAATCCGTATGGAATTATAGCCGAGTTTAAAAGGAAATCGCCCTCTAAAAACAACATCAACATAGAGGCTAAAATCCAAGCGATTTTACCGCTATATAAGGCATACGGAGCGGCTTGTGTGTCTGTATTGACGGATACGCCTTTCTTCGGGGGAAGTTTAACCGATTTGGAAGAAGCCAATGCTTACGATATACCTTTGCTAAGGAAAGACTTTATTGTCGATGATTATCAAATTTACCAAGCCAAAGCTCATGGTGCAGACTGTATTTTACTTATAGCCAACATTTTGTCTAAATCCCAGATTGAAGACCTTACAGATACAGCACACCACTTGGGATTAGATGTCTTGTTAGAATTTTATAGTGGTGAAGATTTTGATAAATACTATTCCAAATTAAAAATGGTAGGCATTAACAACCGAAACCTCAATACTTTTGAAGTGGATTACGAGCACGCCATTAGAATGCGAAACCAATTGCCTGAAGACACTTTAAGCGTTGCCGAAAGTGCCATTTATAGTCCTGAAATTTATAAAAAACTAAAAAACAATGGTTTTGAGGCTTTTTTAATGGGCGAATATTTTATGAAGCAAGACCATGTTGGAGCGGCTTTACAATCTTTTATTGAAGAAATAAAATAAAAAATGAAACCTGCACCTAAAATAAAAGTTTGTGGACTTACCGATTTGAATCAAATTCGGGAAATTATAGATTTAGAAATCGATTATCTCGGTTTTATATTTTATGAAAAATCACCAAGATATGTGTTGAATCATTTAACACTAAAGGAAATCGCTTCGCTAAATCACAAGCAAAAAGTGGGCGTTTTCGTAAATGAAACCACCGAAAAAATAGTTCAAATCGTTACGGAAGCTCAACTTAATTTGGTTCAACTACACGGCGATGAAACCTCTGATTTTATTCGTGATTTAAAGAGTAAACTTCTACAAGAAATCCAAATTATAAAAGTGATACGGGTGGGAGAAATAGTGCCTGATATTTCGGAATTTTCAGAACTATCTGAAATAGACTTTTTACTTTTTGACACGGATAGCAAAGCCTTTGGCGGAACAGGTAAAAGCTTTGATTGGCAACTATTAAACGAATTAAACCTCACAAAACCTTATTTTTTAAGCGGCGGTATTTCTAACGAGAACATTGGCAAAATCTCAACCATTAAACAAAAACCAATCGCTTTAGACCTCAATAGTAAATTTGAAGTTTCCGCAGGTAATAAAGATGTGGAGCTTATTAAAAATTTTAAATTAAGTTTGTATCAATAGAAATAGATTAAAATGAATTATCAAAATCCAGATAAAGAAGGGTATTACGGAGAATTTGGCGGTGCTTTTATCGCCGAAATGCTCTACCCTAATGTTAAAGAATTACAAGACAAATACTTGGAAATCATTTATTCGGAAGATTTTCAAAAGGAGTTTAAAGATTTATTAAAAAACTATGTAGGAAGGGAAACACCATTGTATTTTGCACCTAATTTGAGCCGACAATATGGTACTAAAATCTATCTTAAGAGAGAAGATTTAAACCATACGGGAGCCCACAAAATCAATAATGCTTTGGGGCAAGCACTCTTAGCAAAAAAGTTGGGTAAACAGCGTATCATAGCCGAAACAGGTGCTGGACAACACGGCGTTGCCACTGCTACGGCGTGTGCCTTGCTCGGTTTAGAGTGTATTGTTTATATGGGCGAAGTAGATATTGACCGACAAGCTCCTAATGTTGCCAGAATGAAAATGTTAGGTGCTAAAGTCGTTCCTGCGACTTCGGGTTCCAAAACTTTAAAAGACGCTGTAAATGAGGCTCTGAGAGATTGGATAAATAATCCTACAACCACCCATTATATTATAGGTAGCGTGGTAGGCCCTCACCCTTTCCCTGATTTGGTGGCAAGATTTCAGTCTGTTATTTCAGAGGAAATTAAAGTCCAGTTACAAGAACAGGAAGGCAGAGATTATCCCGACCACCTCATTGCGTGTGTGGGCGGCGGTAGTAACGCCGCAGGGACTTTTTATCATTTCGTGAATAATGAGAAAGTCAATATTATTGCGGCAGAAGCTGGTGGTTTGGGCGTTCATTCTGGAGAAACTGCTGCAACAACGGCTTTGGGAAGTATTGGAGTTTTGCACGGCAGTCAGAGTTTGGTTATTCAGACCAAAGACGGACAAGTGATTGAGCCCTACTCTATTTCTGCGGGGTTGGACTATCCAGGGATTGGACCGATGCACGCCAATCTTTACCAACAAAAACGAGCCGAATTTTTAAGTATCAACGATGATGAAGCTCTAAAATCCGCATTTAATTTGACTAAAACAGAAGGTATTATTCCAGCGTTAGAAAGTGCCCACGCCTTGGCGGTTTTGGATAAAAAGAAGTTTGGAAAAGAAGACATTGTTGTCATCTGCCTAAGCGGTAGAGGTGATAAGGATATGGAAACTTATTTAAAATATCTAAATATTTAATCTATGAAAAGTAATATTATCCATATTGTAGTAAGAATAGTTATTCTAATTTTATCTTGGATTTTAGCCCTTCCTATGGCTTATTCTTATTTAGATTACACGGCTCCTGACAGGCGTTGTGGCACGGGAGACGCAGCACTTATTATTTTTCTTATTACTTTATTTTCATTCCTATGGTTTATTGCAATGATTATAGAAGCTATCATACTAAATAAGAAAAAGAAAATAGTGAAAAGAAATATCAATCTTATTATAATTGGTTGTTTAGCTATACTATTTTTAATTTGTACTCTTTTACCTTAAAATACTCTAAATGAAAAAATTAAATATATACTTTACAGCAGGTATTCCTCAGCTGGAAGATACTGCGGAAATCATTAAAATAATTCAAGAAGCTGGGGCTGATATGATGGAGATTGGTATGCCTTATAGCGATCCTGTTGCCGATGGTGAGGTGATACAACAAGCTCACATTAAAGCCTTAGAAAACGGAATGTCAATAGAGAAACTCTTTGAACAATTGGCAAAAATTAAGGGCGAAATTTGCATTCCAATCATTTTGATGGGCTACATCAATCCTGTGCTTTCTTATGGCTTTGAAAAGTTTTGTCAGAAATGCCAAGAAACAGGCGTTAATGGATTGATTATCCCTGACCTCCCTCCTATTGAGTTTGAAAAAAAATACCAATCCATTCTCAAAAAGTTTAATCTAAACTTTACCTTTTTAGTAACACCAGAAACATCTGATGAACGAATTTTGTATTTGGATAGCTTAAGTTCTGGATTTTTGTATGCCGTGAGTTCCTCGTCCACAACGGGCAACCAGTCCAAAACATTGAAAAACGAAGATTACCTTAACCGATTAGCCTCATTACCACTGAAAAATCCACTAATGATAGGCTTTGGGATTAAAAATAAAAACGACTTTACCACAGTTACCGAACAAGCCGATGGCGGTATTATAGGGACTGTATTTGTGAAAATTCTTTTAGAAGAATCGAATTGGAAAGAAAAAGCTAAACATTTTATACAAAGTATTAAATCTTAGTGTTTTGTTATTTTTGTGTAGCCCAAAGTACAATTACAAAAAACGATGTAGAAATAAATGACTAAACAATGAACTTATACACAAAATATTTAGAAAAACTAAAAACAGAAAACATTTTGGTGGATATTTATACCGATAATTATGATGAATCTGATTATGGTTTTATAATTGACTTTAATGATGACTTTTTGTTAATTGAAAAATTTGATAAAGAATGCAATTATGACGGTTTAACGATTCTTTTAAGGCACAATATTACACGAATAAGATGGTCAGGAAATGATCTTGAAAGTGTTACAAAACTTATAGACTCAACCCAAAGGGTAAAAAGTAAAGTAAATATAAATTTAGAATCAATTCAGACAGTTTTAGAAAGCGTAAACCGACTCTATAATCATCTAACGGTTCATATCCAAGATATTAACAATAGCGTTTGTTTCATAGGAGAAATTCACGAAATGGATAACAGCTCGGTTGTGATTCACGAATTTGGAACGATGTCTTCATTGGACAGAAAGTTTATACTTTTGTCACTTGGCGATATTACAAGAGTTGATGTGAATGGTCAATATGAAAGAAATCTAAAGAAATTATTCAGAAAAAGCTAGTATATATAATTCAAAAAGTCATTTATTGTATCCCAAAAATTCCACATAAATAGCATGAAAAGTTTTTCAATAATTTTAACTTTACTATTATTAACTTCTTGTTCTGTAACACAAAAGCAAAAAGAAAATCTTAAAAATGAACTATCTCTAATTTTAAAGTCCGACCAAGAATTAAGAGAACTTTTTACACCTGATTTGAAACCTGAAAGGAAAAGTGAAATCCTAAAATCCTATAATATTTCTGAAGATAAATTTCAAAAATTAGGTTGGAATTTAACCACAAAAAATGATAGCGTAAACTTAATCAAAATTGAAAAAATAATAAAGAAATATGGCTATCCAGGAAAAAAACTTGTGGGGGAAAAATTAAATACTGCGGCTTGGTATGTAATTCAACATTCAAAACTACCTGTAATTGAGAAATATTATCCATTAATGATAAAAGCAAGTGAAAGTGGAGATTTAGGGAAACAACATATTGCGATGATGAAAGACAGAATGCTAATGTATCAAGGAAAAGAACAAATTTATGGAACTCAAGGTGCAGGAAGACTGTTTATAAATCCTGAAACTAAAAAAGAAGAGTGGGTAAATTTTATTTGGCCAATTAAAAATCCTGAAAAGGTTAATGAGTTAAGAAAGTCAATGAATATAAAAACATCTATAGAAGATTACGCTAAATCTATGGGAATAGACTATTCTAAAAAATATACATTAGATGAAATAGAAAAACTCACAAAAAAATAAAGGTGTAACAGCTAATATAATTTTGTAAAAGGTAGCCATTTTTATTCCGAAAAAAATATTTTACTTCCACTAATTTGTTTAATTTAGCGGTTAAAACCTAACTAAACGTAGAATTAAGGAATATTTACTTTAAAGTTCTGCTCTTTATAAATATACAATTAATATATGAAAAAGATAAAATTTGTAGTATTTACATTATGGTCTGTGGTAATTTCTGCCCAATTTACAGATTATGATATAGTAAAAGAAGTTAAAACTCACAATAAAAGTGTGGTGGTTTCGGCTCACCCTCTTGCCAGTGAAGCAGGTGTTTTAGTATTAAGAAAAGGCGGTAATGCTTTTGATGCTGCTATTGCTACACAGTATGCTTTGGCTGTGGTTTATCCTCAGGCAGGTAATATCGGTGGTGGTGGTTTTTTGGTAGCGGTAAAATCTAACGGAGAAAAAATAGCCATAGACTTTAGAGAAACGGCACCAGCCAAGGCACATAGAGATATGTATTTGGATAAAAAAGGTGTTGCTAGTACAGATTTATCACAAAACGGACGACTAGCTGTAGGAATACCAGGTTCGGTAGCTGGGTTTTATGAAACTCTAAAATACGCTTCTCTTCCAATGGAAGTGCTGATACAACCTGCTATAGACTTGGCGGAAAAAGGCTTTGCTATAACAGAAAAAGAAGCTAATCTACTTAATGAATGCCAAAAAGATTTTGCAAAGCATAATAAAAGCTCCATTGTTTTCGTAAAAGAGAAGCCTTGGAAA
The DNA here is from genome assembly GCF_000252855.1 of Riemerella anatipestifer ATCC 11845 = DSM 15868. Lineage (NCBI taxonomy): Bacteria > Pseudomonadati > Bacteroidota > Flavobacteriia > Flavobacteriales > Weeksellaceae > Riemerella > Riemerella anatipestifer. Next base: position 414,885 of record NC_017045.1, on the reverse strand, counting down.
GCAGGAGATATATTGGTACAAAAAGACTTAGCAGAAACACTTAAGAGAATACAAAAATTTGGTAAAAAAGGCTTCTACGAAGGTAAAACGGCTCAACTAATAGTTGAGGAAATGAAGAGAGGTAACGGCATTATTAGTTTAGAAGATTTAAAGAATTATCAAGTTAAAAACCGTAAGCCTTTAACTTTTGATTACAAAGGACACCAAGTAGTTTCTATGCCCTTACCGTCAAGCGGTGGGATATTGTTAGCTCAGATGTTGAAAATGTCGGCTTACGAAAATCTTGCTCAATATCAATATGCCTCTCCAGAAGCGGTTCAGATTATGGTAGAAGCAGAACGCCGTGCCTATGCAGACAGAGCGGAGTATATGGGCGACCCTGATTTTATTGAGGATAAAACAGAAATGCTCCTTTCAGATGAATATCTTGAGAAGCGTTGGACATCGTTCAATATGTCTAAAGCAACGCCTAGTGCAGAGGTTGGTAAGATAGTTAATCCTAATCAAGAAAGTACCCAAACAACCCATATTTCTATTTTAGACAAAGAGGGAAATGCGGTTTCTGTAACTACAACGCTTAATGGGTACTATGGTAGCAAAGTAGTAGTTTCTGGTGCTGGTTTCTTTTTAAATAACGAGATGGACGATTTCTCCATTAAACCTGGAGTTCCTAACTTATTTGGAGCAGTGGGCGGAGAAGCTAATGCTATTAAAGCTGGTAAAAGAATGTTGTCTTCTATGACACCAAGTATTTTATTAAAAGATAATAAGCCTGTAATGGTGGTCGGAACACCGGGTGGAACTACGATACCTACTTCTATATTTCAAGCTATTGTAAATGTTGTAGATTTTAAATTAAGTCCAAACTTAGCGATTAACTTGCCGAAGTTCCATCATCAATGGCTACCAGAAAATATTGCAGTTGAAAAGGATTTCTCTAAAGCTACGATAAAATCTTTAGAACAAAAAGGCTATGTCTTTAAAGAACGAGGAAGTATTGGTAAAACAGAAATTATTCTGAAAGATGAAAACGGTAATATCACTGCCGTAGCAGATAGCAGAGGCGACGATGCCGTAGCTGTGGAGTAAATAAATTATGATGTTATATAAAGACTGTCTATTAGAAGACAGTCTTTTTTTTAGTCGGATAAAAAATGGGAAAGAGAAGCTAACTTCTCTTTCCCATTTAAATTAACGGTTTTTATGTGAAGTTTTTTATAAAAAGAATTGATTAGAGAATACTAAATATTTTCTCCTCCTTTTTTCTCTTCTTTATTGGTGTTTAATATAAGATATCCTACAATACCTCCAATAAGAGAGGCTATAATAATCCCCATTTTAGCCTCTGGAACATACTCTGGGTGTAGTTTAGTGTCAAAGGCTAATTCTGTGATAAATAAAGACATTGTAAATCCTATAGAAGCTAAAAAAGCAACTCCTAACAAATTTTTCATAGACAAACCTTCTGTTTTTTTAACTATTTTCAGTTTTATCAAAGCACCTAACAGTCCAAATATACCTAGTACTTTTCCGAGTAATAATCCTAAAATAACTCCAATAGTAACTAAACTCAATCCGTTATCAAAAGAGATAGGAATAGCCGCGTTACATAATGCAAAAATAGGCATCACAATAAAGCTTACAAAACTATGCATACCGTGTTCTAAACGCTGAGAAGGTGGTATTGTTTCTCTTGTTAATTCATGCATATCTTCCACCACACGAATTTGCTCATCAGTTAAGTCTTCGTGTTTTTCATCAGGGTCTATACTTAGAAATTTATCTCTAAGTTCTCTCATTTTATAGACAAAATAACTTTCATTAACTCTAGCACTAGCAGGGATTGTAAAAGCAGCTAAAACAGCAGCAATAGTAGCATGCACTCCTGACATCAAGAAGCAAAGCCAAACGCCTCCTATCCCCAATATAGCATAATGAATAATACTTTTAACGCCCATTTTATTAGAGAAAAGCATCAATGCAAAAATACCAAGCCCCAGGCTTAGGTATCCCATATGTAGTTCATTAGTATAAAATATAGCGATTACCAAAACTGCTCCCAAATCATCTACAATGGCTAAAGCTGTTAAAAATACCTTTAATGGTAAAGGCACTTTATTCCCCAGTAGGTACATTACGCCAAGTGCAAAGGCTATATCTGTTGCCATAGGAATTCCCCAACCATGTGCAGCATCTGTTCCGTTATTAAAGAAAGTATAGATAAGGGCAGGAAAAACCATACCTCCAATAGCTGCTATAATAGGGAGCATTGCTTTTTTTGGTGAAGCTAACTCTCCATTGGTGAGTTCTCGCTTGAGCTCTAACCCTACCACAAAGAAAAATATGGCCATAAGTCCGTCATTTATCCAATGGTGTAATGATAGGTCTAAAGAAAATTCGCCTAGACTAATTACTATATGCTGATGCCAAAAATGATTGTACTCTTCACTCCATTCAGAGTTAGCGAAAAATATCGCAATTAAAGCCGCAATAAATAACACTATACCACCCGTTGTGGATTTACTAATAAACTTATTTACTGGTCTTACAATATGCTTATCTGCTGGAGTTAAATGAATTTTAGGTTGTTCCATAAAATATTTATTTTTTATCAAATTAAAAAATTAGATTCTTTTTACACTAGTGACTCCCTCTATCCTTCTAAGGTGTTTAATAGTTTCCTCTAGTTGGTCCTTACTTTTAACTTCAAGGCTTATTTGCCCTGTGAAAATCCCATCGGTAGACTCGATACTAAAGCTCCTCATATCAATACTCATCGCATTAGTAATGATTTTAGTAATATCATTTATCATTCCCATTCTATCCAAGCCTTCTACTTGTACTTTAACGCGGTTACTAAAGCTCTCAGCATTTACCCATTTTGCAGTTAAAACACGATAATCATAGTTAGCTCGTAGATTTACAGCGTTGGGGCAGTTATCATTATGTACCTTAATACCATCAGAAATGGTTAAAAAACCAAATATCTTATCTCCCGGCACTACAGTACAACATTTGGCAAAAGTATGATTGAGTTTTTCTTCATCTTTACCAAAAACAATTAAATCGAGGTTTTGATAAGGATTTTCCTCTTTTATATTTTGAGATTTAGTTGGGATTTTTCGGAATTTTTGAAGAAGCGATGAGAAAATACTCTTTCTTTCCGAATATCTTTTTAAATCACCAATATCTAGGCTACCATCATGAAATTTAAGAAATAACTCTTGTGAGGTCTTAAGTGCGAAATATTTTTGTAGATTATTAACTTCCTCCTCACTAAATGCAATTTTTGCACTTTTCAGTTTTCTTTGTAGAATTTCCTTTCCTTCTGCAACACGCTGGTTTCTTTCTATATTTAAAGCATTCTTAATCTTTGATTTAGCTTTGGAAGTTACTACAAAATCTAGCCAGTCTTGTTTAGGTCTTTGATTGTTAGAAGATAGAATTTCTATTTGGTCTCCATTTTTTAGTACATAACTGATTGGAACTAATTTTCCGTTAATTTTAGCTCCTAAACATTTCATACCCAAATCTGTATGCACAGAAAATGCAAAGTCTAATGCGGTAGCATTTTTAGGTAAAATAGTAACTTCGCCTTTTGGAGTGAAAACAAAAACTTCTTTAGAATAGAGATTGAGTTTGATATCATCTAGCAGCTCGGAGGTTGACATCATTTCCTGATTTTCAAGAACCTCCCTAATCTGAGTTACCCATTGCTCAAAATTGGTGTCATCACTATTTCGTCTGAACCCTTCCTTATATTTATAATGAGCTGCCACCCCTTTTTCAGCAATTTCGTCCATTCTTTCGGAACGGATTTGAACCTCTATCCATTTGTTATCGGGACCTAATACCGTGAGGTGAAGACTTTCATACCCAGTGGAACGAGGAGCAGAAATCCAATCTCGCATTCTTTGAGGGTTACTCTTGTAAAGGTCTGTAACAATGGAATAGATTTTCCACGCTAAAAACTTCTCATTTTTAAGGTCAGATTTGTAAATAATCCTAATAGCGTAGTTATCATAAACCTCTTCAAAGCCAACATTTTGCTTCAACATTTTTCTATAAATAGAGCTAATGGCTTTGGTTCTTCCTTTTATTTTAAAGTTGAGACCTTCTTTGGATAAATATTCTGAAACTTCATTTTTAAACTCTTCTAAATAGCCTTCTCTCTGTTCTTTGGCTAAATCTAGTTTGCTGGTAATTTCTGTATAAACCTCAGGATTATTATATTTTAAAGATAAATCTTCTAATTCTGATTTAATATTATAAAGTCCTAGCCTGTGAGCCAATGGAGCATAGATATAAACCGTTTCGGAAGCTATTTTTTTCTGTTTGTCTGGACGCGTACTATCCAGCGTCCTCATATTATGTAGGCGGTCTGCAATTTTAACCAAAATAACCCTAAAATCTTCGGATAGTGTAAGCAATAGCTTTCGGTAATTTTCGGATTGTATAGAAATATTTTGGTTGTTCATTACCGAAATTTTCGTTAATCCATTAACGATACTGGCTATTTTTTCACCGAATATTTTTTTGATGTCTTCGTAGGTATAATCGCTATCTTCTATAACATCGTGCAATAAAGCACAAGCAATGGAGGTTGCTCCCAAACCTATCTCTTCGGCAACTATCTTTGCTACAGCGATTGGGTGGTAGATATATGGTTCTCCTGTTTTTCGCCTTTGATCTTTGTGTGCATCTAGCGCTATATCAAAAGCTTTACGAATGAGCTTATTTTGCTCTTCGTTGAGAGTTCTGTAAGTATTGGAAATTAAATCCTTATACCTTGCCAAAATCTCTTTATTTTCTTTTTCTAAATCGTAAACCATATATTTCTACTTTAAAACCAACATAAAACATTTGTATACTTTTAACCTCCAAATAAATCTCCTATAATACCTTCTTCTGGTATATCGTCAGAATCATTTGATTGCTCTTTTTCTTCCATTTCGGGTTCTTCTTCCTCCTCTCTTTCTGGAATGGTAATATTGATGGATTTCACTTTTTCCTTAATAAACTGATTCCCCATTGCTTTAATCCCTTTAACTACTATAAATTCGTCTATATCTACAATTTCAGGGTCTTTTTCTTTGCCTGTTTTGTCTTTTCCAAAGATGATTTCTGCAGTACAACCGTCTTGAACGCCCACAAATTCAATAAAGGATTTTGGGTGTTCACTAGGCATAAACCCTTGAGGATTAAGTGTATTATCTAATAAAAATCTCTTAATGAAATAGATTTCCTTCTCGCCATCATAGTAGATACAAGTAATAGGTTGGTCTGGTCTCCATTTTTCAAGCACTAGATACTCATCATCAAAGCGATTCATCAAATCAAAAGTCATTAGTTTAGCTTCTCCTTTGGTATTGATGGTAAGTATTTTATCATCTCCTTTGAAACTGCCTAATAATGTACCTCTTGCATCAGCATTAAGCCTTCTCACCGTTTCATCAAACCATATTTTTCTAGGTGCTAACGTAGAAACGCCCTCTTCTTTCAAATCTACCTTTTTTACGGCGTATTTAGTAACTAGATTTCCTCTAGAGTTTCTACCCTTAATCGCCAAATCTGAAAAGTCTATCTCTATTTTATTTTTTCGTATTCTAGCATTAGGCTTCAAAAGAACCGTTACCACCTCTGCTTCTCCATTAGGGTTGGCAGAAAAATAAAGCACTTCTGAACCTTTAACTTCTGAAGCTAAAGGATATTCGGTATTTCTTGTGATGGAGGTTACGGAAAACCTTTTCATATAATAAGGTCCCGTTTTGCCCTCTCGGTAAATCATATTATAAACAGTGCGTTTATCATTTTTCTTCCAAACGCCTGTGTGTATAATATCTTTGCCCACAAAAGTTTTGGGTTCTACCTTAGTTACTTGCATTACCCCATCTTTTCTGAAGGTAATAATATCGTCTATATCGGAGCAATCAAACACATACTCGTCTTTTCGAAGTGATGTTCCTATAAAGCCCTCTGCCCTATTAACATAGAATTTTTCGTTAGCTACGGCTACTTTTGTGGCATCAATAGTATCAAAAACTCTAAGTTCTGTTCGGCGTTCTTTATCCTTACCAAATTTCTTTTTAATATTAAGGAAATAATTGATGGCATACTCTACCAAATGAGCTAAGTGATGCTTAACTTCCTCCATTTTACCTTCAAGAGCGGCAATATTTTCTAATGCTTTATCTCTATCATATCTAGAAATACGCATAAATGGAAGCTCCGTAAGACGAATAATATCCTCGGTAACCACCTCTCTCATTAAGTTTTTAATGAAAGGTTGAAGGGCTAAGTTAATGGCTTCGTAAACTGCTTCTTTAGAATCTTTCCCTTTAATCTCTTGGTAAATTTCGTTTTCAATAAAGATTCTTTCTAGAGAGGCAAAATGCCACTTGTCTTCCAACTCTCCAAGCTCTATTTCCAGTTCTCTTTTTAGAAGAGAAACGGTGTGGTCTGTATTTCTTTTTAAAATTTCCGAAACACTCAAGAACATTGGCTTATCGCCTACGATAACACAAGCATTTGGCGAAATGGAAATTTCACAATCTGTAAATGCATACAACGCATCTATCATCTTATCAGGCGAAACATCATTATTAAGGTGAATGTTGATTTCTACCTGGTCAGAAGTGTTATCTTCTATCTTTTTGATTTTAATCTTCCCTTTCTCGTTAGCTTTAATGATACTGTCAATCAAGTCGCTAGTCGTTTTGGAAAACGGAAGTTCAGTAATGCATAAAGTATGCTTATCTTTTTGGATAATCCTAGCTCTAGCTCTTAATCTTCCACCTCTTTCGCCATCGTTATAGTTGCTAACATCTAGCATACCGCCCGTCATAAAGTCTGGATAAAGCTGGAATTTCTTTCCTTTAAGATACGCAATAGATGCTTCTATCAGTTCATTAAAGTTGTGAGGCATCACTTTAGTAGAAAGCCCTACACCAATACCTTCCACACCTTGAGCGAGAAGTAACGGAAACTTAACAGGTAAATCTATAGGTTCATTATTTCTGCCGTCATAAGATTTTACCCAGTGAGTCGTTTTTGGGTTGAATACAACTTCTAATGCAAAAGGAGTTAGCCTCGCCTCTATATATCTAGCAGCAGCAGCGGAGTCGCCAGTATAGACATTTCCCCAGTTACCTTGTGTGTCTATAAGGAGTTCTTTTTGACCAATCTGAACCATTGCATCTGTAATGGAAGCATCACCGTGAGGGTGATATTTCATTGTATTCCCTACGATGTTCGCCACCTTGTTGTAACGACCGTCTTCTAACTCTTTCATAGAGTGCATAATCCTCCTTTGTACAGGTTTGAAACCATCAAAAATAGAAGGAATGGCACGGTCTAATATCACATAAGATGCGTAATCTAAAAACCAATCTTTATATAATCTTGAAACTTTTTTCAGTGTTTCTCCTTTCTGATATTGTTCTTCCATTACTAATTTATATCTCTATTGTTAGAGTTTTCTTGATTTGATTTTATGGTTCTGTTAAGTGATAGCTTTAAATCTTTTATCTCTTTACTATTAAGATAAGAAATATCGTATTTAAGTACAGTTAAACTACCCTTCTTATTTTTTAGTCTTATATATAATTTTCTAAAAAGAAAAACATCAACTATTTCGTAAGAATCTAACTTATATTTTGGAAATTCATCTTTTGCATTCTTGCCTAGAAAATCAATGATATTTCTATTTTGAAAATTAAGAGTTTCGCCATCACTATCGTACTCAAAAATTTGTCTTCCCCTGATATAAAAAATGAGATATAGAAAAATGGCAAAAGCTATAATACCAATATCAATAGGTATAGTAAATAGCTTTGCTACTTTGTTTTGTAATATAAAGAAAATTAAGCCTATCAATAACGTTATATTTGCCAAAGTAAATATAAACTGATAATAGGGAGTTCTTACCTTATTACTTAATCTCATAATTCTTTAATACACAAATTTATTCTCCTTCTATAACTTCTTCTACAACTAAATTTTCTAGAATAAACTGCTGTCTATCAGGTGTATTTTTACCCATATAAAATTCTAGAATTTGGTCTATAGTTTGGTCTTTCCCTATTACCACAGGTTCAAGTCTAATGTCTTTACCTATAAAGTGTTTAAACTCATCTGGAGAGATTTCTCCAAGACCTTTAAATCTTGTGATTTCAGGATTTTTACCAAGTTCATTTAGTGCTCTTATACGCTCTTCCTCTGTGTAGCAATAACGCGTTTCTTTCTTATTCCTTACCCTAAACAACGGCGTTTGTAAGATATATAAATGTCCATTTTTAATTAAATCAGGAAAAAACTGAAGAAAGAAAGTAATCATCAATAATCTAATGTGCATTCCGTCCACATCGGCATCAGTGGCAATAATGACTTGATTGTATCTTAAATCTTCTAAACTTTCCTCTATATTAAGTGCGGCTTGTAAAAGGTTGAACTCCTCGTTTTCGTACACTACTTTCTTGGTAAGTCCGTAGCAGTTAAGAGGTTTCCCTTTGAGAGAAAACACAGCTTGAGTTTCCACATCTCTAGACTTGGTAATAGACCCTGATGCAGAATCTCCCTCCGTTATAAAAATCTGAGTTTCTGATTTTCTATCTGCTTTTTGCTCATTGTAGTGTTGCCTACAATCTCTTAGCTTTTTATTATGTAAAGATACTTTTTTGGCTCTTTCTCTAGCGAGTTTTTGTATTCCAGAAAGCTCTTTTCTTTCCCTTTCAGAAACCAAAATTTTCTTATGAACCGCTTCTGCAACCTCTGGGTTTTTATGCAGGAAATTATCTAGTTTGGTCTTAAGAAAATCTATTACAAAGGTTCTTACGGTTGGACCTTGTGGACCAATGTCATTAGAACCTAACTTGGTTTTGGTTTGAGATTCAAAAACTGGCTCTTCTACATTTATAGAAATTGCGGCAATAATAGACTTTCTAATATCCGAAGCATCAAAGTTTTTATTGAAAAATTCTCGTATTGTTTTTACATAGGCTTCTCTAAAGGCATTGAGGTGCGTTCCACCTTGTGTGGTATTTTGTCCATTAACAAACGAAAAGTAAGTTTCCGTTTGAGACTTATCCGAGTGAGTAATGGCAACCTCTATATCATCTCCTTTAAGGTGTACAATTGGGTAAAGCGTTTGGCTTTCCATTTCCTCTTCCAGTAAATCTTTCAGTCCATTTTCGGAGAAATAAGTCTCTCCATTAAAAATGATTTTAAGACCTGGGTTTAGATAAGCGTAATTTCTAAGCATACGCTCGATGTACTCTTTTCTGAATTTATAATTCAAAAATATTTCAGCGTCTGGAATAAAGGTAATCTCAGTTCCGTTTCTATCGCTAGAATCTTCTTCTGGAAAGTTTTCCGTGATATTACCTCTGCAAAATTCGGCAACTTTAGTCTTATTATCTCGTACCGATTTCACCCTGAAATATTCGGATAAAGCATTAACTGCTTTGGTACCTACTCCGTTAAGTCCCACCGATTTTTTAAACGCCTTACTATCGTACTTCCCCCCAGTATTCATTTTAGAAACAGCGTCTACCACTTTCCCCAAAGGGATTCCCCTTCCATAATCTCGGATTTGGACTTTTCTGTCATCTAACTTGATTTCTATCCTTTTACCAGCTTTCATTCTGAACTCATCTATGGAGTTATCCAGAATTTCCTTTAATAAAATATAGATACCATCATCAGCCGATGAACCATCTCCCAACTTCCCAATATACATACCTGGACGAAGTCTAATATGCTCTTGCCAATCGAGAGTTCTAATGTTATCTTCGGAATAATTAACCTGTTGTAATGCTTCACTCATAAATAAGCCTCTATTTTTAATGTAAAAAACAATAACCCACAAATTTAAGCAAACCTATTTTAAAAGAAAAATTTTAAACAAAAGTATTTTCCACGATTCTTATAAAACTCAAACAATCAAAATATTAAAGGATTTAAAGCCTCAAAGTACATCAATATAAGTTTTGAGAAGGAATTAAAAAAGTGAAAAAATCCTTTAGCAGGCGAAGTTTTTTTTATACTTTTGTGTCAAGGTTAGAACACATCCTGAGGGTATGCTAAAAGAGATAGAAAATCATTTTTCAGAAGTTGAACAAAAGGTAATTCGTTTAAAAAATGATTATCAAAAACTTAAAGATGATTATTCAGCTCTTTTAGATAGCCATAATGAAACGAAGAGGAAATTAGATGCAGAGAAAAAGGCTCATCAGGAATTGTTGGAAAAATATAAAGAAATAAAGTTAGTTTCTGCAATATCGGGTAATCCCAACCATAATAGACTGATGAAAAACCACATCAATAGACTTATTAAGGAAATAGATGCTTGTATTGCACAACTTCAAAATAAAGGCTTGTAATGGAAGTGCGTAGAATCAACATCAATATAGCTGGTAGAAGATACCCACTTAATGTACCTGCCGACGAAGAAGAAACACTCCGTAAAGTAGGAAAGCAAATAGAAATGATGATTAAGGAGTTTGAAACTAATTTTAATGTTCAAGATAAACAAGATGTTTTGGCAATGTGTGCATTAAAGCTAGGTACTAATGCAGAAGTCGCCAAACAAAATGGAGAGAATAATATAGAAACTGTCCAAAAGAGATTAAGTTATCTTAATCAACTATTGGACGAATAAAAAACAATAATTAGGATACGGAAATACTTTTCCTCATTATTGTGTGAAATTTTGCCTACAACTGTTCTAACACTAATTAAGGTAAACTCAACGCTAAACTAATACTGGGTAAATGCTTACTAGATGGCGTGCCGTTTTATCACGGATTACAGATAGTAAGACTTAACCTGAATCGTGTTGATTAGGAGTTTACTCTTTTAATCTTACAGAATGGTTGTAGGTTTTTTTATGGAAAAAAGTTAAAAATTAATAAATATATATAAATGGATACAGTAGTTTTAATCATCAGTATACTCGGTAGTCTTATAGTGGGAGCCGCTATAGGATTTGCTTTTGCTAAAAGCTCGTTAAATTCTAAGGCAAAATTCATTGTGGAAGATGCTAAGAAAAACGCAGAGAATTTAATAGAAAAGGCTAAAGTAAAAGCCGAAAGTATAAAGCAAGAAAAAAACATACAAGCTAAAGAACGCTTTTTAGAGCTCAAAACAGAACATGACGCTCACATACAGCAGAGAGAAAAGAAAATGCAGGAGGTTGAGAAAAGAGCGAGAGATAAAGAGCAAAAACTAAATGACGAACTAAGCAAAGTAGGTAAATTAGAAAAAGACTTAGACAAGAAACTTAGCGACCTTTCTAGAAAGGAAGAACAATTAGAGAAGAAACAAGAAGAACTTAGCGTCGCTATTGCTAAAAAAGTAGAGCTTTTAGAAAAAGTTTCAGGCTACTCTGCTGAAGAGGCGAAAGAAGAACTGGTAGAAACCATGAAATCTGAAGCTAAAACTAAGGCTCAGTCTTATGTTCAGAACATAATGGAGGAAGCTCAACTTAATGCAAAGAATGAAGCTAAAAAGATAGTTATCCAAACTATCCAAAGAATAGGAACAGAACAGGCCATAGAAAATTCGGTATCTGTATTTAATATAGAATCTGATGATGTTAAAGGGAGAATTATTGGTAGAGAAGGTAGAAATATCCGTGCTTTAGAAGCAGCTACAGGTGTAGAAATTATAGTAGATGATACACCAGAGGCTATCCTTTTATCTTGTTTTGACCCTGTGAGAAGAGAAATTGCAAGGCTATCTCTTCATAGATTAGTTACAGACGGTAGAATTCACCCTGCAAGAATTGAAGAAATTGTAGAAAAAACAAGAAAGCAAATAGAAGAGGAAATTATAGAAGTTGGTAAAAGAACTATTATAGATTTAGGAATACACGGTTTACATCCAGAGCTAGTAAAAATAGTAGGTAGAATGAAGTACCGTTCTTCTTATGGACAAAACTTGTTACAACACTCTCGTGAGGTGGCTAATATAGCGGCTACTATGGCGGCAGAACTAGGTCTTAATGTGAAATTAGCCAAGAGAGCTGGTTTATTACACGATATAGGTAAAGTTCCAGAACAAGAGTCTGAGCTTCCTCACGCTTTATTAGGTATGCAGTGGGCTGAAAAATTTGGAGAAAATCCAGAAGTTGTAAATGCCATAGGTGCACACCACGACGAAATAGAAATGACTTCCCTTCTCTCTCCTATTATCCAAGTAGCAGACGGAATTTCAGGTGCAAGACCTGGAGCGAGAAGACAAGTACTAGAGTCTTATATCCAAAGATTAAAAGATTTAGAAGCAGCAGCATTAAGTTTTGAAGGAGTGTCTAGTGCTTACGCTATTCAAGCGGGTAGAGAGCTTAGAGTAATGGTAGAAAGTGCTAAAGTAAATGATAGTGTAGCCGCTCAACTTTCTTACGATATTTCAGAAAAAATTCAAAATGAACTGACTTATCCAGGTCAAGTAAAAATCACGGTGATTAGAGAAACTAGAGCCGTTAATATCGCACGATAGACATTAACTGTTTTATATACAAAAATCCAAACTTAATAACTAGGTTTGGATTTTTTCTTTATGAAGAACTGCAAAAAATCACTTCCAAAATAGCATCAGAATTAAGAACAAATTACTACCTTTGAAACATGGATTTAAGAGACCAACTAAAGAACCTTTTTCCTGACCATATAGAGCAAGACTTTGAAATTGAAGAGGAGACAGAAACTTCTATTCAAAAAGAGCCTCTTATCTGTAAATATGAAAAAAAAGGGAGAAATGGTAAGCCCGTAACTCTGATTGAAGGCTTTGAAGGTAATGATGATGAACTAAAACAAATTTCTAAAAAAATTAAAACAACTTTAGGAATAGGTGGTTCCGAAAAAGACGGCATTATCATTATACAAGGCGACAACAGGGATAAGATAATGGACATTCTTAAAGAAATGGGATACAAAACAAAACGAGTAGGAGGATAAAATAAAAAATATATAATTATGCTTAATAAGTTAGCTGCATCAGAACTGGTGCTTAATGAAGACGGAAGTGTGTATCACCTTAATTTGCTTCCAGAGGATATTGCAGAAAAAATAATTTTGGTAGGAGACCCAGACCGTGTTCCTAAGGTTTCTAAATATTTTGATAAAATAGAAATCAAAAAGAACAAAAGGGAATTCTATACACATACAGGAACGCTTAGAGGGGAAAGAATTACGGTGATGTCATCAGGTATCGGTACTGAGAATATAGACATCGTAATGAATGAGCTAGATGCCTTGGTAAATATTGATTTGAAAAATAAAGAATTCAAGTCAGAACATACTGCGTTACAGTTGTTCCGTTTAGGAACTTGTGGTAGTGTAAACCCTGATATAGAGGTAGATAATATGCTGGTAACTCAAAATGTGGTGGGACTTGACGGTTTGTTACATTTCTACCAAGACTATCAGTTTGAAAATGAATTTTCTAGAAATTTCTTAGAAAAGTTCCCTTATGAGAAAATAAAATCAATGCTTTATTTTTCAGATTGGGCAGAAGATATTTCAGATTATTACAAAGATGCCAAATACCACGGAAACACCGCTACTTTCCCTGGATTCTATGCTCCACAAGGAAGACAGCTAAGGCTTAAAGCCGTAGATGAAAACTTCTTAGAAACCCTTAACGATTTAGGAGTTTCTAACTTTGAGATGGAAACTTCCGCAATCTATGGTCTATCAAAGCTACTTGGTCATAAAGCTCTTACCGTGAACTGTGTAATTGCCAACCGCCGTAGAGGTGAGTTTTCTGCTGACCACCACACTTCAGAAAAAAATATGATAGAATGGGTGTTGGATAGAATTATTAAATAACCCCATTTGATATATATGATAAAAACTATATGAGGGAGGCTTATGCCTCCTTTGGTATTATGGCGTGTTGGTCTCCAATGTTCAAAACTGAATCTACGCCGTCAGTCTTCAGGTAGTTGCTCTTTTTTGCCTGAACATTTCCCTTCCAAAAAAGCTCCCACAAAGCTTTCCGCCCTCACGCAAGATTTTACCATAAAGTAGATGTGGTTATATCCTATCCTAAAAGCTTTTATGACATAATAATCAAGTTTAACCTTTTTTTAATATACACTTCATATTCTGTTTAAGAATAAATGCTTACTTGCAACCGTAAAATTAAACTAAGGTGAATATGAAAAAAATTAAATTACTATTGAGTTTGTTAACGGTATGCGTTGCTTCTAATCGAGTTTACTCCCAAATAGAAAAATATTCTGTACCTTCTGTAACAGAGTATTTTTTATCTTTTGGAGACAGTAGAGTCTTAAGACCAAACACTACGCCATTTAGTATCAATATGGTACTCAATGGAGATCCCAAAACGAGGCTTGGCTTCTGCTGGTTTACAAATGATATTGTGGAGAATGAAAATAGCGTTGTACAAATTGTTGCAAAATCTAATGCCAAGGAAGATGATTTTGTAAATGCTATAGAATTTAGTGCTTTAGGAGAAAAGATTAGCTTAAATTATCTTAATGCTAATAAGAATACAATGGTACTAGATTACCTAAACTTTGCATTTCCAAAATATATTGATATTCAAAATCCTGCAACAAGGGAGTATATCTCTCATAAAGCCGTAGCAGAAAATCTTACTCCAGATACAGAATATTCTTTTAGAGTAGGTAAACCAGGAGCTTGGAGTAGTATAGGCTCTTTCCGAACGGCTCCTAATACATCCTCTTTCACATTTAATTATACCACAGATACTCAGGCTAATACTCCTATGATGTTTGATGTATCTCAATATACCGTAACAAAAGCTATGGAGATGTTTCCCAATGCGAGGTTTAACCTAAATACGGGAGATTTTATAGAGACATCGTCCACCTCTACTACAAAATCTTCTTCTTCTGAGTGGGAATGGGAAAGATGGTTTGCTACTATGCAAAATCATTGGATGAAAATGCCTATAGTACCTGTGTTGGGAAATCATGATGTAAGTATAGTAGATAAAAACTTTTTTCGCCACTTTAATACTGATGATTCTTACAATAAAGAAAATCCTAGTTTTGCAACAAAGATAGATGGTACTAATTACTCTTTTGTTTATGGAAATGCTTTGTTCATTATTCTTAATTACGAAGAGTATAGAACGCCTGGTTATCTAGATCATTTGGGTAATTGGATTAGTGAACAAGTTGCTAAATATCCAGATGTAAAATGGCGTTTTTTAGCTTCGCATAGAAATATTTACACAGGTGCTAATCATCACGCCAAGGCAGATTTGAAAACCATTAGAGAAGCAATGATTTCTTACATAGATAAAAATGATATTGATTTCTATTTTCAAGGGCACGACCATGTTTATGAAGTTATAGGTCCTGTTTATGATAAGAAGTTAGTACCTAATGCAGTTACTGATATTAAAGAAGTTCCTGGAGGTACAAGGGCCAATATGACAGGGAAAGAAGGTGGCACCTATAATGTTCAAAAAGGTACTGTATATATGGTAAATAATTCTGCGGGAGTTAAAAAATATTCACCTAGAACAGAGGCCGAAATGAAATCTTTTGAGAGTGTAACGGGAGTGCCAGATTATTTTAGCCTGTTTACGGGAAGGTTAGGACAAACTGATGAACCTACTTTTAGTAATGTAGTGGTAACAGACGAAAGTATGAAAATTACCACCTATGCTGTAAATGAAAAGGGAGAAGCTTACCTTTTTGATGAAATAAAAATAATAAAACAAGATGATACACTAGGAACAGACGCTGTTTCAAAATCAAGTAAATCAGATATTGCTGTATATCCTATACCTGCTACGGATATTTTAAATATCAATGCAGAAAATGTACATCAGGCTGATATTTATGGTATGGATGGTAAACTAATATTGAGTACAAATACTAATAAAATAGATGTTAAAAGCTTGAATAAAGGAGCCTATGTTGTTAGAGTAATACAGACTAATGGAGCAACCTCAAACCATAAGATAATTGTAAAATAAAAATAGTCTATTTCTAACAAATGAAAAATAGAGTTGTATTTACTACAACTCTATTTTTACTTTAAGGGCGGTATTAAGTTTTAGGTATTTAGATACTTTGGGGTTTTACTAATTTTATAGACACCATAAACTAAACATACTTGAGCTATAATATAAGTTATCATTACCGCAAGACCTTTGTACACATTATATTCAAAGAAAATAGAATGAGCAAGAATCGTATCTGATATTACAAAAAACAAAGCTCCAAATTTAATGTATTTATTTTTTAAGCCTAACGAAAAATAAAGCATTACTGATATAGCAGAAGCATACACAATTACAGGGATTTTCATATCACCTAAATGACTCCAAAACAAACTAATAAAAGTAGCTAAATAAATAGCTATTGGCAGTAATTTTACTAAAGAAAATCGAGGCGACTTTATTCTATAAAAACAGATAATGTAAAAAATATGTGCTAATAAAAAACTAGCTAACCCATACAAAAAACCAGAATCTTTTAGTAAGAAAACATCACCTAAAAAACTAAAAAATAATCCTGTTAAAAAAAGTTTATTATTACTCAGCGATTCAGTTTTATTAAGTTGATAATAAATTAAAGCTATTATGGGAATTAGTAATGGCTTACTATATACTCTTACCCCTATTTTATCAAAATAGATTCCTAGTAAATCTACAATGAAAACAATACTCAATAGTATGATGTAGCCCGTCTTTTTCATTTCCTAATTATTAGCTAAGCCCTGTAATTACGCCATTATCATCTATATCCATTCCTTCGGCAGCAGGGATACTAGGCAACCCTGGCATACGCATAGTAGTCCCAAGCAACGGGATTACAAATCCTGCTCCAGCAGCAAATTCAAACTCTCTTACTGTAACTTCAAAATTTTCAGGTCTGCCAATTTTAGAATCGGTATCACTAAGAGATTTCGGTGTTTTTACCATACAAACAGGAAGTCCTGAAAGTCCTAAAGATTCTATCTTTTTCAATTGAGTTTTAGCTTTGGAAGTATAGGCAACAGATGATGCACCATAGATTTCTTTAGCTATTTTTTCTATTTTTTCTGGTATGGTTTCTGTGTAAGCATAAAGTGGCTTAAAATTGCAATTATTGCTTTCCGCTAATTCAGCAACTACTTTAGCTAATTCTTTCGTACCTTCTCCGCCTTTGGTAAATCCGTAGGAAACCACAGCTTCTATGCCTTTTTCTTTACACTTTTCTTTAATGAACTCTATCTCCTCCTCGCTATCTGTATCAAAATGATTGATAGCTACTATAGGTTTCAATCCAAATTTCATTACATTTTCCAGATGTTTTTCTAAATTACCTATTCCTTTTTTTACAAAATCTAGATTAGGTGTGCTATACTCCTCTTTTTTAGCTCCTCCGTGATGCCTCAAAGCTCTTACCGTAGCCACTACAACCACCGCATCAGGTTTTAGTCCAGAAGAAACACATTTAATATTAAGAAACTTTTCCGCTCCTAAATCTGCTCCAAAACCAGCTTCAGTTACGGTATAATCAGCTAAAGAAAGTCCCATTTTAGTCGCTAAAACAGAATTAGTACCTTGTGCTATACTCGCAAATGGTCCACCATGTAAAATAGCAGGATTGCCTTCTAGAGTTTGCACGAGATTAGGTTTTATAGCATCTTTTAGAAGGATAGCCATTGCCCCTACAACATTTAAATCTCTAGCATAGATTGGCTTTTTATCATAAGTACTTCCTACATAGATATTTCCTAAACGCTTTTTGAGATCCGAGAAATTTTCAGCTAAACAAAGAATAGCCATAACTTCAGAAGCAGGTGTGATATTGAAACCATCTTCTCTAGGAATACCATTTGCAGAACCTCCAAGCCCAATTACTATTTGTCTTAAAGCCCTATCATTCATATCCATTACTCTTTTCCAAACCACCGTTCTAGGGTCTATATTAAGCGAACGAGATGCATTTTGAATATTATTATCAATGGCTGCTGCCAATAGATTATTCGCCTTTTCTATGGCAGAAAAATCACCCGTAAAATGCAGATTAATATCTTCCATTGGAATCACTTGGGAATAACCACCACCTGCAGCTCCACCCTTAATTCCAAAAACAGGACCTAAAGATGGCTCTCTTAATACTGCTATAGTTTTTTTTCCAACTTTATTAAGTCCCTCGGTAAGCCCTATACTTACGGTAGTTTTACCTTCCCCTGCTGGGGTAGGCGTAATTGCAGTCACAAGAATCAGTTTAGATTTTTCTATTTTATTCTCGTCAATTAACGACAACGGAAGTTTAGCTTTATATTTTCCGTATAGTTCTAAATTATCTTCTGGAATGTTAACTTTTGCTGCAATTTCTTTTATCGGTAATATTTTTGCGTCTTGTGCTATTTCTAAATCTGATGGAAAACTCATAGTACCTATTTTTAATAATTTAACTAAGCCCAAATTTACTAAAACCTAAGGCAATTGAAAAGATATTAAACCTTTATTTTGTCATTGTTTTTTGCATACAGAGGCAAAATTTTCTCTATTGAATCTAACATGTAAATTTTCTCATAAAAATTAGGCTGATTAAAAAAAATATTTTAATTTTGCCGACTGTTAATCAACCTCTGACGAGAGCCGTGTATGTTGTTTGGCATAAACTTATTTTATTTATTAAAAAATGGATTTAATTAAGTACGTACAAGACAAGTACATTACAAAAAAAGAATTCCCTGAATTCAAAGCTGGTGATACCATCACTGTTTACTACGAAATTAAAGAAGGTCAAAAAACAAGAACTCAGTTCTTTAAAGGAGTGGTTATCCAACTAAGAGGAACTGGAGCTACTAAGACTTTCACTATCAGAAAAATGAGTGGCGATGTTGGCGTAGAAAGAGTATTCCCTATCAATATGCCTGCTCTACAAAAAATCACAGTAGACAGAAGAGGTAGCGTAAGAAGAGCTAGAATCTACTACTTCCGTGACCTTAGAGGTAAAAAAGCTAGAATTAAAGATAAGCCTTATATTGCTAAATAATTTAGGCTTTATTAGAAGATTTAAACCTAAATCCCTCTTAATTATTAGAGGGATTTTTTTATTTATAGACCATTTCATAACTTTGTAGAATATAAAATAATATAATGCACAAAGCAGGATTCGTAAATATTGTAGGAAAACCAAATGCTGGCAAATCAACTCTTCTTAATCAATTGATGGGTGAAAAACTAGCCATAGTAACTAAAAAAGCACAAACCACAAGACATAGAATATTCGGGATTTATAATGAACCTGATTTGCAAATTGTTTTTTCTGACACCCCAGGAGTTTTAGACCCAAAATATGGACTTCAGGAAAAGATGATGGATTTTGTAAAAGATTCTCTGCAAGATGCAGATGTCTTTCTTTTTATAGTAGATGTAACTGATAAAGATGCTCCTTCAGAATTCCTTATTGAAAAATTAAATAAAATTCCTGTTCCTGTACTTATCCTTATCAATAAGATAGATCAAACCAATCAAGAGGAATTAGAAAAATCAATGCATTTTTGGCATGAGCAAATCCCTAAGGCAGAAATATTGCCTATATCTGCACTAGAAGGATTTAATACAGATGTTATTTTACCAAAATTGAAATCTTTACTTCCTGAAAATCCACCATACTACGATAAGGAACAATTTACGGATAAATCTGAACGCTTTTTTGTAAATGAGGCTATTAGAGAAAAAATCTTGCTTAATTATGAAAAAGAAATTCCTTACTCTGTAGAGGTGGTTACAGAAATGTTTAAAGAAAAAGAAGGTATTATCTTTATAGACTCTATTATCTATGTAGAAAGAGACAGCCAAAAAGGTATTTTAATAGGACACAAAGGCGAGGCTATAAAAAAGGTAGGCACACAGGCGAGACTTGATTTGGAAAAGTTTTTTGATAAGAAAATTCACCTTAATCTTTTTGTAAAAGTTAGAAAAGATTGGCGTAAAAATGAAAGAGATTTAAAGAGTTTTGGTTATAGATAAATTTAAAAGCCGTTTCAATTTCTGAAACGGCTTTTATTTTTTATTACTGCTTTGCCTTTTTTTCTTCCTCGTTATAAGCAGAGATTATCTTTTTAACCACAGGGTGTCTTACTACGTCCGCTTCGTTAAGATATACAAAACCTATTTCCTTAATGTTTTCTAGGATATGCATAGCCTCTTTCAATCCCGATTTTTGCTTATATGGTAAATCTACTTGTGTGGGGTCACCTGTGATTATGAATTTAGCATTCATCCCCATTCTTGTTAGAAACATTTTCATTTGGGCATGAGTTGTATTTTGTGCTTCGTCTAAAATTACAAAAGCATCGTCCAAAGTTCGCCCTCTCATAAAAGCTAATGGAGCTACTTCTATCACTTTTTTTTCAATAAATCCTTCTAGCTTTTCGTGTGGTATCATATCTCGCAAAGCATCATAAAGCGGTTGTAGATATGGGTCTAGCTTCTCCTTTAAGTCCCCAGGTAGAAAACCAAGGCTCTCCCCCGCTTCCACCGCAGGGCGTGTGAGGATAATCCGTCTTACTTGTTTCTCCTTTAAAGCTCTTACTGCCAAAGCTACACTGGTATAAGTTTTTCCTGTACCCGCAGGACCTATGGCGAATACCATATCTTTTGTTTCTGTTTCCTTTACGAGTTTTTTGAGGTTAGTGGTTTTAGCTTTAATGATTTTCCCCTGAACTCCTTTCACTATAATATCTTGGTCAAAGACGAGTTGTTTTTCTTTTTCGTCTTTTATCATCAAGATACTTTCTACATCTTTAATGGTAATAGTATTATGTTTAGTGATAAATTTTACAATATCGTTTAATTTTTCTTTTAATACTTCCAAAGTTTCGGGATTTCCCATAGCGAATATGAAATGGTCTCTCCCTGTTATTTTAAGGGTAGGAAACGAAGATTTTATCAGATTAAAAAACTGATTTTGAACTCCGTAAAAGGTTTTAATTTCTATTCCTGAGATTTCGTAAGTTAATTCCATATATACTAAGTGATAGATTTATTGTCTGTTAAATATTTTTTGTAGAGGATTTCTCAATTTTCTAATGAATTTAATTTCTTCCTGAGTTAATTGCAAAGGCTTATTTTGAGATAAAAAGCTCTTCATTGTTATAAAAAATTCTGAAAAAGAACTATTTTTAAAAGACGACTTCGCAGATGATATCATCGCTAAAGGCAAATTAAGTCCTATATTGTAAAAATATTCTCCCAATTTTTCAGCTTTTTGAGATTTGTATTTATAAGCTGTGGGTCTTAAATGTTTTACCCAAAGATTTTTAATAGTAACTGTTTCATAACCATTCATTTGAGCTAACATAACATCTATATTATCCCAACCCAATACGGAGCGAAGTCCATTCATTGCTAAAAAACAATCTTTTCGGTAAGATTTTATAGGACCTCTGACGTGATTTCTTGAGGATAAATTTTCATAAATCCATTCTCCTTTATCGTTTTGAACGTACACCAATCCAGAGACCATACCAGCTTTAGGATTTTCTGTATAGACTTTATTGATGTTTTCTAAATATTGTGGTGGAAAAATAACATCGGCATCAAATTTACAAATAACATCAAAATCAACTAAAGAAACTTCCTCTAAACCTTGATAAAAAGTTTGAACTACCTTTGCCCCCGGCTGGTGAAATGAAGATTCTAAATTTTTAAGTCTAAAAGAAGTATTTTTTTTAATAAAATTTTCTACTAATTTTTCTGTTTTATCCGTGGAACCATCATTTACAATAATGCAGTTAAAGTTTTGATAAGTCTGTTCTGCTAAAGAGTTTAGACATAGCAAAATACTATCTTCTTCATTATGTGCTG
Organism: Riemerella anatipestifer ATCC 11845 = DSM 15868; assembly: GCF_000252855.1. Taxonomy (NCBI): domain Bacteria; kingdom Pseudomonadati; phylum Bacteroidota; class Flavobacteriia; order Flavobacteriales; family Weeksellaceae; genus Riemerella; species Riemerella anatipestifer. The sequence continues at coordinate 393,069 of NC_017045.1, read as the reverse complement.
GTATGATGATAAGGAATCTCAAATTGGTTTAACTATAAAAATTCTTAGCAAATATAAAGATTCCTCTAAAAATAAACACCTCCTCCTATTTGAATTATAGATTGATTAAAGTTTAAAGAATTATTAAATGTATTTATGGAAGCTACTTTATGTAGTCCAAAGTGATAACTCATATCTATAAAATAGTTTCTGGATATATTGACGGTTGTTCCTACTTGTGCCTTTATATTGAATAAATTGATATTGTTCTTTATCTCACTGGAGTTAATATCTTCAGCTGTTTCAGATGGTTGTCCTTCAATAGATTTTAGATAGTTTTCTTTATATATTCCGAACACAATTAGCGAAGGCTGTAACCCTCCATAAATACTAATATATTTACTTTGTATCCCTATATTGGTTTCTATTGCAATTTGGTAAATAGAAATCTTGAGTAATGCATTTCGGTATTTTTCCAAATCATTAGGAAATTTAGTCTTAATAAAATAAGTAGAATTTTTTATTGTGCCTCCCGTTTCAGAAAGTTTGATTCTAGCGTCTAAAAAATATTTGTCAGATATATTATAGTTTTTAGTAACCCCAATAAAATATCCCAACTTTTTCCCTGACACTAATTTTAAAGAAGTGGCATCATCAAAATTAACAATTATATTAGAAAGACTAGCTCCTGCAAAAATAGTTCTGTTTTGCTTAAAATATTGAGCTTTAAGTCCACAACTAATAAATAGAATTATAAATAATCTCATTATGGCTGTTATAAAATATAAGGTTGCCTTAGTAAAAAAGCAACCCTAAAACTATTTTAAATAATATAACTATAAAAATTAGAACTTATATCCTAAGCCAATTTGGAAGTATCTTTGTCTAAGTTTCGCAAAATCTGTATAGTTTTTATTAAGCGAAGATACACCACAGTTATATCTAGCATCTACAAACATATTTTTAGTAAACATGTACTCAACACCTAAATGTAAACCAAAGTTTGCTGATGCTAACTCTGATTTTATTGTATCGTCTAGTTTGATTTCGCTATCAGCCTCAATAGACTTTTTAACATCTGTTCCATCAGCTTCAATTTTAGTACTCACACCAGCATTGAAATTAACTGAGAAACCTCCTAAAATAGAAAATTTATCAAATGAATATTTCAAAGAAACTGGTACAGACACTTGATGCATAGAGATAGTAGCTGAAGCTTTTTTTACGTTTAATCCAGAAAAACCAGCGTCTAAAAGATCTTCTGCAGATTTAATTTTATTAACATCAGCTGTTAATTTAGCACCTACATTGCTATAAAGAACTTCCCCCTGTAAGCTAAGATTTTTTCCAAAACCATATTCTACAAAACCTCCAGCATTGAATCCAGACTTGTTACCTAAAAGCACTTTAACACTAGTTGCTGGAGTACCTAAACTTACATTAGATAGGTTATAACCAGCCTTTAAACCATATTTAACTTGTGCATTCAATCCTCCAAAAAGTGCAATCGCACTAGCTAATAAAATTTTTTTCATTTTTAATAATTTTTATTTCAATCGTTATTTTACAAATATAAACCTAAATCATTTGAGAGTGCAAATGATTTTCATCACACTTAATGAGCTTCTAGCCAATTATCTCCTACCCCAACCTCTGTAAGCAATGGTACTTTAGTGGAATAAGCAGTTTCCATTTCTTGTTTTATTAAAGTAGTCGCAACTTCTATCTCTTCATTTGGAACTTCAAATACCAATTCATCGTGTACCTGTAAAAGCATTTTGGTTTTTAAACCTTGAGCTTTTATTTCAGAATCTATTTTTATCATTGCCAGTTTTATAATATCAGCAGCACTACCTTGTATTGGGGCGTTTACAGCATTTCTTTCTGCATGTCCTCTTACTACAAAATTGTTAGAGTTTATATCTTTAAGGTGTCTTTTTCTTCCCATGATAGTTTCTACATAGCCTTTTTTTCTAGCCACTTGAACTTGCTCTGTCATAAAGGCTTTTAACTTTGGATAAGTTTCGTAATAGGAGTCTATGAGTTGTTTAGCATCAGTTCTAGAAAGACCTGTTTGGTCTGCTAAAGCGAAAGCACTTTGTCCATAAATAATACCAAAATTAACTGTTTTAGCTTGGCTTCTTTGAGTTTTAGACACTTCATTCAAAGGAACATCAAATAATTTGGAAGCCGTAGAAGCGTGAATGTCCTGCCCCTCCTTAAATGCCTTTATCATTGTTTCCTCTCCAGAAATTTCTGCAATAAGACGAAGTTCTATTTGAGAATAATCCGCTGAAACAATTTTAGAACCTTTTGGAGCTACAAAAGCACCTCTTACCTGTTGTCCTCGTTCCGTTCTTATAGGGATATTCTGTAAATTAGGATTATTACTAGCCAGTCTTCCTGTAGCGGCTACCGTTTGGGCAAAGCTGGTATGCACTCTGCCATCTATTGGACTGATTTGATTTGGCAAAGCATCTACATAAGTAGATTTTAGCTTTTGTAATTGGCGGTATTCCAAAATTAACTTGATAATCTCGTGTTTATGAGAAAGTTTTTGCAAAACATCTTCCGAAGTGGAATACTGTCCTGTTTTCGTCTTCTTAGCTTTAGGGTCTAATTTTAATTTTTCAAATAATATATCTCCTAACTGTTTAGGAGAGTTAATATTAAACTCTTCTCCCGCCTGTTCAAATATTTGTCCTTCTAAAATTTTTAAATCTTGCTCCAAGCTAATACTTTCATCTTTTAGCCATTCTTCATCTAAAGCTACGCCCGTTAGTTCCATTTTAGCTAAGACTTTAACTAAAGGCATTTCTATCTTATAAAATACCTCTTCTACCTCTTCTTTTTTTAATTGAGGCGAAAAAATTTCGTACAATTGAAAGGTAATATCAGCATCTTCTGCGGCGTATTGTGTTTGTGTTGGTAAGTCAATTTCTCGTAATGTTTTTTGCCCTTTTCCTTTTTTGCCAATTAAAGTTTCTAATGCTATAGGCTTATAGTTAAGGTACATTTCCGAAAGATAATCCATGCCGTGTCTGCCATCAGGATTGAGCAAGTAGTGGGCAATCATTGTATCAAATAAATTACCTGTAACTTCTATACCGTAATTTAGGAGTACCTTGTAGTCATATTTTAGATTATGAGCAATTTTTAAGATGCTTTCCTTTTCAAAAAACGGACGAAAACGCTCTACAATAGCCTGTGCCTCCGCTCTATTTTCAGGGATTGGAACGTAATAAGCCAAGCCTTTTTTATAACTGAAACTAATGCCTATAAGCTCTGCTTCCATCTCATCTAAAGAGGTGGTTTCTGTATCAAAACAAACCGCTTTTTGTTTCAATAGATTTTGTAGGAGCAAAAGCTGACCTTTTTCTGTATCTATATATTGATAGAGATGCTCTCGGTCTTCTATGGTATGTTTGGTAGTTGTAGCTTGTTCTAATGCTTCAAAATCTGAAAATAAATCTAACTGTACTGGCGACTGAACAGAATCTTTATCCGATTTTTTTTCCTCTGCCGAATTTTCCGTAGAGAAGGCTTTGTAAAGATTTTCGTACAATCTTCGGAATTCTATCTCTTCAAAAATTTGTTTTACTTCTTCAAAGTTAGGTGTTTCTAAATCGTACTCCTCTTGATGAAACTCTATGGGAGCATCACAAAGTATAGTGGCTAGTTTTTTTGACATAAGACCACGCTCTGCGGAGGCTTCCACCTTTTCTCTTAATTTCCCTTTAAGCTGATGAGTATTGGCCAGAAGGTTTTCCATAGAGCCATACTCCTTGATGAATTTTTTTGCGGTCTTTTCTCCCACTCCTTCAAGCCCAGGAATATTATCCACCGAGTCGCCCATCATTCCTAGATAATCTATAATCTGCTTAGGGTTTTCTATTTCGTATTTTTCTAAAACTTCCTTTACGCCTAAGATTTCAACATCGCCACCTTTTAACCCTGGTTTATAGATTTTTATATGCTCTGTAACGAGTTGTGCAAAATCTTTATCTGGCGTTACCATAAATACCTCGTAACCTTGCTTCTCTGCCTTGCCTGCAATAGTACCTATAACATCATCTGCCTCGTAGCCCTCTACTCCTAAAATTGGGATATGCATTGCCTTTAAAATACGATGAATGTAAGGCACCGCAATTTTTATAGCCTCTGGAGTTTCGGCTCTGTTGGCTTTATAGTCAGAAAAATCTTCGTGTCTTACATTTTGCCTTCCCACATCAAAAACGACTGCTAAATGTGTAGGGCGTTCCTTTTTAATTAACTCAATAAGAGAGTTAGTAAAACCATAGATAGCGGAAGTGTCTAATCCACCAGTGGTAAGTCTAGGATTTCTGATAAAGGCATAGTAGCCTCTAAAAATCATTGCGTAGGCATCTACAAGATACAGTTTTTTATCGGTGTTCTCAGTCATAGAGCAAAGATAAACAAAATCTTTTTTCTAATAGTTGAGATTTCCTACTAAATCTTAGAGCTTCTCTAGTCTAGCAAACTTTAAAATCAAGTTTTTTTCGCCTTCGTGTTCAAAGCGAACTTTTGCTTTAATGTTGGTAGCATCAGTTCCATCAATAAAAATAACTTCTCCCATACCAAACCTATCGTGTCTTACTCTATCGCCTACTTGTATATCTTGCGTTGTTCCACCAACAGGATTGTTAATTTTAGCTGATGCTAACGGTTTTAGTTTTTTAGGTTCTTTGGGCTGAAGACTCGTTTCGGCACGATTGAGAGTTTTCTTAGGTTCTTTCTTTTTAAAAGCAATTGGAGCTGATGGGGTATCATCAAAAATATTAGATTTAATCCCTGAATGATTTACAAAATGCCTTTCCATACTTGCATTAAGGAAGTCTAAATATTGAGCATCTATTTCGCTAAGAAATCTGCTCGGCTCCGAGTCTGTAATTTTTCCCCATTGGAAACGAGAAACCGCATAAGAAAGATAGGCTTGTTTTTCGGCACGAGTTAAAGCTACATAGAAGAGTCTTCGCTCCTCCTCCAATTCTTCTCGGGAACTACTGCTCATAAAACTCGGAAACAGGTTTTCCTCTAACCCCACAAGGTGTACCACAGGAAACTCTAACCCTTTGGAAAGATGTATTGTCATTAGAGAAACCATATCCTCGCTACCGTCAGGTTTGTCTTGAGTATCCGCCGAAAGGGCAATGTTCTCTAAAAAATTGGAAAGACTAGCATCACCTTCTTCAAGTTGTTGCTGTTCCTCAATGAAACCTTGCATTGAGTTCATCAATTCTTGTATGTTTTCTAACCTAGAAATTCCTTCTGGAGTTTGGTCGTCTTTTAGGTTTTTGATGAGCCCACTTCTTTTAGCTACCTCCATTGCAACGGTATAAGCATTTTCGGTTTTAAGCATCACTTGGAATGCCTTTATCATTTGCCAAAAATCATTTAGCTTATTGAGAGCCGAATTATTAAGCCCTAATCTAGGTGTGTGAAATGGTAAATCTGATAGAACTTGAGCTAAAGATAACCCTTGCCCATCTGCGTAAACAATAAGTTTATTTTGTGTAGTTTCGCCTATGCCTCTCACGGGATAGTTGATGATTCTTGTGAGTGCCTCGGCATCGTTTTCGTTTACCAAAAGTCTTAGATAGGCTAGTAAATCTTTAACCTCTTTCCTTTGATAAAAGGACAATCCGCCATAGACACGGTATGGAATATTTTTTCGCCTTAAAGCATCTTCAAAAGCTCTGGTTTGAGAGTTTGTTCTATATAAAATAGCAAACTCATTGAACATTCTTTGTTGAGAGTTGTGCAGTTCCCAAATGTTGGCGGCAACAAAGTTGGCTTCGTCGGCATCTGAAAGTGAACGGTAAACTTTAAGTTTTTCGCCTTCTTCATTAGCACTAAATACATTCTTTTTGAACTGTTGCTGGTTTTTAGCAATCACCACATTAGCAGCATTTACAATATTCTGTGTAGAACGGTAGTTTTGCTCTAGTGAAACCGTTACGGCATCTGGATAATCTTTTTTAAAGTTAAGAATGTTGTAAATATTAGCACCTCTAAAAGAGTAGATAGATTGGGCATCATCTCCCACGACACATATATTCTCAAATTTGGAGGCTAACGCCTTTACAATAAGATATTGAGAGTGGTTGGTATCCTGATACTCATCTACTAAAATATATCTAAATCTGTCTTGATATTTTGCAAGAACTTCGGGAAAACGAGTGAGAAGTTCGTTGGTTCTCAAAAGCAAGTCATCAAAATCCATCGCTCCGTTTTTAAAACAAACTTCCACATATTTCTGATAAATTTGCCCAATGAGTTTCATATTTGCTCGGGCATCGTTTTCCATAAGTTCAGGATTGTTATAGTAAGCCCTTACGGTGATGAGATTGTTTTTGTATTGAGATATTCTGGCTTGTACTTTTTTAGGTTTGTATAAATCTGAATCTATATTAAGGTCTTTGATGACCTTCTTAAGTACATTAAGAGCATCTTGAGAGTCGTAAATGGTAAAGTTGGAAGGAAATCCTAAGTAATGAGCCTCGCTCCTCAATATTCTTGCAAAAACCGAGTGGAAAGTCCCCATCCATAGACTTTTAGCATCGCTTTCTCCGACCACTTTGGCAATTCTCTCTTTCATTTCTCTAGCGGCTTTGTTGGTAAAGGTAAGTGCAAGTATATTAAAAGGGTCTACTCCATTGGTGATTAGATGTGCAATACGCATCGTAAGCACACGCGTTTTACCAGAACCAGCTCCTGCCAATACCATTAGTGGTCCCTGTATTGTAGTCACTGCTTTGTACTGAGCTTCATTTAATCCCTTCAAATAATCTACCATAGAAATGCTTTTTAATATTGTCTCTCCAAAAATCCCACAAATTTACAACCTATAAACGATTAAAAAAAATACCGATGATGGTCTTTAGCTATGAAATCTTTTTTGCTTAATGCAATGATAAATATAAAAAAACTATATAGAAATGGTATTTTAAGGACAACAACTTGTTACAAATAGTGTTTTACAAGTAACAAATGGATAATAAGCTGTTACAAATCGTATCCTAACTGTAACAAATGGATAATAAGCTGTTACAAATCGTATCCTAACTGTAACAAATGGATAATAAGCTGTTACAAATCGTATTTTAACTGTAACAAATGGATAATGAACTGTTACAAATCGTATCCTAACTGTAACAAATGGATAATAAGCTGTTACAAACAATATTCTACTAGTAACAGATGAATAATAATTATAAACTAATCAAAAATTCAATAAAAAAAGAAAACAAGTTAGCTTTAAAGAATAGATTTCTTTGAATGAAACTGACTTTGTACATTGTATAAATACTATCTTTTACAGATTGAAACTTTAACATTTCATTATAAGAGATTTAGAAGAAATTAAAATAATTTTGTAACAAATCATTAGAAAATTCTACTAATCGCTTTAAGAAATTAAAAACAAAAAAATAAATTTAATATCGTAATGAAAAAAAAGTTTTTCTCTTTGGCAGTGGCTACTTTCGCGGGAGCTCTGCTAAATGCACAACAAATCAAATTTGAGGAGTACGACCTCCCTAACGGACTTCATGTAATTCTCCATCAAGACAATTCGGCTCCTGTAGTTACTACCGCAGTAATGTACCACGTAGGTGCTAAAGACGAAATGGAAGGCAGAACAGGGTTTGCTCACTTTTTTGAACACCTTTTATTTGAAGGAACTCCAAATATCAAAAGAGGTGAATGGTTTAAAATAGTTTCGTCTAACGGTGGTAATAACAATGCTAACACTACTGGAGATAGAACCTACTACTACGAAACTTTCCCTTCTAACAATACCCAACTTGGACTTTGGATGGAAGCTGAAAGAATGAGACAACCGGTAATTAACCAAGTAGGTGTAGATACTCAAAGAGAAGTGGTAAAAGAAGAAAAAAGGCTAAGAATAGACAATCAACCTTACGGAAATCTGTTTAATAGTATTTTAACTTCTGCCTTTAAAAATCACCCTTACAAAGGGACTACCATTGGCTCTATGGAAGACTTAAATGCAGCAAAATTAGAAGAGTTCCAAAGTTTCTTTAAGAAGTATTATGTACCCAATAATGCTACTCTAGTTGTGGCTGGAGACATCAATCCTGAACAAACTAAAAAGTGGATTAACGAATACTACGCCACTATTCCTAGAGGTGCAGAAGTTACTAGAAACTTCCCTAAAGAAGCACCTATTACCAAACAAGAAGAAGTAACGGTTTATGATAATAATATCCAAATCCCAGCCTATGTATTTACTTACAGAACGCCATCTAATAAAGAAAAAGATGCTTATGTTCTGGAAATGTTGGGCAGCTATTTAAGCAGTGGTAAATCTTCTGTTCTATACAAAAAATTAGTAGATCAGGAGAAAAAGGCTTTACAAGTACAAGCAGCTAATATTGGTATGGAAGATTATAGCATCTTCGCATTCTTTGCAATACCTATGGGAGCTACTACCAAAGCTACATTAGAAAAGGATATAGATGCTGAAATCAAAAAGCTGCAAACTACACTAATTTCGGAAGAAGACTATCAGAAACTTCAAAACCAGTTTGAAAATCAGTTTGTAAATTCTAATTCTACTGTGGAAGGTATTGCTCATTCTCTAGCAGATAGCTATGTTTTAAAAGGAGATACTAATCTTATCAATAAAGAGATAGACATCTACCGTTCTATCACCCGTGAAGACTTAAAACAAGCAGCGATTAAATACCTTAATCCAAACCAAAGAATCAACATCAATTATTTACCTCAAAAAAAATAATTCTAATTAACAATGAAAAATATCAAATACATTGCAGCGGCGTTTCTAGTTTCAGGAATGTTATCTGCTCAAAATATAGACCTTAATGCAATGCCAAAACCAGGACCTACTCCTACGGTAAATGTGGCACAGCCTAAAACTTTCACCCTTAAAAACGGACTTACCGTAATGGTGGTAGAAAATCATAAACTCCCTAGAGTTAATGTTACTCTTACCATAGACACACCTCCTGTATATGAGGGCAATATCGCTGGAGTTTCTAGCATTATGGCAAGCCAACTAGGTAACGGAACCACTTCCCTTAGCAAAGAAGAATTTAATAAAAAAGTAGACTTCTTAGGAGCTAGATTAAATTTTGGCGCTTCTGGAGCATTTGCCAATACACTATCTAAATATTATCCAGAGGTGGTAAGCCTTATGGCAGATGCTATCATCAACCCGAAATTCTCTAGTGAAGAAGTTCAAAAGTCTAAAGAAAGAGCGTTAGAAGGGCTTAAAGCAGACGAAAAGAGTGCAGAAGCTATCGCTAACCGAGTGTCTGATGCACTTATTTATGGTAAAAACACCGCTTTAGGAGAGTTTAAAACAGCGGAAAGCATCAATAAAATTCAACTAAAAGATGTGCAGGATTTCTATCAAAAATATTACACACCTAACAATGCTTATCTTGTAATTGTAGGCGATGTAAAATATGATGAAGTAAAGAAACAGATAGAAAGCCAATTTAAAAATTGGAAAAAATCTAATGTTAAAATCCCTACTCCTGCACCTGCAAAAAATCTAGCCTCTACCGAGGTTAATGTGGTAGATGTTCCAAACGCTGTACAATCTATCATTAAAGTAGGTAATATTTCTACTTTACAAATGAAAGACCCACAATATTTTGCTGGAGTTATGGCAAACTATATACTTGGCGGCGGTGGCGAAGGTAGATTGTTTATGAACCTTAGAGAGAAAAATGCATTTACTTACGGGGCATATTCTAGCCTATCTACAAGTAAATACTCACCTAACTTTAGTGCAGAAGCAAGTGTAAGAAATGAGGTTACAGATAAGGCTGTAAAAGAATTCATCAACGAGCTTAATGCCATCTCTACTGTAAAACCAGAAGAGTTACAAAACGCTAAGGCAAAACTGAAAGGTAATTTCATTATGTCTTTAGAAAAACCTGAAACTATTGCCAGATTTGCTTTAAACCAAAAACTTCAAGATCTACCTGCGGATTTCTATACTAATTATTTAAAATCCATAGAAAAGGTAACAGCTGCTGATATTAAAAAGGTAGTTAATGAAAATATTTTGCCTAATCAAGCGAGAATTTTCATAGCTGGTAAAGCAACAGATATTGCGGATAGTTTAGAAAAATTAGGTTACCCAGTAAAATACTACGATGCCTATGCAAATCCTAGCCAAAAACCTGAAGTTAAAAAAGTAGATGCTAATGTAAATGTAGAAAGCGTTGCTCAAAACTACATTAAAGCCATAGGTGGAAAAGAGGCGGTTAGTAAAATCAATTCTGTTACGATGAATGCTACGGCTACCGTTCAGGGAATGCCTTTGGAAATGACTTTAGTACAAGCAAAAGGTGGTAAAATGATGATGGATATGAAAATGATGGGCAACTCTATGCAGAAAGTTGTATTTGATGGCAAAGACGGCTACATTATGGCTCAAGGAAACAAAATCCCTATGCCAGAACAGGCTAAACAAGAGATGCAAAAATCTACTGAAGTTTTCAAAGAATTAGCGTTTGCTAACAATGGTAACTATGAACTAAAAGGCATTGAAAAGGTAAATAATGAAGAGGCTTATGCTATTAAATCAGGTAAAACCACTTATTTCTACAGCGTAAAATCTGGATTGAAATTAGGTGAAACTAAAGTAGAAAAAATGGGTGATAAAGAAATGACTATTCCTTCTACTTTCTCTGATTATAAAGAAGTTTCAGGAGTTAAAATGCCGTTCAAAATCAACCAGAATATGAGTGGTATGGATATTACTTTTGAAGTAAAATCTTACGAATTTAATAAAGCTCAAGAAACAGATTTTAAATAGTTAATAAAACCATAACTTTTTGAACATTAAGAGGCAATTCTATTTGGAGTTGCCTCTTTTTACATAAGTTTTAGTTATTTTATTCTTGATATAAAATTATTCTTCTTATATTTGCGAACTTAAAAAATTATCTTTTTAGTTATGGGTACAGTTTTTACGCTATTTATGGTTCTTATAGTAATTGTGTGTGTGTTGTTGGTATTAGTAGTTTTGGCACAAAACCCTAAAGGTGGAGGTCTTTCAGGAACATTCGGGGGAGCGTCATCGGCGTCTTTCGGCGTTCAAAGAACTAATGATTTTATGGAGAAGGCTACTTGGACATTAGGAATTACGGTGGTATTACTAATTGTTTTAAGTGTGGTATTAACTGCAAAACCTACAGTGAATGTGGCTCCTGTAGCTCCTAAGAAAACAGAGTTACCTAATGCTCCACAAGCACCAAACCAAAAAGTAGATTTAAACAACACAGCTACGCCAGTAGCACCAAGCAATACAGGAAACTAAGATTTTGTTAAGTCTTTATTATAGAAAAGCGAAAGAGATTATATTTCTTTCGCTTTTTTTAGCTTTAGGCGTTCTATAAAATATTTTAGTTTAAAACCTTGTAATAGCAATAGGTATTTTAATCTATTTTTAGACTTATAGTATTTTTCTAAAAATAAAAACATTGCTCCATAAAATCTTGACAAATATTTTAAATCTTTCACGGTGCTTTGCCCTTTGTAATGAAGTATAGAATAAGCCCCATAATAGTAGTTTTGAAAGCCTTTACAGATAAGAGTATAGCACAAATCTATATCTTCGCCGTACATAAAATATCTTTCGTCTAAACCTCCTATATCTAGATATAGTTCTCTTTTCATTAAAAGAAAAGCTCCTGTAATCACTTCTACACAAGCAATTTCGTTTTCGTTGATATCGTTTCTGTAATAGGTTTTACGGTTATTTTTCCGAGAAGTGAAAAGAAATAATTTTTCAAAAGAATTGATGATATTAGGAACAGAACGTTTGCTCTCTGGAAGAAAATCCCCCGCCAAATTATGCATTCTAACACCGATGCAACCCAAATTATCACAACCATCAGCAAATTCTAACAAACTATCTAGCCCATCACTTTCTAACTCTGTATCTGGGTTTAGTAATAAAATATATTCGTTTTGAGCTTTTTGGGCGGCAATGTTATTCGCTTTGGAGAAACCTAAATTCTCTTCTAATTCCATAAAAACGACCTTTGGAAAGATGCATTTAAGTTCTTTCCAAGAGTTATCTGTGGAGCAGTTATCTATAACTATAATTTCGTAATCTACTTTGGCTGCATACTTTTCTATGGACTGAATACAAGCCGATAACAAATCGGTTACATTATAATTAACGATGATGATGCTTAGCTTTTTTTTCATAAAAACTTAATGACCTTTATAAGGTATTCGGTTCAAAATAGACCTCCCCAAAGAAACTTCATCGGCGTACTCTAGTTCATCTCCTACGGAAATCCCTCTCGCAATATTGGAGAATTTAATGTCAAAATGCTTAAACTTTTTATACAAATAATACACGGTGGTATCGCCCTCCATAGTGGCAGATAGTGCAAAAATAACCTCCTCTATCTCCCCTATTTCTAGTTTGCTTTCTAAAGTTTCTATATTTAATTGTTGAGGTCCAATACCTTCCATAGGCGATATTTTTCCTCCTAAAACCAAATATTTTCCTTTGAATTTTCCTGTGTTTTCTATCGCCATTACATCTCTCACATCTTCCACAACGCATAGGAGTTCAGCGTGTCTACTGTCATCTGCACAAATTTCGCAAATATCTGTGTCCGAAAAGTTATGGCATTCTTTACAATATTTTATCTCTGTAACTAGATTTTGTATAGCATCGCCTAGAGCTAATCCTTGTGAACTCGGTTGTCTAAGCAAATGAAGCGCTAGTCTGAGAGCCGACTTTCTGCCTATCCCTGGGAGACCTGATATTTCTTCTACTGCTTTTTCTAAAACCTTACTTGGAAAATTCATAAATGCAAAGTTAGTCTTATTTCAATTTACAATTATACAATTTCCTCTATTTTTTTATTCCGTTAAGAGGATATCTCTACTTTAAAGGGAGTTAAAAGTTCATAATCAATTTTGAATTTTTTATCTAGAAAATTCTTTTTTCTACTTAGTAAATTAAATATTTTCTTAATGGATCTTTGTGTTCTAACTAATATAACTAAGTTTTATATATGTCATTCCTTACCCAAACCTCAAATATATCCCAAAAAAGAAAGCCGACTAAAAGCCGACTTTCTCCGTTTATTAAAATTAATTTTGAGATAAAATCAATTTTTATTTAACCATCAGTTTCACATTGTGTTTTACTCCTTTATCATCTATTAGATTTAAGATATAAACACCTTTAGGATTTTGGGTTAAATTAAGCTCAAACTTATTGCCTTTGTACTCGTTAGATAAAATCTGTTTTCCAGACATATCGTAAACACCAGCTTTTAGAGAAGATACTGTATTAGCTGCTTCTACAACAAAGTAACCATTAGATGGGTTAGTATAAACTTTCAATCCTCCGTTAGCGTTAACATCTGATGTAGAAAGTGTAGTGATATCAACAACTACCGTTTGTTTGTTAGATTTAGCCCCGTCAGAGTATAAGGCGTACACATCGTAAGTATAAGTACCATTTTTGGTCATTGTCTCATTGTACAGACGGGTGTTGTAATCATCAATGTTGCTTACACTTGTACCATCTTTAACCACTTCGTAACCTACTAAATGTGGTAATGTTGTAATTCCAAATGTTATTTTAGAATTAGAAACATTATTTGTTTTATTAGCGTCTTCTCTTAGCATATCTTCTGAAACCAGCTTCTGTCCATCTAATAGTACCTTCTTAAAGTCTAAATCAGAAGACGTAACTGATTTTTTCTCTGTTAAAGCATTAGAACCTGACTTTCCAGATGGAGAGTTATCATAACCAACTTCTATATCATCTAATGCAACATAGAATGCATTATCTGCTTTTACTGTTCTGTGATGGAATACTACAAAGAAATCCTTATCAGCATATTGTTTGATATTAAATTCTTTCGTAACAAATGCAGGTATCTTTTCCGTTGCTTCAGATGTATGAATTTTGTGTCCTGCTTTAATCTCTTCAACGGTAGGTGCCTGTCCAGAAGCTGGAGCTTCAACAATGTAAATATCATACCTTTCTGCCCAAGGGTGTTTTATTGCGTATTTCAATACTTCTGCCCCTTTTCTCAATTTAGGAGTTACAAGATAATCATCAACATCAACAGCACCTCCCGCAACATACCAAGAATAAGATCTAACACCATATTCTCCATTGTTCTTAAAGAACGAAGAGGCTGTCCATATTTTGTTATCTGAGTTACCATCAATTATAGTCATATCAGCAGGCATATTTCCAGCGTTTTCAAATCCTTCAGAATACATTGGAGTCATATCTGGTCTATCCCATTTAAGAGTTAGATTTTTAGTATTCTCATCAAAACTATGTGTCAGATTTTCTACATCATTATGAATACCTATCACAGAGATATAATTATCTTTTTCTAATGTATTTGAATTATACGGAGATGTTGCGGTTAGTGCCACTTTGTATTTACCTCCTTTAGAAAATTTAACATTAGGGTTTTCAGAAGTATCTGTAGTTCCTCCCACATATTCTACTCCATCAGACGGAGTGATAGTCCATTTGTACTCTGTTGGTTTAGGATTACCTGTAGAAGTGTTAGTAAATACTACTGCTTCACCAGAATATATACTCTGACTATTTACTGTAAAGTCTGCTACTGTAGCGGTATTCTTAACGGTAACATAAGTTTCTTTAGTTAACTCACCTTCACCTTTGGCATTAGTTGCTTTGAGAGTAATAGCATAGACACCTTCTTGGTTGAAAACAACTTTAGGTTCCTTGGAAGCTGAAGAGGTACTCTCTACAAAACTTACTGTGTTAGGACTGAAAGACCACTCCCAAGAATTTATAGGCAATGTGGAAGCTGTAACTGTATTGTTAGTTAAGCTAACCGTTTCAAAAGAGTTAGGATTTAGTTTACTAGCTGCAAAATCAACATTAGGTTTATTTTCTGCATACTCAAACTTCACGTTGTCCATCGCGAAAGCATAAGACTGAGCATCGCCCACTGTCTTATGATTGAATCCCATATAGGCTATTTGGTCTGAATCTACACTAAACTCGTAAGAATACTTATTATAAGCTCCAAGAGCCTCTACTTTAGGAGCTATTTCAGAGGTCATTGAAGTACTACTGTTTGTAGAACCTAAAAAAATACTGATATTTTCAGCAGAAGTTCGGAACTTTCTAGCATAGAATGTCACCCTATAAAGAACATCTTTTTTGAGTCTTAAAGGATTAGAGAATAACCAATCATTTACATTTGTCTTATTGCCTGGGAAGTTCAATGCAAAAGAATTACCTTCATAAGCTAAACTAGCGTCATCATATTTTCTCCATGTTCTTCCATCAGCATCTTTATCCTCAGATACCCAACCACTTTTAGCAAAGTCATCTTCATACCCAAATTCATAAGATGATAAATCTGGTGTTAAATCTGCTATGATACCATAGACTTCTGCATTAGCTTTATTATTGAGCTCTATTTCATCACCTGCATAAATAACCTCAGCAACAATGGTATAATTAACAAAAGATTTAGATAAATCTATGTTTTGTAATACTGTGGTAGTTTCTCCTGGATTTAAGGAAGGTACAGAAATCTCTCCTTGAGTAACCTCTTGGTTGTTACTGTCTTTATTAAGGAGTTTATAAATAACTTTAGCATCTGTAGCCACTTCAGTACCCTTATTGGTTACTTTAAATTCTACTGGTGTAGCGGAAGAATATTCTACAGGAGACACTTTTACATCAACAGCGGTTACTGTTAAATCTTTTGTTACTCCATTGTTGATACCAGTAACAACTATTCCATAATCTTGGCTATCAGTGTCAACTAATGTCACTACAGTTGTATTATTAGCTCCTCTGTAGTTACATTATTCTTCTTTAATGTTCCTTTATGGCTTACCTTTATGGTATAAGTTGCACCAGGCACAGGGTTATCTATTACAACTTGCTCCACATTATCTACATCGTTGTCAGCTTTAATAGCTGGCGATGCAGGATTATCAGGATTTAACCTCCAAGGTAATTCTTCTGCCCCATCTTTTATTACTCTAACATCCAAGTCGTTTACTAACACTTTAGTACGATCATTAAGAGTATTAAAACTAGGAAGTGTTGTAGGTACGGGGTCTGTCCACGCAATGGTTACTTTAAGAGGTTCCGTTCCAGAAGCTACCACTTGTATCTCTTCTGTCGCTCCGTTTTGTAGAGATTTTTCTTCTATTAGAGCATATTTATCCTTTAGAGAGATAGCTTTAGCAGCCTCAAATACATTTAGTAATCCCCAACCAGAAGCATAATCAGGTCCAGGAGCCTCCCCCGCTTCGTTAGCTGTTGCTATGGCTAAAGCCTTTAGGGTAGCCGACTTCATGTGAGCGTTGAACTTTTTATAATAATGTTCTTGAAGTAATAATAACGAACCTGTAACATTAGGAGAAGCCATAGAAGTCCCGCTCATTGTTCCATAGGCAGTATCTCCATCAGATACAGTAGATTTAAGCCCTACCCCAACTCCAGAAATATCTGGTTTAATTCTTCCATCATCTGTTGGTCCAAATGCACTAAAACTAGCCATTCTTACATCTGCAGGGGATTTATACCCTCCAGATATCTTCTGCGCAGCTCCTACTACCAGTAGATTTTTTCCAGTTGAGCCATAAAGCACACAATCAAATCCATTATTCCCTCCATTTCTTTGTCTTACTTTATTAGAAGCTACCCACTGTCCTGAAGAATTACGAACATAATGTGTTTCTCCAGGCTCAGGACCATCCCCTCTAGGGTTTCCTGCTGCTTTCACTGGTAGATAGTAAGGTGCGTTAAGTGCTATTAAATCCCAGTCTCTATCAGGAGTAGCATATTTTCCATAACCTTTAAATTCGGTATCGTCATCGCTTCCAAACCAATGCCACCCTTGATTACCAGACCAATCTCCCCAAGAAAATCCACCTATGTATCCATAAGAATGGTTAGAAAGAATCGCTCCAGCTGTAGCAGCAGCTATCATCTCGTCTTCATCGTTATTCCAATCATAAGCATCTAGTGTCGCTTTAGGAGCCATACCTTTTGCAGATATATCCACTCCAGAAGCTACCATTGTTCCTGCTACATGAGTAGCGTGTTCGCTACTACTTAAAGGAACATCCTTTTGTGCCACTCTTCCTCCAAATTCTTGATGAGAAGTTCTTACTCCTCCACCATCCCATTCGTGTATCTTCATTCCACTTCCTTCCAAATTGAATACTCCCGCTTCTGGATGGAGTTTATTAGTACCTGTACCTTCGGCAGCTCCCGTATTATAACTGATATAGTAAAGAGGTCTTCCGTTTTTGTCAAACCCTCTTAATTGGTAATATCTACCATTACTCTCTCCTTCAAAAGGAATTTTAAGACTTTTGGCTTTAGTCTGCAATTCTTTTACACTAAGGGTAGATTTCCCAAACCCCTTTTGTAGTACATTCAGCTGTTTCAAATTAGAAGATTCTCTAATCTTCTTTACTTGCTCCGCATTTTGCGCAAAGACAAAATTTGGAAGTAACAAAAAGCTTGCTGCTATTGGCAGTAAATTTTCTGTTCTCAAAATAGATTTTTTCATAAATACAAATGTTTTAAAACTGTCCTACAATATTAAAAATATTTTTTCAATAAAAAAATCAAACAAGTGTATGGTTTTTATTGCTGGTGTTTTATTTTTGAACAAAAAATAATTTTTTAGTTTTATTATTAAGAAAATAATAAAAACATTTGTCTTGGATAAGATTTTGATATATTTAATTTGGTGTATGTGTGTTAAGTATTTTTAATATAAATATTTGTTTATGAGTTATTTATTTGTTTAGGAATATATTGGGACTCTCGTAGTATATCTATTTAAAATTAGTGTAAAATGTTTTGTTCTATTTTTTAATTAAAAAGTTTTAAATCAGTTAATTAGTCTTAATAATTCTTTCTAAAATATGATTAATATCATATATTTTAATTAAAAACTGTATAATTAATTTTTTCATTATTTATATCTATTCTAAATAATATAGAGGGGTGAGATGTGAGAAATCATTTTTTAGCTGAGGTATAATATACTTTTTTTCATTATTTTTGTGGAAACTAAATGTTGTATAATATAAAAAACAGAATAAATGTCAACAGCTAAAATTTACTACACCCTTACAGATGAGGCTCCTATGTTAGCTACTCATTCATTTTTACCTATTGTAAAAGCATTTGCAAAATCAGCAGACATACAGATAGAAGTACCGGATATTTCTTTATCAGGGAGAATATTGGCTAACTTTCCAGAGGTTCTTACTGAAGAACAAAGAATTCCTGATGCTTTGTCTCAATTAGGAGAATTAGCTACAAAACCAGAAGCTAACATTATTAAGTTGCCTAATATTTCAGCTTCTATACCTCAGCTTAACGAGGCTATAGAGGAACTACAGAAAAAAGGGTTCAATGTACCTAATTATCCTGCAGAACCAAAAACGGAAGAAGAAAAAGAAATTAAAGCTAAATATGCTAAGGTACTTGGTTCGGCTGTAAACCCTGTGCTTAGAGAGGGGAATTCTGACAGAAGAGCTCCTAAGGCTGTTAAAAATTATGCAAAAGCCAATCCTCATAGAATGGGCGAATGGAAGTCTGATAGTAAAACAGATGTAGCTCATATGAACCAAGGAGATTTCTACGGTACTGAAACTTCTACGACTGTAGAGAAAGATGGTAAGTTTAAAATTGTATTCTTTGGAAATGACGGTTCAGAAAAAGTACTAAAAGATTACGCTTCTCTTCAAGCAGGAGAAATTATAGACTCGTCTGTGATGAACATCAAAGCCTTAAAAACTTTTGTAAAAGAGGCGATACAAGAAGCTAAAAGTAGAAATGTATTGCTTTCTGCTCATTTAAAGGCAACTATGATGAAGGTGTCTGACCCTATTATTTTCGGAGCTATTGTTGAAACATTCTTCCAAGAAGTATTTGAAAAGTATGCAGAAACATTCAAATCATTAGATGTTAATCCTAACGATGGACTGGCAAGTCTTTATGATAAAATTGCAGGAATTGCTCAAGAAGCTGATATAAAAGTTGATATAGAGCATGTTCTAAACGAAAGTTCTAGAGTAGCAATGGTCAACTCGGATAAGGGAATTACTAACTTCCACGTTCCTAGTGATGTTATTGTAGATGCTTCTATGGCGGCATTAGTTCGTGGTGGCGGTAAAATGTGGAATAAAGATGGACAAGAGGAAGATACTTTAGCCATAATTCCAGACCGTTCTTATGCTGGTTTCTATCAAGCTGTAATAGATGATATGAAAGCTAACGGAAAGTTAGACCCTACTACTATGGGTAGTGTACCTAATGTAGGACTAATGGCTAAAAAGGCAGAAGAGTACGGTTCTCACGATAAGACTTTCCAAATGGAAGCAGAAGGTACTGTAAAAGTCCTTAATGAAAACAACGAAGTTTTATTAGAACAAAAGGTAGAAACGGGAGATATTTTCAGAATGTGTCAAACTAAAGATGCTCCTATACAAGATTGGGTTAAATTAGCGGTTAACCGTTCTCGCTTATCGGATACTCCAGCTATATTTTGGTTAGATAAAGGTAGAGCTCACGATAGAGAAGTTATCAAAAAAGTAGAACAATATCTTAAAAATTACGATACACAAGGGCTTGATATTAAAATTTTAGATGTTAAAGACGCAATGTCTGAAACTCTTAAAAGAGCTAGAGAAGGTAAAGACACTATTTCTGTATCTGGCAATGTTCTTAGAGATTATCTTACGGATTTATTCCCTATCCTAGAGTTAGGAACCTCGGCTAAGATGTTGTCTATTGTACCTCTTATGAACGGTGGTGGGCTATTTGAAACAGGTGCAGGAGGTTCTGCTCCTAAACATATAGAGCAGTTTATAGAAGAAGGCTATTTACGTTGGGATTCTTTAGGAGAATTTTTAGCATTACAGGCAAGTTTAGAACACTTAGCACAAACTCAAAATAATACGAAGGCTCAAGTATTGGCAGATGCACTAGATGAAGCTAATGCCAAGTTTTTAGCTAATGACAAATCTCCAGCTAGAAAAATAGGAAGCATAGATAATAGAGGTTCTCATTTTTATTTAGCGTTATATTGGGCAGAAGCTTTAGCAGCACAGACTCAAGATTCAGAGTTATCTACTCTGTTTCAACCTATTGCTAAAGAAATGCAAGAAAATGAGGCGAAAATCAATGAAGAGCTCATCGCTTCTCAAGGTAAAGCCCAAGATATTGAAGGCTACTATCGTCCGAACGAAGATAAAACTTACGCTGCAATGCGTCCTTCGGTAACACTTAATCAAATTATTGATAGAATATAATCCGTTATATTCAAAACTATTTAATTAATAACAAAATAGGAGGCTTAAAAACCTCCTATTTTGTTTTATTAAGGCTCTAGACTAGCAAAGGTTTAAAATTTATAATTTTCACACTGTTGTTTGTTGTTGTAAAAATAAAAAAATGTGGGTAACTTTTAGACGAAGTCGTTAAAAAAGTTATCCATATTTTTTTATCAATTTCCATAACTCTTTTTCCATTTCTTTAGTTTCCTTTCTCCATCGCCACTCGCATTCCTTTAAGTGTAATATAAAGGTAGATTTTATCCCATTAAACTTAGCTAATCTTCGCTTGGTGAAACTCCAAAAACTTTCTATTCCATTAATGTGAACACCATTCTGAGTTGAGAAATTTTTACTCTTGTCAATCCTGAAATGCTTCTCGTATCCCATATCTAAAAGTCCACTATAACCTCGCCAACCATCTGTAAACAAAATACTTTCTAATGAAACTTTTCCTCGAATAACTTTTCTTAATGTTTCACTTTTTGCATTTGGAATCAGTTCGGTATAAACCCTGCCTTCTCTTTCAAAAACTCCAAAAACAGGTTGTTTCCAAGTTCCTCTTCCTCGTTTTTGTGGCATATTAATCCCTCGTAATCGCCTTGCTCCAAAATAGGCTTCATCTAATTCAACTTCTCCAAAAAACAAACTCAAATCTGCTTGTTGTTTTTCAAAAATCACTTCCCGAAAAATCCTAAAATATCGGTTAATGGTGTTTCTGTTGAACTCTAAAATTTCCGCCGTTTTCGTTGCGTCAATATCGCTACAAAAACACTTGATTATTTTTTTTATTTTATAATCGCTGATTTTACTCCTATTCATAAGACTTAGCAACAAATTTAATCATTGTTTCCTAGTCTTAAGCCTTATTAAAACTTATTTAACCCTTTTCCTATTATCTTCGGAAACTCTATCAATGAGTTTATTATAGGAATCCACTCCCACTTCGTAAGGTTTTTTATCTACAACAATCCTAATATGATTGTCTATTCTGTTAATGAAATATTTTTTGTTATAAATTTCATTTTCATACTGATGACCGTTCTTCTTGATAGGTTCTGCAAAAACACCTATTTCAATATAATCAGCCAGAGGTAACGATTTTACCTTACTTTTTCTAATTTGAGCTTCTAAGCCTTTACCTTTAGCATCTTTATAAATAGCATCTCCTTTCGGATTGGTTTGATACTTAGATACTAAAAACTTAATATCCACTTGATATTTACCATTAGACAATGGTGTTACCTTAACATCTTCTACCCTATTATCGTAAAGTGTAATGGTTTCTAACATATCACGGATAAGGTACTGTAAATGAGGTGGTGTACTGGCTTTTAAATGTTCTACAAATTCTATAGAAGTAGTATAAGGAGCTTCTTGAAATGCTGTTTTTTCAACAAACGATTTCAGTATATTATTGAATTTTCTCTCTCCTAAATAATCGCTCATAGCATAAAGTACTAAAGCTCCCTTGTTATAGTGTATGTACTGCTGATTTTCTACGTACATTAAAGGATTTTCTTCCTTCCATTCAAAAGTTCTCCCTTGCAGATATTTATCCAAAGCCTCTTTTAGAAACTTTCTCATTTGGTATTTACCATATTCTTTCTCTAGCACTTTTAAAGAACTGTATTCTGATAAAGATTCCGATAAAAGTGTGGAACCTTTAGTATTAGCCCCTATAACCTGATGAGCCCACCATTGATGAGCCATTTCGTGAGAAACTACAGAGAATGGATAGTCCACAGAATTAGGATTATCTAAATCCACCATCGCTATAAAACCTATACCCTCGGAGAAAGGCATCGTATTGGCAAATGCTTGCGCAAAAGTACCTTCGGTTTTAGGAAACTCTATAATCCTCGCTTGTTTATGCTGATAAGGACTAAAGTTTTCAGAATAGTATTTAATAGATTTTTTCATTGCTTCCATCATCCTATCAAGGTTGTATTCGTGTCCTTTATGATAGTAGATTTCATAATTAATTCCGTTATATTTTTCCTTTTTAACTTCATATCTTCCCGAATTAAAGGCATAGAAATTAAGCATTTTTTTATCCATTTTATAATGGAAATAGCGCCTGCCATTTTTTGACCATTCTTTTTGAAGATAGCCAGGCGCAATAGCAATTTGGTCTGCTGAAGTGCTTACCGTAGCCTCAAAGTTTATCCAATCCGAATCTGTTGCAATGTAGGTATTTTCTCTTGCTTTCAGATTTTTAGGGTCTGCCATAATTTCGGTATCAGGGAGATGATATTTTTTTCTAATATCATTATCCTTTATCTCTGCACTAGCATTATAACCAAAACTAGGAAAAATAGAATTATTGATAAAAGTACCATTCTCCAATATAGGCGACCTGTCTTTGAGCCAAGTGTTAGGCTTATTCTGAACCATAAAATTAACTTTAATTGATTCTCCTGGTTGTAATGGCGTTTTAAGTTTATAAATGTCAAAATATTTTACACTATCTTTATGTACCAAATGAGAGGCAGTGTTAAAGTTAATCTCTTTAAGATTATTATCATAGTTTACGAATAGGCTATCTATTGCTTTTTCAGTCTTATTAACCAAAGTATATTCTGCGGTGGCTTTATAGTTTCTTTCTTTAGGGAAAATAGCCATATCTACTTTAACATCTACAATTCTTGGTTGTGGATAGTTTTCGTATTTTTTGTACTGTTTTTCATAATCTATCATCATCTTTTCTTCTTCTTGCCTAGAATAATAAGGTTCTAGCTTTACGGCTTGATAATAAAAAGCATATCCTAGTCCTAAAAATGAAACCAAAAACAATACAATAGGAATAGCTATATTGGTTTGTTTTACTCTTGAGAAAAATATTTTTATTCTCTCTTTAGCTCCAGAGAAAATGCCTCGTCTCCAAAAGGCTAAAGTGAGCAGATACAGAACGCCACAAAACAGCAACCAATACAACTTATAGTAAAGGTAAGTTCTATAAACCCCAAAAACATTCATATCAGAATAGCTATAACCGCCTCCCGAACTATTAAAATAATAAAATTTATGCTCTAGCCCTATCCTAGAAAATATGAGTGGATACATCATACTTAGGATAATTACAAAAAAGCCAACAAGATAGTTTTTGAAAAATCCTTGTATAAATACAGCATATAAGATGACAATAACGTAATACAATAACTCTAAACCTAAGAAAGTTATAAGGTATTGACCTATCTCAAATTTAAAATAGCCATAATAAGACTGAATCAGCATTCCTGACGTAATACTTACTAGCATAATAAGTATCACCATTTTTATAAGTCCTAAAACTTTAGACATCAAAAGCACCCAATTAGGAACAGGAGTACTATCTACCAAATGATTAATTCTAAAATTAGAAGCATTATTAAGACTAATTCCTGCGAATAAATAAATGATTAACAACAAAAATACTTCAAGAAGCCCTTTAGCCATACCTATAACTTTCCAAGTTACAGGATAAGTTCTAGTTCCAAATAACTCTTGCCCTAAGGTATAACCCGAAAATACAATAAACAACATAAGTATTGTAATAAAAACAAGAAAAATTCTGTTCTTTACAATGAGCTTAAACTCGAATTTAGATAAGCTTATGGCTGTTTTAAAACTGTTCCAAAAATCGTAATGATAACTTACTTTAGGCAAATTGATTTTAACTATTCCTCCAAAATTATTCTTTGTAAATCTTTGTGCTTTCTTCTTTTTACCAAGAAAACTAGGCACTGTGTAGTTAAACGAGAATATAAAATAGGTAGCCACAAAAACCAAAATCCCTAGACCAACCCATACAAGTCTATTGTAAAGCAAGGCGCTCTTGAAAGGGATAAGCAGAGTATTCTGCTCTTCAATCGTCCAGTATTCTGTAAGGTATTCTAGTGATATAGCACCATAAGGGTCCAGCAAACTTACCCAAAATTTATCATCTACATCATTGGTCATATTATAAATAAACGACTGAAACAGTATCAGAATTATCACAAAAACAAAACCGATGTATTCATTTCTCGTTAAAGTTACCAACGCAAAAACAAAAGCTCCTATCACAAATATATTAGGAATAATAAACAAAAGATAAGGCTGTATATAGGCAAAAAAATCAATAGGAGCTAACAAATCTTTGTTTGCGAAAGGCAACACAGAAGCTAATAAAAACGCCGCACCTATTGATAAGGAAATCAATATCGTTACGAGTATTCCACTTGAAAACTTACCCAAAATATAGCTAGATTTACTGAACGGATAAGCGTAAAATATACTATGAAAGTTGTACTTATAATCTCTATATACTGTAGCACCCACTACTGCAGGGATAATAAAATTGATAAAAGTTCCTAGCTGTCCCAATAATCCGTTAAGGCTCAAAGCCGAGTTTACGAACCTATTAGATGAAGTGGTGGCAGACAAATTATCAAAATAGCCTAACGCCATCGCAGATATTAAAAACCCTAAAGAGAAGAAAATAAGTAAATAGAGGTAGAGTACCCAATTTTTCAGCCATCTTTTAAGTTCAAATATAAAAATCGTTTTCATAAGCCTATAGGTCGTTTTTTAGTGAAACAAAATAAACATCTTCTAACATAGGCTTCACTTCCTCAAAGGTTTCATGAGGTTGCTGTTCAGCATAAACCCTTATGTTGAGTGTATTATCTTCATTAAATTTGGAGGAAAGCAAGTTGTATTTTTCATTAAAATCATCATAATCCTCTCGGTTGATAATACGGCTCCACACTTTTCCTTTCAGCATTTCTTCCCCTTGCTTAGGTGTTCCTCTAAAAAGTATCTTTCCGCCGTTAAGTACCGCCAAATCATTACAAAGCTCTCTTACATCATCTACTATATGGGTAGAAAATATAACGGTATGCTTAGTCCCGATTTCTCTCAAAACATTAAGGAAACGACTTCTTTCTGAAGGGTCTAGCCCTGCCGTAGGTTCATCTACTATAATCAGTTGAGGATTATTAAGTAATAATTGAGCAATACCAAATCTTTGTTTCATACCGCCAGAATATCCACTCACACTTTTATCTTTCACATCGTACAAATTGGTAATTTGTAGTACCTCTTTAATCATAGATTCTCTTTCGGAAGCATTGGTAATTCCTTTTAAACGAGCAAAATAATCTAATAAACTTTGAGCCGACATATTAGGATAAACTCCAAACTCTTGCGGAAGATAGCCCAGTACCTTTCTCAGGGCCATTTTGTCCTCTAAAACATTGATGTCTCCAAAATAAATTTCGCCTTCATCAGGCATTTGTAAGGTAGCAATAGTCCTCATTAAAGATGATTTACCAGCGCCATTAGGTCCTAATAGCCCAAACATTCCGCTCCCTATTTCTAAATTAACTCCATTAAGGGCTTTTACTCCATTGCTATAAGCTTTAGTTAAATTTGAAATTTTCAAGTTCATAATAATTTTTTCTTGTATAAGTATCTTTATTATCAAAAATGTTACAGGTTTTAGTGGAATTTAATGATAAAAACTCTATCCAATTATTTTATACAAACATCTATTTTATAAGTAGCCTCTAATAACCTCTAAAAAATTGTATCTTTGCAAAACATAATTAGTTACAAATATGAGCAGAGAACGCAAAAATTTTTCAGGAAAATCAAGAACAAATCAAAAAAGAGGGAATACTGAGAACTCTCGTGGCTCAAAATTAGGAGGTAGAGATTTTGATTCTAGAGATAAATATGTAAAAGGAGACCGTAGAGGCGGAAGAAGATTTGATGATAAAGAAGCCGACAGAGCTAGAGCTTTTGTCCAAAAAAGAAGAATAAATAAACTTGTACAACAGCCTAAAGACACCATTAGACTTAATAAATATATTGCTAATTCAGGGATTTGTAGCAGACGAGAGGCTGACGAATTGATACAGCAAGGTTTAGTTGAAATCAATGGTAAAGTAGTAACCGAACTAGGCTATCAAGTGCAAAAGACAGATAAAGTGGTTTTTGATGGACAAAGCATTACACCTGAAAAGCCTGTGTATGTACTTCTCAACAAACCTAAAGGCTACATCTCTACCACAAAAGATGAGAAAGCTAGAAAAACAGTAATGGATTTAACGGCAAATGCTTCTCCATATAGAATTTTCCCTGTGGGACGTTTGGATAGGCAAACAACGGGCGTTATTCTACTCACCAATGATGGGCATCTTACCAAGAAACTTACCCACCCATCTTTCAATATCAAGAAAATTTACCATGTTACCTTAGACAGAAAGCTTACAGGCGAAGATATGGCGATTATAGCCAAAGGGATTAGATTGGAAGAAGGTGTTGCAGAGGTGGATAGCATTTCTTATATAGACGGTAAACCTAAAAATGAAATTGGGATAGAAATTCATATCGGTTGGAATAGAGTGATTAGGAGGATATTCCAAAGGTTAGGCTACGAAGTTGAGGCGTTAGATAGAGTGATGTTTGCAGGGCTCACCAAGAAAAATATCAAAAGAGGACATTGGCGTATCCTTACCGAACTTGAGGTAAATAATTTGAAAATGTTGTAGTTTTATATTTTTTACTAATTTTTATTTGTTGATAGAAATTCTATAAGACGATTATTAAATCAAAAAATGGAAACAAAAGAGACAAAAAGAAACTTTTATTTCAGAAACAATTTAGGAAATAATGAAGCCATAGAGATTTATATAGGTCAAAGTTCAGGTAAACAATTACAAGATGATTTGTTGAATGCAAAAAGCGAGGTGCTAATTATTTCTCCATATATAGATGAAAGTAAATTAGATGATTTATTTGTTTTGAAAAATAGGAATGTAAATGTAAGGTTGGGATTTAGTGATTTAAATGACAGACAGTATAAAACAGTTCTTAGAAAATTAATTCATCAAAATAAGGAAACGGATATTAAGAAGAAGGAAAAAAAAGAAAAAAAGAAGAATTTATATTTATTTTTATTAATTGCTGTATTTAGTATCGCTTGTGTGTTTTTTAGTAGTGGGATAGTGAAACTATTGAACAAAGATTTCACTGTGTTGTCGTTTGGCTTTATTATGTTTTCTTTTTTTCTTTCTTTTTTGAGCTATAAATTATGGCAAATAAAATCTAAGATTGAAAAGATTGAAATTTATAAGTTGATTATTCTGAAAAATTGAATTTCAAATATTTAAGAGATAATTATGGAGAGAAGATGTTTATTCATTCAAAAATTTATATTATTGATAGGAAAATAGCCTATATGGGATCTTTGAATTTTACAACGAAAGGTTTTACATCAAATTTTGAAACACGAGTAAGAATCACACAACCAGAGAGAATATCAGAACTTGTAGATTTTGTCCATAATGTTTTGGATGATAACATTAATTTTAGAAAACATGAATTATATTGGTTAGGGAAGCAAGTCTATTCCGAAGAAAAATATTAGAATTTTTACCAATATAACCTTTTTAAAAGATGGAATTGGGGGAATAATAGAGAGTTAAAATACTTTCTCTTTTGTTTGTAATCAAAACTTATTAAAAATAATTTGCTCATTTTTAATTTTCTTGTTTATCCTAAGTTGCAATACTAACATATTTTGAGGTGGCATATCTCAAAAGGATACTTTTATAAATAAATGTTGGATATTCAACAGGGTTTAATGTTCAGTGTATTGATAAAAAATATAAAATTACCCTCTATCATAGTTCTGATAATATTGCAATTTTTTAGATGAAAATAGCAATAAAGTTGAGAAGAAAAGCCTAAACATTTTTTCAATAATCAAAAAAACAATATTGGATAAAGCTAATTATAAAAAAGAAGATAGTGTTTATGGGGATATAAGTTTTTCATCATTAGAGGTTAGGGAAAATTAAAATATAAATTACAATGGTAAAGGTTATTTTAGAACTAAAATGCAATAAAAAACATTTGTAAATACCCCTAAATCCAAAAAAGGCTTGAAGTAAGTACTTCAAGCCTTTTTATTTTTAATAAAATCTTTACTTTCGGTAAGCCTCTGTATGTACCTTTGCTACGGCTCTTCCAGAAGGATCGTTCATATTTTTGAAAGATTCGTCCCAAGCCAATGCCGTAGGTGTACTACACGCCACAGATGGTACAGACGGAACAGTAAGTGCTGCCGCTTCTGACGGGAAATGCTCTTCAAAAATACTTCTATAGTAATACTCTTCTTTAGAAGTAGGCGTTTGTACAGGAAAACGAAACTTAGCATTAGCTAATTGTTCATCTGTTACCTTTTCATTTACTAACTCTTTGAGTTTATCTATCCAGCTATAGCCTACGCCATCAGAAAACTGCTCTTTCTGTCTCCACGCTACTGATTCTGGCAAAACATCTTCAAAAGCTTTTCTAAGTACCCACTTTTCCATTCGTTCTGGGGTAACCATTTTATCTTTCGGGTTAATGCGCATAGCTACATCCATAAATTCTTTATCTAAAAAAGGTACTCGTCCTTCTATTCCCCACGCCATAAGAGATTTATTAGCTCTTAAGCAGTCGTATTGGTAAAGTTTATCTAGTTTTCTTACCGTTTCATTATGAAACTCTTCTGCATTCGGAGCTTTATGGAAATAAAGATAACCTCCAAAAAGTTCATCTGAACCTTCTCCAGAAAGTACCATTTTTATTCCCATAGATTTAATTACTCTTGCCATTAAATACATTGGTGTGGAAGCCCTTACAGTGGTAATATCATAAGTTTCTAGGTAATAAATTACATCTCTTATAGCATCTAAACCTTCTTGTATTGTGAATTTTATTTCGTGATGAATGGTTCCTATATGCTTTGCTACTTCTTTCGCTGCTTTGAGGTCTGGAGAACCTTCTAATCCTACCGCAAACGAATGTAATTGAGGATACCACGCTTCAGATTGGTCGTCTGTTTCTATTCTTTTAGCAGCATATTTTTTAGCTATGGCAGAAGTAATGGAAGAGTCCAAGCCACCTGAAAGTAAAACACCATAAGGTACATCAGACATCAACTGACGATGAACAGCAGCTTCCAAAGCATCTCTAAGTTCAGATAGATTAGTGGTATTGTCTTTTACATTATCAAACGCTCTCCATTCTCTTTTGTACCACTGTTCAAACTTAGCATCTTTGCTATGCCAATAATGTCCTGGAGGAAATATTTCTATTTTAGAACAATAACCTTCTAAAGCTTTAAGTTCCGAAGCTACATAAAAAGTTCCATTTTTATCCCAACCTATGTACAGAGGAATAATCCCCATATGATCACGAGCGATAAAATATTCATCTTTTTCAGTATCATAAAGGGCAAATCCAAAAATACCATTAAGTTCATCTACAAAATCTTTACCTTTCTCTTGATAAAGAGCCAAAATAACTTCACAGTCTGATTCTGTTTGAAACTGATATTTCCCCTCAAATCTTTTACGAATTTCTCTATGATTATAAATTTCACCATTTACAGCTAAAACCAACTTTCCGTCAGGACTGAACAGTGGCTGTTTCCCAGAAGTAGGATCCACAATAGCTAGACGCTCGTGAGCGATAACCACTTTATCGTCACTATACACACCACTCCAATCTGGACCACGATGACGTATCTTTTTTGACATTTCTAATACCTGAGGTCTAAGACTCTCCGCCGATTGCTTTATATCAAAAGCACAAACAATTCCACACATATATATTCTCCTAAAATTATAAATCTACGACAAATTTATTATTTTATACGATACCAAACCTTCTTTAAATCAAAAAAAATAAAAAAAGTGAAAGAAAAATATTTTTTGAGGGCAATTCCGTATCTTTGCACAGATTGTAAAATAAACTATAATACTTAAAGAATATTATGTTCCGAACACATACCAATGGCGAACTTTCGCTAAAAAATCTTAATGAAAACGTAACACTTTCTGGCTGGGTACAGACGATAAGAGATAAAGGTTTCGTAGTCTGGATAGACCTTAGAGACCGCTATGGTATCACTCAACTTGTTTTAGATGAGGAAAGAACTACTAAAGAGCTACTAGAGAAAGCTAAAAAATTGGGAAGAGAATTTGTAATACAAGCCAAAGGAAAGGTTATTGAAAGAAGTAACAAAAATCCTAAAATCCCTACAGGAGAAATAGAAATATTGGTAGAAGAACTAAATATTTTAAATGAATCTCAACTTCCGCCTTTTACCATAGAGGATGAAACAGACGGCGGTGAAGAACTTAGAATGAAATATCGCTATTTGGATATTAGAAGAACACCTGTGAAAAATAAACTCGTTTTCCGCAGTCAAATGGCACAAGAGGTGAGAAACTATCTTTCTAACCAAGGTTTCATAGAGGTAGAAACTCCAGTACTCATTAAATCTACTCCAGAAGGAGCTAGAGATTTTGTAGTGCCTAGCCGTATGAATGAGGGGCAGTTTTATGCGCTACCGCAGTCTCCACAAACCTTTAAACAACTCCTAATGGTAGGTGGTATGGATAAATATTTCCAAATAGTGAAATGTTTTAGAGACGAAGATTTAAGAGCAGATAGACAGCCTGAATTCACCCAAATAGACTGTGAAATGGCGTTTGTAGAGCAAGAGGATATTATGAATGTGTTTGAAGGTATGACGACTCATCTCCTAAAGAAAGTTACAGGGAAAGATTTCGGAACATTCCCTAGAATGTCCTTTGCTGAAGCTATGCAGAAGTATGGTAACGATAAACCAGACATCAGATTTGGAATGGTATTTACTGAACTAAATGAAATCGTTAAAGGAAAAGATTTTAAAATATTTGATGAAGCAGAATTGGTAGTTGGTATCAATGTAGAGGGCTGTGCAAACTATACTAGAAAGCAGATAGATGAACTTATAGATTGGGTAAAACGCCCACAGATAGGTGCTACTGGAATGGTTTGGGTGAAATATCAAGAGGACGGAACACTAACCTCTTCGGTTAATAAATTCTATACTGAAGAAGATTTAAAACTAATTGCTGGAAAATTCGGAGCGAAAGCAGGTGATTTAATGCTTATCATGAGTGGAACGGCTTCCACCGTAAGAACTCAACTTTCTGCTCTAAGAATGGAATTAGGTAACAGATTAGGTTTAAGAAAGCCTGATGAATTTGCACCCCTTTGGGTAATAGACTTCCCTCTTTTGGAATGGGACGAAGAAACTCAACGCTACCACGCAATGCATCATCCATTTACTTCTCCAAAGAAAGAAGATTTACACTTACTAGAAAATCAAGCTGATAAAGCGAGAGCCAATGCTTATGACCTAGTACTTAATGGTAACGAAATTGGTGGTGGTTCTATTCGTATTTATGACCGAAATCTACAATCTAAAATGTTTAATTTGCTAGGTTTTACAGAAGAAGAAGCAGAGGCACAATTCGGATTTTTAATGAATGCCTTTAAATATGGAGCTCCACCTCATGGCGGACTTGCCTTTGGTTTTGACCGATTAGTGGCTATTCTAGATGGTAATGAAGTTATTAGAGATTACATTGCTTTCCCTAAAAATAATAGCGGTAGAGATGTCATGATAGATGCTCCAAGCAACATTGCAGAAGAACAATTAGAAGAGTTGCATTTAAAATTGAGAAATTAGAAATTAAACAAATAATCCCGTCTTAAAACTTAAGACGGGATTATTTATTTTAGTAGGTAAACCATTTAATATTTTACACTAAACCGTTCAGTACAATATTTACTGCTTTTGGTAGGATTTTATATTCTATCTCGTGTACTTTAGTGGCGATGCTGTCAGCGGTATCATTAGGCGATATTTCAACTTTATCTTGTAAGATAATGTCTCCTTCATCTATTCCAGAGGTTACAAAATGTACCGTAGCACCAGTTTCCTTCTCTCCTGCTTCTAACACAGCTTTATGAACATTCATTCCCCACATACCTTTACCTCCGAATTTTGGTAATAATGAAGGATGCAGATTAATCATTTTACCTTGGTACTCTTCAGTTAATGGTGATTTTATGATAGACAGAAAACCCGCTAAAACAATCAAATCCACATTTTTAGGAAGTCGCTCTTTTAATTCAGAAGAAAAGTTTTTTCCTCTTTTAATCAGTAAAGTTTCTATTCCGTATTTACGAGCTCGTTCTAAACCATAGCAATCTCTATCTGCAACCACCATACTTATTTGAGCATTGCTAATCTCTTCGTTTTCTATTGCTTCTATAAGTCTTTGGAGGTTACTCCCCGAACCAGAAACTAGAACTACAATATTTTTCATATTAAAAAATAATTAGTGTAGTACAATTTTCTCTGAGTGTTCCTCTATAACTCCTATCTCATAAGCATCTTCAACAAGGGATAATACCTTATCTTTATCCGCTGAATCTACCACAACTACCATACCCACTCCCATATTGAATGTGCCGAACATTTCCATTCTTTCTACACCACCTCTTTTTTCTAATTCTAGCATAATTTCAGGGATTTTTATTCTTGAGGTATCTATTTTAGCACATAATCCATCAGGGATAATTCTAGGAACATTCTCTATAAGTCCGCCACCTGTAATGTGTGCAATTCCTTTTAAATCTACCTCTTTCATTAGTTTATGAATAGGCTGATAGTATAACCTTGTAGGTTCTAAAAGAGTCTTATAAATAGGCTCTCCATTGAACTCTTCATAAAAATCAGGGAAGACTTTTCTTACTAAAGAAAAACCGTTAGAATGGAAACTAGAACTTGGCAAAGCAATAATGGTCTGACCTTTTTCAATTTTAGAACCATCTATAATTTGGTCTTTCTCTACAACTCCTACACAAAAACCTGCTACATCATAATCGCCTACTTGGTACATACCTGGCATTTCGGCAGTTTCACCACCAATCAAAGCACAATTGTTATCCTTACAAGCCTTTACCATTCCTAAAACTATTTCTGCGGCTACATCTGCATCTAACTTTCCGCAAGCTAAATAGTCTAAAAAGAACAAAGGCTGAGCGCCATGACACAAAATATCATTGGCACACATCGCAAAACAATCTATCCCTATAGATGAATACTGTTTGGTATCTAAAGCGATTTTTAGCTTCGTCCCTACTCCGTCTGTACCGCTTACTAAAACAGGATTTTTATAATTAGAAATTTCATAAAATGCCCCAAAACTCCCTAAATTATTAAGTACATTTTTGTTGTGAGTTTCGGCTACGGCAGATTTTATTTTATCTACGGTTTTGTACCCTTCTTCCTTATCTACACCAGCAGATTTGTAAGTATTACTCATTTTTAACTTTTTATTTTTATTAGTCCACAAATATAATGAAAAACGAGAAATTATTTAGTAATGCACCAAATAAAAAGGCTTGAAATGTATATCTATTTCAAGCCTTAATTTTAATGTATTAAAAAGTATCTGATTAGTACTCAAATAAGACACTTCCCCACGTAAACCCACTACCAAAAGCCGCAAGGCAAACCAAATCACCTCTTTTTATTCTTCCTTCTTCTACAGCTTCGCAAAGAGCAATCGGAATAGAAGCAGCCGTTGTATTGCCATATTTCTGTATATTGATAAACACCTTATCTTCAGGCAATTTAAGTAATTGCTGAACATACTGTGCAATTCTAATATTGGCTTGGTGAGGTATCAACATATCTAAATCTTCTACTTTTTTTCCTGCTTTATCCAATGCCTCCAAAATACTTTCTGGGAAACGAGTAACCGCGTGTTTAAATACAAAGTTCCCATTCATATAAGGATATAACTCTTGCTTAGTGATGGCATCTGCATCGTTTAGTAAACGGTCGCTCCAACCATGTTTAGTACCTGGGAATTTCACTGCTAATTCTTCTGCATATTTTCCTTCGGAATGCATATTAACCGCTAAAACATCTCCTGACTCTTCAGAGTTGGCAGCTGATAACACCATTGCTCCTGCTCCATCTCCGAAAATAACAGAAACTCCTCTACCTTCATCAGAAAAATCTAATCCAAAAGAGTGTATTTCTGCCCTACTACTAATATATTTTTGTAAACATTCGCTTTTATAAAGGCATCAGCTACACTCATAGCATAAACAAAACCAGAGCATTGGTTTCTAATGTCTAATGCTCCTATTGTATTGCAACCTAACATTTCTTGCAAAAGAACTCCACAGCCAGGGAAATAATAATCAGGAGATAATGTAGCAAAGATAATATAATCTATATCTTTAGCCTCCAACCCTGCATTTTTAATTGCTTTTTCTGCAGCCTTAAAACCTAGATAAGCCGTAGTTTCTTCTGCATCACATCTATTTTTACGATGTCTTCTTTCTTTAATCCCCGTTCTCTCTGTTATCCACTCATCACTAGTGGTCATTAGTTTTGACAAATCATCATTAGTTACTACATTATCAGGAACATAATAACCTAATCCTCTTATAACACTTCTTTGCATAGTTCAATTTAAAGTGGCAAAAATAACACTTTTAAAAGCAACTCTCAAAATGTTTAATCATTTGATTCTTTACATATAAGAAAAAGACGTTTATTATCTATCAGTATATTTCTCTCCTCTTAAATTAAAGGTCTCTAATTTTCATACTATCTGCTTTTCTCTTAGGATAACTTTTTTCTGATAATCACTACTGAAAAAAATATTGATATTTTTTTAATTTACTCTAAAGTGAAATACTGAGTCTTCAGATTGAAAGTTGGTATCGAATATACATATTTTTTCTAAAATTCATTATATATATCAAAAAGAAAGCCGACCTTGTGAGCCGACTTTCTAAAATTGAATTCTTATTTAAAGTCTCAATTTTTATTTAACCATCAGTTTTACATTGTGTTTTACACCTTTATCATCTACTAGATTTAAGATATAAACACCTTTAGGCTGTTGGGTTAAATTGAGTTCAAATCTGTTTCCTTTGTACTCGTTGGATAAAATCTGTTTTCCAGACATATCGTAAACACTAGCTTTCAGTGCAGATACAGTAGAAACTGCTTCTACTACAAAATTACCATTAGATGGGTTTGGATACACCTTTAATCCTGTATTAGCATCAACTTCTGATGTAGCAATTGTGGTGATATTAACAACTACCGTTTGCTTATCAGACTTAACTCCGTCAGAATATACCGCATATACATCGTAAGTATAAGTACCATTTTGGGTCATTGTTTCATTGTATAGACGGGTGTTGTAATCGTTTATATCACTTACCTTAGTTCCATCTTTAACCACTTCGTAACCTACTAAATGAGGTACAGTAGATATTCCGAAAGAAACTTTGCTGCCTATACCACTATTCAGTGAAGTTTCTGGTAACAGCATCTCTCTAGTTACTAGCTTATCTCCTTTTAAGAAGTCGGCTTTAAAATCAGGAAGCGCCTCTTTGCTTAGAGTTTGAGTACCTACAGTTGCCCCTACTTTTCCGTCCACAGAGTTATCATATCCTACTTCTATATCATCTAATGCTAGTATAAAGCCATTATCGTCTTTCTTAGTTCTGTGGTGGAACGCTACAAAGAAATCTTTGTTTGTATAGTTTTTGATATTAACAGACTCCAACTTAAATGTAGGATTAGTTCCAGTGGCTTCAAAGGTATAGACTTTATGCCCAGCTTTCACTTCCTCCGCTGTAGGAGCGTTTCCAGAAGCTGGAGCTTCCACTACATAGACATCATATCTTTCTTTGTAACGATGCCATACATTAAAGTTAAGAACTTCTGCTCCTTTTCTTAGTTTAGGAGTTATCAGTATACTATTGGCATCAAACGGATTCATAAACCACGCATAAGATCTTACACCATACTCTCCGCTCTTCTTATATACCCCTGTAAGATTCCAATCTAGAATAGAAGAGCCCTGATCTCCTATTACCGTCATACCGCTAGGCATTGAGACCCCATCTTCATCTTCAAAACCTTCTTTATAGATAGGATTAAGGTCAGGACGTTGCCATTTTAAGGTTAATAAATTAGTAGAGTTTTCAAAATTATAAGTCAAATCATCTACACTATTATATACCTTTTTAACATTGATGTAGTCTGTTTTTTCTACCTTATCAGAATTATGATCCGAAGTCGCTTTTAGACTTACTTTATATAGACCTTTCTTAGTAAACTTAACATTCAAATCTTTCTCAGTAAAAGATTTTGTATCACCTGTAAATTCTACACCATCAGACGGTGTGATAGTCCACTCAAATTTATTAGGTTCTGGATTACCCGTAGAATTATTAGTAAATAATACTGCCTCCCCTTCAAATATTTCTTGTGTATTCGCTTTGAAACCTGCTACCGTAGCTGTATTCTTGACTGTGATGTAATCATTTTTAGTTAATACATCTTCTCCTTTACCATTTTTGGCTTTTAAAGTAACGCTGTAAGTGCCTTCCGCAAGTGATACCTTAGGGGCTTCAGAATTGGGAGAAGTTTCATCTTTAAATGTTACTGTATTTGGAGCGAAAGTCCATTCCCAAGAACTTACAGGAAGTGTAGATGCCGTCATCGTAGCATTTTTAAAACTTACTGTTTCGTAAGAGTTAGCTTGTACTTTATCAACCGAGAAGTCTACATTTGGTTTGCTTTCTGCGTACTCAAACTTTACATTATCCATTGCAAATGCATAAGACTTGTCTGTACCCTCTGTTTTATGACGGAATCCTATATAAGCTACTTGATCTGTTGGAACTTTAAACTCATAGAAATATCTATTGTACTTACCTGTAGCCTCTACTCTAGGTATAAGTTCTGTCGTCATAGACAAGCTATTAGGATTGTTACCTAAAGAGACACTTACAACTTCTTTAAAATCTTGGAATTTTCTTGCGTAGAATACAACTCTATAAAGAACATCTTTCTTAAGTTTCAGAGGGTTAGAAAAGAACCAGTCATCTACATCTGTTTTTTCACCAGGGAAATTAAGTGCAAATGAATTGCCTTCGTAAGCTAAACTTTTATCATCATATTTTCTCCAGGTTCTTCCGTCTGCATCTTTATCTTCAGAAGTCCAACCATTTTTGTTAAAATCATCTTCAAAACCGAACTTATGCGAAGCCATATCTGGTGTTAAATCTGCCACGATACCATAAGCTGATGTTGATAGCTTATTGTCTAAACTTATTTCGTCTGCAGCATAAACCAACTCTGCTTCAACAGAATAATTAACAAATGATTTAGATAAATCAAAATGATGAGTCAAGACTGTTTTATCTGATGGAGAAATAGATGGTATATCTAATTCTCCTGTTGCCTCTACTTGATTATTATCTTTATTTAAAAGTTTAACAACTAACTTAGCTCCTGTACTATACGCATCTTTACCTTTGTTTTCTATCTTAAAATCTACAGGCGTACTAGTGCTGTATTCTAAAGGCGTCGCCGCAACTTTTACATCAGTAACTGCTAAATTATTTCTTACACCATTATTAATACCAGTAACTACTAGTGAATAGTCTTGAGAAGTAGCTGGTACAAGATTAACTATAAGATTCCCCTCGCTATCACGACTTACCTCGTTTTTCTTTAAGTCTCTTTTGTGTTTTACAACAATAGTATAAGTAGCACCAGCTTCTGGATTTTCTATCACTACCTGCTCTACGTTATCCACATCATTATCCATTTTAACGGCTGGAGCTGCTGGATTATCAGGATTTAATCTCCAAGGTAATACTTCCACACCATCTTTTACTACTCTCACATCCAAATCGTTCACCAACATCTTTGACCTATCATTTAAAACTTCTTCGTTGCTCAATGTGCTAGGTGCTGGGTCTGCCCATACTACAGTTACCTTGAGAGGAGCGCCTCCTGCCGCTACAACATCAAATGAAGTT
The DNA here is from genome assembly GCF_000252855.1 of Riemerella anatipestifer ATCC 11845 = DSM 15868. Lineage (NCBI taxonomy): Bacteria > Pseudomonadati > Bacteroidota > Flavobacteriia > Flavobacteriales > Weeksellaceae > Riemerella > Riemerella anatipestifer. Next base: position 354,987 of record NC_017045.1, on the reverse strand, counting down.
TGGGTTCCATTATTTAATGTGTTTTCTTGGATTAAAGAATACTTCCCATTTAAGGATATGGTTTTCGCTGCATCAAATGCGTTCAACAATCCCCAGCCAGAAGCATAATCAGGTCCAGGGGCTGCTCCTGCTTCATTTGCAGTTGCAATTGCTAATGCCTTCAATGTTGCAGCTTTCATCATATTTCCTGCATTCAACTTAGAATAATGTTCTTGCAATAGAAGCAACGATCCCGTAACATTGGGAGATGCCATAGAGGTTCCACTTAGGGAAGCATAATCAGTATCTCCAGAACTCACAGAGGACCTAAGCCCCACTCCAACTCCAGAAATATCTGGTTTTATCCTTCCATCGTCTGTTGGTCCAAAGGCACTAAATGAAGCCATCTTTACATCTGTAGGAGATTTATAGCCTCCAGGTATCTTCTGTGCAGCACCTACCACTAGCAGATTTTTCCCAGTTGCACCATAAAGTACACAGTCAAATCCATCATCACCTCCATTCTTTTTTCTATTCTTGGTCGAAGCTATCCATTTTCCAGAAGAATCACGAACATAATGTGTCTCCCCTACTTTAGGACCATCTCCCCTAGGGTTTCCCGCAGCTTTTACTGGTAGATAGTAAGGTGCATTTAGAGTGATCAAATCCCACTCTCTATCGGAGTCTAGATATTTTCCGTAGCCTTTAAATTCAAGATCATCATCAGAACCTAACCAATGCCATCCTTGCTGTCCTGACCAACTTCCCCAAGCAAAGCCTCCTACATATCCATAAGAATGGTTTGATAAGATAGCTCCATCAGCGGCGGCGGCAGTCATCTCATCTTCATCACTATTCCAATCATAAGCATCTAGTGTAGCTTTAGGAGCCATACCTTTTGCAGATGCATCTACTCCAGAAGCCACCATTGTTCCTGCTACATGGGTAGCATGTTCACTAAGGCTTGCAGAATTATCCTTTTGCGTAGCTCTTCCACCAAATTCTTTATGAGAAACTCTTACCTTTCCACCATCCCATTCGTGTACCTTCATTCCACTTCCTTCCAAATTGAATACTCCCGCTTCTGGATGGAGTTTATTAGTACCTGTACCTTCGGCAGCTCCTGAGTTGTATGTAATGTAGTAAAGAGGTCTTCCTTTTTTGTCAAAACTTCTTAATTGGTAATACCTACCATTACTCTCTCCCTCAAAAGGAATTTTAAGACTTTTAGCTTTAGTCTGCAATTCTTTTACACTAAGGGTAGATTTCCCAAACCCCTTTTGTAGTACATTCAGCTGTTTCAAATTAGAAGATTCTCTAATCTTCTTTACTTGCTCCGCATTTTGCGCAAAGACAAAATTTGGCAACAATAAAAAACTTGCAGCTATTGGCAACAAATTTTCTGTCCCTAAAATAGATTTTTTCATAAATACAAATGTTTTAAAACTGTCCTACAATATTAAAAATATTTTTTCAACAAAAAAAAACTAAACAAGTGTATAATTTAAATTGGTTGGTTGCATTTTTTGAATTAAAATTATTATTATTGACTTTTATTTAATAGTATAATAAATTTATTATTAAAAGGTGAGGGGGGAATTTGATTTCCAATAGACTACAACATTGTTTTTCATTATAATTCATTAAGAATAAGGATTTTAATCTATAGAGACATTATATATATTAGCATTATTAGAAATGATTTCTATTTTTAAAATAAATAAAAATATATTATTCTATACTACATTATATTAAAACTTTGTCATTTGTATTAACAAAAGTGTTTTTTGAGTAAATTATTATTTAAACTAAATACTGTATTTTTTTATCTATAGAGCGTTTAATGAAAATTTTTAGGTTTAGGTCTAAAATATTAAATTTGCAAAAACCTAATCTAATGAATCTAAAAAAAGACTTTTTCCTTGAATGTTATCAACTAGGAATTATTAAATTTGGAAAGTTTACACTAAAAAGTGGTATAGAAAGTCCATTTTATGTGGATTTAAGACCATTAGCTTCTGACCCTAAAATTCTTAAAAAACTAGCATCTTACCTTCTGAATCTTACAGATACACAAGATACAGAATTGATATGTGGCGTACCTTATGCAGCTCTACCTATGGCAACAGCAATGTCTTTAGAGAGTGAAATACCGCTCATCATTAAAAGAAAAGAAGCTAAAGCCTATGGTACTAAAAAACTAATAGAAGGAATTTATAAGGAAGGACAAAAGTGTCTTTTAGTAGAAGACGTAATTACTAGCGGTAAATCATTGCTTGAAACTATCCCTGAAGTTGAAAAAGAAGGGATTAAAGTAACCGATATTGTAGTAGTGCTAGACAGAGAACAAGGTGGAAAAGAATTGTTAGAAAAGCAAGGCTACCGTGTACATACACTGTTCGGAATAAGAGAAGTGTGCGAAATGCTTTACCAAGAAAATTTATTATCAGCAGAGGAAATAACGCAAATAAATCAGTTTTTAGACGGAAATCCGATTCAGTTTCAAGAGAAAAAGAGACTTTCTTATGAGTCTAAAATTGCTCACGCTAAACAGCCCGTTGCCAAAAGATTATTAGAAATAGCCTTAGAAAAACAATCTAACCTTATAGCTTCTGCTGATGTTATTACAACTAAGGAACTACTAGACTTTGCCGACAAGGTGGGGCCTAATATTGTAGCTTTAAAAACGCACATTGACATCATCACCGATTTTGATTTTGACAATACCATACTTCCGCTCAAAGATTTAGCACAAAAGCATAATTTCTTATTGATGGAAGACCGAAAGTTTGCAGATATTGGTAATACTCAAGAATTACAGTATTCTTATGGAGTGTATCGCATTTCGTCTTGGGCAGATTTAATTACTTCACAAGTGATTGGCGGCGCTTCTTCGTTAGATTATTTCTTAAATTCAGGTGTGATTGCCATTTTAGGAATGTCCTCTGAAGGCACACTTACAGATGCTAATTACCGTGAGAAAGCTATTAAAATTGCACAAACGCACCCTAATGTTATAGGTGGCGTTTCTCAAGATGCTTTACCTGAAGAGATGCTTCTTTTCACACCAGGTATTAATCTTGAAGACAAAGGCGATTCTAAAGGACAGCAATACAACACGCCTGAACACGCCTTTAAAAAACTCCATACCGATTTTATAATCGTAGGTAGAGGTATTTACAAATCTGATGATGCAGAACAAGCTTCTCTAAAGTATAAAATAGAGGGTTGGAAGGCTTATCAAGAGTCTCTATAGCAATCACAAGAGCTATTATAGAAATATCTATGATAGCTCTTTTTTTATTTTTATATCATCTAAAAATGTATCTTTGGCAACATTTTTAAGTTGTGAAAAAAGCGTTACCATCTATTCTAATATTTTTATTTTCTGTTCTAAGTTGTGCTGTAAAAGCTCAGCAAGATAGTGTTTGGGTTAAAGTTTCCTTTCCCGAAACGAAAGAAAATAGGGTTATTATCAATCAAAAAATCGTTCACTATCAAAACGGAAAATCGGATAACCTTCAGCTTCTGAATTGGACAGCAGCTTATCAAGCTAAAAACACCACCCTAGCTAAAAGAATGCTAGAAGCTCGAAAAACTGACCTCTATTTCTCCAAACCAAAAGATAGAGGCTATCTAAAAGGTTTAAGTATCAACGGTGAAAAATATACCAATCTTGACCAAGAAATTATTACTATTCCATTAGAAAATATCAAAAGTAGAGATAATAAAATAGAACTCAATCTAGCCTATGAACTACAACTTCCCCATTCCAAATACACAGGTATTGGTTGGTATTCAGAAAAAGAAAAAGCTTTACTAAAGTATTTTTTTCTAGTTCCTAATACCAGCGGTACACCAAGGTATTTCCAAAATTTGGACGAAAAACAATATATAGGTGTTTTTTGGGACGTACAATTAGATAACCCTCTACTTAACGCAAGTAGCAATCTGCAAGAAGTTCAGCCAAACCACTTTACAGGAACTCTAAATACAGACCCTGAATTTGCAATTTCATTAAAAAATAATGAGGAAAATTTCAAAATAATATACAAAAATACTTTAGTAGAGTTTGCCTATCCTATAAGTCAAGAAGAAAAACAATCGCTCTATTTTTATGTGCCGCTTCAGCTCAATTTCATAGAAGAAAGTTTAGGTAAATTACCTAATAAAATACTCATAAGTGAAAGAACTAAAAACGAAAATAACTTTACAGGAATTGATGATTTTAAGCTCGGGAAGTTTAAGCTTAAAATGTTCAGCGATGCTCAAAAAAACGACCTCCATTATTTCTCTATCATTTCAAAAAAGTGTGTAGAACATCTTTTACAAACAGATAAGCTTAACGCTCACTGGATTGAAAACGGGCTAAAAACATACCTAGAAATAAGGTATCTAAAGACCGTTTATAACGATGAAAAGCTCTTAGGGCAATTACCTGATAAACTCACTCTTTTTAAAATAAGCCCTCTAAAATGGAGTAATGCTTCTAAACTTAAGCTTACAGAACGGTATGGGATTACTTATCAATACATTACCAGCCAAAATATTGATCAGCCTATAGACACGCCACTCCAACTAATGAGTAACTTTAACACCACGGCAGTAAGCCAAATGGAAGTAGGAAGTTTATTTAACTTTATTGCTGAAAAAATGGGCGTAAATCAGTTTAATAACTTTCTTAAAAGATATTTATCTGAGCATAACGGAACGGTTATCAATAAAGAAGATTTCTTAAATCAACTCATTATTGAATCCAAATATTCTGCAAATTTTGCAGCTAATTTCATCAGGAAAAAAAACAGATTAGATTTCAAAATTAAAAAGGTTGAAAAACAAGAAAATGAACTGCTTGTTCATATTCACAAAAATACTGAGGAAAAAGTACCATTTCAATTAAAAGTTACAAATTTTGACAATCAAGATAGTCTATATTGGTATGATTCTTCAAACAAAAAGAAAGAAATTTACCACATTCCACAAACCGATGTAGAAAAAATCGTAATAAACGATGACTATCTTCTCCCCGAATATAATGTCAGAAATAACTACCTCTATACCAAAGGAATATTCTATAATATGAAAAAGCCAAGGCTAAAATTTTACACCGATATTCCAGACCCAGAATATGAGGAAATTTATATTTCACCTTGGTTAAATTATAATTTTTACGATAAAGTACTTATAGGAGCTCGTATAAGTAACAGTAATCTTTTAGACAAGCCTTTCCTTTATTCTGTAATGCCTTACTATAGTACAGGAACTAATAAACTTACTGGCTCAGCAGGAGTCTCCTATAATATTTTACCACCTAACAGTTTTTTTCAAAATTGGAGAATAGGAGCAAATGCTACGTATTTTCACTATAATAAAGACTTGGCTTTTAGAAGACTAACAATTTTTTCTAATATCACTTTGCCTAAAGATGCTAGAAGTCAAATAGAGCAAAGATTTGGGGCTTCATTTCAGCATCTTACAAGAGATTTAAGCCCATTGATGCAAGAAATGAACGATTATGATAAATATAGCCTATTCAATATAAATTATACCTATTCTGATAGAAAAGCTATACATGAAAAGCTATTTTCAACCAATTTCCAAGCAGGTGGAGATTTTAGCAAAATTTCAGCAGAAGCCTTTTACAGATGGGAATATCAACAAAATAAAAAACTTAGTTTAAGATTTTTTGGAGGTTATTTTTTACAGAATCAAACAAGAAATTCTTACTTTGATTTTGGTATTTCTTCCTTATCCAATTATGCTTTTGCTTATAGCATTATTAGGCAATCTAATGCTAGTTATCTTGCTCCAAGACAGTTTATAATGGCGGAAGGAGCATTTAAATCCGCCATAAATAATACCGCAAACCAGTGGATAAATAGCGTTAATATAGACTTGCATTCGTTCCGTTTCTTTAGTATATATGCAGATGTAGGATTGTATAAAAACAAAAGCCAATATCCACGCTTTATATGGGATACAGGTGCAAGTCTAAAAGTTATCCCTGATTTGTTTGAAATCTACTTCCCTATCCAGTCTTCTCTAGGATTTGAACCTTCTTTTAAAGACTATTCTAAGCGAATTAGATTTATGTTTAATTTCAATCTAAATGCCGTAGTAAACCAACTTAGGAGAGGCTGGTTTTAAATGAAAAAAAATTAACATTAGATTTACTTTTTTGTAAGATGATAATCTTCTTTAATATCCTTAGAACCAACTTCTGGAACTAAGAAAAGACCTTTATCAGAAACGTAGAATACTTGTTGCTCCTCAGCATCTTCTCCATCGGTAAGTGTAATAAATTTTTTAGTAACATCCCATGTAAAAGTTCCGTTGTTTTCAAACTTTTCTTTATCCATATAATCCGAAATCATGTGATAAGACCAATCTTTTTGGTTTAAAGTCAAAGTAACCTTAATCCCATTACAATCAGCACAAGGAAATACTCCTTCGTAAGTTTCAGGAGCTTCATTTTTATCAGTAACGCCTTCTTGAACTACCTCTGATGAAGTATGATTTACAAAGTTTTTTTCATTTTCTTTTTTATTACAAGATGCCAATACTCCTAAAACCAAAACAGCAATACCAAAATTTTTCATTTTACTTCTAATTTTATTTATGTCCAAAAATAGGTTAAAATATTTAATTCAGAAGTTGAAATAATAAAAATTTCTATTGGAAAAGTAATATGCTGCACATGTGTTTAACTATTATAGTTACTTAATATTATATTTGTACACTATAAACGAGCTAGAAATGAATAAAAATGATATTTTGAAAGGTAACATTTTAAATTTTCATCCTCGATTTAATGAGGAAATTCTATCTTTAGGCATAGAGAAATTTGATGATATATATTTAGAATCAGGAGAACATATTTTACTAGAAGGTGATTATTGTGACTTTATTTTTTTTGCAGAAAGTTCTATAGTAAGATGCTATATTATAGATGATAATGGGGAAGAAAACACACTTTGGATTGAGCCAGAGAGAATGTTTTTAACTGATTTTGAGAGTTATAAACAAAATATTCCATCCAAATGCTATATGCAATTATATGAGAACTCTAAAGTTTATATTTTGAAAAAACAAGAATTACTTAATCTTTATCAAACCTATCATGATTGGGCATTATTTGGCGTCCTGATTATGGAAAGTTATTTTATGAGAAGTCTTGATATTCTCAATAGATTAATATATAGTGATGCTACGGAAGCTTATTATTTTATAGAAAAACATTACCCTAGATATTTGGAAGTAGTACCTCTTAAACATATAGCCTCTAGGCTAAATGTATCTCCTGTTTCTATCTCTAGAGTAAGGAGTGGTACACAAAAAAAAGAATAATTAACATTTGTATATCAATAGTTTTCATTCTCTATATAAATTTGTGGGTCGAATTTAAACCTTACAAAATGAAGAGAAAATTATTGTTATTTTTTGGTGTATTGCTACCAATGTTATTTTGGGCACAATTTACTATAAATATCACAACTGTTCCAGAAACATGTACAGGAGATGGAAAAGCTATTATAAATATCGGTAACACAACTGTAGGTTCTGTTTTTGAATTTGTTACTTATAAGTTACCTAATACTAGTACGCCGTACAGAGTGACAAATTCAGTTATAGCAAATTCAACATCTTTAAGTCATGAGGAAGGTAGTTTACCAGCTGGGAATTATTCAGTTAAAATTAATGAAATAAGAGGATTAGAGTCAAGAAGCCAAACTGCAAGTTTTTCTATCTCCAATGAATTTAAAGAGTTGAACTTCAGTAATGATGTTAATTATTCTTGTGGATTAGCAAATATTACAGTGAATGTATCTTCTGGTTTTCCTATAAGTTATGAGCTTAGAACTTCTGCAGGAGTAGTGAGACCGCCTCAAGCTAGTAATATCTTTAATAATGTACCTGCTGGAACTTATAATGTAATTGTCACAGACAAATGTGGTAATACAAAAGGTCTTAGCGTTACAACAACTGCTGAAACAAATAACTATACATTTGTTACTGCTACAACTAATCAGTTAGGTTTTAATTTTTTATCATCTTGTAATACATATAACCATATCATAAATATAAGAAGAAATGGAAGTTCTAATATTCCTGTAGAGAAATTTCCAATACAAATAACCTACAAAATTACAGCACCTGATGGCAGTATTACCACTCGAAATTATACAATGAATAACAACTTAGAGAATGGTAAATTAAATGTAACTGATATCCCTTTTTATTATAATCAAGCTTTTAAAATTGAAACAAGCTTAACAGATGCATGTGGTAATACGCATACACAGATTAACAATATACCAGCAAGGACATTAAATCCAGAAGTTATCACCTATGCAGGTGTTTGTGGACAGAATTATATAGGAATAAGAAACTATATTACCGCTCCCGCGTATAAGCTAGAATTTACACAATATCCCCCTCAATTCAAACCTTGGGAGTTGAATAATAATTTTGTATCGGGCTCCTACTCAGCTACATTGACTGATATTCCTATTGTCTATTTTGGAGACGTTAATAAAGCACTTCCAATTGGTAATTATACTTTTAAAATAACGGATGCTTGTGGTCATGTAGCTATAAGAAATTTTACAATTTCTTCAGGATTTATTTTAAGAAATAGAGGAATTAGAGAGGGTTGTAATGCTACAGGGAGTGTCTATTTACAAATAACAGGAAATTCTGATAATACTAAAGTTGGAGATATCACAGAACTTAGAGTGCTGAATGGACCTAGTTCTTATTCCAATACCTATCCAGTAAATATAGATAATGCCATTGTTAATGGAAGTGCATTTGTGGGAAGTTTACCTGCTGGAACTTATGTTTTTGAAGCTAGTAATAGTTGTGGAATACCAGAGCAAGCTACAGTAACATTGGCGGGAGCTAATATAAAGATTACATCTAATGTTACGCATAATTGTGGTAGCTTTAATTATTCAGCGAAAATAACGTCTAATGTCTATAATCCATATATAGATTTAGAGCATTTTAATGAGAATACTAATACTTGGGAAAAAATAGGTACATTATCAAGACCGGGAGCAGTATCTAACTATACAGGTATTCTAAATAATGTAACTCTATCAGGCAAATTTAGAACAAGGGCCAGATATGAGGTATATAACAATGGTACAACATCTACTAGCATTTGCGAAGAAATAGTTGACACTTTTATGGTAGCACCTGGTGGGCTTAGTCTTAAGAACTACTATACGGTATCTTGTGCTGATAATACATATAATCTAATTTTGGACGCTATAGGCATAGCACCCTTGAAATACGAAATTTTTGAAAAAGACGATGTTGCTTTTTCTATAGATAATGGTATAGATCCAGTATTTGTTAATTTATCCGAAGGTACTTACAAGGTGAGAATTAGCGATAATTGTGGAAACTCTATTATTGCTAGTCTTAGAGTCAATAGGAACAAATTACCTACCATAAAGCCTAGCAATTTATGCGATGGAAAAAGTGGAAAGCTATTTATAGATGGGCTTAGTTTTATGGATATTGCATGGTATAAGGATGGGATAGAAATTTCACCTTCCTCTACAGGTAATAATACACTTAATTTTAATCCTTTTCAATCTTCTACAAATGTAGGTTTATATACAGCTAAACTATCCTATAATCCAAACCCAAATTCTTGTATTGATAATTTTATTTCATTCAACTTAACAGAATCTAATCAAGATAACCCTAACGCAGGAGTGGGACAAACAGTAACTTTAAATAAAAATCAAATAACGAGTGGTATTGATTTATTTCAATACCTCAATGGTTCTTACGATAATTATGGAACTTGGGAGGAAACTACCAATAGTAATCTGTTGGTGGATAATGAATGGTTTGGTGCATTTGCTAATCCAGGAACTTATACCTTTACTTATAATGTTTCGGGAACGTGTTCCAATACTGCAACTTCTACAGTTATTATTAATCTCATAGGGGCTTGTTATGAAGAACCTACAACTATTGGAGATGCACTTTCTACAAATCATGGAATTACACTATTAAAAAGAGCTGGTAGCCATAATGAAGTTGCATCAACAGATGACTGGCCTATGTTAAGAAAAGGAGCATGGACAGTTTTAGAATCAAATAAAAAAGGATTTGTTGTAACAAGAATGGCAGAGCCAGAAACAGCAATCACTAAACCTAAGGAAGGTATGATAGTATACGATACCACCGAAAAATGTTTAAAAATATATAGTGATGGGTCTTGGAAATGTTATAATATTCCAGCTTGTCCTTAGATAAAATAAATTATAATAATAAAAAAATATGAAAAATATAATTGCAATATTCTGTCTTTTAGTTTCTGTAAAATCTCTTTCACAAGTGATTATTGGAGGAGAGATAGGCACATACACAACAGATACAGAATCTATTTTATTACAGTTCTCTAACAATGAAAACAGAGGGATTGTAGTACCTTATGTAAGAGAATTGCCTTCATCACCAGTAGAGGGAACAATTGTTTTAGATGTTCAAAATCCCGAAAAAGCTAGAATGAAATACTTCAATGGAAGTTGGATTGATTTAAGTCAACAAGATGGCAATGTTACTTCTAGCTTATTATACCAGCCTGTTGGAGTAGGAGATGAAAGTGATTCTAAAGTGATTATTGGAGATCCAAATACTTCTGCTGATGGCGTGTTAGTTTTGGAGTCTCAATCTAAAGCAATGGTATTACCTATTGTAAATGATTTTAAAAATATAATAAATCCAGCTCCAGGAATGATGGTTTTTATAAACAAATCAGGAGCTAAAAGGTTGGCTGTTTTTAATGGAACTAAATGGAGCTTTTGGAAAGACTAGCTTAACAACAATATTAAATAAAGGGGGCTGATTTTGCCCCTTCTTTTTTCTAAAAATACTTTTGTTGTAATGCCTCTATAGTTTTAGGGCTATTACCTATATAGATATCTTCTTTCCCTACAAGAAATACAGGTCGTTTTAAGAAGCTATAATGCTGTAACAAAAGTGTTTTGAAGTCTTCTTCTTTCAACTTTTTTACATCTATATTGTTTGTTTTAATTTGAGTAGAACGCTTACTAAAAAGCTCTTCATAAGACTTTGTAATAGCATACATCTGGGAAAGCTCTTCTTCGTTTATAGGCTCGCTTTTGATTTCTCTTAAATTCCAACCTGATAAATCTAAATTTTGCATAATTCTTTTGCAAGTGCTACAGGTTTTTAGATAAAAAATAGTCTTAGTCATTTTTATAGAAGTTTAATTTTATCGTCTAAAATTTCTATCACTTTGTCTTTATAAAGACCTCCAATGGCTTTTTTAAAATTCTTTTTACTCATCTGGAGTTCAGTCTTTATTTCTTCTGGAGATGACTGGTCAGATAGATAGAGTAATCCATAATTTTCATCTAGTTTATCTAATATTTTTTGTTTGAATTCATCTATATTAGTATAACCTTCAGGTTGCAGACTTACATCTATTTTACCATCTTCTCTGATGTTTTTAATATACCCCTCTATTTCGTTTAATGGATAAAGTTTTTGGTAAACATCTGAACTATAAACCAATCCAATGTACTTTTGGTTAATAATAACATTCCACCCTAATTCTGTTTCATTCATGAGAATAAGGTTTACCTTCTCCCCTTTCTTTAATGATAAATTTTGATATTGAGGATTTCTTTTAAATTTGGTAGTTCCTGTAAGTAACCCTGTTTCTTCATCTATATAAACATAGATAAGATAGCGTTTTCCCTCTTGCATTTTACCCTTTTGTTGTTTATAAGGTACAAATAAATCTTTGATAATCCCTAAGTCCATAAAAGCACCGCTAGGCAATACTTGCACACAGTTGAGAACGGCGAATTCATTAACTTGGCAAAGAGGTATTTCCGTAGTCGCTTTGAGGATTCCTTCATCTTGATAAACAAATACCTCTAGGCTGTCCCCTATCTCCATATTAGGTAAAGTGAAAATATTAGGGAGTAGGCATTGTTCACCGCTAGCTGATGCAAGTAACCAACCATTATCTGTTTTTTCTTTTATTTCGAGTGTTTGAGTAATTCCGATTTGCATTTCAAAAAAATTATATCTTGCAAAGTTAGGGCTTTCTATTCAGAAAATTCTTTGTTCTCACTTAATTCTATCTCTGATTATTTACAGAAAAAATAAAAGGCACTTCGTGAAAAGTGCCTAAAAGCGTAGTTTGTAGCCCTATGAGGACTACAACCATATATTGATAATCAATATTTTAACTTATTTTTTGAAAATTTGTTACCACCGTTGTAACCACCGAGGGGCGTTTTACTCATTTTAACCCTCATTTTGAATAAATGAAAAGGGGGTATTTTTACCCCCTATCAACCTACCCTTTTTATAGTGTCAGAATGTAACAACTGTTACCCTTTTTTATGGACTCCAAAAATTCCCCTTAGAGGATATTAAAAACATTAAATATTTGATGAGGTTATTTTTACTGAAGTTTACTGAATATTTACTGAACATTTCGTTTTAGTGAAGTTTAGTGAATATTTAATGAACCTTTTTCCTTTCTCTTTTACCGCAGTTTACCGAATATTTACCGAACATTACCGCTTTTCTAACTTACCCCATTTTACCCCATATTTACCCTAGTTTAGCCTATATTTACCCCAACTGTTTTATATACTCTAGTGCCTTATCTCGGTAGAATAAAGGGCGTTTCTTTGGATTTAAAGCCTCATACCCTCCAACGATAACCTCATCAGGAATTTGCCTATCTTTTAGCATACTATGTAACTTCTTTGTGTTTACTTGTAAGGCACTAGCGAAGCATTCAAAGTTTATAAAGGGGTTTCTACTCTTACGAGTGATACACACCGTCTCCATTAGTTTAAATAAAGGTTTATTATCTGCACTCGTATATCCTAGTCCCTTTGTGTCTTCCATATTACAAATATAAACAACTGTATCAATAACTGTATTAACAACCGTATCAAGAACCGTGTCAGAAACTGTATCAAATAGATGTTATTTTAGATAGTGCCCATAATACGGACGCAAACGGTAACACAAAGGGGAATACAAACAGTAAGTTTAAGCGGATTAAAAGTAAACCATTAGTTTACTTTTCTGTATTTTGAGTATTTAGATAGATTAAAACCTTCTTATTTTTCAAATACGGATATTGAGCGTAACCAAAAAATGCCACTCGCATAAATCGCATACCAAACAATGCTAAAAATGCCGATAGTGTAAGTGATAGTGTAAATGTAAATAATTGGTAATATGGAGAGGACTAAACTAAAAGTAAATTAAACCGTGCCCATTGGGTTCATATTTTACCCTTATCTTTAAAAATGATTTTAAGGCATCAAAAATCAATTATATTTTACTAAGTAATATCCTAACATTAGAAATGTTTTTAAATTGATTTTTGAGGTGTTTTTGGTTAAAATAACCGCATTTGCCAATCAGGGTAATGCCTAGCCTCAAACTTAGCCCTGTTGTGTTTCTTGTTGAACTTAGCGTTTCGGATATTGTGAGCGATGAAATAAATCTTGTCTTCCAAATTTACACCCCTCTTATTTCTCGGCAGATATTTTTTCTCTAAATCGTTGAATATTTTTCGCTCATTTTTCCAATAATATTTTAGCCCCGTGAAACATAAAAATTTGCTCCCTTTTTTCTGCATTGAAATATCCAATTTCGTAACCTCGCAAACCCTCTCTTTTTTTTCGTCTTCAATCGCCCCATTTTTACCCTCTTTTTTTATTCCGTTTTTAGCCGTTTTTTCAAGAGGGGTAAAAGGCGACCGAATGACACTATATACTAGTTGGCATTTGGTCGCTTTTTGGGGTTCCAAAATATCGGTCATTTGGTCACCACTTTTACTGCTTAAATCTTGGTCATTTGGTCGCCACTTTTGATTTAAAATATCGGTCATTTGGTCACCACTTTTTGCCAAAAGTTCGTCCCATTTTTCAGCTATTAAATTGGATATTTTAGCCTTGATATTTTGGCTATGTTTCACAACGATTTTATTATAATCCTGCTTGTGTTTATGTTTTTTACGCTTATCATCTATATTACTCCAAAAATTAGGGTTGCAGTAGTCTTTTATGGCTTCTTTCTCCCTCTTGTTCATCTTATCGGTACGCATTGTAAAATCGTAAAAATAGACCTCGTTAAAACACTCTAGTAGCCTGTATTTTAATTGCTCCACTTTTTCAGTATCCAATAAGTCCGTAAGGTAAGTTATACCTACATCGTTGAGTTTTTCCATTTTCCTGTACTTCATTTCAAAACGAAAAGTATTCGGCTGTATGTTCTTAACTATGGTTACCTCTATATCATCGCCGTTATACTGCCTGTACTTGTCGTATATCTTTACGAAATACTGCGTTTTTTCCACCTCTCTAAAGTTACCTGCCGTTATGCTCTTGGTAAACTCTTTATCTTGGTAAAATAGTAGGTTATTGAGTACCTTTTGAGGGTCAAAAGGGAGCGTTACATTTACCCCAAATTCTAAGTTAGTCAGCTTTAGGTGTTGAGGTGTTAAACCTAGTACCCTTTCTATCTCGTAAAGGGTTACGGATAAATCCTGACTATTAAAATCGTTACCGTTAAAATCTGCCTTATTAAAAAACTTATGCAAACTGCCCTCTATATATACACTCCTAGAGGGGTATTGTATTATCTTCATTTGGTTGTATAACCCTACCATTTTACCACTCGTTTCGCCTGTTGTGGTGTTTACCTCTGTGATAAAATCCATTAACTCGGTTCTAAGTTGATAAGGGGCTTCGTACTTCGCACGGATATAATCTATCATATTACATTTTATTAAGTGATGATTAGCGACAATTAGCGTTTTATTTGGTTTATCTGATGAGGTTAGACCGCAAACCTCATCAGTAAATCTATTTTAGTTTTATAGTATTCTATTTTGCCTCTGATGAGGTCTTTTGTCGTTTCGGTCTTATTGGCTAAGGTTATAAAGTCCGTTTCCAAATCCTCTCGCTTGGTGCGGTACTCTATGTATAACTGTTTTTGTATTTCTTTAGCTTCGTCTAAACTGCATACCTTAAATATGGTTTGCTGTCTGCCGTTGCATTCTTTCGTGCCTATCTTTCGGATTAAACCCACCTTTTGCAGGTCGCTAATACGGTTGGTTACTAGATTGGTGTTTATATTGTAGGCGTTTGCGAGTTCCGTATAGGTGCACTCTCCTAATTGCTCTATCTGTTTTAATACCGTTGTCATTCTTTCAGGTAGTTCTTTTATTATGGCTTTGTAGCCCTCCTTTTGTGCGTTCATAATTTTATTATTTTGGTTATCCTTTGGTTATCCTTTGGTTATGGTTAGGTTATCTTTCGGTTATAGTTAGGTTATTCGTTGGTTTGCCTTTGGTTTGTCAGCGGTTCGTCAGCGGTTTGCTGACAACCTGCACCCCTATATTTTATTGCGTTTTTAGTGGTTTGTTTTAGGCGGTATCTTGGTTTAATTTCTCAAATACTCGGTTGTTGAGTGTCTTAATCTCATCTAAAAACTCGTCATAGGTTATATCCCCTTTCATTGCCCTTTCGTAAATATCAGGGTAGTCATCGTTAAGGTCATTTCTTACATCAAAAATGAAACAGTCTATATCCCAATCAGGTACAAAAGATACAGTTTGCGATACATACCAAAATACATTACTTATCCTGTACAACTCCTTTGTGGTATTGAAATAGGTTTGTTTGTGTTCTTCTGTAATTTCTTTGTTTTCTATGATATACCTCAGCAAAGTGTAAAATATATCTGCATTTACTTTGGGCATACCCAACCCCTCTAAGAATAGGTTTAGATTATGGGTGTTATCCATTATCTCTAACAAGTACAAAGACAACTCAAAGCTGTTAAAATAGTCTGTATTTGTTCCAAAATCCTCATCATATACTAAGGTTGGTCTTTTGTTTTCTGCATTTTTCAGTTCACTTTCGTAGATACTGCTGATGCTGTTTATTATTCTCATTTTATTTGTTTTTTAGTTAGTTACTGTTATTTGATTAAGTTTTTCACGCTCTAGTACCTCGTAAGGTTTACCCTCTACCGTTATAATATCTGCCCCCTCTTGTAAATTATCAATGGGCTTTAGTTTTACCCTATACTTATTACCGTTGGCGTAAAGTATAGTCTCTTTGAGTGGATAAATGCCTTTTGCTTGGTCTGATATGGTCTGCAATCGTTGAGGTTCTAAGGGTAATAAACACCCCATAATCTCATTTATAGAGTTCGTCATCTCCTTTACTTGTGGATTATTAGAGGCTACCTCGTGCAGTCCTGAACGCACTCGCCAAAGGTTAGCTAGTAGGTTATTATAAGCCTCTTCGCTGTTGAGCAACTGTTCTAGGTGTTTTACCATATAAGGCTCTAAATAGGTTCTTTTGGGGCTTATCTGCCCATTGTTGGATTGGGTTGTCATAGTGGTTTATTTTATAAAATTTGCTACTTTAAAGGCTCTAAATGCCCCTACTTCTATATCGTAATAAGTAAATACTTTAGGGCTACTTGCTCCACCTTTTGATGTATAGGTTACTACCTCATCTTTTAGTGTCCCCTTTGCCTTTCTTAGTGAGCCGTCTTTTTTCTCATAGTAGAAAGTGATTATTTCATTCTTCATCTTTTTTGCAAGACTATACAACTGCCACGCTTTGGATAAACACACCGCCCACGCTTTACCTGTTTCTTTCTTTATCTCGTAGGCTCTCTTAAATACTTGGGTTCTGAATTTTTCCATAATATTCTATTTTAGATAAGGTTAAAATATTTAGCTTCTTGCTCGTTACATAGTTGTCTTATTTGCTCTTTTACTTCTGGGCTTAACCCTTTTAATATCTTTCTTAACTTGTTGTTTAAATCATTCCAAAATCTCCACTCTCTCGCATCGTCTGAATATTGATAATAAATATCCATTGCGTTAATATTTCTTGCTATCTTCTCTATTCTGTTTTGACTTACCACTTGCATAATGTTTATGTTTTTATAAAATTAAATAACACTTACTTTTTTACTTTGCAAATATAAGTGTTATTTGAATATTATACAAGTTTTATTTAATTTTTATTTTAAAAAATATAAGTATCACTTATTTATCATATATTTGCCGTATAAAAACAACAATATGGAAACTGAAAATATTTTAAAATTAAAGGAAGTACTAAAAGATAAAGGGGTAACAGGTAAAGAATTAGCAGACGGTATCGGCGTTTCTGTTACAACAATTTCCAATATTATAGTAGGGAGGAACTTCCCCAAACCTCAAACCCTTTTAGATATTGCCACTTTTTTAAATGTAGATATAAAAGACCTTTTTAATTCTACTAAAGATACTAACAACAACGAAACACCTTTATATATCCAAAACGAGCAAGGGGATTATGTAGAGGTAGGTAGTCTTAGAATAGATACCCTTAGTCCTAAAAAAACATCTGAATAATATCTCTAGGGTAAGTATTAACATAGCCAAAACGAGGGTCAAATATTTGCCCTATGATAATATCATTATCACGGCAGTATTTCGCTACCTTACGCCCTATGATAGAAGCTGTTTTATTATCAATTCGTTTTTTCTCTAGTGTGGCGTAACCTGCTATTGTGATAAAACTCTCCTCGCTTGTGGTTATCTTCGCCTTGATATGATTAACTTCTTTTTGTAGCGTTTCTAGTTGCTGTGATTGTTGCAATAATAATTGAGCGGATTGTGCCACTATCTCCACCTGCGAAAGTGGTTTTTTCAGGCGTTTTTCACACTCTATAAAATACTGCCTCGCTTGTTTGCCTTTTTCGTTACCCTCCACCATTGCCAACTCTTTCGCTGTGTCAATACTTAAAACATATTCGTGCTTCCAAGTTCCACGCTCCACAAATTTATGGAGCGTAAAATCTTGCTCTTCTATAAATCCGTATTTCTCAATCCTGTTTTTTATCCAAGTTGAAAAGTCTTGTTTACTTTCTAAAAAAGAGTGTAACTCTCTAGCTGACACGGCTTGTTTGCCGTTTTGTTCTGTAATTTTGATTAACTCGTTCATTTTTATATTTTAGTGTTTATGATTTATAACTTTTTTACCTATATTTGCCCTATGTAAATGCCGTTTATTGGTGTTACAATTCAACAATTAAAGGGGGCTTTTGGGCTTCCTTTTTTTATTAGTATTTGATTTTACCTTTATCTACTAATGCCTCTACTTCTTTGCGTTTGTAATATACCCTATTACCTATACCGTACGCCGTTAGCTTACCGCCCTTTGCCCAACGGTTCAGAGTGGAGTAATCTATATGCAGTAATTCGCATACCTCTTTCCGTGTGAGGTAGGTTGTGGGTTCTTTGGGTTGAAATTGTTTTGATAGTCTTTGCTCCAATTCAGGAACAATAGCGTTAGAAATCGCTTTGATTAGTTCGTTAGGGTTCGTCCCTATAAATTGTATTGCCTCCATAATTTTTTTGGTTTAGAATTATGGGGCAAAAGTATATTGTTCATTTAGGCAGTAGTTAGCCGTTTTTAAAATGTACTATCCGTTTTTATATCCGAAAAATAAAATAACCACCTAATAAATAAGTGGTTACAGATGCTATTTTGAATTTATACTTTTTTCAGACGGTATCTTAAATCTATCCATTTTATCTTTATTAAATCCGCTATCTATTTTTTTTGTACTTATAGTTCTCCTTACATATTCTTCTGTTATTGGTTTCTTTCTATCTATTAGTTCAAAATGTTCTAATATCAGTCTTGCTACGGCAGTTTTATTTATTTTACCGTTCCTTTTAGGTGGTATTATCCAACCTTTATCTATCAATTCAGAAAATATATATCCAATAGATTGTAAAGAACCTTTAACTTTTATTTTTTTGTAGCCCTTGCGACCCTCCTGCGTGGTGGGTTCGTCTTTAAAGTCATCGGATAAATTATAGGGTAAGTCCCCTTTTAGTGGTATTATTTCGCCTGTTGTAGGGTTTACTTTACCCAATAAACGAACATTTGCACTTTTTTTAATGTTTATAATGGATTCTATATGATTTACTATTTTAGGGAGTGCGAATTTTAGGTTTTTGAATTGTTTTTTAGTAATAAACACACTATCATATTGTGATACAACTAAATGATACCCATTATCTTGTTTACATACCATTGTATGATTATCTAATTCCTCAAATTCATTGCCGTTCCACCTTAAAAAAGGCTCGTATAGTTCCTTAACTTCTTTTAAAAATTCATCTTCGTTGCCGTCAGGGTATATACTTAGCCACTTTTCTAAATCGGTTTTATAGTTATCCTTAAACTCTTTAAAAGAGGTGTAAAAGGGTATTTCCATAGTGTTCAAGTTTACAATTCAACAATTTTTTTATATGGTAAAAAAGGGCGTTTATTTACCGTTATCTTATTTTCGTTTATACAAAACAGCGTTTTTACATAAAGGTTAGGAGGTTCGTTTATGCAAAACAGCGTTTTTGTATAAAGGTGGGTTATTGTATAAATAAATTTAGTAGTGGCTCATTGATATAGTAGCTGTACTTACCTACCTGTATTTTATTTAGATACTTATGTTCTGATAGTAGTTCTAAATACTTTCTTGCGGTTTGGTACGATACCCCTAAATCTTTCTCCAAAAACTCTATTTTAGTGTAAGGATTTTTAAATAGGTTATTCAGCAAGTCCTGACTATACAGCTTCGGTAAATCGTTACGAAGTTTATATTTAGTCTCCTGCATTAGTGTTTTTATATTTTGAACTAAATCAATGGTCTGTATTGCTGTAACCTCAACGCCTTTGATGAGGTATAAAATAAGACTTTCCCAATCGTTCTCACTTCTTACCCCTTGCAATACTTGATAATATTTCTGTTTGTTCTGTGTGATATAACGGCTCAAATACAATACAGGTAAATCTAAAAGTCCCTGCAATACTAGGTATAGAATATTTATAATCCTGCCTGTTCTACCGTTACCGTCATAAAATGGGTGTATGCTCTCAAACTGATAGTGTATAATCGCCATTTTAGTCAAAGGGTCTAAGTCTGAAAAACTATTATCATTGATGAACCTTTCTAGGTTTGCCATTAGGTCTAAAATAGCCTTAGTCTCTTGCGGTGGGGTATAAACTACCTCGCCTAAAGAATTAACTAATTTAGTCCCTGCTTGTGTCCTAAATCCTGCATTATTTCGCTCTAATTCTTGCTGTATAGCTATGATATGTTTGTTTAATAATAACCCCTCTTTACGCACTATTTCAAAGCCTAACTTTAAACTTTGAGCATAGTTATATACTTCTTTTGTTGCAGGGTTTTTAGTCTCTATTAAAATATTTTCTTTATATAGTTCGTCGTGGGTGGTTACTATATTTTCTATCTCGCTACTATCTTTAGCCTCTTGCAACGCTAGAGTATTGATTAAAATATGCTCGTTGGGTATCGTCTTTACCGTCCCCTTTAGTTCAGCTAGGTATCTATGAGACTTTGTCAGTTGTTTTAATACTGCGGTGGTCTCTATTTCTGCGGTAGGCGGTAGATGAGGTAAATTAAAATCCATTGTCTTAAAGTATTAGTTTAGTTGTTCAGGGGTAATGTTCATATTTTTAAAGGCTTCGTAAACCTTTTTTGCCTTTTGTAGCTGTTTAGTGTCTATATCTATTTTGTTGTAATGCTCTAGGAGGGTTTTGTCGTGGTGGTTAGTCATCATCTGCATAGTTTCGGTATCCATAAACTGCCCGAATAGAGTAACCGATGTTTGTCTTCCTATATGCGAGGTTACTAATTCATAAAAAGGATATTCGCCCTCTATTCTTCTGTTTCCGTTCTCGGTGGCTTCTATCTTTGCACTTTGTACCACCTCATCAAATCCTGCGATTTTGCAGAGTTTTTTTAATTGACGGTTATAATATGGTTCGCTTATCACTTTAGGGAATTTACCGCCTCTTTTGCTCATTATATCCACTACTTTAGGGAGTAATGCCGTGTACTTTATACCCTTATCTTTTGCGTTGCGGTTTTTCTTCTCTATAACCTTTATAAACTTGCGACCGTTGGGGTCTTCTACTATATTGGCAGTATCTAAGCTGAAAAGTTCTGAAACCCTTAACGCTGTATAACACGAAATTAAAAGCCAATCTCTAACCTCATCTAAACTGCCTGTAAGGTCTAGCGTTTCTAGGATAGCTAGTTTATCAAAGTTGAGGTAAAGCCCCTTAGTTACATTATCAGGGTTGCGGTCTATCTTCCAGGATAAAACATCTTTGCTAATGTTATGCTCGGTTTCTGCAAACTTGCACAACATTTTTATATCTTTCAAATACTTAGTTTGGGTTTGTGCCGTGTACCCTTGCTCATTAAACCATTTTACTAGTTTGTTACGAAAGATATTATTTATATCCGTTACGATGAGGTTCTTATTAAACTTCATCAGGGTACTTTTTAGCCCTCTGTATTTTTTAATGGTGTTTGCTGATATTGGTTTTTTACCCTGCGTTTTATCCTCTACACTTCTAAATTGTATGTAGTAGTCTATAAGTGCGTCTAGTTTATCAGGGATAGTGTATTTCTTCTTTGTCTCCAGCTTGTGGGCGAAGTAGTGTTTTAAAATAAAGTCCTTTAAATGCTCTTTAAGTTGTGGAGCGGTTAGGTTAAGGTTATTATCTATCTGGTTAGATATATCTAGCTTAAAGGTCTCTATACGCTTGTTGAAATCTAAAATTTCTGCGTTTTGTTTTTTGGTCTCTATGGTTTTTGCCCCTTTAACGATTTGGGAGGTGTCCCATTGCTTGGTTGTGTCGTCCCAATTTTCAGAATGGATAACAAAGGGGGTGTTTATATGTAAATCAAAATCCCTGTTAGGTCTGTACCTTAGATAAACTTTTTTAGGCTCTTTAGTGCCTCTTAGGTAAAAAATGATATTTGCCATTATAGGGGGATATTACAATTCAACGAGGCAAATATATAAGTTGGTGGTAACAATTCCAAATTTGTTACCACCGTTGTTACCACCGAAGTGCATTTTACTAAAATCTATTGCAATCTGTTGCAATGAGGTTAATTTTTTAAACATACCATAAACAGAGGATTTACAAACAAAAAGGTACTAAAAAAGGCACTTCGTGAAAAGTGCCTAAAAGCGTAGTTTGTAGCCCTATGAGGAATCGAACCTCAACCTAAAGAACCGGAATCTTTAATTCTATCCATTAAACTATAGGGCCCCTCTTATTTTTTATTTAAAATTTAATTTTAAGCCCACCCATAATTTGCATACCTAAAACTTTATAACCATAATAATTTTGGTAATTAGCTCCTAAAAGATTATTACCAAGTGCAAAAATACTGAAATTCTTGTTAATCTGATATTCCGCTGAAATATTAAGATCTGCATAACCACCTACTTTTTGGTTATCAATCTCTTCTTCTGCGTATATCGGAGTAGAAATTAGGATACCTGAAGGATTGATAGAAAAACGATTAGCCATTCTATCACTTACAAAAAAGCCTCTAAATCCTAACAATAATTTATCTTTAAGTGTTTGATATTTTGCTCCTATTGATGCTTGTAACAATGGTCTATAATAAACATTGACATTATTTTCTAAATTATACTTTTGGAACTGAATATTTCCATCTAAAACTAGAGAGGCTAGAGGTTTGTACTCTATTTCACCTTTAATTTGGCTAAGAGTACCGTTGTGATAAGTGGTAGAAAAAGTATTAGCATAATCATATCCTAGCCTTGAGTTATCATCTATTAGATTAGAAAACAAAGAGTTACCTCCAAAGAACATCATATTATCCAATTTACCGTAACTAGCTTTAACATCATACTTAATTTGTTCAGAAACAACTCCTTTCACCCCAAAATAAAATTGGTATTTAGTATGTGTAGGTTTTAATTCTAAATCTGATACCAAAAACGGATTCTGTTCCAATAATCTTGAATAAGTATTGAATTGAAGCCCACTCTCTACCCCACCATATAAATTAGCTTTTGGAGTTGTCGCCACAAATAGTTCCGCTTGAGGGAACCAATAAAAACGATTAGATTTTTGTTGAGTTTCATTCAGTTTTGTTAAACTAGAACTTAACAAATTAAATCCAGAACCAATCTTTAAGTAAGATTGACCTTTTTTAAAAGTGATTTTGGGCGATAATCCACCACCAAAATAACGAGAGTTGTGCTGATTTAAAATATTAAACTGAGTGTTTACCATATCCATTTTTACACCCAAATCCAAATTAACATCTAAATCTTGACCTAATTTTAGATGGTGTTTAGACAGATTTACAAGAGCATCTATTTGACTTTCATTAGCTTTAAATCTATCTCTAATAGCCAAAGTTTTTACAGTAATATCGTTAAGAATTTCGTTAGAGTAAAAATCATAATTACCACTTATCTGAAAACGACTGTATTTTTGTCCCAAATCAGCATCAGCGTTAGGCACCAAGGCATAGATGCCATAATAATTATAATCATTAAGACCTACGGAAGTGGTAAGATTAGCCTTGCCTTTTTCTCCAAAATGATTAAGAAATCCTGAAATTTCCGCTTGTTTCTGCGAGGAATCCCAAGCATATTGCTTTTTTAAACCTTCATTAGATAGATAATGCACATTTGCCCCTACCTCTAAATTATCTTGCATCTTACCAGAAACATTAGCATCGGCTAAAAATTGATTGTAATTACCATAACCTATTCTAAAGTAGTTTCTTAGATAATTTCTATTGAATTCTGGCGAAATATCTTCACCTTGTATTGCTGAAGTTTTGAAATCTGACAATACAGGCACATTTACTACTTCGTAATTTATAGGCTCTTGCTGTTTTTCTTCAGGTGGATAATTTTTTTCTAGAGCTACAGAAGTTTTCTTTTTTTCTATACGCTTAACTTCGGGCTCTCTTTTGCGGTCTAGGATAAGCTTTTCCTCTTTAATCTGAGCTAACGAGATACCTCCCCAACCTAACAATATTAGTGTTATTATTTTATGTTTGTTCATTTTCAATTCTAGTTTTTTAATCGCTAAAAATTATTTAATCATTTTTTTGACTTCCTTAGCTTCTGCCACTACATCAGGGAAGTCTTGATAGTTAGCTATCACTTGGTCACAGGTATAACTCGCTTGATATTTGTCCTTTAACGCCAAATAGTTTCTAGCCATCAATACCAAAGATTTAGCTCCCCAATATTCCTCCGAAGCGTAATTATTAGCGAGTTTAAAGATACTTTCATTACTATTTTTAAAGGCTTTAGCTTTATTTTGATAATAAGCCTTAGCATAAAGGGCTTCCGCCGCTACGCTAGGATTAGATGATTTTTCTAAATCTGTATAAGATTTTTGAGCCTCTTTGTCTTTCCCTTGGTTCATAAGGCTTCTAGCTTTAATGACTTTAGCCTGTTCTAACACTGCAGGTGAGTTTTTGGTATTACTTAAAATTAAACCTGCATAAGTTTCTGCTTTAGCGAAGTCTTTTTTATCAGCATAGTATTTCATCAACTCTTGTTGAGCGAAAGATTTTATTTTTGGGTTATTAGAATCTACTAACTTGGCTAAATGTTCTGCAGCTTCTTCTCCTTTATTTTTAGATAAAAGAATTTGAGCGGAACGAATCCTTGCTTCCTCTTGATAATCATTAGGATAAGCCGTTACGAAATTGAATGATTTCAATGCTTTAGCATCATCTCCACTTTGATAATAAGATTCTCCTAATTCGTATTGAGCTTGGAAGGCTGTATTGCTAGAAACATTTTGTGCTAAATATTTCTCGTAGTAAGGGATTGCTTTTTCGTACTGCTTTTTGGCGTAAAGCTGTCTTGCAGTAGATAAGTTAATTTCGTCTATTTCAGATTTGTCTAGACCAACGCCTAAATTCTTAGCAAAGTTTTGATAACCTGCTGTATCTCCAGTTTTTAAATAAAGAGAACGAGCTACCGCTAACACCTTATCTGCATAAACGGTATTTTGATATTTTTTAGCTAAAGATTTTATTCCAGAAAACGCTTTGGCTTCTTGGTTTTGTTCGATATCATTTTGTACCATATAAATTTCTGCATTGGCTACCAAATGAGTATCTGTACTGGTTTTAACCACTTTATCAAAGTATTCGCTAGAAAGAGCAAACTCATCATTAGCAGCATAGGCAGTACCTATTTCGTACAAAGCATCATCTTTATACTCCGAGTTAGGATACTGAGCAACTAACTTTTTCATTTCTGAAATTTTAGCTTCAGTATCACCTTTAAAGCCTAACGCCATTGCCTTTTGGAACAGCGTATATTCATCGGAAGTTTCGGCATTGTTATAAATAGCGATAGCATCGTTTAGTTCGTTATCAGCATAGTGTGTGTCGGCTAGTCTTAGTTCCGCATCAGCTTTAAACTCTGCTTTAGGATTTTTAAGGTAAAGTTTAAAGCATTCCTTAGCTTTACCGAAATCTTTATTCTTAAAGTAAGCGTATCCTAAATCATAATTGATTTGTGAGCGTTCATCAAGGCTACCTTCTGTCTTTTGTAGTTTTTCAAAATAACTAATAGCCGAAGGGTAATCTTCTAACTGATAATAAGTCTGTGCCAACCAATATTGAGCCTTTAGATAAAACTCTTGATTATGATTAAACTTTAAACTCTTTTTAAAATATAGTTCGGCTTCTTTGTAATTCCCTTTATTAAATTCTTCCGTTCCTAATAGATAGGCTACTTCTTGTTCTATTTTATCTGTTTCAGTAGTTTTGGTATTGAGCTGATTTAAAGCATTTAAAGTCTCTTTATAATTACCTGAATAAAGATAAGATTTCACCAACAAAGTTTGCATTTCTGGAGAACTCTCTTTGTAATTTTGGATATAAGACCGTATCACCGAAGACGAAGATTCATAAGGGTTTCCTATATCATAACTTAATTTAGCATATTGTAGATGAGCCAGCTTTTTAACTTTGGCATCATAGGACATCTGATAAGCAGAACGGAAGGCAGACAGAGCTTCTTGCTTTTTATTGGTTTCTAAATAAGCATTTCCCAACTGATAATAGGCATTTTGAGATAAAGCAGACTGACTATTAACCAACTGATTATAATAAGATACCGCCTCATCATACAAACCCATTTGTGCTGCTACAAACCCCATTTCGTATAAATCGGACTCACTAGGAGCTTCTTTAGAGTCTAAAAATACCTTTAGGTGAGGATATGCGGCTCTGTATTCTCCTTTCATAAAATAGCTTTCTCCTATTATTTTATGAACCTCGGATTTGTAAGAACTACTTAAATTTTCTTTTAAAAGCATTTCTCCTTCAGCTATTGCTAAATCATAGTTTTTATCATTAAAATACATCTGAACAAAATAAGGCTTTACTATTTTGCTGTATTTTTCCTTGTCTTTAATCTCGTTAAAGTATTCAAAAGCCTTTCCTGTTTGTCCTTCTGTGTAGTACAAATGTCCTAGCATATAGGCGATGTCTCCTTTTTCTGAATCTTCAGAAGAAGTGTAAGCGTTCTCCAAATCCTTAATAGCCGCTTTTGAATCGCCAGACATAAACTTAGCATACCCTAGCTTTAAAGAATGTTGGGTCTGTTCCGAAGATGATAAATGATTAACATTTAATTTATTAAGTATTTCTAATGCCTTTGGAAAATCTTTTTTTATTAAATAAAAATCAGCTAAAGGAGCTTGTCCCTCTGCAAAATGTTCTGTATTAGGATGGTTTGCTATGAAGGTATCCAACCCTTTTTCCGCATTAGGATTTTGTAAAATAACATCAATCAAATGAGTGTAAAACCCAGCAACCTCTTTTTGAGATTGAGTTAAAGACTGATGATAAAGATATTGCTGAGTGTATTGATATTGAGAAGCCGCAAAAACTTTAGTGGTGTAGAGTTGGCTCGCTAAATCCGAAGAAAAAGTATTTTTTTGATTAAAAACAGCTGACTGTTGTCCTTCTGAAAGTCCAAAAAAAAGTACCGCCGTAGCTATCCATATTTTATTTTTATTCATCTTGATTTTAAAATGAGGTTTTTAGTATTTATTTAAAGGAACGAAAATAAGCAAAACTTATTATTTAAACAACTTGCAAAGTCAGAGAAAGCCTATGTTTAGTAGAATTATGTGTAAATATGATATTAAACATATCTTATCATAAAAGTTTTAATTTGTAATTTTGTAGGAAAATACAACATATTATGTCAAAAAAAGTACTTTTAGCAATATTAGACGGTTGGGGATTAGGTACAGATGATAAAGTTTCTGCAATTGCCCAAGCACATACACCATTTATGGATAGCTGTTACAGTAAATTTCCCAATACCACATTAGAAGCTAGTGGCTTAGCCGTAGGGTTACCAGACGGACAAATGGGAAATTCTGAAGTAGGTCATATGAATTTAGGAGCAGGAAGAGTGGTTTATCAGAATTTGGTAAAGCTCAATATGGCGGTGGAAAATAAGACTTTAGGTCAAGAGAAGGCTATTTTAGAAGCCTTTAGTTATGCCAAAGAAAATGGTAAAAAAGTACATTTTATTGGTTTAGTATCCAATGGTGGAGTTCACTCTCACATCAATCATTTAAAAGGACTATTGTCTGCAGCAAATGATTTTGGATTAAAAGATAATGTTTTTGTACACGCCTTTACAGATGGTAGGGATTGCGACCCACACTCAGGAAAAGACTTTATAAAAGAGCTTACAGAACATATGCAAAATACAACTGGGAAACTTGCTAGCGTTGTGGGGCGATACTATGCAATGGATAGAGACCGCAGATGGGAAAGGGTAAAATTGGCTTATGATGTGATGGTAAACGCTGTGGGAAAACCTAGCAAAAATGTAGTAGAGAGCATAGAAAAATCTTATCAAGAAGGTGTTTCTGATGAGTTTTTGAAACCTATTCTTTGTGTAGATGAACTCGGAAATCCTATTGCAAAGATAGAAAACGATGATGTGGTATTCTGTTTTAATTTTAGAACCGATAGAGGTAGAGAAATTACCGAAGTTCTTTCTCAGAAAGCATTTCCTGATTTTGGTATGACACCACTAAAACTCCATTACATCACACTTACCAATTATGATAAAGATTTTAAAGAGGTAAAGGTTGTTTTTGATGAAGAGGTTTTAAGCGATACTTTAGGAGAAGTCCTAGAACGAAATGGAAAATCACAGATAAGAGTCGCGGAAACAGAGAAATATCCTCATGTAACTTTCTTTTTTTCAGGCGGTAGAGAGAAAGAATTTAATGCTGAAAAAAGAATCTTATGTCCAAGCCCTAAAGATGTGGCTACCTACGACCTTAAACCAGAAATGTCTGCTTATGATATTACCAACAAAATTGTACCTGAACTAGAGAATAAAACAGCAGATTTCGTTTGTCTTAACTTTGCTAATACTGATATGGTAGGGCACACAGGTGTTTTTGAAGCAGCTGTAAAAGCAGCCGAAACTGTAGATAAATGTATAGAAAAAGTAGCCACTACAGCTTACGAAAATGGTTATACTGTATTTATACTAGCTGACCATGGAAACTCTGATGTTATGATAAATCCTGATGGTAGTCCTAATACTCAACATTCTACCAACTTAGTTCCTCTTATTGTTATGGATAAAGACAAGGTATGGAATTTAACTCCAGGGAAATTAGGCGACATTGCACCAAGTATCTTAAAAGTAATGAATATAGAGAAACCTGAAGCAATGACAGGGAATGTAATTCTTTCTTAAAAGAATACTTTTATTTAGGGTAAATAACTCATTAAACAAAAGGTATCTTAACCACTTTTGCTGGTACATTTTTATTTCTAATCTGAATAAAGATCTCACTCCCTAATTTAAAATGAGGCTGATCAACATAGGCTAATCCCAAACCAATTTTCTTCATAGGACTCATGGTTCCAGAAGTTACTTTACCAATTATATTTCCTTCTGAATCTACAACAGGATAGTCATGTCTTGGAATGGCTTTTTCTTGCATTTCAAAACCTACTAATTTTCTCGTAATGCCTTGTTCTTTTTGTTGAGCAAGAAAATCTCTATCTACAAATTCTGTATCTAGTTTGGTAATCCAGCCTAAACCTGCTTCTAATGGAGAAGTGGTGTCATCAATATCGTTTCCATATAGACAGAATCCTTTTTCTAAACGAAGGGTGTCTCTAGCCGCCAACCCACAAGGGATAAGCCCAAACTCCTCTCCTGCTTTAGTCAAGGCGTCCCAAATTTGCTCAGCGTATTCATTTTTGAAATAAATCTCAAAGCCTCCGCTTCCTGTATAACCTGTATTAGAAATAATAACATCAGCCACACCATCTACGCTTCCTACAGTAAAATGATAGTAAGGAATATCTGCTAGTTGATTATCTGTTAGTTTTTGTAAAGTATCTAGTGCTTTAGGACCTTGTATTGCGATGAGAGAAATTTCGTCTGAAGCATTAGTCATTTTAGCTCCAAATTTCTCGTTGTATTTAGAGATATGTTGCCAATCTTTATCAATATTAGACGCATTTACTACTACAAAATACTTTTGGTCTTCCATTTTGTAAACAATTAAGTCGTCTACAATTCCACCTTTTCCGTTAGGAAGACAAGAATATTGTGCCTTGCCATTCTCTAAAGCCTCTACATTATTAGAGGTAACATATTGTAGAAGTTCTTTAGCACCAGCACCTTCTATGAAGAATTGCCCCATATGAGAAACATCAAAAATTCCTACTTTTTCTCTTACAGTAAAGTGTTCTTCTGTTACTCCAGAATATTGTACAGGCATTTCAAACCCAGCGAAAGGAACCATTTTTGCTCCTAGCGAAACATGTTTGTTAAATAAAGCTGTTTTGTTCATTATTACTTTTATTATTAAATTATTTTATTACTTCAACATTTTTTGTTTATACTCTTTGAGAATGATTTTGAACCATTCTGTAAATTGCTCTGGATTAGCCTCTAACTCTTTATCCAAAGCCTCCATAGAGATGTATCTTATCTCCGAAACTTCTTCAGGATTAAGATTAAAATCACCTTCATAAATTCCTGTAAATACATAGTCTAGCTCGTGTTCCCAAAGATTATCACCAACCTCGGCTTTATAAATAAAACTAAATTTTTCGGAAATATCAGCATCAATACCCAGCTCTTCAATGAGTCTTCTTTGAGCTCCAGCCTTGTAACTTTCTCCTAATCTTGGATGAGAACAAACCGCGTTAGTCCAAAGTTTAGGTGAATGATACTTAGCATCTGCCCTCCTTTGGAGGAGCATCTCTCCTTTGGCATTGAATAAGAAAACTGAAAAAGCACGATGCAGAAAACCACTTCTATGTGCTTGGAGTTTTTCCATCACACCTAAAACCTCATCTTTAGGATTTACTAAAACGACTTTTTCACACATAATGGTGGCAAATTTAAGGTATTATTCCTTTACAAGAAACTGTTTAAACTGAATTTAATACCCAAAATTACTTATACGAAATTATTTTATCTAGTTCTATAGGATTATTATTTTTTCTTAAATAGGCTTGTAAATCTCTAGTTACTTTATTAAGACCTTCGTGAGTAGTCACTTTCTGCCCTCCCACATTAATTGCCCAAGTCCCCTCTCTCATTGAGCGAAATTGATAATATGGGTCATTATAGTTGTCTATCTGCATCTCTCTAAATTTTTTGTATGGAATTGAAACTGGATTCTTTTTGAAAACGGTCTCTACAATATTAGTATTCGTAGTCTTAGGTTTCTCTATTTTTAATAATTTATAAATAAAATTATCTTTAGTATCATAAAGTTCTACAACAAGCCCAGGAAGACCATTAAATTTGTGAGGACCTTCGGAAATTGGAAGAGAAGCCACAAACCAAGCAATCCATTTTCTACCTCCAAAGTTTGTAGTTGCTCGCTGTGCAGTCCAATCACCAATTTTTTTAGTTTCATTTTCTATCTTCCATTCAATTTTGTCATTAGATTCATAAACCCAATAATCTCCTCTAAGAAAATAGTAATTCTTATTGGTAGAAGTGGATAGTTTTCTTTTAATCTTCGCAAACTCAAAAGTATAGCTTGATGAACCATTGTTATTCAGAGCATTTAGTGAATCTATCCTTATCGCTTTTTGTTCATAAAACTGAATCTCGTCATTATTCAACTCCAATACCATTGATTCACTTTGGTAAGAAGTTGCTGTGGAATCGGTTTTATATTTAAAATCATAGATAAACCTCGTTGTTTGAGAAAATACTACAAACGAAACAAAAAGTAGAACAAACTGAATGCTTTTTTTCATAATATTTAGTGTTTTAAATTGGTTATATCTATTTTCATACTATACTAGCCAGACAACAATTATAACAAAAAAATATAAAGTCTCAAAAATTTTTCAGTGGTTACTTATGATACTTCAGTTCCATTTCAGGAGTTATTTTAAGAAGTGTTTCATAAATGAGTTTAATTACATTTTGCACATCAGTTTTATCCACCATCTCTACCGTTGTATGCATATATCTTAACGGAAGCGAAATAAGTGCAGACGGTACACCACCATTAGAATGAGCAAAAGCATCAGTATCTGTCCCTGTAACACGGCTAGAAGCTGCTCTTTGGAAAGGAATTTTTTTAGCTTTAGCGGTATCTGTAATTAGAGTTCTAATGTTATGATGTACACTAGGAGCGAAGAAAACCACTGGTCCATCGCCACATTTTTGCTCTCCTTCTTTTTTCTTATCAATAAAAGGCGTCGTAGTATCGTGGGTAACATCGGTTACGATAGCGATATTAGGTTTAATGGTATTGGCTATCATTTCGGCACCGTAAAGCCCAACTTCCTCCTGTACAGAATTGGTAATATACAATCCAAATGGCAGTTTATTTTTATTTTCTTTTAGTAGTCTAGCTACTTCGGCTATCATAAAACCGCCTATTCTATTATCCAAAGCACGACAGACAAAATAGCGGTCGTTAAGTTCAAAAAAGGTATCAGGGTAAGTAATCATACAACCAACATAGATGCCCATTTTTTCTACCTCCTCTTTAGACTTAGCTCCACAATCTATAAAGATATTTTCTATTTTAGGTACAGGCTCTTCTTGTTTAGCTCTAGTATGTATTGCGGGCCACCCAAAAACACCTTTTACAATGCCTTTTTCTCCGTGTATATTCACTACTTTAGATGGAGCAATACTTTGGTCTGAACCACCATTTCTAATTACATAGATAAGTCCATCTTCAGTAATATAATTAACATACCAAGAAATTTCATCAGCGTGAGCTTCTATAACTACTTTAAACGATGCATCAGGATTGATGATTCCGTAAGCTGTCCCATAATGGTCTGTTCTTACTTCATCTACATAGGGCTTGATGTAATCCATCCATAATTTCTGTCCAGCGTGTTCATATCCTGTAGGAGAAGCTGTATTAAGGTATTGTTCTAAAAATTTTAAAGATTTCTTTTCAAATTTCATAAAAAGGAATAATTTTTGATATTAAACAGTTTTTATTTTGAGAAGGTAAAAGTAATGAATTTTAAAATAAATCTACTGATTATTTTTTTGTGTATCGGTTTTATGTCTAAAGCACAAAAGGATACCCTTGTTGTAAAGGCGCTATCACAATATCCAAAGGAATTACTCAAGAAAGATGACTACGGAAATTACTATTATTACGACGCGAAACAACAAGCCAAAATCTACGAAATTGAAGGCGAAACAGTAATCGTTTTAGATGAAGTAGTTATTCCAAACAAGCCTAGATTTAATAATCAGTTAGATAAAAATTATTATTTCTTTTTAAGTAAAAAATTAAACCGAGTTTATCCTTTATTTATCACTGCTTTAGAACAATATAACGAAATAAATAACTACACCTCTCGTCTTGATGATAAATCTGAAAAAAGAAAATACATAAAAGCTAAACAAGAAGAACTTGCACAAGCCTACGAAAAAAAACTAAGAGATTTAACCACCTCCGAAGGTCGTATTTTTGCCAAACTAATGTACAGAGCCACAGGAAAAAGTGTATATGATATTATCAAAGAATTGAGAGGAGGCTGGAGTGCTTTCTGGTGGAATGTAAAAGGTAATATTGCTGATGTAGATATAAAAGAACCTTACGACCCATACAGAAATAGACACGATGAATTTGTAGAGTCTCTACTACAATCTTATTGGAATCTAGGTTATTTTGCACCTTATGAAGGGTATAAAAATTTTAAAGTAAGAAAAAATTAAAATCTTTTCTTACTTTTTTAATAATATTTATAGCATTATTACACCTTCTATCTTGTGAACTTCTTTATAAAGGTTAATCACCTGATTTGCATCTAGAACAAACGCTTGGATACTGGCAGAGATATATTTACCGTTCTTACTTTCCTTAGTAGATATGGAGTTCTGAGTATTATCAAAAATCTGATAAATTTCTGTAAGTTTAGCCTTATCATTAGGGAAAATAAATTTAAAAAGATAATCCGTTGGAAAATCATGAGCTTCATTTAGTTTTTCTCTAAACGAATGATAAGGGTCTTTAGTTGTGTCGTCTTCAAATGTTTCTACCATAGTCTTACTTATTTTGCCGAGCAAAGATACAAAATAAGTTTTAGGATTATTATCACTCTACATCGTCATACCAATATCAATCCCTTTAATTTTTCGGTAAAGGTCGGTGGCGTAGTTATCCGTCATACCGCTTACAAAATCTAGTACGCCCAATACTTTTTGATACACAGTTCCCTCCTCTACCCTAAACTGATTAGGAATTAGCTGAAGAGCCTTTTTATCATAACCTTTTCGCTCCGAAGGGGCTAGAACCGCCGAAGGAATAAAGTGATTTAGCAACTCATACATTACATTATAACCCGCGTTTTCAATCTCTACTACCGCCTTATGATTATATATTTTTTCAACGGAAAATTTCTCTATCTTTTGGAGGGCATCATTTTCTTTTTGGTAAATGCCAAGCAAAGAACTAGCAAAATTCCCTTCTAATAAATCTACCGCATTATCTTTAAATATTTCAATAGACTTGTTAATTAAAGAGTTGATGACTTTAGCTCTTAAATAAGAAATTTGCTCGTTACTATCCGTAATTACACTTAGTTTTTGGTCTATCTTTTTAGTGTCAATCTCTATGGATTTTATTAAATCATAAAACAAGTTTTTACAATCCGAAGTATTTACAATCCCCAATCTATGGGCGTCTTCCATATCTATGATATTGTAGCAAATATCATCTGCCGCTTCTACCAACCACACAAAAGGGTGTCTTTTGTAGCCTAACGGATTTTGAGTTTCCTGTATCATCGCTGTATTTTCGGCAATGTGCTTAAAAGTTTCTTTTTCGCTTTGGAAGAATCCAAACTTCTTTCGGTGCAGAACACTTTTATCTTTAGCTATCGCCTCACAAGGATACTTTGCGATACTCGCTAAAGTAGTATGGGTAAGTTGAATGCCTCCTTTTTCCTTTCCTACTTGTTTATTGGTAAGCACTCTTATCGCATTGGCATTTCCTTCAAAATTGATAAAATCTGCCCATTCGTTAGGTGCGAATTTAGGTTTGAGTTCGCTTTCATTCCTAGCGAAATAACTTGCGATGGCATCTTCTCCCGAATGTCCAAAAGCAGGGTTACCTATATCGTGGCAAAGACAAGCCGCTGCGATAACCTCTCCTAGCTGATAGGTATAGAAGTGTTTTGCTGTCTCGGATAAATCGTTCTTATAAGTTTCCACCAAGAAAGCTCCCGCTAGACTTCCTAAACTCCGCCCAACAGACGAAACCTCCAACGAATGCGTAAGCCTATTATGTACGAAAACACTCCCTGGCAAAGGGAACACTTGCGTTTTATTTTGCAACCTTCTGAAAGCCGAAGAGAATATAATTCTATCATAATCCCTTTGGAAATCGTTGCGAGAAACTTTGGTATTAGGGTCGTTACCTGTTCTTTGATTGGTGAAAAGTTGGTTTAAATCCATATTAAAACACACAAATAATTTAGGGAGCAAAAATAAGTAAATAATAATATACTCCTACTTACAAAAACATTCAAAACCCTTGAAAGTTGTATATTTGCCTTATTGAAAATGTAAGAGAGATAATTAAGAAATAGTTAAAATGACCTTAGCAGTTAGCGAGATAGAAAATGTAGTTGTTCCCATTATTCCTACTGACGAAGAAAATAATCCATAAATTTAAAAATATGAGCAACAAAAAACAATTACCCGAATGGGAAAAAGAATTCAACAGAGTAAAAAACAACAGCATCTACTTTTTAGAAGTCTATTACAACCAAATATACCCCGATAAAAAAGTAGCACTCTCCAAAGAAGAAAAACAAGCCTTCTTTGATAAATACAAGGGCGTACCACTCTTTGAAGATATGGACAAGTGGGCAGCATACACCAAAGAAATCAAGCAACTAAAAAACGAAGGCTACGAAGATTGGGAAATATTATAAAAAATCCTTAACTTTAACCCACAATCCATCAAAAACCACTTAGGGCGACACAAAAATGGGTGTGGGCGATACAAGAATAAGTACGGGCAATAGAAGAAAGGCTCGGGGCGACACAAAAAGTTGGTGGGCGATAGAAGAATGACAATGGGCAACCCAAATTGTTGATGAAAAATACAAAAACGGCTTAGGGCGATAGAAGAATGAGTGGTTTTTATTTATAAATTTGAAAATAATTTAAAAAACTAAATACAAATCACTAAAATTTAACACTTATGAAAGTAAAAAGAATTTCCGAACTCCAATACTTGGAGAATTACCGTCTGTTATTCGCTAACCTTGATGAGGTACAAGATTTAAAAACCGAACTGGCAGAGTTTGGTTATGATGATGCCAAAATTGCTGAAGGCAAAGCCCTATTTGACCAAACCCAGCAACTCTACAACCAAAACCAACAAGAAACCGCCGAAGAAAAAGAGGCCTATGCTCGGTTTTCAGACGCCTTTGATGTTCTAAAGAAAACTTACAACAAACACCGCAAAATAGCCAAAGTTGCCCTAATGAAAAAAACAGAACTTTGGAAAACCCTCGCCATCGATGGGAGTTTGTCTGCCGCTTATCTCAAAGCAATGCAAGAAATCAAAACCTTTTACGAACAAGCCCAAAGCCACAGTGAAGCCCAACCGTTGTTAGAAAAATTCAAAATCAATAAAGCGGCGGTTGATGCTCAAGTCGCACAAATCCAACAAGTAGAAACCCTCCGTGCGGCTTACGAAAAAGAAAAAGGCGAAAGCCAAGATGCCACCCAACAGAAAAACAAAGCCTTTGCCACCCTTTCCGATTGGGTTCGGGAGTTTTACGCCGTAGCCCAAATCGCCTTAGACGACCGTCCACAACTGCTGGAAAGCATCGGCAAGTTCGTCAGAAGTTAAAATTGAAGAAATCTAAAAAAAATCCTGAACTGTTTGGTTCAGGATTTTTTATCTTTTTTAAGTAAAATACTTTTAATCTCTTCTAGACATTAAAATTCTTAACACATACCAGAACAGAAGCATTACAGAGGCAAACAGTTGTAGAGAAGCTCCTACATACTGCTCTTTGGTATAAGTAAATTGTAGTTTTTGTGTTTCGTATAAGATACTCGCTGATGCTAAAAGTACCATACCTACAGAGAACCAAAGCCCAAGGTTAAACCCAAAAAGAGCTCCAGCTACAATAAGTCCTAAAGCTACAAATCCTCCCACTACAATGATATTTCTTAAGAAAGAAAAATCTCTTTTGCTAGTAAATGCTACTCCTGTAAGCCCACCAAACAGTGCTAGAGTAATAATAGCCGCTTGTGGTATTAGAGTTGGGTCGCTATAAAACATAGCAATGTAAATCATCGGTAAGAAAATAACAGCCTCTAGCAACACATAGACCCCTAAGCCCATATACTGCGTGTTTTTATTCTGTGAAAGCGTCCATTTGTTCGCTAAAATAGAAGCTAACCAAAAGCCTCCTAATATCAAAAGCCAAATGTACTTCCCAGAAATCATAGAAATAATAATTTCTTCAGGCACTACACTAAGAAGAAGACTCTCCACCACCACAAAAGCCAATACCGCTAATGCTAAATGAGTATAAGTTTTCTTGTAGAATGTTGCTTTTTCAACATCTGTAGCTTGTGCCACTAGTAAATCGTTAGAATATTCCATAAGATTGTTTTTTAATTTTGACAAATATAACAAATTTAATTCATTCCTAATTAGTCTATGGTTCTTAGAAAAGCCATAGTATCTACATCATCGGCATAAGTATTTAGGCTAGGCGTTTGGGCCTCGCCAAAGCCTACTTCTCCCCTATTCAAACGGAGATGACTAACAATGCACTGTATATTTTCGTGGTTTTCATTTAGGAAAGTCTCAACTTCTGCAATAGTATCATAACGGCTAAAGTTAATTACCGAAAGCGGACTGAAAAGTTGAGTATCTTCTTTAAGCATTACAAAATTATTATCCCAAAAATTTTCTTGATTTAGGAGATATACCGCACGGTTATAATCGTAATTGTTGGCGTATTTATTATGATTGATGATATCCTGAAACCCTACAAAGTTTTCAAACAAACGCTCTAGTTTAAAATCTTGAGGAATGAAAAGCCTCGTAACATTGCGGCAGCCTAGACCAAAATATCTAAAAATATCTTCGGCTAAAAGTTGTAATTCTTCATTTGTTTCTTTCCCCGAAAGAACCGCCACCGAAGTTCGGTTTTTGCGAATAATATTTGGCTTATTTTTAAAGTAATACTCTAGATACCTCGCCGTATTATTACTTCCCGTAGCAATTACAGCGTCGTAATTCTCTAGTTTTTCTACCAACTGATATTCTATACCTTCAGAAAGTGAAGCCCATTTTTCTAAAAGAAAAGGTAAAACTTGCTTATCTTTAGAGGACATTTTAATAACAGGTGTATGCCCACTAAGTACGACTGTGATAACATCGTGAAATCCAACTAAAGGAATATTTCCTGCTAAAATCAACCCTACTTTTTTACCGCCTTTAGTTTCGGGATAACTATTTACCCAATCATTGAGGTTTTCTTCGGTTAATAAATCTGCCCATTGCTTTAGTGCAAACCGTAAACTATCCTGAGTAAACCAAGGATTTTCTATTTCTGCACGGCTTAGTTTCGCTGAAAATAAAGCTTCTTCCTCTGAGTAAACCTCTTCCGTTTTTTCTAAAAATTGGTTTATGAAAAGTCCCAGTTGAGCTAAGCCTGAAATTTTAATACTGATATTCATTTGGTATTTTGTATAAAAATATGATAACTTTGTGCAAATTTAAAAATTTATTAATAATGGCAATCATAATCACTGACGAATGCATTAACTGTGGGGCTTGTGAGCCAGAATGTCCTAATAACGCAATATATGAAGGAGCTGTAGATTGGCGTGCTTCTGACGGAACAGAACTAAAAGGAATGGTAACACTACCTTCTGGGCTTACGGTAGATGCAGATGCTCCACAAGAGCCAGTAAATGATGATGTCTATTTTATAGTTTCGGACAAATGTACAGAATGTAAAGGCTTCCACGAAGAACCACAATGTGCTGCTGTATGTCCTGTAGATTGTTGTATCCCAGATGAAGATAATGTAGAAACAGAAGAACAACTATTATCTAAGAAAGCATTTCTACACGGTGAATAGACACCCCAATATCGCTCGCTATTAAACTGAAAATGGCGGGCGTTTTAGTTTTAAATAGAAATAATCTAATAGAAATAAAAATGAATAAAAAACATAATTTTAGTGCTGGTCCGTGCATACTCCCGCAAGAGGTTTTTCAAAAATCAGCGGAAGCGGTGCTTGATTTTAACGGATTAGGCTTATCTTTATTAGAAATCTCCCACCGTTCCAAAGATTTTGTAGCGGTAATGGATGAAGCTAGAGCCATTGTAAAAAGGCTAATGAATCTTAACGATGATTATGAAGCCTTATTTTTACAAGGAGGTGCTAGTTTGCAGTTTGTTATGGTTCCTTTTAATTTGCTTACCACTACTGGTAAAGCCGCTTACCTAGATACGGGGACCTGGGCTGCAGGGGCAATAAAAGAAGCACAAAAATTAGGAAATGTAGAAATTGTAGCCTCATCAAAAACCGACCAATACAGCTATATCCCTAAAAACTATACTGTTGGGAAAGATTTTGATTATTTCCATTGTACTTCTAACAATACCATTTATGGTACTCAAATGAAAGAGTTTCCGCAAGTGGAAGCTCCAATGGTGTGTGATATGAGTTCGGATATTTTCTCTAGACAACTGGACTTTTCTAAGTTTGATTTAATCTACGCTGGAGCACAAAAAAATATGGGACCGGCAGGAACGGTATTAGTGGTTGTAAAGAAAGATGTTTTAGGAAGAACACAAAGAGAGATTCCTTCTTATTTGGATTATTCTCTACATATCAAAAAGGAGTCTATGTTTAATACACCTCCTGTTTTTGCCGTTTATGCCTCATTGCTTACGCTACAACATTTAGAACAAAATGGAGGAATTGCAGCTGCCGAAACTAAAAATAAAGCTAAAGCCGAACTTATCTATAACGAAATAGATAGAAACCCTCTGTTTGAAGGTTTTGCTTCTACAGAAGACCGTTCTGTGATGAATGTGAGCTTTAAATTGACTGATGAGTCTAAAAAAGAAAAGTTTGACGCTCTATGGAAAGAAGCAGGCATCAATGGACTTAATGGACATAGAAGCATTGGTGGTTATAGAGCCAGCCTTTACAATGCACTTCCGCTGGAAAGTGTACAGGTGTTGGTAAATGTTATGAAATCTTTAGACTAATAGTAAATGAGTAATATGAAAGTATTAGCTAATGATGGTATGTCCAATGCAGGGATTGCCATGTTAAAAAATGCAGGGATAAAGTTTGTTGAGCATCGTGTGGCTCAAGAACAATTAGCTAACTTTATAAATGAAAATAATATAGATGTACTTCTTGTAAGAAGTGCCACCAAAGTAAGAAAAGACTTAATAGATGCCTGCCCTAGCCTCAAAATAATAGGTAGAGGTGGTGTAGGAATGGATAATATAGATGTAGATTATGCTTTATCCAAAGGTATTAAAGTAATCAATACCCCTTTAGCTTCGTCTAAATCTGTGGCAGAGATGGTATTTGCTCATTTCTTCTCTTTGGCGAGATTTTTACACGAATCTAACCGAATGATGCCTTTGGAAGGCGATACCAAGTTTAAAGATTTGAAAAAAGCCTACACCAAAGCGGTAGAACTGTCAGGAAAAACTTTAGGGATTATCGGTTTAGGAAGTATTGGTAAAGAAGTGGCTAAAATAGGCATTGCCCTAGGAATGAATATCGTAGCCTACACTAGAAAAACTAAAAAAGAAACTATTTCTCTCAATTTTTTTGATGGGAGAAGTCTTGATTTTGAAATAGAAACTACAAACGATTTGCCTAAGTTACTGTCTTCGTCTGATTTCATTACAATAAACACACCTAAAACAGAAGGATATATACTAGATTCTGCTGAGTATGAACGCATGAAAGATGGTGTATTTATCGTAAATACAGCTAGAGGTGGTGTGCTTAATGAGGAAGCATTACTAGAATTTATTGAAAACGGTAAAATAGCAGGTGCTGCTCTAGATGTTTTTGAAAATGAACCAGAACCTTCTCTCGCTCTACTTATGAATCCTAGTTTGTCTTTAAGTCCTCATTTAGGAGGCAACACTCTTGAAGCTCAAGAAAGAATAGGAACAGAACTTGCTCAACAAATTATAAACTTTAATTCGTAAAATGCCTACATTTAAACCATTTAAAGGAGTAAGACCAAGAAGCGAGTACATTAACATATTTCCCACTCGTCCGTTGGATAACTATACTGATGATGTGATAGCTGAAAAAGCGAACATAGAAGGAAGCTACATCAATATGGTAAAGCCCTATATATGCAGTAAATCCAAAGATGTAAACAGAAATTTAAGAAAGGTAAGAAATAACTACGAAGAAATAGCAAAGAGTAATCTTATGCAAGATGCCGCTTCTTACTACTTATACGAGCAAATAATGCCTAACAAAACCGTTTTCAGAGGTTTATTAGGATTAGTTTCTGTAGAAGATTTTTGGAATGGCAAAATAAAAAAGCACGAGGCTACTATTACACATAAAAAAGAAAGGTTAGCCGAATACCTTGGTAAGGTAGAACTACAAGCAGAACCTGTACTCCTTACCTATCCAGCAAACTCAAAGGTAGAAATGTTGATGAATCTTGAGGAGAAAAACATTCCTATCATAAATTTCAAAGATGACCAAAATATTTGTCATAAAGTTTGGAAAATAGATAACCGCCTAAAACTCCAACAGTTTAAAGAGGTTATAGACCAAATAGACTCTTTCTACATAGCCGACGGACACCATAGAATTGGCTCTGCTGCATTGAATGCAAAATTACAAAGAGAGAAAAACAAAAAGAGTTTAGGTACAGAAGGTTATAACTTTGTTTATAGTTTCATTGTATCTAATCAGTCTATAAAAATACACGATTACAACAGATTGATAAAAGACCTTAACGGATTTTCTAAGGAAGATTTCTTAAAACGATTGGAGCAAGATTTCCTTATCTATGAAAAGGGAGAAACGCCTTATTTCCCTTCTAAAAAATTCCATATCAGTATGTATTTAGATGGGAAATTTTATAGTCTACACATTAAACACGACCTTCGTCCTACGGAAGAAGGATTGGAGAGTATGGATCATTACCTTTTAGAAAAGTTTATTCTAAAACCAATTTTAGGTATAGAAAACTCTAAGATTTCGGATAGAGTTAAATTTTTAAAGGGAACTTCTGATATTAACGGAATACTAAAATTAAAAGACAAGGTAGACTCAAACGAATATCAAGTTGCTTTTGGGGTTTATCCAGTAAGTTTTAATGATTTGGTTAAAATATCCGACTTAAATCAAAAAATGCCACCTAAATCTACTCTAATATCTCCAAAACTGATGACCGCAATGGTGATGTACGATATGAAATAAAAAAAGCCTTGCTCTTATCCTAGAAGAAGCAAGGCTTTTCTATTCTATTGTTCAAATTTAAAAGTTCTAATAGGAAATGGTATATTTATACCTTCCTCATCAAACCTTTTCTTTAGGGCA
This sequence comes from Riemerella anatipestifer ATCC 11845 = DSM 15868, assembly GCF_000252855.1. NCBI lineage: Bacteria > Pseudomonadati > Bacteroidota > Flavobacteriia > Flavobacteriales > Weeksellaceae > Riemerella > Riemerella anatipestifer. The sequence goes on along the minus strand of NC_017045.1, from coordinate 312,954 downwards.
GTAATAAGATTACTTTTTTGTTGTGCTACCAACAAGCCAGAGCTAACATTGAGCATACATCTCAATTCAAAATCAATAGCACTATCTCCAAACGAGGTATAGAGGAAAGTAATTTCTTCTTCCTCTACTAAATATTCAACCGTTTTTTTTACTGTTTCTAGAACAATTTCTTTAACTTTATCTAAATCAGACTCATACCCCACACCGCAGGTTAAGATAAGTCTTCTTTGAGGAGTCAAAGAAGCATTTTTTATCGGTGAGTCTAACACTAATTTATTAGGTATCAATACAATATTATTATCTATATCTTTTATCGTAGTCATTCTAAAGTCTATATCCATAATTTGACCAGAGAAATTATTTGAGGATACCCAATCGCCAATTCTGATATTTTTCACTAAAGAAAGTACCACTCCTGAGAAGGTATTGGATAGCGTTCCTTGTAATGCTAGACCTACGGCTAACCCCATAACACCCGCACCCGCAAGAATCGTATTTAAAACACCATTAAGGTTAAGAACTACCAAAACGAGTATAATCCCAAGCATAATAACTCCTATAGATACCATTCTGGCAATTACATTTTTAGCAGAATCTTGTAAAGATGTTTTGTAAAGTAGACTAACAACAACTCTATAAATAATTCTTGATAAAAATAGAGCGACTGTAAAAACAAAAATTGCTACAATAAAGTTAGGGATATTAGAAAATATGGACTGTTGCCAATCTTCTAATTTCTCATAGGTTTTATCCCAAGCAGAGCCAACATTTTTTGTAAATGACTGTTCCGTAGTAATTAAAAACATATTATTTCGTTCTTTTTAAAAATTTTACTTTTACTCCCATTCTATAGTTGCAGGTGGTTTACTAGAGATATCATAAGCTACTCTATTGATGCCTTTAACTTCATTGATGATTCTATTAGATACCTTTTCTAAGAACTCCCAAGGAAATTTACTAAAGGTTGCCGTCATAAAGTCTATTGTATTTGCAGAACGCACCACAGCTGTGTATTCATAAGTTCTCTCGTCTCCCATAACTCCTACCGATTTTACAGGAAGTAATACCACAAACGCTTGAGACACCTTATCGTATAAATCATTTTTATAAAGTTCTTCTATAAAAATATCATCGGCTTCTTGCAATATTTTAGCTTTTTCAGCATCTACTTCACCCAAAATTCTAATACCTAATCCAGGTCCCGGAAACGGATGTCTGTAAACCAAATGATGTGGAATGCCTAGCTCCTCTCCTACTTTTCTTACTTCATCTTTGAAAAGCTCTCTCAAAGGTTCTAAAAGTTCAAATTCCATATCTTCTGGTAAACCACCTACATTATGATGAGATTTTATAACTGCAGATGGACCTTTAACTGATTGAGATTCTATTACATCGGGATAGATTGTTCCTTGAGCTAAAAACTTAGCACCTTCTATTTTATGAGATTCTTCATCAAAAACAGCTACAAACTCATTTCCGATGATTTTTCGTTTTTGTTCAGGGTCTGAAACACCTTTTAATTTTGATAAAAATCTCTCTGAAGCATCTATCAGCTTAATGTTAAGATTGAAATGAGAGCCATAATTCTCCATTACCTTCTGTGCTTCATTTTTTCTTAAAAGACCTGTATCTACAAAAATACAAGTCAGTTGAGAGCCAATCGCTTTATGGATTAAAACCGCTGCTACAGAAGAATCTACACCTCCAGATAGTCCTAATATCACCTTTTGATTACCAACTTTTTGTCTAATTTCTTCTATGGTACGGTCTATATAGCTAGTAAGTTTCCAGTTTTTCTCTGCCTTACAAATATTAAAAACAAAGTTTTCTAGCATTTTAACCCCTTCTTCTGTATGAGAAACCTCTGGGTGAAACTGAACGCAATAAATATCTTTATCTTCGTTAGAAATGGCTGAAATTACTTCTGTTTTAGCGTTAATAGTAAAACCTTCTGGTACTTCTTCTACTTCATCAAAATGGCTCATCCAAACAATAGACTCTTCCGAAACTCCTTGAAATAATTTAGAAGACTGTTGTATTTTAAGTTCAGCTTTGCCATATTCTCCTTTGATACCTTTTTTAACAGTACCTCCCAGTAGATGAGTCGTTAACTGCATACCATAACAGATTCCTAATACAGGAATTGATTGTTCAAACAAAGCTTTATCTACTAAATGGGCATTTTCCGCATTTACAGAGCTAGGTCCACCAGATAAGATAATTCCTTTTGGATTCTTTTCTAATATGACTTCAATAGGTGTATTGTAAGGCAATACTTCAGAGTAAACTTCCATTTCTCTAATACGTCTTCCTATCAGTTGGTTGTACTGAGAACCGAAGTCTAATATAATAATTCCGTTTTGCATAGATGGTTTATTTAGACAAAAAGTAACTATGGAAATTATTAACAAATTTCACATAATTACTTTTCAATATTTAGTTATATAATTATAATCTGATTAAAATTTAGCAATATCATCACGATAAAAAGCATAATCAAAATTTACTGTATGAGCATCAGCATAAACTTTCTTTCGTGCTTCCTCATAAGTTGGAGCTGTGGCTACAAAATTAACCACTCGCCCTCCGTTAGTAATGACTCTTTCCCCTTGTCTAGTAGCCCCTGCAAATAGGACTTGGCTATGAGCTACCTTATCTAAGCCTGTTATTTCGTACCCTGTTTCTATATTTCTAGGATAACCTCCAGAACACATTACCAAACATACGGCTTTTTCGTCTTTGAATTTAAGCTCCACTTCTTTACCTGCTAAACAATCTTCAATAACATCAATAAGATTATTTTCCAATAATGGCATAATCACCTGTGTTTCAGGGTCACCTAATCTCATATTGTATTCTAAACAGTAGCAACCATCAGCTGTTACCATCAGACCAAAGAAGATAAATCCTTTAAACTCAAGTTCATCAGCTTTAAGCCCTTGAATAGTTGGGGTGAGTATATTTTTCTTGAAGTCTTCCATGTGAGCCTCTGTAAACTCTGGGCTTGGAGCCACACTACCCATTCCTCCTGTATTTGCTCCTTTATCTCCGTTGCCTACCTTCTTATAGTCTTTCACTGGTATACACGGGAAAAGTTCTTTGCCATTAGAGAAAGCAATGATAGAAGCTTCAAATCCTCTTAAATACTCCTCTATAATGACTCTAATCCCTGCATCTCCGTAGATTCTTCTAATCATAAAATCATCAAGGGTAGCCAATGCTTCATCATAGTCTTCACAAATAACTACACCTTTGCCTCCAGCCAAACCACTTGCCTTGATTACTAAAGGATAGTTTTTGTTATTTAGATATTCTTTAGCTTCTTCGTAAGCATCAAAAACTTTTGCAACAGCCGTTTTAACGCCATGTTTCTGCATAAATTTCTTAGAAAATGCTTTACTTCCTTCTAGGCTAGCTGCCTTTTGGTTAGGACCAAAAACTTTTAAATCCAACTTTTTAAATTCGTCTACTAAACCGTCTACCAGTGGAGCTTCTGGACCTACAATGGTTAAATCTATTTTTTCTTTGATAGCAAAATCTCTTAGGTATTTAATATCAGTTTCGTGTGCTGTCTTACCTAAGGCTTGTGTAGTGGCATTGCCTTTAGCAAAATACATTTGGGTAACTCTTTTATCATCTTTGAGTTTCATAGCTAGAGCAGATTCTCTACCTCCATTTCCAACGATTAGTATTCTCATTATTTTTTGTTTTTTTATTTAAGTAACGATTTGCACAAAAATACAAATTTGAACTTAATATTTTAAATTCTTTTTTAATTTTAACTTGTAGTTAACTTAGTACCTCCTTATAGACTTTCATTAAATCGGCAGCTATATTTTCATCATTAAACCTCTGCACATAGTCTAATCCTTTTTCTGAACGGCGTTTTCTTTCCGCTTCATTATTCCATAAAAATAGGATTTTGGATTTAATATCTGGTATATTCTGTGGATTGATATAAGTAGAATCTGGACCACCAGCTTCGGGCATACTACTTATATTACTCGTAATAACAGGAGTGCCTGAATATAAAGCCTCTATAACAGGAATACCAAATCCTTCAAAAAGGCTGGGATAAATAAATATATCTGCCAACTGATAAATCCCTGCCAGTTCCTCCATAGATACATTTTCTAAAAAACGGACTTCTACTTTGGTTTGAGCTAGAATTTTATCAATTTCTTTTTGATATTTTGTTTTTCGTCCCACTACCACTAAAGGGATATTTGTACCATCTAAAGCTTTGATTACATTGAGTAAATTTTTCCTTTCTTCTATGGTACCAACATTTAGTAAAAAACGCTTTGGTAGCTGATATTTTAAAGCAATTTTAGTAAGCTCGCTGGAGCTTAGTGGGTTCTTAAAAGCTTTATGGCAGCCTTGATAAACCACTTTTATCTTACTTTCCGAAACATTTAGGTATTTAATAATGTCTCTTTTTGTTTGTTCCGAAATGGCAATGATAACATCTGCTTGTTGAGCAGCCTTTTTAAATTTCCAAAAATGAATTTTCCTGTCAAAGAAAGAATAAAACTGAGGGTAACGCAAGAAAATTAAATCATGAATAGTTACCACTTTTTTAATTGTTCTATCATTCCATATCAGAGGGAGTTCTCCAGAAAGTCCGTGAAAGATATTGGCTTTTAAATTCTGAGCATCAGTTCCCATTTGCCTTTGCCTCGCTAAAAATCCTTTGGATATTTCTTTAAAAGTAACATTGGGTAATGTTAAAATATCTTTTCCTCTTTCACTTCTTTTTTCAGCTAAAAGATAGTATTGATATTGCGAAAATTCTGAAGCCAAAATTCTTACCAAATCTCTAGAATAGTTCCCTAGACCTGAGGTATTATGAAAAAATCTTTTGGCATCGAAGGCTATTTTCATAATGATTATTTTGTTTTTTCAGCTAAAAATTCTTTATAAGTTACAAATGTTTCACCCTTGTTCTTTAACCAAGATACAAAATTATCAAATCTTCTTACCATAGATTCACCTGTATTTTTGGTAGTATAGGACGGTAATTTGTAACTTTTTTTACTAATATTAGAAAATTCCCAAGGATGGAAATAGATATTAAGATAACCATCTCTTTTTAACGCATAATTAGCCAGCAGTTGGTATATAAATATCGGGAAATTATGAAAACTAAGCCAAAACAAAGGTACTCTTAATAAAGAAACAGAGGCTGGTATTTGCCAAACATTTCCCTCTTTAAAGTATGTTTTAGAAATATGTAAATTGTTATATCTTCCTGGCAAAAAGGTAGGATTGATAGAAGAGTTGTATAAATACCCTGCTTTACTTACCTCTTCCTCTTTAACAGGTTGCATTCTAGGCATTCTTAGTCCCACCACTTGTGTGTTAAATAAGGAACTAAGATGTTCTTTTGATTTTTTTAAATCTACATCTTTGAATTTTGAATGATACCAAGTGTGTGAGGCAAGTTCGTGTCCTTCTGATAGTAACTGATGAATTAAACCCTGACTATTTTCTGCAAAAACTACTGTAGAAAAAAAAGTCGCTTTTATTTGATGTTTTCTTAATATTCCCAGTATGTTTTTTAGTCCCTCTTGAGATACTTTTAGTTGTTCCTCAAAAGGGATATCCCCTTGGTATTCTAAGGGCATATCAAATTCTTCTATATCAAATGAGAGTAGAACCATTTAGTTTAAAAGTTTTTTGTTCTAATAATATAATTGGGGCGTTCTTTAACTTGTTTAAAAATCTTCCCTAGATAAATCCCCATTATTCCAAGAATAATAAGCTGAACCCCACCAAAAAAGACCATTGTCATAATTAGAGATGCCCAACCAGAAATTTCCGTATCTGACCAAAATGCATACACCACATAAGGTATATAAATGAATACCGCCAATATGGAAAAGAAAAAACCTAAATAAGCCGCCAAATAAAGCGGTTTTATACTAAATGATGTTATTCCTGTAAACGCGAAACTAATCATTTTCTTTAGATTGTAGCTGCTTTCTCCCGATAATCTTTCAGCTGCAACAAAACTTACGCCCGTTTGTTTAAAACCAACCCAATTCGTCCACCCTCTTAAAAAAAGATCCTCTTCTTTTACATTTCGGATAATATCAATAACGGAAGCGTCCATCAATCTGAAATCAGAACCACCACCTTTAGTTAAATCAATATCCGATATTTTGGATAAAAAGTTATAAAACCATTTGGAAGTTGTTTTTTTGAAAAAAGAAATTTCTTTAGGATAAGCTCTTATGGTATAAACTATATCATAGCCTTCTTCCCATTTTTTTATCATTTTGGGAATCAATCTGGGAGGATGCTGCATATCCGCATCCATAGAAACAACGGCATTTCCTTTGGCAAAATCCATTCCCGCCTTTACAGCACATTGATGTCCAAAGTTCCTTGAAAATTCAATGTATTTAACTTCTTTTATTTCTTTAGAAACTTCCTCTAAAACTCGTTGAGTGCTATCTCTACTCCCATCATTTACAAAGATAATTTCAAAGTCATAATCAGGTACATCTTCCATCACTTTTTTTATCTCTGCACATATAGGTCCAATGTTATTCTCCTCATTATGTGCTGGTATGACAATAGAAATAGTTTTCATAGATAAATACAATACTAGGTTAATGAGTAATCTTTTTCAAAATCTTTTACCAATAATTCATAAAGTATTCTAAACCAAACTAAACAACAAGGCAATGCTTTTAGAGAATACTTAATAACATAATCTTCTTTTATAGACCTCGGAAATAAATCTGAAAAGCTAAAACAAGTCAGTACCATTACGAAAAGCATAAGAGCCATTGTGGTAAAGGTTTGATTTTTTTGTATTACAAACCATATCATAACTCCAGCAACCGCAATAATATAAGTAGGTGATTCTGAACCTGAACTAAATAAAACTATAAACAAAAGTGTAGAAGCTAATATCATTAGTCTGAAAGCCGTGGCTTTATATTGTGAAAATCTAATATACGGCAATGCAAAGAGAATAATTCCAGGTACCAAAAATACTAAGTTTGATATATTAGGGTCTCCAAGAACTCGCCTTACAATTCCCATTAAAGAAAAATCTTGTCTATTTCCTAAAACCTGATTAGATAGATTTTTTCCACTTAAAGACTGATACCAATCTAGGTAAGACTGAAGTCCAAAATGCATATCAGATAGGAGCATAGGCAGAATTAAAAAGAGAACAAAAATTCCTAAAGAGGAAAAAATAAACTTCTTTTTATTAGATATAAAGGGGAAAAATGCTAACCCTGCAATCCCATAAATTTTCACGAAAAAGCCAGTCAAAATAGCTACAGATGCATGTATTTCCTTTTTGTTATCAACATAAATGGCAGATAGCATAAGCAAGGCAGTAAGCCCAACATTAAATTGAAAACTTACTGCTGCTGTAATATATTCCTGTAAACACAACCATGCTAACAATGTTTTTTTATTAGTAGATATGGGTAGCTTAGCGAATGCGTACATCAGCAGCCATACATTTGCTAAATTCCATAAAACCATTCCTATTGCATCTGGCATCAATGCGAAGGGCATTATTATCGTACTAAAAAATATTCCGTAATGATTGCTATCAAAGTAAAGTTCAGGATATTGTGCATATAAATTCTTCTTATCTACTGTATGGAAGAATACATATTTGAATAACAAATAATTATTATAAGCCTCTTTCCCATGAAAATATTTACTAAGTGCAGAAAAAATAGCCGCCAAGGAATAAACCCCAAAAATTACTTTTGGATTATAGAACCATTTTAGCAATTTTGTTTTTACAGACATAAAGACTATACCGCTACATTATTCTCTCTTAAAGCATCGTTAAGAGAGGTTTTCTTATCTGTTGATTCTTTTCTCTTACCGATAATTAAAGCACAAGGTACTTGATACTCTCCTGCAGGGAATTTTTTAGTAAGACTTCCTGGAATTACTACTGAACGAGCTGGTACTCTCCCTTTATATTCAATTGGCTGTTCTCCTGTTACATCTATAATCTTAGTAGAACTTGTTAATACCACATTAGCACCTAAAACAGCTTCTTTTTCAACATGTACACCTTCTACCACAATGCATCTAGACCCAACAAAGACATCGTCTTCTATGATTACAGGGGCCGCTTGTAATGGCTCTAAAACACCACCAATACCAACACCACCACTTAGATGTACATTTTTACCTATCTGAGCACAACTTCCTACCGTAGCCCAAGTATCTACCATAGTACCACTATCTACATACGCCCCAATATTTACATAAGATGGCATCATAATAACCCCAGATGCTATATAAGCCCCTTCTCTAGCCACCGCGTGAGGCACTACTCTTACCCCTTTTTCAGCGTAGTTTCTTTTCAAAGGCATTTTATCATGAAATTCAAAAGGTCCTACTTCGATAGTTTCCATTTTTTGAATAGGGAAATACATTACTACCGCCTTTTTCACCCATTCGTTTACTTGCCAACCGTCAGCCGTAGGCTCAGCTACACGAAGTTCTCCCTTGTCTAGTTTAGCAATAACTTCTCTAATTACTTTTTGATTTTCTTCATTTTGTAATAAACCTCTGTTCTCCCAAAGATTTTCTATTGTTTGTTGTAATGACATATTTGTATTTTATATTTAAAGTATTCTTTTTGCAAATAAAAAAGATTTGTTCCAGTAAGTTTCGTTTAGAGACGAAATAATAACTCCTTTGGAAGTAGAAGCGTGGATAAATTTAATTTCCCCATTAGTTTCTATGGTATGAACAATACCCACATGAGAGACTTTAGCACCTCCCATAGTTGCGAAAAAAACTAAATCCCCTGCTTTAATTTCTTTAACAGAGATGCTATTACCTTCTAATGCTTGATCAGTTGAACGCCTAGGAAGGGTTTTATTATTCTCTATAAAAACTTTAGAAACTAGACCAGAGCAATCAAAACCAGATGAAGTATTCCCTGCATACTTATAAGGAACACCTAAATATTTTTCGGCTGTTTTAATTATTTTTTTTGCCTCTTTAGTTACTACTCCTGAGTTTTCTGAAGATAATGTCTTAGATGCAACTTTACTAACTTTGCTTGTAGTTGTGGGTTTCTTAGAAGTTCCACAGCTAACTAATAGCACAGAAAATAGCACAAAACCAATAAATCTTCTCATTATTCCAATTTGCCCCAAAAATACAAAAAATAGACTAAAGTTAGTCTATTTTATTAGGCTCTAGACTAGCAAAGGTTTAAAATTTATAATTTTCACACTGTTGTTTGTTGTTGTAAAAATAAAAAAAATGTGGGTAACTTTTAGACGAAGTCGTTAAAAAAGTTATCCATATTTTTTTATCAATTTCCATAACTCTTTTTCCATTTCTTTAGTTTCCTTTCTCCATCGCCACTCGCATTCCTTTAAGTGTAATATAAAGGTAGATTTTATCCCATTAAACTTAGCTAATCTTCGCTTGGTGAAACTCCAAAAACTTTCTATTCCATTAATGTGAACACCATTCTGAGTTGAGAAATTTTTACTCTTGTCAATCCTGAAATGCTTCTCGTATCCCATATCTAAAAGTCCACTATAACCTCGCCAACCATCTGTAAACAAAATACTTTCTAATGAAACTTTTCCTCGAATAACTTTTCTTAATGTTTCACTTTTTGCATTTGGAATCAGTTCGGTATAAACCCTGCCTTCTCTTTCAAAAACTCCAAAAACAGGTTGTTTCCAAATTCCTCTTCCTAGTTTTTGTGGCATATTAATCCCTCGTAATCTCCTTGCTCCAAAATAGGCTTCATCTAATTCAACTTCTCCAAAAAACAAACTCAAATCTGCTTGTTGTTTTTCAAAAATCACTTCCCGAAAAATCCTAAAATATCGGTTAATGGTGTTTCTGTTGAACTCTAAAATTTCCGCCGTTTTCGTTGCGTCAATATCGCTACAAAAACACTTGATTATTTTTTTTATTTTATAATCGCTGATTTTACTCCTATTCATAAGACTTAGCAACAAATTTAATCATTGTTTCCTAGTCTTAAGTATTTATTATTTAGAATGTAAAAGAAAGAGCAGTCTAAAACGACTGCTCCAACTATCTTCTATTTAATCTTAGATTATTTAAAGAATAATGAGAAACCTGCATTAACACCAAATGTACCAACAGTCGTAGTTGCATTATTGTTAGTTGTACTAAATTGGTTGTAACCTAAACCTATGTTTATACCCGCAGTTTTATTTAACATGTAAACTCCACCACCTTTAACCCCCCAAGCTAAACCGTCAACAGTAGCTGAAAGATTATTGTATTTAGAAGTTGTACTAGCATAACCAACTCCAGCTCCTAAGTATGGTCTAAATTGAGATCCTGTAGAAAAATAATAAGTAGCGTTAGGTAAAAGAGAGAAAGTACTATTAGTTTCATCTCCACTTTTAGCAGATAAGAAGTTTAATTCCAATCCTAAAGCTAAATTGTCCATAACAAAATATCCAACACTAGGACTAATGTTAAAAGTGGAAACTTTACCATCATCATAAGACTTTCCATCATATTTTACCTTAGTTGACACGCTGTTAAATCCTAAATTGGTTTTACCTTCTACAACCCAAGACCCTTTTTCTGTTTGAGCATTCATTGCTCCGAAAAGTGCTAAAGCACCTACTAAAAATAGTTTTTTCATTGTTTTAATTTTAAATTTCTGCTCGGCAAATGTAGAATATTTACCTCTAATAAAAAATGATATTTATCAGTGATTAGAATAAACCATTAAGCTGACCGTCTATCCTTTCTAATATAGAACCAAAATCTTCTGGTCTTTCTACGAAGTCTAAATCATCAACCTCTATAATTAAAAGCTTACCTTCTTTATAGTTTTGTATCCAACTTTCATATTTATTATTGAGTTTAGAAAGGTAGTCTATACTTATTTCTGCTTCATAATCTCTACCTCTTTTGGCAATTTGTCCCACCAATTTGGGTACAGAGGCTCTTAGATAAATCAGTAAATCTGGAGCGGAAACAAAAGTTTTCATCAACTCAAAAAGCGATGTGTAGTTTTTATAATCTCTATCACTTAAGAGCTGCATTTCGTTTAGGTTTTCTGCAAAAATATGAGCGTCTTCGTAGATGGTTCTATCTTGAATAATGTTTTTACCACTCTCTCTAATCTCTTTAACTTGACGAAATCTACTCCCTAGAAAATATATTTGTAAGGCAAAAGACCATTTAGACATATCGTGATAAAAGTCGTCTAAATAAGGGTTATCATCTACATCTTCAAACTGAGCCTCCCAGCCGTAATGTTTTGCTAACATCTTGGTAAGTGTGGTTTTACCTGCTCCTATATTTCCTGTTACTGCTATATGCATGGATTTGTTTTTTGAAAAAAATTATTGATTTAAAAAAGTTCGTAAAGATAAAGTTTGTCTCCTATCAAAGCCAAATATCCATTGTTATTTTTTTCCACAATTTGAGCTTTAGGTTCAGAAAAAACAGTTTTTAATTTATCTTCCTGAAACTCAATTACAGAAGTATTGGTAATCACAAAAATAGAATTTCCTTCTCGTCTTAACTTCCTAGCAAATGACACTTCCATTTTTTGAACCTTTTTTGAGATTAAGGATATTTTTATTAAATAATCATTTTGCAAATAATATAAGAAGCCATTGTCTACGATGAAATCTTTAATATCGTTAAAATCTATATCTAAAACAAAAGAGTTAAGTAATCTATTTTCTCTGAAATGATACTGTAACAAGGTCTTAGACATAGGATTAAGCAGCCACATCAATTGTAGATTTTCCATATACAAATGGCTGATATAGCTAGCACTCTGGCTAGGCTTAAGACTTTGAATTTCGTTAAGATTTTGGTCTAGCATTTTTATTTCCTGCTGATTTTCGGAAAACAAAACGATATTAAGAGGATTTTGCACCGATTGAACCTTAAACGGAAACACCATCATCATTCGTCCTTGCTTTTGCCCTTGTGTGTTATATTTGGTAAAGCTAAAATCGTTATTCTGATATAGGTAGATATTTTCATAATCGTCTATAAAAATATCTTGCACAGATTTTAATACCTCCTCATCTATAGGTATAAGAACCTGTGCAGAAAGGTTTGCAACCCAAAAACTTATAACGAAGACAAGGGTTCGCACTTCACTAAATTATTTAATCTTAACCTCGTAGATTTTATCCCAATTTTTCCCTGTAACTAGCATATTTTCACCTTTGAAGGCAATACCATTTAAGACATCATCTTCCCCTGCAGTATGTTTTTTAGCTATCTCCGAAAAATCAAATTTCCCTACCACTTCCCCTGTGTTTGGATTGATTTTCAGTATATACGGTTGTTGCCATACATTAGCGTAAATAAATCCTTGATGATACTCTAGTTCATTAAGTCGGTCATAAGCTTGGGTGTTTCCTGCTACGGCAATCTGTTTAGTAATTTCAGACGGGTTATTAGGGTTTAAGAAATAGAGATTTTTTGTTCCATCTGATAAAATAAGATTTTTACCATCATAGGTAAGTCCCCACCCCTCGCCTATTGCACCAGGATAAGGGAATTCTGATAAAAGTTTTAGACTAGCCTTATCATAAATAAACCCTTTCTTGTTTTGCCAAGTAAGTTGATAAACTTTATCGCCCACAATCGTAGAACCTTCCGAGAAAATTTCATTAGACTGTGGTGTTACCGCCAAAGGTGTTACACTTCCTAAATTATATTTTAAGATTCTAGAACTGCCATTTTGCCCATCACTTTCGTAAATGGTATTACCCTCTAACTGAAATCCTTGTACGAAGTTTTCGGTACTATGCGGATATTCGTTCACGATAGTATAGCTTAAATTTTGTTCTGGATTTTTAGCAAAAACATAGATAGTGGCGTCTTGAGTTAATGTTTCTCCACTTTTAGTTTTAATAACAAAAGATACCTCGTTATCACCTAGGCTAAAAACTTCAGGCGTAACCTTAAGGTCTGATATTTCCTTATCTCCAAAACTAATACTTATTGTTTCAGCGTTTTTGGTAACCTCTTCTGGAAGTTTAATAGCATCACCGAAATGATACCCTTTTTCTTCCATAGAAAGGTTATACTCATTAAGTGTATTTAATATCTCTTTATCTTTATTACAAGAGGCTAAAAGCATTAAGCCTAAACAAGCCACAATAATATTTTTTTTCATAATTAGAATCTTTATTTTTCAGTTTTTAATTATACTTTAACTTTTGTTTTATCTACATTCAAAATTTTATAAACCATTTCTTTAAGAAGCTCAGCGTCCGTCATATTTACCGCTCCTAGACCTTTACTTTTCATATCAAATTCTCTAAGAATGGATATAATTCTAGTAGCGTGTTTTAGCGGATAAAGTCTCGCCGAAGTTTCATAATCTTTAATAAAATAAGGATTAACGCCCATCTCTGCCGCAATACTCTGTGGCGACATACCTTTAAGACTATGAAAAACAATGAGGTTAGAAAAATAATTGTACAAACTACCCAACATCATCACAAACGGATTAGATTTTGGATTTTTACCGATGTAATAAGCTATTTTCATCGCTTGTTCTTCATTCTTCGTTCCTAATGCCTTTTGTAATTCAAATACATTATAATCTTTACTAATCCCAATATGTTTCTCTACAAGAAGGCTATTAAGTACCTCGCCTTCCTTTAAAATCAGTTTAAGTTTATTGATTTCATTAGCTATTCTAGAAAGGTCGTTTCCTAGATATTCGGCTAAAATTGTGGGAATATTAGGTTCTGCTTTCAGCCCTGCTCTAGAAATTTCATCTTGTATAAATTGAGGTAAATTCCAATCTTTGACAGGTTCACTAAGGAAAAGCATTTTATTCTTAGCCAAAGTTTTAGCAAACTTTTTTCTAGAATCTACTTTTTTATGCTTATGAGCAATTACCAAAATGGTAGACGGCACAGGATTATTAACATAGGCTTCTAGGGCTTCTGTTTCTTTTTCCGTAAGTCTAATATCTTGAGCCTCTTTGAGTACAATAAGCTGTCTGTCGCCCATCATTGGGAACTGCCTTGCCAGTGCCAATACTTCTGAATAAGTAGTATCCTTACCATAAACTACGGTCTGGTTAAATGCTTTTTCATCTTCTGTGAGGACTTCATTTTCGAAATGTTTTATCGCTACATCTATATAATAAGGCTCTTCCCCATGAAAAAAATAAATAGGGAGAAGTTCTTTATTTTTAATATTTTTGAGGATTATTTCTAACTCTTTCATAAAAATGCAACTTCCAAAACTTGATTTTAAGGAAATTTTTGATTTCCAGTTTAAGAAAGACAAAGATACATTTTTTATTTACGATTTACCAAGAAAATCGTGGTTGGTGCTTACACCTGAAGAATGGGTGCGACAACACTGGATACATTATTTCCACAAGACTAAAAGTTATCATCTTTCTGCCCTTATCACAGAACAAAAACTAGAGCTTAACGGAACAACAAAACGCCTAGATTTACTAGTTACAGAAAAGGCAAAACCTAAAATTTTAATAGAGTGCAAAGCTCCTTCCGTTCCTCTTACCGAAACCACTTTTGAACAAATTGCAAGATACAATAGCATTGTAAAATCTCCTGAAATTATTTTAAGTAATGGCGTGCAACACATCTATGCCAAATATGAGAATGAAAATTACACTTTCTACAAGAGAGAGTTATACTAATTTATAAGTAGTCTAGCCTATTTTGTCATTGTTAATTGTTAAATTTGCAATTCTTATAATTTTTAGAGTATGAATCCAAAACAAGATATAAAAACTCCTAGTAAAACCTTATCCAAAGGGCGTATTATTATAGGCGTAAGTTTAATTTTAATTTCTGCCATCTTAGTTCTTTCTTTCATTTCTTATTTGGGAAGTTGGAAGTCTGACCAAAGCCAAGCAGGAATGCTTACGGACAAATCTGTAAAATCTTCTAATTTTATAGGAAAATTCGGAGATTGGCTAGGGAATCTATTCATCTTTGAAAGTTTTGGAATAAGTGCGTTTATTATTGCTTTCTTAATCTTTATGCTAGGAACTTTAGTTCTTAAAAAGAAATACTTTAAACCTTTAAAAGCATTCTCTCATTCGTTATTTTTTATTTGTTGGTTGCCTATTTTTATTGGAGCCATTACCAAAGGCGAAGGTGTTTTAAGTGGTGTATATGGTTTCCAAATATATGATTATCTAAGCGTATTCATCGGAGATTTTGGACTTTGGCTTATCCTTATTACCAGTATTGCTTTGTACTTTGTTTTGGAGTTTAATCTTCGTCCGAGCGTTATTAAAGCTAAATTTGACAACCTTAACGATAAAGCGACTTCTACTCTAGAAAATATTAAAGCTAAAACAGGTTTCCAAGATGACGAAGACGATGAAGATTCTTCTGCTGAGGATACCACAGATTTAGACTCTGATGTAGATAATTTAGTTAAAGAAGAACCCACTAATAATATTATCTCTACTCCAAAAGTAGAAATTCCTACTAAAAAGGAAAATATCTCCTTTGATAATATCAATTTTGATTTAGAGCCTCAATCTACAGCCGAAATCATTGCGACACCTAACAAAACTTCGGAAACTAAAAAGGAAAATATTGTAGAAGTTTCTTTAGAATCAACTCCTAAGGAAGAGGTTTTAAATGATGATGATATTGATTTCAGCATAGAGAAAGTAGCTCCTGTGGAAGTTGTAGAAAGTGAAGATGTCGCTAGCGAATTAGTAAAAAAACACGGACTGTATGACCATAGACTAGAATTAGCTAAATTCCAAATGCCTAGCATTGAACTACTAGCCGATTATGGTAACGAAGAAATCACCATCAATAAAGAAGAACTAGAAGAAAACAAAAATAAAATTGTAGGACTTCTAAAAAACTTTAATGTAGGTATCGCACAGATAAAAGCAACCATCGGTCCTACCGTTACTCTCTACGAAATAGTACCAGAAGTAGGTACAAGAGTAGCGTCTATTAAAAAACTACAAGATGATATAGCTCTTAACCTTTCGGCGTTGGGGATTCGTATTATTGCACCTATGCCTGGTAAAGGGACAATAGGTATAGAAGTACCTAGAAAAAATGCTTCTATGGTATCTATGCGTTCGGTAATTGCCTCTCAAAAGTTCCAAACCACAGATATGGATTTGCCTATTGTATTCGGTAAAACCATTTCCAATGAGGTCTTTATGGCAGATTTAGCCAAAATGCCTCACCTCCTAATGGCAGGAGCTACAGGACAAGGTAAGTCTGTAGGAATCAATGCGATATTAGCGTCTTTACTTTATAAAAAACACCCTAGCGAACTTAAACTAGTGTTGGTTGACCCTAAAAAAGTGGAACTTTCGCTTTATTCCAAAATAGAAAGACACTATTTAGCCAAACTACCTGATACCGAGGAGGCTATACTTACAGATAATTCTAAGGTTATCAATACACTAAATTCTCTGTGTATTGAGATGGACAACAGATACGATTTACTTAAAAATGCTTTCTGTAGAAACCTTAAAGAGTACAATAAAAAATTCACCGAGAGAAAACTAAACCCAGAAAATGGGCACCGCTATTTACCTTATATTGTTTTGGTAGTAGATGAGTTTGCTGACCTTATTATGACGGCAGGTAAAGAGGTAGAACACCCTATTGCTCGTCTAGCACAGCTAGCTCGTGCAGTTGGGATTCATTTGATTATTGCAACCCAAAGACCATCGGTAAACGTCATCACAGGTATGATAAAGGCTAACTTCCCTGCTAGAGTATCTTTCCGTGTAAATGCAAGTGTGGATTCTAGAACGATATTAGACGCTACTGGTGCCGACCAACTCGTGGGTAAAGGAGATATGCTCTATACTAATGGGAACGATATTACACGCGTACAGTGTGCTTTTATAGATACACCTGAAGTTGAAAAAATAGCAGATTTCATAGGCGAGCAAAAAGGTTATCCTGACGCTTATGAATTACCTGAATATAATGGTGAAGACAATGGCAGTTCTAGTAGCGATTTTGACCCTAATGAAAAAGATGCCCTCTTCGAAGAAGCAGCAAGGATTGTAGTTTCCACACAACAAGGCTCTACTTCGATGTTGCAACGACAGCTCAAGTTGGGGTACAATAGAGCGGGCAGAATTGTAGACCAGCTAGAAGCATCTGGGATTTTAGGCAGTTTCAATGGTTCTAAAGCGAGGGAAGTCCTTATCCAAGATTTAACATCATTGGAACAGTTTTTGGAATCTATGAAACGAAATTAAAAAAACAATCTATGAAATCTATACTAAAAAAAACAGGGCTAGTCGTTTTATCTCTAGGAAGTATTTCTTACCTATCAGCTCAAAAAATTGATGCAAAAGCAAAGACTCTTCTTGATGGTGTATCGGCTAATTATAAATCTAAAAAGAATACTTATTTCAAATTTTTATACGGTTCCGGTAAAAATAAAGTTCAAAAATCAGAAACTGGCATCTTTTACTCCAACGGTTCTCAATACAAACTAAAAATAATGGGAACCGAACAGATATTTGACGGGAAAAAAGTTTACAATATCAGTGATGAAGACCAAGAGGTTACCATAGCTATGCCCAACAATGATACAACAATGTTTTCCCCTATAAACTACCTAGACGATTACAAAAAGGGCTACAATATTGAGTATCTAGGCAAAAAGAAAATCAGTACAGGCAAAGTAGCCGACTTAATAAGAATGAAACCCACTAAACAAGGTGAAATAAAATATGTTTATCTTTTTGTAGATGCTGGTAAAAAAGAACTCTTAAAACTAGAACAACAATCTAAGGATAATGATATTGCAGTGATTGATATTAAAGACTTTAAGTATAACCAAAATTTAAGTGTTGATATCTTTAGCTTTAATAAATCAAAATATCAAAACTACATCATTACTGAACTCTAAATATTTATACAAATGAAATCTTTAATATTAACATTAGGGCTTATCTCCTCCTTTGCTTTAGGGCAAAACCATAATTTTAAGAGAGAAATGCTTCCAAATGAAATAGAGACTCAAAAGCTCAATCGTATTAAAAATGATTTTTATAGAAATAAAGATAATGATTATAGCAAAGCTAATACTTATGCAGAGTTGTTTATAAGAGTTCCTAACCCTAATTATAGGAGATACACCATTAGTATTTCTGACCAGACTATTGAAAACAGGACAGGTTTCTTTAGGTTCTTTGATTTGGAGGCGGGCAGACATCAGCTTACGGTACTTAGAAACGGTATTCCTATTTACAAAACTGTAGTATTTTTGAGAAACAATCAGCGTTCTTTATTAGATTTTTATCCTTTTGAAGGTCTATTTCTAGTAGATGAAATACCTATACAGCAGGAATACCCTGAATATCCCAATTGGAGACCAAACGAAAATGTAATGAACTCCACCGAATTTCAACAATTTTTGGAATATTTCAAAAAACAAAATTTTGATGACAATAAAAAGGAGGTATTTTTAGTTCAAAGTCAGACCACCAGCTTCACTTCCCAACAAGTATTAGAACTCACAAAGATAATGAATTTTGATAAAGGAAGGCTAGAAGTTGCCAAAGCTGCTTACATCTATTGTCCCGACCCACAAAACTATTACATAGTCTCGGAAGGGTTTTCTTTCAGAAACTCTAAGACGGAACTTTCTGACTTTATACTAAAAAATAGACGCTAAAAATTATTATTAAAAAAACTATAAAAATTGCCACAGAGGTTTTATCTTTGTGGCTTTTAAATTGATTTTGTAATCATAAACATATGCTGAAAAAACTAGATCGCTATATCATTAAAACTTTTTTTGGACCGTTTTTGTTCATATTCAGCGTATTGTTTTTTATTTTCTTGGTTAATATCATTTGGATTAAACTCTATCAGTTTACAGGAAAAGGGCTTTCTCCCTTTGAAATAGGCAAACTTTTGTTCTATATGGGCGTTAGCGTAGTTAATATGGTACTCCCTCTTACGGTACTCCTTTCTTCCATAATGACCTTCGGAGCATTTGGTGAACGCTATGAACTCGCAGCAATGAAAGCGGCAGGTATCTCGTTATTTAGAATTATGCGTCCGCTCATATTCGTTGTAACGCTACTCTCCATCATTTTATTTATCTTTTCTAATAATGTAATTCCAGATTTCAACAGAAAAGCCAAAAATATGCTCTACAATATTGCGGTTACCAAACCTGCACTCAACTTTACTGCAGGTCAATTTATCGGAGCAATACCTGGAGCATCTGTAAAATTTGATAAAATTTCTGGAGAAAATGGCGAGAATTTAGAAGGCATCATCATCCATAAAGAAGTAAATGGAAACAATCCACAACAAACTATTATTGCTCCTAAAGGGAAGTTTGTACCTGCACAAAACAGAAACTATCTAAAACTCATCTTATATAAAGGTTATGTTTATGAAGATGAAAATACTAGCTACAATTATAATGAAAGGACTAAACAACCTAACAAAAGTATAAAATTCGATAGTTTAGTAGCCCATTTTGACGTAAGTGAACTTGTAAACAAAGCCATAGAAGAAGAAAAAATTACCGAAAATTATCAATTCCAAACCTATCTAGACATCAATGGTTCTATCGCTCAGCTAGAAAAAGAGCAAAAGACTAGGTTTGATAATATTAGTAACGAGCTAGTGGCTCAGAATAATTTTTATGTCAATTATTTAGATAAATCAAAAAATAAAAAAGCTACACAACCTTTTAAAATTGATACGCTAAAAAAAGAGAAGAAAATAGAGATTCTTTATAATGCATATCAAAAAATAAACACTCTTAAAGAGGACAAAAAAAGCAATAAAGACCCTGAGTTATACGAGATGCTTAAACAACGTAGCAAGATGATTATGTATCAGCAGAGGATACTTTCATTCTCCATTACTTGCATCATATTTTTCCTTATTGGTTCTAGCTTGGGCTCCATCATTAGGAAAGGAGGCATTGGCTTTCCTGTGGTTATTGCGATTGTCATATTCATTATTTTTTATGTTCTTAACTTAACCGTTGAAAATCTATCTTGGAAAGGGAAACTCAACCCTTATTTAGCAGCATGGCTCCCAAACTTAATACTAGCTCCTCTAGGTATATGGTTTACTGTAAAAGCACTTACAGATTCGCAAATTTTAGATGCTGAAAAGTATAAAGCTTTCTTTAAACCTATAATACAGAAATTCTCAAAGAATCAAGAGCATAAGAGGTATCAATAGATAGTAAGATATGTTTATTTACATCTAAAATATACTTTTAAGAATATCATTTTACATATTTAAAATTAATTTTGGCAATAAAATTGATTGCCACAAATTACTTTTTGCAAAAAGCCTCAAAACTAATAATCATTTGTAGATTTATTTAGTATTAATTTTAAATTTTATGACAAATGATAACTTTTTCACAAAACCAAAACGAACAAAAAGCTCTAAATGAGCTCTTATTTGCGGGTAGAAATAAAGCTTATGGGGCCTATTCTCTCAGAGCAGAAGCTGATTATTATCTCAAAAAGGCTTTATTTTCAGGAGTAGCTGTATTTGGAGTTTTCATTGGAGGAACCTATGCTTATTTGCAAACAAAAAAAGTACATATTACTACCAATAAAGGCGTAGAAATAGAGATAAAACCTATTGACCCTGTAATAAAAGAAGATAAAGTAGTAAAACCCATCATACCAAAAGTACAATCGGTTAAGAAAATTGAAAAAACAGTAGAAGTTAAAACAGCGGATACTCGTGTCCCTACACCTACGGCTAATCCGCCTATAGAAAAACCTTTACCAAGTGTTAAAACTCTACAAACAGCGGCATCTGGTTTTGAAAATAAAGAAGGAATTATATCTACCACTAGTATTGCACCTACCAAACCTAACATTGGAAATGGAACAGTTACTAATAATACAGTGCCAGAAGTAGTTAAACCCAATAATGTTATAGAAACCGTAGTGGACGAAGATGCTGTATTTATGGGAGGTATAGATTCTTTTAGAGCTAAAGTAAGCGAGAATTTTGATTATGAAGCAATGGCTGGAGAGGAAGGTCTTGTAAAAGCAATGGTAACATTTGTGGTAGAAAGAGATGGTACTATTACCAATGTGAAAGCGGAGGGACAAAACAATATGTTTAATAAGGAAGCTGAAAAAGCCATAAAATCTGTCAAAGGAAAATGGACTCCTGCTAAAATTAAGGGAGAGGCAGTACGTTCTTACTTCAGAATTCCTGTATCTATAAAGTTTGAATGATAAATAATTACAATTTTTGACCAATCAATTATCCACAATTACCTTAAAATTGTGGATAATTTTTTATAAGTTTAAAGTATTCATTACAAACAAATTAACATATTTTTATATTTTGAAAATTGAGACTGCATTAAAAAAATTGTATTTTTGGGACTTAAATCAAAAATATGGGTAAAATAATAGGTGTTGCTAATCAGAAAGGAGGTGTAGGGAAAACTACAACTTCCGTGAATTTGGCTGCGGCATTAGGCGTTTTAGAGAAAAAAGTTTTGATTATAGATGCAGATCCTCAGGCCAATGCTACTTCTGGACTAGGCATAGAGGAAGTACAGTATTCTACTTACAATCTTTTGGAACACAGCGTTACCGCTAAAGAATGTATTGTGCCTACGAGTTCTCCTAATTTAGACATTATTCCGTCTCACATAGATTTAGTTGCTGCCGAGATAGAGCTTGTAGATAGAGACAACAGAGAGTACATGCTAAAACAAGCTCTAGAAGAAGTTAAAGACGATTATGACTACATCATTATAGATTGTGCTCCTAGCTTAGGGCTTATCACAGTCAATGCACTTACTTCCGCAGACTCTGTTATTATTCCTATCCAATGTGAGTATTATGCGCTGGAAGGTTTAGGTAAACTACTTAATACCATCAAAAACGTCCAAAATATACACAACCCTAATTTGGATATAGAAGGACTTCTTCTAACAATGTATGATGGTAGGCTTAGACTATCCAACCAAGTCGTAGAAGAGGTAAACACCCATTTCCCTGATATGGTTTTTGAAACCGTTATCAACCGTAATGTAAGGCTTAGTGAAGCACCTAGTTTTGGAGAAAGTATCCTAATGTACGATGCCGAGAGTAAAGGTGCTATACAATACATACAACTTGCTGAGGAAGTTTTACTTAAAAACGAAGAAAAAGTATCAAACTAAAAATATTAAATCTAAATCATTATTAAATGAAAGATAAAAAAAGAGCCATGGGGCGAGGTTTAGGAGCGATATTAAATGCTGAAAAAAAGGCAACCATAAACACTGCTACAGACGAAGGTGCGAAGCAGATTATGGGAAGTATCGTAGAGATTAACATAGAAGATATTTATCCTAACCCTAACCAGCCTAGAACTTACTTTGACGAAGACGCTCTTAATCAGTTAGCACAATCTATCAAAAACCTAGGAGTGATACAACCTATCACGCTTAGAAAAGACGGTGCTAGATTTGAAATTATTTCAGGGGAACGAAGATACCGAGCTTCCCAGATAGCAGGATTAAAAACTATACCTGCTTATATTCGTTTGGTAAACGACCAAGAGCTCCTAGAAATGGCTCTTGTGGAAAATATCCAAAGAGAAGATTTAGATGCTATTGAAATTGCTTTAACTTACCAAAGGTTGCTTGAAGAAATAGGTATGACACAGGAAAACCTAAGTCAGCGTATTGGTAAAGAAAGAAGTACGATTACTAATTATATCCGCCTTCTAAGATTAAGCCCAGAAGTACAAGGAGCTATTAGAACTGGAGCCATTTCAGCAGGACACGGAAGAGCCATTATAAGCCTTCAAGACGAAAAGCTACAACAAGAGTTATTTGATAAAATCATCAAAGAACAACTTAATGTCCGCCAAGCTGAAGCCGTAGCATCTGGACTAAAAAATCCTAAAGAGAGAAAAAATAAAGTAGAAAGAGAGCTTCCTAACCATTTAAAAAGAACTCAAAAATCCCTTTCTGATTTGCTAGACATAAAGGTAGATATTAAAGCCTCTGCCAACGGGAAGAAAGGAAAAATAGTTTTTGATTTCAATAATGAAGAAGAGCTAGAACGAATTTTAAATGCTTTTGAAAAATAATTTAATGTCTAAGGTTTTTAGTTTTTTAGCTTTATTATTCGTTTCGCTAGGGTTAGCTCAGAACACTAATGTAGATACTCTTCATATTTCCAAAACAGAGACTGAGGTAGTACAAGAAATAGAAAAAGCTAATGCTAATAAATCTATTCTCAAAACTTACAATCCCACACTTTCAGGGCTTTATTCTGCGGTGTTACCAGGTTTAGGGCAGTATTACAACAAAAAATATTGGAAAATCCCTATTGTATGGGGTGCGGTAGGTACTAGCGTGGGCATTGCCATTTGGAATCAAAACAATTACGAACGCTACCGAAAAGCCTTTGTAGCAGAGCTTAACAATCAGCCGCACGAATTTTCTGGCATTAGTGGTGTAGATGCTACCGTTCTTGGAAATACGCAAGACCGTATGAAACGCCAAAGAGATTATGCCATCGCCATTTCGGCAGGAATTTACATACTTAATATTATTGATGCCGTTGTGGACGCTCATCTACACGAACAAAGAAACGACCCAGATTTAGCCATTGCTCCTACTCTACTCAGTGACCAATGGGGCTTACAAAACGGAAAATTAGGGTTTTCACTCAATTATAGATTTTAAAAAACAAAACTTATGAAAATTGCACTAGTAGGATATGGTAAAATGGGGAAAATTATAGACCAAATAGCCACCCAAAGAGGACATCAAGTGGTCGCTAGGCTTAATGAATCTCCTACCCTAGAAAATCTTAATCAGCCCGATGTGGTAATAGAATTTTCTAATCCAGAAGTCGCTTTCGAAAATATCAAAACTTGTCTTGAACTTAATATTCCTGTAGTTTGTGGTACAACAGGGTGGTTAGAAAGAAAGCCTGAAATAGAAAAAATAGCAGAAGGCAACAAAACTGCATTTTTATATGGGTCTAACTTTAGTCTTGGAGTTAATTTATTTTTTGAACTAAATGAAAGACTTGCTCAACTAATGAATAACTTTGGAGAATACGGTTGTCAGTTAGAAGAAATTCATCATACCCACAAAAAAGATGCTCCTAGTGGCACGGCAATTAGCTTAGCAGAAGGCATTATAAAACATACTGATTTTGACAGTTGGAAACTAGACGAAACTAAAGATAAAGCCTTAGGCATTACAGCCATAAGAGAAGACGAAGTACCTGGTACTCACAGTGTGTTCTATCGTTCCGAAGTTGATGAAATTGAAATAAAACATACTGCTTTTAACCGAAATGGATTTGCACTAGGGGCTGTAATTGCTTCCGAGTGGATTATAGGCAAGCAAGGAAACTTCAGTATGAAAGATGTTCTATTTCAATAAATAATGATTAAATTCAATAAAAAAATAAACCAATGGATTATATATTAAAATATACCGTTTTTGTACTCATTCTTTCTGTACTAATGGGTGTTTCTACATGGAAACTGTTTAAGAAAATGGGATACAATCCTATTTTTGCTTTTATACCATTTTATAACTACTTTATAGTTTTAAAAGAAACCGAACAGCCGAAATGGTGGGTAGTATTATCCTACTTCCCTATTGTAGGTCCTATTATGATGTCTGTTTTTCACTTACATCTTATGAAGAAGTTCGGGAAAACAGATATTGTAAGTCAAATTCTTACGGTAGTATTGCCATTTATCTATATGGCAACGGTTAACTACAGTCCTAAAACTGAAATTGAAGAAAAAGATACCTTCTATCTAAGTGGAGAAGAAAAAGAAGAGAAAAAAGAATCTTTCTTAGGTTCTATTACCTTTGCGGCAGTGTTTGCTACAGTAATACATACTTTCATTACTCAGCCGTTTGGTATTCCTACGGGATCTATGGAGCGTACTTTGTTAGTGGGAGATTTCTTGTTTGTTAATAAACTCAACTATGGCTACAGAATGCCGATGAGACCTTTAGCTATACCATTTTTGCAAGGAACAATAATAGATACGGGAGAACCTAAAAATCCAAAAGACGACCCTAAGTCTTATGTAGAAACCGTTAAATTACCTTATTTTAGACTACCTGGTTGGGAGAAAGTAGAGCGTAATGATATTGTGGTATTCAACTATCCACAAGATTCTGTGCATACCGCTATAGACCGAAAAGATGCCTATGTGAAAAGATGTGTAGCTGTAGGCGGTGATGTCTTAGAGGTTAAAAAAGGGAGACTTTTCATCAATGGTAAGCCAGAGGTTATTCTGGGCGACCAAGAAAACCAAGTTTCTTATCTTGTATATACTTCTCAGCAGATAGATGTTAATCAACTTTGGAATCGTTTGGGATATTTACCTTTACAAGAAGGAGCTACTACTGATGGCTATGTTTACCATTTCCAAGGGCTTACAGATAAGTTATTAGCAGATATTAAACAACTCCCTGAATTTGTAAAAGCGGAAGAAATACTTTCTGAAAAAGGTGAAAAAACAATTTCTTACCTTAATCCTCAACAGACTAAAATTGATACCACTAATACCATTTTCCCAATCAATAAAAACTGGAATCAAGACTGGTACGGACCTATTAGAATTCCTAAAAAAGGTGATGTGGTAAAAATCAATCAAGAAACACTTCCTGAATACCAATGGATTATTTCTAAATATGAACATAATAAACTAGAGAACAAAAACGGGAAAATTTACATCAATGGTAAAGAAGCTAATGAGTACACCATCAAACAAGATTATTACTTTATGATGGGTGATAACCGTGATGCTTCGTTAGACGCAAGATTTTTCGGATTTGTACCAGAAGAATACATTGTAGGAAAACCAATGTTTACTTGGATGAGCTTGCAAGGTGTCTTTGATGAAGGACCTAAAAAAATAAGATGGGACAGAATGTTTAAAGCTACTAATACAGGAGAGGCTAACAAAACTTCTTATTGGTGGATAGCTGCTATCATTCTTGGATTATTTTTCGGTTGGGAGTATATTTCTAAATTATTCAAAAAGAAAAAAGACGACTAGATGAAACTATTACCTTTGTTTTACCTCCCTCCTATTTCTTGGTGGTCAGAGTTTTTGTCGGAAGAACCTATAATTCTAGAACAACACGAAAACTTTCCAAAACAAACCTACAGAAATAGAGCTAATATTTATGGTGCTAATGGTAAACTATCCCTTAGTATTCCAATAAAACATAATGGGAAAAGAGCTTTGAAAGATTTGGAAATTTCCTATGACGAAAATTGGCAGAGTTTGCATTGGAAATCTATAAAAATAGCTTACCAGACTTCGCCTTATTTTGAGTTTTATGAGTCTAAACTGGAAAAAATATTTCAATCTAAAGAAACTTATTTAAAAGATTTTAATTTAAAGGCTCTAGAAGTAATTCAAGATATTTTAAAGACAGATAAAACCTTTCAGCTTTCCGAAAGCTACGAGAAAGAAATTGAAGGAGAAGATTATAGAGACTGCTTTTCTGCCAAACAGCCTACTTCTTATGAAGTAAACGAATATTATCAAACCTTTTCTGATAAGTTAGGGTTTTTAGAAGATTTATCTATTTTAGATTTAATCTGTAACATTGGTCCAGAAGCCACGACTTATATTAGAAATGTTAAACTAAAAAATTAAAATGGTATAATACTTGAAAGTCGGTATTATATAAGTCTTAAAAAATAGAAAACAATGAAGAAAATAATGATTGCTGCTTTATTTCTAGCAGGACTGAATTTAACTTTAGCACAAGAAAAAAGAGATAAAGACACAGAAACTTGGTATCACAAAGATTTCTCCGCGACTAATGTTTATGGAGTAAATACCAACAATGCCTATAAATTTTTAGAATCTAAAGGTTTAAAGCCTAAAACTGTGGTTGTAGGTGTATTAGATAGTGGCGTAGAAGTAGACCACCCAGGATTGGCAAAAAATATGTGGAAAAACCCTAATGAAGTTCCTAATAATGGGATAGATGATGATGGTAATGGTTACATAGACGATATCCACGGTTGGAATTTTATGGGAGGAAGAACAGCCGATGTAGATGTAGATAATCTAGAAGTAACTAGAGTGGTTAAGAAATACAAGCCTATCTTTGAAGGTGATGACTCTTCTAAAAACAAAGCTAATCAAGCTCAAATGCCTGAAGAGTTTGAAATGTATATGAAATCCAAAGAGATTTTCAACAAAAAAGGAATTGAAGCTCAACAAAGTTTCCAATACTACTCTCAGTTTAAATCTAGAATTTCTGCCATTGCTAAAGTTCTAGGAGATAAAACTTTAACTGCAGAAAATTTAGCTACTATAAAACCTACTTCTCAAGAGGAAGCAATGTATTTGCAGATACTCAACCAAATGGCAGCATCTAAAGAAATGCAAGGCAAAACTTCTAAAGAAGTAGAAGAAACTTTAAGCAAAGAGATTAACGATGCTTTAAAGCATTTTGAAACGCAGGCCACCAAGCAATATAATCTAGATTTTGATACAAGACAAGAAATCGTAGGAGATAACTACGAAGACTATTCTGAAAAGTACTACGGTAACAACCATTACGAAGGTCCAGATGCTCAGCACGGAACTCATGTGGCTGGTATTATTGCTGGATATCCTCATGGTAAAGAAGTACAGTATGGTGTAGCATCTAAGGTAGCTAAGATAATGACCGTAAGAGCGGTACCAGACGGAGACGAAAGAGATAAAGATGTGGCTAATGCTATTAGATATGCTGTAGATAATGGAGCTAAAATCTTAAACATGAGCTTTGGGAAACCTGTTTCTCCAGGCAAAAAATATGTTTGGGACGCCTTTAAATACGCTCAAGAAAAAGGAGTACTCCTTGTAAAAGCTGCAGGTAACGAAAACGAAAACATAGAAGAAAATGTGTACTATCCTACTAACTTCTACAAACCAACTGATGAAAAACCTTTCATAAACAACATGATAGTAGTTGGAGCTAGTACAAATGACAATGAGTTTCTAAGAGCTGGTTTCTCTAACTACAATGGTAAAATGGTAGATGTATTTGCTCCTGGAGATAAAATTTACTCTACAGTTCCAGATGGTAAATACGAATATCTACAAGGTACTTCTATGGCTTCGCCAGTAGTAGCAGGTGCAGCGGCGGTGCTTTTGGCTTATATGCCTAACCTTACTCCAGAGCAGATTATAGAGTCATTAGTAAAAACGGCTAATAAATCTACCGTAAATGCTATGATTAACTCAAATACTAACAATCGTTTTGATTTAATTTCTAGAGCAGGTGGCGTTATAGATACTTACAAAGCTGCAGAATATGCTTACAATAATTTCTACAAAACTACTCAGAAGTCAGAAACGCCAAAAGCAACTAAAACAACTACAAAAAAGAGAGTGAGAAAATAATATTTTCTTAGTTTTATTTTAATCAATAGAAGTCATCAAAAATTTTTGATGACTTTTTTTATTTTTTAATTTTCAGATGAGGCAACCTTTTTATTATTTTGCCGTCTTATGAATAGAAGAAACTAATAACCGTGATTTCAAAAGAGATTTTTAACTTATTAAAACAAAACAACCGACTGGCACAAAAGCAAGTTTATGATGCTTTTTCGGGTAAAATGTTAGCCATAGCAAAATCTTACACTAACAATTTATCCGATGCGGAAGATGCTTTATTAAAGGCTTTTTATACTGTTTTCACTAAAATAGATACTTGTAAGGGAGCAGAGTTTTTTCCTTTTTGGTTAAGAAGAATTGTTATAAATGAAGCCATTAGCATCGTACGAAAACAGAAACACATTTTATACATAGAGAAAGATATTAACGATGACCTACAAGACGAACCAGAAGATACAGAAACACAAAATCATTTATTGGATATTCCGATAGAAGAGTTGTTATCAGAAATGCCATTGGGCTATAAACTTGTATTTAATCTGTATGTGTTTGAAGAAAAAAAACACTCCGAAATTGCAGAAATCCTCAACATAAAAGAAGGAACTAGCAAAAGTCAATTTAATAAAGCTAAAAAGTGGCTCAAAGAATTCATCACTCAAAAACAATCTTATGGAAAATAAAAATTTAAAGCATAGCTACGAAAACCTTTCCGAAAAGCCTTCTCCTATGCTATGGGAAAAGCTAGAAGAAAAATTAGAAACAAACGAAAAAACAACTCCTATCTTCAGCATCAAAAAAATGATGAGATATGCTGCTGTGTTTTTAGTTTTAGTCAGCCTTGGAAGTTTATTATGGAAATTAAATACACCTAGCATTCCAGAGCATAACAACGCTATTGTTTCTAATCCAACTACCACTACAAAAACATCAGTGGAAAGTACTACCGAAAGCACCACTCCACAAGAAAATTTACTAATAGAAGGAAATTTTGAAACAGAAATTAAACATCAACTAAAAGTAGAAAAAAATAATTATCAAGCTATTGCTAAAAATAACTTTGCACATAAAGATAGTTTAAGAATAAAAAATTTAGGAAATACTCCATCTAATTCTGAAGTTTTAGCTAAATCGACTGAACAAAAAAAGGAAGAAACTTATGTAACAGCAGACCTATTGCTTTTTGGCAGAGAAATAGGCAAAGAAAAGAGAAATCAATCAGAAAGTAAATCTAAACTTGGAAAAGTAGATGATAAAAACACTAAAGAATCTGCCTTCCCTATTGAAATTAAAGAACCCAAAGAAGTGGAAATTCTCGGTGTAAAAGTGTATTCAAAAGAAAAATAATATAAAATTTAGATTAAAAACTTATCACATTATGAAAACTCAAATTTTATTATTTAGCACCATAGTATGCGCTGCTATGGCATTTGCTCAGGAAAACAAACTGAAAACTTACAGCAAAAAAGTAGATAGCATTGTACTATCGGAAAAACAGCTTATGAATAAAGAAATAGATTCTTTGGAAATTCTTTATTCCGAAAAAAAACTTTCACACGAAAACCTTTTGAACCAAAAGTCAGAAATTGCCCGTAAGTACGAACAACGCATTAACACCAAAATCCAAGAAGAGAAAAAAACTTTAGAAGAATTTACTAAAGAACAGGTAAGACACAGAGTACTTTCTCCTAAAAATGATACTATAAGAGGCTTTTTTGTCATAAGAAAAAACAGCATAGATATTAAATCTAGCAAAAAGAAAACCCCAGCGTCATTGCTTAAAAAATCTAGTATATCTGTCTCCTACGCCTTTCTCAACCTAACTGAAAATACAGGAAGTCTTAATCCGTTTGAAACCACTTCTAATATGCGTATAGGCAATTCTCACAGCTTTGAAATACAAGCCAGAAAGGAAAGACAAATAGGCAATACCACCAGTCCATTATTCATTCGTTACGGATTAGCATATAGATCAGATACCTATATGCCGAAACATCCTCTAGTTTTTCAACAAGAAAATAGACATCTCCAACTATCAGAATTCCAAGAAGGCTCTTTAAAACGCTCCAAACTACGCCACGCCTATCTTACATTTCCTGTAGAGTTTCAGTATGTGCTGAACCCTAGCTATACAGAATACAAAGGGAAATCTTATCTAGATAATAGCAAAAAACAATGGCGTATAGGCTTTGGAGCTTACGGAGGCATCAACCTAAGAAGTTTAATTAAAGTGAAATATTACAACGAAGGCGGACAGTTCAAAAAATACCAAAACAAAGTGGATTATGGTGTAAATTCGTTTTTGTTCGGAGCTAAATTTAGTCTAGGTTATGGAAGTTTCAATCTTTTTATTAAAAAAGACTTTACTCCAATATTCAACGATGACGCTCTTATCCCTTCTAAAAACGGAATACAAATCGGCTTAGATATTATGAACCTCAATTTCTAAATTTCTTAACATAGGTCAATAATTTAGAATTAGAATAAATGTATATTTGCATTAGTAAAATCATTAAACAATGAAAAAAATAGCATTATTATTCGTTATGGCAGGTGGGCTACTTACAGCTCAGACCAAAAATCTAAAAGTAGAAAAAGCCAATATTAACTGGTGGGGCTATAAGGTGATGAAATCCGACGCTTCCTCTCACAATGGAACACTAAATCTAAAAAATGGTACTGTGGTACTAAAGAAAAACCAACTTGCAGGAGGTACTTTCGTTTTGGATATGACAAGCATCAACGCGACCGATCTCACAGGAGAACGCCAAACCAAACTGAATGACCACCTTAAAAATGGAGATTTTTTTGAAGTAGAAAAATATCCTACGGGGAGTTTTAAAATCACTTCTCTTAAAAAGACAGGAAAGGCAGATTACAACTACCTTGTTACGGGAGCACTTACCGTAAAGGGCAAAACCAATACCGTAACTTTCCCTGCAAAGGTAAGCGTAAACAAAGAGGGAGTTTCCTTAACTTCGGATAAGTTCTCTATTGATAGACAAAAGTGGGATATAGCTTACCAATCTTCTATGAAAGATGTAGTCATCAAAGACGATATGGATTTGCAAGTAAGTTTTACAGCTAAATAACTATTTTAAATTTAATTTAACAAAAAAATCCAAGAAGTAAACTCTTGGATTTTTTGTTAATTTTAAGATAGTGATAACTATTAATTACCTCGATATGTTGAGTAGCCATATGGACTTAAAGTTATTGGAACATGATAATGACTATTATCTTTTATTTCAAATACTACTTCAATAAATGGGTAAAAACTTTTTTGTCCTAATTTGTCAAAATAAGGTTTTGTAAAATAAGTTAACCTATAAATTCCTTGATGATTTATATCTTTCTCTTCCTTCAAAAAATCTCTAATTCGCCCATTTGAATCGGTTATTTTTTCATCAACTTTTATCCAATTACCTGTATTATTCATTTTTGACAGACTAATCGTAACTCCAGAAGCTGGTTGTCCCTGAGTAATATCCAAAATATGACTTGATAACTGGTATTTTGCTTCTTGTGCAAACATAAAACTTGTAAAAGCAAGTATTAATACTAAGAAAGAACTCTTTTTCATAATATATAAATTTAAAAAATTAGTTACCATTTAATCTCCCTATTGATATACTTTATTGCTATTTTTAGTACAAAAATCTACCTTTTTTGAAATTTTAATCTAACCTATTTATTTGGTTTGTCTCAATTGCTAATATCCCCACTTTTGCAAGCCTCACATCTTCAATACCATGTGCTCCCCCTACACCAATTCCTCCTACGACTTCTCCACCTAACCAAATAGGGATTCCCCCGTCTAAGATTAAAATATTCTCATCCAAATAACGAATATCTTCGGGTATAGTTCCATTTTTGATACCCTGAGCGATCTCAGCTGTTTCTCTTTTTTGAGAAGTTGCGGTAAATGCTTTTTTGTAACTAGCTCTTAAGGTATGTATACCAGCATTATGATGCCTAAGTACAGCTAATGTCTGCCCCGATCGATCCACGACGGTTACACTTATCTGATATCCATTTCTAATAGCTTCCATAAACGACTTTTGTGCTATTTGTATAGCCATTTCACTCGTTAATATGGGCTTATATAAAACTTTTAATTGAGCATTTAGCATATTACAGCTCAACAATATAAAACAAAAAAAACTTAAAGTAATATTTTTCATCGTTGAATTGTAAAACCTAAATTTTCTACTGATTTTTTAGCAATATTATGATCATTCTCTCCACTTCCTCCTCCTGATATACCAATACTACCTACTAGAATCCCACTTTTCCAAATTGGCACACCTCCCCCTAGCAATAGTAGCTCAGGAAGAGTGTTTAAGTTTTGAGCCGTCGGATCAGATGCCGCTTTTTGCATCAGATCCCAACTGGAAGTCTTAGTTGAAGCAGATGTATAGGCCTTTCTTCGTGAAGCTTCAGTATTATGAACCCCTACATCATCTCCTTTCAATAGTAGAAGTGTAACTCCAGATGAGTCTAGCACAGCTATAGATATCTTTTTATTTAATTTCTGAGCTTCTAAATTTGCCTGTTCAGCTAATTTTAATGCTCCCTCTTGTGTCAAACGTTGACTAACATTAGTAGTCTGTGCAATTAATAGATTAGTTACCATCCAAAATAACATACCAATAAATACCTTCGCTTTCATTTTGACTTTATTTAGAGTTAGATATTATATCATACATTCAACTAAGTATTCACCAAATTATAGGTGTTTACATTGAGAAACTTAATATTTTTTATAGCAATTTACTATAAATTAAATATTTATAAACTATTTCAAAACATTATCAAGAGTTATCTCCTCCTTATGTATTGTCAAAGTTATACAAACTTTTAGTAAATATTAAATGATAATATCACTCGTCACCATTGAGGTTATCAATTAAATATAATCAAACTTTTCTATAATGTTTTGGGATTCTATTGGATTACCTAAACTTACCAAAGTACCAATTATCGTAGTAGGAGGAATTCTGTCTTTTGTTTTATATATATGCCAACAGATATAACAATGCCTCTGATGTCAGTAATATAAAACGTTTAATATCTGTATTCCAAGTAATTTCGTTAATAAAAATTTGATTTAAACTAATTACTTACGATAATAAATCCTACTTTCTTATAGCCATCATTATTTAGTTTTGGACAATAATAATTGATATACTCTTTTATCGCTCTGTCATCTATTCCCAAACTATAACCACTAGAATAGGCTTAGATCTACCAAAAAAGCGGTGTTATCTACTCTAAATTTTATGCATCGGAATTTCTTCCATTCCCTTGATCCAAAATTTCCACCTCAAAATCTAATTGTTTAAAAATTTCGGCAACCAACTTTTCATAAGCACTTCCTTTGGACGATGAGGAGGCTATAAATGTCTTCCCACAATGCTTACAAAGCCTATTAACTCTAATGTTGCTACTCATTTACACTTTTTGTTTGGTTACCTGTTAATAATTTCGCTCAGTATTTGCCATTAGGTAATTCCACCATCACCACCCTAAAAGTACCCCAATCCACCTTTGCAGACAACACTGTACCCCACATTACACCCTAAGAAAGTATCAAAATAAAACAAAAAGCATCAAAAGGTATCAAAAACTTTAAACGTAAAATACTGTAATTTAGATAATTAAACATATAAGATGTTTATTTTTAAATTATTGCAAAAACATAGGCTATTTTCCAATACAAAATTTCCCAAAGATATTGCCTAACACTTCATCATTGGTAAACTCTCCAGAAATTTCACCAAGATACTCCATAGCGGCACGAAGTTCGTAGGCTAAAAGTTCAGTAGAAATTCTATTTGTGATGGCTTCTTCCACTTTTTGTACCGAAAGAAGCGATTTTTGTAATGCTTCTTGATGACGCTGATTGGTAATAATGGTACTTTCAGAAGTTTTTAATTCCTCTATATAAGATACCAGTTCGTTTTTTAAAATTTCTATATTCTTTTCTTCCTTAGCCGAAATTCCCAAAATGGTTTGAGTAAAATTAGGAACGAGAACCTCTTTTAACTGTTTCCAAAAATCATTGATTTCTGTTTCATTACTAGAATCTATTTTATTTTGGAGTAAAATAACCTTAAGGTCTGGACGCTCTAAAGAGGTAATGAAATTTATAATTTCGTTAGGAGTACTGTCTTTTATATCAAATAAATATAGTAGAATATCTGCTGTATTTATTTTTTCTTTAGCCTTTTCTACACCTATGCTCTCCACTCTGTCGGCGGTATCTCTAATTCCTGCAGTATCTATAAATCTAAAGGCGTGTCCACCAATATGCAATACTTCTTCTATAGTATCTCTAGTAGTTCCTGCAATATCAGAAACTATGGCTCTTTCCTCCTTTAGTAAAGCATTTAGCAAGGTAGATTTTCCTGCATTGGGCTTACCAATAATAGCTACTTGAACTCCATTTTTAACGGCATTTCCGTATTGGAAACTTTCTAATAAACCACCAAGTTTAGACTTTAATTTTTGTAATAATTGAGTCAATTCAGTTCGGTCAGCAAATTCTACATCTTCTTCAGCAAAATCAAGCTCAAGTTCTATAAGAGAAGTAAAATTAAGTAAATCATTCCGTAAAATAGAAATCTCATTAGATATACCACCTTTGAGTTGGTTTAGGGCTACTTTTCTTGCTGCCTCACTTTCAGAAGCTATAAGGTCTGCTATAGACTCGGCTTGAGAAAGATCTATCCTACCATTCAAAAAGGCTCTCATACTAAACTCTCCAGCCTTAGCCATTCTGCAACCGTTGGCTATCAATAAATCTAAAATCCTTTTACCAATGAAAGGCGACCCATGAAACGAAATCTCTACGGAATCCTCTGTAGTAAAGCTTTTTGGAGCTTTAAAAATACTTATCATAACTTCATCTATCACTTCCTCGCCCTGGACTATAAATCCGTAATGAAGCGTGTGAGAGTCAACTTTAGTTAAATCTTTCCCTTTGAAAATAGTATTTGTAATGTTAATAGAGTTATCTCCTGAAACTCTAATAATGCCTATGGCTCCTACTCCATTGGCTGTAGCTAATGCACAAATGGTATCTTGCTGATTCATTCCGCAAATATAAGACTTAGAAAAATAATTTGGTTTTCTAAAGAAAGTTATCTTTAGATTAAAGTTTCCCTTTTTCTGCAATATTCTTTCTAACTCTGCTTAAACTTTCTGGGGTAATCCCTAAATAGGAAGCCACCATCCATTGTGGTACTCGTTGCAAAATATCGGGATACATTTTTATGAAATCTAAGTATCTTTCTTCGGCTGTTGCACCCAATAAGGAATTAACTCTGTTTTGTAAATTTCTGATGTGTTTTTGTAACAACATCTCTTGTGATGCTGCTGTTTGTGGAAACTTTTCTATTATTTGAGCAAAAAATGAAGGTTTTAGTAATAAGACTTGACTATCTTCCACTGCTTCTATATAGAATTTAGATTTTTCATCAAAGAATAAACTATTTCTGTCTGAAAGCAACCATTTTTCTGGAGCAAACTGAATGATGTGTTCTTTACCTTGGGTGTCTATAGAATACATTCTTAAAAGTCCGTTTTCTACAAAAACAGCCCATTTAGCCACCTCTCCTTCTCCTAATAAAAAGGTGTTTTTTTTAACATTTTTTATTTCGTATTCATCCTTACAAAAATCAAGACAAGTATCTGGTAAGTCTAAAATTTCTGACAAATGGTTTTCAAAGTTTATCATATTTGATATTTACAATAACGGGTAGTTAAATAATTTCAAACTTTAAAACTATTCAACGGCTTTTTTGTTTCATTATACTTTTTTATAGCTTAGGTTTATTTCAAAATTCACAGCTGTTTTGCAGTATAACTTAGTTTAAAGAAATTTTATACAGAGTTTAATTATTCACACATCCCTTTAAAGCATCTGCACCGAAATAAAATACAGCTAACCAAACCAACCCTTTTGCGGTAAAGAAGATTAGTCCTCCCCAACCTACTCGTTTAAGCCATTTTTTAAATTTAGAATCAGAAGTGTTATTCATTGCGATGATATTTTTAGCAAAAATAATTATTTATTTTGATTTAACTTAGCTTTACATTTAAGCCATAAATATGGTGAAATGTTTAATCAAAATCCGTAATTTTGTTGCTAATAAAAATATACTATGAGCAAATTATCTAAACGCGTTGAGAGACTGAGCTATTCCCAAACCTTTGTAATGTCTAATAAAGCCCGTGCTATGAAAGCGAAAGGTATAGATGTTATTAGTATGACTTTGGGGGAACCCGATTTTGATGTTCCTGAAAAAATAAAATTAGCTGCTAAAAAAGCTATTGATGATAATTATAGTCATTACTCTCCTATAACAGGATTTCCTGAACTTAGACAAGCTATTTGTAATAAGTTAAAAAGAGATAATAATTTGGAGTACTCTCCTAGTCAAATTTGTGTTTCTACGGGAGCTAAACAGTCCATTTCTAATGTATTAGCCGCTCTTATAGACGACGAAGATGAAGTCATTTTGCCTTCGCCATATTGGGTAAGCTACGACGAAATGGTAAGAATGATGGGTGGGAATTCCGTTTTTATAGAAACTTCTATAGAAACTGATTTTAAGGTAACTCCTAAACAAATAGAAGCTGCCATTACTCCAAAGACTAAAGCGATTTTATTTAGTTCGCCTTGTAATCCTTCTGGAAGTTTTTATACCTATGAAGAATTGGAAGCTATTGCTAATACTTTAGCTAAGTATCCAGAGATTGTGATAATTTCCGACGAAATTTATGAGTTTTTAAATTACGAAGGTAAACATACTTCTATAGCCCAGTTTCCACAAGTGTTTAATCAGACGGTAGTCATCAATGGTGTTTCTAAGGCTTATGCTATGACGGGCTGGAGAATAGGCTACTCTGCTGCTCCACAGTGGTTGGCATCTGCTTGCGATAAAATACAAGGGCAAGTAACTTCTGGGGCTAATACCATTGCACAAATTGCTTCTATTACGGCATTAGAAATGCAGCCATTAGAACTACAACCTATGATAGATAAGTTTAAAGAAAGAAGAAACCTAGCTCATCAACTTATATCCGAAATACCAGGTTTTAAATGTAATCTGCCTAAAGGTGCATTCTATCTTTTCCCTGATGTTTCTTACTATTTTGGAAAAACCTTGGGGGATACTACCATCAATAACTCTGATGATTTTGCGATGTTCCTTTTAGAAAAAGCTCATGTGGCTACTGTTGGAGGTGTATCATTTGGAGATACCAACTGTATTCGCTTATCTTACGCCACTTCCGATGAACAGATAATAGAAGCAATGAAGCGTATCAAAGAAACTTTAGCTAAATATAATGTTTAACTCATAAATTCTTTTTGATTGATAGATATTAACTATCAATAATAATGTAATTCATTAACTGAATCTTTTTATATCTGTAAAATTTGTAAAAGAAAAATTTAAATAACTCAAAAAATATAAAAATATGTCATTAGTAGGAAGACCTTTCCCAAACATTACAGTAGATGCAATGTCTGAAATGGGAGATAATCTAAGAATTAACATTCTAGAAGAAGCAACAAAAAATCAACAAAAAGTATTATTATTTTGGTATCCAAAAGATTTTACTTTTGTTTGTCCAACAGAATTACACGCTTTTCAAGAAGCTCTAGGTGAGTTTGAAAAGAGAAATACTAAAGTAATTGGTGCTTCTTGTGATACTAACGAAGTACACTTTGCTTGGTTAAACACACCTAAAGATAATGGTGGTATTGAGGGCGTTACTTACCCAATCTTAGCAGATACTCACAGACAACTAGCTAATGCTTTAGGAATTGTAGAGCAAGATTTTGATTATGATGAAGAAGGAAATGAAATTCTTTCAGGTTCAAATGTAACTTACAGAGCTACTTATTTGATAGATGAAACAGGAAAAATTTTCCACGAAGCAGTAAACGACATTCCTCTAGGTAGAAATGTAAAAGAGTTTTTAAGACTTATAGATGCCTATACTCACGTACAGAAGCACGGTGAAGTTTACCCTGCTAACTGGGAAGAAGGTAAAGAGGCTATGCATGCTGATAGAAAATCAACCGCAGAATATTTAGCAAAACACTAAAAATAGTAATTTAATAAAAAGAGGTTTGATTTTTCTCAGACCTCTTTTTTAATACTTTTAACTTAAAAATATAATACAATGTATCAAGAATTAACAGAAGACCAACTTCAACAAATAGTAAACGAGAATGAAAAAGTAATGGTGCAATACGGTGCTTCATGGTGTGGTAATTGCCGTATAATGAAACCTAAATTTAAAAAATTAGCTTCGGAAAACGAAGATATACTATTTTACTATGTAGATGCTGAAAAACTGCCTGAGAGCCGTAAGCTTGCTAAAGTGGATAACCTACCTACTTTTGCTGCTTTTAAAAATGGAGCATTGGTAAACCAAGTGCAAACCAACCAAGCAGAAAGCCTTAATAATTTGTTCAACGAAATTAAATAAGCTATGAAATTACCAATTATAAGACAATTCTATCAAAATAATACAGCTGAAAATTTAGCAGCAACGCTAGAGGTTTTAGAATCTTATACCGAATTTAGAGGCGTATCCGAAGAAGAAATGAACTTAATCGGCGAAATGATAACTAATATCTGTGGAGCTATGGAAGTACATCATAATGTACAAGAAGGTATGTCTGAAAAAGACGCCCTCAATAGCTTTGCACAAAAAGTAATGGGGTCCATAGATAGATAACATTCTCTCACTACAAACATTAAGAACTTTTAGAAACTTCATCAAAAAACCGACTCAAAAATATATTTAAGTCGGTTTTATATTGATATTAATTTTACCGCCTCTATTCTGTCACTTTTATAACAGCATCGGTAATTTGGTTCATCTTTTCCGAAGTATAATTACTATCATAAGGTTTCATTACCTCAAAAAGATACTGATAGAAAGGTGTTATCTTTTGTACATTTTCGGATTCTTGGTATGCCTTTTCTTTCCCCATAGCTTTTAGCTGATTTATAAACGAATTAAATCTGCTATCAATAGGTTTTATAGAATTTACTAAATAGTTATAACCTTTCTGCTCCTGTCCTATCTTCTTATAAGCATCAGACACAGAAGCTACTACCATAGAGTATAACAATGGCTGAATGCTCATTTCTCTCTTAACATACCTTTGATTTTCTGGCGTTAAAGTTAAATAGTAATCATACTCTTTGAAAATAGACTTTTTAAGCTCTTCTGCTAATTCTAAACCTTTCTTCTCCTGCCCAGACACAATATAACCATAAACAATAGAATTAAGCGAACGAGGGTCATTATATTTAGATACAGGAATTTCCTTATTTACCAAGTCTAATACCTCTTGAGCTTTTTTATTTTCTCCCTTCGCCATTAGAGCCTCCGCAGCTCTACTTGCAGAACTTCTATAACTGATGATATTAGAAGTACAAGTTTCATCAAAATGAACATTAACATCTTTAAAATTACCCCATCTAAAGTTTTTAACTATTCTATAAAGGTCATCAGCATCTACTCTACCTAACTCTCCATCTTCTTTTTCAGGAGTTTTTATAGGTACAAGACGGTAGCTGAAACCATCATATTGTAAATAATCTTTCAAAAAGAAAATATTACTAGCATCATAAATACCTCCAACAGAGAAGTTGATAGACCTTTTCCAATCAAAATTAGCTAAGATGTCTAGCATCATCAAATCATTTTTGAATAGTGTAGATTTTCTATAGTCTATCATAATATAATCCTCCGCTAAAGCTACATCTTGAGGTTTAATAATACCAGCCTTAACCGCATTTTGCTTATTAACAGGAAGTATGAATTTAGACACTGGTAAAACATTGTACTGTTCGTACTTTTCTTCACCATAAATCATTTTTAGTACCATATCCTTCTCAGGAGACTTATTCTTTAAGAATGCTACAGCCTCTTTTAAAGTCATACTATCTTGTGTCATATACTTTTCAAAGCCTTTTAATACATTATCAGGAGCACCGCTTTCTTTTAAATTGGCAAATATATTTTTCCAATCTTCAGTACTTAGAGTATAGATTTGCTCATTTATACCTTCTCTATATTCCTCATGTCTAAGTGCCGATGCTACAGGCATTGCATTGTAAGTACGTCTTTTCACTTGATCTATATTCCAAGGTGTGGCTAAAAGAGTAAAGTTTACCACCTTCACATCATCTCTAAACTGTTCCGTCTCTTGTATTGCCCAAAGTGGATAAGTATCATTATCACCATATACGAAGAGAATACCGTCTTTAGGAAGTGATTTTAGTGTAGAATAAGCATAATCATAAGCGGCATATCTTCCACTTCTGTCATGTGGATTGTAATTTTGGAAGCCCATCATTAACGGAACTCCTAAAAGTAAAACTCCAGCACCTAAAATTGCACTAGATTTTTTAACTTTTTGATTCAATAATTGTAAGATAAACGCTGCTCCTAAGCCTATCCAAATCGTAAAGGCGTAGAATGCTCCTACCATAGCATAATCTCTTTCTCTCGGTTCAAAAGGTTTTACACCTGTGTAGAAAATAATGCCAACACTTGTAAGAATGAACAGAGATAATAAGGCATAGAACCTTCCAAAATCTTTAGTATACTGGAAGAACGCTCCCAATAAACCTAAAATAAGCGGAAGGAAAAAGAAATAAACTGTACTTTCATTTTTATACTTTTCAGGCATGTCTGATTGGTTGCCGTACAGATAATTATCTATCACAGGAATCCCTGATATCCAATTTCCGTTGGTGTTTTCCATATGACCTTCCAAATCATTTTGACGACCAACAAAATTCCACATTAAATATCTCACAAAATAATGTCCATTTTGGAATGTAATAAAATAATCTAAACTCTGTCCAAATGTAGGCTTTTTAAGATTGATTAAGTGGTACTGTTTTGCTTGTAGATAATCATCAACAGTAATAGTACCGTTATCATATTTTTTTCTTAGTTCATCAAAATACTTATGAGCTTCAGGATTATTTGCTATATCTTCATCAGCATAGTTAAACTCAAAATCCGGAGCACCATACATAGAAATGTAATTAGACATTACATTCTTATCTTGCACAAACATTCTCGGCATAAAGCCTACATGTGCCTTGTTATAAACATAATTAGTCTTATCGCCTACTTTAATATAGCGTCCTGTGGTTTCGTCTTTTTCGTAAGTTTCGCCTGTTTTTATCGTTTTTAGACTTCCATCTTCATTCTTTTCCATTCCGTTCCAGTCCAAGTGGGCAGTATAATTTTGTCCATACAAAGTAGGCCAATCTCCATATTGTTCGCGATTATAATAATCAAGCATACCAATGGCGTTATCAGGATTATTAAGGTTCATTGGTGGATTAGCATTGGCACGAATAGGTATCATCAACCAACAAGAAAAACCAATAATCATATAAACCATAGATAGTACCGCCATTTGTACCAATCTATTTCCTTTGGAACGAGCGTAGTTAATAGCAAAATATCCTAAAGCAATGAGTACTAAAAACGCAAAGATAGTCCCTGAATGGAAAGGCAATCCTAAACCATTAACGAAGAATATCTCCGAATTACCAAACATCCTCATCACAAAAGGAAAAATACCTTTAAATACAAGAGCGAGAACAAATAATGTAATTACATTGGCTATCGCAAAAGATTTCCAAGAGAAATCATAATTTCTAGAGTAATAAACCAAACAGATAAATGGCACTACCAACATTACCATCATATGAACTCCCACGGAAAGCCCTATTAGGAAAAAGATAAGGATAATCCATCTCTCGTTATCAGAGGATTGATATTCGTTCTCCCATTTGGTTATAAGCCAAGCGATTAACGCTATAAATAATGATGCCATAGAGTAAACCTCGCCTTCCACAGCGGAAAACCAAAAAGTATCCGAAAAAGTAAAACACAAAGCTCCTATCAAACCTGAAAATAGAATAACCCATTTTTCATTTTCAGTAACTTCCTCAAAATCTTTACGCAACAGTCGTCTAACCAAATGAGTGATTGTCCAAAATAAAAATAAAATGGTAAAGGCACTAAACAAGGCAGACATTGCATTGATAACCAAAGAGTAATAAGCTCCATTACCAAAGGCTAGCATCGCAAACACTGCTCCCACCAATTGGAACAATGCCGCCCCTGGAGCGTGTGTAACCTCTAATTTCACGGCAGAGGAAATATACTCGCCACAATCCCAAAAGCTAAAATTAGGTTCTATAGTGGATAAATAAGTTATTAAGGCTATCCCAAAAACTATCCAGCCTAAAATGGTGTTCCATTTTTTAAAACTCCAGTGCTTCATCATATTTTTTAAACTTTGGTGCGAAAATAATGTTTTTCATCTATTTATAAAAGAAAAAGACAAGGAGAGTTTGCTTTTATCCTTGTCTTTATATTACCTGGTATTACTTTATAAAATTCATTACTTACTTCGGTAACGGTAAATTAAGTGCTTCTTCCTTTTTAATTCTTCGGTAAACCAATGCTGACATCAAGATGCATATTTCATAGAGAACTACTAGTGGAAATGCTGCCGCCAACATACTGATAATATCTGCAGGTGTAATAAAAGCCGCCACCACCATAATCACTACAATAGCGTGTCTTCTATAAGTTCTTAAAAACATAGGAGTAAGTATGCCTATAGAAGTAAGTATATAAACAATCATCGGAAATAAAAATATCGCAGCCATACCTAAAACAACTTGAAGTAAAATAGTAACATAGCTTGATAAATCTATATCCACCCTTACAAAATCCGAAATACTAAAGAAATAACCAAAATTGATAACAAAAGGCATTACCAAAAAGTATCCTGATAATGCTCCCATCACAAATAACACCCAAGTTCCATTGATGATGAAAATAGAGTTTTTTCTTTCAGATTCTTTAAGTGCTGGACTGATAAATTTCCAAAGCTCCCAAATAACATAGGGAAATGCGATGATAAGCCCTCCAACTACAGAAACAGCCATCATCATATTAAACTGTTCAAACAGTCGCCTTACTTGTATCGGAAACGAATGCGGCATCACAATAACATCTTCGCCCACAAACATTCTAGAAAAATAATTAACCACTCTAAAAGTGAGAAAATCTGGACGAGTAGGACCGAAGATAATATGATCCATAATCCAATTGATATTAAAGCCAATTAAAAGTCCACCTACTACAATAGCTATTATAGAACGCACCAAATGCCCTCTAAGCTCTCCTATATGTCCTAAAAAGGACATTTCTTTTTCTTCACTCACTAGTTTTATTTTTTACAAAGTTACAAGATTCCTTCGTCTAACAAAGTATGCAAATCTATAATCCCAAAATAGTTACCTTTATCCGTTACAATCAGCTGACCTATGTTATACTGTTTAAGTATTTTCATAGCTTCTTTTGCTAATGCTTCTTTATCTATAGTTTTGGGAGTTAAACTCATTATATCTTTAGCTTTAATCTCTTTAATATCGTCATTACTCATGAGCATTCTCCTTAAATCTCCATCAGTAATAATACCTTTTATGGCATCTCCTTCCGTAACTACTGTAACTCCGTGCGTAGAAGCACTAATGGAAATTATCACTTCCTTAATGGACGCCTCCTCTGAAACTTGAGGCTTTTGTGAAGATAAAAACTGACCTACCTTAGCCGTAAGATTCTTACCTAAACTTCCACCAGGGTGAAACTTCGCAAAATCGGTATCTTTAAAATGATTGATTTCCATAAGACACACAGCCAAAGCATCTCCCAATGCCATTTGCACCGTAGTAGAGCTTGTTGGAGCCAATTTATTAGGACACGCTTCTTTCTCTACAAAAGTGT
Organism: Riemerella anatipestifer ATCC 11845 = DSM 15868; assembly: GCF_000252855.1. NCBI lineage: Bacteria > Pseudomonadati > Bacteroidota > Flavobacteriia > Flavobacteriales > Weeksellaceae > Riemerella > Riemerella anatipestifer. Next base: position 268,705 of record NC_017045.1, on the reverse strand, counting down.
TAAGCACAATATCCGAATGTTCTGCTAGTTTGGATTTTAAATTTCCTGTCATACCTATAAGCCCAGACGAATATTGCTTAAGATAAGGAGCTAGATTAACTATCTCTGGCGAATTACCAGAATTAGAAATACATAGTACAACATCATTTTTTTGAACCACTCCTAAATCTCCATGGATAGCCTCTGCTGCGTGCAGAAACTGTGCAGGCGTCCCTGTAGAATTAAGCGTTGCCACAATCTTATTCCCTACATGAGCAGACTTACCTATCCCTACCACAATTAACTTACCGCTTGATTTATTGATGAGTTCTACCGCATCTAAAAAACTATTATTCAGATTATCTCTTAGCCTTTCCAATTCTGCTATTTCTGTATCAATAGCCTTTTTAGCAATATCTATAAGAGCGGTAGATTTCATTATTTATTATTTTTTATTTATTTTCGTACCTCAGAACCTAACTTAAATTAGAAAACAAAGTTTTATTTAACTAATTTAATTTAAAACCAAAAGTTTTTCTTACCTTTGGTAAGTTGCAAATTTAGTAAACTAAACTAAAAATGACTAAAAAAACATACAATTTAGCAGAAGAGCTCAAAAAATATTTTGGATTTTCTACCTTTAAAGGACAGCAAGAGGCAATTATCAGTACACTTCTTGGAGGCAAAGACGTATTTGTACTTATGCCTACTGGCGGGGGTAAATCTCTTTGCTATCAGCTTCCTGCACTTATTTCAGAAGGTACAGCTATTGTGGTATCTCCACTTATTGCCCTGATGAAAAACCAAGTAGATGCAGTTAATGGGCTTTCTTCTGAGGAAGGCGTAGCACATGTACTTAATTCTTCTCTTAATAAAACACAGATAAAGCAAGTTTTCAATGATATCAATAGCGGAAGAACCAAACTCTTGTATGTAGCTCCTGAGTCATTGATAAAAGAAGATTATTTAGATTTTTTAAAACAAGCCAATATTTCTTTCGTAGCCATAGATGAGGCACATTGTATCTCCGAATGGGGACACGACTTCCGACCAGAATATCGAAATTTAAAAGGTATTATAGATAAAATAGCTAATGTTCCTGTTATTGCTCTCACAGCAACAGCTACTCCTAAAGTACAAGACGATATTCAGAAAACATTGGGTATGTCTGATGCGGTAGTTTTTAAAGAAAGCTTTAACCGACCAAATCTATTTTACGAAGTACGCCCAAAAGTAGATGTAGAAAAGGAAATTGTAAAATTCATCAATAAAAATAAAGGGAAGTCAGGGATAGTTTACTGTCTTAGCCGTAAAAAGGTAGAAGAATTTGCACAGACTTTACAAGTTAATGGCATCAATGCTCTACCCTATCACGCAGGGTTAGACCAAAAAACAAGAGTGGCTAATCAAGATAAATTCTTAATGGAAGAGTGCGATGTGATTGTAGCTACCATCGCTTTTGGTATGGGTATAGATAAGCCTGATGTTCGTTTTGTGATACATTATGATTTCCCTAAATCTTTAGAAAGTTATTACCAAGAAACAGGTAGAGCTGGTAGAGACGGCGGCGAAGGACATTGTTTAGCATTCTACGACCCTAAAGATATTGAGAAATTAGAAAAATTTTTAGCTCAAAAATCGGTTTCGGAGAAAGAAGTTGGTTTACAGTTACTAAATGAAGTAGTAGGATATGCCGAAACTTCTATGAGTAGAAGACAATACATACTCTACTATTTTGGTGAAGAGTTTGACCCAATTAACGGTGCTGGTGCCAAAATGGACGACAACTCTGTAAATCCGCCTAAGCTAAAAGATGTTACAAGCGATTTTAAAACGGTTTTAAACCTCATTAAAAGTTTAGAAGAAAAATTCAAAACTAAAGACTTAATCGCAGTCCTTGTAGGCAAAGAAACGCCAACTACCAAATCTTATAAGTTAGAAAAATCTGAGTTCTTTGGTATAGGTAAAGAGACTTCGGATAACTATTGGAAATCTATCATTAGACAAGCTACGGTAAGAGGTTATATCATCAAAGATATAGAAACTTATGGGATACTTAGGATAAGTGATAAAGGACAAAAAATTGTTTCAGGAAAAGACAAAGAACCTTTCTTAATCGCTGAAGATAGAGAGTACGATTTAGCCCAAACTAAAGCAGATTCAGACCAAGTACAACTCCAAGGTGGTGGTGGACTTGATAAAGTTCTATTTAATCAGCTTAAGGATTTAAGAAAGAAAATCGCTCAAAAACAAGGCATTCCTCCTTACACCGTGTTTATGGACCCTAGTTTAGAGGATATGACGGTGCAATACCCTATCACTATAGAAGAAATTGCAAAGGTTTATGGTGTAGGTGAGGGTAAAGCTAAAAAGTTTGGGAAAGAATTTGCCGAGTTCATCAAAAAATATGTTGAAGATAACAACATAGAACGCCCTGATGATATGGTGCTAAAAAAAGTAGCAAACAAATCTAGCCACAAAGTGTTCATCATTCAGAATACAGATAAAAAGATAGATTTAGAAGATATTGCTAATGCTAAAAACCTTTCGATGGACGAACTCATTTCCGAAATGGAAAGTATCGTTTACCAAGGCACAAAACTCAATATAGATTATTATATAGAGGAGAATTTTGACGAGGAAATGGTAGATGACTTTATGGAGTTTATGAAAGAGTCTGAAAGTGATAGTATGAAAGTCCTTTTAGCAGAGTTTGGCGAAGAGTTGAGCGATGACGAAGTTCGCCTGCTTAGAATTAAGTTTATTAGCGATGTAGCCAACTAATTTTATGAGAAAAAAGGAGATTATTTTTATTCTTCCCGATATGGAAATGGGTGGTGCAGAACGAATTGTAACCACCATCGCTAATCATCTACCGAGAGAAAAATTCACTCCTAAAATAATGCTTCTTAGAAAAGAAGGCGGTTATTTAGATTTTCTAAAAAAGGATATAGAGATTATAGATTTAAAAACACCTAGAATACGCCATTCTCTAAAACCTATTTTAAAGGAAATATGGAGGAGAAAGCCAGATATTGTATTCTCTGGATTCGGCGAGGTAAATGCTTATTTATCAATATTTACACGGCTTTTCCCTAAAGTGAAATTTATCGCTAGGGAGACCAATGTAGTTTCTAAACATGTTATAAGAAAGGAAATTAAATTTTTCTACAAATTTTATAATAACTTCCATACTATTATTGCTCAAAGTGATGATATGGCGGAAGATTTAATTAAAAACTTCAATATAAAACCTAACAAAATTACCAAAATCAACAATCCTGTTGATTTTGAGTTTATAGACCAGCAACTTTCTATTTCAGAAAAACCTAACCTTTTCTCAAATGAAATGAAAAATGTGGTTGCCATAGGTAATCTATCTGAAAGAAAAGGCTTTGATAATTTACTAAAGGTATTTTCTTTTCTTAAAGATAAAGCCATAAAACTCCATATTTTAGGCGATGGTAAGGATAAGGAGCTTCTCCACCAAATGAAAGAAGATTTAGGACTGTCCAATGTGATATTCCACGGAAAACAAAAGAACCCTTATCAATTTCTAAAATATGCAGACTTATTTATTCTCTCTTCAAGATACGAGGGTTTCCCTAATGTATTGCTAGAGGCTGGGGCTTGTGGCACTTATGCTCTTGCCAATAACTGCCCTGGAGGAATTAACGAGATTATAAAACACGGCGTAAACGGAGAAGTTGCAAACATAGAAAATCACAAAGAGTTTTCAGAAAAAATAAAAACCATATTACCTCAAGGAAATTATCCTAAAGAAAATATAAGAAACCACATTTATTCTTTATTTTCCAAAGATGTGATTTTAGAGCAATATGTCAATCTATTAAGCCTATAATAATTACAGATTTATTTTACATACTTCTGTTTCCTCCACCAATAAAACAAAGCACTCAACGCAGCTATCAGAACTAAAGGAGATAATAAATTAAACCACTGCCATTCTGTTCTCTCTTGTTCTATTCTTCTAGCATCTAAAAGTCGGGCTTCTATGTTTCGGTTTCTGAGGCTCATAAGGTTAGAATCGTCCAAAAGCCAATCTAGAGCATTTCTCAAAAATTGTTCGTTACCGTATTTTTGGTTGGTCAGCAAATCTACACCTAGAGGCAAGGGCTCCCCTTTAAGAATTTGATTCCTACCTACATCCCCATCTGCGATTATGAGCATTTTATTTTCAGGACTTTGACTTTTAAAATTAGGAAAACTACTTCGCTCACTTCTGTTAGCATAAGCCGACCTAAATTTACCTTCTAAACTTACTGCAAAAATCTTTGGAGTGCTTGGGCGTTCCATTGCTCCCAGAGAGTCTGCATTCACAATTTCGGAAAAGTCTACATAGTTAGGCACTGCCTTGCTAGAAGTTCTTTCGCTAGACTCAAACAAAACCTGTTTTTTGATACCTTCCCTAGAGAGCGTATCTATCGCAGTAGGAAATTCAAACTTTACAGGGTTGATATTTTTAGTAATGACATGAGGTGTTTCTGATATACCTAACGGAAAATAAGGCCAAAGGAAGTTTTTATATTGAGGGTTTCCTGCAATTTCTCCTGCTCCTAACCTGATAAATGCCGTCTTCTTAAAGTCTTTCACCAAAGCTGGCGTGATTCTTACTCCATAATTAAAGAAAAAATCGGTAAGATTGAGGTCTACAGGATATGCCATAATCTTCTTTGCTTGGAAAAGCGTATCCATTTCAGCATTTACTGCATCTAGCATCCATAGCATCTTTCCACCATTCATAATGTATTGGTCTAACAGTACTTTTTCTTCGTCGGAGAAAGGTTTTCTAGGTTTGGCAACCACAAGAGCATCCATCTTTTTAAGCTTAGGCATATCGGCAGCAGAAAGTCCTGTCTCCTTTTCAGGAATAATAGCTCCTATATTATAGTTTTCTAATGCCATATCCACAAATCCTTGGAACGCATCAGGCTTTAGTTCGCTATGATTAACGATGATACCAATGTTTTTTCTATGTTCGGTGGTCAGAGCTTTTATGTTAGAAATAAGATTATATTCTAAATTTTCTATGGATTTATTAAGCTGAGTACTCGCATCTAATCCTACTTGGTCTATAATCAACGGAACAGAAGTCCCATAATCTGCATAACGCATTACTGCATAAGGAAATAACACAATTTCTGATACCTTACCATCTTTCATATCTGGAAGAATAGACGGTTGCATTCCCATAGCCACTAGCGTATCTTTTGACATTTTAGTCTTAATAGGATCTATGAATTTATAGTCAATTTTAGGATTGATTTTCCTAAACTCTTCTAGCATAAATTTGGTTTCGCTTTGGAGTTGTTTAAACGCTGCAGGGAAATCTCCGTCCAAATAAACATCTATCACCAAAGGTTTCTTAACCGATTCTAAAGTCTTTATGGTAGCCTCGTTAAGTGTATAGCGTTTTTCTTCTGTTAGGTCAAACCTCGTTTGAAATATACCCAAAACGCCCAATAGAACTACTACTCCTACGACTATAATGGTGATATTATTTTGAAGCCATTTTTTCATACTCAAATCTTCTTCTTTTTATCAATAAAAAATGTGGAAAGAGACAAACTAATCATTATTATCAATAGAAAATAAAATACATCTTTGGTATCTATCAATCCTCTCGTAAATGCCATAAAATGATGATAGAAGCCTAAATTTTGAAGCCAATAATCTGCTGCTCCCAATAGTTTATAACTTGCCAGTTGCTCTATCCCAAAATACAATATGAAATTAACAAACACACCTAACAGATACGCCATAATTTGATTAGACGATAAGGTAGATGCCAAAACGCCCACACTAGAAAACGCAGCAATTAAAACCGATAATCCTATGTAGCCTCCTAGCGTCATTCCTAAATCCAAATTACCTTCCGCCATACCAAGAGTATAGACCGTATACATATAAAACAACGATGGCAACAAGCATAAAATCCCCACTAAAAAAACAGCTAAAAACTTTCCTCCTACAATTTCAAAAGTTTTTAAAGGTTGAGAAAACAGCCAATAGAGCGTACCGTTTTGTTGCTCCTCTGCAAAGGATTTCATACTCAATGCTGGAATAATAAACATTAACAACCAAGGCGATAAAACAAAGTAACTTTGTAAAGAGGCAGTTCCTATTTCTAAAATATTAAAACTATTATCAAAGAAAAACAGAAACAAAGCTCCAATAAGACTATACACAGCGATAATTAGCCACGCTGACCAACCGCCAAAATAGACTTTAAAATCTTTTTTAAATAATGCTATCATCTTTATAGAAACGATTATTTTTTATTTTTATTAACTAGCTTCACCGTGAGCATAATTACAACCACAAGAACCAAGAAGCCCACTATCAACTGCCACCAATAATCTATCACAAAAACTTTTAGAATTACCGTGAATACTACTAAAAATAGCAAAAAAGTAGCAATTTCATTTGCCTGTCTTAATTTAATATTAGGAGTAGAAAGTTCCGAAAAACTAAGGTTTTTCACCACTAAAATTTTCTTCCAACACCAATAATGATATACCGCTAAACCTATTAAAAAAGTTAGTTTTAGATGAAACCACGGCATCTTCATCAGATAAGGATTCATTATGATAAGAATTACTCCAAAAATAAGCATCAATACTCCAGCAGGAACGGTAATAATATTCCACAATCGCCTCATCATAAACAAATATTGTTCTCTAAGAATGGTTTGCTTTGGAGCGTCAAAATCATCGGTATCCTTATAGTACACAAATAATCTCACCAAATAAAAAATCCCCGCAAAATAGCTTACCATAAATATAATGTGTAATGCCTTTACGATTAAATATGCCATAACTTATGATTTATTTTTTGTTAAACTCTACATACACTTTTTCGCCCACACTTACGCCTAATAGGGTTTTTGCTCCGTTATTTTTAGTTCCTTTATAAATACTGATTTCTAGCAAATCTGCATCATTAAACAAGACTAAAGGCTTCCCGTGATATTGTCTCTCATTTTCCCAATCTTTTACAACATCTGTGTATTGATTATAAATTTTTGATAGAGCATAGCTCCTAAACTTTACTACAAACCCCTCGTAAGCCGCTGCTTTCTTTTCAAAAAATGCTTTACTAATGTTAGACACAGCATTACCAAAATTATCCACATACATAATTTGCCCCACAATGAGATTATCTGTTTCTATCGCCTTTGGGAAAGATATTTTTTTAGGTTCATTATAAACACGCCCTATCACTTCTGGCAAACCGCCATTATGGAGATGAACCGCTGCAGGAACTAAAACATCAGTAGCTGTAAAATTAACTTCGTCATCAAATCTATTATTCAAAGTAATTTCATAAACTTCCTCTGGATTGATGTTGAAAAAAATTAAACTAAGAATACCATTATCAGCAGCTACAAAATAATGCCCATCTACTTTGTAAACTACTGCTTTTCTATCTTTATGATAAAAACTATCTACCGCGATAAGATGCACCGTACCTTTAGGAAAATAAGCATAAGCATTCCTAACGATATACGCCGCCTGAAGAAGATTATAAGGTTCTACATCGTGGCTAAGATCTATAAGTCTGGCATCAGATTTTAGAGCCAAAATACTCCCCTTAATAGCACCAACCCTATGGTCTACAAGTCCGTAATCAGATGTAAGTGTTATCACTGGCATAGTGCAAAGATAAGGATTTTAGGGCAGTAGTCTATCTTATTTTTAATTCTGAAATATGATTTTTATATAAAAATTTAGGCTAACCTATGATAAAGATTAGCCTAAAGAAATTGTATCTATTTTTTAACCTATGTTAGCGGTCAGCATTAGAAGTATCATCTCCTATATTCCAAGTAAGCCCGAAGCGTAGTGTGTTATCTAAAGCCGTATTAACTTTAGATGTATTGATAAGGTAAGAAATATCTAATCCGAAAGATTGATAATTAAAACCAATACCTACCGTAGCAAATTGTCTTCCTCCCTGAAGTTGACTTTCTCTAAAATAACCTGTTCTTACCGCAAAGGCATTGTCATAAGAATACTCTAACGCTCCACTTAGCATTAAACTTTGTGGATTGCTAAAAGACTTACCTATCCCCTCCATTACACCAACATTAGGAATTTGAGGCGTGGTACTACCTGCAGGAATTTCAGAGCCTGGCACCAACAGTTTAGAAGCCTCTACACTAAGTCCTACTTTATTAACATCGTCTAAAAATACATCATAACCTCCACCAATTCTAAAAGTAGTTGGCAAGTAAGAACGAGAAGTATCATCTCCTGTATAGTCTAACTTAGGACCTAAATTTTGGATTGCAAAACCTGCTCTAGCTTGCCCTTCATAATCACCAAAACTCTGATGTTTAGGAGATTGATAAAAACCAGAAACATCTACCGCAAAACTATTAGCTGGCTTAAGAGTATTATCTGAATTAAAGCTACCAAAATCTGAACGAATATAACGCCCTGTAACCGCCATAGAGTAAGTATCAGACAATTTTAAACCATAAGATAAGTCAATCGCAAATTCGTTTGGAGTTACAGTTCCCTCTTTTGTTACTTGACTTCCGACTAATTTGGTTAAATCTACCTGCCCCATATTAAAGTAGTAGATACTAGCTCCTAATGTAGAGCGTTCTTCTTCTCCTAAAAAGGTATGATACCCAGCATAAAGAAGGAAAACATCATTAGTTAACTTACTCATATAAGGTGTGTAACTTACACCTACAGACGAAGAAGTCTTGCTGAAAGGGTATTTTGCTGCATTCCAAAACTGCGAAAATGCATCTGAAGAAGTCGCCACCCCTTGGTCTCCCATACCTCCTGCTCTTGCATCTGGAGAAATTCTAAGAAAAGGAGCTCCCGTAAGTACTTGCCCTTCTTGCTGTGCTAATGCTAAGGTACTAGCCGTTACTCCTAATCCTAAAAGTAGTTTTTTTGTAATTTTCATATTTTTATTTTAATATTATCATTTTTTCTATTTGAGTAGAAGAACCTTTGCAAGTCTCCTGATTGGTACTTTTTACAAAAACTTTGTAAATATAAGTACCTTTTCCCACATTTGCACCATAATCATCTGTTCCGTCCCATTCTATTTGCTGCCTTCCTGTTCTAAACCCTTCTCTAAAAGGCTCCGAACTTACCGTATGGCGTAGGGTTTTAACAAGTTTCCCTGTAATGGTATAAATCTGAACGCCTACTTCTAAAACATCAGGACAGTTATGTTCAAACTGAATGTAAGTTTTATTAGTGAATGGGTTTGGCCAATTTAATAATCTTTTTATCACCAAGTTTTCCTCCGCATGAGGTCTCACTACAAAGTTTAACGATGCTGTTGAGGAATTATTGTTAATATCCCAAACTTTAAATACCAATTGATGTTCTCCCGATTTTAAATTCCTAAAAGGATAATTTACAATTCCCTTCTGATAATCTTTAAGACTAGGACTCACACAACCATTTCCCTCCCCCGAAGTATAGAAGTCATTAAGAACAATGGTATTGATAACTTCTCCATCTAAAATTACTGTAATATCGTGTCCTATACCAGCTCCTGTGGCGTTAATCCCTGTATCATCTGTAACACAAGCCAAAAATACAGGATTTTCATTTGTGATACCTCCATTAACGAAATTGGTATTATTCATAAAAAGTTTAATCTTAGGAGGTTCATTATCCTTAATACCATCAGGATTGATACCACCAATTTTAACCGTTTTGGATTGGTAAACATCCATCTCTTTATTGTCCGCATATAAGAGTAGCCTTCCGTCTCCCAAACTAAAATCAATATCCTTAGGCATATAGAACTCTATCTCAAAAACTCCGTTTTTAACCGTGCCTGAGGTTTTAACAATAGGATTTCCTTCTTCTTTATAATTAAGTATCGGTGTTAGGCCACCATCATTATTTCGTGTTTTTTTACTTTGTATTTTATCAAAAATGTTAGCTACTATTTTACCATTAAAAGCCTCATCTAAATCCCCAGAAATAGTATTGACACGACCTTTAATTTTCACAAAATCCAACCCCCTTAAACTCTCTTGAGTTGGTTTTTCTATTTGGTCTATCACAATTCTAGGTGCAGGTCGGCTAAGCCTCATTGCTGGGTCTCCCAACATATTAACTTTTAGATGATCTGGGTGAACCCCAAAATTATTCTTCGCCATTAGAAAAGCATCTCCTAAAGTGTAGAAACGTTCTGCATTTTCTTTTTTGAAAATAGACTCTAAGAATGAATTGGTAAATCTTCTCCCGTAAGACACTCCTAGCTCCCTACTAGAAGTAATCATCATGGCTGGACCTCCCGATTTTAATTTAAATAAAATCTCTCCTAAAGACGGTGTATTTGGGTCGTCCCAAAGTGTAAACTCACAAGTAATAGTAGAAACAAGTGGAAAACGACTATAAGTACTGCTAAAGTTGTTAAATTGATTAACTTCATTAAGTGTAAGCACTCTCTCTTGAGCCCACCCATTAAGTCCACCATGCCCAAAATAGAACAAAAATAAACTGTTCCCCATAGCTGTGTTAATCCCCTGTGTAATTTGAGGAAATCTCTGCCCTCCTGCAGTAGTTTCCGGAGAAAATGAATCTAAATAAAGTTTTCTAATATGATACTCCTTTTTATCTGAAGTGTTAGTTTCAAACAAATTAACTAAAGCCGAATTAATTTCATCGTGGAAAGGAGCCCCTCCATCTCTATCGTCATCTACAACAAAATCCATATTCATTCGCCATTCTCCGAAAGGCGTAGATTGGTTAGGCAAAGCGTTGTAGTATGCTAAAGTTTTATCTATCCCTATTTTAGCTTCTGTTATATTTTTAGCGAGAATTCTCCCAATAGGCAGGTCAGGTAAAACATTACTCAAAGAAGTGCTTCTTTGTGGTGAAGTCATTACAAAATAATCATCAGTAACATAAGAATTACTAAAATCTAAACTGCTTTCACTTTCATAAGTGGGTACAATATTAGAATTACTCCCTGTACGATTTTTATAGTCGTAAGAGCCGTCTCCCAATAATAGTACATATTTTAATCTTCCATTATTTTTAAGATGAGAAATGAAGTTTCTTATTGCGGTAAGATCTTGTCCACCTGAACTGTACTCGTTATATATTTTGCCAGGCTCTACAATCGCTGTTTTAAATCCATTTTTTTGAGTGTGATAATCTGCCAATCTTTTGGCTTCTGTTGCGAAATCAGAACTTGTAATAATAAGGTAATCTACATCTGTAAGAGCCTGTAAATTTTGATTTTCTATCCTACCTATGAAACTAGGTGTATAAGCTACATCTAGCTTAAAGGCAACGAACTCATTGTTAAAAGTATCACTATTAGCAAGATAAGCTAAAGTAAAAAGGTTATTCGCAGAGTTAAGGTTCTTTTTATTCTTAACATTAGTTACATCAGACACATCCCAAACTCTATCAATAGCCTCAGCACTACTAATTTGAAATCCATAGTTTTGTCCTGAAGTCTCCGCTATCCCAAAATTTCTAAAATTCATTTGAGAACCATTGAATCTTAAAGGTTGCTTATACTCTATCTCTGCGTAATCTAGATAAAATACAGCATTAGGATTAGCACTTATATTTGGAGTATAATTAAACGTTACTTTATTAGTGTCTGAAGATATAGAAGAGAGGAATAAAATAGAATTATATCCACCTTGTCCAGAAACACTTTGTTCAAAGGTACTACTTCCTATGTTTAAGGTAATTTTAGTACTTTGAGCATCTTTAGCAATTAATCTTGTTCTAAATTTCACTCTAGAATCCGAAGGAACGTCCGTTAGATTAAAAGTAACTTCCTTTGCACTACTAAAAGCATCATCTACCCACAATCTACCTATCCCTCTAAGATTATTCTTATCCTCATTGATAAACTGATAGGCATCGTATTCTGTAATAAGGTCGGTCGTGGGTGTAGTATCTTGAGTTGTACTAATCCTCTTACCAGCACCTATGTCAAAATTGATAAAATAATAAGCATTGTCTTCGTAGATATTTTTGTAGTGAGAAGGTCTATCTATTCGAGTATCAAACTTACGATTATTCCTATTATAGAAGGCATAACCATCTGCACCTTGGGCATAAAAAAGAGCATAATCTTCTTCGTCCCATCGTCCATCTTCTTCTCCTACCACTTCTATAGCACTCTCTTGTAAAGTATTATAATACTTATCTAAATTATATTCAGGCAACATAAGCCCGCCATTACCATATATTCTGAAATTTTTAGGATTGATAGAAGACGGATTGATACCATTATCTCTCAAAAACTGACTAGTAATTTTATATACGCCTGATTTATCTACCTTTATTTTATAAAAAGTTCCTGAAGCTAATGGACTAGTCACCGAAGTGGATAAAATCTCATTCGAATTGTTATTAGCTCGTAAAACTCTGTCTTCTTTTTTTAAAGTGTATGAAACTAATTTTTTAAGCTCGTTACCTTCTTTTTTTATAACTTTAATTCTCAAGTTCAGAAGAAAACCTTCTCCAAAGGAGTTTTTTTGCACATTCACTTCTGCGTCCTCCTCTACTGTGATTAAAGAAGCATCTAAATCAAACTTCTGATTATCTTGAAGTTTTTCCCACACCAAATTTGTAACACTATAACTTTCATCTTGGGTTACCTTTGTGGTATTTTGAAGGTATATTTGATTATTATCAAATACTAATTCTTTATTGGTAAAACTAGGTAATTTAACCGATTTATTCGTACCATAACTCAGTTCTGTACTACCCTGCCATTGTATTTGAGTGGTTTGAGCTCCGAAAAAATTACATATAAAAACTATTGCTAGTAGTATATTCCTCTTAACTGATAATTTCATAATGAATATTTCTAATATATTTAGAATAAATCTATTTCCTCTGCAAAGTAAAAATAAAAAATTAAAACAATAAAATTTAATTCTCTTCGTTTTGCAAAAAAGGTTAAAATCTATTTTGTAAAGTAGAATAAATTAACTTTCTTTGTAAGCTGAAAAATGTTTTGAGATGAGACTCGGTTGATTCTCATCACTGATTGTTTAAATTTTAATAAAAGAAAAATATTATATCGAATGAAAAAACTAAAGTTATTTTCATTATGTGTATTAGGTTCTTCCCTAGCTTTAGTTAGTTGCGGTAATAGCAATACCAAAAAAGGTGGAGGTTCAGGTAAAACTACAAGTCTTACAGGATGGAAACCTAATGACCAAAAAGGGTGGTTCTTCTCTGGAAAAGAGGAAAAGCAGAAAGGGCAGCCAGGTATGGTGTTCGTACAAGGAGGTACTTTTACTATGGGACTAGTGAAAGACGATGTGATGCACGACTGGAACAATACTCCTAGAAGAATGCAGGTTAGTTCTTTTTTCATTGGAGAAACAGAAGTTACCAATTATGATTATCGCAATTATGTAACTTGGTTAAAATTTGTTTTCCCTTCTTCTGACCCTAACTTTAAAGATATTTACAGCGGAGCACTTCCTGATACCTTAGTTTGGAATAATGAATTGTCTAGAAATGATTATTCTGAAACTTATTTCCGTTCACCAGGGTTTGACAACTATCCTGTAGTTGGAGTTTCTTGGTTACAAGCCAATAGATATTGCGAGTGGTTAACAGATAGAGTGGGCGAAAGAATCCTCATGGATCAAGGGGTATTATCTAAAGATTTATATACTAACGAAAGTAACAATCAAGGACAAGCTTCTTTTACACTTGATAAGTATAAAGCTAACGATCCTGAAATGCAAGGATATATCAACGAGCAAAGATTAAAGCAAAAAACAGGTATTAAAACTACCAATTCTAGGATACTTGCTGCCAATAGAGCCGCAACTTCGGGGGTAGTTACTAAGTACCGTCTTCCAACAGAAGTAGAATGGGAGTTTGCAGCTCTAGGTTTACAAAAAAATAGAGAGTACAATCTTTATACAGGTAAAACTCCAGAAATTGATAAATTGAGAGGCAACAAGGGTAGAAATAGGGGTATGTTCCTTGAAAACTTTAAGTATGGTAGAGGAGATTATTCAGGTCCTGCTGGTTGGAATAACGACGGCTCTCCAACAACCTCTGATGTAAGACAATACCCTTCTAACGACTTAGGTATTTATGGTATGTATGGTAATGTAGCTGAATGGACTGCTGATGTTTATAGACCTATTATAGATGATGAAGCTAGTGACTTCAACTATTACAGAGGTAATGTAAATAAACAAATGGTAAAAAATGCTGATGGAACCTATACTAAACTAGATGGTTCAAACATTACCTATGATACTTTAGCGGACGGAAGACTTGTATATAAAGGATTACCTGGACAATACAAAAGAGAAGTGGTTAAGGATAAAAGAAATTTCCGTGATGGGGACTTTATGTCCTCTTTAGAAGCTGGCTATGGAAGAGAACTTGATAGCGCTGCTGCTAAAGAGTTTGACATGTATAACTCTACCAAGAGAAGATTCTTTGTAGATGCTAAAGGGAAAGTTATTCTAGAGAAAGATAAAAAGTTTAGAACCTCTAACGTTTCTAATAGCTCTAGAGTAGTTAAAGGTGGCTCCTGGAAAGATACCGCATATTGGCTAGACCCAGGGCAAAGAAGATATAGAGATGAAACAAGAGCTTACGGTTGGGTAGGCTTCCGTGTGGCACAAGATGCTAAAGACAATATGAACAAAAGAAGTAAAAGATAAACAACTTTCTAAACTCTAAAAAAACCTTTCTTTATTAGAAAGGTTTTTTTATTTTTGGGCTATGAATATAGAACAGTTTTATCCAATATATTTAAAAAGCAATAAAGTTTCCATTGATAGTAGAACTATTGCTGAAGGTGATTTATTTTTTGCTTTTTCTGGCGAGAATTTTAATGCGGCAACATTAGCAGAAGACGCTATTAACAAAGGAGCTTTAGCCGTGATAGTGGAACAAAAGGAGTACGAAAATATCAGTAAAAATATTTTTTACGTTCCTTCTACTTTAAAATTTTTACAAGAATTATCTATCTTTCATAGAAATAAACTTAACATTCCTATTATTGCTCTTACAGGAAGTAATGGAAAAACCACTTCTAAAGAGCTCATAGCTGCAGTATTATCTAAGAAATATAAGGTACAATTTACTAAAGGTAATCTTAATAACCATATAGGGGTTCCTCTTACTCTACTTTCTATAAAGCCAGAGCACGAAATCGCAGTGGTAGAAATGGGGGCTAATCATCAAAAAGAAATCGAACGTTTATGCCAAATAGCTCAGCCCGACTATGGCTATGTTACCAATTTTGGCAAAGCACACCTCGAAGGCTTTGGAGGTGTAGAAGGTGTTATCAAAGGAAAATCAGAGTTGTATGATTATCTTAAAAAAGAAAATAAACAAATCTTAGTTAATGCCAACGATACCATACAGGTAGAAAAAACAAAAGACTATTCTAAAATCATTTGTTTTGGAACACTTCAATCTGATTATGATTTCCAATTATTCTACGATAATCAAAGAGTAGGACTTATTTTTGAAGGCGAAGAAATGATTTCGCAACTTACAGGAGCTTATAACTTTACAAACATATCAGCAGCTGTAACTCTAGGACTACATTTTGGTATTGACAAAAATCTTATTAAAGAAGCCATACAAGAGTACACTCCTACCAATATGCGTTCTCAAATTATGCAAAAAGGAGATAAAACTTTAGTATTAGACACTTACAATGCTAATCCTAGTAGTATGGCAGTTTCTTTAGAGAATTTTGCTTTGTTTAATGGCTGTAAAACCGTAATCATTGGGGATATGTTAGAGCTAGGCGATGCTTCCAAAGAAGAACACAAAACTATTCTTCAAAAAGCACAATCTCTCAATTTTGATAAAATTATTACCGTTGGGAAACATTTCTCTAGTGTGAATACACAAGGCACTGCATTTCTTAACACTCAACAGCTATCCGTATATCTTAAAAATCAACCTCTAACTACTAAAAACATTCTACTAAAAGGCTCAAGAGGTATTGCTCTAGAGAAATTATTAGACGATATTGTTTAATCTAAAATAAAGATTGATTAGTAGCTGTATATTCTTAAATGTTTGAGGATAAATGTATTCTTGGATTTCCTTATGAGATTTCCATTCTACTTTGCTGATGCCTTCTTCTATCTGTGGAGAAGGCACTTCAGAGCCATTGTATTTCATCGTAAACCAATAGGTTTTCTTGAGTATTCTTTTCTTTTTTTCGGTATAAATGTGATAAGTTTCCTGTAAGAAATCTAGTAACTCTAAGTCTGTAATCCCTGTTTCTTCTTCCACCTCTCTTACAGCCGCTTCTTTTACACCTTCGCCTTTCTCTAGCTTACCTTTAGGCAAATCCCACTTCCCTAGTCTATGGATAAATAAAATTTTGTCTTCTTTATTCGCTACCAAACCTCCTGCCGCTTCTACAATATGAAATAAAGATTTAAAGCTCTTCCACAATTCATCTACATTAGAAGCGTAAACACAAACCTCTCTTGCAGAAGTTTTTTCTAGTAGTTCTATCCCTTCTTCTATATTTTTCTCATCAATAAATATTATGTTATGCTCCGTACTTTCGGGTTGATTACTGATGATTAATCTTTTTTCATTGATAAAAACTTTATACATTTGCGGAAGTTTAATAATTTAACAAAAATAAGAAATGAATTTAGAAGGAAGAAAAATTATCGTAAATAAATCGGCTAAACAGTTATCTGAAATGCTGAAACGCCCAGAAGATTACAAAGAACTGATGCCTGAAGGACTACAAAAGTTTGAAACAGTAGCTGATGGTTTTAAGTTCGGGCTTAAAGGTATGCCAGAAATTGCTCTTAAAATAGACGAAGTAAAGGAAGGCGAAAAAGTAGTATTAAAGTCTGCTAGCTCTAGTTTAGATTTTGGTCTTACAGGAATGATGAACGCTATCAATGAAAACCAAACAGAAGTACAGCTTTTATTTGAAGGAAAATTTAATCCTTTTATCAAAATGATGGTAGAGAAACCACTTCAAAACTTCATCAATAACTTAACGGATAAGATAGAACAGTTATAATTCTATAATTTAATCCGTTTCAGAATACTAAATTGGGACGGATTTTTTTTATTTCCCCATTTCAGGGATTGCCTTAGCACTAAAGTTTCCAGAATTGTTATACAAAACATATTCGGAGAAGTCGTCTTTGGCATTCATTCCACCAGAAGCCACAAAGGTATTCCCGTCTTTATCGGTAATAAATACAGTGTCTTTAGTGTACATTTTATTGTTCTTTTTGTCCCAATAGATAGACTGCATTACAAATATTTGCCCCTCGTTATTGATGACTTTTACATTACCTTTAGCTTCGTAGAAATCCTTTTTTTGTATTATTTTGGCATAGTTTGCCCATAGTTTACCTGGTACTTTAGGCTTCTTTTTATCATAGAATTCCAAATAAAGCCCTTTCTTAATTTCCACATAAGGCGTGTCTATAAACTCATACTCTTCTAAAAGAGGGGCTTTAAACCTAATTTTTACCGCTCCAGAATCTCTTTGCACAATATCTGCGTTATAGATAATCCTAGAGGCAAAGTTGGTCGGTTTGTTTTGGTTGTACTTGGTAAGGTCTTCCTCGCAAGAGGTTAAAACAAAAAATATAGCCCCCATAGATAGGGTAGCTATACTTTTAGTTAATATTTTAGCTATTGTTTGTTTCATTGATAGCCAACTCCAATATTAGTCGTACTGGCGTTTGTTAAACCATTTATCGGCAAAATTAAGCCCTATTTTGAAGTTGATAAATCTTTCAGAGATAAGATTATTACTCAAAGACCCTCTCTTACCTAAATCAATTCCTAAATCAATTCCGTTCATTCTCATTACATTAGAATTTTGGAATGGAAATGTCCCTCCAAAGCTAATACCATATTCGTTGATATTGGTATTATTGATGTTAAGGTTGCCTTTTTCATAGTAAGCTCCATAACGATAGATAACTCTAGAAAAATAGTTTCTAAAATCGTTATGGTTCGGTAGATACCACCCTCCTACTGCTACACGGTAAGCATCTTTAAATGTAGCAGGAGCTCCCGAAAACTTTACTGCTCCACCTTTAGTATAATCCATTTGAGCTGAGATAAACCACTTAGCATCATGCCCTAGACCAAGACCTAATGAGGCTCTTTGTGGGATAATATCGTTCTCCTTATAGCTTTCCTTAGAAATCACGGTTTCGTCCATCTTTTCTTTACCATAGTAGTAATAGGTACTATTAAGGTAAGAAGCATCTATAGTTCCTATATTGCCAAAGGTGTAGGTAGCCCCTATCGTCATTTTTTTATCCTTAGGCAATTTCTTTTGATATACAGAACCTAAGGTAAAGTTCCAGCTTTTTATCTTTCTAGAAGTCTCAAAACCGTTGATGAGTTCCGCTCCAGAAATAGCTACTTCTTCTCTATCTATAATCTTCCCAAAGTAAAAGTTACTTCTTAAACCTAAAGAGAAAGACGGCGTAATCTGATAACCTATAGCAGACTGAATAGTATTGAGTGTACCTTCTCCTGCAAAAGAATTAGCCTGTGTTACACTTCCATTCACTGTGGTTTGAGAAAGAATATCATAACGCTTAGAACTATAAGGCTGATAACCTAAACCAAACTTAACCTTCTCCGAAATTGGAAATGCTATAGAGATGTTAGATAAATAAGAAGAATGCTTAGTAACATCTAGATTGTTATAATTAGACTTAAGGTACTGGTTATCATTATTCACCTGTATTTTAAAAGCCGTTAAACCAAAGTTAGTATTTGCGGCTGGGTTGCTAAAGTTAAAACTATTGTTAAAGTCCCAAACATAAGCCGTAGAAATCCCTGCCATAGCACTTATTTCCGCAGTATTATCATATTTAGTATCTCCTATTCCAAAGGCAGCATAGGGCGAATTACCTATATTCTGTGCAGACAATAATCCTGCAAAAATGATGAACGATGCGTTAATGATTTTCTTCATTATCTATATAAATATCTTAATCAGAACGCAAATATCCTAATTATAAATGAAATGAGAAAATTTAAAAGGCGTTAAAGTTTGTTAAGGCGTTACAGAACCTAAAAAAATTGGAAAATAGAGAGATTTTAGTATCTTTGGAACATGAATTGGGAAGCGGTTATTGGTCAAAATAAAATTAAGCAAACTCTACTAGAAAGCATTGATAATAATAGAGTAAGCCATGCTCAATTATTTTTGGGAGAAAGTGGTTACGGAACTTTAGCTCTAGCTCTAGCCTACGCCCAAGAAATCTTAAAACGAGAAAATGAAAAAGCCGCTACCAAAGTGGAGCATCTTAATCATTTAGATGTTCATTTTAGTTTTCCTGTATTTAGAGATGATAAGGGGAAATCTGTAAGTAGTTTTTTCTTTGATACTTGGCGGGAGATGATGCTTAAAAACCCTTACTCCGAACATCACGACTGGGTAAACCAACTAAATGCCGAAAATAAACAACTCTACATTTCTGTAGATGAAATTCTAGATAAAAGCGAAAAGTTTAGCCTTAAAAGTTTTGAGGGTGGCACCAAGATACTCATTATTTGGAATGCCGATAAAATGCGTGAAGACGCGGCAAACAAATTCCTTAAATTTCTAGAAGAACCGCCTGAAAAGACCATTATTATCCTTACAGCCAACTCTTCGGAGGTGATGCTCCAAACGATACTTTCTCGTTGCCAAATCATTCAGGTTCCTAGGATTGAAGAGAAAGATTTAGAAGAAGGCATCAGGCATCTTACCTCTGACGAAGATAAAATTAAAGAAGTCCTACACCAAGCCCAAGGCAACTATAACACAGCCTTAAAGCTCATTACCGCAGAAAATTCTGACGAGGAGTATGAGGATTATTTTATACAATGGGTAAGATTAGCTTTCCAAGCGAAAAAAAATCCTAAAGTGTTAAAAGACCTTATTATTTGGGCTAAAAGCATTTCCGATTGGAATAGAGAGAAACAAAAAAACTTCTTGGAATATTGTACCGAAATGTTTCGCTTGGCAATGTTACAGAATTATGGTGTCCAAAATTTAGTTTATAAAAGACTAATGAAAAATAATTTTAATTGGGAGGCTTTTTCTAACTTTATCCACGGTGCAAATATAGAAGATATCCTTTCTGAGATTTCTGATGCGGATTATCACCTTAGCAGAAATGCCAATGCGAAAATTCTATGGACGGATATGGGGATTAAACTAACGAGATATATTCATAAAAGTAGTTCTTAGCGTAAAGTTATAGATTTAAGCTATTTCTATCCTAAAAATACTTCCTTTACCAATCTCTGTATGGGCAACTTTTATATCGCCTTTATGGTAGTCTTTAATCACTCTTTTAGATAGAGATAACCCTAACCCCCAGCCTCTCTTTTTAGTAGAATATCCTGGGTTGAAAACATTCCTTACTTGTTTTGCAGACATACCACAACCTGTATCTTGTATATCTATAATCACTTTTTTATTTTTTTGATAGAGTTTCAATTCTAATTTACCATCGCCTTTCATTGCATCTACCGCATTTTTAATAAGATTTTCTATGACCCAACTCATCAGAATACGATTATGAGGTATCAGCACTTCCTTAGCTGGTAAAGCTATATTAAATTCCACTTTCTTAGAAATACGAGTTTTAAGATAATCATAGTTTTGCTGTAGAGTTTCATTGAGATTAAAATCGTTAAGCTCTGGGACTGAACCTACCTTAGAAAAACGCTCTGATATTGTAGTAAGCCTATGTATATCCTTTTCTATCTCCTGCACTCCAACGCTATTTTCATGCTCCATTCTTAGAATTTCTATCCAACCTATCATAGAGGAAAGAGGCGTTCCTATTTGATGTGCTGTTTCCTTAGCCAATCCTGCCCAAAGATAGCCTTCGTCTGTTTTTTTTACGATTTTAAAAAACCAATAAGCAAACAACAGATACAATAAAATGAAAAAACCAAGCAATGCAGGATAGTATCTAAGGCTATTCATTAAATCCGAATTATCAAAATAAAGATACTGTATATTACCTTCCGAAATTTGCAACTCAAAAGGTGGATATCCTTCTTTCATCTCTTCTAAGCGAACCTTAAGAGCCTTTGAATTATCTTTAATTTTATCAGGAATATTTTTGATAAATTCCTTAATTGGTTCTCCTTGGTGATTAGTTACAATAATTGGGATATTATCATTAGTGGTAATAATTTCCTGAACCAGCTCCAGCATTCTTACATCTCCCTGATTTTCATCTTGTAAAAACCTCATAGCTTTGGCAAAAACTGCCATATTAGCCGTTTCTTTCTGCCTTAAATCTCTCACAATAACCACAGAGTAAATAATAAGAGCAAATACAACAGAACTAAATAGCAGAAAAACAACTAAAAAATTGACTTTAGAAAATATGTTCCTGTTTTTTTTCATTAGGAATAACAATACAATTATTTAAGGTTATTAAGTATTGAAAATAATTCATTATTGATGCCATCTCCATCATAATTATTCACGATAATAGAAAAAACATACTTTTTACCATTTTTAGAAGTATGATAACCTGTATAACCTTTAGCATCTTTTATTGTACCGCTTTTCATTTTCATATCATTATAAATAGGTAATGCATTATAAAACTCATTAAACCAAGGTTGCTTTTGAGCCCAAAGTAAAGCCTGAACTTCTGCCCTAGCCGAAGCATAGTTCTGAGGTGACAACCCACTACCATCCGTAAAATTAATCATCGCAGAATGAATTCCTTTAGATTTCCAAAAGTTTTTCAGCACCGAAACACCACTAGAAAAACTAGAGTCATTATTTTGCTCTTTTCCTAGAGTTTTAATGAAGGTTTCCCCGTAAAGATTAACACTTTTTCTCAAAAACCAATAGACTATTTTACTCAACTCAGGAGATTCGTATTCAAAAAAAGACTTGCCTGTAACAGACGGAACAGATTTTCCATCTAAAAGTAATTGTCTGCCTGTTATGACTTCTCCTGAGAACTCTATCCCTTTATATTTAATACAACTAACCACTTCTGCCCCTAACTGAACTGGTGGATTAGGCGTTGCTCCCGAAATTTTAGTTGTTTTTTGAGCAGGAAGTGTTCCGTTAATACTCGCCACAGAACTGTATGGAGCGGTATAAATTAAACTTTTATCTCCTGAATTTGAAGCCGCCGAAGTTAACTCATTAAACCATTTTACTTGTACCAAAGGATAAGAAAAAGACTTAATTTTTGTAGGTTTACCAATAGAAGCTCCACCCTCAATATCTATATCAAACTGGTTTTCTCTCCAATTAACGCCCCAAACTCCAGCACCATAATAATTACCTATATCGTTCCAAGCCCAACCTCCTGGCGTGGTTTGAAAGTCAAAATAAGTATCATCTATAATTAAATTACCCTCTACCTTTTTGATACCTTGATTTTTTAAAGCTGTATAGAACTTTTCTAGAAAATCTTCGGGTTTATAACCGTCATATCTCCAGCTTCCAAGAGTAGGGTCTCCATTGGAGGTAATATAAATATTTCCCTTTAAAACACTCCTTTCTAAAACGCCATCATAAACGGCTTTAGTCCTGTATTTATAATCTTTCCCTAAAAGCTCCAAAGCTGTAGCAGCGGTAAATATCTTCTGTGTGCTAGCCGTAGAAAGCCCTTTATTTCCTTGATATTCATAGATAAAATTCCCATTTTCATCAGCTACATAAAAAGACATATTAGCCGCGTACATTTTAGGGGAATTCAAAAACGATTTAGTTGCTTTATCTAACTTATCCTTAACACTTTGAGCTAAACTAAGAGAGTAGAAAAATGTTAATATAAACATCAAAAATTTAGTCATCTCTATATTTTATGTTTTCAAAGATAATCATTTTAAAAATTAAATCTTATTTCTCTTAAAAATCCACCTTAGATTACATTTTATTTGATACTTAAAAGCTAATTGGCACAATTTTTACTACTTAACAGAGTATAAAATAATATAATAATGAAAAAACTACTTTTTACTGGACTTATAGGAGCTTTATCTTTGTCTGCATGCTCTACAGTACATAAAGGTCAACAAGCTCAAAATCAGCGTTCAGACTTTATGAAACTTAAAGGAACTTGGGAAGTTGCAAGTGTTAATTACGACAAAAACTATAAAATTAAACCCTTTGATGAAGGTGTAGATGCTAAATGTTTCTTGGGAAGCACTTGGTCTTTAGTACCTAATAATTGGACTGGTAACTACACTCTTAATGGAAATAATGGTTGTCCTGCGATATCTCAACCTATCAAATTTGAAGTGGTAAACGGAAATCAGTTTCAGTTTAAAAAAATACACTCTGGAGAAAAAGCTAAACAAAACGTTTCTGGGTATGTATTAGAATTCCAAAACCAAACAGATAACTCATTTACATTAGTTCAGAATGTTCCATTCGAGGGTAACTATATAAAAGTGTATTATGAATTTCAAAAAGTAAATCAATCTAAATAAACCATAAAATGAAAATATTTAATAAAACCAATGTAGCAGCATTATTTTTATCAGGAAGTTTGCTACTTACAAGTTGCGAATCTGTTCAAAACGCTAATAATCAACAAAAAGGAACTGCTATAGGTGCTGCTGCTGGTGCTGTTTTAGGAGGTGTACTAGGTAATAATATAGGCAATGGTAGAAATGCTCCTGCTGGTGCTGTTTTAGGCGGTATCATTGGAGGTGTTGCAGGTAATGTTATCGGTAGCAAAATGGACAAACAAGCCAAAGAAATTAAAGAAGCCTTACCTGGTGCGGAAGTAGAAAGAGTAAATGAGGGTATTAAAATTACCCTTAATGAAAATACGGTTAATTTCGGATTTGATTCTGCTAACCTTACTTCTGTAGCAAAAACCAATTTGGATAAATTAGCTCAAGTGCTTAAGAATAATCCTGACACTAATATCAATGTTTACGGACACACAGACAGTAGAGGTGCTGATGATTATAACTTAAGACTTTCTGAAAGAAGAGCTAATGCCGTAGTAAGCTATCTTTCTTCTCTTGGTATAGCATCTAGTAGAATGATTGCTAAAGGTGTAGGAGAAGCAGAACCTATCGCTAGTAACGATACAGACGAAGGAAGAGCAAAAAACAGACGAGTAGAGTTCGCTATCACTGCTAACGAAAATATGATAAAAGAGGCTCAGAAAGGGAACTAATCTAGACTCTATATAAAATCAAAACCGCATTTAGTTGCGGTTTTTTTATTTTTATGGTTATCTTTGTGCTTTGCAAAAACTTATGAAGAAATATTTTAATCTACTTAGGGTAGAACAATGGGTAAAAAACCTTTTTGTATTTGTTCCTCTTTTCTTTTCAGGTAAAATACTTGAAGTTGATTTATTTTATCTTAGTTTTTTTGCATTTCTTATTTTTTCACTCACAGCAAGCAGTATCTATATCATCAACGATTATATGGATATAGATTCTGATAGACAACACCCTGAGAAAAAAAACAGACCTCTAGCTAGTGGAGCTATTTCAAAAACTACAGCTCAAATTCTTTTTAGTGGACTTATTTTATCAATCTTGGGAAGTTTATGGATAGGACTTTCGGTATTTAATATTGGTAATATATGGAAATTTGGAAGTATTATTTTATTTTATTTCGTAATGAATTTGGCTTATACCTTCAAACTTAAACATATTGCCATTTTAGACATTACCATTATTGCAATTGGTTTTGTACTCAGAGTACTAGCAGGAGGTTATATTACAGGACTTATCATTACTCAATGGGCCATCTTACTTACCTTTGTTCTCGCTTTAGTTCTTGCAATTGAAAAAAGAAGAGGCGAATTAGTAAATGCCCAACTAACAGGTAAAACTAGGAAAGCATTAGACGGCTATAACATTCAGTTTGCAGATATTGCACTTTCTATTAGCTGTGCTTTGGCCATCGTTTGCTATCTTATGTTTACTTTATCTCCAGAAGTACAAGCTAGATTTCATCCTAGAGTTTTCTATACGGTGGTTTTTGTCTTGTTTGCATTTTTAAGATATTTACAGCAAACTCTAGTTTATAATCGAACTGAATCTCCAACGAAAATAGTCTACAAAGATAGATACATACAAATTACATTGGTATTATGGATTGTTGTTTTTCTTTACCAAATCTACGCTAAACAATAATGAAAAATCATATACAAAAAGTCTCTAATTGGGGAAACTTTCCCATTGTTGAAAAGGAAATAGTTACAGAAGATAATCTTGAAAAAATTAAAGATTTTGTTAAAAGTCGTTCCGAAGTTATCGCTAGAGGAAATGGTAGATGTTATGGAGACGCTTCTTTAGGTGAACATATCTTCTCAACCAAAAGATTGAACAAATTTATTAATTTTGATAGGCTAAACGGAATTATTGAGTGCGAAGCAGGTGTTCTTCTTTCTGATGTTTTAGAAGTTATTGTACCACAAGGTTACTTTTTGTATGTAACTCCAGGTACTAAATACATTAGCGTTGGAGGAGCCATAGCTTCTGATATACACGGCAAAAACCATCATTCAGAAGGATGTTTTTCAGAATATGTTTTAGAATTTAAACTACTGAATACCAACGCTCAAATAATCACCTGCTCTAGAACTGAAAACGCAGATCTATTTTGGGCAACTATTGGCGGAATGGGGCTTACAGGCATTATTTTATCGGCTAAGTTTCAGCTTAAAAATATAGATACGGCTTATATCCGACAAGAAAGCATCAAAGCAAAAAACCTAGATGAAATCTTTCAACTCTTTGAAGAAAGTGAAGATTGGACTTACACCGTAGCGTGGATAGACTGTTTACAGAAAGGAGATGATATTGGTAAATCTATACTTATGAGAGGAGAACACGCTCTAAAGGGCGAACTTCCTTCTAAGTTAGCAAAAAACCCTTTAGCTCTAAAGTCTAAATTAAAGCCAAGTGTTCCTTTTTATTTCCCAAATTTTGTTCTAAACCAATGGACTGTAAAAATCTTCAATTGGCTTTATTACAAAAAACAGTCTAAAAAAATCGTCAAAAACATCATTGATTATGAAACTTTTTTCTATCCTCTAGATGCCATCAATAATTGGAATAAAATCTATGGTAAGAACGGTTTTATACAATACCAAATGGTAATCCCAAAAGACAAAGGCAAAGAAGGTATGGAGCGAATTTTAAAAACTATTGCTCATAGTGGTAATGGCTCTTTTTTAGCGGTACTAAAGTTATTTGGAAAGAATAATCCAGAAGCATACAACTCCTTCCCTTTTGAAGGTTATACCCTTGCACTAGATTTTAAAGTGAATAAAAAGCTCAAAAAACTCGTTGAAGATTTAGACCAAATTGTATTGGATTTGGGTGGCAGAATTTACCTTACCAAAGATAGTATGAGTAATCCTCAACTGACTAACTATCTCAAAAATGTAGATAATCATAAATTTAGGTCTTTACAAAGAAAAAGAATTACGAATTAAAATCTTACTAAATTGAAATTCAGAACCGAAGTTAATCTTACGCCTTCCTCAAAAAAAATAGAAATTACAGACCAAGTTTTTTCTATAGGCTCTTGCTTTGCTTCGGAAATGAGTAACCGACTGTCAGAGGGACAAATAAGATGTTTGAATAATCCTTTTGGGACGCTATTTAATCCGTTTTCTATTGCCAATGCTTTAGAAAAAATAGTTCATTCTGAATGTTATCAAGAGAAAGATTTGGTTAATCATCGTGGTTATTACCTTTCGTTTGACCATCATACCTCGTTTGACGGTATCTCTGAAACTACTACTTTAGATAAAATAAACACCGAACTAGCCAATGCTCATTCATTTTTAAAAAACGCTTCTTGGGTTATTATCACTTTAGGGACTTCGTTTATTTATGAGTACCTTCCCACAGGACAAAAGGTGGCTAATTGCCATAAGATGCCAAACACTCTTTTTAATAAAAGAATGCTCTCTGATGAGGAAGTGCAAACCCACATCAAAAAAGCAATAGAACTCATCAATCAACACTGTCTTAATACTGTAAATATTTTGTTTACAGTCTCTCCCATAAGGCATACTAAAGATGGTATGGTTGAAAATCAGCTTAGCAAATCAAGGCTCATCAATGCACTGCATCAAGTGGTGGCAATGTATCCAAATGCTCATTATCTGCCTATTTATGAGATTTTAATGGACGACTTAAGAGATTACAGATTTTACAAATCAGACCTAATCCACCCTAACGAACAAGCCATAGATTATATCTTTGATAAATTTATAAAAGCCTACTGCACAGAAGACACACAAAAATTTATCATTGACAATCAGAAAATCATTTCGGCTTTAAGGCATCGTCCAACCCATACTGAACACCCTGATTATCTAAAGTTTACAGATAATCTCAAACAAAAAATACAAGAGCAACAAGCCAAAGTTAATTTTAAAATTTTTTCAAACTTCTAACTTTCAATTATTTATGATAGACACGCATACTCATTTATATTCAGAGGAATTTGATGAAGATAGACATTTAATGATACAAAGGGCATTAGATAAAGGAGTTACTCATTTCTTTCTACCAGCTATCAATTCTGAATATCATGAAAAAATGCTTCATCTAGAGGCAGAATATCCTAACCAAATATCGACAATGATGGGTCTGCACCCAACTTATATAAACCCTGAAACTTACGACCAAGAAATAAAATTGGTAAAAGACTATTTGGAGCAAAGGGATTTTTGTGCTATCGGAGAGATTGGGATAGATCTCTATTGGGATAAAAACCATCTAGAACTGCAAAAAGAAGCCTTTAGACTACAGATAGATTGGGCAATAGAAAAAGACCTGCCTATCGTGATACATTCTAGAGAAAGTTTTGATGAAACTTTTGAGGTTTTAGAAGAAAAAAGACACCCTAAATTAAGAGGTATTTTCCATTGTTTTACTGGAACATTAGAACACGCTAAGCAAGCCATAGACCTCAATTTCAGTTTAGGAATAGGTGGTGTGGTTACTTTTAAAAATGGTAAAATAGACCAATTTTTAAATGAAATCCCTCTAGAGTACATCGTTTTAGAAACCGACTCGCCTTATCTAGCACCTGTACCTTACAGAGGAAAACGAAACGAATCTGCCTATCTAGAACAAATCATCGGTAAACTAGTAGATGTTTACCAAATGCCTATCAGCGAAATAGATAGGATAACCACTAACAACGCTAAGCAAATTTTTGGACTAGCTTAAATAAAAAACACGGATAGAAAATCTATCCGTGTAATTTTTTCCATATTGCATCTTTAAGTTCTGTAAGCCCTTCTCCTGTAACTCCAGAAATAAATAAGGGTTGTCTGTTTTCAGGGAACTTAGCTGCAACTTCTTTCTTGAGTTCTTCGTCTAATAAATCAGACTTTGAAATGGAAATGATAAAATCTTTATCTAGTAACTCAGGATTGTACTCTTTAAGCTCGTTTTCAAGTATTTTGAATTCTTGGAAATAATCTTCCGCATCTGCCGGAATTAAAAAAAGAAGAATTGAGTTTCGCTCTATATGTCTTAAAAAACGATGCCCTAGACCTTTACCTTCGGCAGCTCCTTCTATAATACCTGGTATATCTGCCATCACAAAAGACTTGTAATTACGATAATCTACAATCCCCAAGTTAGGTGTAAGCGTTGTAAAAGCATAATCGGCAATTTTAGGTTTAGCGGCAGATACTGCAGACAATAGTGTGGATTTACCCGCATTAGGAAAGCCTACCAAACCTACATCTGCTAATACTTTTAGCTCAAACACGATATACCCTTCTTCCCCAGGAAGCCCCGGTTGTGCATAACGAGGCGTTTGGTTAGTAGCCGACTTAAAATGCTCATTTCCTAAACCACCCTTACCGCCTTGCATTAAGATAATCTCTTGCCTATCTTCTAAAATTTCGCCTATGATTTCTCCCTCTTCATTTTTAGCGATAGTGCCAATGGGCACCTCTATATAAACATCTTCTCCATAACGACCCGTCAACTGATTTTTACCACCTGGCTGACCGTTTTCTGCCTTGACGTGCCTTGTGTAACGCAATGGTAATAAAGTCCATTCGTGTGCATTTCCTTTCATAATGATATGACCACCACGCCCACCATCTCCACCATCAGGACCGCCTTTAGGAATGTATTTTTCCCTTCTGAGGTGAGCTGACCCTGCACCTCCGTGCCCCGACTTACAATGGATTTTTACATAATCTACAAAATTTGACATATCTTATTTAATTAAATGCTTATTACACGATATAAAACAACCAAAAAACCATCAAAGCTTAAAACTCTGATAGTTTTTTGATTATCATTCTATTGTTATTATTTTAAAATCTTCTCTACTTCTGAGAAAAGTTTTTCTGCAATTTCGGAAATTTCGCCTACTCCATTTATCTCTACATATTTCCCTTGCTGCTTGTAAAGTTCTGCTACTTCGGCAGTTTTTGCATAGTATTCTTTAATTCTGTTTCTAATGATAGACTCGTCCGCATCATCTGTTCTACCACTAGTTTCACCTCTCTTAAGAAGTCTTTGAACCAAAATTTCGTCCTCTACTACTAGCGATAAACAAATGCTTATCTCCTCATTAAGTTCGTCTTTCACAATCTTTTCTAAGGCTTCTGTCTGTGCTGCTGTTCTGGGGAAACCATCAAATATAAATCCTTTGGTATCCGTAGGTTTTCTCACCTCGTCTATTAACATATCTATGGTAACTTGGTCTGGAACTAGCTCTCCTTTATCTATATAAGATTTCGCCAATTTCCCTAGCTCAGTATCGTTTTTCATGTTATAACGGAACAAATCTCCTGTGGATATTTGTTTCAAATTGAACTTTTCAATCAGATTTTGAGCTTGAGTACCCTTACCACTTCCCGGAGGACCAAATAATACAATGTTAATCATCTTTACTTCTAATTTTTAGTATATCTAAAATCGCTAAAAACACGATTTATCAATGTTAGTTTTCTTTGTTAATGGTTAATTCTACCTTCTTCTAATTGGTATAAATCTGGTAAATTTCTTCCTAACTCATCATAGTCTAAACCGTAGCCTAACACAAACTTGTTAGGGATTTCTTTTGCCACATAGTCTATGGTAAAGTCTTTCTTAAATACTTCTGGCTTTAATAAAAGAGAAGCTACTCTAAGCGACTTAGGGCGGTGTGTATTTTTAAAATATTCAAAAAGACTTTCTATGGTATTTCCTGTATCTACAATATCTTCCATAAGGATAATATGACGCCCTTCTACCTCTTTAGTAAGTTCCATTTTAGTGTAAACAATCCCCGTAGATTGCAAACCTCCGTGATAAGAACTTACCTGAACAAAAGCTACCTCACACTTCCCTGGATAGTGTTTTAAAAAGTCTGAGAAAAACATAATCACTCCATTAAGTACTCCTATAAATACAGGTGTTTCGTCTTTATAATCTTCGTAAACTTTTAGAGCTAATGCTTTTATGTAAGTTTGTATTTCTTCGTTCTTTAAATAAGGAACAAAAGTTTTGTCATGAATTTTTACTTTTTCCATTGTCTTTCCAAAATGCAAATTTAAGAAATTTTTAGTGGTTCATCTTTGTATCACTAGTGTTTTTTTGCGTTTATGGCACTTTCTATTAGGTTTTCAGTAATTTCTAATGCTTTTTGTTTTGAAGTACGCTCCACTTCTCTAATGTTTTGATAGCTTAATACTTCTTCTATGTTTTTAGAAAAAACAATCTTTTTACCGTACTTCATTGCATCACCATTATTACCACTTACCTTCGTTTTGCCGTAGTATTCTGTAATATTAAAAAAGTGAGTTTTCTGCTGTATAGGTGCCCAAATCAAACTAGCCTTCAGTAAATACTCATCAAATAATTCTTGTGGTACTTTCTCCGTAAAATAGGTTAATTTCAGGTTATTTAGATTTTTTTGTTCTAAACTTTTGAGCCAATCTAACTCCTCTCCCATTGCTTTCCCTAAGAAAACAACTTCGGTAGGTTCGTTAAAGTATTGACTACTTAGACTTTCCACTACCGCCTTGTAATCTCTTCGTTTTTGTGATACAATCCCTGGAATAACCAATGTTAAACCCTTATTATTAGAAAACTCCTGCTGATATTCTGTATAAAAAAGCGGAATATGCTGATATTTAGAAGGAGCCAACTCTTCCGACAATACCCAACGGCTTACCGAGTTTTGGTAAACGCTATTTTTCAGCATCAGACCTTCCTTTAAAAGGAGTTTTATCCTATAAACAGTATCTTCTTTCAATAAGACTTTTAGCAAGTCTGTATTACTCGCTTTAATGAAATTGAGATTATGGCAAATGATGGCGGTCTTATAGTTTTTAACCACTTTATCAAAAATATTAAAATAGCGATGTACCGTCCCCACCACCACCAAATCATACTCTTTGGCTGACAATAGCTTAAGTATTGTATTAGGATTTGCTTCTATAATGTTAGGCGTGTTTTTACCCAACAACTTCTTTATTTTATTAGAGAAAAAATAATCTACCTCTACCCGATTAGATGCCTCCATCAATGTTTTAAAACTAAGAGCTATCTCTGCATGAGTGTCTAGCTCTACATAAGCTATTTTATATTTAGTCATTACCTTACTATTTGTGTCTTGCATTTCTGTTAAGACTCTAGATTTCCTTTCTTTATTACCCAACAAATATATAAAAATAGCCTAAGCCAAAACGGAATATTTAGGTGTTTTGATTCTAAATCCATTATCTTTGCGAAATCCAAACCTATTTATATTTAGTAGATGAATCAAAAATTCAAATTGGGGCTTGACGGCATTGCTATACTTATAGGGAGCTATATAGTTGCTTCGCTTATACTCGCTGTGTACACTATCGCTAATGTCTTTATTTTAAAGGAAGAGGTTGCTACTTCTATGGGATTGAGTCTAATCTCATTTGTACTCTCATTAGGAGTGCCTATTGCAGCGTTTGATATTTTTATTGTAAGACCACAGACCAAAAAACCGCTCCGTTTAGGTGTAGGCAATGTAACGGCTTCTAATGTTCTTTTATCTCTAATGATGATGGTAGGTATGGTGCTGATGGCAGAAGTCCTTACTTCCTTTATCCCAACGAAAGGAGGCATATTAGGAAAGCTTTACGATACTTTTATGGGAGTTTTTAAAGGAATGCTTAGTGATAAGGTAGGACTTGCCATTATGGTAGTGTGCCTTGCACCTCTATTAGAAGAAGTTTTATTTAGAGGTATTATACAAGGTGGACTTACAAACAAAGGCGTTGCTCCCAAGAAAGCCATTGTTATCTCTGCTTTAGTATTTGGTATTGTACACGCCAATCCTTGGCAATTTGTGGGCGCGTTTTTATTGGGGTTGGTATTGGGATTAGTTTATTTCAAAACGGAATCTATTGTAATCCCTATTTTACTACATGCTTTTAATAATTTCATCTCTTATCTGATGCTAGTCTATGCCGATACAGAACACTCTTATGAACTCTTAGGTATCAACAAAATAGTATCTTTTATTATAGGCATGGTTATCTTCGGAGTTGCCTATTATCTGTTTATGCATAGAAAAACCCACTTTACCAAATAGAAAACAATACTCTAATGAAAAAAGAAATCTTAATAGCAACACACAATCAACATAAAAAAGAAGAAATCCAACAAATCTTAGGTGATGGCTTCATAGTAAAAAGCCTTTCCGATTATCAACTCAATGATGAAATCGTGGAAGACGGCAATACTTTTGAGGAAAACGCATTTATTAAAGCCTCTTATTGTTTCCAAAAAACAGGCATTCCGAGTTTGGGCGACGATAGTGGACTTGTAGTAGATGCCTTAGACGGAAGACCGGGGATTTACTCGGCAAGATATGCTGGCAACCACGACTTTAAAGCCAATATTGCTAAAGTCTTAGAAGAAATGCAAGGCAAAACTAATAGAGCAGCTCATTTCATTACTGTATTATGTTTGGTAGATGAAAACGGTACTTCCTATTTTGAAGGCAAAGTACATGGGCATCTTCTAGAGGAAGACCGAGGACATCAGGGCTTTGGCTACGACCCTATCTTTGTACCTAACGGCTACGAAACCACCTTTGCAGAAATGGCTCCAGAGGAAAAGAACGCCATTAGCCATAGAAAAAATGCCTTAGACCAGTTTTTAACCACCATTACCCAATAAATTTCATCTAGCAGTGAGTGTACATTTAACCATATTAGGCTTCAATTCAGCAATTCCTACCGTAAACTCGTCTACGACCTCTCAGCTTTTAGAGGTACAAGAACGCTACTTCTTAATAGATTGTGGCGAAGGAGCACAAGTACAACTAAGAAGAGCCAAAGCCAAGTTTTCTAAAATCAATCATATATTTATCTCTCACCTACATGGCGACCATTGTTTTGGCTTACCAGGACTTATTGCATCGTTTCGTTTGCTAGGGAGAGAAACCCCTTTACACATCTATGGTCCGAAGGGAATCCAAGAGATGCTAGAAACTATTTTTAGAATTACAGAAACCCAAAGAGGCTTTGAAGTGATTTACCACGAACTAGAAGGCAATCAGTCGGTAAAAATCTACGAAGACCACAAAGTGGAAGTCTTTACCATTCCGCTCAACCATAGGATTTACTGCAATGGCTATCTCTTTAGAGAAAAACCAAAGGAACGCCACCTGAATATGGAGGAAATCAGCAAGTATCCTGAAATAGAAACTTGCGATTATCACAACCTTAAAAAAGGAAAAGACTTTACCCTATCCGATGGTTTTGTACTCAAAAATGAGGCACTTACCACCCCACCACAACCTTCTGTATCTTATGCTTTTTGTAGTGATACCCGCTATTTGGAAAGTATCGTCCCAATTATCAAAGGTGTAGATGTTCTCTACCACGAGGCAACTTTCTTACACGATTTAAAGGAAATGGCAGACTATACGGGGCATACTACCGCCCTAGAAGCAGCTACTATTGCCCAAAAAGCAGGGGTTAAAAAACTCATTTTAGGACACTTTTCTAACCGATATGCCGACTTAAATGTCTTTACCGATGAAGCTAGAACCGTATTCCCTAATACCTTTCTACCCAAAATGCTAGAAACCATAAAAATCTAATGGATTCCAACGAGCTAAAAGACTTCCTAAACGAGAAGGCAGACCTATACAACCACCCCAATTTTATAGAGCAAGACCCTATACAAATACCGCATCGGTTTTCTCTAAAACAGGATATTGAAATCGCAGGGTTTATAGCAGCTACCATTGCTTGGGGCAACCGAAAATCTATTATCAAAAGTGCCAACCATATTATGGAGCTTATGGGACAGTCGCCATTGGATTTTGTACTGAACCATACCGATAAAGATTTAGACAAGATAGGCACTAGAGCCATACACCGCACTTTTAACTCGGAAGACTTAATCTATTTTATCCAAAGATTTAAGCATCTCTACCAAAACCACTCGTCTATGGAAGAGCTCCTACTTCCCCAAGACGGCGAAACCAATTTCTACCACGCACTAGAACGCTTTAGAAATGCATTCCTAGATACCACCACCCAGCACCGTAGCCACAAGCACATCAGCTCTACCTACAAGAAATCTGCGGCTAAACGGCTGATGATGTTCCTAAGATGGATGGTAAGAAAGGACAACAAAGGCGTAGATTTTGGCATTTGGGAACAGCTAGACCCTGCCCTACTGTCTATCCCACTAGATGTGCACACGGGCAACATAGCAAGGCAGCTCCAACTGATTACAAGAACCCAAAACGATTGGAAAACCGTGGAAGAACTAGACCACACCATTAGAAAATGGGACGCCAAAGACCCCGCAAAGTACGATTTTGCCCTCTTTGGACTAGGCGTTTCTGGAGAGTTTAAATAGGGTTGATACTAAACTAAATACTAAAACCCGCTCAATTTAATTATCTAACTTTTTCCATCCTTTAGATGTACAACCATAAAATGAGACTGAAAAAGCTATCTGACCTATTTTTGTACAAGCACTTCCTTCAGTCAAACTAAGTGTTGCTCCTTCTCGGTCTCCCCCTCCTATAACCAAAGAGCCTCCCACAACTAGTTTTTCTGTAGGTTTTTCCTTAGCTGAAACGCCATTATTCCCATTCTCACCTATATATAGACCATTAGCTCTATCAGTATATCCCCCAATAAAGAAACCATCATCTACCCCTGTAGAAAACAAAAACAAATGACCAGACCTATTTCCTATATCAATTCCATAATCTGATAATATTCCCTGCTTATCAACATTAGAATAATGCTTTACAAATGAGTTCGGATTATCTCTATTAACAACTGCAAAATCAGCCAATTTTGTATTTTTCACATAAGTATAAATATCTGGTTTAGTATTATCTTGAGTAGCATAATTAAAGTAAAGCTTCCCACTCCCCTTAATATGTAAAATATCACTATCCCCATTATTAAATCTCAATAGAGTGGTAGCAACTGACGCTGACGGAGTTTGAATATCTAATGTAGCCTCTGGCTCTGAATTGTTAATTCCCAATTTACCTTGCGAAAATACCATTATTGGCAATAAAAGACTTGTTATTTTAAAAAATTTCATTTGTACTGTATTAACTTAATTATTATCTAACTGATTCCACACTTTAGCATTACATCCATAAAAATGCCCTTTATAATAGACCATTTCCCCATTAATGCAAGTAGATGCTGCGGGTAAATCACTAACTTCTTCTAGTTTTATACTGCCTCCTACATCTATCTTAGTGGTAGGTAAACGGTTGAGAGAAACTCCCACCAACCAACCCTGAAGCAGAGAAAAAAACTCCTGATTTAGGGTTTTTAGCTGCACTCACAGGAAGTATGTAGTTACCCAATTTAGGTACATTTACATTAAATATAGCACTTGACCCAAGGTTTAATACAAACAGAATTCCTCCTAAATTATTATTATCAAACGAACCCGCACCATAAGAATAGAATGTTTGTAATTTGGGAGTGTATGTATAGCTAGTATTATTAGTAGCAGCTTCACTATCTGCCACTTTATCAGCTTCAGAAGCCCACCCCTTATCAAAAGCTCCAAAAGAACTAGTAATTATATCTACAGTTCCCGTTGGATTAAGATTATTAAATCCAAACATTCCATCATCAGAAACAGAAAAAGCAACATTAGAGGCATTAGCACCATAAGTTAATCGCAGGGCTTTTGTCCCAAAAGTATTTCCCAAACTCTTAACTTCTAAACGGGCTTCAGGTCGCAGAGTATTAATCCCCACATTTCCTAACTGAGAAAAGGCTAAACTAGAAATAAGAAGTCCTAAAAGTATATTTAATTTTCTCATATTTTAATTATTGTTTAATTTTTTCCACTTCATCTCTCCCGTCTTTACTCCATTAGAATAAATTTCCACACAACCTATAAAATTGTCATTAGTACTATCAAAGGCAATAACACCTGGATTTGTACAGCTAGATTCAGCAGAATACGCTTTTCCTTCATCTTCTATCCTTAAGGAGCCACTTGTTAATAAAGCTATTTGCCTATCTCCAGAAAGTACAGAGCTATAGATAGCAGGACTGGAATCTATCCTATGAGAAGCAAAAACTGTTGTCCCTGAATCAAACAGAAAAAAGCCATTAGCGGTTCCGTTAGAATGAAAGCCCACGAATGCTCCGTATGCGGAAGCTCCACTTGCATTAGCGGTTTTATAGGTTGTTTTGCTACTATCTTTGTCAAGTATCCAAGAATGAGTCCCCATATATGACTGATTAAGCTCTTTCTGCTTTGGATTTATATAAGTTCTAAAACTAGCTTTAGTATCTTGTGCATAGATACTAAAAGTAGGTACCGTATCTAGATAAGTATTATCTTTACCATAGACAGTCATTTGAGCAATAGGATTATCTGTAGTTGTAGCACCAAACCCAAACGCCCCATTATTTCTGCCTGACATAATGATTTTATCATCTGAGTTCAAGATTCTAAAAGCCTTATCTTCTGGTTTATTAGTAGTTGTTTTTATATCTAAAGTATATACTGGAGATGTTGTTCCTATACCCACTTTTTGTGCATCACAAAAGTTTATCCCAAAACACAACATTCCCAAAAACATAAAATTATTCGACATTTTTATTTTTTGCTTTCCATAATGTCAAAAAATATGCCAAATATAAAATTAAATACTATATATATAATTGCCATAGAAATTAGACAATGTCATATGACAATACATCTTTATATACTCTTTAGAAATACTAAATACCCTTATATATATCCTTGCTTTTTTCAAAATACTCTAACTCTAAGTTATAACTGGTTTATAAAATATCAAGCATTCCCTCCTCCAATATATATACTATAACAGATAAAATATTAAGTTTAATCAATTTTAGTATTAAAGCATAACATTACAAGACCACACCATTAGAAAATGGGACGCCAAAGACCCTGCAAAGTATGATTTAGTTCTCTTTAGCCTAGGCATTCATAGAAAGTTTAAATAAAATGCTTATTCATCTATTTTTCAGAAATAATCTCTACAAAAACAACTCCTTAATTTACAAATATTTATGCAGCATTGCTAGATAAGGCAATGAGATTGTAAACTTATATTTTTTTTCAGCGTTATCGTTACACTTTTTTAGGTCATCTTCCATTCTTTTTGCCTCAAATATAGAATTAACTGACTCCATAAAAGAGTATCCTATAAAATAAGAAAGACCTAAAGCAAATGTAGCAACAAAATAATTTTCCATTTCATCTTGTTCTAAAAAGTATAAATCCTACAATTCCTGATATGATAATGGAAAAACTAACGAATACAACCATATTACTAAAAACTCTTTTACATTTATTAACTTCCACTTGAATTCAGTACGGAGATAAAGTTCTACTATTCTATATCCTCCCATTTAGCCTCAGTAGTTTTTCTGAAATCAATATATTTTTTAATAGACTCTATATCAGCTCTTATTTCAGTATTAATGTAAAAGTTATCCTCTATCACTTTAGGTAAAACAAAATCGTTACAATATTCTAGAGCATACCTTTCAAAGAAGTTAATAACTTCTTCTTTATCAATATTTTTGAAAGACTTTTTCTACCATAGGGCAATAAGCAACTGTAGGGTATTCGTATATTTTGTTTATAATTTTATACAAAAAAAATTGAGGTTCTATAAAAACCTCAATTTTTCAAAAATTCAATAACTGCTTATACTTTACTCTTAATACCCTCCTTTTTCAATAAAATGTTTCGCTACTTTTTCAGTAAGGGCAATTACATTAGGGGTGTTGGTATATTTAGTAAATCTTCTAAGACCAGAAAGCATCATTCTTTGCTCATCGCCTTCTGCAAAAGACACAATACCTTCTTTAGCAGATACAATAATCTTCTCTACTGCTTTATAAAGATTCAGCTGTGCCATTGCTGCCTCTGCAGAATCTGGTGCATAATGCTTCTCTGCTCTTAAAATAGCAGACTCCGCCATATAAATTTGGTTAAGAATTTCAGATGCATTTAGTAGAAGATGCTGTTGTTTTTCAATATCCATCATATACTTCTGTAAAGCCGCTCCTGAAACCATTAGGAAAACCTTTTTAAGATTAGCAATCATCGCCTTTTCCTCACTCATAAATGCAGAATAATCTGGCGTTTCAAAAGACGGGATAGACATCAACTCCTTACCTACTGCCATTGCTGGAGACATTAGGTCTATTTGCCCTTTCATCGCTTTTTTAATCAGCATACCTACGGCTAACAATCGGTTAATCTCATTGGTTCCTTCGTAGATTCTAGAAATTCTAGAGTCTCTCCAAGCCGCTTCCATTGGTGTATCCTCCGAGAAGCCCATTCCTCCAAAAATCTGAATCCCCTCATCAGCCGATTGTTGCAACAAATCAGACACGAATACTTTTAATATAGAACATTCTACTGCATACTCCTCTACTCCTTTAAGCTCTGCCTCTTGGTGGTTCATTCCTCCCGCTACGAGTTCATCTATCTTATCCTGAACATCTTTAGCCGCACGGTAAGAACCTGCTTCACTCACAAATATACCAGTTGCCATTTCCGCTACTTTCTTACGGATAGCCCCAAAAGTAGAAATAGAAGTTCCGAACTGCTTTCTCTCGTTAGCATATTGGATAGAATAGCTAAGGATTCTTCTTTGAGCATCTAAACAAGCTGCAGCAAGTTTAATTCTACCCACATTAAGCGCGTTAAGAGCGATTTTAAACCCATTGTTTCTCTCTCCTAAAAGACACTCTACAGGCACTTTCATATCGTTAAAGAATACCTGACGCGTAGAAGAAGCACGGATACCAAGTTTATGCTCTTCCTCCCCGAAAGTTAGACTTTCTGGATTTTCTAACTCGGAACGATTAACCACAAACCCAGTGATATTTTTGTCGTCATCTATTTTAGCAAAGAAAGTGAAGGTATCTGCAAAACCTGCATTAGAAATCCACATTTTTTGACCGTTGATGATATAATGTTTACCATCTTCTGAAAGTCTTGCCTTAGTTTTTCCGCTGTTGGCATCAGACCCTGCGTCTGGCTCTGTAAGGCAGTAAGCTCCAAATTTAGCCCCTGTAGCTAAGTCTGGTAGATATTTTTGTTTTTGAGCTTCCGTTCCGTAAAGTAAAATAGGCAGCGTACCGATACCTGTATGTGCTCCGTATGCCGTAGCCAAAGACCCCGTAGCTCCCGACAGATAATCACAAGCCAACATAGTGGTTACAAAGCCCATACCCAAACCACCATAAGACTCAGGAACCGAAATTCCTAAAAAGCCCATAGCTCCGATTTCTTTCATACACTCTTCTGTAAAAGCATAATCTTTCTTTTCAAAACGCTCCCTATTTGGGATTACGGTTCTATCTATAAACTCCTTTGCAGAGTCTCTAAGCATTTTTTGTTCTTCTGACAGTTCCTCTATTGAGAAAATTTGTGTTGCTGGAGTTTCTTTAATTAAAAATTCTCCCCCTTTTAGTATTGTACTCATTTTGTAAATTTTAAGTGTTGTATTATTAAATATTAAATCATTTTTGAACTCTTATAAAAGCTCAAAAATACTTGCAGCTCCCTGTCCTGTTCCTACGCACATAGTTACCATACCGTATTTGCTGCCTCTTTGTCTCATTTCGTCTAAAAGCTGAACGGTAAGTTTAGTACCTGTACAACCTAGCGGGTGTCCTAATGCAATAGCACCTCCATTCACATTTACAATCTCTGGATTAAGGTCTAACTCCTTTTTAATTGCTACTGATTGAGAGGCAAATGCCTCGTTCAGCTCTATTAAATCTATATCTTTAAGTTGTAAGCCTGCTTGTTTAAGTGCTTTTGGAATAGCGTAAACAGGTCCCATACCCATAATTCTCGGCTCTAGACCTGCTGCTGCATAAGATACTAACCTTGCTTCAGGCTGTAAGCCTAACTCTTTTACCATATCTTCAGACATTACAATAACAAACGCTGCTCCGTCTGACATTTGTGATGAGTTACCTGCCGTAACGCTTCCTCCATTCGCAAATACAGGTCTTAGTTTAGCCAAACCTTCTAAAGAAGTATCTTTTCTAGGACCTTCGTCCACAGAGAAGTCAAAAGATTTAGTTTGTAACTTTTGATTTTCATCAAGGAAGGTATATTCTACTGAAATAGGCACAATTTGATTGGCAAATTTATTTTCCGCCAATGCCTTTAATGCTTTTTGGTGTGATTCAAAAGCGAATAAATCTTGCTCCTCTCTACTGATGTTGTATTGTTTTGCCACCGCTTCTGCTGTATAGCCCATTCCCCAATAGTAGTCAGGGTTAGACTTAGCTATATCCGTCTCTGGTACAGGCTTGTACCCACCCATTGGAATAAAGCTCATAGATTCCGTTCCCCCTGCAATGATACAGTCTGCCATACCTGCCTGAATTTTAGCCGAAGCAATCGCAATAGCTTCAGACCCTGAAGCACAATATCTGTTCACCGTAACTCCTGGAACTTTATCTGTATTAAGCCCCATAAGCGAAATCAGCCTCGCTATATTAAGCCCTTGTTCTGCCTCTGGCATTGCATTCCCCACGATGAGGTCATCTATTCTATCTTTATCTAACTGAGGCACATCGCTCATCAGTTTTTCTATTACTTTAGCTGCCATCACATCTGGCCTTGTAAATCTTAAAGACCCTTTAGGTGCCTTGCCTACAGCTGTTCTGTAACCTTTTATTATGTATGCTGTTTTCATATATTTCTTTGTATTGTGTACTTATGCTAAAAGCACTTTTTGTACAGAATTGATTGTTTAGTTCTAAATTAGTTTCTTAGTGGTTTTCCTTTTTGAAGCATAAATTGGATACGTTCTAAAGTTTTTCTCTCTCCACAAAGCTGTAAGAAAGTCTCTCTCTCTAAGTTAAGAAGGTATTGCTCTGTAACTAAAGTTTCTTCAGAAAGATTTCCTCCTGCCATTACAAAAGCTAACTTATCTGCAATTTTCTTATCATGTTCGGAAATAAAATTACCTGTAAGCATTTGGTCTGTACCTACATAGAACATACCTAATGTATCTTTACCTAGAACTCTTACTTTCTCAGAAACAGGCTGTGTATAGCCTTGTTCTGCCATTAGTAACGCTACTTTTTTAGCCTCTGCAATCTGTCTATTTTTATTGACTACCACAAAGTCTTTACCATGCTGAAGAATATCCATATCATAGGCTTCGTAAGCCGAAGTAGCCACTTTACCCATAGCAATATTCATAAAGGCATCTCTTAGACGGTTATTTTTAACATCGTCTTTAGACATTTGTTTCATGGTTCTTAAAGTCATTTCTTTAGTACCACCACCGCCTGGGATAACCCCTACACCTACTTCTACCAGACCAATGTAAGTTTCTGCAACAGCTACCACACGGTCAGCGTGAAGCGTCATCTCGCAACCTCCACCTAGTGTCATTCCAAACGGAGCTACCACTACTGGTATTGAAGAGTAACGAAGCCTCATCATTGACTTTTGGAAATAAGCAATCGCCATATTCAAATCGTCCCAATCTTGGTCAATCGCCATCATCAGAATCATAGCTAAGTTAGCACCCACCGAGAAATTAGCTCCTTGGTTAGCCACTACTAGACCATCGTATTCCTTTTCTGCTAGGTCTATCGCTCTGTTAAGACCGTCTAAAACTTCTCCTCCAAGAGAGTTCATCTTAGAACGAATTTCAAAGTTGATGATACCATCACCTAAATACTGTATCGCCGAACCTGAATTGCTCCAAAGCGTTTTATTTTTTCTAATATTATCTAAAATGATAAAGGCATCTTGCCCTGGTATAGACTGATAATCTGCCTTAGTTTTATCAAAGTATAAAGTTTGACCTTCTTCACTCACTTGATAAAACGCTTTACCTTGCTCTGCTAAAGATTTAACCCAATCTGATACTTCATACCCTGCTTCCTTGGCCAATTCTACACCTTTTTGAACACCTACAGCGTCCCAAATTTCAAAAGGTCCATTTTCCCAACCAAATCCAGCACGCATAGCATCATCTATCTTATAAACTTCGCCTGAAATTTCTGGAACTTTGTGAGAAACATAGGCAAACAATGCTCCCAAAGTGCTGCGATACAACTCGCCTGCCTTATCTTTACCCCCTATTAAAACTTTAAATCTATCAATAGGTTTGTCAATATTTTTAGTTAATTCTAAAGTAGGGAAAGAAGACTTATCTTGTAACTCATATTCTAAGGTATCTAAGTTTAATCCTAATATCTCTGATTTGCCATCGGCATTTTTAACTTTCTTAAAGAAACCTTGTTCTGTTTTAGAACCTAGCCAATTATTATCCATCATTTTTTGGATATAATCTGGCAACTGGAATACCGCCTTAAACTCTTCCGCCTCTGCTCCACTTTCTCTAACTCCATTAGCCACGTGTACAAGTGTATCCAGCCCCACCACATCTGCCGTTCTAAATGTCGCAGATTTCGGTCTACCAATTACTGGGCCTGTTAGTTTATCTACATCAGATACACTTAACCCTAGTTTTTGTACTTTGTGAAGTAAATCCATCATACCAAAAACACCTATTCTATTCGCAATAAAGGCTGGTGTATCTTTCGCTAAAACTGTAGTTTTCCCTAAAAATTTAGCCCCGTATTCCATATAGAAATCTACCACTTCTGGAGCGGTCTCTGGAGTAGGAATAATTTCTAAAAGTGGTAAATATCTTACTGGATTGAAGAAGTGTGTCCCTGCAAAATATTTCTTAAAATCATCGCTTCTGCCCTCAGTAAGAAGATGGATAGGAATACCCGATGTATTAGAAGAAACCAAAGTACCTTCTTTTCTGTATTGCTCTATCTTTTCGTAAACCGATTTTTTAATATCCAATCTCTCTACTACCACCTCAATAATCCAGTCGGTATTTTTGATTTTAGACATATCATCATCAAAGTTACCTACCGTTATTCTATCTGCAAATTTTGGAGTGTAAAGCAATGCAGGACTTGCCTTTTTAAGTTTCTCCAAATTTTCAGTCGCAATTCTATTTCTAAAGGCTTTATCCTCTTTAGTAAGACCTTTTTTCTGTTCCGCTTCTGTAAGTTCAAAAGGAACAATATCTAGCATAAGCACCTCTACGCCTATATTGGCAAAATGAGCCGCTATACCAGCACCCATAATTCCTGAACCAAGAACGGTAATGTGTTTAATTCTTCTTTTCATATTAAGTATAATTCTATTTTTATTTATTTTTTACGGTTGAGTTCGTTGGCAATCTTCACAATATCATTAGTTACCTCTTTAAAAACCTCTAATTTTTCGGGTGAAATTCTCTCAAGAATTAATTTATTAAAGTTAAGTACCATCGCCTTGGATAAATTTCTAGACTCTAAACCCTTTTCAGTTAGCTTAATGATAACTTCTCTTTTATCTACAGAAGATTTATCCTTGTAGATATAGCCATTATCCTCCAATAGTTTAATAATCCTTGTAAGCGAAGTGGGTTCTATCGCCATTTTAGGACCTAAATTGGTGCTTCTAGTTCCGTTCTTTGGGTCTATTTTCAGCAAAGTAAGTGCCTGTACAGTAGTTGAATCATGCTCTTGAGCTTTCTCCGAATACATTCTAGAAACAGCTAACCAAGTGGATTTAAGTATTAAATCTATGTTTTCTATTTTGTCTTTATTTGATTCCATTTTTATATCTAAAAACTTTGTACTTCAAATATAATACAAATACTATGCATGCATAATAATTAAATGTTAAATTTAAGTTAAATCAATAATAATCAATATTATAAATAATATGCAAAACATACAAAATAAATTCCACATAGAAACTAATCATCAGATTTATAACAAATTAAGGGCTTGATGAAAACCACCAAGCCCTTAATATCTGAGAATAAAATGTAAGTTATTTAACTTTAACCAATTCTACATCAAATAATAGCCACGCATTAGGTGGAATAACACCTCCTGCACCTCTTTCTCCATAAGCCAAATTAGATGGGATAAGCAAT
Source organism: Riemerella anatipestifer ATCC 11845 = DSM 15868 (assembly GCF_000252855.1). Lineage (NCBI taxonomy): Bacteria > Pseudomonadati > Bacteroidota > Flavobacteriia > Flavobacteriales > Weeksellaceae > Riemerella > Riemerella anatipestifer. The sequence continues at coordinate 224,272 of NC_017045.1, read as the reverse complement.
GTTGCTTGCTCGCCTTCTTTAAGAAGCATAATACCTTCGTCCCAACCTTTAATTACTCTACCAGTCCCCACAGGAAACTCTATTGGTTCTCCTCTTTTAAAAGAGTTATCAAACTCTTGCCCGTTAGTTAATCTTCCTGCATAGTGTACTGCCACCATATCACCTGCTTTAGGAGCTTTACCTTCAGTAGATTTTGTAATTTTATATAAAAGTCCAGACGCTGTAGCTGTCATTCCTGCCTTTAACTCTTCTAACTTCTTAGCTGCCTCTGCTTCTTTTTTAGCTATGTAAGCTTTATTTCTTTCTTGGATTTTAGACTTACCTTCATTAAATATTTTTGCTGCATCATAGTTTTTGTAAGAATCACCTTTAGTGAAAACCTCTACCTTTTGTATTACTACATCTTGCTTTGGCTTATCTTGTGCTCCTTTTTCTACATTAGCAATAGCATCTATAACTTCTAAACCTTGTATCACTTTACCAAACACCGTATGCCTACCATCTAACCAAGGTGTAGCCACTTCTGTAATAAAAAACTGAGAACCATTGGTGTTAGGACCAGAATTAGCCATGGATAGATAACCTTTACCCTCATGCTTTAGGTCATTCTTCTCGTCATCAAATTTATAACCAGGATCTCCCATTCCCGTTCCAGTAGGGTCTCCTCCTTGAATCATAAAATCCTTGATAACTCTATGGAAAATAATCCCATCATAATAAGGCTCTCCTTTTTTCTTAGCTTTATTTTCTATTGTACCTTGTGCTAATCCAACAAAGTTAGCTACAGTTACAGGAGATTCTTTGTCGTTAAACTGGATAATCATACTTCCTTTAGAAGTTTCCATTTTTGCATAAACACCCTCTGGAAGAGCGTTGTAAAATTCTTTTTCGATATTCATTTTTTTGTATATAGGATTACAATTAGTTAATGATAAAATTGCTAATAAAGCAACACACAAAGATAAGACTTTTTTCATCGTTAATTTAATTTGGGAATGGTTAAAACGAAATACCGAAACTTTAGTATCTGGCCTCGGTATTACTTTTATTTCAAGTATAGTAGATTAATCTTCTTTACTTTCGTCATACCTATCCACTATCTTCTGAGAAACCCCAGTATTGCTAAATCCTCCATCGTTGAAAAGATTTTGCATCGTTACCTTTCTTGTTAAATCAGAAAACATAGCTACGCAGTAGTTAGCACAATCTAAAGCTGTTGCGTTACCTAGTGGAGACATATCTTCTGCATAACCCAAGAAACCGCCAAAGCCTTTTACCCCACTTCCTGCTGTTGTAGGTGTTGGAGATTGTGATATGGTGTTTACTCTTACTTTTCTTTCACCCCAATAGTACCCAAAGCTTCTCGCAATACTCTCCAAATAAGATTTGTTATCTGCCATATCGTTATAGTCTGGGAAAGTTCTCTGAGCTGCAATGTAAGAAAGTGCTAAAATAGAGCCCCACTCGTTCATACAATCTTTATCCCAAGCGGTTTTCATAACTTTATGGAAAGAAACCGCCGACACATCCCAACCTTTTTCTAAAAAGCTATAATTAAGGTCAGTATAAGGTTTTCCTTTTCTTACATTAACCGACATTCCTATAGAGTGTAAAATAAAATCTAGCTTTCCAAATTTTTCTATCGCAGCATCAAAAAGTTTTTCTAAATCTTCCATAGAAGTAGCGTCTGCCCCTATTACTTCGGCTCCTGTTTTTTCTGCCAAAGCGTTTAATTCTCCCATTCTCATAGCGATAGGTGCATTAGATAAGATAAATTCAGCACCTTCTTCATGACATCTTTCTGCTACTTTCCAAGCGATAGATTGCTCGTTAAGAGCTCCAAATATAATTCCCTTTTTTCCTTTTAATAATCCGTATGACATAATTATTTTATTTAGCAACAAAAATAATAAAAAAAATAAGATTGGGATTACAATCAACCCTAAATTTGACTAGACTTCTTACATTAAATTACTATCTTTGCTGAAACAAAAATCTAATTTAAAAATGAAATTTTTTATTGACACCGCTAATCTTGAACAAATTAAAGAAGCTAAAAATCTAGGTATTTTAGATGGCGTAACTACCAATCCTTCCCTAATGGCTAAAGAAGGTATACAAGGGAAAGAAGCTATAATTAACCACTACAAAACTATTTGCGAACTGGTAGACGGAGATATTTCGGCAGAGGTACTTTCTACAACTTATGAAGAAATGATAAAAGAAGGCGAAGAACTAGTAGCCATCCACCCTAATATCGTGGTAAAAATACCAATGATAAAAGACGGGATAAAAGCTATAAAGTATTTTTCTGATAAAGGTATTAAGACTAACTGCACTTTAATATTTTCGGCAGGACAAGCTCTTTTAGCAGCTAAGGCGGGAGCGACTTATGTATCGCCTTTCTTGGGAAGACTGGACGACATCTCTACTGACGGACTTAATTTAATAGAAGAAATCAGAACTATATATGATAACTATATGTTTGAAACTGAAATTCTAGCCGCTTCTATAAGACACTCTATGCACATTATAGATTGTGCTAAGATAGGTGCTGATGTTATCACTTCTCCTTTAGCTCCTATATTGAGTTTACTTAAACACCCTTTAACGGATAATGGTCTAGCACAGTTTGTAGCTGATGCACAGAAATTAGGCTAGTAAACAACATCATAATTAAAAACAAAAAATCCTCACAACTAAGTTATGAGGATTTTTTTATTATTTGATTTAGATATTAAACATTAAATCTAAAATGCATAATATCACCGTCTTGTACCACATATTCTTTACCTTCCACAGAAAGTTTACCTGCTTCTTTTACCTTAGCTTCCGAACCGTAATTGATGAAATCTTCGTACTTAATTACTTCCGCACGGATAAACCCTTTCTCAAAATCAGTATGGATAACTCCTGCCGCTTGAGGCGCCGTCCAACCTTTACCTATCGTCCATGCTCTTACCTCTTTTACGCCTGCTGTGAAATAAGTTTGCAACTTTAAAAGTTCATACGCTTTACGGATAAGACGGTTAACTCCTGGCTCTTCTAGCCCTAACTCTTCTGAGAACATTTGGCGTTCTTCGTAGGTTTCTAGCTCATTAATATCTGCCTCTATCTGTGCTGCCAAAGCCAACACTTCCGCTCCTTCTTTTTGAGCTATTTCCTCCACTTTACTTATCCATTCATTACCATTTTTAATAGAGTTTTCATCTACATTACAAAGATAAAGCACAGGCTTTTTAGTTAATAATTGTATTTCGTCTATAATAAGCTGGGTAATATCGTCAGTTTCAAACTCACGAGCATTTCTTCCGCTTTCTACAAACTCTAAGATATTTTTTAATGTTTCGTATTTTAAAACATCCTCTTTCTTCCCTGATTTTATAAACTTTTTAGCTTTTTCTACCGCTTTAGTTAGAGTTTCTATGTCTTTTAGTTGTAGCTCTATATCTATAATTTCTTTATCTCTTAATGGGTCCACCGAACCTTCTACGTGCACGATATTCCCATTATCAAAACATCTCAATACATGGATAATAGCCTCACACTCACGGATATTTGCCAAAAACTGATTACCTAAACCTTCTCCTCTACTCGCTCCTTTAACCAGTCCCGCTATATCCACTATCTCCACCACTGCAGGAAGAACTCGCTCTGGATTAACCAATTTTTCCAACTCAAACAATCTCTGGTCTGGTACAGATACCGTTCCTAAGTTAGGCTCTATGGTACAGAAAGGATAGTTAGCACTCTGTGCTTTTGCATTACTAAGACAGTTAAACAAGGTTGATTTTCCTACATTAGGCAAACCTACAATTCCACATTTCATAATCAGATATATTATAATTTTGCAAATATAGTTAAGTAAGATTGGATTAAAAAATAAGACATCTGTTTTTTAAAGTTATTTGAGGATTTTTTCATTACTTTGTGTGAAGCATATTCTACTTTTATGAAAATAAAATACCATCTACTCATTATAACAATGCTTATCTTATCACAGATGAGTATGGCACAAGCTCTTAATTTTGATGATTATTTCACTAGTGGAAGTCTCCGCATAGATTTGTTACTCGCAGGTAACCATACCTACAAAACAGCTACCATACATCAACTAAAAAAAGAACCTCACTACGGTGGTGGGACTTCGGCACAGCTTATTTTTCCAGATTTGGGGAACTATAGAATTGTGATAAAAGATGAGCTTTCCAAAAAAATGATTTTTTCTAAAGGCTTCAGCCCCATATTCAGCGAATGGCAAGCCACCGAAGAAGCTAAAAACAAATACAAGTCTTTTGAAAACACTTTCACCATACCTTTCCCTAAACAAAACATTATTATTGAAGTACAGTCTAGAGAAAGAGATGGTTCGTTTTCTAATCTTCTTACAGAAGCCATCAATCCTAATCAATTTGATATTGTTAAAGAAACGCCTTCTTTCTATCCTTCAACTAAAATTTACGGTCATAAACCTCCACAAAATGCAGTAGATATCGCCATTCTAGCAGAAGGCTACACCACCGAAGAAATGTCTAAATTTAAAAAAGACGCTCAACGCTTTATTGATTATATGATGAGCGTAGAGCCTTTTAAATCAAATAGAAATCATTTTAATGTATATACCATAGAGTCGCCCTCCCAAGAGTCTGGAACGGATATTTCTGGAGAAAATATTTATAAAAACACCATTTTAAACTCTCATTTTTATACCTTCGGAGAGCCTCGCTATCTTACTACTTTATCCTCTTTTAAAATTTCAGATATAGCTGCCAATGTACCTTATGACCAAATTTTTGTTATCGTAAATACACCAAGATATGGTGGCGGTGGTTTTTATAATGTGATTAACTTGGTATCAGCGGATAACTACTTATCTGAAAAAGTATTTGTGCACGAATTTGGACACGGCTTTGCTGGTCTCGGAGATGAATATTACAACAACTCTGGTGGAACTACCGATTTATATAATTTAAAAATAGAACCTTGGGAACCTAACCTCACCACTCTAGTAGATTTTGGCAAAAAATGGAAGCATAAGGTTAATAAAAATACACCTATACCAACGCCTAGAACGGAGTTATATAAGAATAGTATTGGAGTATTTGAAGGCGGTGGCTACACTCCAAAAGGTATATATAGCCCTGTACAAGATTGCAGAATGAAGTCTAACACTCCAGAAAATTTCTGCCCTGTATGTACAGATGCTTTGCTGGAAACTATATTATTCTATACGAAGTAAAAAAATATTATTTCTTACTCAAAAACAAGTCATTAAGCACAGAAGTAACGACAGACAAAGCAATACTAAAACCTAATGCCCACCAAAAACTATCAATAACAACCCCATTGACTAGATATTCTGCTAAAAGCATAATACAGGCGTTAATGACTAACGAAAATAAACCCAAAGTAATAATAGTTAATGGAAAACCTAAAATTTTCAAGATAGGTTTTACTGTGATGTCTAATAGACCTAAAATAATTGCAAATATCACCGCAGTGCCAAATGAAGCAATATGCACTCCAGATAGTACATACTGAAGTACAAAGGCACTTACCGCTACAATAAGAAGTTTGATAATCAGTTTCATAATAACAGAAGTTTAGTCCATTTTATAAAGAATTGCATTGATATTCATTCCTGCTCCTACAGAAGCGAACACAATGTATCCTCCTTGTTTAAATTGATGATTACCTAGCTTCCCTTTCTTGATAAGATTATACATTGTAGGTACAGTAGCCACGGAAGAATTACCAAATTTCTGAATCGTCATTGGTGCTATTGCCTCATCATAGGTTTTCATTCCGTAAAGGCGATGCAAACGAGAAATAATAGCATGATCCATCTTAGCATTAGCTTGATGAATTAAAATTTTATCAATGTCCTGAATGCTTAATCCTGCTTTATCTATTGTAGATTTTATGGCATCTGGGACATATTTGAGAGCAAATTCATAAATTTTTCTCCCACGCATTCTGATATAATTTTTGTCTTGTGGTACATTTGGATTCAACGAAGACGAGTTTTCTAAATAACTTAGTTCCTCCCCATTAAAACACAAAGTACTATCCGCAATAATGCCTTTATCTTTACTTTCGTCAGCCTTTACCACTACAGCACCAGCACCATCAGCAAAAATCATTTTATTTCTATCGTAAGGGTCGGTTACTTTACTTAGAGTATCCCCGCCTACAACCAAAATATATTTAGCTCTCCCTGCCTTAATAAGGCTATCCGCCAAAATCATAGCTTCTACCCAGCCTGGGCAACCAAATATCATATCATAATTGATACAACTAAGATTTTTAATCCCTAATTTATTCTTTAGTCTTGCAGACATACTAGGCATAAAATCAGAAACACCACTATTACTTACCTCACCAAAATTACTTGCGTAAATAATATAATCTAGTTCTTCTTTATCTATACCAGCGTCCTCCAAAGCCTCTAGAGAAGCCTTTAGTCCTAAGTCAGAGTTATACTCTTCTAGATTACTATAACGCCGTTCTTCTATTTCTGTAATTTCTACAAATTTGTCTATAACTTCCTGTACAGGTTTATCAATCAGCTCTTTATTATCATCAAAAAAAATAGAATCTAAAAAATCTGACCCTTTAATTATATTGCTTGGTACACAACTTCCTGAACCTATAATGACTGTATTTGGCATAAGTATTTTGGATAAATTAGACTGCAAATTTAATAATTATAATGATAAACACTTTAACTTTGGAGAAAGAGTTTTATGTTTTAAGAGTAAAATTGCTCAAATCGTGGTTTTATGTTACCTTTGTGGCTGTAAATTTTTAAGATTATGAATTTATCTGCTCCTGTAAAAGGGTTTATTTTTTCCTTTCTTGCGGTTATTTTAGCCTTTGCTATTTACTTTTTTTTCTTGGCTAAGAAAAATTACTATTTGGTAGATAACCCAACGCCTAACACTTATTATTTTAAAATAAATAATGGTTCTGAACAGATTATAAGTGCAGGGCAATCTGTACAAGTAGATTTATCTAAAGGTAAAAACAGCATTCAGGTTTTTGATAATAACAAAAAAATCATTTACGACTCTGCTTTTCAAGTAAATAAATTAAGAGGTTTACTTAATATCGCTCATCAAGATTATTATGTTAATAGACAGTTTTATGGCTATATTCCTAACAAGGATTCACTTTTATTATCTCACGGAAAAACCGTAATAGATGATAAAGATTATCTAGGTGATGTAACCCATTACAACAAACTATACATAGAAGATTTCTATTATAATGTAGACGAAGATTACGATGCTGTGGTAAAAAACATACAGAAAGTAGAGTCGAGAACCAAGCTATTCAGAAAACAAGATTTTCTAAATTATTATAACGAATATTATAAATTTTAAAAAACATTAAAATTGAAAACACAAGTTACTCCATATAACACCGAAGCAGGAAAGAAAAAAGAAGTAGAAGCTATGTTTGATAATATAGCTCCACAGTATGATTTTCTAAATAGAGCTCTCTCTCTAAAAGTGGATTTAATTTGGAGAAAAAATCTAGTTAATTGGCTTAAAAAAGACCAACCAAAACTAATATTAGACATTGCCACAGGCACAGGAGACCTCGCCATCGCTATGGAAAAAGGTACTAAAGCCGAAATTGTAGGTCTAGATTTGTCGCAACAAATGTTAAATATTGGAATAGAGAAGGTTAAAAAGCTAAATCTTTCTGACAAAATAAAAATGATGAAAGGCGATGCCGAAAATCTACCTTTCGAGGATAATAAATTTGATTCTGTAACTTCTGCATTTGGAGTTAGAAACTTTGAAAACTTAGAAAAAGGCTTATCTGAATTCCGAAGAGTGGTAAAAGAAGGTTCTAGCATCTACATTCTTGAGTTTTCTAAGGTAGAAGGCTTCTTGGCTCCTTTTTATATGTTTTATTTTAAAAACATTCTCCCTAGAATAGGCAAACTTATCTCCAAAGACAGCCGTGCATACACCTATTTACCAGATTCTGTAAATGCCTTCCCTTATGGTGAAAAAATGAAAAAAATCCTATTAAATGTAGGTTTTAAAAAGGTAGAATACAAAAAACAAAGTTTAGGTATAGCCACTATTTACAAAGCAACAAAATAAAAAACAATATTCTTTGTTATATACTAGAAATAAGAATATAATCCATGAAAAAGATATTTTTTTTAACTCTCATTAGTATTTCTGCCATGGCTTCTGCACAGTTCAGAATAAAAGATAGAATGGACAGAATGGAAGGCATTGATGATAAAAAGCTCAGCTACGGTTTTTTCCTTAATGGTAGCCAAAACGATTATAAAATGGTGCTAGACCCTAAATATGGTACTAGAGGAAATAAGAACTTAGTTTCTTCCAAACCTACTTATAGCTTTGGGGCAGGATTGATAGGAAGAATGAGACTCAACAAAAACCTAGATTTAAGACTAGAGCCAGGTATGCAATTTATAGAAAGAGACCTGTATTTTGACACCCAAGTTAATAGCATCTACGCTACTGATGCCAAGGCTCCATTCACTCCAAAAACACTTACCGAAGAAGATAAAGTGAGAAAGATTAAGGCAACTACAATAGATATTCCACTTTTATTAGAAATACACGCTGATAGATGGTTTAACTCTAGACCTTACGCAGCGGCTGGTATCAACTGGCTAGTTAATTTACAATCTAACTCTGGCAGTGAAGATGATAACGCCCACGGTACTTTCCGTAGCACCACTCATAACTTTGGTTATTCAGCAGAGATAGGTATTCAGTTTTATTTCAGTAAATTTAAACTTACACCAGCTTTTAGAGGAACTTTTACTATGGGTAATGAACTCGTGAGAGATAATGCCAACACTCCACCTTACTGGACGTCTGCACTCACCTCTACCCAAGGAAGAAGTTTTATGTTTGTGCTAAAATTTGAATAATAATAATAATAATAATAACTCATAACAAAGTAAATGAAAGCACTCAATATTTCAAGGGTGCTTTTTTATTTCATAATGCTCAATGGGATCAGAAAAACTATTTAGATAAGTCTTAAATTACTATGGCTTAAGACTATGAAACAATGATTAACTTTGTTGATGAGTCCTATGAATAGGAGTAAAATTAGCGATTATAAAATAAAAAAAATAATTAAGTGTTTTTGTAGCAATATTGCTACGACTAAAACCGCAGAAATTTTAGAACTCAACAGGAATACCATTAACCGCTATTTTAGAATTTTTAGGGAGGTGATTTTTGAAAAACAATAAGCAGATTTAAGTTTATTTTTTTAGAGCAAGAAGATTAAAGGGGGCTAATATGCCGCATAAACGAGGAATAGGAACATGGAAACCACCTGTTTTTAGCGTTTTTGAAAGAGAGGGTAGGGTTTATACCGAATTGATTCCAAATGCAAAAAATAAAACATTAAGAAAAGTTATTCGAGGAAAAGTTTCATTGGAAAGTATTTTGTTTACCGAGGTTTGGCGAGGTTATAGTGGACTTCTAAATATGGGATAGGAGAAGCATTTTAGGATTGACAAGAGTAAAAGTCTTTCCAATCAGAATGGTGTTCACATTAATGGAATAGAAAGTTTTTGGAGTTTTATGAAGTGGAAGATTAACAAAATTTAATGGGGTAAAATCTACTTTTAACCTACATTTAAAAGAATGCGAATGGAGGTGGATAAAAGAGGTAAAGGAAATGGAAAAAGAGTGATGGAAATTGATAAAAAAATAGGGGTAACTTTTTTGATGACTTCGTCTAAAAGTCACCCCCCATTTTTTATTTTTACAACAGCAACTAAAAAAGTATTAAAACTTTATGTTTGTAGTTTCTAGACCTAGAAAATAATAACTCTCTCAAGAAAACTGGATTAGTAAATCTCTTAGTAGATTTGACTTCAAAATTTTGTCATTTAGTGATTCAAAATCACCACCAGAAAGTTCAGAAATATCTAATTTCATCAAACTTTCTAGTAACTTACTATCTACTTCTGCAGAGGATTTAATTGTACTTTTATATTTTTCTTCCGTAAGCTCTTTATAATTAGAAAAATCTAATCCACATAATTCTTGTTTTTCTATAATTTCTGTTAGTTGAAAAATAATTTTATTAGCTTCGTCATTTTCACTATTTACAGAATATATAAGCCCTGGTAAACCTTTGAAAATAAAAGGCCCTTCGGATATCATTATTTCTTCAATAAACCATGCTACCCATTGTTTACCTTGAAATGTTGTAAGCGCTTTTTTTAAATAAAACCCATTCTCTTCCTTTATTTCATCTACTATTTCCCAATCTAATTTTTGAACTTTAGGCATAAAATAAACCCCAATTTTTCCAACTTTATCAAAAATTTTAACATTAGTAGTTTTTTCAACTATCACCTCAGAAGAAATAATCGGAATTATATCTTCCGTATTTTGCATACATTTAGCTTTAGGAATAAATACAGATCTTTGTTGATCAATTAAAAGAAGATAGGGTACGATAGCCTTAGCATTTTTAATTTCATATGATATGTTAATCTTCTGAGCACTGGTACATGTATATGTAGTAATGAAACATAATATTAGAATAACATTTTTCATAGTAAACAAAGTATAAGTGGGATGCCATTTTTTAAACTAAAACCGCTCCCATTTTTTGTATATTAATAATTATGTTTTTCTCTTAATCTTCCTTTAACAGAAAGAAATACCAAAGGTCCAATTATAGGAAAAAAACATATAAACAGATGCCATAACAACCTATAAGGATCATCTTTTCTTATGTTTAAAATTGCATAAACAAAATTTCCTATAATTAGACTAAGAATAGTAATGACGATTAATAAACCCATAGTTCTTTAATTTTGTTGTTATAATTATAAAATCAATATCTGTCTTTCAATCTATCTACTGTACATCTCGTTGCTGCAAGACCATATACATACGCCTCACAACTTGCTGACAAATCACAAGTTATAGTACATACACTATTAGATTTACACGCTTCCCTAATAACATCGCGTACTCTTTGAACACATTCTACCCAACTTTCAGTAACTGTATCCAACTTATTTGTTGAATCTAACCCCAATCTTCTACTAATCATAAAGTCATTCAATACAACAGAATACTTACCGCTTACCAATTTATTGACTCTATAATCTAAAAGGAAGTTACCTTTCTCATCATACTGTTCAATATATCCGTTTTCATTTTCATCAAGATTATTTTTTTCAAAGATAAAAACAGTAGCCTCATTGTTCATTTTTATAACAGTCAAATAATCTTTATTATTATCTCTGGTAACTGTAAAACGATAAATTGAAGAATCATTATCTATTTTCTCTTTTTCAAAATTATCTAAATTTATGTCCTTAGAAGCAATGCCAAATGTCTTGGTAAGTGTAACAAATTTCGAAGAATTAAAAATATCCCTAAGCTCTTTATCGTTATTGTTGCCATACAGAGATAAAAACAAGCACCAAAAACAACAAACTAAATTTAAGTGAATTTTTCATTTTTTTAATTTAAAATTATGCGCCGAATGTACAAATCTTTTTTTACAATTGCAATTTTTTTTTTTACATAAAATCCTTCATCTATATATGCAACTTATTGATTTACAATCTAAAAAAATAATGTAATTTTTATATATATTAACCACAATACTAGAAAAATGATTAAATTTATTGTTGTTTGCCATTGTAAAAATAAATAAAATTTAATCGTTTGCTAGTCTAGAGCCTTAATTAATTGCGAATATTAAAAAATATTTTGAGTTAGAGTAAATACCTCAGTGAGGTATTTAACAAAAAAATTAACATTAAAAAACATGAACCCTTTTTAGCTTTTGTGTTAATAAATATTTAGCACAAAAAAAGGAAGAAATACTTCTATTTCTTCCTCTTCTAAAGAAAAGTGTAAAAATAATCCTTAATATGTGATGCTCGATTCTTTTTTACATTCATAAGAGCAATACGAACACATACAATCTCCTCCAAAAATTTGTGCACTGCAACCATTATTACATTTTGACGATGTACACTTACAACTGCTATTTTCAAGCATAAGTCTATTATTACCTCTCACTCTAAAGGTTTTTGCAATACTAGAATACCCATCTTGAGTTTTGGCTTCAAGTACATAAATTTCTTCTAGGCCATCTTTTGGAGATTTTTCTTCCTTGTTTAATTTTCTTAATCTAATGTCCGTTAACTGGATATTTTCTCCGATATCAGCTTGCTTTTTGATGTGAGAAAGCAAATCATTAGCAGTTAAACGATTATTATCTTTATCCACGAAATAATTAGATAATGGCTTAACTGTATTGATATTTCTTGTCATATAATCTCTGGATTCACATGACATCACAAATATCATAGGCAGTACGATTACTATAACTCTTTTGAGTATATGGAACATATTTTTCATGACAAATTATTTTTGATTTTTTACACTTTTACCTTTACACTTTTCTTTATTTTAGTAAATACTATACCTATCGTATATGAGGATTATTTAAAATTTCCTCTTCTGGTATTTCAAATGTAAGCTCATTAGCATCATACTGAAAGGACATACCTGCATAAAATAGATGATTTTTACCTCTGGTTATGGTAGCCTGGTTTCTCTTCATGGCAAGGTAAGATTTACCTTCTCCCCAAAGTTCTATTCTTGTTTGTAGGTAAATATAATCTTTTAACTCTTGCGCTGATAATTTATCTATTTTTTCGTCCTCTTTTTTGATAGCTTCAGGGGTTTTCATTCTTGTTTTCACAAAGGATTTAATTGCATCTTTAGCTTGCTTCATATCACCTTGGAAAGCTAAATTTTCTGCCTTTAGAAGATGAAATTCATCCACTCTCATAAAGATATAATCCTGAATAACAATTCTCCTACCTTGTATTTCTCTATCTGCATCGTAAAACTTATTATAAGCAACTCCAGGAAAATCCGGATCTTCTAAAGTCAGAAATTGATTTTTTCTATAATCTGCAGCATCTATTTTATTATACAAGTGATCATCTATAGCTTTATAATCCCCTGCTGCAGGATAAGAATAGGTAAATATATCCATTTGCCCCCACCAAGATGCTAGGCTATGGCTATTTTCTATTTGGGAATCGAATCCCCACATCCAACTGGGTGTATTTATATCATTAAAACCTCCCGTAAGTTCCTTTTCAGTAGTGAGAGGATATTTTCCAATAATTTCATCGCAAAGCTTTACAGCTTTATCATGTTGCTTTGTGGTAGAATATACATAAACTAAAATACCTTTAGCTACGTCTTGATCTATATAGCCTTTGTTAGGTCTTTTAAAATCTTTTAATAAATCTACAGCACTTTCTAGATCTTTGGTAATCTTATCATAGATCTCTTTCTGAGTGGATTTTGGCAAAGCTTTAAGATCTGTTTTCAATGATAAAGGAATGGCCATGCCTGAGGGCTCATACTTATTGGTGTAGAGCTGTAAAAGATAAAAATAACAATATGCTCTTAGGGCTTTTACTTGCCCTATAGCATACTTATCTTCATTAGATGTTGGGATAGCCTCTTCTCCCCCTAGAGAATGGATAATATTATTACATACAAAAATTAAACGATAATAATATCTCCAAGATATATAGTTTTCATCAAATTGCCTAGATCGAGTTGAAATTAACTGTGCTAGCTCCGAATACCACCTATAATTATCACCACATAAGACCATATCAGAAGAAAGCATATCAGAATAAATATCAATTCCCTTTTGTCCAAAATCATCATGCCTATTCGTACCTCCCACTCCTGGTGTTACCATAAGAGGATATATCCCTCCTATTCTAGCTTCTGCTGGAGGATTAGGTAATGTTTCAGTAGGTTGAGTATCCAAAAAGTCTTTTCTACAAGAACTCAAGCTTAAGCAAATACTTAAAACTATTAGGTTTAATATTTTATTTTTCATTTTTTATGGTTTTTTATGAAACTTTAATATTTTAAAAACTTGTTTTTAATCCAAATGATAGGGTTGATAGAGGGTTATAGCTATAGGTACCATTTATAAAATAAGGATTAAAACCTCTTCTATGAGACGCCACCCAAAGGTTATCTCCAGACACAGACAATACCAAACTATTTAGATTTAAATACTGGCAATATTTTTTAGGCAAACTATAACTTAATCTTATATTATTCAGCATAAGATAATCTCCTTTGGTTAAGAATCTTGTGGATCTATTATTAAAAAGATCATCTTGACCAAACCCTGATGAAATTCTAGGAATATCTGTCTTATCCCCTGGTTTTTGCCATCTATCACGTATATCCACATGATAATTATTATTGCCTATTCTTCCAGAAGACATTAAATCTGCATAGGCATTGTCTATCCTATATCCTCCTATGCTATAAAGCATTTGTACACTCAAAGAGAAACCTTTATAACCAGTATTGATATTAAATGCTCCTCTTAAATCTGGAATAGAAGATTTATTGATAAATTTTAGAGTAGCTTGACTAAGATCACCAGTAGTAGTTTCCAGGATTTTCGCGTTAGGATTATTAGCCATATATTCATAAAGCGAAAGGATACCCTCATTATCATCTAACTTACCATTATCATTTTTATCATGATAATACCTCGTAAACAAAGCTTCTCCATTATCTGGATTTACTCCTCTGTATTCTCTAATATAAAAATCAAATAGAGATTTTCCTCTAACATAACTACCATCAATAATTTTCTCTCTACCTGTAGCAAAATCTATAGGCATACGTAATATTCTGTTACGTATGGTTTCTCCATTCATGGAGAAATCCAAGAAAAAGTCTTTTTTCTGTATCAAATGTGCAATGATATTAAACTCTAATCCTTGATTAAGTAAAAGTCCATCATTTACTTTGATAATAGCATTACCCGTGGAAGGGGGGATTCTGTTGTCAAATATAAGCTGTGTGGTAAGCTTTCTGTAGTAATCTAAAGTAATCTCTAGAGCCCTATTGTTAAACAATGTAAGTTCAGCTCCTGTTTGAAACATCTTAGCTTTCTCCCAAGTAAGGTTAGGATACCCTACCCTACTGAAAGTAGCTACGGGTATTCCTGCAAAATTGGAAGCATTCCACACATCAAACCCTCCGTAAAAACCCACCCCTGCTTGGTCTCCTGTAGTTCCATAAGAGGTCTTGAGTTTAAGGAATTTTAAAATTTTATTATCTTTTAAAAAGTTCTCTCTAGAAAGTATCCAACCAGCACCGAGAGAATAAAACTGATCCCACTTATTGATCAAAAATCTGGAGGATCCATCAGTTCTCCAGCTTCCAGTGAAGAAATATTTGTTTAAATAACTATAATCTACCTGTGTAAAATAACTCTCCAGAGAGAAATCACTAACATAAGAACCAATAGAATTGTTATTGATAAAATTATTAAATTCTAACAGATCAGGAACTACCATTGTATATTTACTAGCAGAGAAGGATCTATCTTTTAAATAATGAGATTCATGGGCTGCTAAAGCATTTATTTTATGTTCCGTATCAAAAGTAGACTCGTATCTAAGTATTTTTTGGAAGTTATAAGTAAAACGTTCTATATCAGATCTAGATAATCTACCTTTTTCATTTGCAGATGGACCATAATAAGGATTAGCATAACTTAACCCTGAACCATTATAATACTGACCTCCCAAACGAGTTTCAAAACTCAAATCTTTGGTAATATTAGCCTGAAGCAAGAAATTGGCATTCATCTCATGTCGCTCAGAACGTTGTGCTCCATAAATCGCATCGGCAATGGCATTAGCTAATGGAGAAAATCCTCTACCCCCCTCGCCATAATCAAACTGATTACCTCCATAATATGGGTCTGGAACAAAGTTTCCATCTTCATCCCGCAAAAATAAAGGATAGATAGGAGGAGTATTGTTTACAAAAAGAAATATATTACTAGAATCCTGTCCCTGTCCTATATTTTTAATCTTTGCAAAAGTATACCCAATATTGAAGCTTCCTTTTAGCCAAGGTTTAGCCCTATGGCTTAAGTTTAACCTTCCTGAAAAACGCTCAAAGCTAGAATTTATAGAGTAGCCCTCATCTTTTAAATGCCCTATACTGGCATAGTGAGAGGTATTACCGTTCCCTCCGCTAATAGATAAGTTGTTTTCTATTCTCGTAGCTGTATTAAAAGCATACCTCCCTCAATTTTCAGGAGTATACAGCCTACTGACCCCTGGTCTGAATTTCCCCGTTACTGGATCTATTAAATCTTTAATGTCTTTTCCCCATAAATTGTACCTAGGGCTGATACCTATTCTGCTAAAAACATTAGAATTTGCAAAATCTACAGGGTTTATAAGTTGGTCTTCAGTGCTAGATAAAAGTCCTCTGTTGTACATCGCATTCCAAGATATTTCTATATATTCCTCTGGAGAGCGTATAACATCATACCTTGGTAACAGATCCATATTAAAACCTAATTTAGATTCATAGGTTATTACAGAGCGCCCTCTTCCTGTTTTAGTGTTAATCAGAACAACTCCATTGGCACCCCTTGCCCCATAAATAGCTGTTGCCGTGGCATCTTTTAAAATAACCGTACTCTCTATATCTTCTGGATTTATAGAAGTTACATTTCCATTATAAGGAATACCATCTACCACAAAAAGAGGACTACGATTTCCATTTACAGAGCCAAAACCTCTAATCCTAATAGTAGGCGTAGTACCAGGTTGACCAGAGCTGGTAACAACATGAACTCCCGCAGGCCTCTCCTACCAAAGCTTGTGATATACTAGAGACATTTTTACTTTCCACAGATTTCATATCCACAGTAGTGGCTGTACCTGCGTAATTTTCCTTTTTGACCTTGGTATATCCAAGTACAACTACTTCCTCTATTTCTCTAATAGAGTCTTTTTTTGCTTCTTGTGCTACTATGCTCTGAATCCCCAAAAAGAGCACCCCTACACTCAATACTTTCAATTTCATTTCCACAATCATATCTAATATATTTTTGAATTATTGTCTGAAGATATAAAAATATTTTTATATCCGCAAATCATAGTTCTGCAATAAATATTAGCAACAACAAATTTTCAAAGAGTTTATCTCTAAAATATCTTCAATTTAACTTATAAATAAACTCATTTAAGCACAATTGAAGAGCGTTTCTTTTAATTTTGTGATGTTCGCCCAACAAATTCCTCTCTGCATCACTAATAGTAATATGAATCCATTTTAAAGTTTCTTATGTTGTTTCTTTGGAACTCTTTTCCATAATATGCAATTCCACAAAGCTGACTATAGCAATATAAGTAAGTACGCTTATCTGTAAAAACAATACTTTTGATCATCCACAGATTCTTTAATGGCTCCATTGATTTATTCTCCGTCATGGCCATCTAAAACCTAAATTTTAATTATTTACTAGTTCAGAACTTTAAGAATAAAGCTATTTAAACTTTTTAAGAGCGATGACTATAAAAGCTAAATAATTAAATCCTAGCCAACTAGCTACTGTTGTATCAAATCTATTTAGTAAAGCCCTGTAACTATCAATCCAACCATTGGTTCTTTCTATTTTATACCTTTCTTTGTAGAGAAGAGGGTCAAAATACTCATCCCTATCAGAAACACCTTCATTTCTTTTGTTAAGACAAATATTACCTTGTATTTCTTTCTTTTCACAAGAGCAACGGAACTCTTTAGAATCAAAACCTACATCAGCATTGAGAAAAAGTCCATCAAATGCAATATTTGCTTTCTCAAGGGTATCAGTAATGGTTTTAAACTGAACTTCTATTTCATAAAGGTCATTATAGTTACCCACTACAGGGTTGAAATAGCTAAAAGGAAACCTTGATTATCATTTAAGTATAGTCATTGTATGGTTTTAAGAGTCTTCCTTCCTTGATAGCCTACTTCTTCGCCACCTTTGAAGGCTGTGGTATGGCTTCCATCAAGGGATAGGTTTGAAAGGTCTAATTTTTCTAATATTTGACACCATAGATTCTTTAAAGTATCAATTTTATACTATTTTCGATAATGATAATAGACTGATTGCCACGAGAGTGATTTTTCCTCAAAGAAAGATTCTATGGATAATAAATACCACTAGGTTCCCAATTTTAATTTGAAAATGATAGCATTTACTACTTCTTCTAAAGGAACTGTCACTTGAACCCCTCTTTATATTGTATCTTTATCAGGTATTTTACACATCATAGAGTTGGCTTTGAAATGATTATGTTTTGCAACACAAATTTCGTCAACCCTTTTTTATTTCTCAAGAAAAAGTTTAAATCAGTCTATAGACAAGAATTAAGAAAGTATATAATAATTTTTCTCAATACTATACATAGCCTATATAGATTGTGCACATAAAACAAAATTATTATCTTTACTCGTTGTGCATTTTAAATAATACTGATTTTTAGATGATTTAATTTTCTTTGGAAGATAAATTTATTGATATATTGAATAACCGTTGCGGCGGTTATTTTACTGATTATCCTTGTTTTAAAGCCTTCAAAAGTTTTAGCATAGTTTCTTTTAATCATAAATTGGTCGCAAAGTTGAGAGAAAAATGTCTCAATTCGTTTTCGCTTTTTCTTGTACAATGAAAATTGAGGAATATAATCTTTCTGATTACTTCTCATTGGTGTATCTAATTTAATATTAGCATAGTTAAATAAATCTATTTGAACTTTTGCTGATAAATAGCCTCTATCTCCAATTAAAGTACAGTTTCGCATTTGCTCACCAATATCTTTTAAATAGTGGATGTCGTGAACGGATGCAGGGCTTATATCAAAATTCTTAATCACACCATTTAAAGAACATACTGCGTGTAGTTTATAGCCATAGAAATATAATTTCTGTGAAGCACAATAACCATATGTTGGTGAAGAATAGGATTGCTCTTTACAAATTTTTGAACGAGTAGAACGAGCGTTTTCACAAACTTTCATTGGCATGCTATCAACGATAAAAATATCTTCAAACTCATTGAACTCCATCGAAATACGCTGTCTAATTTGCTCTGTTTGTAGGGATAGTCTTCGTTTTCGCTTATTGTAAACACTTCTTTCAATTTTGTTTATCAGAGAGTTTGGCAATTTTCTAAATAACTGTAATTCGCTATCAATACTCAAGTATTCAGCAGTAATATTAAGACTTATGACTTCTAAATCGCTCATTTTAGGTGTTCTTCTCTGATAACTAATCAGTTGATTTTCTGAAAAAAGTCCTAAAACTTCCAAAATTCTTTCATATATTTGCTCTAAGTTGTTCATTTATATCGTTTTATAGCAAAAACAATATACTGATTTTCAGTCTAATAAACAACTCTTGTTTTTTTCATTTCATAATGCACAACGGGTTATCTTTGCCTCGTCATTAAGTTAAACCTTAAACGTATATAACAATGAAAAAAACATTTATTGGCCTAGGCTTATTGCTTAGTGTTTCTGCCTACATGGGGCAACAGACTCTCACGACTAATTTTGGTGCTCCTGTGGGAGATAATCAGAACTCTCTTACAGTTGGCAACAATGGTGCTGTACTTTTACAGGATATTCACCTGGTAGAAAAGTTGGCAGCTTTTGATAGGGAAAGAATACCTGAAAGAGTAGTGCATCCTAGAGGAGCTGGAGCTTATGGTGAATTTGAATGTAAAGTAGATATGTCTCCTTACACAAAGGCAAGGCTTTTTAGTGAAGTAGGTGTTAAAACCCCTGTTTTTGTTAGATTTTCTACAGTAATACATGGTACAGGTTCGCCAGAAACTCTTAGAGATCCAAGAGGGTTTGCTACAAAATTTTATACCAAAGAGGGGAATTATGATATTGTAGGAAATAATTTACCTGTATTTTTCATTAGAGATGCTATTAAATTTCCTGATATGGTTCATTCTCTAAAACCATCTCCTATAACCAATAGGCAAGATCCAAATCGTTACTTGGACTTTTTTTCTCACATTCCAGAATCTACACATATGTTAATGAGATTGTATTCTGATTATGGTATACCTGCAAATTATAGAGAAATGGACGGCTCTAGTGTACATGCATTTAAATGGATTAATAATAATGGAGAGGTTGTGTATGTAAAATATACATGGAAAAGTAAACAAGGAGAAAGAAATTTAAGCATGGAGGAGGCTTCTAAAATACAGGGAATGGATTTTCAACACGCCACAACAGATTTATACGACAATATAAAGAAAGGTAATTATCCTCAGTGGGATTTATATGTACAGATTTTAAAACCTTCCGATTTTGATAAATTAGATTATTTTCCTTTGGATGCAACTAAAATTTGGAATGAGACAGATGCTAAACCTATGCTAATAGGAACTATGACACTCAATAAAATTCCAGATAATTACTTTGAACATGTGGAGCAATCTGCTTTTTCTCCAGGGACTCTTATTCCAGGTATTGAGCCTTCCGAAGATAAACTTTTACAAGGACGTCTTTTCTCTTACTTTGATACACAAAGGCATCGTGTTGGAGCTAATTTTCAAAAATTAGCTGTTAATAGGCCTATTGTTAGTGTAAATTCTAACAATCAAGATGGACCTATGAGTGAGAGGGGTACTAAGAGCGATACAAACTATCAGCCATCTAGAATAAATAATAAACCTGATGATGCTAAGTACAAGCAATCCAAAAGAGAATATTCTAATGTGTTTATTACTCAAGATAAAATTGATAAACCTAATGACTTTAAACAAGCAGGAGATTTTTATAGGAGTTTAGATAAAAAGAATCAAGAAAATCTTCTTAAGAATTTGTTAGCAGATCTTAAACAAGTTACAAATAAGGATATTCAAAAAATAATAACAGGACATTTTTATATGGCAGATAACTCATTAGGTAAAAAAATAGCCTCTGAACTTAAGCTTACTAGAGAGGATGTGGAAAGTATATTCCATAAAAAGTATAAAAAATAAACTTTAGCAATAATGATATTTTATAGATAATTCTAGCAGGGAGATTATTTTTCTCCCTGTTAGAATTTTAAAATTAATTTTCTCTTACTATGAAATTATCTTTTATTTTATTTATTTCTATTTTATTCTTCACTGTTAAAAAAACATATTCACAACAAAATTCTTCTATTGATGTATTTTCCGCTGTAAGGTATAATGATGTAGAATATCTGAAAAAATATATAGCTCAAAAGCAAAATATAGACACACTAAATACACAAAAGCATTCTTTACTTATATTGGCCAGTTACAATAATTCTCTAGAGTGCATAGATCTTTTATTAAAATCTGGAGCACAAACAAATTTACAAGATAAAAGTGGTAATACAGCTTTGATGGGAGCATCATTCAAAGGGTATACTAAAATAGTAGAAAAACTCCTTTTAGCAAAAACAGATCCTAATGTGTTAAATTATAACAATGCTAATGCTTTGTTTTTTGCTTCCACCTTTGGTCACAGAGATATAGTAAAACTGCTACTAAGCTATGGTGTTGATAAATATCAGATAGATAATTATGGCAATCAGGCTATTGACTATGCAATAATGCAGGGGAATAAAGAGATTGTAGAATTGCTTAAAGTTGAGTAATATAGAAAATAAAGAGCCCTTAAGGATTCCATAGTATCCAATAAAATTGAATGTACTCATAAATTATGTAAACTAAAAATTTTCGGAAACGTTTTTTATCACTAAGGATACCTTAATTGATTTGCATGGTTATGAGGAAGAAAGAATTGTCTATAACAACAAAGGGATTTCTATAAGAGTAAGATAGCACATACTCTCTCTTTTTAAACATTCGCACAGAAAAGGTCAGTGAGCGATATTGTTTTTAAAATGAGAAAAAAATTCCAAAATCACAGTCACCAACGAAACTATTTATCTTATGGTAAGCCCATGAAAGTTTGTGAAAAAGCTCGTTTTACTCGTTCAAAAATTTGTAAAGAGTCATCCTATTCTTCTCCAACATATGGTTAGAAATTGTATTTCTATAGCTATAAACTACAGGCAATATATTCCTTAAAAGGTGTTATTAAGAATTTTTAAGCTCTACCTCCGTTCACCACATCCATTATTTAAAAGATATGGGCGAGCAAATGCAAAACTATACTTTAGTTGGAAAGAGAGGATATTTAATCAGCAAAAATTCAAATAGATTTATTTAACTATTCTAATATTCAATTAGATGCACCAATGAGAAGGAATCAGAAAGATGATATTCCTCAATTTTCATTATACAAGAAAAAGCGAAAACAAATTGAGACATTTTTCTCTCAACTTTGTCAGCAGTTTATGATTAAAAGAAACTATGCTAAATCATTTGAAGCCTTTAAAACAAGGATACTTGCCAAAATAAATTCCTTAACTACAATACATTAATAAGTTTATTTTCAATAGAAATATTAATAATATTAAAACCAATATAGTTTAAATTGCACAACAGGTTAAAACTAAATCTATGTTAAAAAACATAATTCTCTTTATCGTTATTTTTTTCTTGCTAGAGTTCTATATTTATAATGCTATTAGAACTCTTTACTCTAACTCTTGGTTTAAAATTACTTACTGGCTTATTACTATTGCATTATATGGTTGGCTACTTTTTGAGATACTAACCTTTGATGCTTCTGCTAGAAATAATAAAAAAATGTTTATTATCTCTAGTATTTTCATGGTTTTTATGCTTCCAAAGTTGCTCTTACTGGCGTTTATTTTATTTGATGATATTATAAGAGTTCTACAATTTGGGACTAAACGCATTTTATCTAAATCTGCATTTTATCCAGAAAGAAGAAACTTCATTACCTTAATTGGCTTGGGTGCAGCAGCCTTGTTTTCAGCCTCTGTGATTGACGGAATTATTTTCGGAAAATACCGCCATACTTTAAGACAAGTAAGACTAAAACTAAAAAATCTACCAAAAGAATTTAAAGGTTACAAAATCATTCAAATTTCTGATGTCCATAGCGGTAGTTTTAGTCAGCCTGAAAAATTACGAAAAGCCATTGAACTCATCAATTCACAAACCCCTGACTTGGTGCTATTCACAGGAGATATGGTGAATAATTATGCAGAAGAATTTTTACCTTTTGTTGATTTATTTTCTCAAATTAAAGCCAAAGACGGTAAATACTCTGTACTCGGAAACCACGACTACGGAGATTATGGACAATGGAACTCCAAAGAAGAAAAAGCCCAAAATATCCCAAAACTAATAGAACTACAAAACAAAGCTGGTTTTAAAATGTTAAGAAATGAACACCATATCATCAATAAAAATGGAGCTTCTTTGTATCTTATCGGTGTAGAAAATTGGGGAGAATTGCCATTTCCTCAATTTGGAGATTTAGACTTAGCGACTAAAGGCATTCCCGAAGAAGCCACTAAAATACTTATGAGCCACGACCCTACCCACTTTGACCACATAGTAAAACATCACCCCAAAGATATACAGCTCACACTTTCTGGACACACCCACGGAATGCAGTTCGGAATTGATTTAAAAAACATCAAGTGGTCTCCCGTAAAATACCGCTATCCTAAATGGGCAGACCTCTACGAAAGCAATGGGAAATATCTCTATGTAAACAGAGGTTTTGGAGTATTAGGATTTTCTGGAAGAGTGGGCATCAATCCAGAAATTACCCTATTTGTCTTAGAATAAGAAAAGAGGCAATATCGCGACTATCTATTTTTTAGTGATAAGATACCGTTTCCAGTTGCGATTATCTATTTTTTAGTAGTAAAGTCAATAACATTAAAACAAAACCATTTTTAAAATGCACGACGGGGCAGTATTTAAAAATTATACCTTATTTTTGTGAGAAATTTTTTACTTTTTGGAAATCAATTATGTTTAAATTCATTAAGAAAATACTGTTTTTAGTTGTACTGATAAATATACTAATGCTAATTAGTGGGCGGTTTTTCAATCCCATCATTACCATTACACAGGTAGAAGGATTGATAAAATACCACAAACTAGATAGAGATTATATTGCATTTTCTGAAATGGGCAACCATGTAAAAAAAGCCGTTATAGCCTCCGAAGACCAAAATTTTTACACCCACAACGGCTTTGATTTTAAAGCTATTGAAAGGGCTATGAAACACAACGAAAAAGGCAAAAGCATACAAGGAGGCAGCACCATTTCTCAACAAACTGCCAAAAACATCTTCTTATGGAATGGCAGAAGTTGGATAAGAAAAGGGCTAGAGGCTGTCTATACCTTTATTATTGAAAAGATTTGGTCTAAAGATATTATTCTAGAAAGATACCTTAATTCTATAGAAATGGGACAGGGCGTTTTTGGGGTAGAAGCGGCATCGCAGTACTATTTTAATAAATCATCTAAAGACCTTACCAAAAGCGAAGCCGCTTGGATAGCTGCCGTATTGCCTAACCCAAAGAAATACGACCCTAAAAACCCAACACCTTACCTCAATAGGAAGCATAAATGGATTATGAGGCAAATGAACTTTATCTCTTTAAAATAATTTTTATGAATATATTTAGTAATCGTCCTATAGAATCATTAGAATCTCTCATTACAAAGTATTTTAAATTTCAGAACGAAACTTCTGCACTAGAACCTTTGTCTGAAATATTCGAAGCTACTAAAAAGGAAGGCTTTAGCCATTTATTAAATATACTCACCGAAAATGAAGATTTAAAAAATAATTTCGCTCATTATCTAAAAAATATTTTCCGAGGAAGACGAATGGTTCTTGCTCTTACGGAAGCGAATATTTTATCCGAAAACTCTTTCTTTGCAGAGTTTAAAAAGAGAGTAATTGCTAAAGTACTCCCAGCAGTAGAAGATGAAGACACTGTTTCTTTCGTTATAGAAAAAATACTACTTAGTTCTAAACAGAATTTTGATTTTCTGCTTAACCTCTCAGAAGAAGAAAAGAATACTTTTCTACAAATTATGGGATTTGAGAGTCTTTTTGCACAGGAATCCGTTCAGAAAGATTTGTTTCTATCCGTCAATATTTTAGCATGGAGAGCCATAGGAAATGCTCTAGATGTAGAAGTGGTTAAAATGGCTCCTGAATATAAAAATTTTGACAATCCTTTTATTGCTCTACAAAATGAAATTGATTGTCTTTTAGAGCTATTCCAAGAAGACCCAAAAGTCCAAATTTCCGCTAAAAACGAACATTATAAACAAGCTAAAGTTTATCTCAGCCAATGTTTAGAATTTATTAAAATAGCATTTAAAAACACCTCTAAATATGGGTTGTCTAGTAAGACCAACCAGTCTTTAATGAAAATTAGACAACAGTTAGTGAGAATTTCTGAAATATTACCGCTATTAGTTACAGAGGAAAAAACCACTCATCTTGAGCAATCTAAAACTTTGGTAGAAAATATTCTTAGGTACAAATCTCACAGAAACAATTTCAGCGAACTATTTGCAGATAGCACCTTACAACTTTCTCACCTCATTACTACCCATACCGCACAAGCAGGGACTCATTATATCGCTTTCAATTATAAACAGTACATGGATATGTTTAAAAAAGCTGCTGGAGGTGGTATCATCGTAGGGTTTTTATGTGTTCTCAAAATGCTTTACAGCTATAGTAATGGTAGTGAATTTACCCACGCATTTTTGTACTCATTCAACTATGCTATGGGCTTTGTACTCATTTATCTTTTGCATTATACCTTAGCAACCAAACAACCTGCTATGACTGCGGCAACCATGGCGAAAGTATTATCCGAAGATAAAAATACTTCTAAAAACTATACTGATTTTGCAGACTTAGTATCAAAATTATTTAGAACTCAATTCATTGCGTTTGTAGGCAATGTATTACTTGCTTTCCCTGTAGCTCTGCTTATTATCTATGGATTGGATATTATCTTCCAACAAAACCTTGCCATAGATAAGGCTAATAAACTTTTAAGAGACTTAAATCCAGTAGAGTCTAAGGCTATTCTACACGCTAGTATAGCTGGTGTATTTCTATTTATTTCAGGGATTATATCTGGAAATATCAGCAACAATTCTAGGTTTTACCAAATTCCCCAGCGAATTATTAAAAATCCATACCTTAACAAAGCCTTTGGAGCTAAGGCGGCACGAAGCATTTCTGCATTTTATTCTAAAAATTGGGCTGGTGTTGTTTCTAATTTTTGGTTTGGAGTGTTCTTAGGTGCCACAGCTCCTATTGGGAACTTTTTAGGATTAGATTTAGATATTAGACACATTACCTTTGCCGCTGGTAACTTAGCTTTAGCCATATACGGAAAAGGGTTCGATATTGATATGGGAACTTTTTGGATTAGTTTCATCACGGTATTCCTAATCGGATTTTTTAACTTTATTGTAAGTTTTGGGTTGTCAATGTCATTAGCGTTCCGTTCTAGAAAGGTTAATTTTGGAGAAATAAGACTCATCTACAAAGAGATTTTTAATTCTTTTATTAAGAACCCTGCAAAATTCTTTATACCTATAAAGTCAAAAATTAATACCAATGCCGAAAAAATGGTAATAGAGCTAGAAAAAGAGGGGAAAAACTAAACAAAATACACCTCCTCTACGATTTCTTCACCTGCTACTTCTTTAAATTTTTGAATAAAAAAAGTTTTCCTCATTCTAAAATCATTTTTTAGCAATGGGGATTTTACTTTTATGGTTAAAGTTTTATCCAAAAGATTAACATCTCCTATTTCTTTAAAAAGTTCATCATCTAGGTAATCTTCTAAAAAACCTTTGATTTGGAAAGCTAACAACTTCTCTTCAAAACCAAATTTCTTCGCAAGAATCTTAACCAAATCCGAAGACTGATAAGCCCTTTTTTTCTTATTCTTCATTAAATAATATGCTAATTTTTGACTGATAATTTAGATTGAACTTCTTTACAATTGCTCTCGATAGTGTTACAAATTTCGGTTACCGTTACAGATGTTTTATTTTCAGAAAAAGGTTCTCCGTAAAGGTTGGCTAACTTATTTATAGTTAAAAAAGAAGTGCTGATAATCACCATAATAGGAATAGCTAAGAATTCTAGACCGCTTTTCTCTCCACCCAAATCTATATCTCCTATAAACAAAGGAATTAAAACTACATAAAAACTCACTATAATCTTAGTAAAGGCACTATAAATCATTAAAAAAGGAGTATTTTTTATCCTTTCTGCCTTACCTTGTATATCATAAAAACGATTGATATGCTGCATCAAATCGCTTTTTTCAATATTTGCCGTATTCTTAAAGTCTTCTTCTATTTCTTTAGAAATACTTACCAACAATTCATTAGAAATTTTATGTTCCTCGTTGATGTTATACTTCTCTAGTAACACCTTTGATTTTTCATCAAAGATAGGTTTAGGATTATTATGAATTTCATTTTTAAACTGTCGTATATAAGCGATAGTCAATTGAATAAGGTCATATATTTTAGCGTTTTTTTCTAGAGCAGCTAAGTTGATATTCTTATCATTACTGTAATAAGCATAGATTTTAGCCACAAAGCTCCTAGAATTATTGGTAAGTTCTCCAAATATCTTTCTCGCTTCCCACCAACGGTCGTATGCGGAATTCATTCTAAATCCCAAGAAAAATGCAATTGCAAGACCAAATACAGAGCCTATTTGCCCCGATATTTTATAAATATGGTCTCCAAAAAGCTCCTCTAGACCTAACACAAGTATAGCATACAGTGTTGTGTAAATAAGATATGGTGATGCTATTTTAAATAGTTGTAATAATCCCTGTTTTTCTGTTTTAATCATATTATGTTAAAAGAATATCCAAAAATAGCGTTTTTTACATAAAAAATCCCTGTTACAAATCTATAACAGGGATTTTAGTTTTTATTTATTTTATAAATCTTTCAGCAGTTCTTCTACCGCTCTTTTAAGCTGATTATCTTCTCCTTGGTTGGCTTTTTCTTGATCCAAATAAACTTCTACATCTGGCTGAAGTTCAAAATTTTCTAAATAAGTACCATCTTCTTTTTCATAGCCTACCGCAGGAATTCCAAAGATTAATGTTGGATCTTGCAGTGTAACCCAATTAACCGAAGTTATTGTCTCTGGAACTGGAGCACCATTTTAAATGCTTATCTTAACAATACAAAGGCAGCACAAAGCATATCTGTATTTTATTCTAAAAACTGGGCGAACGTTATTTCTAACTTTTGGTTCAGAGTATTCTTAGGTGCCTCAGCTCCTATTGGTAACTTTTTAGGATTGGATTTAGACATTAGACACATTAACCTTTGCCGCTGGTAACTTAGCTTTAACCATATACGGAAAAGGGTTCGATATTGATATGGGAACTTTTTGGATTAGTTTCATCACGGTATTCCTAATCAGATTTTTTAACTTTATTGTAAGTTTTGGATTATCGATGCCGTTAGCGTTTCGTTCTAGAAAAGTTAAATTTGGAGAAGTAGAGTTAATCTATAGAGAAATTTTTAACACATTTGTTAAAAATCCTGCAAAATTCTTTATACCTATAAAGTCAAAAATTAATACCAATGCCGAAAAAATGGTAATAGAACTAGAAAAAGAAAGAAAGAAAACACTAAACAAAATAGACTTCCTCCACCATATTTTCACCTGCTACTTCTTTAAATTTTTGAATAAAAAAAGGTTTCCTCAATCTAAAGTCATTTTTTAGCAATGGAGATTTTACTTTTATAGTTAAAGTTTTGTCCAAAAGATTAACATCTCCTATTTTTTTAAAAAGTTCATCGTCCAAATAATCTTCTAAAAAATCTTTGATTTGGAAAGCTAATAGCTTCTCTTCAAACCTAAACTTCTTCTCAAAAATCTTAACCAAATCCGAAGATTAGTAAGCCACATCTTTTTTTGTTTTTTTATATTCTAGAATAGGATTCCTTTAATTAAAAAATAAAACCAATACCCATTTCAAATATATTTTTCACAGGATTAGGATCATTTGCAAATTTGTTTAATCTATACTGATAATTGGTTTTAAACACTATATTTTCTTTAGTATTAAAATTGACACCAAATGTCCAAATATTCATATTATTTTCCACCCTAGGCAAAGCATTAAGAAATTTATGAATACTTTGATGAGTATTTAGTCTCTCATATCGAGTAAAAAAACTTAACTTCATTTTATGAGTATCATACAAAAATGTTTCTTTAGCAGGTTTATTACTCTTACCTCCTCTTAGATAAGGTAAAACATCACAACCTAACTCAAATAGGTATCCATAAACTTCCTTCCCTAAAACTTGTCCATTTTGACCACTCTCATTTTTAGTAAGTTCAAATATTTTTTCAGTATCTCCAAGTTGTCCATAAGTTCCAAGTGTTATAAATCTAAAGTTTTTCCAATCATACTTTGCATAAGCCGTTGTTAGATTAATTTTACTATTTACTTTAACCTGTTTGCTGTTGATTTCCACCATCTCCCCTTGACCAGAATTGCCATAGTACCCAGAAGCTGATAATGTTAAATTCTTAATACCAGTGTAGTTTATTTGAAGATTTGTAGAAATAGATTTAGGCATATCAAACCTTATTTCTCTTCCTTGTCTTATCCATGAACCACTTAAATAGTTTTTATTATTTAACCCCTGAGAAAAACCAAGTGCATAGCTCCAATCTTTTGAAATATTACCGTAAAACATAGCTCCAAATTCTATCCAAGTAGATGGTGTAATCAGCCTTTCTACCTCAGAACGGTTTACAGAATAAAACATAATAGGCTCATCATTATTATTAACATAGCCTATAGTTAAAGGATAAAAACCCATACGAGCTTTTAAATAATCTTTAAAAAGATAATCTAAAAAGGCTTCTATTACAATTTCGTGATGAGTTTCTTCTGCTTTATGATGTAAAAACTCAATCTGAAACTCTGAATTCCAAATAAGTTTATCAGTAATACGATAACCAAAAAAAGTTGCAAATCTATAAAGTCCTGAATAATATAACTCTAAATCTCCAACATTGGTATTTACATTATCTTGAATAGGCACATAATTAAACTCTCCAAACCCACTAATAGAGTACCTTTTATCCGAAAAAAAAATCTTAGATGCTGCAAGAGCTAACCCAGGCTGTTGTTGATACTTTAATTTTTCAATGGCTCTCAAAGTATCTGTTTTTTGTACAATAGAGTCTTTTTCTTGTGCATATAAATTTACTACTAATAATAGCATTACTAAAAATATCAATCTTAATTGCATCACTATCTTTATTGTTTTTATTAACCCGTTGTGCATTATGAAATGAAAAAAACAAGAGTTGTTTATTAGACTGAAAATCAGTATATTGTTTTTGCTATAAAACGATATAAATGAACAACTTAGAGCAAATATATGAAAGAATTTTGGAAGTTTTAGGACTTTTTTCAGAAAATCAACTGATTAGTTATCAGAGAAGAACACCTAAAATGAGCGATTTAGAAGTCATAAGTCTTAATATTACTGCTGAATACTTGAGTATTGATAGCGAATTACAGTTATTTAGAAAATTGCCAAACTCTCTGATAAACAAAATTGAAAGAAGTGTTTACAATAAGCGAAAACGAAGACTATCCCTACAAACAGAGCAAATTAGACAGCGTATTTCGATGGAGTTCAATGAGTTTGAAGATATTTTTATCGTTGATAGCATGCCAATGAAAGTTTGTGAAAACGCTCGTTCTACTCGTTCAAAAATTTGTAAAGAGCAATCCTATTCTTCACCAACATATGGTTATTGTGCTTCACAGAAATTATATTTCTATGGCTATAAACTACACGCAGTATGTTCTTTAAATGGTGTGATTAAGAATTTTGATATAAGCCCTGCATCCGTTCACGACATCCACTATTTAAAAGATATTGGTGAGCAAATGCGAAACTGTACTTTAATTGGAGATAGAGGCTATTTATCAGCAAAAGTTCAAATAGATTTATTTAACTATGCTAATATTAAATTAGATACACCAATGAGAAGTAATCAGAAAGATTATATTCCTCAATTTTCATTGTACAAGAAAAAGCGAAAACGAATTGAGACATTTTTCTCTCAACTTTGCGACCAATTTATGATTAAAAGAAACTATGCTAAAACTTTTGAAGGCTTTAAAACAAGGATAATCAGTAAAATAACCGCCGCAACGGTTATTCAATATATCAATAAATTTATCTTCCAAAGAAAATTAAATCATCTAAAAATCAGTATTATTTAAAATGCACAACGAGTTTTTTATTATTTTAAACGGATTACATTTGCGTTTCTCTACCTACAAAACTAAGAAAAAAAACAAATCTCACTTTAATGAACAATACACATTAAAAACAAATGAGCGACAGTAAATATTATCTAAAAAGGTAAAAAAACTATAATAATTTATATCATCCATTTTGTTATATCTATTTAAAAAAATTATTACAAATCTTTCAGTAGTTCTTCTACCGCTCGTTTAAGCTGATTATCCTCGCCTTGATTGGCTTTTTCTTGATCTAAATAAACCTCTACATCTGGCTGAAGTTCAAAGTTTTCTAGATAAGTACCATCTTCTTTTTCATAGCCTACGACAGGAATTCCAAAATTTAATGTTGAATCTTGCAAGGTAACCCAATTAACTGAAGTCATTGTTCCTGGAACTGGTGCTCCTACCAACTTACCCAGTTTTAAGTGCTTATAAACCCACGGCGTACCATGTGCATTAGAATAGTCTGCTTCGTTAATTACCATAATAGAAGGTTTCGTCCAACGGCGGCTAGGCATTACTCCATACTTCTTACCTTGAACTTTCTGAGTAAGGTATTTTTTAGCACTAAAGAAAACCTCTATATCCTCGTGCAAACGCCCACCTCCATTATTTCTAATATCTATTACGACACCTTCTTTATTATTATATTTCCCTAAAACATCAGAATACACCTCACGGAAACTATCATCTCCCATAGAACGAATATGCACATAGCCTAACCTTCCGCCAGACCATTTTTCTACATCTGCGGCTCTTTGCTTAATCCATCTTTGATAAAGGATTTCGTTCCATCTCCACGCATTTATCCCTTTTATTTCTTCGTCCCAGCGTGTTCCATCTTTAGGATTATAAAGAGAAATTAAAATCTTCTTTCCTGCTTTACCTTCCAAATACTGATAATAGTCTACTTTAGATGTAATAGCTTCCCCATCTATCTTTTCAATAATATGCCCTTGCTTAGCTTTAGAACGATAGTTATCAAACGGACTATTCACAGGTATTTCTTCTATCAAAAGCCCATTATCCTGTGGAGTGACAAATACACCTAGCTCCGCCGTAGCCTCTTGACTTAATGACGGAGAACGATACCTAGAACCTGTATGTGATACATTAAGCTCTCCTAAAAGCTCACTAAGCATTTCTGAAAAATCGTAGTTGTTATTGATATACGGAAGATATTTTCGGTATTGCTCTGTGAGTTTTTCCCAATTAACTCCGTGCATATCTTTAACATAAAAACGCTCTTTGAGTTCTCTTTTCACCATATCAAACATAAACTCTCTCTCCTTAGTTAAATCCAACTTCATATCTGCTGAAAAACTAAGGTCTTTTATCTTTTCTGATGGCAATTCTAAAAGTTTAGCTTTTTGTCCACTCAGTAAAAATATTTTCTTACCATCTTTACTTGCATCTAAATAAGCCGACGAACCATTGAGTTTAGACAATAGTTTTGTTGACCTTTCTCTTAAATCGTGTACCCATAAATCAAACCCTTTTTCAAAAGAAGCTAGATAATAGAGTTTCTTTCCGTCCTTACTAATAATGGCATCGCCAAGCTCCGAAGAATTTGGTGTAAGTCTTACCACTCGTTCGGATAGATTCTCCCATTCTATATTGATATCTTTAGATTTTTTATCTTTCTTAGGCGTTTCTTTTTTATCGTCTTTGCCATCTTTAGCATCTTCCGTTTCGGATTTCTTTTCATTCTTTTCAGCCTCAGTTAAAAGTTCGTATTCCTCTTTGTTCATACGGTATTTGTCGTAGGCTTCTCTATTGAGAAACACGATCATTTGGTCGCTCATAGAACCCCAAGAAGCATGATTACGCATTCCGTAGCGTTCAGATTTCCAAATAATAGCATTACCATCTAACGCCCAACGAGGATTGGTATCAAAATAACCAGAGTCTGTAATATTCACAATCTCCTTACCACCTTCTGTACTTATGATACCTATATCAGAATAAGGTACCCTATCCCTCGCAATATACTGTACTACAAGCCATTTCCCATCAGGTGACCACTCGTAATTGATATATCCATTTCTCTCTGTTTGATACTTAGGGTCTGTAATTTTTCTGATTTTTTTAGTTTCAAAATTGTAAATAGCAATATGCGTTCGGTTCTGAACAAAAGCTACCTCTTTACCATCAGGCGAATATTGAGGATACATTTTCTCTGAATTATCACTAGGAATGAGTTTTTCTTCGGTAATTAGAGTTGCATTAGAAAAGTTAGGATCTTCTTTTCTTTGAATACTTGCTTTGTACAAATCCCAATATCCATCTCTATAACTGGCATAAACAAGACTTCTCCCATCTGCTGAAAAACTTACACCTTGCTCTGCAGCTGCCGTTTTAGTGATTTGTTTAGTTGTATTATAGTCGGTAGAATTTACAAAAACTTCTCCTCTGATTACCATTGCTATCTGCTTACCGTCTGGAGAAACCGAAGATGAAGTTGCCCCCGAACTGAATGCCATAAATTTACTCTGCTGATTAGAAACATCACTAATGATATTTACATTTACCTTCTGAGGTTTGCCCATCGGTTTGGATAAATAAATTTCGCCATCATAACTGTAAGCTATATAGCCGTTATTCGCTACAGATAAATAACGTACTGGAAAATCTTTATGAAAAGTAACCTGTTCTATCTTAGAAGGCTGTGCAACAGAAGTTTTAAACACATTAAAATTACCCGCTCTTTCACTAAGGAAATATAAAGTTTTCCCGTCTGAACTCAATACAGGATTTCGGTCTTCTCCCTTCCAATTGATAATTTGAGTGTGCTTTTTAGACTTAAAATCGTATCTCCATATATCTCTCGTAACGGAAGAGGTATGATGTTTACGCCACTGATTTTCGTTGCCTTTAATATTTTCATAATACATCGCCTCTCCGTTGGAAGTCAAGCTAATAGACTTAGTAGAAGAGTTGAAAATTCGCTTTGGCTGTCCTCCATCAATAGAAATTTGATATAACTGTATGGAAGCCGATGGAAAAATAACATTCTGAGGGCTATTTTGGAGATTAGCCGAATAGATAATATTTTTCCCATCTTTAGAGAAAGCTAATGGCAATGCTGCCTGAGAATGGAAGGTAACTTGCTTTGCCTCTCCACCTTGAGAAGGCATAATAAAAATTCGTTGAAACCCATTTTCTCTATCACTACTAAACGCAATAAATTTCCCATCAGGTGACCATACAGGGTCTGAATCGTAAGCTGGATGTGTAGTAAGCCTTACTGCAGAACCACCCTCCGTAGAGACTGCATAAATGTCTCCCATATAGGTAAACGCAATTTTTTTTCCATCAGGAGAAATGGCAATATTTCTCAACCACAAAGGCGAATTGTTCCCAAAAGCACTAGTCCAAACCAGTAGCAATAGTAAAGCAAAATTTAACTTTCTCATCGTTTTTTATAATAAATTCTTAGTTAATCAGTAGAAAGTGAACTCTCTCTAAAGCCCTCATTCTCCAAAAGTACAAAAAATATATAAATCAGACTACCCCTTTTAAAATCAGTATAAAACAAAAGACTGCCTCAAAAAAGACAGTCTTTAAAATTGAATAAATCTTTAAATTTATTTCACTGGTTTAATAGAAATGGCATATCCTCCACTCCTTACCATTTTAACAGGAATTTTAGACTTACTAGTTACTACTTTTTTGTAAATATGATACGATTGTGGATTATTAACATAATCAGCATCTTTACCATCTTCGTAGATAGTTGCTTCATATTTTCTACCTTTATCAAGGAATGATAAATCTACCACAAAATCTCTAGCATTTTCGTCTGTGATACCACCCACAAACCACTCTTCTTTTCCTTTAGCCTTTCTAGCAGTATGAATGTAATCTCCCGGTTCTGCAGCCAAGATTTTAGTATCGTCCCAATCCACAGCAACATCTTTGATAAACTGGAAGGCCTCTAGGTGCTTCTCATAGTTTTCTGGTAAATCTGCAGCCATCTGTAAAGGCGAATACATCACAACATAAAGCCCTAACTGTTTTGCTAAAGTGGTTTTAACAAATCTAGTATCATTAGGGAAATAATAGTTCATTTTAGTTTGGAAAATACCTGGCGTATAGTCCATTGGACCACCCATAAATCTCGTAAACGGCAATATGGTTTGGTGTTCTGGCGGATTACCTCCAAAAACTTCGTATTCAGTACCTCTAGCAGCTTCAGCTGCTACCCAGTTAGGGTAAGTTCTATTAAGTCCAGAAGGTCTTACAGACTCGTGAGAGTTAACCATAATTTTGTAATTCGCAGCTTTTTCTGCGATACGGTTGTAATGGTTAATCATCCATTGGCTATAATGATGTTCGCCTCTAGGAATAATATTGCCCACATAACCACTTTTAACAGCAGTATATCCGTATTTATTCATTAGTTTAAATGCCTCATCTGCCCACCTTTCGTAGTTAGTTGCTGCTCCCGATGTTTCGTGATGCATCATTAGACGAATTCCTTTTTTATGAGCATAATCGTTAAGCATTTTTATATCAAAATCAGGATATGGCGTAACGAAATCAAAAACAAATTCCTTTGATTTACCAAACCAGTCTTCCCAACCAATGTTCCAACCTTCAATTAACAATGCATCAAAACCGTGTTTAGAGGCAAAGTCTATATAGTTTTTTACCTTTTCGTTATTAGCAGCGTGTTTTCCGTTAGGTGTTAGTTTCGTGAAATCGGTTTCTCCTATTTTTACATTGTCTGCCGTAGAGTACGCCCACTGAGATTTACCTATAATCATTTCCCACCATACGCCCATATATTTAGTAGGTTTAATCCAAGAAGTATCCTTGTATTTGGTAGGTTCATTAAGGTTGAATAACATTTTAGAAGCTAAAACTTCCTCTGCCTTTGGTGAGGCAATAAT
The DNA here is from genome assembly GCF_000252855.1 of Riemerella anatipestifer ATCC 11845 = DSM 15868. Taxonomy (NCBI): domain Bacteria; kingdom Pseudomonadati; phylum Bacteroidota; class Flavobacteriia; order Flavobacteriales; family Weeksellaceae; genus Riemerella; species Riemerella anatipestifer. Next base: position 188,222 of record NC_017045.1, on the reverse strand, counting down.
GGTTCTCCAAGGTGTAACCGCAGAAGTTTGAACATAACCTTTTGCTCCTTGTGCATCAGGTGTAAGATGAATTGTAAATTTGTAATCTTTAGCACTAACATCTAGGTTAGACGCAGGGTAATCTATCACAGCAGCTTCTGCCAAGTTAATATAGAGCGGTTTCTTACCTTCCCTTTTAAGCATTAACGGTGTCTGAACTCCGTTTTTGATAGGACTTTGCGAAACATTGTCTTCCACAGCAGCAGCCCATTTAGCAGGTATTTCGGAAACATTACTCGTCTGATAAACATACTCTTGCGTATCATAATCTCCAGCCAACCACCACGCCTTCATATCCATAGGGAAATCAAACTCGGTAAGCTCTTCTTTTATGATAAAATAGTTGAGATTTTCTTGTTGTGGAAATTCATAACGGAAACCTAAACCATCGTTAAAAAGCCTGAATTTAACAACGATATTCTTATTCTGTTCCTTTTGATTTAAAGTAATCGCAAGTTCATTATAATGATTTTTATAGAACTTTTTTTCACCTAGAACAGGTTGCCAGTCTTCATTTTTAGAATCTCTTTTTTCATCTATCTTTACAAAGCCAGAACTCAAGTTTAAGCTCTCTTGATTGCTGATGTCTTTATAGTTATAAGTTGATTTCTTAAAAACTTCAAAACCTAATTTTGACGGCTCTAATACAGGATTACCTTCATAACTAAGGCTATAATACGGAACTCCGTTCTCTAGTTTGAAATTCATTTCAAACTTGCCATCAGGCGATTTTAGGCTCTGTGCAGACAAGACTCCGAAAGAAAGTCCTAAGAATGCTATGGTGATATTTCTTTTCTTCATAACTGATATTTATATAGTTGAATTAAACGGCAAAAGTGTTGTTTTAGGCAACACTTTTGCTATATTTAGGTTATAATTATACTAGTAACCAGGGTTTTGAACCAAGTTAGGGTTAGCTATTATATCCTTTGCAGGAATTGGATAAAGATTTCTAGTATCGCTTACTGCAGCACCACCTTTAACACCACCTTTCCAAGGCCATAGATAAGCACCAGAAGTAAATTTACCGAAACGAATTAAATCGGTTCTTCTTGTACCTTCCCAAGCTAACTCTCTAGCTCTTTCGTCTAAGATGAAGTCTAAAGTTAATTGTGATGCAGTAATATTTCCATTAGTATTGCCATAGGCTCTTTCTCTAATTTTATTTACATAAGTAAGAGCTTTGCTAAGGTCTCCAGAACCTCCTCTCAATACTGCTTCTGCATACATAAGATAAGCATCTCCTAAACGGAATAGAGGGAAATCTGTATCTGTAAAAGTTCCTGAAACATCAGAACCTGCTTTACCTGCTCTATCTATATTTTTAAACTTAATGAACGCATAGCCATCTGTAAATGATGCTATATCATTAATTTCATAATTCTGCCCATTGGTGAAAAATCTACCTCTTTTGTCTATATCTCCTAAAGCATTCGGGAATTTTTCTACTAAATTTTTAGTAGCTCTAAGTCCTCCCCAACCACCGTTGATACCAAAATTAGAAGCCGTCATCTTTCCTCCTACAGCAGCATGAATAAGATATGTTGTACCTCCATAAGTACGAGAGCTAATACCATCGTAATTGATAGAAAATACTACCTCATTATTATCCAAATGATTATCTGCTAAAAAAAGTTCCTCGTAATTTCCTTTTAAGCTATACCCTGCCGTTGCTACCTTTTCTGCATAATCAGCTGCTTCTGTATATCTTTTTTCTCCTGTATAAACTTCTGCATTAAGGTAAAGTTTAGCAAGCAGCATCCATACAGCAGCTTTATCTGCTCTCCCGTATTCGTTAGCTCTTGGCGCTTTTAATAATCCTTCTAAGTCTTTTAATTCTTTTTCTACATATTGGAATAAAGCTTTCCTTTCTATTCTCGCAGGAGGTGTTAAACCTATTTCTGTATTTTCATTTACAAAAGGAACATTACCAAATAAATCTATGGCGTGTGCATAACTCAGTGCTCTTAAAAAACGAGCTTCATTTCTGAAAAGTCTAGCTTCTTCAGCCTGAACTCCTGTAATACCACGAGACGATAGTTTATCGTCAGACATTTCTCTAATAAATTCACTGGTAAGTGTTACTTGATACATAACACGATAATACATTGCTGTAACAAACTGGTTATCAGAACCCCATTTCATAGTATTCATTTCTGGTAAATTGGGATCTCTCCATGCTATCACCGCTTCGTCAGTAGGTAGCTCTTGTAGTTGGAAATACTGTCTTAAGTAGTTAGACATACCATTATCAATACCTTTAATATCAGCCTTACCATCACCACCTTCTTGTCCATTTATTGCTAATCCTGCGTAACACTTTGCTAGTACATTTTTGTAATTAGCAAAATCTGAGTAAACGCTTACAGAAGTAACATCACTACTATGCACTTGATCTAAATCTCTTTCACACGAAGTAAGAGAGAAATTAAATGCTAAAGCAGCTATTCCTATTTTTAAATATTTTAAGTTCATTATTTTAAATTTTTAACTTGTATCACTTTTAATTAAAACTGAAGGTTGAAACCTAATGAATACACACGAGGTCTTTGGTAGAAATTGTTATCAATACCATTGAAAACTTCTGGATCTACCCCGCTATACTTGGTAATCACAAAAACATTGTTTACAGAGGCATTCACTCTCAGTCTTGCATTTCCTATAAACTGAGGGAAATTATAACCTATGTTGATATTATCCATTCTTAGGAATGAAGCATCTTCTACATAATAATCTGAAAAATATTGAGATGTCGTAAATCCTGTATTAAGATAGTCTCTTGTAAGATTTTGAAGATAGCCATTGGTACCTATGTTTTGTAGATTTCCGTATCTAGCATTAGCATTGTTATAAACATAGTTGCCTAAACTTGCTCTAAGTGCAAATCCCATATCCCAATTTTTATAAGTCATTCTAGATGTAAATGCAAACAAGGCTTTTGGCATAGACGATTGGTATTCATACAAATCTTGCTCGTTTATAATGCCATCTCCGTTTCTATCTACATAATCGCCTTCTATTGGTCTTCCACTAGCATCATATTTCTGCTGATAAACATAGAAAGAATTTGGTTTATAACCTACAGAATGTGTTTGTATCAAACCACCTGTAATGCCTGATATACCACCTACAAGCACTCTTTGACCAGCTCCTTCATTAGCTGCTAAATTGGTAATTTTAGCATCTTGGAATGTTGCATTAGCAGAAATATCCCAAGAGAAATTTTCGTTTTGAATAGCCTTCCACAATGCACCAATTTCAAGCCCTTTAGATTCCATATTTCCTATGTTTGATAAAAGTAAATTGGTAAAGTTAGCACCTCCTGGGGTTGGAGCCTCACTTAGTAAATCTACTGTATATCTCTTGTAAGCATCTACATTAAATAGTAATCTATCTTTCAAAACACCAAAGTCTAATCCTATATTGGTAGTTCTTGTAGTTTCCCATCTAATGTTTGGGTCATAGCCTTCTGGACGATAAAGAGTGTAAGGTACACCTCCAAAAAGATAATTAGCTCCAGAGTTAGAGATACTATATACTGCCAAATAAGGATAATCGCCTGAAATATCCTGTTGACCTGTTACCCCCCAACCTCCTCTCAGTTTAAAAGTAGAGATTGTAGTGTTACCTTTAAGGAAGTTCTCTTGATCAATTCTCCAAGCTAATGATACGGATGGAAAATAGCCCCATCTATTATTACTATTAAACCTAGAAGAACCATCTCTACGCACAGAAGCCGTTAGTAAGTATCTATTTTTAAATGTATAATTTAATCTAGTATAGTAAGAAAGTAATAAGTTTTGCGTAAAGAAATCTACACCACTCGCAGGGTCTTTAGTTCCATCTCCGTAGATTGTAGGTGCAAAAGGTTTAGTTTCATTCCATTTTTGGTAAGAATACCCCGCCATTACATCAATATCAGAGTCTATAGAAGGTAGTTTTTTGGAATAATTTAAATAAAATTCTAAAAGCCTATTTTTCTTTTCCTGTTCATAGTTTCTGTTCGTTCCTTTTTGGAAGTATGATGATGCTAATGTAGGTAAAGTAGTAACTGTTCCGTTAGAGTTAGATAGGTCTAGACCTAAATTTAAGTTAGCTCTGAGCTCTGGTAAGAAATGAAATTTATAGTCAAACTGAACATTCCCCAAGAGTCTTTTTACATAAGAAACATCTCTCCTTTGATAGAGCATAGAAAGAGGGTTTCTCGTTGCATTTTGGTTAGGTATTCCATTGTCCATCCATTCCCAATAACCGCCCATCGCCTGATTAGAAGCATCATAAATGTTTTGTGTTGGATCAAACGCAATAGCCGCATTGATGGCCTCTCCATCAGTAAACCTATTTTCTACATAAGTCCCTTTTAAGTTAAAATTAATATCCAAATGATTATTAAATAATTTTGGATTTAAGTTTAAACCTGCGGTGCTTCTTTCTATATTATTAGTTCTAATAATACCATCTTGGTTAAGGTATCCTAAAGATAGTCTAAATGGCACTTTACCAATCCCTCCAGATAACGTTAAATTATTATCAAAGCCTGTCGCTAATTGATAAAAAGCTTCTTGCCAGTTGGTATTTGCATTACCTAATTTAGAAATATAATCCGCCGATGCTTTATCCTTTACTAAAGTTCTGAATTCGTTAGCATCCATCATATTCACCGTTCCAAATCTTTGAGAAACAGATGTTGTGGAATTATAGCCTACTCTAAGTTTTCCTCTAGTTCCTTTCTTAGTGGTAATGATGATAACCCCATTAGAAGCTCTATTACCATAGATAGCTGCTGCAGAAGCGTCTTTAAGAATGTTAAAAGACTCTATATCATTAGGGTTAATAAGGGCTAGTGGATTAGCCGCTCCATCAATACCTTTGGTATCTAATGGCATTCCGTCTATAACGATAAGTGGGTCATTAGATGCATTAAGAGACGCTCCACTTCTTACTCTAATTGTAGAGCCACTACCAGGAGCACCGCCATTAGTTGTAATCTGTACACCTGCCGCTTTACCTTGAATAAGCTGTTCTGGAGAAGATAACATACCATCATTAAAATCTTTAGAAGAAATAGATGTTACAGACCCTGTAAGATCTGATTTTTTCTTCTTTCCGTAACCTATAAGCACTACCTCATCTATACTTTTGGTTTTGGCAGAATCTACCTTTTGTGCTTGTAGCATTGCCCCTGCCAACAGAAAAGCGGGTGCAACCTTTAGTACTGAATAGTTTTTCATTGTATTTTATTAAAAATCAATATTATAAAAAAATTAACATTTATTTAACTCAATAAAATTGAGGTGGCTAAGTTACAATATATTTATGAAATAATTAACTACTCTGAGTAATATCATAAATTACAGAGTAACAAAACAAATTTCATCTCTCGAACACAGAAAAAGCAGGCTTTATTTATAACTCCAGGATAGTACAAAACGAAATAATCTTCTGTTTATATCAAAAAAAAACTTAATTTTGGTCTTCTAAATTTTAGAATAAGAAACGGAAATGAAAAATTTATCAGGTCTAGGGGTTGCTTTAGTAACTCCTTTTAACGAAGATTTATCCATCGATTTTGATGCTCTTACAAAGCTCATAGAATATAATATAACTAACGGAACAGATTTTTTTGTAGTTCTTGGTACAACTGCAGAAACGGCTACCCTTTCTAAGGAAGAAAAAGAAGCTGCTATACAACACATTGTTAAAATTAACAATAAAAGACTTCCTTTAGTTCTAGGTATTGGAGGCAACAATACTTTAGCCGTAAAAAAAGAAATAGAACAAACTAATCTTGATGATTTTGAGGCTATTTTATCAGTTTCTCCTTACTATAATAAACCTAACCAAGAAGGGCTTTATCAGCATTATAAGGCTTTGGCAGAAACAGGTAAAAACATCATTATCTATAATGTACCTGGAAGAACGGGGCAAAACATAGAAGCTGAAACTACACTACGATTGGCTAAGGAGTTCCCTAACCTATTTATGATAAAAGAAGCAGCTCCTAACCTTACGCAGTACTTTGATATTTTAAGAAAAAAAACTGCAAATTTCTCACTAATGTCTGGTGATGACGAGTACACTCTTCCTGTAACACTTGCAGGAGGTGATGGTGTAATTTCCGTAATTGGACAAGCTTACCCTAAAGAATTTTCAGAAATGATAAAACTCGCAAAAGACGAGAAAGTTAAAGAAGCTTATGCTATCCATAATCAATTGGTAGAAATTACACGCCTTATTTTTGCTGAGGGTAATCCTGTTGGTATCAAAGCTGTTTTAGCACATAAAGGCATTATTAAAAATCACCTTAGATTACCTTTAGTTAAAGCCTCAGAAAGTCTACAACAAAAAATAAATTCAGAGGTTGACAGACTAAACTCTGTTTTTAAATAATTGATAGAATATCAAATAATCTAACTAGAGCTATCCTCTTTAGGGTAGCTTTTATACCATTAAAAACTCTATAATGCCTATAGATACTATTTTTGAAAGCGACCTCTGTAAATGGATTGATGTTACCGCTCCTACCAAAGAAGATTTAGACTCCCTACATCATCAGTTTCATATCAATAAGTTACATTTAGATGATACTGTAGACCCAAGTCATCTTCCTAAATTTGAAGAAGTAGAAGGCGTAAAATTTTTCTTAACTAGAGAAAATGTAGAACTTCAAAGAAAAAACTTAAATGGCATCAATGATGTAAGTACTAAATTAGGCATATTTATCATAGAAAAAATAATTATCACTATACATAGAACTGATAATAAGAGTATTCTAGAAATTAAAGAAGACCTTAACAAAAATCCTGATAAATACAAGAAGTATTCTCCAGATAAGTTAGCTCTAATCTTAGGACTCAAGATAATGAAATCCTTTGATGACGAAAGCAAAAAACTTATAGAGATTATTGACAAGTTAGAGACTGAGATTTTTATGCAAAATAGCCCTCAGCTCAACCCTATAAAAAAACTCTACAAAATTAAAAGAAAGGCAGGGCTTAATGCTAGAGTACTTAACATGTCTTCGGATTGGATAGGTGCTTTTAAAAAACTTAATCTAAAAGACATTGAAATAGCAGACCTTGTAGATAAACAAAAAGATGTGATGTCTGATTTTGACCACATTAGCGCTCAGATTACCAACCTCATATCAGTATACATTGCCCTATCTGACCAAAAAGCCAACCAAGTAATGAAACTATTGGCAATGTACTCGGTCTATTTTTTACCAATTACCTTTATCGCTGGGCTTTACGGAATGAATTTTGAATTTATGCCAGAGCTTCATCAGAAATATGGTTATTACGCTACTTTGGGAGTGATGCTCATTATTGTTATAGCTACTTTTATTTATTTTAAAAAGAAAAAGTATTAACATCGCTATCGTTCCAAACAGAAAAATATTTTATTTTTGTGTCTATGAACTCTCTTACAGAAGAAAATTATCTAAAGGCTTTATTTCATCTAAAAACTGATAACAACGAAGTTACAGTAAACGAACTCAGCAAGTTTTTGAACATCAAAATGCCGAGCGTTAATAGTATGATGAAAAAATTTGCTCAAAAGAACTGGGTAATTACCGAAAGCTATAAACCCATCATTCTCACCGAAATTGGGCAAAAAGAGGCCGCTTTAGTGATTAGAAAACATAGGCTTACAGAGATGTTTTTGGTAGAAAAAATGGGCTTTGGTTGGGAAAATGTACACAAAATAGCCGAGGAACTAGAACATATACACTCCGAAGAGTTTTTTGATAAAATGGACGAGCTTCTCAATTATCCTAAAGTAGATCCTCACGGAGAACCTATCCCTGACAAAGAGGGCAATATCATAGAGCAAAATCTAAAGAAACTCAGCGAATGTACCGAAGGCTCTAAGGTAACACTAGCTGCTGTAACTGTAGATACCAAAGATTTCCTTAGCTTTTTGAATGATAAACAACTCAATTTAGGAAGCCAACTTACAGTAAACAAAAAAGAAAAATTTGACGCTTCTATGATGGTAACCGTAAATGGTATTTCTCACACCTTCAGTAAAGTAGTTTGTGATGCTCTTTTAGTAAAGCTAGATTAAAACTCAGCCAAGAGTATTTCTTTTAATTTTATCATACCTTCCGTAGCCGAAGTGGCGAAGCAAGTAGCCTTTTTTATATAATGTTCGGGAATCTGAGGGTCAATGAGAAACAACTCGCAATGTTGTGGAATATAATGCACCAAAGATGCCGCAGGATAAACTTGTAACGAAGTTCCTATCACTAAAAATAAATCTGCCGAAGTTGCTATATCTATGGCTTTTTCCATTTCAGGTACAGCCTCACCAAACCATACAATATGAGGTCTAAGCTGAACGCCTTTTTCATTGTTGTCTCCTAGATTAAGGTCGGTTTCCCAATTTATAATCTCACTTTCAGAGTTTATAGGTCTCGCCTTTTTAAGTTCTCCGTGAAGATGAATAATATGAGAAGACCCCGCTCTTTCGTGTAAATCATCTACATTTTGAGTAATGATAATTACTTCGTAGTACTTTTCTAATTCTGCTAAAATGCTATGAGCCAAATTTGGTTTAACCTCAGCTAATTGCCTCCTTCTAAGATTATAAAAATCTAAAACCAATTGCGGATTTCTTGCAAACCCTTCTGGACTCGCCACATCTTCTATACGGTGGTTTTCCCACAGCCCATTAGAATCTCTAAATGTTTTAATGCCGCTTTCAGCAGAAATACCCGCCCCAGAAAGCACTACTAATCTTTTTTTCATGAGATAATGTTTATAGTGAAATTACTATTTCTCCAAACACAAACTATAAAAAAACAGTTTAATTTATACACATTAAATGCTAATCTGAGAATATATAAAATTATTTTAAAAATTTTCTATTTATTTTACCATTTGTTAGTGCATAAACGCAGTTATTTGAATATCCCAATTTTTGAATATTTTCATCTGCAGTAAAATCTAAAGACCAAGTATTTCCTCCGTCTTTAGTAAGAAATATTTGATTATCTGATGAGACATAACCTATTGATTCATTTATGAAAACCATAGAGATATTTCTTTGAGCATTTGGAATATCACTAATTAGATTCCATGATGCTCCACCATCTAATGATTTAAACATTTTAACCTTTGGATTAGCATCAAAAGTATAAAGTGAACAGTATCCTACCCTATCATTAACAAAATAAATATTGTTTACCATACTTTTAGGATAAGCGGTAAATAAGTAACTATGCCAATTTTCGTTATTACCGTTACAATAAAAAATTAGACCTGTTTCAATTGCCTGATCATACCCAATTGTCCAAATATTTTGATAATCTAATTTAAATGGAGCTCTCTGAATATCAATCTTTGTAGAGCCTGAGTTATAGACTTTAACAAAGTTTTCACCATCCGATGTTTTATAAACATTCCTATTTGTCGTAACTAATAAGCCCGTTCTCATATCATTTTCAACAAATACAGTAGCGAATTTTTCAGATGTTCTTGAATCTGTAGTAAAAAAAATATTTAAAGATAATGGGCTTCCTCCCTTAGGGACTTTACCAAGACCAAAACCACTATCCGCAAATCCTTCATCATTATCAGTAGCATGAAAATCGCTTAAGAAACTAGAGTTATACCATACTTTCCAAGTAATCCCATCGTCAGGTGAACTGTAGGTTCTCTTTGAAACATTATAATATATTTTTCCATTATTTTTTATCTGTATCCCTCTAATATAATCATTATCAGAAATAAATATTGCAGACTCTGTAGAGGTCCAGTTTCCAATACTCTTATTAATAACAGCAATATTTTTGTTATAATCATTTGTAATGTTATTGACGACATTTCGATTTTCAAAAATAAATTTTAATGTTGGAATGGACCTAGCTACATTTGGAACTTTAATAGTAATTTGTCTAGAGTCTTTGCTTACATTAAGTATTTCAGAATACACATCATCAAATAATATTTTACACTTTTCTTTTATAGGAAAGTTTTCTCCATAAATAATCACTTCCTCCCCCGAATATGCATAGTTCTTAGAATAAGAAGTTATAATAACATCCTTTACCTCTTCTAGTAATTGTGATTCATTTGTAATTTCGTCATTTCTTGAACAAGACACCAGTATTATTAGTATCAATACTAACTTAAAATTTAAAACTTTTTTTGCCATATATACACTTTAATTCTTTTAAATCTCTTTAAATAATTTTTCAGAATTCCAAACGGTTGCAAATTCCTCATTCAGATTTGCAAGCGTTGTTTGATGGATTAACTCTGAATCGTATTTCTCCCCATTAACTCCAACCCTATCAAATGTTGCCGTAGCGTCCGAAATAAGATAAGTTTCATAGCCATAATTTCCAGACATTCTAGTTGTTGTAGAAACGCAATGGTTGGTAGTTATTCCCACAATTACCAATGTGTTAATATTTAAACTATCAATTTGCTCTTTTAATGTAGTTCCAATGAATGCACTATTTACATTTTTAGTAATGATAGTCTCAGAATCATTTGGGATAACATACTCACTAAATTCAAATCCTGCGTTTGTGATATGAAGTTTTGATTTAGGATTATCAGAACTATGCCTTATATGGAAGATTGGTAAATTTAGTTCTCTCCATTTTTTCAAAATTTTACCACAAATTTCTTCGGCATTTTTATTATTACGATTTCCACCCCAATAATCTTCTTCAAGAAAAGCCTTTTGAACATCAATTAAAACTAATGCTGGATTTTTTTCTCTTAATTTCATTTTAACCATTTTTTAGAATTGCTACTAATTTACTCTTTTTTTATAAGAGGACTATATCCTTCTGAAAAGAAATTTTTAGTATTTGTATTGTATAAATATTTATCCGTGAGTTGTAAATAAGATAGCCTTTCAAAATCAATATTTCTTAAATACAAAGTATCATTAGAAATTTTGCACTTACCGTTCCAATGATGAAAAGTATGAGGCGAGTATTCTGTAATTTGGAATGTTTGATTTTCAAATAATGTTATTTTAGTTTTCTCTTCAGCACCTATGAAATATGCTCCCGTACCAATAAAATATGTTGATACTTCTTCTCTATTTTTTGAGTGGCAATTATTAAATATATTGAACAAAACTCCAGTCATACCAAACAGGCAAATAAGCTTTAAAGTTCTGAGTTTTTTTCTTCGCTTTTGATAGAAATATAAAATCAAACCATTAACTAATATTAAGCAAACTACAAATGGAATTATTATAATATCATAAACTGATTCTACGTAATCTCCATAATACTTTGTTAGCTTAAATAGTATTAACAGAAGAAAAACCAATGTCAAATATTTTAATATTTCCTTAATGATTTTCATCTTTATTTTTTATGAGCAATATTACAACCTTCACAAATATTTTTCCCGTATCACTAATTTAACAAAAAAAGTAATGCGGAAAAGTAGAAGCAACTAAATATTACCAAACTTTCATCTAAACACTTTATTCCGTCTTTTGAAAATACTATATTATTTGCAGTATTATCAGAATTCTAATTTGTCATTTTTGCAATACCATTTTGGATCACAACTAGAAATTTCGCAACCTCTAAAATGATACTTACTTTTATTTTTCTTCATAAATTTTCTAGTTGTTAAACCATAAAAAATTGGAATAACATTTTGTTTTGACTTGCAAATTGGACAAATTCCATCTTTATTTTCGCTAAATCTACAGTATTTTGTCAAGCAGAAATTTTGAGTTGTAATTCCATTTACATTTACTTTAAATTGATTATTAGAATAATTATTATTATAAATTATAGATAGAATATAATTTCCATTTTTAATATTTTGAAATTCATACTTTCCATCAATTTCAGTATGAGAAAAATATTCTTTTTCAGTTTCAATATTTTTCAATTTGAGATTAAAAACTCTATTTTCTATGTTTATTGAGTCTTTTATAAATCCATTTAACGATTGAGACTTAATAAGTGTGAAAATAAAGAATAAAATTAAATTTTGGATTTTTTTCATCTTTAATCTTTAACACAATGTTAATTAAATATTGCAGGTAACGGCGAGGTATTACCGTCAGGTGGGAGCTTTTGAAAAACGAAACTTTCAATAAAGCACCGAACTGAGCAAAACCTTTTCATTTGACCAATCTATTTATTTTTTAACCAAATGGAAAAGGTTTTTGCGATTTTTTTATCAATTATTTCAAATTATGCACTAAGCCTCTCTCGGGGCAATACTTTGTTAGCAGAAGTTTTTTTAATCAATCATTTCTGACATATATTGTACTTCTTTATAATCAAAAGCCCAACTTTGATTTAATAACCATTCGCAATACTGTCTATCTGACTTAAGTATATCATTTACTGATTCTCCTTTATATTTTCCGAAACTAAAGAATAATATATCATTTCCGTTATTCAGTCTTTCAAGTTCATTATAAATATGTAATGCTGAACTCCTCCAACCTTCATATCTTGAAGAATTTATTAGCCATATGCAATATTCTTTGTCTTCTAGCCATACATCTTTCACTTTTTTTCCTTTATATTTTCCAAAGTTGAAAATTATGTTTCTACTGTTAGACTTATTGTAGTTGGATTTTGAATAACTTTTTAAGTTATTTTTATGAACAATTTTTCTCGGAAATAATGTTCGAAATATTGCGGATAGAATCATTTCAAATATTTTGAAAAAAAAAGTTATTATCGTTCCCATAAAAAATTAACTATTTTTATTTTATTATGATGTTGTTTGAATTTGAAAATATGTCCAGTTTTGGAATAAAATTACGGACAACACCTCTAAATATGCAACATTAGTTTTGCTATGGTAAAGTAAATCAAAACCCCTAAAATATCGTTAGAAGTTGTAATAAATGGACCTGTGGCTATTGCTGGGTCTATTTTATTTTTATTAAGGAGAATAGGCACTATAGTCCCAATAACAGCTGCCACCAAAATAACCGCTAACAGCGAAACCGAAATAGCAATAGACACCATCATATCGTGCCTATTGACAAGCAAATTAAATGATAAAATAATCACAGATAAAATAACTCCTGATGCTGCGGAAACACTCACCTCCTTTATCAAGGTTTTAATAGTATCTGTTCCTAGAGTATTATTAGCTAAACCTTGTACAATAATCGCTGATGCCTGCACCCCAATATTACCTGCCGTTGCGGCTATTAGAGGCACAAAAAACATAAGAGCAGGTATCTTTTGTAGGGCATCTTGGTTTCCTTGTAGTACCTGCGAACCTATTAAACCACCTACCATACCTATAAAAAGCCAAGGTAAGCGTGCTTTTGTAAGCGAAAAAATAGTATCCGTAGAGTCTACATCTAAGGATATACCCGACGCTAACTGATAGTCTTTCTCTGCTTCTTCGGTTATGAAATCAATAACATCATCTATCGTAATACGCCCTACCAAGTTGCCTCTAGCATCAACCACAGGAACCTCAAAAAGGTCGTACTTCTGCATAAATCTTGCTACCTCTTCAGCCGTATCCGTATCCATCACCGAACGGATTTTAGGATTATACACCTCCGAAACTTTAGTAGAAGAAGTGGTTGTAAGTAGTTTTTTTAAACTTAAAAGCCCTAGCAGTTTATCATTATCATCTACTACATAGATAGAATACACCTCATCTAAATCTTCGGCTTGCTTTCTCATCTCTTTGACCGCCGAAATAATGGTTAAGTTCTGATTAACTTTTACCATTTCCGTTGCCATAAGACCTCCAGCCTCATCTTCATCATACCTAAGTAAGTCCACGATACTTTGGGCGTGTTCCTCGTCATCTAACCTTTGGATAATTTCGGTCTGCTGATGTTCTGGAAGTTCAGAGATAATATCCGCCGCATCGTCAGAATCTATCTCATTGATAATTTCATCTGCAATCTCTTGCGAAGAGAGCCCTTTCATAAAGCTCTTTCGCTCGTCTTCATCTATCTCTAAGAGTACTTCTGCAGATTTCTCATTACTCATTAAATCGTAGAGAAAATGCTGTTCTTCCTCCTCTAAATCTTCAAATATAGAAGCAATGTCTGGTGCTTCCATTTCGGAAAGCATCAGAGCTACCTCTTTAGCATTTTTCTCCTTGATGAGATTTTTTATCAGTTCTCTAAGAGCAATGGTTTCAGTCAAAATAGTCTTTATTTAAATGTTAAACGGCTGATGATTTTAGTGCATTTTTCCACTCAATAGTAAAGATGATAAAATCTTCTACACTAAGTTCTTCCGCTCGCAAAGTTAAAAAATTATGCGTTAATAAAGCTTCGGGAATATTAAGTCCTTTAAGAGCGTTACTTAATTTTTTTCGTCTTTGGTTAAAACCTGCTTTTACAATTTGTTTAAATAAAACTTCGTTGCCTTCTAGACCTTTTTTAGGATTTCTGGTAAGCCTGATAACTCCAGATTTCACTTTAGGTGGTGGCGTAAAAACATTTTCGCTAACGGTAAAAAGATACTTTACATCATAATACGCCTGAACCATTACCGACAGAATCCCATAACTTTTAGTGCGAGGTTCTGCAGAAGTTCTTTCAGCGACTTCTTTTTGGAACATTCCCACCATTTCTGGTATTTGGGCGTAATTATCTATTATTTTAAATAAAATCTGTGATGAAATATTGTATGGAAAATTCCCTATAACAGAAACCTGCTCCGAATTGAAAATTTCGGTCAAATTAGCTTTTAAAAAATCACCAACAAAGTGTTTTTCTTCTAATTTGGGGTAATGTTCTTTAAGGTAAGCAATAGACTCTACATCTATCTCTGCCACAAATATTTCTGAATTTTTATTAAGAAGATATTTGGTTAAAACTCCCATACCTGGACCTACTTCTAAGACAAAATCCTGAACATCAACCTCTAAAGCTTCTACAATTTTAGATGCTATGTTTTCGTCGTTAAGAAAATGTTGCCCGAGGTGTTTTTTAGCTTTTACTGTCAAAATGAAATGATTTTTTTATGATTTTATTAACAATGATTTTAGTCTTATTGGGAGCAAATTTCGGAAGATTTTTTCTATTTTAGCCGAAAAATTTCATTTAATGGCTAATACAGTAGACGATTTTAACAAAAGAAGGCTGAGATCCAGCAATATCACGGTAGTTATTAGTATAGCATTAGTTTTGTTTTTGGTAGGGCTTTTCGGTCTTATTCTTATCAATGCTCAAAAATATTCAGACTATATTAAAGAACAACTTGTAGTAAACGCCTTTTTCTCCGAAAACTACGATGCTAAAGATTCTCTAAAAATAGCGAAACAAGAACAAGAAGCTATAAAGACCATACAAGCACTTCCGTTTGTTAAAAAAACTACTTTTATCTCAAGACAACAAGCGTCTAAAGAAGCTAAAAAAAGTATGGGTATAGATGCTGACGCTCTTTTTGAAGAAAACATATTCCCGTCTTCAGTAGAGGTTTCTCTAAAGCCAAATTTCGTAAGCCCTGAGGAAATACAAGGTGTAGTTAAAGAATTAGAAAAAGTAGATGGCATTGTAGAAGTAAAAAATAACAGCGACCTAATGATTGAGGTTTACAATAACCTTAACAGAATCCTCACTTGGATATTAGCATTTTCTTTGGTATTTTTAATTTTAGCAATCGTACTGATTAACAACTCTATTAGACTAAAAATATTTTCTAAAAGATTCATTATTAAGACTATGCAACTTGTGGGTGCTAAGCGTCGTTTTATCCTTAAACCGTTCATCATAGAAGCCGTTATTTTAGGGCTCATTGGTGCTGTTATTGGGCTTTTAGCACTATTTGGAGTTTGGTATTATTTTACTAATCAAATAGGAACTCCGTTTGTACAAGATACTAATCAGTACATACAATTGGTTTTAGCGGTTTTTGGAGTTGGAGTCCTTATCACTGTTCTAAGCACTATTTTTGCAACTTGGAGGTTCCTTAGAACTAATATTGATGATTTATACTATTCTTAAACTATGGCAGAACAAAATAAAACAAACGAAAATAGTTTTTATTTCAAAAAAGACAATTATAAGTGGATGCTTATAGGCTTGGTGTGTATTGTTTTAGGATTTATTCTTATGATGGGGTCTGGAGCTAACACAACGCCCGATGGTAAATTTGACCCAAACTACTGGAATGAGGATATTTTTTCTATCAGAAGAATACGCATTGCTCCACTATTGGTAATTACAGGATTTGTGATACAAGTCTATGCTATTTTGAAAAGAAAATAATCATTTTTTATAATACAGAAATTAAAGTCAATTGTTCTATAACGCAATTGACTTTTGCTTTAAACTTTTTAAGTCATGAATTTTTTAGAAGCTATTATTATTGCTATTATTGAAGGTTTAACGGAATACCTACCTGTTTCCTCTACCGCACATATGATTTTCACAAGTTCTATATTTGGGATACAAGAAGACGAATTTGTTAAAATGTTTCAAGTATCCATACAATTAGGTGCTATCCTTGCTGTGGTATTTTTATATTGGAAAAAGTTTTTCAACTTTCAGAATTTCAACTTTTATATCAAACTTGGTTTTGCCGTAGTTCCAGCATTGGTTTTAGGTTATCTATTTGATGATATGATAGAATCTGTCTTAGGAAACCCTATTCCCATCGCCGTAGTTTTAGTTTTAGGTGGCGTGGTTCTTCTATTTATTGATAAAGTATTTAAAACACCTGAAATACATACAGAAAAAGAAATCAGTATAAAAAAAGCTGTTACCATAGGTTTTTGGCAATGTTTAGCTATGATGCCTGGTACTAGCCGAAGTGCAGCTTCTATTATTGGAGGTATGCAACAAAAACTTTCTAGAGAAGCTGCTGCCGAGTTTTCTTTCTTTCTAGCCGTACCTACTATGCTTGCTGTTACGGTATATTCTATTTTTGTAAAAAAGTGGGAATATTTAGGTGTAGAACAAAAAGGCTACGAAATGCTTACACACGGTGATAATTTAAAGTTGTTTTTAGCGGGTAATTTAGTCGCTTTTGTAGTTGCTGTGATAGCTATTAAGTTTTTTATAGGCGTGATAAAAAAATACGGTTTTAAACCTTGGGGTTGGTATAGAATTATTGTAGGAATAGCATTACTCATCTATTTCACAGTTGTAAAATAAATCTAAAAAAGAGAATCAAAAATATTGATTCTCTTTTTTTTATAACATTTTATGATAGTTCCACGCAGCAACGAAGACTCCTGCTGTTTCCGTTCTTAATCTTTGGTTGCCTAATGATATCGCTTGTACACCTTTTTCTAGTAATAATTCTATCTCTGATAGACTAAAATCGCCTTCGGGACCAATTAAAAAACAAACTTTATCAACTAAAGGAATTTCGGATAATGATACTCGCTTAAATGCTTTATCACAATGAGCTACAAAAGTATTTTCGGCAGTTTGAGTTTGCATAAAGCTAGTGAATTTCTGTAAATCATTAACCTTTGGAAAATGATACCTTAAACTCTGTTTAGATGCTGCTATGATTTTTTTCTGAATTTTATCTATATTGAGATGTTTGCGTTCGGACTTCTCCGTTAATAAAAACGAAATTTCGGAAATACCCATTTCGGTAGCTTTTTCTACAAAAAACTCTGTACGGTCTATATTTTTGGTAGGAGCTATTGCAATATGCAAATAAGGCGAAAATGGAGGCGTCTTCGTTTGGATTTCTAAAATATTTAACTCTACTTTTTTCCCTTCAAGTATGAGGTTGCCTTTTGCCACATTCCCTTTACCATCGGTTACATAAAGCATCTCCCCTTCCTTCATCCTCAAAACCTTTGATATATGATGTTGTTCATCACTATCAATTATTACTTTATCATTTAAAATTTCTCCAAAAAATAATTTCATATCAAAAGGTTTTACTTTGCATTTAACTCATATCTTGCGGTAGCCGTTGTAGAAAGGTTGGCAAACTCTCCTCTTTCGTATTTTAGTTGGGCTACCATTGCTATCATTGCGGCATTATCCGTAGTGTATTCAAATTTAGGAATATAGATATTCCAACCTAACTTTAGTTCGTTTTCTCTCATAGCCCGTCTCAAGGCAGAGTTAGCCGAAACGCCACCAGCTATCGCTATTTCTTTAATGCCTAAATCACTAGCCGCTTTCTCTAGTTTCGTCATCAATATTTCAATAATATTTTTCTGAACAGATGCACACAAATCATCTATATTTTCAGCAATAAATTGAGGATTTTTCTTTAATTCTTTTTGTATAAAGTACAGCACCGAAGTTTTAATTCCGCTAAAAGAATAGTCGTAGCCCTCTAATTTAGGCTTATTAAATGCAAATGCATCAGGATTTCCATTTTGAGATTTCTTATCTATGATAGGTCCAGCAGGATAATCTAAATCAAATATTTTTCCTATCTTATCAAATGCTTCTCCTGCAGCATCGTCTATAGTTTTCCCAATAATTTCCATATCAAAATAGTCTTTAACCAAGACAATCATCGTATGCCCACCACTCACCGTGAGGCATAAAAAAGGAAATTTGGGCGGATTAGGATTGGCATCTTCTATAAAATGAGCCAAAATATGAGCCTGAAGGTGATTAACCTCTATCAGTGGAACTTCCAAACTCATCGCTAAAGACTTCGCAAAGGAAGTCCCTACTAGTAAAGAGCCTAAAAGTCCAGGACCTCTCGTAAAACCTATGGCACAAATCTCATTTTGTTGTATATTTGCTTTTTGTATAGATTGCTCTACCACAGGAATGATATTTTGCTGATGTGCCCTAGAGGCTAGCTCTGGCACTACGCCACCATATTCATTATGAATAGCTTGAGTGGCAGCTACATTGGAAAGAATTTTTCTACCAGAAATAATAGCTGCGGAAGTATCATCACAAGAGGATTCTATACCTAAGATAATAGATTGTTTCATAATTATGGCAAATTTAAATAATAATAACGATAACAAAAAAGATAATCCTATTTCTAACAAAATAAATGAGGCGGAACAACACATAGAAAAGAAAGTACAAGAAACCAAAGAGTTTTTAAAGGACGCTATAGAAAACCCTAAAGAAACCGCTGAAGAATTTGCAAAACAAGCCACTAAAGATGTGACTAGCTACTCTTGGTGGGCTAAACTTTTGTTGGTACTTTTTTGGACAATTTTATCTTTATTTGCCATTGGATTTATTGCCATCAATCTACCCGTTACTAAAAATTGGCTTACCAAAAAAGTGGTAAACAAACTCAACCAAGACCTTAATACCCAGATAGCCTTTGAAAAAATAGACCTTAATTATTTTGGAGATGTTACGCTACATAAAGTAACTGTAAAGGACCACAGAGGCTACCATTTTATTAAGGCTAAAGAGTTGTATGCAGATTCTGATTGGTTTTCCATTTTAGCAAATTCTAGACATATCAAGTTCCAATCACTATCTATCAAAAACTTGGATATGAAAGTGATTACCTACAAAGGTGATAGCATACCTAATTTTATCCGTTTTGTAGAGCTTTTCGATAATGGTAAAAAACCAGACCCCAACAGACCTCCATTTCAACTTAAAACTCGTATAATTATTAAAGATTCTAAACTTTCTATCGTCAATCAAAATCATACAGGAGACGCGGGAAGATGGCTAGATGCCGAAAATTTAAACTTGATAATTCCAGAGTTAAAAGTTAAAGGTCCAGAAGTTAGTGCTAAAGTAAATCAACTTAGAATGACAACTAAAAGATGGGGCAAAAAGCACTTTTTGGATACTTTCTCTACGGATTTTTCTCTAACCAAAGAGGCTCTTTTCTTAGACGATTTGCTCATCAATACTAACCATAGCTTACTACACGGAAGTTTAAAATTTAATCTTAACAATGGTACTTGGGCAGACTTTGGCAACAAGGTAAAATGGGATATGCAACTTAAAAAAGGTAGCCAAATAAGTGGCTATGACATCAGTTACTTTGTAAAAGATTGGGATAACTACAAGCCCATCAATACTTCAGGAAATATGACTGGTGTACTTAATAACTTTACTCTAAACCAATTTTCCATAGGTGATAATGATTCTAAAATAGTTTCATCATCTATAAAGGTTGCCAAAATACTAGATAAAAGTTTCTCCGTAGAAACCAATAGTATCTCTACAGACCTTACTTATAAAGGGCTGAAAAGCTTGTTCCCTAGCTTTATTTCAAAAAAAATGGGTAATGTGGCTGATGATTTTGGTAGAATAAAGTACAACGGTATGCTAAAAGCCAACCCTGAACAAATTACTTTAAGAGGAAATTTAATTTCAGGTGTTGGACAGGCAAAAATAGACCGTTTTACTCTAAGAGAGTATAGTAAAGTTCCTAAGTATAATGGCTTATTAGAAGTTACTAATCTGAATGTAGCCACCATTACCAAAAATCCACAGGTTGGGCTCATTTCTGGTCGATTTGATTTAGATGGAGAAAGCTTTGATATCAATCAAATGAAACTCAGAACTAAGTCTAACATCAGGCGTATAGAGCTGTTAGATAAAACCCTCAATAATCTAGTTTTAGACGGATATCTTAACAAAAAACGCTACGAAGGTATTGTAAACATAAATGATGAAAATGCCCAAGCAAATGTTAAAGGTATTTTTGATTTTAGTACTCCTAGATTATATGCCAATGTAACAGCAGATATCAACCATTTGAACGCCAGCTACTTCTCTGGAAGCCCTGAAAGACAAATCTTAAGTGGATATGTAGATGCAGAAGTATCTATGAAGGACATTAACGATATGCAACTAAACGCTCATCTTAGAGATGTTAAAGTTTTATCCAAAGACCAAAAAATAGATCTTCCAACAGGAGATGTTAAAGCTTATTTTGAGGACGGAAAAAGAATTGTATCCGTAAACGCACCTAATGTAGTAGAAGGTAAAGTTGCAGGAAAATTCAATCTGGGAGATATAGGTGGTATGGTACAAAATAGTATAAGTAAACTACTGGTTACCAATCAACCTAAACGCCTATATAGAGGGCAATATTTAGATTTAGACTTCAAAATTTCACAAGGACTTATCAACTTTTTTGAACCGAATTTGAGAGTAAGTAACATACTCTCTGTATCTGGAAGTTATGACGGCAATAGTAATGATTTACTATTAAATGCAGATACTAGCTATTTAAAATATATCATTGGTAAAAAAGAAACCGAAAAGGTAAACCAAATTTTAGCAGAAACAGATGTTAAGTATAATATAAAATCTCCTGCTAAAAAGGATAGCATCATGATTGATGGACTAGCACTTAAAATAGATACCAAAAGTAGAGAAGATAATTTCTCTTTGGAAATGAACCGTGCTGAATACAATAAAAATATCCTTAAAAACGCTAGTATTATAGGCAAAAATCCTGATGGAGAACATCTCCACCTTGCCATAAGGTTTTTACATGGCACCGATAAAGATGAGAAGGAAGACGCTATGAAATCTTACGCGGTTAATCTTAATCAAACCACTAATGTAAACGGTGATTATATTATAAGATTTGAGCCTACTGAGGTTAAACTCAATAGTTTTGTATGGAATGTAGACACTTCGCCAGAGCTTAATCACTCTATTACCTACAGAAAAAAAACAGGATTTATAGACATTGAAAATCTAAAATTTTATTCTGACGACAGTGAAGTTTTAGTTAATGGCACTTATAAAGATGCTAAAAACATCAATGCCAATATTGATGTTAAGAATGTTAATCTCTCTAAAGTATTAGCCTTAAAAGAAGGTAGTTCCGACTTAAATATTAAAGGTAATGCTAACGGAACCATAAAACTAGCTATCCTCAAAAATAACATAGAACCTATTGTAGATTTAAAAGTAGATGGTTTCTCTATACATGATAAAAACTTAGGAGATTTACTCATCAATGCAGAGAAAACCGAGCGTCCAAATATTTTTGATGTAGATCTTAAAGTAACTTCTTCAGATATTTTTGGTAATGATAAGCTCAGAATCTTTGGGAAAGTAGATAACAATACGCCTTCTCCTAGCCTAGACCTTACCGCTGACTTAAATAAATTTGATTTAGCATTTGTACAAGAATTTGTGAAAGCTGTATTTAGCAACTTTAGAGGTAATGCTAGTGGGCAACTTAAGATAAATGGTACTGTAGACAACATCAACTATAATGGAGATATAGCCCTATCTAAATTTGGGTTTAAACTCAATTTCTCAGGAGTAGATTATTATTTTGATGACACTGTTATTCCTTTATCAAAAGGGTTTGCTGTTCTTAATAATATTGGGATAAGCGATGGAAGAAATAACTCTAAAGGTAGTGTTTCCGGGGCAATTCAGTTTGACGACATTGCCTCTATGGGGCTCAACCTCATTATTAGAACGGATAACTTAATGCTTCTTAATACCACTCAAAGAGATTTTGATGTATTTTGGGGGAGAGTTTATGGTACAGGAGATATATTTGTAGATGGTGCTGTTACCGCTCTTAATATCAATGCAAAAACAAAAGTTCTTAACAATAGTGTATTTACACTTAATAGTAATTCAGCGACTTCGGTAGATGAATTTAAAATGCTTCGCTTTGTAGAACGAAATGAAGACGGTGTACTTAGCGTTAGTAAGCGAGAAAAATCTGGAGCGAATATGAATATAGAATTAGCTCTTGATGTGGACCGAGGTTCTACTGTAAATGTATTGGTAGGCGATGATATAGGTGATATTAGCGTGAGAGGAACCGCTGAGAACTTGAGGTTTAGAATGAATAGAAGCGGACAAATGTCTATGAACGGAACCTATGTGGTAGATAACGGAACTTATGTTTCAAAAGCAGTACTAGAACGCTCTTTCCAAATAGCAAAGGGAAGTAGCATTTCTTGGGATAATAATGTGATGAATCCAGCACTCAATATTTCGGCTAACTATTACAGAACCGTAACCAACTTGGGAGAATACCTTAACACTGGAAAGCTTCCTCCCGTAAATGTAATGCTAGAAACTAAAATCACACAATCATTGTCTAACCCTGATATTCAGTTTGATATAAAGACACCTGATGTTTCTAGTCAGATTAAAGAAGCTCTTGCTTTTAGAATGAGTACCCCAGATGAAAAAATCATTCAGTTCGGTTCTATTCTAGCACTTAACAATTTCAATGTAGCTAACACAGGAGGTCTTACATTTGATGTAGGAAGTACTG
Organism: Riemerella anatipestifer ATCC 11845 = DSM 15868; assembly: GCF_000252855.1. Classification (NCBI taxonomy): domain Bacteria; kingdom Pseudomonadati; phylum Bacteroidota; class Flavobacteriia; order Flavobacteriales; family Weeksellaceae; genus Riemerella; species Riemerella anatipestifer. The sequence goes on along the minus strand of NC_017045.1, from coordinate 165,061 downwards.
TAACTTCCCAAGGATACGCTCTTCTAATGAAGCAGCTTGGTGCGGTACTTAATACCATTAGTAATCAGTTCCAAATAGATTTGGATTATATCCGCGGAGATCAAGCTACCAATACCGCTGATAGAGCTTCTGGTAGATTAAGCTTTACCCTTTCTCCTAGAGTTAATATTAAAACAGGATTAGGTGTTCCTATCGCAAGAAACCAAAACGCAGAAGCAAATAATTTTCTTTCTGGAGAAGGAATTATAGAGTATGATTGGTCTAAAAGTAATGATGGTAGTCGTATCTTAAGAGCCTACTCTAAACCTTCTAATATTTCTAATATTGTGGGACAAAACGCAGGAGCTAACCAATCTTGGGGAGGCGGTGTGGTTTATAGTAAAAGTTTCAATCGTTTCTTCAGTAGAAAGAAAAAAGATAGTTTCAAAGCTAAGGAAACTACGGACAGTACTAAGACAAAATAAATTTGTTAAATTTTTCTCAAAAAAATTAACATAAAATGTCAAAATTTAATAACTAAGTTATTCGTTTTTTTTCGTAATTTTGTAAAAATAAAACTCAAATTTTGATAATAAAGTAAAAATATTTAATACTATGGATTACCGTTTGGACGAAATAGACAAAAGCATTTTAGATTATTTAGTACAAAATACAAGAATGCCTTTTACAGAAATAGCAAAAAATCTTAATGTTTCTGCAGGGACCATACATGTAAGAGTTAAGAAAATGGAAGACGCAGGAATTATTTTAGGCTCTTCTCTGAAAATAGATTACGAGAAACTAGACTATACTTTTACCGCATTTATAGGAATACTATTAACTAAATCTAATAGAACCCAAGAAGTGTTGAAACAATTAGAAAAAATCCCTAACATTATAGAAACTAGTGTAGTATCTGGTAAATACAACATTTTCTGTAAAATGAAAGCCAAAAATACAGAAGATGCTAAGAATGTCATCTACCAAATAGACGACATTGAAGATGTTACCAGAACAGAAAGTATGATTTCTATGGAAGAGTATCTGAGTGATAAAAACAGACTAATACAAGCTGTTAAAGCTTAATAACTTATTTTTTGTAAGAAGCCTTTGTTTTATCAAAGGCTTTTTTTAATTTTACAGAATGGAAGACAGAAACTACTTTAATGATGAGCCTAAAAAAACTAATAGCTTTTATATAGCTATTGGGATTTTAGCTATATTTACTCTTATGGGGTTGGGTATTGATATAGATGAGTTCTCTCAGCACGAAAGTATCAATATACCTACTTGGTATTTTTACCTTATATTCGGAGTAGATTTATTAGCATTAGTTGGGCTTTTCCTTATCGTATTGTTTAGAAAAATAGGTGTCTTTTTATTTCCTTTGGCTGTAATAGCCCATTTTATTCTACACCAGTTTTATCTTTCTACCTTCCTATACACAGATGTTACCAATCTATTTTTATATGTAGGATTAGGTCTATTGATGATTATCCCTAAATGGCAATACTTTAAATAATCCATCTAGTTATGTTTTCTAAAGCGTGCGAATATGCCATTAGGTCTGCCATTTGCATTGCCCAAAAAAGACTAAACAATCAAAGGGTTAATGTAAAAGAAATTTCGGCGTCTATTGATGCTCCTGTAGCTTTTATTGCCAAAATACTACAACAGCTCTGTAAGGCTAATATCATAGAGTCTGTAAGAGGGCACCAAGGTGGATTTTCTATTGATATAGAACAACTTAAAGAAATTAAAATCTACGACATTATTGTCGCCATAGATGGAAGTGGACTTTTTACCAAGTGTGGACTAGGACTAAAAGAATGCTCATCTGTAAATCCTTGCCCTGTACACAATGATTTTAGAGAAATAAAAGCCAAATTAGAGAACATTACTAAAAGCTACTCTCTTTACGATTTAGCTTTAAAGACAGAACAAGGTTTAGCTTGGCTAAAAATTTAGATTTTTTATCTAGTAGCACCAATAACAAACACAGCTGGAATTTTATGTAAATCAGGCTTATCTTTCTTCCAATTTTTGATTTCTTTTGTTTTAATAAATTCTTCACTAGGATGAGTAACATTAGCCGCGATACAAAGCTTAGTATTAGGATTTAGAAACTTACACAAATCTTCCAAAAGTTGATTGTTTCTATAAGGTGTTTCCATAAAAATTTGTGTATATCCTGTCTTTTGAACCTGCTGCTCCAAAAACAAAATTTGTTTTTTTCGCTCCACTTTATCTATAGGAAGATAGCCATTAAAAGTGAAATTTTGCCCATTAAATCCACTTGAAATAAGAGCCAAAATAATAGATGAAGGTCCACTAATAGGCACTACCTGAATATCATTTTGATGCGCCCATTTTACCATAATATTACCAGGGTCGGCAATACATGGCAATCCAGCCTCAGATAAAAGCCCAAAATCTGTCCCCTGTTTCATCAAGAGTGTTGCTTCCTGCAAATCTTTCTCTTCGGAATGTTTATTGAGTAAAAATAGCCTGAGTTCTGACTGTTTTTTTTCAGGGCAAAAAAACTTAATTACCTTTCTTGCTGTTTTTTCATTCTCTACAAAAAAATAATCAGTCTTTAAGATATAATCCTTTATAATAGGAGCAAAGTATTCCTTTGGACTTTCTTCTGATAAATAGGCAGGTATAAGAAATAACATTATAAACGAGGTTTTAAATTAAGTTCCAAAACTATTCTATCACAAGCTTTATCCAACATATGATACACCTTTTCAAAGCCACCTACACCACCATAATAAGGGTCTGGTACTTCGGCATTATTTTCTAGAATGAGTACTAGTTTTCGGCGTTGCTCCTCATTTTCTGCTAAAGCCAAAGCATCTTTATAGTTTTGCTTATCCATACAGTAAATTCGGTCAAAAATTTCAAAATCTTCCTTCACCAAAGGGCGAGATCTATGACCGTTAATATCAATACCGTGAAAATCGGCAGTCTGGATAGATCTTGGATCTGCCTCAGCTCCTTCATGATAAGCACTCGTCCCTGCTGAATCTATAAAATACTCTTCTGATATTTTAGCCCTTAGAATACCTTCTGCTAAAGGACTTCTGCATATATTACCCAAACAAAGCATTAAAATTTTCATAACCAATATTTTTACTAAATTGAAAAGGATTACCCTAAAACTACGAACGCCCTAAGATAATCCCTTTTCTAATACTAACCTAAAAAATCAAAATTATTTTCTTATTTTCTCCTTCAATTCTTTTATGTACTTTCGCATTTGTTTATCTACCTCTGCCGTATTTTTAACCGTATCACAAGCATACATTACCGTAGAATGGTCTTTACCTCCCATCTCCTCACCTATCTTCGTAAAGGTAGCATCTGTAAATTCCTTTGCGAAATACATAGCCAACTGCCTTGGTAATGCAATATCTCTCTTTCTAGTTTTAGATAATAATTGCTCTCTCTTGATACCAAAGTAATCACAAACCACCTCCTGAATGTAAGGAATACTAATAACTTTCTTTTGGTTAGCCGATATTTTATTGATTGTCTCCTTCAATAAGTCTAAAGTTAAATCAGACTTATAAATAGTAGAATAAGCAATAACCGCATTGATAACACCAATCAATTCTCTAACATTAGATTGTACCTCACCTGCTAAGAAATCTATCATATCCTCACTAAGAGCAATACCATCTCTATGGAGTTTATCCACTATAATTTTTCTTCTAGTGTCATAATCAGGCGATTTAATCTCCGCCGTAAGCCCCCATTTGAAACGAGATACTACTCGCTCCTCAATATCCATAATGTCTGCTGGAGCCTTATCCGAAGTAAGGATAATTTGCTTTCCATTTTGGTGCAAATAGTCAAAAATATGGAAGAATGAGTCTTGTGTTGCCCTTTTACCAGATAAAAACTGAATATCATCTACAATAAGTACATCTAACATCTTATAGAAGTTAGCAAAATCTTCTCTGCTATTAGCATTGCCTCTATTGGAGTTAGCCGCTTTTATAAACTGCTGTATAAACTTCTCAGATGATAAATAATGTACAACTTTATCTGGATATGTATTTTTAATTTCTAAACCAATTGCTTGGGCAATATGCGTCTTCCCTACCCCAACACCACCATAGATAAACATGGGGTTAAAAGAAGTTTCTCCAGGTCTTTTAGCGATAATTTTAGCAGCAGAAAAAGCAAACTTATTACTTTCTCCTTCCACAAAATTATCAAATGAATGTACTGGATTGAGATTAGACTCTACACTTATCTTTTTTAAACCAGGTACTACCAAAGGATTTTGTATCTTACTAGACAAAGACGGTGGCATAATTTCCTGAGGTTTAGGAACTGGCATACTCATACCTTTAATATGAGTAGCTGTCTGTTGTTGTACCTGTTGATTTTCTTGAGATTTTTTATCTAGTACAGAATACCATAGCTTAACACCTTTACCTATATTTTTTCTAAGAGCTGCTGACAATAATGGCAAATAGTTTTCCTCTATGTATTCTTTATAAAAATCACTAGGAACACCTATGGTCAAATTGTTATTAACTAATGATATTGGCTGTACTCTATCAAACAACAAATGGAATGAGCTGCCTAGTTTACCCATAGCATCTCCTTGCTCCATAGCATTAAGATTATCCTTCATAAATTGTAGGCATCTATCCCAAATAATGAATAAATCTTGCTCCATGTTGTTTAATATTACTTAGTTAATTTTTGACTTTAATGGGAGGGCAAATATCTGAGTTTTTAATTTTAAAAAAAAGCACTTGCTCCCTTGATTTTTTAGAAATATATTTGTATGTATAAAAGAAAAACTTGATATGATACACACAGTACACACAGTACGAGTAAGATATGGCGAAACAGACCCTATGAAGTATGTTTACTACGGAAATTATGCTGAATATTTTGAGGTTGCACGAGTAGAACTATTCCGTAATATTGGGGTTGCTTATGATGAGATAGAAAACAGAGGTATTTGGCTCCCTGTGTCTGAATATCATACTAAGTATTTGAAACCCGCTCGTTATGATGAAGTTTTAGAAATTCATACATTTATTAAAAAACTTCCCGATGGTGTAAGGATTGTTTTTGACTATGAAATCTACAATCCTAAAGGCGAGAAAATAACGGAAGCCTCCACCACCCTTTTCTTCCTAAACGCAAAGACAGGGCGAATAATGCCCTGCCCTGATTTTCTACTAGATTTAATGAAACCTTATTTTTAATTATCAAAGATTAAAGTTCGGTACCACTTTCTATTTCGTAAGGTTCTTTTCCTGCTTCAAATATTCTAGTAAGATGAGAGCCTTCCACGGTTATTTTATCTCCTATCCTGCGTATCCAATTACCTTCTCTAAGTCCTACTACTTTAGTATCATTTTGAGAAAGGAATTCTTTAATTCTTGTTTCTCTAGTTTCGCCATTATGTTTCAAATTAGGGTCTGGGTCTAAATAGTGCGGATTGATATTAAACGGAACCAATTCCATACACTCAAAACTAGGTGTAAATACAATCGGCATATCATTAGTATTTTTCATATTAAGCCCACCTATATTGCTTCCTGCACTTGTCCCAAGATAAGGTTTTCCGCTTTGTACTTGCTCTTTCAAGGTAGTCATCAAATCCAATTCGTGTAAAGTTTTTACAAGTAAAAAAGTATTCCCGCCACCTGTAAAATATGCTTTTGCATTTTGTATGGCTTCTTTAACATTTTCAAACTCGTGAAGTCCTTTTATCTTTATGCCTATGCTTTCAAAAAAAGTTCTTGCTGTAGAAGTATATTCCTCGTGAGAAATACCATTTGGACGAGCATATGGAATAAACAAAACCTCATCTATCCCTTGATAAAGATTTATAATTTCGTCTTTTAAATACTCTAAATATTTTCCTCCGTATAAGGTAGAAGTAGATGCTAAAATAATATTCATTACGATTATATTTAAGTTTAATAAAGATTAGTATCAATAGTTTTTAAGCAAAATCCAACCTTGTTTAGCTTCGTTTCTTTGAGTGGCTGGGTCGTACCATTTCACGACATACCAATAAGTAGCACTCGGTAATTCTCTTCCTTTCTCTGTACCGTCCCAAACCAAGTTACCACCAGATTCGGCTTTAAAAACAGGTTTCCCATAGCGATCCATTATAACCATACTTACTTCTTTCATTTTATCCAAATGTTCCACTGTCCAAACATCATTTTTACCATCTCCGTTAGGCGTTATTACATTAGTGAATTTCAAGAAATAAACGGACAAAGGAGCTCCTAAACATCCATTTGCCGACCTTACTTGTATGGTATATTGGCTATCTGCGGGGTTCAAAAGTATATTGGACTGCTGCGGAACTCCGTTAAAAATGTAGGTATAGGGCTGAACGCCTCCTTCGGCAGTAACTTCTATCCTATCATTATCGGTTATAACACTTACAATTTTAGGCTGATGTTCGTCTGTTACTTTGAAAGTTATTATTGATGGACAACCTGCAACATTAATCGCTTCTACCGTGTAAATTCCCCACTGAACTTCAGAGTAATTTAAACTAAGGCTTGTACCTACTTTAATAGTACCATCTGGCAATTTCCATTTAACAGAAGTAAAATCAGACGCGTTAGATACCGAAACAGACACAGGTTCACCATAACACAAATACACATCATTAATAGGCAATATTTTGGTTGGGGTTTTAACCTTTAAATCAAATTCAAAATGATTTGGGCATTGTCCTGTTTTTCTAGCAATACCATAAACTTTCTCCCCAAAGGCAATTTGATTTTGATAGCTCTGTGGATTACTTATTAAATCCGTTCTTGCTGCATCTCTGTAAAATTCAAGTATAGCAGCGTTGTCTGACGTAATTTGAGATTTCCAATCGTTAAGGTTAAAAGTGGCTATTCCGTCAAAGTTAGTGTCACATATTTCAAATGCATTGATAGTATGATTAACCGTTACAGATGTATTTTGCACAAATGAAACTTGCTGTAAATCAGACATACAAGCTATTTCATTATTTTTAATGTAGAATTTTACCACATAAGGCAAGCCACTCCAAGAAAAATCCGAAGTGAGTGGATTTCCACTCTCGTCTAAAAATGTGTAGCTACTAGGATTGCTGATAACCTTTGATTTAAAATCATCTAAAGTATAGCTACTTTCAGTACAAATTAAAATCTGATTACTTATCGCTTGTGGCTTTATTAGCTCTACCAAATCATAATCAATTCTATCTAGGCATTCTCTATTATTAGTAGTATTAAAAACGAAAATAGCATACGGTCTGCCACGAGTGCTTAGGTTATAGTTTTTCCATTCAGTTTCTGTAAGCCTTTGGTTATTACTATCGTAATATTCTATCACTAAATCGCCATTCCATTGTCCTCTATTTCTAATAAATCGGTCTGTGTTTGTAATTGTTAAATCAAAAACAGAAGACCCACAAGCGGATATTTTTTGCTCTAACAAATTAGTATATATAGTTGGTTTACGATAGATTTTGAGCTCTAATGTAGGTACTACAGAAGCTACACACCCTGTGGCTGTATTCTTTATTTTAATATAAATAGTGCCACTACCTCTATAGTTAAGATTACGAATTGGTTGCGTTAAAGCTGCATCTGTATAAAATGTAGCTTCAATATCTGGACTATATTCTAGCTCTCTTTTAGTTTGGTTAAGGTCAAAATATTCTGTAGAACTGAAACAATGTTCAGGAAAAGGGGTTATAGGCATTACTCTAACTTCGTCCAAAAACTCAAAGTTTAGGTTTATGACACTTTCACAACTAAAATTAGGGTGTTTTATTTTTACCATAAGTTGTGTGTTTACTCTAGGATTTACCTCTTGCAAAGCACTATAAGTATTGCCTCCATCTACCGAATAAAGAAAGGTATAACCTCGACCTCCGAAATAAACATTTTCAAAACTTTCTCTAAGGTTATAAGTAGTTGTATCAAAACACACTCGCTCCGCTATTGGGTCTTTAGGTAAAGATAGATAACTTAATTTAAAACTTCTAATCTCTGTACAGTTGCTAGAAGACACTTTCATTTGCAATGTTTTTTCAACTCCTGTAGCAATGGTATACTTATAACCATTAGCTTCTGTAGCTACTACATTACCTTGTTCATCTAAAAACACTACTGTATATCCTGTTCCAGCTAGGTAACCTACCTTATCCAAAAGGTTAATTTCTCTTTGATTATTCCCTAAAGCATCACACTCTGTAAAAATCTGATTCTCTAGAAAGCCTATAGGTAGTAAATCAGAACTAATATCTACCGTTGTTCTAGCCGATTCTTGGCAACCATTGGCTTTAACATAGTAATTACCGTTTGTAGTCGCTATAAAAGAATTGCCTGTTGCCACTGCAAAAGATTCTCCTTCTTTGTACCATTGGTATACGATACCCGTAATAGGGTTTTGTACAGAAAGTTTATAACCCGCAGCACAACCTGTTTGTCTTTCAGAGCTAATACTTGGTGTTAATACTTTTTTAAACTCAACCTCTTGAGAAATGGGATTCCCTACAGGTGTGGTACCGTCTGAAAAAGTGATTTCGGCTTTTAGTCTTTCTGCATCATTTACAGGCAGGTAGGTGAAATTTCTATCTGTAGAGCGTTCTACACCATCTACAAACCATTTTGCACTCGGTGTAAGTGTTTGGTTAGGCGTAAATAAATAGGCTATATTTCCACTTTCAGTCCAGTTGGTGTTGTTGTAGTTACGAACAAATTTATGTTTACTTGCATCTGAATTTTGAATTCCTAGAATAGCGTTTTGTCCCAATCTTTTAACTACCCTAACAATAAAAGAATTATCTTCTAACAATAACACTTTAGAGCTAATTGTTCTATTATAGTCAGAATGAAGTTCTATAATATTCTCAAACGAAATTAACAAGCCCCTTTTACCGCTATAAATGGTTTGTGAATAGGTTATTTTATCATAATCGCTAGAGTTATAGTAACCTATATCTGTAAAACCTAAAAATAAATTAGCTAAACTTAAAGCCCTTGAAGGGTTTGAAGTATCTACCTGATTATAAATAATATTAGGCAACTGACGATTAGCCTCTGTACCATTACCACTATAAACTTTATCTTGATAATTGCTTTGATATAAATTCTCTAAATCAGCATTATCTCCAAAAACCAACCTTCCGTTACTACCCACAACTACTTTAGTATAAGTTCTGCCATAAAAACTAAAGGGGAAGCCAATATCTATAGCTTTAGAAAAATTACTGTTTCCTGTTCTCCTTTCAAAAGGAACAAAAGTGGAGGGATTAGCTATATTTAAAGTAGTTTCTGTAATGCTATAATCTCCCGTACTCGTGGATTCAGCGTTCAAAGTTAAATTATAAATACTGCCTTCACAATAATGTACCGTCGCTGGCAAAGCTGTATTATCAGCACTATTTATAATTATTTGACTAAAAATAACAGAACTCCAAAGAAGTAAATAGGTAAGTATTAACTTTTTCATCTTACAAATTTGCGAAATTTATAAACAACTCTACTGCCTTGAATACGAAAAAAATAAACAAGTAGCATTTTTAAGAAAAAAACTTTTACATTTGTTCCCTTTTTAATGTTCATCTTTATAAGGTATGAAACAACTATTTAAAACAAAATCATATAACCCTAATGACCTAGGAAGCTCCTTTGTGAGAACCTTAGGGGTTTGGGACATTGTATTCTTTGGGATTGCAGCTATTATAGGAGCCGGTAGCTTTAGTAGTCTAGGCGAAGCTATTTTTAGAGGTGGTCCTGGAGTTATTACACTTTATATTATCTGTGGTGTAGCTTGTGGTTTTACGGCTCTATGTTATGCTGAATTTGCTAGTAGAATCCCTGCCGCTGGTTCTGCCTACACCTATGCCTATGCTAGTTTTGGAGAGCTTATAGCTTGGATAATAGGCTGGGCTCTAATTATGGAATATTCTTTTGGAAATATTTATGTTGCCTTTTCTTGGTCAGATTACTTTACTTCGTTTCTTTCTAGAATAGGAATTAATATACCTGACTACCTCACTTGTAGCTACTCCGAAGCTAAAAAAGCCTTTTTCAAAGGGTCTACTCACCCTGCCCTTATTTCGGCTTGGAAAAACGCTCCTGTTATTGGCGGATTAAAATTTATAGTGGATATTCCTGCCTTAGTTATCAATGGGTTAATTACTTGGGTATGCTACATTGGAATAAAAGAAAGTAAAAACTTTAACAACTTATTGGTAATCTTAAAACTTGCTGTTGTTATATTAGTGATAGCTGTAGGTGTATTTTACATCAATACAGATAATTGGACTCCTATAAGCAACATTACACACCAGCCTACAATGATGCCTAATGGATTTATTGGAGTGATGAGTGCCGTTTCTGGCGTATTTTTCGCCTATATAGGTTTTGATGCTTTGAGTGTTTTATCCGAGGAAACCAAAGACCCTCAAAAAACTCTTCCAAAAGGTATGATAATCGCTTTAGTACTTTGTACAGCCATCTATATGGTACTTACACTAGTACTTACAGGTATGGTAGATTATAGAAAGTTTGATGGTGTGGGTGACCCACTTTCATTTATTTTTGAACCTTCTAATGCCAATGTTGCGTGGATGGAACTTGTGGTTTCAATTACTGCAATTATTGCGATAACTAGCGTTCTTCTTGTATTTCAAATGGGGCAACCTAGAATATGGTACTCTATGAGCCGCGACGGATTACTTCCAAAAAAATTTCAACAAATACACCCTACAAGAAAAACTCCTTCTTTTGCAACCATTATTACAGGTTTGGTTGTAGGCATTCCCATTTTATTTACAGATAAATCTTTCATCTTAGACTTTACGAGTATCGGTACCATATTTGCCTTTGTTTTAGTGTGTGGTGGCGTTCTTCTCTTACCAAGAAAAGAAAAAGTAGAAGGTCGTTTCCAGATGCCTTACATCAATGCTAAATATATTTTCCCAGTTTTATTTACTGGTGGAGTCGTTTTCTTCTATAATCTCATTCCTGAATTTTTCAGTACTTTGATGGATTGGAACGACCCTGAAGAAGGAGAATTTAGATTGGCCATATTTATTTATCTAATCATTAACCTAGTTTTGTCTCTATTAGCTTTTATTAAAAATCTATCTCTTATCCCTCTACTAGGATTAAGTTCTTGCCTTTATCTCCTTACGGGAATGACTCACGAAAACTGGTTCTGGTTTATTGTTTGGTTTGGGATTGGGTTGGTAGTTTACTTTGGTTATGGCTACAAAAACAGTAAACTTAGAGTACAACAATAAGTCAAAAAAGATTATATTTGTAAGATGACTAGAAACACTTAATTAAAATGACTTACGAAGAAAGAATAAAACAATCTGAAACGCACACTTTTAAGGTAGTATTTCCTGACACTACTAACCACCATAATACTATGTTTGGCGGTACTATTATGAAAATAATGGACGAAGTTGCCTTCATTACTGCAACTAGATTTTCTAGGAAAACCATTGTAACAGTGAGTTGCGACCAAATTGATTTTAAAAAACCCATTCCTGCAGATACTTTAGTAGAGCTTGTAGGGAAGGTAAAATCTGTAGGAAATACCAGCTTAAAAGTAAGTGTGGAGGTTTTTATCGAAGAAATGTATGCCAATACAAGAGAAAAAGCTGTATTTGGTGATTTCACTCTCGTTGCTATAGATGAGAACAAAAAACCTGTTAAAATACTTGACTAATCTATCACTAAAAATAGTTTAATTCTTTTTTGTTTTTAGAATTACCAGATGACAGACAAAATGATGAAAGAAGAATTGTTGCACAAAGCCATTAGAATTGCCCAAAATGCCCACCGTGGACAAACCGACAAATACAAAGCTCCTTATATAGGGCATGTGATGAGAGTGATGAATTACGGTAAAACTCTAGACGAAAAAATAGTAGGCGTACTACACGATGTTGTAGAAGACTGCCCAGAATACAGCATAGAATATCTAAAAAAACAGGGCTACCCAGATGAAATATTATTCGCTATAGAATGCCTTTCTAAGACCAACCCAGAGGAAAGCTATGACGATTTTATTAAACGCATTGAACAATCGCCTCTAGCCATTGCCGTTAAAATAAACGATTTAACCGATAATATGGATTTAAAAAGGGTAAACCGCCCACTCACAGAAAAAGATTTGAAAAGGTTTAATAAATACTTAAAAGCCTACCATTATCTTACAGAAAAATACTAATCGTAAGTTTTCGCTGAATCTTTAATCAGATGGTTGAGGGTTTTCATCTCGTTGGGTGTCAGCTCTCGCCACTTTCCTATTGGTAAATCTAAATGGATATTCATAATTCTGATACGCTTTAGCTTCTTCACTTCGTATCCTAAATATTCGCACATACGGCGGATTTGTCTATTCAGACCCTGGGTAAGTACAATCCTAAATTGCATTTTATCCAGCTGCTCCACTTCGCACTTTCTGGTAACTGTGCCTAGTATCGGCACTCCCGCTCTCATCTGTTCTAAGAATTTATTGGTAATAGGCTTATCTACCCTTACAATATATTCCTTTTCGTGGTTGTTTCTTGCCCTTAATATTTTATTAACAATATCACCGTCCGAAGTCAGCAATATTAAACCCTCACTAGGTTTATCCAATCTTCCTATCGGGAAGATGCGTTTGGGATATTTGATGTAATCAATAATATTATTCTTTTCTCGTTTAGTATCCGTTGTACAAACAATGCCCACTGGCTTATTAAATGCAATATAAACATTCTCTTCCTTTGGCTCGGTAATAAGCTTCCCATCTACCTTTATCTCGTCTTCTGCACTTACTTTAGTCCCTAATTCTGGTATTTTACCATTGATGGTAATTCTCCCTTGTTCCAGTATTTTATCTGCTTCTCTACGAGAACAAAAGCCTACTTCCGATAAATATTTATTGATTCTAACCTTTTCCACCAACTATAAATTTTTATTACTATAAAATACAATACCATAAGAGAAACCTATGAACCAATTCCCCATACTGTACCCTTCTAAAGACAGCTCAAATTTTTGCCCTAAATTACGATAAATAGAAGCATCAAACTTACCAACACTTAGTCCCCAATACGCTGTATCATTGGCTGCGGAACGATTGAACTGTTTACCTAATTTCAGTCCAATGTAACCAAAATCGTGGTCTTCGGCTTTGGTAACAAATATATACGGGTTGATGGTGTAATACAATAAATGATAATTATCCGAAACATAGCTATACTTAATCCCTCCCGAAATAGCCAACCAATTAAAAGGTTGTACGCCCAATTCAGAAGCAAACCCATAAGCAAATTTTTCATCGCTTCGGCTATTATTTAGTGTATTATTATTTGTATCGGTATTATTTCCTCTAAGAATAGAGGCTAAATCTAACCCTACATTAGCATTTATTCCTGTGAATATTCCCAACTTATCTGACTTTTGTTCTTGAGCAAAGCTACCTAAAAAAGTAAGTGCAAAACAGAATACAAAAATTTTATCCATATCATTAAATATTATTGGTAAAACTAAACTCATTTGTTAAAAATTGTTCCGAAGCCTGTTCTACAGAAAAATCACCAATCTTAGTCCTTCTCAGCTGTGTAAGATAAGCTCCTACACCTAAAGCCTGACCTATATCGTGTGCTAAACTTCGGATATAAGTCCCTTTGGAACACCCTACACTAAACCTCACAAAAGGCAAATCAACCTCTATATTGTCTATAAAGTAAATGGTGGTTTTCCGTTTCTTTAGTTCCACCTCTTCACCTGCTCTGGCAAGATTGTATGCTCTTTCGCCATCTACTTTAATCGCAGAAAATATAGGTGGCGTTTGGTCTATCTCTCCCACAAAGCTATCCAAAGTTTCTAAAATTTGCTCTTTAGTGATGGTACTAATATCTTGGGGTAATATTTCTGGTTCTTCGGTGTCATAAGAAGCCGTCTGGACTCCAATTTTTATTTCGGCGTGGTACTCTTTTGGAGCATTTTGTATTTCTGGGATAGTCTTGGTAGCTTTGCCTGTGCAGACCACCAAAAGCCCTGTGGCTCTAGGGTCTAATGTTCCTGCATGACCAATTTTAATCTTCTTTAGCTTAAACTCTCTTTTCAGTTTGAATTTCATTTTGTTAACCGCCTGAAAGGAAGTCCAATCCAAAGGCTTATCTACCAAAAATACCTGTCCAGCTTGTATTTCTTCTAATGTCATCGCTTCTATATTCTCTGCCACAAAAATAACAATTAAGTTTTACTCATTAACATCATCATAAGGTTTATTCATAAAATTAAACAAAACCTAGAATCTTTTTTTGATATTTAATTAATTCAAATGAGAGTTAATTCTATCGTAATACTTATATTTGCAGAGGAAATTTTAGTCCAAAGTAAATATTGATTTAATTAAAAAGTAAACCTATGAAATATAAAAGAATCCTTCTAAAACTTAGTGGTGAAGCACTTATGGGAAACCTACAATACGGTATAGATAACGACAGACTAAAGGAATATGCCACAGAGATTAAGAAAGTAGTAGACCAAGGTTGCGAGGTCGCTATCGTAATAGGAGGAGGCAATATTTTCAGAGGGCTAGCAGGGGCTGCCAAAGGAATGGATAGAGTACAAGGCGACTATATGGGAATGCTGGCAACCGTCATCAATGGTATGGCTCTACAAGGTGCTTTGGAAGACATCGGCATTAAAACAAGACTACAATCTGCCATTGAAATGGATAAGGTAGCCGAGCCTTTTATTAAAAGAAGAGCAACTAGACACTTAGAAAAAGGGCGAGTAGTTATCTTCGGAGCTGGTACGGGCAACCCTTACTTTACTACGGATACTGCGGCTACGCTAAGAGCCATAGAAATAGGGGCTGATGTTATCCTTAAAGGTACTCGTGTAGATGGCATCTACGACAGCGACCCTGAAAAGAATAAAGATGCTGTGAAATTCAACAGCCTTTCGTTTGATGAAGTTTATGAAAAGAATTTAAAGGTAATGGATATGACTGCCTTTACTCTTAGCCAAGAGAACAAACTTCCTATCATTGTTTTTGATATGAATAAGGAAGGTAACCTTCTAAAGGTAGTTCAGGGCGAAGAAGTGGGAACGGTGGTAAGAAATTAAGAGTTTTATATAATTAAAAAAATAATCATTAAATAAAATGGAAGAGATACAGTTGATATTAGACAATGCTCGTCAGGAAATGGACGCTGCGATTAAACACCTAGAACACGCTTTCTTAAAGATTAGAGCTGGGCGTGCTTCTACGGCTATGGTACAAGATGTAATGGTGGAATACTATGGTAGCCCTACTCCTCTTAACCAAGTTGCGAATGTTTCTATCCCTGATGCGATGACTATTGCTATCCAGCCTTGGGACAGATCGGCTATTAAGGATATAGAGAAAGGGATTATTAACTCTAACTTAGGGTTTGCTCCGTCTAACAATGGTGATACTATTATCCTAAATGTACCCCCGCTAACTGAAGAGAGAAGAAAAGACCTTGCAAAGCAAGCTAAAGCGGAAGCGGAACAGACTAAAGTAACTGTAAGAAATGCAAGACAAGATGCAATGAAAGACCTTAAGAAGCTAGATGGGGTATCCGAAGATATTATTAAAGATACCGAAAACGAGGTTCAGCAGCTTACAGATAAGTACATTAGTACGATAGACGACCACTACAAACACAAAGAAGTAGATATTATGAAAATATAAAAACTAAAGCTACCCCAAAAAGGTAGCTTTGTTTTTTTAAAACTTTCCATAAAACGATTTTATATTAAAATAAAAACTGATTTTAGTTCCATCATTCTTCTCTAAATTTAATATATCATAGGGGATTCCATTATGTTCAGTTAATACTTGGTTTATCAATTTGCAATTAGGACAATTTTTTTCAACAAACTCATATTCTTCAGCAACACTATTTACTTTTATTGCATTTTCTATAGATTTTCCATCATTCAAATTTGTTGCTTTTCTAGTATCAACAAATTCATACTTATCAGTATTCATGTCAACACTTATACTTTCAGAAATAAATCTGATTTGATTTTTGTTTATAATTTCATATTGGTACACATCGGTTTTTCCAGATTCATCATGAAATTCATTAAATTTTCCATTTTCAACCCACCAATTTCCAGTTTCCTGTAAATTTTTACTTTCTCCAAATTGAGTATAAGTAAAATCTAAAATAAATGTTCCATCTTCAAATCTTTTCATTTCCCAAGATTTGCTCATTCCATCAATTTGTTGTCCATTTTCTGAACCCGTCCAAGTTCCAACAAATCTTTTATCAACTTGTTTTCCGTTTGGTAAAGTTGTCAACTGCGTTGAACAAGAGTTCATCAACACTAAAATGCTAAAAATAATTAGGTTTCTTAATTTCATATAGCTGTATTTTTTAACCGTCACCAAATTAAACAAAATTGTGGAAGTGAAAAGCATTTTGCTATAAAACATTACCAAATTTATATCATTACTTATCCCCGCCATGTTATCTACACCCATAACTATTTGGTAGTATATTCAGTTATATAAACGCTATCAATGATATTCTATTCCATTAAACTTTAAGTTTTTTACTCTTTGATGAGTTTTTATCTTTTCAACACAATCATTATTCGTTGGAATATTTTGTGTCTTTTTAATTTTTGATTTGATGATTAGATTATAGAAACCATTATTCATAGTTTTACCAATATCAATATTAGAATTAACTTCTTCATATTTTCCACTACAATTGGTATCCCATTCTCCATGAAATTCTGAAACGGTAAAGTTCTTTAAAACCCGCTTTAACTTATCATTTTCTGTGATAAATAGAGATAAATCCGTTTGATTATAGGGGTTAGGTCTACTACTTCCTGTATAATTTACCCTTACTCCTACAGCTCTTGTCTTTTTATTTAAATTGTACAAACCTGTATCAATACTTATATTATTCAGATTTATAGCATCCGAAGTCCAAGCATTTGGTTCATAAAACTTATTCAATATTTTCCCATTTTTATTATCAGCGATGATTACATGGGCATCAAATTCATAAAAATAAAAGCCATACTCGTCTTTCTCTTTCGTTCTGTATTTTGGAATAACAAAGAAAGTTTTGTCCACGGAAAAAGGGAGAATTTTGTCCGCTACTAATTCCATATGTATTTCACTCTCATCTAGTTTTAATTCCTTCAATACTTTATCCAAAAGCACAGCATCCTTTACTTGTGAAAAGGAAAAAGTTGAGATGAATAGAAAACTCAGCAAGAAAATAAATTTTAATCCGAAATTCGTTTGCATACTATCTATTTTTTTAGTGTTTTTTCATTAAGTCTAAACATTCTATTTAAAGAAAAATAAACCAAAATTATATATCCTAAAATTAAATAATAGGTTTCCTTTGGAGAATATTTTATTTTAAAAAAATTAGAATGTTTATAATCATAGTCATTTTCATCAAGATATTCATTAGAATATTCACACCCAATAATTCCACCACCGCAAATCACTTCATTAGATTCAACTTTTCTGTGAATCATATAAAATGTATTAGTCTTTTCTGTGTCTAGACCAAACTCATCTTGATTTGCTTTCAGCATTAAATTAATGAGTTTTACTAAATCGCCGTATGAATTCTTATCTGAAAGCTGGAATTTTATACCTGTTTTATCAATATTATTATTTTTAATTTTTTCAATTAAGGTTAAATAGTTTTTTTCAGTTTCATCGTTGAAATTCTTGGGAACATTTACAATATCATATTTATATCCATCAATTGGGATTACTATATGCTCTAAGGTTTTCTCTCCTATTTCAGCTTTATAAGGAAGTACTAAATCTAGAACTCTTAAACTCAGATTGTCATATGTTGGTTTCACATAAATCCAAAAAATAACAGGAGTAAAAATTAAACTTATCATTCCACCAACATAGTATATTTTTTTATGTGTTTTCATTACCACTAAATTAAACAAAATTATGGTAGTAAAAAGCATTTTGAGAGTAAATATTACTCAATATGTAAGGCTAGTATTGATTTTTTCAATGTTTTTAATTACATATTCCAAAGCTTTTTCAGACCTAATTTTTTTGTCAGGTTTTACACCATTTCAATCACTTATATTTGCTCCCGTATTTACAAATTTCACACTTGACACAGATAATTTAAGACTAGAGTTGGGCAATTTACTTTCAACAGAATCACCATAACAAACAACCCAACCTCCTATTTCCTCTCCAATCACTTTACCCAAATGATAAGCCTTAATTGTTTGTGTAAAATCACTTGCTTATGAATATGTTATCCTGCTTGTCGACAAAAATAAATTCCCATTAAATCTATTTTTATTTTTTTCTAATTTGGTTATATTTTTTGCACAATGAGCTGTGGTTATCTTCTCTAATGGCTCATTAACTCTATTGATTTGTTTCAAGTATAGTGAATCATTTAGAGAATTTATTTTGTTTTTCAAAATCCCATCTCTTTCTAACCTTATTTTTTAATAACTTGATTGCTTATTTCAATTAGAGTATTATCAGAATATTGTCTAAAGTTTGTTTTCGCAATATACTGTAATAAAATATCTCCAACCATTGAATTGCCACCACCGTTTTTTCTGATATCAATAATTAAATTTTTTATATTTCTATTTTTAATCTCTGCAAAAGCCGAATCTGCGAAGATTTTCTTTTTATTTAGATTTTAAAAACTAAATATTAATAAAAAATAAGATTCTCTTCATTTTTAACCACTTTTTTATAACTATACTATAACAGAAACGGAGGTTTATTACCGAAGACAAGACTTCTCAGTATAAAACACCGTATTCTAAATATAAACAAAATTTTCAAAATCCCACTTGTGATAATACCCTATTGGTAGTAGCTCTTATTTCTCGTAATAGCCGTATCCAATCTCGTTAATTACTTTTTTTATTTTGTCTTTGTCTGCTATTTTATGCAAAACAATTACATATTCATCAGATTGTGTGTCTATAAATCCCATTTGCAGTCCTTTTTGTCTTATTGGTTTGTCAAAATCTTCAAAAACGTTGTCGCATGAAACTGAGACATGTTCTTCATAATCTTTTTCATTAGGTAAGTCTATTGATAAATTATAATTCTCTTTCAATGATGATTGTAATACCCATTCTAAATCTTCAATACCAGCTTTCCAATCCAACCTCAAAATAAATGGAACATTGTTGTTATCTAAAAAGCTCATTATGTAATTCAGTATACTGTCTTTGTCATAATTTTTAAGTCTTTCAATAAATGCAATAACATCTTTCTTTTTAGGATTTAGAGCAATGCATAGTTCTGTCAACTCTTTATAGGCATTTTTGTGAGCTTCATTCAAAAAAGGACGATTTTCTTCTATTTTTCTTAATTCTTCCTCTTTCTTTTTTTCTTTATCAACAACAATTTGCTTGTTATATGTAGTTTCAACAAGTTTTTTAACTTCTAAAATAGTGTTTTCTATCTTTGAAACTATTTCACTATCAGCAACTTCTTTATGCAAATCAGGAATCTGAAACCATTTTACATCTTTTCCTCCATTACATTTTCTTAACTCTATTTTGTCGCCTAATTTTGAAATAAAATAGAACTCGGAAGGAAAAGTGTAATCATCATTATCATAAAAAATTATTGCGTTGGGCAAGTAAAAATTTCCTTCTTTTGTATTATAATTTATTCCATCTCTTGAAATTATTACGGTTTTAAAAGTTTCTTTTTTTGATTTTAGTAACCCAAAGAAAAAGTTAATTGAAACAGGAGGAATTTCAAATTTATCGGTGTCAGTATTGTTGAAAATATAATCAAATAATTGTAAATTAATTACATCATTTTCAAATGATTTTCCAGTTAATTTTTCTTCGTGATAATATATTCTTGCCATAAGTTTGTTTCAATATTTATCTTTTTGTAGCCATTTGTCAAAATTACCACCACTGATGACTAAGTCACAAATGAAGGGCAAGTTCAATTTAGCACTAATCAAGACAAATACTTTTTGGCTTCGCCGAACCACTTCGTTAGGTTTCAACGTCACTAAATTAAGCAAAATAGCAGAAATGAAAAGCATTTTATCATGAAATACGCCCTAATTTATATCATTACCTAAACTCCGTCTTTTGCAAATAATACATAGCGGTAGTTTCTTATTTATATAAACCCACTGTACATTACGGTATTAAGTAAAAAAAACATTCACTTTATTGATAAACAAAATGTTGTTTTAGCCACAAAACATTTGCAAATAAATAGCCTGAGTAAAATTTAAATATTGGACATTAGGAGTAGCGAAAATGGAATTTGTTTACTTTTGTTTATTTCATAAAAAAACCGATGAACAAAGTCTTTATTCATCGGCGTTTTGAGCAATTTTGCGGAGAGAGAGGGAAACTTTTTGACCATTTTTTGCCATTTTTGAAATTTTAATTTATTGATAATCAATATAGTTTTGTTTTGACTTTTTTTTAAATTTGTGCACTTTTGGTGTTTTGTCTAGGGGTATCTGTTACCCCAAAAATCCAATTAAAATCAATGCCATAAACTATTCCTATTTTGTGTATCTGCTCAACGGTAAAGTGTGCGTTAATGCCACTTATATCTTGTTTTTTAATTTTATTAAACCGTTGCTTGGAAATTCCAATTTCATCGTAGAACTCTTGGAGCCTTTTTATTTCTCCGTTCTTCTTTAGGTATCTCGGCAGGCTCAAT
This sequence comes from Riemerella anatipestifer ATCC 11845 = DSM 15868, assembly GCF_000252855.1. Taxonomy (NCBI): domain Bacteria; kingdom Pseudomonadati; phylum Bacteroidota; class Flavobacteriia; order Flavobacteriales; family Weeksellaceae; genus Riemerella; species Riemerella anatipestifer. Next base: position 144,358 of record NC_017045.1, on the reverse strand, counting down.
ATTCTTTCGTCTATCGCTGTTTTCATCTTAATAATTTTTCCATATACTTAGAAAATACAGGGCTGTTCAATCTGAAATAATTATCCTTAAAGAAATCAGGTAAGAAAATATTGGTGCTCGCCAGCTTACTTATATGAAAAAACAGTAATATCGTAGGACTAGACGGACACCCTCCTATTCCTAAAGCCATAAAAGTAGGGCTTTGCTCATCATACTTTCTATATCTCTCTAGCTGTTCTTCCGTACAAACATTAACATTGTACCCTCTAGGTATTCTGAATTTAGCCTCTACGCTATACTCCTTCCCTGTTCTTATTCTTCTAAATGTAAAATCAGGATTATTGCAATCTTCTATCAATCGTTTGCTTGCGTCCTCAAAATTAGGCGTCTTTCTAACGACTATATATCTATCAACAGGAAACATTATATCCTGAACATAATCCTCAAATATCTTTCCTTTTTCAGTAGGACTCATAATTTCTATTTTAATTACATTGCTACTCTCTCAAACATTGCCCAAGCAACCACTTGAAACATCTTTGAAACAAAATCAATAGGCAACTCCTCAGGCTCATATCCTGAATGAACCTCTAATGGGTCAGGAATCAACACAAGTGTATTTGAGTCTCCTTTCTTTCTTTTTACCCTTTTTACGGTTCTCATTTCGTTTTTAGTAATGATACCATACAGCTCATTTGTTGGGAAATAAGTTTTCCAATCCTCTACTTGTCTAAATCCTACAATGGCTCCACTGGGAATTATCTTTGATATAGAGTTTCCCACGAGATTAGTAGCAAACTCTGCCCTTCTAAAATCTGGACTTTGGATATAAAATGATGGATTCCCAAGTGAAAAAATCTCATCAGAGTTCCAACCTCCAGCAAAATCAACATCATAATAAGGTGTGCCTTCCGATGGGGTTCTTTTTATCTCTGCGTCTAAAATTACTTTTACCCCCTCCCCTTTTATCGGAGTTTCTTCTGAAGACTTTAGCATTTCGCCTTTGCCCGTTATGAACCACTCTCTATTTAACTGCGGAAAAGCCTCCACTATTTTATCAACAACACCTTCTGTTAGATACCTCTCGTCTCCATTTAATGCAGCTGAAAAATTAGAGCGTGTATATCCTATCTTCTCAGCTAAAAGTGTTTGCGTTGTAAATTCTGTCGTTTTTTTCAGATAGTTATAAACAGTATTTAATCTATCCTTTAAATTATTTTTAATACTTTTCTGTATTATCTTTTTCATATATTTGTATTATTATTTTAACATCCTAAACATTGCTAATATGAACGATTTAGAAATTATTTACAAAGCAATCAACGAAGAGAAATATGATAAAGCTCTCTTATCAAATGAGCTATCAAAAAAAATTGTAGCCAAAATACACCAAGAAAGAGCTTCAAATATTGTTAAAGAAACAATCTTTCGTTCTTTACTTCTTGATAAAAATACACCCATTCATACCAAAGAAAATAACACTTCGCTAGTAAATAACACTGAACAGTCAAAATCATCTAACGAATTGATGACATATCTAGTCGTTCTCTTAATAGTTCAAATTTTTCTTTGTCTATTGCTTTTAAAAAATCTATAGATTTTGCTTCAAATAATTTCATTATTTCTTTCTGTTCATATTCGTGTTTAAATGTTATTCCCGTTTCTGTATATTCTAAAACAGCTCTTAGCATTACTTTGCACAAATCTTCATTATGTGAGTTATTTATTACAATATCAGAAAATGTGGAAAGTACACCATAATCATTTTGTCCCTCCATATAATACTGAAAAAAATGGCTGTACATTACTGTATTTGCCCCTTTCATCTCTAGCATAGACTTATCAAACTCTTCTTGGGTAGCCTTAAATTTTTTATCAACTTCATTTAATAAGTTGGTTTTTTCTTGCTTAAAATCAATTATTTGGAAAATCTGATATCCTATTAGTAAGGTTATGAGAAGAGCCAGAATGGTAATGATAGAATTAAACATATCTATTTCAATAGGGCTAGGTCTAAAATACACCAAAGAAATAGCGATTAGAGAAATTACTAAGGAAATAATGCTTAATCTAAAGCTTCTCATAAATTTTTAATATTGATTTTCAGTTAATTAAATTGTTTAATACAGAATTGTATCATTATTATTTTTATATAATACAATTTTGTATTATATTTGCACTATCAATTTAACGGGTTAAAGTTATGAAAAAAAGAATAAGCCTACCAAGTAAATATCACAAAATCTTAAGAGAAGAGTTTGGGGTAACTCAACAGACTATTACTAACGCTCTAAAATATTTCACAGAGAGTGAACTTGCAAAGAACATTAGAAAAAGAGCAAAAGAATGTTTAAAAAAAGAAATAGACGAGATTGAGATATGACAGCAGAGCAACTTATACCAATATTTAGAACACAATTAACATTAGTGTGCGACCCTAAAGAGACAGAGAAAATTCATCGCTGGATGTTAGGGGTAGCGGAAAGCAAAGAAAGTAGAAAGAAGAGGTTGCACGCTATGTTTGATTCCAAAGAAAGGTATAAAATATATCCAAAACCAAAGAGAAAAAGAAGAAAAAAAGCCCTCTAACGGCAATTAGAGAGCAAGTTTAATAAGAATGTTAAATCCTTAAAAAATCAAAAGTATGGCAAAGATACAACAAAACTTAGAAACCTTAAAATTTAACGATTTTGGGTTCAATTACGAGGGTAGAAATACTACCCCTACCGTATGGTTCGCAATAGACGAAGACGACACTGTTTTAGTAACAGTAGATGAATTTGGAGAGGTAAATATCACAGATGAAAATCTTTGCCTAAAAGACCTCCAAATGTCAGAAGAAGCCCAAAAAGGCTGGGTAAATATAGCGAAACAAAAGCTATACGAAAACCAAGAAGAAGACCTAGAACTAGAGTATCATCTAGCAGACCTAAAAAATGACTTTAATAAAAATAAATAATCAAAACGGCTATTGGCTTATCAACGGTAAAAAATACCAAGAAGCCACCGAGTTTGAGAAAGATATACTAGACTACTTCTTTAAAAAGTCCAAAAAATGAAAACACTATCAAAAATAACAACAGTAACGGCGATTATTTACGCTTTCGCCGTATCAGAAAGCCACGATACAATGGCTTTGATGTCTGCGGTAGGGCTTTTATTGATAAGCCTTTTTATGAATGTAAAAGAGCAAGAAATCACAAACTTTTTCAGAGATGAAAGCGAGGATAAAACAATATAAAACCCAAAAGGCAAAACGAATAGGTTACTACCTATGGCTATTGCCTGTTAAGAAAGGTTACGGCATTTTTTCGTAACCCCCAAGAAACAAAATCAACAATTAAAAATATACAAAATGGAAAAACTCATCAAAATACAATCAGAGCTAAAAGCCCCAAAAGGGCAATATAATAGCTTTGGTAAATACAAGTACAGAAGTTGTGAGGATATATTGGAGGCTTTAAAGCCAATATTACTAAAACACGATTGCACATTAGTTATTACCGATGAAATAAAGCAAATAGGTGATATTATTTATTGCGAGGCAACAGCGACAATTAGTGATAAAAACACACAAATATCCGTAAAAGCTCAAGCTGGTATTGACCCCACAAAAAAAGGAATGGATATATCACAAACATTCGGTGCGTCGTCATCTTATGCACGCAAATATGCTTTAAATGGTTTGTTTTTAATAGATGATACTAAAGACGCTGACACTAACGAACACAAGCAAGTATTAGACACGAAACCCAAGATACAAAAAGCAAATGAGCCTGCAATGTGGCTAAATAAAGACACAGAACAATGGGCTAAATTAGTATCAAGCATAGACGAAGGTAAAACATTTACAGTTAGCGATATTAGAAAAAAATACAAGGTATCCAAAGAAACAGAAGCTGAACTCAAAAAATTAGGAATTAACTAATGGAAGAAATAAACAAACTTGGAGGACTTGGAGCTTCTGAAATTGGAGCGTTATTTACCCAACAAGGGCTAAAGGCAAAGACCGCTCAAACCCTTGCTTACGAAAAAGCCTTAGAGTTGATTTTAGGTCAAAAAAAACATCTTACAACAACAGCAATGCAACACGGCATTTTTAATGAAGAAGAAGCCTATAATGTAATTATACAGCCTAATTTTCAAAATACTGTTTATCAGTCAGATGTTAGTTTTGAAATAGACAAAGGATTATGGGCTACTCCTGATGTAATTAACCCCATAGACAATTATTGTATGGATATAAAATGTCCATACACTATATACACTTTTAAACAAAATATTGATAAAGTACCTGCCTACTACTTAGCACAAGTCCAGATGCAAATGTTAGCGACGGGATTTAACAAAGGGTATTTAGTCTATTACCTTACCTCTAATGTTATGGACGAATGGGGCAACAAAATAGAGTTTGATATTCCATTAGACCAAAGATACCATATCAAAGAATTTGATGCAGATATAGAATTTCAAACAGAGATTAAGGAACGAGCAAAAACCTTTTTTGAGATGAGAGACACAATAAAATCGCACTTAGAAGAAGCACCTTTAATTACAGATGTAGAGTATATGGATTTAGCAATGAACGACCATAGAATTACAAGATTTAAAGACAAGAGCAATCTATTAGCGTGGAAAGGTCTCATTTATAAAAACGAAAGAGAAGGCTATTTAGTAATTGAATAATAATTTTTAAAAATATAAAAACCAATGGTACAATCATTTTACGGTAGTATTAACTACGACAAACTATTAGAAAATCTTAAATCAGGTAAACTAAAAACTTTTAAACACGAAAACGGAACACGATATATCAATGTCAATGTATATATCAATGATGAACCTGACAAATACGAAAATGACGGTTCTATATCCTCTCCATTAAAAGAAGAATATCATAAGGATAATATAAAATCTGTATTCATCGGAAATCTAAGAAAATCAACACCTAAAATACAGGAAGCAAATGCCGATGATTTTCAGGACGACGACGATTTGCCTTTCTAACTAATGAAAATAGAAGGGAGTAATTTTAATCTAGGTAAAATGGGTACCACTTTTTTCATTTGGAATAGCGAGAGGACCATTTACCTAGATGCGAAAAATATCACAGAGGCAATCAGAGAAGCAAAAGAAAAAACAAATGGTACTCATTTCAAAAAAGAAAAAGAAAAACACCCTCACCGCTAAGATAAGAGCGGTCAATAGACTGCCAAATGGGAAGTACGAGATAATAAATACAGAAGTTAAGTATAAAGAAAAAAATGGAAAGGTAAAGGTACTTTAAGCCACGATAGGAAATAAAAAAATATGAATTATATAGTTCTCATAAACAAATTTTGGCAATGCAACTTAGAGCGTTGCATCAGCCCTAACGACACAAGATTATACTTCTATCTGTTGCATACTTGTAATTCGTTGGGCTGGAAGCAACCCTTTGGGCATTCCGACAGACATTTAAGTATCGCACTTGGAATGTCAGTTAATACTGTTAGAGATGCTAGAAATAGATTGATGCAATTAGGACTTATTGACTTTAAAACACCGCAAAAAAGAAGCAAGGGAATAGACGGACAAACTAAATATGTTTTTCCAACTGTATCAACAGGTGATACGGTTCTTGATACAGTTTCTGATACAGATATTGACACGGTTTCTGATACGGTTCTTGATACAGTTTCTGATACTAACAATAAACTAAATAAAACTAAACTAAATGTTCTTTTAGAAAAAGAACCAAAAGGGTCTCTTTCGGATTTGGAAGAAGAGGGAAAAGCGAAGCCCAATAACGATATAGACTTTGAAAAGCTATTAAACTTCATAAGCGACAAAACAAAACGCAAGTTTAAAACGATAAACGACCAAATAAAGAGAAAGTACAAAGCTAGATTAAAAGAAGGATACACAAAGGAGGATATACTTGAGGCTATCGAAAATGCGGTAAAGGACAAATACCATATGGAACAAGGCTATAAATACCTAACACCTGAATTTTTTAGCCGTCCCGTAACCCTAGATAAGTACAAAAATACAACCTCTCAAAAAGCCACAGAAAAGAAGAAGACTTACGGAATTTGGAGCGTTTAAAAAATTAGAATTATGGCGTTTATAGACTTAGCTTCGGTTCATTCAAAGATGCGAAAACTCCGCACAAAGGGAGAGATAGACCCAGTCTATTTTTCGTTTGAAACTTGGAATGACTTTAACAATGGAAAATGGTTAATGGGAAGTAGGAAATGTACTTTGCTAATAGGTGGCGAACCCAATCACGGTAAATCACAAGTAACTAACGAAATGGTAATGCAGCTTATTGAAAAGCACCATTTCAAAGTGGCTTTATTTACCACAGAAAGCGGAGATGTAGAGAAAGTTTTCACACAGTTTTGCGGAATGTATCAAGGTAAGCCATACACTAAAGTCAGACCAGATGGAAAGCCCAACAAGTACGCTATGACAGATGAGGAAGTAGCAGAGGCAGAAGATTTTATTTTAAGACACTTGTATATTTTCAAGCAAGATAGAAAAGACACCTCCTATCAGAAGCTAGATAACATCTACAAAGAGTTAGCAATGGCGGAGGCTAATTATGGGATAAAGTTTGACTGCCTTGTGATAGACCCCATTTACGATATAGACGACTTTGAGCCTAAAGCGGGTGAGGTGCTTAGAGTATTGAACAGAATAAATTTAGAAGCAGAAGAAAATAACAGGTTCGACATCATAGTGAACCATGTGGCGGAGACGGCTAAAGTAACAACCAAAAGCGGAAAAAGAATAAAACTTACAGCTTTAGCTGACGAGTTCTATGGAGGAAAAAATAACAACAGAAAAGCGATGTTGCAAATTTTAGTCCATAGACCAGAGCCAAACGAAAACCCAGAGGGAGACGAGGAGTATGTAGCCGAAAACCAGACAAATATACATATCCTGAAAATTAAGCCTGAAGGGGTTGCTAAATGGGGGATTTACTCCATTTACTACGATTGGAGAAGCAGACGATATTATGAGATGTTTGACGACAAAGTGCAGTTTGCACAATGCACAAAATTCAAGGACAGAAGACCCAATCAAGAGTTTAAAATAGAAGAATTTAGAACCACTCCAAGTGAAGCATTTAATACAATAAATTATGAAACAGACGAGATGCCTTTCTGACGAAGTGAAAGAAGCGTTCATAAACTTTGTAATGGACGCCAACGCAAAAACAGAAAGTGTAACAGATGTTCATTATCAGAAGTTGATGAGTGATAAAATAAGATTCATTACAGATTGGTCTCATAAATACCTCTCTGAATGTGATTTGAAAGTGTTACAAAAACACCCTTTAAGTCCAGAAGAAGGTCTTAAAGGATTAGAAAAACTAAAAAAAACAGAATGGTACAAAGGAATACAGCAAATACAGCAAATATCAGAACAAGTGAATTACCAAACCAAAGACTTATTCACGATGATAAAACGGCTTTCGATAGAAAATATACAACTGAGAGCAGAGATTGCAAGGTTAAAGACCCCTCCCTCCCACTCAAAATGATTGCCGAGTTAGCTAAAAAGAAAACGGTTTTTAGCGAAGGGCTTAGAAACTTTGTAGAGCTTGAAAAACAAAAGAAATTCCCAAAAGAAATACTAACCATAAAAGACACCAAAGAATGGAAGGAATTACACTCCAACGAAGCAAGGAGCAACGAAGAAAAGCCTTAGAGGTATTAGAAGAAGCCAAGAAACTCAATAGACCTGTGGTCTTTCTGAAAAGAGGGCAAAGCCTAGAGCAAAAGCCCAAGAGAAGAAATAATCCTAATAAAAAAGCAAAATGAAATACCAAAACCTATTCAACCAAGACTTTTACCCTACTCCTAGAGAGGTTTTAGACCTTATGGAGTTAGATGTAAATAACAAAACTATTTTAGAGCCAAGTGCAGGAAAAGGTAATATTATAGATTATCTGAAAGAGTACGGAGCTAAGGAGGTTCTTTTCTGCGAAATCAACAAGGATTTAGCAGAAATATGTAAAAACAAAGCCAACCAAATAGGCACAGACTTTTTGGAATTAAAACCAGAAGCTGTTGCAGGAGTAGAAGCTATCATTGTGAATTCATAAAGCAAAATGTGTTACCAGAAAAACTATGAAAAATTTAATAATAACAGTGTCTGGAGGGAGAAGTTCCGCTATGATGGCACGACATATCCAAGTATCCGAAAAATATAAGGATTACAATAAGTTGTTTGTTTTCTGCAATACAGGAATGGAGCGACCAGAGACGATAGATTTTCTCAAAAATATAGAGAAGCATTGGAATATTCCACTTGTTAAAATTGAAGGCGTATATTCATCAGAAATGGGTGTTGGGGTTAGTTACAAGCTAGTAGATTGGGATAACTTAGATATGACTGCTAAACCATTTGAGAATGCTATTGCACACAAAAATAAAGGAGCATTTAATGGTATGCCCAACCTTGAAGCCCCTTTTTGTAGCGAAATGCTTAAAACATTACCTGCTAAAAAAATTGCAGATGATATTTTCGGTGTGAATAGTTACTTAAAAGCTATTGGATTTCGTAAAGAAGATATGCCCAAGCGAATAAGTTGGGCAGAAATCAAGGAAGACAAAATAAGGATATTTCCACTTTTGACTGATTTTCAATTTCCAATAGGACAAATGGAACTAAATAAATTTTGGGATAGTCAGCCATTCAAGTTGGAAATACACAACAAGTATGGAAACTGCGAACTATGTTGGAAAAAATCTGACGCCAATCTAATAGATGTTATCCGAAAGGGAACTCGTTTTATAGACTGGTATAGAAAAATGGAGGGGAAATATGGCAATACCTCTTTTAGAGGTCATAAAAGTATTGACGATTTAGTAGAGCTTTCTAAGCTCCCTTTTACAGGAGAGCTAAACTTTGAAGAAAACAAGTGTGTTTGCAATTTTTAAAACTATAATTAAATGATACAGAACTATCTAAACATAACCCCCCCACCCTAAGAGAATTGAATGCCAGGGACAAAGAAGCAATACGCGAAAAGCTAGAAGAGCTACGGTATATGAAACAACTTTATGAAGGGCATAAAAAGAAAGTATTAGAGAAATACAAGGAGCTTAGAAAAAAAATCATAGACAACGATAACCAAATACAACAATTAAAACAACAGCTATGCAAAAACAAACATTTATAAAAGCCATTGAGGCTATAAAGAAACAATACGAATACGATAAGGAAGTAGCTGAAAATTTAAGTAAGGTTTTTACTGATGTAAGTGAAAACGACTTAATGCCCAAAAATCACTATTTATCTAATATGCTACTGAAAATCCTACAATAAGAAATGAATGATAAATACGATTACATAGGGTGGTTCTGTTGGGAAACAGATTTCGGAAATAAGCAACTGTGTATTTTACACGAAAATAAAAAGATACATCTGAAAACACCTGATGAACTTTACGATTTTTTAAAAAACAATAAACAATGATTGAAATAGGAGAAAATTTAGAAGCAGTAATAATGAATATAATTGGCTGTGCAGCTATTGTTACAGTATTTTATTTATCAATTAGAAATGACAAAAAGTAAAAATTATGGAAAAACTAATCAAACAAATCAAACAATGGGCTGACGACAAGGGAATACTAGCTAAAGCAACGCCCACAAAACAAGCACTCAAAACATTAGAAGAATGTACAGAACTACTCACAGCTATTGCAGATGATGATGGAACAGAAATAAAAGATGCAATAGGAGATATAGTAGTTACGCTAATTATTCAATGTGAGATGCAGAATCTGAACTTTATAGACTGCGTACAAAGTGCATACGATGTAATAAGCAAAAGGACAGGAAAAATGATTAACGGACAATTTGTAAAAGATAAATAAAATGGAAGTATTAGACAAAATAAAACAGATGTGCGATGGGATAGAATACTCAAGAGATGTCCCAGAAGAAGCTAAAAAGTTAGCCAAAGAAAATAACATTATCATTATTGTAGGAGGCTCGGACGACCTTATGTATTGTTATGGTGCGGAATGTTACCTAACAGAATATATAGAACACCCTTACGGTTGGGACGGCGATACATTGCAAGGTATAGAAGATGATGAGTTGGAATTTGAAGCATCACAACTAGGTCTTATGATTTGGTGGTGTGGGGAAATTCTAGATGCAGGTCTAAAAAAAGAGGGCTACAGTGTAGACGAAAGCGGTGCTTTCAGTTATTCTGTTAAAAAAGGAATAGACTTTAGAGAGTTTAAAGTCTTAGAGAATGACCATGTTTATTGTACAGGGATTATAATCCAACTACCTGATAATTTCCAACCAGCAAATAAGCAATAATGACGACAGACAATTGGATAAAAGTAGAAGAAAAATTACCTAACGAAAATGAAACTGTTTGGATAACGAATGGCAAAGGTTGGGTAGCGTTAGGCTGTTTAGCGTATGTTGAAGACGGTTATTTGTGGGGAATTTCAAACGGCGAAATATACCCAAAAGACGGCAAGATAATGACAGAGGCAGATTTAGAGGAGGATTTAGATGTTGTTTTTTGGCATTCAGTGCCAGATATGCCTAAAATTTAATAGATGAGAACAAAATAAAAATTATGAGCAGATATAACCTATTTTCAGGTAACAAAACAATCACTGAAACAGTTGCAAAAGCATTAGGCTTTCAGATAGACAAGGACACTCATTTTGGTTGGTTTACAAAGGATATATATTTCCAAAGTTATTTTTATTTAAGCAAAAGATTTGGCTTCCCGATAGAGGTTGATGATTATAAAAGAGTAACGATATGGGAGTTTGCTGTCAAGGATTTTAGAATAACTGTAAATTTAGATTCATCTAAAGTAATATTTATGATATTTGGAAAATATCAAGAATCAGCAATAGTAAAAAACACCCCCTATAACGTTAAATTTTGGAGAGAGATTAGTAAAAAAATAGCCGAATATTTACCTTTTCACAAAGAGGAGGGTTGGAGTGATTTTCAAATAAATAAATATCGTGAGTTATTAAGTGATTTTAGACAAGAAAATAAAATTTCTAAAGAAGTTTCTGAAAAAGAAATTTGGGATAAATATGGCATTGCTTTTTATGAAAAACTAATAGAATACAACAACAACCTTGTAGGTGTTTCTTATGAAGATTATGAAAAATATGGTGATTATATGAACTCGTATAGAAGACGAGCATTAAGAACACTAGAGCAGTTTCTGCACAATATGCTAACTCCTATTTGGATAAGAGATGTCCCTTTAAACATTAAAGGCTTTATGACCGATAGCGAGGCTTTTTATTATACAAAAAGATACGACAACAATATTGCAATAAAACTAATAAATGAGGTATAGATAAATATTTAGACTCTTTCCTTGTTTTAGCTATTGACTTTTATGGTTCAATATATAATATTGACTATGATTCGAAACATATTATAGTAGGTTATGATAAAAATATTAAATGGGACTTATCCAAGCCCTACCTCAAAGACCAATCAAAAGAAGTAATTGACTTTTTATATAATTTAATAGAAAATGAGAAAACTCCCTAACGATATTAGCCGATGTGCTAACAAAGAGTGTCCATTAAAAGAACAATGCCTAAGATGGCTAGATACTGGGAACGGAATAGTCCCACTATCAATGTTTGAGCCTAAGGACGGCAAATGTAAACATTTAATTGAAAAATAATGACGATATTAAGAAAACAGAGGAATAATATGGATTTATATTTATTTTATTACGAGGGTGAAGAGGACGGTTGGACTTTTGAAATAGAAGCAAACAATCCTTATGAAGCATTTAATAAGGCTTACAGGTCTTATGGTCCGCAAGTTAAAGAAATGATGTATAAAGTGATAGAAAAAGGGAATAATAAAAAGATAGAAATTTTAGAATAAATGAAGTTACAATCAATGATAGATTTTGTATTAAGTCAACAATACGAACCCATAAAAGGTAAAATTTTTAAAAAAAGATGCACAAACTATGCTGAATTTTTAAGAATGCCATTGAAATTATCAATGTTAATTCCTTGTGATGAAAATGAAAATCCGTTTAAAAAGCCAGAATTTTTAAGAGCAAAACATAAGAAAGTCTACTTTTTTTTGTATTTTTGTATAAATTTAGTATAGATAAAATATGAGTGAATTAGTTCATAATACAGATGCTGACGGACTTTCTTTTGAAGATTTTAAGCAAGAAAATGGTATAACTTATTGGTGGGCATCAGACTTAATGAGGATGTTGGCGTATCCTAATATGAAATCATTTCAAAAAGTTTTAGATAGAGCTACTAAGGCATTTGTTTCATTGAATATTCCTTACTATGATAATATTTTACCTGAACAAAGAACAATAGATAATAACACCTTTCAAGATTTCAAACTGACTCGTTTTGCGTGTTATATGGTTGTAATGAATGGAGACCCCAAAAAAATAGAGGTTGCACAAGCACAAGCATATTTTGCTCAGCAAACACGAAAATTTGAATTGTATATAGAAAATCATCAGGAAATAGATAGGCTTTTAATTAGAGAAGAATTAACGGAAGGGAATAAATCTCTTAATTCTACTCTGAAACACGCAAAAGTTCAAGATTATGCGAAGTTCACAAATGCGGGATATTTAGGAATGTACAATATGAGAAATTGGGAGTTGGCTAATAAACGCAATGTGAAAAAAGAAAAGCTGATGGATAGCATGGGTAGAACTGAATTGGCAGCTAATTTATTCCGTGTTACACAGACAGAGGAACGAATTAAAAGTAAGGGGATACAAGGACAGCATAACCTTGAAGCTACACATTACGAAGTTGGCAAAGAGGTAAGAGAAATTATCAAAAAGAATGTTGGTAAAAATCCTGAAAATCTTCCTCAGGAAAAACAATTACCTGATGTAAGAAAAGAACTTAAGGCAGGATATAAAAAAATGCTCAAGGAGGATAAGCAAAAAAAGAAAAAATAGAACGATTATATATTGTAATAAAAATGCCCCAATTGTAGGGGCTTTTTTTTATGCATCAAAGAAAAAAATAAAAAATTTTCTACAAAAAATTTGGTGGTTTGATTTTTTGTCGTATATTTGCAGTGTTCAAAACCCGTGAGGATTTTTATATTCTCAATTTAAATAAAGATATTAACTCATTGGCGTGAGGGTGTCGTGTAGTAGTAATACTATACAAATTCGTGAAACACGGGTTTTGAACAGCACCTACTCACGCTTTTTTTATTTTTTATTATTATGTTCAAAACCCAAACAACCGCACCAACCGCAAACAACAGTAGCGAGGTGCAAAACCAAGACCCTCTAATAACAGTTTTTTTATACCTCAAATAAAAAATTTTCTACAAAAAATTTGGTGGTTTGATTTTTTGTCGTATATTTGCAGTGTTAAACCATCGTGAGTAGTTGTATACTCAATAAAAATAAAATATAAACTTACAGGCGTAAGGGTGTCGTATAATAGTAATATTATACACTTTCGTGAACACGATGGTTTAACAGCACCTACTTACGCCTATTTTATTTTTAATTATTATGTTAAACCATCAAACAACCGCACCAACCGCAAACAACAGTAGCGAGGTGCAAAACCAAAAAACCATTGATAGAGCAAAACGCCTATCTGAGTTTAACTCTTGTTTTGGTGTAGACCAAGACAATCTATTTTACCTAGTTACAGAGCAAATGGATATGCTTACAGGCGAAATTCGCAAAGGGTATTACCAAAATGCTGAACAAAGAGTAGCCAACTTAGCCTCTTTGCTTTGGGCGATGCACAACCGATTACCTAAAGATTTTTTTGAAGATGTAGAATTGTTGACAGATGATATTTTGCTTAACACTAAATCTGCCTAACTATGAAAGCGTTAATCAAAATTACAGAACAAAATGGCAAACAAGCCGTGTCAGCTAGAGAGTTACACTCTTTTTTAGAGATAAAAGATAAATTCGCAGATTGGATAAAGCGAATGTTTGAGTATGGATTTATTGAAAACATTGACTATCAGAGTTTATCGGATTTTTCCGAAAAACCTAACGGCGGTCGCCCCTTAATAAATTACGCCCTTACGCTAGATTGTGCAAAAGAGATTTCAATGTTACAGAGAAGCGACAAAGGCAAACAAGCGAGGCGTTACTTCATAGAGTGTGAGAAGAAACTTAAAACCACCCTACCCACCACCTACAAAGAAGCCTTACTTGAACTCATCAAGAAAGAAGAAGAAAAAGAGGTATTACTCTTGCAAAATCAAGAGCAACAAGCTCAACTTGAAGCACAAGCCCCAAAGGTATTATTTACAGAGGCGGTAATGGGTAGTAAGACCTCGTGTCTTATTGGCGAGTTAGCCAAAGTAATTACTCAAAACGGTTACGAGATAGGCGAACGGCGATTGTTCAAATACCTAAGAGAAAATGGCTATTTGGGGCGTAAAGGCGAACGCTACAACATACCCAATCAAAAATATGTAGAACAGGGTATTTTTGAACTCAAAAAAGGCACTCGTTCAGGTAGCGGTGGCGTTATGCATACCACCATAACCACAAAGGTAACAGGCAAAGGGCAGGTTTATTTTGTAAACAAATTTCTCAAACACCTACAAAGTGCCTAACAACAAATGGGGCTGAAACACGCCCCTATTTACACAATTCTAAACCATAAAATTATAAACTTATGAACCCAACATATTTAAAACAAATAATGCAATTAGCGTGGCAGTTTTTCAAACAAACAGGTTTAAAATTTAGCGAATGCCTAAAAAAAGCGTGGGCAAATTACAAACTAAAAAAGAGAATGCAACAGGGTATTGTTCGTTTCTACTTTCAAAAGGTAGACGGTAGCATTAGAGAAGCGTGGGGTACTTTGAAAGCCGATTTACTACCTGAAACCAAAGGTTCAGAACGAAAAGAAAACCCAACCACACAAGTCTATTTTGATACAGAGGTCAATGAGTTTAGGTGTTTTAAAAAGTTTAATTTAATGTATTGATAATTTAAAAGCGTGTTTTAAAATCAAAATCTTTATTTTTTTTGAATTTATACACGCTTTAATATTTGAAATATAATAGATTAAGACTACTTTTGTAAAGTAATGATTGAAGCAAAAGCCATACAGAAGTACAAAACAAAGACAAGGGGTAAGTTAGTAGAACAAGCTCAAAAGTTAGTAAACTCTTATGTGCGTCAAAGAGACGCAATAAACGAAAGAGGCGACTTTATTTGTATTTCGTGCGGCAAGTATAAGCCCAATCATCAATGCAATGCAGGGCATTATTTCAGTAGGGGCGGTTATCCGAGTGTAAGATTTGACCTAGATAACATTCATAGTCAATGTATACAGTGCAACCTGCACCAACACGGTAACCTCATACCCTACCGAGAAAACCTTATCAAAAAGATAGGCGAAAAGAGGTTTGAACAATTAGAGCAATTATCAAAAATGAGTATTAAGCACGATAGAATAATGCTCATTGAGTTAATAGAAAGAATGAAACAACAATTAAAAAAAATAGAAAAATGAAAATAAAGGTAAATAATACAGAAGTTGAGGCTTACAAGCTGTTAATGAGAAAGCCTTATGCAGAAGCTATCGCAAACGGTAGTAAAACGGTAGAAATAAGAGATTTTTCAGACTTTTATCATAAAATGTTTGTAGATAAAGAGAAGGAAAAAACCTTTAATAAGTATTTGGAAAATCCAGACGGTTCTATGGGTATAGATGATATTGTGCGTGAAGATATAACATACATTAGATTCACGAACTATAATCAATCGTGGCACTTAGATGTAGAAATATACCCACCGCACATTATAAGCCCAGCAGATGAAGAAGATGTTAAATTTGTAAGAGAATCATACGGATTTAACGAGCTAGATGAAGAACCTGCAAAATTCAAAAATCTAACAGATGAAGACGAAGTGCCTATGATTTTCGCAATACCTATTGCAAGAGTAATCAATAGAGAAAACATTTAAAACAAAATTAACCATTAAAACTTAAATTATTATGCCAGAACCTTATGCAGTTCGTTACACAGGCGGGAAAAGACAAGCCTACCGAACAAAAAAAGACTACGAGAAAGGGAAACTGTCTTCTTTTGGTAGAACTAACAGAAGATTGAAGGCTAACGGTGCAATTTAGTAATAAATGAACCTGCTAGCCGACACAATGAAGAGTATTAAAGCCTTGTCTGAAAAAACGGACAGGGTTTTACTCTTTCATTCTGCCAATGGCAAAGATAGCATCGCTTTACTCGAAATGTTAAGCCCTTATTTCAAAGAGGTAAAGTGTGTGTATATGTATATGGTCAAAGACCTTTCGCATATAAACAAATATATTCTTTGGGCTGAAAAAAGATATAAGAATGCCTCGTTTATTCAAACCCCACATTACGCCTACTACAACTATAAAAAATTAGGCATCTGCGGGACTAATGAGGTAAATTATGCACAATACAGCCTATCAACAATTACAGAAAAAATTAAGGAAGAAACAGGTATCCAATGGGTAGTGTATGGGTTTAAGCAAAACGACAGCCTCAACAGGAGGTTGATGTTGCGAACCTATGAAAACGAAATAACAAACGAAGAGACACAAAAGATATACCCATTATCCAAGTGGTCTAATAAAGAAGTTTTGCAGTTTATAAGTAAAAAAAGACTTATAGAACCGTTACAATATGGAAATGTAGGAAACACAAGGTCGCAAGGAACAGATGTAACAAACCTTTCTTTTCTTTTATGGTGTAGGGCAAACGCTCCAGAGGATTTAAAAAGAGTTATAAAAGAGTTTCCCGACACGGAAAGAATTTTATTTGAATATGACTATGAAAAACAAAATAAAGCAATCTGAAACTAGAACTATACTAAGAAGCCAAATAACACCTGCTCCATACAATCCAAGAAAGATAACCGATGAAGCAAGAAAAGCCTTAAAAAAGAACATCAAGGCAAACGGAATTATAGGGGGAATGGTATGGAACGAACTAACCACAAATTTAGTATCGGGGCATCAAAAATTATCTATTGCTGACGAAGTAAACAAATACAATCCCTCTACAAAAGAAAACGACTACGAGATAAAAGTAGAAGTTATCAATGTGGATTTAAAGACGGAGAAAGAGCTAAACATATTCTTTAACTCCAAGTCCGTACAAGGAGAAATGGACTACCAAAAATTGGCTTTAATCGTTCCTGATATTGATGTAGATTTGGCAGGTTTAGATGATATAGACCTTTCTTTTATAGAGGTAGAACTACCTAAAGACTTAAATATTGAAGTGCCTACTTTTGAACCTCAAGAAGAAAAGAAAGAAAAGGCTAAAACACAAGATAGTGAAGAAAAAGCCTCACAAGAGGAAAAAAAACAAGCCGTAAAAGAAGCTAAAGCGAAAGTTAAGGAAGGAGCCGTTTACGAGGGAGACCCTTATATCACCCTATCTTTTGACAGCTATGAGAATAAAGTGTTTTTCTTAGAGCGATTTCACTTAAACGGAGATACTAAGTTCATAAAAGGAGAAGAATTTGCAGAAATAATAGAGAATGGAGAATAAAGTAGGAAGACCCACGAAATACGACGCTAATTATCACCCTGCACAAGCATTAAAATTTTGTTTGGCTGGGCTTACTGATGCTCAAATGGCTAATTTATTTGAGATTACAGAAGGGACTTTAAATAATTGGAAGAACGAACACCCCGAATTTTTAGAGTCCATAAAAAAGGGAAAGGAAGAAGCCGATGCTAATGTGGCTTCTACTCTGTATAAAAGAGCTTTGGGGCATAAGGAAAAAAGACAAGTACCAATCAAAGTAAAGCAATATGACGAACGCGATAGACAGATAGAGAAAGTAGAAGTTGTAGAGGTAGAAGACTATTATCCTCCTGAAACATCAGCCCAAATATTTTGGTTGAAAAATAGACAACCTAAAGCGTGGAGAGACAGGCAGGATATAGAGCTAAACCAAAAAGGCAGCATCAACATTTCGGATTGGCTCAAAATAAATAATCAACAAGAAAAAGAATAATTTTTTATAAATAATACAATTTAGTCTAATAAAATCCCCAGCGTAAGACCAAAACAAAGCAAAAAACACGCCTTTATATTGACAAATTCACAAAATGCCAATAAAAACACAAGAAGTATATAACCCACTTTACACCAACAAAGACAAGTTTATTATACTCCTTACAGGAGGTAGAGGGTCTGCAAAATCCTACAATGCGACTACCTTTGTAGAGCGATTATCTTTTGAAGCTGGGCATAAGATACTCTTTAGCCGTTACACGATGACCTCCGCTCGTATTTCTATCATTCCAGAGTTTGAGGAGAAAATAGAAAAAGAGGGCGTGCAGGAATATTTTACAGTAACAAACAATGAAATACTAAATAAATTTTCAGGAAGTAGTGTTTTATTTAGAGGGATAAAAACTTCGTCAGGAAACCAAACGGCAAACCTTAAATCCATACAAGGGATAACCACCTTCGTGGGCGATGAAATGGAAGAGTGGGAAAGCGAGGAAGATTACGAAAAGTTAATCCTATCCATTCGTCAGAAAAATAAACAGTTAAGAGTTATACTGATACTCAACCCTACCGACTCCGACCATTTTATTTATAAAAAATACATTGAAAACACCCACAAGATAGTACAGATTGACGGTGTAGATGTGCAGATAAGCACCCACCCCGATGTCCTACATATCCACACGACCTATTTAGACAACATAGAGAACTTGTCGGAACAATTCTTGTCTAATATAGAACGTATAAAACAGGAAAGTATAGAGCAGTGTACTATAAACGGTAAATTAGCCCAAGTCCTATTTAATAAGAGCAAGTACGCTCAAAAAATCATAGGCAGGTGGGCTGATATGGCAGAGGGCGTTATCTTTACTAATTGGAAGGAAGGCGACTTTGATACATCTATTCCTTACTGCTATGGTCAAGATTACGGATTTAGCATAGACCCAGATACATTAGTTAAGGTAGCTATTGACCACAAAAGAAAAATTATCTATGCTGATGAGAAATATTACGGAAACAATCAACTCTCAACAGATGATTTGTATCTGCTAAATAAAAGCCTTATAGACCGAGAAAATGATTTAATAGTAGGCGATAGTGCTGAGCCACGACTAATTGAGGACTTGCGTAAAAAAGGATTAAACATAAAACCAACAAAGAAAAAGCCTGGCATCGTGTCCGCCTCTATTTTAAAAATTTTAGAATATCAAATTATTGTAACCGAGAACAGCTATAATCTCAAAAAGGAACTCCGTAATTACGCTTGGAACGATAAAAAAGCAGGTATCCCTATTGATAAACATAACCACTTGATAGACGCTCTTCGTTACGGCTTTATAGAACTTGAAGAACCAATCCAAAACGATTTACAGCAGATTGCGAGTATTTTGTAAATAAAACACGCTTTTAAAATCGAAAATTTAGTTTTTCTGTCAAATCCTCCCCTGTTGCTATTGTTAGCGGTTTTCGGTATGGTTAATTTTGTGATTATCACTAATATATCATTATGAATACCATTGCTCAAGAAATAGAAAAACATAAAGGGGAGCGTACTTTGCCTGATATTACGCTGTTCAACTCCCAATATGAAGTAAAAAAGCATAAAATTTTTACCGATTTGGTAAAATACCCGGATAGAACGGTGGTGTCAGACTATACAGACGAAAAAGGAAATAAGCAAAAACAAAAAGTAACCATACCCCTTAATCGCATCGGTCTTCCCTATCAAAAAAAGATAGTCAATATAGCAACTACCTTTTTATGTGGCGAACCTATCAAATACACGAATAACCTCGAGGACGATGAGCTATTTAAAGCCTTTTTAAAGGTTATTGAAAAAAACAAGATGAAATTTGTGGATAGGGAAATCGCAACCTCTGTGGGACGATTTACAGAATGTGCCGAGCTTTGGTATTTTACCGATGAACCTAACGAACATTATGGGGTTAGAGCAAAATTTAGGCTAAAGGTTAAAGTTTTGACACCTGACATTTATAGCTTATATCCGAAATTTGACGAAAACGACAACCTTATTTCTTTTGCTCGGGAGTTCAAGAATGGAAATAAAACCATTTTTGAGGTTTATACAGACGAAAGGATTATCAGATATGAACAAGAAAAAGAATGGAAAAAAATAAGCGATATTCCTAACGCAATAGGAAAAATTCCGATAGTGTACTACAAGCAGGAAAATGTAGAGTGGGCAGATGTGCAAACTGCCATTGAAAGATTGGAGCACATTTATTCTAACACCGCAGAAAGCAACGACCGCTTTTCTTTTCCTATTTTAAAACTAAAAGGCAAAGTAACAGGGCAGTTATCACAAGACAAGTCTGGGCGTGTACTACAGTTAGAAGAAGGAGCGGAAGCTGAATTTGCCAATCAACCCCAAGCTAACCAAAGCCTCACGGAAGAAACCGACCGTTTAGAACGAGATGTTCACGACTTTACCGCTACACCAAATATTAGCTTTGACAATATGAAAGGTTTGGGTAATATGTTAGCAGGAAGCAATGCTGAATTTTTGTTTTTATCGGCACACCTCAAGGTAATGGACAAGCTGGCTATTTATATTCCTGCCCTTCAAAGAAGAGCAAGTATCATCAAGTCGCACCTGCAAATGTTCAATGTAAAACTAAAGAATGATGACTTAGATGTAGAGCCAATTATTACACCTTTCATCATCAATAATGAGGCGGAGTTTGTTCGTTTCTTAATGGAAGCTAATGGCAATAAGCCTCTCTACTCGCAAGAATATGCTATGCAAAAACTCGGCATTAAGAATCCAAAAGAAATGATGCAGCAAATACAAGAGGAAGACGATAGAATTAACGAATTGGCTAATGGCAAATCATTCGCTATCTGATGGACTTTGATACGCTACACAGGAAACGAGTAAGGGAATACGGAAGAACCCTTGAACAAATCTACAATGGTTTGATTGCAAGGGTTTCATATTTGGTGGTTAAGTCTGATATTACAGACAAGATTTACCGCTTCCGCAATAATAAAAAAATACTACTGGAGATTGAAAAGGCTTTAGATTCTTATTACAAAAACACGCTTAATACTATCAATATAGGAACGGAGAAACAGTGGCAATTCGCAAATGAAAAATACAATGTTTTGCGAATTGCTACTTTGGAAAGGTTAGCTCATAAACTAAGCAAGGAAACCTATATCCGAGAGATTGAAAAGGTATCAAAAACACCTCACAATCTGAAAGCCTTACATTCTTTTCAGCAACGAAAGATAAACGATTTTACACTATCCGAAAGAGTTTGGAGTATTACCCAACAAGTAAAGTCCGAGTTAGAGATGGCGATTGATGTTAGCCTTTCGGAGGGAATGGGTGCCAATGAACTCGCTCGTAAAATCAAAAAGAACCTAAACGAACCCGACAGACTATATCGCAGGATAAGAGATAAGCACGGCAATTTAGTATTAAGTCAAAATGCCAAATATTATAATCCAGGTCAGGGCGTTTACCGTTCGGCACACAAAAACGCTTTACGATTAGCTAAGGAGGAAATTAACACCGCCTACCGCACCAGCGAACAAATAAGAATAATGCAGAATAATGATGTGGTGGGCGTAGAAATTCATTTATCCCCAAGTCATAAGATTTACGACATTTGCGATGAGTTAGCAGGAAGGTACCCTAAAAATTTCATCTGGAATAAGTGGCATATTGGCTGTATGTGCCACAGAAGAACCATTTTAAAAAGCGATGAGGAACTCATAAAGGAACTCAACAACAACCAAGAACTGCCACCTGAAACCTCTAAATATTATATAGGAGCAACACCGAAGCAGTTTAATCAGTGGGTTAAAGACAATAAAGACCGCTTTAAGAATTGGAAGTATAAACCCGAGTGGATAGAAAATAACGCCAAATTAATTTCATAACTTCTCCGCCTCCCTTTTAATAAAAGCAACCAAATCATCAAGGTTTTTTTGATTAAACCAATGGCGGGGATTATTATCATTTTTTTTACAATTAAAGGTAGAGGCTTTCACTCCCATAATTTCTGCCGCCTTTGTTCCTGTCATTCCAAATAGGTCTAAGATTTCTAAAATCCGTTCCTTTATTTTATCATTATCCATATAAGCCCAATTACAGCAATGCCAATTAAAATAATCTGCTCCAAAGACAACTCAAGAACAAAAGTTTTTTCGTAACCCTCCGTGTTTATTTCTTTCCATTTAGAACGAATATTTTTTAAAAAATATTTCATAACTTTGTTTTATGAAAAATCAATGAGGTGGGATTTTAACCCCACCGAGTTAGAAATTAGAAAATTAGTTTTAATAAATCTTTGATTGCGACCAACAACCTGATTTTAAAACCTCTTTTCAACTTTCTAAAACTCAATTCAAATCTGAATTTCATTGATTTTTGGTTAAAGTTAAACAAGCGAGGTGCGAACTCGCATAACTGACTTTCAGTTACCCTACAAATTTACGATAATTTATTTAATCGTACAAATAAAAAGCCCCCTATTTAAGGGCTTTTTTAATATTATCCAAGAATTTTTTTAAACCACCTTTCGGCTTCCGCTTTATTTTTAGGAATAGGAATATCCACTTTTAAATCCTTTGTTTTACTTTCATTGGTGGTCATTACTTCTCCTTGTAAATTCACGCAGTAATCGTGTCCGTCTCTGGAAAGCTCGTATAAATTATGGCTTCCGTAATTAGTAAAAGTAAATCCTTTTTGCATCAGAAATTCTGAAAAATTAAATGTACTCATAGTTATTGGTTATTAGTTTTTAATCCATTTTAACACCTCTTCCGTTATAAATATGGGTCTTTTGCGTTGTCTTAAAGAATCATAGCCTCCCCTTATTATTTCTTCAGGAAGTATCTTGCCCTTTAAAAGTTTATAAACTTTCCGATTGTCCACCCCCATAGTCTTGGCAAAATCATCAATAGACATTGTGATACTCCTTGCCTTTTCTATAAGATAAGCACTCTCCATCATTTCAAAGGTGGTCATATCGGCTATTCTCTTGTGTAAAATCTCGTTCATATTTTAAAACACGCTTTTAAAATCAGAAATTTAATTTTAAACGCTATTTGTTTGGTTTTCCTATTGTAAGGAGTTATTACTTAAAGTAGTTTTGTAACACAAAGATACTAAAAAACTAATAACCATTTATCTATGAACAAAAAAATTCTTGAATTACTTAAAACTAAATATAAAGATTTAGGGTTAAGTGAAAGCATTTTGAAAGTTACAGCCGACAGATTGGCAAGAACGGTCAAAGAAGAAGCAGAAGAAGCGGAAATCACCCAAGCGATTGAAAGCGTGGAAAGTGAATTGCGTATTTATCAATCCTTTGAGGACAGGAACAGAACTCTTTTAAAAGAGGTTAAGGATTTGAAAGAGAAGTTAGAGAAGAACGAGCCTAATCCAACTCCAAACCCTAACCCTGAACCGAAACCAAATGAGGGAAATCCTGAGCCAAATCCAATGTTGGAATTACTGAAAGAATTAAAAGGGGAAATCACCGCTTTAAAATCCGAAAAAATCCAACAATCCAATAAGGAAAAGCTAACTGCTAAACTTCAAGAGTTAGGTGTAAATGAGAACTTCTACAAGTTGCATATTGACGGAAAAACCTTTGAGAATGATGAGCAAATCAACGAGTTTGCAAACCAACTAAAAGAAAGTCAAGATGCGTTTGCACAGTCTATCAACAATGATTTACTGAAAAACCAAAGCAACCCATTGTTTGGAAATAGACCAGTAGAGGGACAAGTCTCTGCCGATGTTCAGGATTATATTAAAACAAAGTTTAATCAAAATCAGAACTAAGAAATGAAAAAAGTTAAAAAGACCGACGGCGTTGGTCGTCAAATAGTTGTGTTTGACCAAGTCGATGCAACATATCCGGGGGGCGTTCATATCGACGCAGAAAAAGCAAAAGAGAGATTTGCAGATGGTGTTGTTCCCGCAGGAACGCTTTTAATTCCTGATACAGAAGGTATGTTCAAGCCTTTGAACTTATCCGCTGTCAATGTTGTAGGAGCAATCGGGCTAACCGCTCACGATGTGGTCATTGATGATATGCCTTTAGTAGCTGTTGTTATGGCTGGAACTGCAAGGAAAGATGCTTTACCTGACAAAGAGAAAGCAGCTGTAGAATTTATCAAAACGGTTCTTCCAAGAATTTCATTCGTTTAACCTTTAAAAAAAACTAAACTATGATAAACGCAAATAATATTATTCCTGAATTTAGTCAGGCAAATTTGGAAGCTGTTTTGAATGCTTACCCTTTGGGCGAGTTTCAATACAGAACCTTATTCCCGTTAGAGTTTAACCCAACCTTGAACTTTGCAAGTATAGAGGGGACAATGGGGGCTAAAATAATGGCTGATATTGTAGCTATCGGCTCAAAAGCCTCAAGAAAAGGGCGTGATTTTGTAGAATCAATCAAAGGAGAAATTCCAAAGATTGAAATTGCAAGGGATAAAGATGAGAGGGATTTACTTAGAATACAACAACTAAGAAACTCTGTTGCTCTTTACCCTCAAAATCAAGCGATAAAAAACCAACTCATCGACAAAATTTATGAAGATGTAACCTTTGTGGCGGACGGGGTGAACGCTCGTTTGGAATGGGTAGCTAAACAGTTAATTTCTAACGGAAAGTTCAAAACTACCGTTGCGAATAACGCTGGGGGCGTGGCAAATGTGGAGATTGATTTTAAAATCAAAACTCAAAATGCTAAGAAAAATTGGTTTACCGCGGCAGATGCTGACCCTATTAAAGAAATTACAGATTTGCAAAGCGAGGCACGAGGCAAAGGGTATAGATATACTACTATCACACTTGAAAGAGATGTGTTAGATGTATTACTTGCTAATCCTTTGGTTCGTCAGTTTGTACACGGTATTCCTGTAAATTCTTCTACGGTATTGCCAAATATTACGGTAGAACAGTTAAATGCCCAACTGCAAGGAAAAGGGTTGCCTACATTCAGATTGGTAGAATCGTTTGTCGCTCACGAAAACAAAGCAGGGCAAGTAGAAGCCACTAATGGTTGGGAAGCTGGAAATATTTTGTTTTCTGTGTCTCCAATCTTAGGAACTACACAATATACAACTACTACGGAGTTTAATATGAACTTCCCTGATGTAATGAGTAAGGCGGTCAAGGACGATTTTATCCTTGTGAAAACATTTGGGCATCAAGACCCGATTAGTATTTCAACTAAAGGAACTGCGTTTGCCGTGCCTGTGTTGAACAACACAAGACAAAATTTAATCTTAAAGACGAAATTCTAATGACTATCGGGGAGTATATCAAAGAGAAACTAAATTTATGGTCAGTATCTTACTCTGACACCTTAATTAGTGCAGAATTATCAAAGTTAGGCTTGCAAATGGAAAGCGAGTATAACAATGAAACAGCCTCTAAATTAGATTTGTTTTTCTACAATTTGCTCCCTGAAATGTTATTACTCCCAAACAGCGTTAGTGAGGGCGGATACTCTATATCTTTTGATAAAAAAGCAGTAGAGGGCTATTATCAAATGCTATGTGAGAAACTGGGAAAGCCTAATCTTTTGCCTAAACCAACAATTAAAGACATTTCTAACCAATGGTAAAGCAGTATCCTTACATCTTGAAACTTTTTCAAGAAGCAGAAGCGACTTTTAACCAAGCTACGGCAGAATGGGAAGGTGGAGAAGCGAAGTGGGTTACTATCAGCTATTGTAGAGATGAAATTAACGGTGGCGGTAGTAAGATTACCAAAACAGACGGAGAGGCTTATGTTTATTCAGCGGTGGTTTACGCTCCAAAACATTGTCCAAGCATCAACACGGGGGCTAAAATCCAAGTGTGGAACGGAAATGTTTTAAGGCTGGAGGCTACGGTACAGCGATTTGCTAAAGAACAATTACACACAAGAATATGGGTTTAGTTCCAAAGTTTTCTATGAATGATATAAATGCTATTCTAAAACAAGCAGAGGAAGACTATACCCAAAAGTTAATAAGGGTTTTAAAATTTGTGGGCGAAAAGTGTGTTAATGAAGCTAAGGCTAACGGGACATACCAAGACCAAACAGCCAACCTTAGAAATTCTATCGGGTATATAATTGTAGTAGACGGAAGGGTAATTGAGGAAAATTTTAGCATTTCAGCTAACGGAAGCGTGCCAAGCAAAGAAAACCCATTGAAATACGGCAGAGAGTTAGCCTACCAAGTAGCACCAAAATTTAGAGGTATCGCTCTAATTGTGGTTGCAGGAATGAAATATGCCAGCTATGTAGAAAGCAAAGGGCGTGTAGTGCTTACAAGTGCGGAACAGTTAGCGAAAATACAAGTGCCAATATTACTAAAACAGTTGCAATGAAAAGAACGGTATTAGACGGAAAACAATGGATTTTAGACTTGCTACTTCGGGCAAAAGTAAATGAGTTCATCAATGGGCAAATTTACAAAGACAATCGCCCAGTAAACAGCAACAAGGAGGATATTGTGATTAACTCGCTAACGATGACGAACCAAATGCTACAAAATGGCGTTTTCAATATCAACTGCTATGTGCCTAAAAAGTCTGTAACGGTAGGTGGTATCACGCAACTGCATAAGGACAACAAGCGTCTAAAGGAAATAGCGGATAAGGTCTATGCCATTTTAAACGATGTTTGGGAAAACGATTATAACCTTGATGTAGAAACACATCAGGACTTTGAAGAACAAAACGAAAATTATTACAATTTCAGGGTACAGCTTAATGCCTACCCTACTTTTAACTAAAAAAATAACCATTAAAACTAAATTATTATGTCAAATAAAGTAAACATTGGACTTGCCAGTATTAAAATTGGCGAAATTGCATCAGATGGAGGAATGGGAACTTCTCTTGAACAGATAGGTGTAACCAATCAAGGCTCCTGCAAAATCAACTTTGAAGATGCCGAGAAGAAAGAGTTTTTCGTAGAGGAATACGACGACCCTTTTCACGTAGAATACACGCAAGGTAAAATAAATATCCAATATCAAATTGCCAATCCCGATATTGATACCATTGTGAAAGTATTTGGAGGCTCTAAGTCTGGGTCGGGTCCATCAGAAGTGTACAAAGCACCTAATCAATCTGTAACCATTGAGCGTTCTATGGAAATCACTCCCAAAAAAGGATTAGGGTTTAAGTTTCCAAGAGTGTCTATTACGGCAAAATTTACCCCAGATATTGGAAAAGAAAACTTGTTAATGTTAGATATTACGGCTTCCGTTCTAAGACCAACGAAAGACGGAGAACCAAGATTCTCTATGTTTAAAGTTGCATAACTTCTATTTTTCTATTTTTTAATTGTTGAAATACCTATCTGCATTTGTGGGTAGGTATTTTTTCTAAAAGCAAAACACAATGACAACAACAGAACAAATACAAGCAGAAAAAAAGGAACTCGACCTACTCACGGGAAAAGGGTTTGAAATAGAGGTAACTTCCTTTTTTGGAAAAAAAAGAAAATTCCAAGCCAAAAAAATGGCTTTGGGGCGTATGCTTAGGCTATCTAAGATATTTATCACTATGGAGCTTAACGATGAGGCGTTAAACTCAAAAGATTTTCAAGAACAACTGTCCGCTCAATACCAAGCAGTATTACAAAACGCTCGTAAAGTAGCCAAAGTGATAGCGGTTTGCGTTACGGATAACAAACTTCTTTCGTGGTGGATACAACGACAAGTATTAAAATCTTATACCTCAAAAGAAATACTGAATTTCGCCCAAACATTACTAAAAGAGGCTGATTACGCAAATTTTATACTCTCTATCGCATTGTTAAACGGAAATCGCCCAACCAAAGCGAATCCGATAGAGAAATAAAATCTATATACGGTGTTATGGGGCAAATATGCCACCATTTCGGCTGGACTTTAGATTATTTGCTTTGGGAAGTAGATTGGCGTATCGTACAGCGAATGCTTATAGATGCTCCTAACTACGACGATGATAAGAAAGAGAAAGAAATTGACCTTACCGAACAAACGCCAGAAGATTTAGAAAAAATGTTAGAGAAGTATCGGTAAACAAAAAAAGGCTTTAAGTTTGTTGCGAAACTTAAAGCCAAATCTGTTATTCTGAAACAAAGGGAACTTAGTCCCCCTTACTTACAAAAGCAAATTTAGTAATATTTTTTAATGTTCTACTTTGTGAATTGCTAAAAAAAGAAAACACCCATTAAGGGTGCTTTTCTATATCAGGCACTTTGTAAGCGTTTAGATAAAGCCTCGTGTATAAATAAACGCCCTTTTTCAGTCCATACCGTCTGCATACTGGTTTGGGTTGCTCCTTTAGTATCGGTATAGGTATGCGTTTTAGTTTTCGTATAGCCTTTATTTTGATATTTGTGGTAGAGTAGCCAAGTGCCACCTTGCCGATACTGAACTTTTAAATCTTGTAACTTTTTGTTAAGCGTAATGGCACTCATACCTAACTCTTTTGCTATTTGATTGGTATTATAAGTGCTTTCGCTTTGCAATACTTCTTCATAATAAGCCACTTTCGGGGCTTGTTTTTTGAGTTCTGCCTGTTGCAGTTCTAAACGCTCTGCTTGTTGGGCGGCTAATTTCAATGCTTCTGCAAAGGTCTGTGGTAAAGCGTAAGCCCCTGTGCGGAGTTTCTTCTCGCACTCTATGAAGTAACGCCTTGCTTGTTTGCCTTTCTCACTTCTTTGCAACATCGATATTTCTTTGGCTGTGTCAAGGGTTAGGGCGTAGTCTTTAAGTGTCTGATTTGCAAGGGTGTTAAAAAATTCACACCCTTGATAATCAATATTTTCCACAAATCCATATTGACACATTCTCTCAAACCAACTACTAAAACGCTCTGTTATCTCTAAAAAAGAGTGTAACTCTCTCGCCGACACGGCTTGCTGTCCGTTCTGTTCTGTGATTTTGATTAACGCTTTCATAGTTAGGCAGATTTAGTGTTAAGCAAAATATCATCTGTCAACAATTCTACATCTTCAAAAAAATCTTTAGGTAATCGGTTGTGCATCGCCCAAAGCAAAGAGGCTAAGTTGGCTACTCTTTGTTCAGCATTTTGGTAATACCCTTTGCGAATTTCGCCTGTAAGCATATCCATTTGCTCTGTAACTAGGTAAAATAGATTGTCTTGGTCTACACCAAAACAAGAGTTAAACTCAGATAGGCGTTTCGCTCTATCAATGGTTTCTTGGTTTTGCACCTCGCTACTATTGTTTGCGGTTGGTGCGGTTGTCTCTTGGATTAACATAATTGTATAAAATTAAAAAATCGTCAGAGTGGGTGCTGTTAATCCAAGCGCTTACGCAATTAGTGTATAGTATTACTACTACACGACACCTTCTGACGATTTAGTTTATAATATCGTTAAATATCTTACCACTTTAAACAAGTGTGGCACTTGGATTAACACTGCAAATATACGACTATTTTTTTACTGTGCAAATTTTTTAGTTATTTTTGTGCATAGAATGAAAAACTTAATAATAATGGGAAGCATAGCAACGTCAATAGATGAACAAATAGATAAATTAGAAAAAAGGGGAATGATTTTTGACATAGACAAGGATAAGGTTAAAGAAATCTTGTTGGATATAGGTTATTATCGTTTGGGATTTTACTGGCACCCTTTTGAAACTAATACAAAAACTCATAAACTTAGAGAGAATATTAAGTTTTCCACAATTTTAAATCTTTATTATTTAGATGTAGACTTAAGGCATCTGCTTATAAAATATATCAATAGAATTGAAATCAACTTCAGAACGAAACTTGTTTACTACTGTTCAAATAAGTATAAATCAACACCCACTTGGTTTATTCACCCAAAGGTAATTTCAAAAGATTTTATTGAAAAATTTGATTATTTCTACAATGATGATTTTATAGCTAAAAATAAAGTAATAGCGAAACATCATAAAAATAATCTCAATGATAAATATGCTCCAGCTTGGAAAACATTAGAATATTTTACTTTTGGAACAAATTTAAAAATATACAAGTCTCTCCTAAATAATGATATAAAGGAGAGAATTTCAAAATTATACAAAGTAAATAATTTTGATAAGTTTACTAAACTTATTGATACCATTGTGTTTGTTAGAAATTATTGTGCACACGGTGGAGTTATGTTTGATTTACGATATGCATATGGCATTCCAAAATTGCCATTTTATGAATTTAATGATAGCGACAGACATTGTTTAGATTCTTGTATAAAGATTATTATATTTATTTTGGAACAAATTTCTGAAAATAGGTCAAAGCAACTTTCAGAAGAATTGGATAAATTATTTGATGAGTATCGTAATAAAGATACCGATGTATATGATATTATTCAGAACAAAATTAAGTATAGGATTTGATTTTTAATAAAACTATCTTGTGTATATAAAATAATTTTGTAAATTTGCATTATCAAAAGTGTCCCACTATTCATTATTATTTAATGCTTTAGTGCTGCACTCAAAAAAAATAAGTATACCTCAGATTTATTCTGAGGTTTTTTTATTCTCAATAGATAGGCTTATTACATAAAAATATCATAACAACTAATAAAAAGCAATTTCTGCCTCACAAAAACACAAAACCCATTGATAAACAATGGGTTTATTTTTGAGGTTGCGAACTATCACAAAGATAGCAAATTTTGAAAGCAATTCACAACGTGGGTTTGTTTTTGAAGTTTACTACTTTACCAATTTGAATTCAATTTTATCCGATGGATTTTTAGGGTCAAATAGTTCTACTTGAGCACTATTTCCTTCCATACTTATAATCCTAATGTGGGTTGGGTCGTAGGCGTTGGATTTTGTTACAACTAAATCTTTACCATCATAAGTATATGTTCCTGAATCTTTAACACCTAAATAATTAGTGGTATACGTTCCGTCAGCGTTGAGGTTAATGTAGTATTTTAGAATACTCATACTTTTCCACACGCCATCAGATTTGTATTCGGAAAAACTCCAATTCCCGGTAACATTATAACGGTTAGAGGCTACCGTTGTACTATCATCATCTCTTGAGCAAGATGTAAAAGTTCCTAATGTTGCCAAGGACAAGGCAAAAAACAATAACGCTTTTTTCATAGTTTTAAATTTTAATTAGTTATATCGCAAAGATATAAAAAGTAAATTACACTAAAACACCTCCGCTTTGATTTTAAAAGCGTGTTTTAAAATCAAAAACTTAATTTTTCCGCATAACATACTGATTTTGCTATTTTAACCCTCCCCTACTTAAAGTAAATTTGTAAGTAAACTGATAACTTACAATGAATACCAATAACGGAGGATTATTTTTTGGAGCAGCAATAGATATGACCCAATGGCGTAAAGACCTAAGGGAGATACAAGCAGATATTTTAGGTCTTAATCAAAAAACGCAGGAACAAACTCGCCAAATGGATACTTCATTTAAAAATTTATCTATTGGTATTGCAGGCTATTTTTCTGGACAAGCATTAATTGGCTTTACTCGTGAACTAATAAATGTTAGGGGCGAGTTCCAAAAGACAGAGATTGCCTTTTCCACAATGCTCAAAAGCAAGGAAAAGGCTAATGAGTTAATGGGGCAAATGGTGGATTTAGCCGCCAAAACGCCTTTCGGTCTTAACGATGTTACAGAGGGGGCAAAAAGGTTATTAGCATTTCAAGTTCCTGCCGAACAGGTAACAGAAACCCTTACAAGAATGGGGAATATTGCCGCTGGTCTAGGAGTTCCTATGGGACAGCTTATTCACGTGTATGGGCAAGTAAAGGCACAAGGCAAAATGATGACCAACGACCTTTACCAATTTATGAATGCGGGCATCCCTATTCTTTCTGAGTTGGGTAAAGTATTAGGTAAAAGCGAGGCAGAGATTAAAGATATGGTTTCTGCAGGAAAAATAGGTTTTCCAGAGGTTCAAGCGGTAATAAAGAATATGACCGATGAGGGGGGATTATTCTTTAATCTAGTGGAGGAGCAATCCAAAACCTTATCTGGAAAAGTAGCTAATTTGGAAGACGCTTTTGACCAAATGCTGAATAAGATTGGCGAAGGTAGCGAGGGGCTTTTGAATAGCGGTATTGAAGGAGCAACCTATTTGGTGGAGCATTACGAAGATGTTATAGATGTTTTAACCATTTTAGTGGCGACTTATGGCTCGTATCGTGCGGCGTTAATTGTAACCTCTGTATTACAAAAAGCACAAATTGCCCAACAGGCTATATCAAATTGGCTATCGTTAGCCAAATCAATCAGAACGGCAAAAGATGCACAAGCCTTGTTTAATCTTACTACATCAGCTAACCCAATAGGTGCTATTATAGCTCTAATAGGTCTTTTAGCTACTACTTATGTAACCTATGGAGATGAAATAAAAAAACTAATCGGCATAACTAATGAATACGATGAGATAAATAAAGAGTTAAGCGAGACTTTATCCGAGATAGACCAAAAGGGTACTGAAGAAATTTCTACACTTGGGAAATTATATAAAGTTGCAACAGATGATAAAAAATCAAGGGAGGAAAGATTAGCTGCTACAAAAAGACTTCAAAATGAATATCCTTCTTATTTTGGAAACTTATCTGCTGAAATCATTATGGCAGGTAAAGCTGCTAATGCATACAATTCTCTTCGTGAGGCTATCATAGCATCTGCTAAAGCAAGGGCTATTCGTTCCAAAATAGAAGAAATAGAAAAAGAGAGATTAGAAGGGGAAGCAGAACTCATCAACAAGAAAGAAGAAATTCTAAAAAAATACAGAAAGGGTAAAAAAGAAGGTTGGAAAGATGAAACTGTAAACTATGGCAGAGATGAGTTTGGAAAAAGTAACATTGTAACATTCAGAGGAGAGGATAATAAAAAGGCTTTGGCTAGTCAATTCGTTGATGTAAATAAACGCCTAAAGGAGTATCAAAAAGAAACAGAAAAACAAACTCAAGTATTTGCAGATATGGCGGAAGAACAAGAAAGAATTTCTGCCAAATACAATGCTGATAGGCAAAAAAGAGAGGAAGAAGAAGCTAAAAAACAACAAACGAGTTTATCCAATACGGCAAACGAAACCAAGAAAAAAGCCAAAGCACACCAAAAAGCCTTAGCAGAGGTTTATTCTAAGAACTCAATAAAGGATTTAGAAGAGCGTATTTCCCTTTGGAATAATGCTTTAGAAAGAGCCACTAAAGACAAAGACGGAAATTATCAAGTTAAGGTAAGAGGGAAAGACAAGTATGGAAAAGAGTATGAAACAGGGCAGGTGGTTTCTAAGGATAAAGCACTAGAGGAACTCAAAGTCCTTAATGAAGCTAAAGCTAAAATTGAGGAAGAGTTTAGGATAAAATCCACAGAAGAAGAACTAGCAGAACTCAAAAGAAGAATCAATCTTAGGGATAAGTATTTACAAATAGGAATGAATAGACCCGAACTCATCAATGAGGATACGGTAAATAATCTATTTCCTGACCTAAAGGACAAATCTTATGTCCAAGTCTTAGAAGAAAAAAGAAAGGCTTATCTAGGGCTAATAGAAGCTCAAAAAGCGACAGAACAAACTACTATAGATTTAATCTTCATTGAAAATGAATTGAAAAACGCTAATGGTACAGAAACCTTTATGCAAGGCGTTAATGATAGAATTTCAGAACTTAAAGAAAAATATAAAGGGGCTGAGCTTATAGATAAACTTAAAAAAGCCAAAAGTTTACAACTAGGCGGAACAGAAGAAGATAATTTAGAGAGAAACAAAGCCTATGCTTCGGCTTTAAAGGAAGCCCAAAAGGACTACGATAAGTTTTACAGAGACCTTTTGGAGCAACAAAAAACATACGAAGAAAAAAGCCTTGAGTTACAAAAAGAATACACAGCCCTCAAAGCCACAGAAAGATACAAAAATGCCACTCCAGAAGAGCAGAAAAAGATAGACAAGCATTATAAGAAAGAGCAGTCCAAATTAGATATGGACGCTTTTAAAGAATCTGGCGATTGGGCGTTGGCTTTCTCTGATTTGGAGTATATGAGTCAAAGTACCATTGAAAGGGTTATCAAGAACTTTGAAGACTTTAAAAGAGCCAAAGAGCAGAACCTAGAGCCTACGGAGTTAAGGGAGCTTAACGACACCTTGAATAAGCTAAGAGCAAAGGCAGGAAATAATCCGTTTACAGGCATTATATCTGGAGTTAAAGGCTATGTACAAGCCAATAAAGATGCAAAAACCGCCCAAGACGAATATAATGCTACTGTTGATAAGTTCGGTAAAAATAGCCCTCAAGCCCAAGAGGCTTACAGGAAGATGACCGATGCCGAACAAGAAGCCATAAAAGCTAAGCAGTTGCTTAATGCACAGTTGCAAAAAGGACAGGATATATTCAACGCTACCATACAAGGAGTAACAGAATTAGCAGATGCTTTTGGCGGAATGGACGATGCTACAAAAGATGCTATCGAGGATATTACAGCGGTCGGTAATGCGGCTTTTGATTTAGCAAAAAGTATTTCGTCTGGAAATATCGCTGGAATGATAAGTGCGGGATTGAAGTTGATAGGTTCCATTTTTAAAGCTCTAAACGGCGATAAGAGAAGAGAAAGGGAGGTAAGGCGCCAAGAACAAGCCATAAGAAAGCTAAAAGACGCGTATGATGAGTTATCACACGCTCTTGATAAGGCTTTCGGATCTCAAAAGCAAAAGGGGCAGCGGGAGCTAATCCAAAACTTGAGGCAACAGCAGCAGGCGATACAAAACGCTAAGAATGCGGAAAGTCAGAAAAAGAAAAAAGACCAGGGAAAGATTGACGAGTACAACGCCCAGTATAAGGCGACAGAACGAGCGATTAAAGACCTTGAAGAAAGCATTATAAAGGATGTTCTTCAAACCGATATTCCCGAAATGGCTGCCAAAATTGGAGATGTGTTGGAGGATTCTTTTTTGCGGGGGAAGGATGGTTTGAAAGATTTGGATAAGGCGTTCAACAATATGTTGAGGGGGATAGCGAGGCATCAGTTGGATTTGTTTCTTCAAGATGAGATGAAGGGATTTTATGAAAAGGCAAGGAGTTACGCCGGGTTTGATGAAAAAGGCAATGGAAGTTTTGATGGGTTTCAGGATTGGGAGATAGAAAGCCTTAAAAGTATGTGGCAATCCATATCTGAGAATGGGCGGAAATTTTTGGAAGGGATGTCGAATGTTTATGAGGGATTCCAAGAACTTGAAGACCCGGACTCCTTGGCGGGAGCAATGAGGGGAATGAGTGAGGAAACCGCAGGGATACTCGCAGGGCAATTTAATGCAATCCGTATTCACGTTGCAGAAATACAGAAAAATCAAGGCTTTGGGTTAGACATTGCGAAATCTTCGCTACTTAACCTAATGAAAATAGAGGAAAACACCCGAAACCTTTATCAAATGAGAAAAGACCTCGCAGAAATGAACGCAAAAATAAAATCTAACGACACTAGAGGACTAGGATTATGATATTAAGAATGAGACAGTACAAAATCAGCAGGAATATCCAATACTTGGTAAACCGCTTTAGCAAAAGGAATATCTACCTTACGATTTCCCTTTATAATTTGGTTCACTTTGGAAAGGCTTATTCCAGAAACTTTTGCAAAATCGGTTTGAGACATCTTTTTCTCAAACAATCTAAGCTCTACCATTTCGGGAAGAGTTTTAGGTTGTGCAATGGGATAAAAAGCATCTTCGTACTCCTCCAAAGCAGAAGACAAAACACTAATACGGTTAAGTTCTGTAGAAGTCAGAAGTTCCTCTCCTTTTTTCATCAATTCGTCTACCTCTTGCAAGTAGCGTTGATAGTCTTTTTTAGTGTTTATTTTCATAACTTTTTAAAGTTTAGTTTGTCATATTCAGCGTGTGTACCCACAAATTTTACAAATACGGTTCTTGCTCCAAAAATAACCCTAGCAACAATACGACAATGGTTGCCCTTTATATTAAAGACAAATAGACCATTGCCTACACTGTCTACACTATTAAAAGACTGCTTCATTTCTGCGAAATTAGACCAATCAGCATCTTTTACAACGAGATACCAACGCCAAACCTCTATGCTATGGTCAGGTCGGTCATTTAGATACCTCTTTAGTGGGGCTTTTGAAATAATAACCATAAGACAAATGTACGAAATTATTTCATAAAATGAAATTTTATTTAAAAAAACGAAATATGAAACTACAAGACATCATACAACAAGCTAAAAAGCAAGGGCTATGCGAAGAGTGGTATAATGAAATGAAATGCTATCCTACTTTGGAGACATTATGTAGAATGTTTTTCAAGGGTGATGATTGGGCATTAAAAAACAATTTTCCAAGCGAGAAAATGCTCCATTATTTCAGAGGAGAAACAGAGCAATACGGATTATTCTTAGATGCTTTGGGAAAAGTTGAAACAATGTCTAAAATGGCGTTTTTCGGCTATTCTAATGTTGAGCTGAATTACGGCGATTTTAGTGTTTCCTCTCTCATTTTAAGGGGGAACTCTAAGGCGAAAATCACGGCGAAAGATAACGCTATCATATTTGTAACAGTGTTGGATAATGCAGAGGTTATTGTAGAAGAACAAGACCATGCTAAAGTGAAAATATTTAGAAGATGACAAAGGAAGTTTTATACATTCTGAATAGCAAATATTTTAAAGATTTTGGAGTATTTATTTCAGAATCCAAAGGGCTTTTGGATAAACCTAAGTTAAAATCTAGACGGTCTTACGATTGGGCGGAGTATCACGGCAAAGCGGTAGATTTAGCCAAGCCCAAATACGACGAGAGAGAAATTGAGTTGAAAGGTTGGGTTGAGGGCGAAACTTGGTCGCAAATGAAAACCAATTTTGATACCCTTTTGTCAGAATTTGACAAAGAGGGGTTACAGAGGTTGGTTATAGAATACTTAGGAAACGCTTTAGTATTTGATGTTTACCTTTCTGGCGGAGTAGAACTTGAAAAATCCTTTAAAGAGGGTAAAATGGTGGGGTTCTTCACTTTGAAAATGAAAGACCCCAACCCTATCAAAAAAGTATTTAAACTTATCGGTAGCGATTTGCAATTATCCTTTAATGCTCAATCTTGGGTAGATATAAACATAGACGGAATAAACGAAACAAGAAAGGGGAATATAACAATCAATAAGGCGGTGCCAAGTAGAGAGTTAAGTGGCTATGGTTTTTATGGTCGAAACCTAGCTCGCAACACCGAATTTAAAAACGGTGGAGAACATTGGAGCAAAGGGTATCCACAAGCAGAGTTTCTACCTAATGAAAGAGCAGTTAAGATAACCTCAATAGATGGACAAGATTACAATCAAATAGACCAAAATATAAAATGTGAGAAAAACACAGAATATACAATATCAGCCTTTGTTAAGGGGATAGGTTCTGCCTTTTTCTACGCATTAGAAATGAAAGAAAATGGTACTTATACGGCTGTTTATTCTGATAATTACAGGGAGTTCCCTGTTAATTCAGAATATAAATATGTGAACTTCACAATAAGGACACAGTCTGACGCTGCCTATTTCATCTTTATACTAAGAGTATTTAGCAACAATACAGTTTGGTTTAAAGATGTAAAAGTGGAAAAAGGCAACAACGCAACTGACTGTACGCCTGCCCCTGAAGACACTCATTATATTACAATATCAGGAAACATAGACGAAATTACTAACCTACAAACCAATGCAGAAGAATTATGGAGTTTATAGTCATACAAGGAGATAAGCCCCTTAACCTTAATAATAGGAAGCCTTTGCGTTCGGTTACCAAAGCCGAACATAGACAATCTTTGTTATCAGAAGATGTAATAAACATCACCGTAGAAAGCAAAACTCCTCTTGCTTTACAAGTAGGCAACCATATAGAATATGAAAACCGAAAATATACTCTCAACTCTGCACCAAAGGTAAAAAAGGAGCAAGGGTATTATGCCTATGATTTAGTTTTTGAGGGAGTACAGTATTTATTGAGAGATAAGGTGTATTTCAACTTGGACGCTCAAGGTTTCCAAAATACGGCGGATTTTCCTTTAACGGGAGAAATAAACATTTTCCTTACGACGCTAATCACAAATATCAATTCCATTTCAGATTTTACTTGGGTTTTGGGTGAATATCCACAAAACACGGAAACTAAAACGCTGACTTTTAATAATGAAAACTGTTTAGCGGTTTTACAAAAAATATGTCAGGAATACGATACCGAGTTTGAAATCAAGCAAGATTTAGAGAGAAAATCTTACACGCTCAACATTAAGAAAATAGGCGAAACTTTAAACCAAACCTTTGAATATGGAAAAGGAAATGGGCTTTATTCTTTAAGTAGAGTAAATGTGAATGATAATGTGATTACCCGTCTTTATGTTTTCGGCTCAACGAATAATATTAAAAGCGGATACCGAGATTATTCACAGCGTTTGCGATTGCCTATTTCTCACGGAAAGGAATATATTCAGGACGATGCTAAGGTAAAATTGTTCGGCTTAAAAGAGGGCGTTAAAAATTTTGACGACATCAAACCTACTTTTAAGGGGATAGTATCAGGCGTTACCAATTTGGAAAACGGCTCGCAAGAGATAGAGGTTTCTAATATGGACTTTGACCTGAACGAAACTGACAGCAACGGAACAAAGTATTTATTAAACGATACTCCCGCGAAGCTCCATATAAACAAAGGAAATTTGGCAGGATATGAATTTGAGTTGCTTAAAAACGGAGGATATAACCACGCTACTAAGACTTTTAGAGTAAAGCAATTTACAGACGAAAGAGGACAAAAGTTTCCAGAAGCAGGTTCTGTGTTTTCATTTGCGGTTGGCGATGAGGTTACCTTGTTGGATATTGCTCTACCTGAACAGTACATTACTAATTCCGAAAACAAGCTCCTTGAAGAGGGACAAAAGGAATACGAAAAACAATCGGTAAACAACCTTAAATATAATTTAGAGTTAGACCCTCTGTATCTTCAACAGATAGGTGATGGTACATCTATTTTCTTTAAAATTGGGGATTATATCCGTGTGATAGATGAACCGCTTAAAATAGATAAAACGACACGCATAGTAGATATTACGAGGGACTTATTAGATGAATATAATTACAAAATAGGCATTGCGGACACTTACGAAATCAGCTTTGTAGCAAGTCTGCTTACCGATATTAAAGATACTAAAACGGTTATAAAAACGCAGGAACAAATTAACCGACGAAATTACTTGAACGGTTATCGTAACCTGCAAGAGCTTCGAGAAAGTGTCTTTGATGTAGAGGGTTACTTTGACTCTACACATATCAAGCCAGAGAGTATAGAAGCCAATATGCTTTCGGTTGGAGCAAAGAGCCAACAATTTGCATTAGAAAATATAAGTCTGAATCCTAATATAGAGGGTAATCCTGCAAGAACATTTATTAGTGGTGGGAAGTTGGTTCATTTTTCTTTAGAAGACGATATTAGAGAGTGGAATTTACTACCATACAGCCGTAATGATTTATTGAATCAGGTTTATTACGTTTATGCGAAATGTTCAAGAGGAAGTAGTAATGCGATGTGGTATATCACCACCGAGCAGATAAGGTTTGATAGTCGGTCAGATTATTATTACTTCTTGTGTTACTTACTCTACACACCAAAAGACAGTAAACGAGAAGCAGAAGCAATGTACGGTAATGTATTTATGCACGGAGGGCAAATAACAGCAGGGAGAATTAAATCGCTCAACGGACAAACCTATTTTGATTTGGATAGTGGGGAAATAGCAGGAACGATTAAGTTCAAAAGCGGTAATGGTTATGTGGAAGTTGGGAGTGCTATACAACAAGCGGTAGATGCGGTGAGTGTAGGAGGCAGAAATTTGGTATTGAAATCAAATATTGAAAAAACAGGACGATATAATGTTTATGATACCATCTATAATGATAATCCAGAGCTAATAGGAAAAGAGGTGGTATTTTCCGCAGATATAGAAACTAATGAAGATAACGATTTAGCGATATATAACAGTAACGGAACAAGTTTAGTTGCTTCTGCATCTTCCTCTCGTCGTATTGTAAGTGCAGGAAAAACAAGGATAAGTCATATTTTCAAACTTGCAGGAGTAAACAATGGACAGCCTCGTCGTCTGAGATTTGAGACTTATTCTTATAGTAATTTGCCTTACAAAGTAAGTAATGTTAAGATAGAGCTAGGTAATAAAGCTACTGATTGGACGCCTGCTCCTGAAGATGTACAGGCAGAAATTAACGCTGTAAAAGCGAAAGCCGACCAATTGGATAACCTCGGCACAATGGCGTGGCAGAACTCGGTAGAAAAAGCGATGTTGGGTAGTACGATAGTACAAGGAGGCTATATCAAAACAGAGCTATTAAACGCTTCGGCGATAGTGAGTAACGGCGGAGGAGCAACAACCTCACAATTGAATAGTGCCATCAGTTCAATAGTAGTTGGTGGTAGAAACTATATTAAAAACGCCTCGAAAGGATACGGAATGTTCAACAACAACAGAAGAGTGTGGGAATTAACACAGGGAGAGGAAAATGGAGTGAAATGGGTTTCTGGAACAAGTGTGAATAATGGTAATTTTTATATTTCTACCTATTTTCATTTACTCAATAATATAAGTGTTTTCACGGAAGACCTCACAGGGCAGGAAACTATCCAATCAATGGAAGTGAAGCCCACTCACGATATGTATATAGGTCTTTGGGAGAATAATAGAAAATTTTGTCCAGCTAATGTTTGGACAAAAATAGAAAACAGTCCATATAACAACACTCGTTTTATGGGCATATATGCGATATGGAATAATGAGGGAAGTGTACCGTCAACTGCAAAAATTTACCATAGAAATTGGAAGTTAGAGAAAGGTAACAAAGCTACCGATTGGACGCCTGCCCCCGAAGACTTGGACACACTATTTGCTAACCTTAAACAAGGGATAAGCAATATGCAGACTTCGTTATCTGATGTAAAGAATAAGACCGACAACTTCTCTTCTATACAAGGCGGATTGATGATGGCTAACTTGATGTCAGTCGGAAGCAACCAAGCTAATCAAAACGCTTTTATTAGTGGTATTACCGACGAGGGAGCAATGAGCGTGAGATTTGGAGCAGGTAGCAATTATGCCAATAAGCATAATGCACCATTTAGGGTGCTGGATAATGGGAAAGTTTATGGCTCTGATATGGAAATTACGGGTGGTAAAATAGCAAGGTTCAATATTAGCGGAAATACACTTTCGGGGCAAGGAATAGCAGACCCAAACGACTATTTAGAAATAAAGTCATCTGGAAGCATACTTTCATATAAAAAAAGTCTTTCATCTGGGAGAGAAAGCTATGCTCTCATCAATAATGATGATAGTATTTTAAACGGAAATAAAAACAATATACTTCGGCTCTGGGGGCGTGATGTGAACAATTATACGCCCTACAACGCCCTATCTATAAGGGCTGACGGACAGTATGCTACTGCCTTAAATATAGAATCGGGAGATATTCGTGTGGGTGGAGAGGTAGGATATACAGGAGAATTATTTTTGGGGGGAGTATGGCTTACCATTAGAAAAGGTATAATAACAAATTATTCATAATAATAACTTTTAAAAACAATAAAACTATGAAAACAAAAAACTTACAAAAAGTAAATGAGAGAGTAGCAACAACGCTAATGGAAAGCATTGGGGAGAAACAAATTTATTATCAGTACGAAACTGATTACAATAATAAAACTCCCCAAATGGTCAATTTCAGCACTCAATTACAAGACGGGAATAATCTATCAGGTTCTTACTCTAAGGGCGGAGGTTTTTCATTAAACGGTCAAGGAGTGAAAAATGTAGAAGATTTACAAGTAGTCAATAGTGTCTTAGATACAATCTTAGAAATCATCAACGGCTTTGAAGTTGAAAAAAAAGAGGCAGAAGATGGTAATAATAAGTAAGTATTTAGTACCGAGAGGTTACACCGCAATGGCGGTGTTTCCTTTCATCTTTCTAAAGAAGAAAAAGTATCAAAGTAACAGGTACTTGTTGAATCACGAAAAAATACATCTAAGACAGCAATTAGAGTTACTGATTTTGCCTTTTTTCGTTTGGTATGGGCTAAACTACCTATGGAACTTAATAAAGTATAAGAACCATAGAGAAGCCTATCGGAATATCATATTTGAACAAGAGGCTTATGAGAATCAAAACGATTTAGAGTATTTGAAAAACCGAAAACTTTGGCAAATTTTTAATAAAAGACGCACATTATGATTAAAGAGTTTATCATCACTAATCTGATGAATATACATACAGGAACTGCAAGCCAAAAAATACTAGGAACGATAAAATTAGCTGCCGCACCAGCCATAGGAATATCTCTTACGGAGCGGTTTATCGGTTGGTACATAGAAAACAAAATCTTTATGACCTTTGTTTTTGTGGCGTTGTTTTTAGACCATATTTTAGGTAGTTGGGTGCATTGGAGGAAAAGGGATTTTTCATTTAAAGAAAATGTCTATGGGTTATTTGGGAAAACCACAAGCGTAATTGTAGGATATGTTCTGTTTGAAATGGTGCATCAAATTGTCAAAGATGTTGATTTTATAGCCATCTATTTCAAAGTATTGCTCCAACTAATGGTTTTACTCTACCCTGCGGGAAGTGCAATGGGGAATTTATCAATTCTAACCAATGGAAAGTTTCCACCAGTCGGGTGGATGAAAAAATTACGCAAGTTTAATGAAGAAGCAGATTTAGAAACCTTTAAAACTAAAAAATATGAAGAGTAAATTTTTATTGATAATTGCTGTACTTCTTTTGTTTTCTTGTCGGACGAGGAAGAAGACGGACGCACATATCCAAAGTAAAACTGTGGAAGTAAAACTAAAAGACAGCATTTCTGTTAGAGAAATTAAGCAGGAACAAACAACTAAAGTGCAAGATAAACTTCAGATTGATAAACATTCTAAACATCAAGAAAAGAAGATTGAAATTTTTGGAAATACCGAACCTGAAACGCCCTTTGTCTTTCACGAAGTAGAGGGTAAGGATACTTTACAAAGCATCATCATAAAGGGGAATGCTCAATTCTCGGTTAAATCTTTCAAGAATAGCAATCAACATACAACAGAGAAAAAAGAAGTAAAGGAGCGTCTTAATGAAGTACAGGAGTTAGCAAGAAACGCTGTATCTCAAAGAACAATAAATGAGGTGGCTAATGAAATAAGGGCGGTATCTAACGAAGTGAAATCATCTGGATTTACATTCGGTACTTGGGTGTGGGTAATTATAGGTAGTATCCTAATTATCGTAGGGGCTGCACTTTATTTTTATCTGAAAAGAATAAAACTATTTTAATTAACAAAAAAAACTAATAACTATGTATTTGAAAACATTTCCCATAGCAGGACATCACAATGCGGATAGTGGTGCTGTGTATAATGGACGAAAAGAAGCCGATTTGACAAAGGAAGCTAGGAATTTATTTGTTAAATATTTCCCCAATGGGAAGAATGAGCTAATACTAGACAGAGACAACGAAACTAATACACAGCTTCAAAGAAGAATTAAACCTGGGGCAGGTTCTGTCTTGTTAGATATACATTTCAACGCTGGACCTACAACAGCAACAGGTACTGAATGCCTAGTAAATAGGAAGGATTTTGTAAACAAAAATTCTATGAGTTACCGAATGGCTGACGAAATCAGTAAAGCCACATCTGAAATTTTAGGTATTCCAAATAGAGACGTGAAGTGCGAAAGTACAACACGACACGGAAGATTGGGTATATTAAATTTAGGTACAGGTTGTGCTGTGCTTTGGGAGATATGTTTTATCAGCAATCCTAACGATATGAAACAATGGGATTTAAAGAAAGAAATTCTTATGAAGAAAATAGCAGAAATTGCTGCTAAATATGATGATATTAGATAACAAAACCACCATAACGGTGGTTTTTATCGTATAGAATAATTTTGGAATATTTTTTAAGAATTTGTTTAATTTCTATCTAATAACAAAAAACTAATTCTGTTGCAGCAGAATTAGTTTAAATCCTTGACTTTTCGGCTTCGTCAATAAAAAAAATTAATTTATGAGAAAAAATTTATTATTAAATTAAATAATGTAGAACAAAGTTACAATAATAGTTGCTTTGCAGCAAGTTTTTTAATTATTATTTTAAAGTTGTTAAATCTCCTAGACTTAACACCCCACACAAGATTTTGTCTGATTCTCCTGTGAAAATTTCTCCTTCAAATGTTTGAAGTTCAAAATATGAATTGTCGATGTTTCCCCACCTTTTCGAGTAAATAGTGAAGTTTTGCATCACATCGTCCTCATCTATCTTCAAATACGAGTAAATGATTTCCACATACTCATCTTTGTGGACGAGTATATGCATAAAGCCATCATCGGTATCTGTTCTTTCAGAACTCAGCTGAATAGCTGTTGCTTTTTTATTATTCAATAGCCACTGGGCTATTTCTTCTCCTTTTAGTTTCGACAAGTCTAAATCTTTCATTTTTTTATTTTTTAATAAAAATTATTTTCGCAAATCTAAAATTTTTTGCAGGTCTTCAAAAGATTTTATCTTATAAATAATGCCTTTGTATTCCACAAAGCCCATTATACCGCCTCCATTTCCTCCAAATAGTTCAGCCAAAGAAACATTTAAAATTTCTGCTATTTTTTTTAGAGTTGATAAAGAGGGATTTCCTTTTTCGGATAGGGCAATAGACAGCCCAGTCTCTGACATTCCGATACTCTCGGCGAGTTCCTTTGCCGTCATTCCTTTATCTTTCAGAATCTGCTTTACTATCATTTAACTTTACTTTAATTTTTTTCTATCGTACAAATTTAACTATTTTTTAATAAAATTAACTTTAATAAACTGCCATTATAAAATTTAACATTTTTTAACACTCTTTACTTGTATAATAATTTAAGTATATTTATATTTGCACTATAAAAATTAAAATAAAGTTA
Organism: Riemerella anatipestifer ATCC 11845 = DSM 15868; assembly: GCF_000252855.1. NCBI lineage: Bacteria > Pseudomonadati > Bacteroidota > Flavobacteriia > Flavobacteriales > Weeksellaceae > Riemerella > Riemerella anatipestifer. The sequence continues at coordinate 99,366 of NC_017045.1, read as the reverse complement.
AAAATAGTCGTAAAGCAGGGATACCAACTTAAGCACTTTTTGTGCTTAATGAGGTACAAAGATAAAAAAAATATCAAAACAGCGAAATAGTCATCGTTGCTTTTTCTTTTTAATTGTTAAAATTTGTTAAAAATAATTAGCAAATTTGTTTATTTGAAAAATTCATCTTATATTTGCATAAGAAAATTAAAGATAATAACAATGAGGCTTTACAGACACCACAGCGTTGAATTTCAAAATTTAATTGAAAAAGCAAAAGATAAATTTGTGACAGATAAAAGTCGCAGGTTTAATTTTGATAATAAAAATAAAGCGGAGTTTTTCTTTTATGCTGATGCGATAGAAATTGCAGAAGCGTATAAAATAGATGATGAAGATGGAGAGGTAACAAGGTTATTTACTTATGAAGTAAGTGATGATATTAAACTTTTAGACCTAAGAAAAGAAGAAAATAGAAGAAAGTTAATTAAAATAGCTGAAATTTTAGCTGAAAAAGATAATGAGAGTAGGCTTTCTGCTTCAAAAAGTTTACTGCATTTCTCATATTACCGAAATAAAAGAGATAAAAAAAGAAATGAAAAGTTGGCAGAAGAAATAACATCTTACTCAACAACTGTTGAAGATATTATAAAAAAAGAAAATCTTTTTGAAGATGTGAATCATTTCAATGCTCAAACAATTGTTGATTATGAAATAGGTGTTATTCTTAAAAAAGAATTAATTTCATTGGGTTATGACGGCATTAAATTTTCTGGTGGTAGAAATAATGGCAACGAAATAGCCCTTTTAAAACCTGCTAAATTAGTCAAATAGCAAATAAAAAAAGTAATTCAGAAATCGCTGAAATGTTGAGGATTTCGAAAAAACGATAGAATGTTATAAAAAGAAAAGGGATTTGATTGTCTTTGCTAAATGTTATATGTATGATTAGTTATGAAATGGTTATAAATCATTTCATAATAAGGAGTATTCCGTCGCGAAAACACTTAGGACCTCGCCTATTTGTGGGGTATTAACAGTCCTTTTATCAGGGCTGTTTTTCTTTAATAAGAAAATTAACTAAAAAAGCCCCTTAATTGGGGCTTAATAGAAAATTAAAGGTGTGCAGTTGCACAACAATTAAAGCACAAAGATATGAGTTATTTTTTAAGCCACAAAACACCAGAATTTCTACTGGCTGAACTGCCAATAAAAGACGGTTCTCCAAATGACGATAGACTTTGGGTCTATTGCGTGAAAGCCTTATCACTAATAGAATTTATAAACCTCAATCAAATTAAGGCTCACGGCTTGAGATTAGCTGATGAGAAAACATATAAGAATGAAAGATGGGGCATTGCTTTTGTTCAGAATAATTGCGAATATCTAGGGCTTGACGAATCAGAAGTAATTAAGAATGCTTGGAAATTTCTAACCGATTACTTTGATTGGGAGGATAAAAATATAGACGAAAGTTCAACATCAACTCTCAACTAATGAACGAAGTAGAAAAACTAATTCTAATTAGTAGAAAATCAGCTAAAGAATTGGCACCAATTTTAAATACATCTGAAACCCAAATAAGCCGTTATAAAAAAGGCAAGACCGAAATAACAGTTGCTTTATTAAAAAAATGGTGTGAAATCCTACAAATAGATATTAAAAAACTTTTTAATTGAAAAACCGCGAGAACTTTGTAAATTCCCGCGGTTTTTATCTAAAAAGAAGGCAACTTTATTTTTTTAGCCTCTTCAAATCTTTGTAGTTTCATTATCCTAGCGTATCTCTCTGTCATTTTTTGGGTAGAGTGTCCAAATATAGCCTGTATAGTTTCAATAGGCATTCCTGCTAGTATTTTATCATCCGCTCCTTTGTGCTTCAAGGAGTACATATTTTTGTCAATGCCTAAGCCGTCTTTTATTAGCTTACGCCATAGTTTATTAGCTGTATCTTCCTTTACTTTGAACTCATTGGGCTCAAAATATCTATTTTTAATACCGTGTCTTCCTCCATTCGGCACGCAGGTACCAAACAAATAGTTATGAGGGTTAGAAAGGTCAAATTTTGAAAATAGACTTTTCAAGTTTTCGCTTATAGGTACTACCCTATCAGCATCTGTTTTGGTTATTTCAGCAGGTAAATTGATAAGCTCGTTGCCCAAATCTAGCATTGACACTTTCATTTGCACCAATTCCGCAGGACGGATACCGCAATAGTAGATAGTGGAGCAAAATACATAGAATCCAAAACAGTAATCCTGCAAAGCGTTAGATATAGCTTTCATTTCCTCATTTGTCGGAGGTACATTTGCCTCTTTTTTTAAAACCTTTAAATTCTTAATATCCCTAAACGGATTACTTTTTATGTAGTCAGCATCAAGTATTTCGTGAAAAACAGACCTTAAAAAGCCAAGATGCTTATTGTAAGTCTTGTTAGACCAGCCTTTCTCATTTTTTAGATGTTCCAGAACCTCTTTAGCCTGTATCCTTTCAAAACTAGACACCTGCATTCTGTGATATTTCAACTCCTTGACCGCTTCAATAAAGAAATTGACAGAGCTTCTAAAATTATCAATACTATTTTTTGAAAGAGTTTTCTTTTTTTCCTCAAAGCCAAATATAACGGCATCTATAAGATTTATCCTTTTTACCCTCACTTTAGCACTTTGAGGAACCCAACCACTCTCTAGCCTTTCTCTTATGACATCTGCCATTGCATAAGCCTCTTGCAGCCTTTCCTCAAATTCTGGAATCTGATTAAGCCCTTGCTTTACTCTAATGGGATTACCTCCGTTAAATCGAAACCAAACATACCAATCCTTACCTGTTTCTAAGGGGTAATGTTTCACTTTGGGATTAGTCCAATAATTTTCCATTTCGTCCAAATTAAAGTGTTGGACATTAGGGGTAGCGGAAATGGAATTTGTGCACTTTTGTGCTTTAAGACCTGTTTTATAAAGCAAAACCGTTGATTTACAACGGCTTAACTCCTTTTTGCGGAGAGAGAGGGATTCGAACCCCCGGACCTGTTACAGTCAACGGTTTTCAAGACCGCCGCATTCGACCGCTCTGCCATCTCTCCTTAACAACTCTATCGTTGTTTTTAGTGGTGCAAATATATAACTATTTTTAATTATACACAAATTTTACATTCACTTTCAACTCCAAAATAGTATAAATTACTATTTATCAATAATAAAAATTTAGACTACCCTACTTTAAATCCTAAATAAACTGCCCAAAATCCTAATACTAAACTTGCCACCACATAGCTAAAAAGAGTTACATAATCCTGATTTTGCCATAACACAAGGTTCTCGTAGGAAAAAGTAGAAAATGTAGTAAAACCTCCGCACAGCCCCACTATAAATAAATATCTAATAATATCAGATTCTTGTTTCATAAGAGAGTTGCTTAACAGCCCAATAAAAAAACAACCCAATACATTAACCACCAATGTCCCCATAGGAAAAGTCCCTAATTTGAAAAACTGAGCGGTATAACGAGAAACAAGGAAGCGAAATACACTTCCTAATCCTCCGCCTATGAATATATATAGTATTGTTTTCATTTTGTATATAACGAGTGCTGAAACTAGCCCCGATGGAAGCGGATACCCCGCAGTGAAGCCGCGGAACGAAGTGGAGCGGCAAAACGAGGAGTATGAGCGGACAGCGGGAAATAGCTCCTAAAAAATAGAACCTATTTCCGCTCCGCTTTTTAATGATTATCCTTTTAATTCCCCTAAATATCTTTCGGCATCTATGTCTGCCATACAACCACTTCCTGCGGCAGTAATTGCCTGACGGTAAATGTGGTCTTGCACATCTCCTGCCGCAAATACTCCTGGAAGATTGGTTTTAGACGACTTGCCTTCGGTGATAATGTAGCCGTTTTCGTCTAGGTTGATTTGACCTTTAAATACATCAGTATTAGGTTTGTGTCCTATGGCAATGAATATCCCGTGAACTTCAATTTCAGAGGTTTCTTGCGTTTGGTTATTGATGACCACTGCACGCTCTACTAGATTATTTTCACCTTTGATACCGATGAGTTCGTGGTTATATTTTACTTCAATATTTGGTGTTTTTTCCACTCTTTGTGCCATTACTTTAGAAGCTCTAAAGTGGTCTTTTCTTACTAACATTGTTACCTTGTTACAAATATTGGCTAGATAAGTAGCTTCTTCTGCCGCTGTATCTCCCGCTCCTACTACAATAACATCTTTCCCTTTATAAAAGAACCCATCGCAGGTAGCACACGCAGAAACGCCTCCACCAGAGTATTTCTTTTCATCGTCTAGTCCTAAGTATTTAGCGGTAGCACCTGTAGATATAATTACCGTTCTAGCCAAAATCTCTCTACTTCCTGTGGATAGTTTATGAATACCACCTACCTCTTTAGAAAATTCCACACTGGTAATCATTTCGTAATGGACTTTAGTTTCAAACCTTTCTGCTTGTTTCTGTAAGTCCATCATCATTTCTGGTCCTGTGATACCGTTAGGATAACCTGGGAAATTTTCTACCTCTGTAGTGGTAGTTAATTGTCCACCTGGCTCTAATCCTGTGAATAACTCTGGTTTTAAATCCGCTCTAGCGGCGTAAATTGCAGCGGTATATCCTGCAGGTCCTGAACCTATAATTACACAATCTAAAATATTTTGTTCTTCCATTCTGATAAATTTATGTTGATTTTAAAGTGGCTAATTTCGGAATTTTTTTAGGGTTCTGAAAGTTTTAGACCTCTTTATTTTCAATTAGCCTTATTGACTGGTTAAATCTATACCACGAGTTATTCTTAGTTAGTAACAAAATCTTATCTTTGCTCTATGTTAAAATGGATTAAAAAGAAAGCCGCTCTCGTTTGGGCGAAGAAACACACTCAACAAGCCACACTAGACCAATCTAAAGCGATTGAACACCAAGAGGCTTTATGGAGAAATTTAGTAAAAACAGCAGAAAAGACCCTGTTTGGCAGAAGCCACAACTTTGACGAAATCAAAACTTTAGAGGACTTTCAAAATCAAGTTCCTATTGCGGATTACGAAGACCTTAAACCCTATATAGAAAAGGTAAAAAGAGGACAAGCCAACATACTTTGGACGGATACACCCGAATATTTTGCTAAGACTTCTGGTACTACCTCTGGAGCCAAATATATCCCTATTTCTAAAGAAGGAATGCCTTACCAAATCAAAGCGGCACAGTCGGCTCTGTTTCATTATATTGCGAAAAAGAATAATGCCGATTTTGTAAATGGTAAAATGATTTTCTTACAAGGTTCCCCTGAATTGGAGGAGGTTAATGGGATTAAAACAGGACGACTCTCGGGCATTGTAGCTCACCATATCCCTAAATATCTGCAAAAAAATAGACTCCCGAGCTACGAAACCAACTGTATAGAAGATTGGGAAACCAAAGTCAATAAAATTGCTGATGAAACTGAAACCCAAAATATGACACTCATTTCTGGGATTCCGCCTTGGCTCATTATGTATTTTGAAATTTTGGTAGAAAGACACCATAAGAAAATAAAACAACTATTCCCTAACTTACAACTTATCGTAACTGGCGGCGTAAACTATGAACCTTACCGAGAAAAAATGGAGGAACTCCTTGGTGGTTCTGTAGATATTGTACAGACCTTCCCTGCTAGTGAAGGCTTTTTTGCGTTTCAGGACGATTATACTAAAGAAGGTTTAAGACTACTCACCAACAATGGGATTTTCTACGAGTTTGTACCATTGGAGCAATACGGCAAACCCAACGCTCCTCGCTTGACTTTAAAGGATATTGAACTCAACCAAGATTATGCTATGATTCTCACCACCAACTCTGGGTTGTGGGCGTATTCTATTGGAGATGTAGTGAGGTTTATTTCTAAAAACCCTTACCGTATTTTAGTAAGTGGCAGAACCAAACACTATACCTCTGCATTTGGCGAGCACGTCATCGCTTATGAAGTGGAAGAAGCTATGAAATCTACCGTGGCTCAGCACTATGCTCAAATTACGGAGTTTCATCTTGCACCACAAGTAACTCCTCCCAACAACGAGCTACCTTACCACGAATGGTTCATTGAGTTTGAAAAAGAACCCGAAGATTTAGAAGCCTTTAGATTGACCCTAGACCAAGAGCTAAGAGCAAGGAATACCTATTATGATGATTTGATAGAGGGTAAGGTATTACAACCGCTTAAAATCAGTAGGCTGAAACGAAACGCATTCCACGAGTATGCTAAATCCGAAGGGAAACTTGGTGGGCAAAACAAAATCCCTAGGCTTGCCAACGATAGAAAAATAGCCGACTTTTTAATGAACCATATAATCTAAAGAAAACAACAGCATTCACCTTATGAACCTAGAGCCTCTAAAAACTTTAAAAAACATCGAGTTTAGACACCTTCTATTTGGTAGGTTTTTTCTTATTTTGGCGTTCAGAATGTTAGCCACGCTTCTAGGTTGGTGGGTTTATCAGCTTACCAAAGACCCTCTTTCTATTGGGTTCATCGGACTTTCGGAGGTTATCCCTGCCGTATCTACTGCCCTATACGCAGGCTATGTAATAGATATGAACGAAAAAAAACGAATGCTACTTATCTGCAATTATGTTTATGTGGTTCTCATTAGTACATTAGTCGCTTTGGCGTTCTTAGAAAACTCTTATCATCTCACAGGACACCAGATTTCTTATTTCATCTATGCAGTGATATTTCTAACAGGGATTTGCCGTGCTTTTATAGGACCATTAGTCCCTTCTATGATACCTAAAATGGTAAAAAAGGAAAACTTAGCCAATGCTGTTACCCTAAATCAGGCAACATTCCTTACTTCTTCAGTATTTGGACACGCGTTAGGAGGCTTTTTAATTGCACTTATTACTATTAAATGGACGCTTGTAGTTATTGTAAGTCTGATGACCTTAGCGTCTGTATTCTTTTGGCAATTAAAACCGCAATATTCCGAGTACAATAAAAAAGAAGTAAAGGTGCTAGAAAGTATGCGTGAAGGACTTACCTACATCTATAAAACCAAAGAAATATTGGGAGCTTTATGCTTGGATATGTTTGCGGTTTTGTTTGGTGGAGCGGTAGCGATGATACCCGTCTATGCTAGTGATATTCTTAAAGTAGGAGCCGAAGGCTTTGGGCTACTTAATGCGGCATCTGATATTGGGTCTATGTGTATTATTATTTTGCTTTCATTTATTCCGTTGAGGAGAAATCAAGGTAAAATACTATTGGTGGCGGTGGCTGGTTTTGGATTGTGCATCATTGGTTTTGGATTGTCTAAACTCTACTGGCTTTCGTTCTTTTTCTTGATGCTTAGCGGTATGTTAGACGGTATTTCTGTAGTGATAAGAGGGACGATAGTACAACTAAAAACCCCTGACAAAATAAGAGGTAGAGTTCTAAGCGTTAATTCTATCTTCATTATGTCTAGTAACGAGATGGGGCAATTTGAAAGTGGTCTAGCCGCTAAACTTCTAGGCGTGGTGCGTTCTGTAATATTTGGGGGAAGTATGACTTTAGCCATTGCCCTTATAGTAGGACTTACCAACAAAAAACTAAGAAAAATGGAGTACTAATATATTTTCCAACAAAAAAGGCTATCCTAAATATAGGATAGCCTGTCGCGTATAAAATTTATTAATTGGGAATTATTCAGGTTTCCAAAATGCCCATTCGCTACCATTGTATATACACACTAACTTTGACACTGTATCGTAAGCTAACATTCCTGCAGCAGGTTTAATAATATTCAAATGAGGAGATGCAACCATAGGTAATCGCATTGCTTTATTAGTATCTTCTAAAACCAAAACTCCTGGAGTAGAAGAATTACCATCTCCTCCTATAACTGCTCCAGTAGTCGTTTTATCCTGTATACCATCTTGAAGAACCGTATTTATAAATACTGTAGACGCAGGTGTTACTTCCTGCCAACCTTTATTTAACTTAACTTTTACCTTTCTATCAGTTACATCCAGGACTAAAGTTCCACTCACTGCATTACTCATTGTAGTAGAGTTATTAACCCAAGGCAATACAATTCCTTTACTCTCATTCCCAAATTCTAAAGATATTGAAGAAGAACTTGGTTCTGTTTTCCCTTCCCCTAGTATAACTTGACTAAATGCCAAAGTAGAAGAAAGCAATCCTATAATTGTTATCGTTTTTCTCATTTTGATTATTTTTTATAGTTTACAAATCTGGACATCCTTTCTTAGTCAAACATCTCCAGCTACTACCATCATATAAACTTATACAGTCCTTAACAGTATCATAAACCAACATTCCCTCAACAGGATTTTGTATATCTGAAGGGTTAACTCTATTCAAAACAAAACCAACTTCTTTACCTTCTAAAACCATGTGAGCACCTTTACGCTCCATTGGCCAGTTATTCCCTACTCCATTATCGCCTGCTCTTCCCAAGGTTGTAACTCCAAAATGAGAATCTAATGCCACTCCTGAAACATTAGCAGGCTTAAAACAGAACTCTTTTCTAATACCAAAATTAGCATTATCCTCACTAAGCGAATAAACCACCAATTGTCCATCCACTTTTCCATCATTACCTACTCCTACACCTATATTTTCTCCTGTAGATACCCATCCACTAGGTAAAGAAGAGGTAGAGTCTTCCGCTCCAAGAGGATTAGTCGTTACTATCAACTTATAAAATCTGCCTGAAACCAACCCTGGAATAGTATAAGATCCATCGGAATTCACTTTTACTGTAGTAATAATAGTTCCATTTTCTCCGTTTTCATCAGCGGTATAAGCTGTTATATAAAGTTGTGTTCCATCTGCTACTCCTATACCCGTTCCATTTACAGTATTATCATCTAATCCATTTAAATCGTTAAATACATACCCCGAAATACTAGCCTGACTAATAGGACCTCCACATAATGTAGAATATACCGATATCTCCATTGTTCTGACAACACACCCATCCCAAGTCATCTTCAGCTTATAAGTACCATCATAAGAAGAATTATAACTTGCTATTGCATAATCTTTAGTTGTAGACACTACTGTTCCCGATGGATTAATCCATTCATAGGTAGCTCCTGGAAATTCTTTCCCAACTAGAGTATAGGGAGAACCTATGCATGGATGAACAGGATTTTCTATGAGATAATCAGCAATTACTCCAACATTAAATCCTGCATCTAAAGAACTACCACAAGCATCAGTGATATTAACATCATAAGTTTTATTAGGTATTAAGTTCTCTATAGTATATTTGGACACAGAAACATTTGTTACAACAGTCCAAGTAGCTGTCCCACTTTCTTTGTATCTTATTGTGTATGGCATTACCCCTGAAAGGCTTAAATAAGCTGTACCTCTAGCTACATTATCTATCTCACAAGTAGTTGCAAGAACAGAAACTCTAGGTCCCGAGGCTGCTCCTGTCAAAGTAATAGTACTACCTGGAACATAATAATTATAGTCTGTACACCACGATGGCATTGTTATTTTCATTCTCGTTATATATGTGCCTGCTGGTAAATTACTAAAATTACCCGTTGCATTTTCTTGTAATACTACATTTGGATTATCTGCCGCTAATAATTGTACTGTAGATGAATAACCTCCATTATAAATTTTTGTAGATGTAATATTTCCTCCACCCGAACATACTGAAGTTCCTTGTGAAGACAAAGATTGCCTCAATGTATTTCTATTATCTCTTACTGTAATATTGTAATTGGTTATCACTCCACAAGATTCTACCGAGATAACATAATTACCTGAAAGCACATTGGTCCATCCATACCTATTCGCTTGTAGTCTAACCGCCTTTACCCCAACATTACTAGGTCCACTGACAATAGTTAAAGTAGCATTATCTAAATCTGGAACATATCCTCTAAAGCCTACATAAATTTGTTGCCCACCTGTTTGTGTAAGAGGCGGTATTATACCACATACAGAATTAAGACTATGAGTAATAGCCAATGAAGGTGCTGTATTTTTAGGATTATCTAATATCCTTTCCGAATATACCCCACAGGCATCTGTATGAGTAATCTTATATGATCCTACAGGTACATTTAGTGATACTGTTTCTCCATAATTATTAAACACACCTGTCCCTACCACCTCGCCAGATGCTTGATTGACAACACTATATTCAACTGGATACATAAATCCTCTGGTAGAACTTATCAATAGCGTAAGACTTTCGCTAGGTGGGCATCCCTGTGATGATAGATTAGCTGAAATTTCAGGTGTTAACTGAATTTTATAATCTAGAATGTATTGATACTGCTCACCACACGCATTTACTGTAGTTACAAGGTATTTCCCAGTGGAAGATTCTGCAAAAGTAAGAGTTTCCCCCTTGAAAATTCCATCATAAACTACGGTTCCCGATGAACCATCATGCTGTATTTTAAGTTTAATCCCCGTACTAGCTAAGAATGTTTCAAAATTAATTCCCCCTTTAGTAATAGCATCATAAGCCGTAACTCCTGACAAAGATATTTCCCCACAAGCAGAACGCAAGACATTAAACCAAAGTTCTATTGGTGGTAAAGAAGCTTTAACTTCTCTTGTAACTGTTATATAATTACCACACGCATCTTTTATTCTGATCTGATAATTACCAAAAGCACCTACCTCCATTGTATTGCTGGTGGTATAATTGCTTAGGGAATCATCATAAGCAGGGTCATCACTCTTATAAAAAGAATAGGTATATGGTGCTGTACCTCCTGTAACGCCATCCACTGTTAGTGTTCCTCCCGTTTTAAAACTTCCACACACACCTGAAACAGAAACATCAGCTCCTGTCATTGACACATAGTTCTCTGTTACTTGGACATCATTAACAAAGTATACTCTACTCAAGTCATTAACACAAGTAGCTTTTACCTGATATGCCCCAGCTGCCAAGCGCTCAAAAGTATGAGAAGCTCCAGTCATCTCCACCACACTTAGCACAAAGTTATCTTTTAATAACTCTAACCTTACATTAGTATATTGGTTAAGATTAACCGTTACACTTCCGTTAGACGCACACGTGTTAGCTACAACTGAATAGCTCGCATTCACATCCCCCGAAAGACACTCCCCTCTGAGACTAGCAAAAGAGAAAAGCACCAGCAAAGGAATCAACAAACAATAAAATTTTCTCATAACTGTATTTTAAGGGGCACAAATATACTACTTTTTAAACAATGCATTACATACTTAATATTAAAAAATTATTAAACAATGTTTAAATTATATTTTTTTTCTTTTATTTAAGGTCATTTTACAAATAATTAAATCCATACTAAAACTAAACAGTGAAGAAATTCTCATCAAATAAACAAACTCAAAAAACTATACCTCAATCGTTATGATAAGGTTTGCCTTGTAAGATTTGGTCTGCACGGTAGATTTGTTCTACAAAGAATAGTCTTATCATCTGGTGGGTAAAGGTCATTTTAGAAAGAGCAAGTTTATCGTTGGCTCGTTGGTAAATCTCTTCCGAAAAGCCATACGCCCCGCCTATCAAGAAACACACCCGCTTAATAGACGCATTCATATAATGATGGATTTGCTCCGAAAAAGCCCTACTGGTGAACTGCTTGCCCTTCTCGTCCAACAAGATAATGGTATCCGTACTTTCTATATGGTTGAAAAATAGTTTGGCTTCCTCTTTTTTAATCACTTCTGGGGTGAGGTTTTTGGCGTTTTTAATATCTGGAAGCTCTACGATGTCAAAATTATAGTATTTGGGTAGCCTTTTATGATAGTAACTAATGAGGTTTTGCATTTCCTTTTGGTCTGTTTTTCCGATACATATCAATTTGAACTGCATAAGCAAAAGATTTATTTTTAATATATTTGCGGTACAAATATAGATTTAATGGCGTTAAAGACCCCTAAATTTCTTTTAAAAATTCACCGCTTTTTAGATTCTATCCACCTTCCTGTTTTAGAAATTTCTTTGTGGAAGATGTTTGAAATCTACGGGCAAGGGGTATTTAAAAATAATGTGGTAAAACAAGCCGCTAGTATTTCGTGGAGCTTCTTTTTGAGTATTTTCCCATTCCTGCTGTTTTTACTATCCATTTTGCCTTATATGCCTCATTATGATAAACTCCAATTCTATATTTTCGAGGTATTTATGGCTAATATACTCCCCACACATATGCTGCACGATGTTACAGAGTACATACAGAACAGCATTATCCCCAATATGAAAAGCATTAGCAAACTTACCATACTTTTTGCTTTGGTGTTTGCTACTAATGGTACATTTTCCCTCATCAATGGGTTTAATGAAAATACCGACTCCAAAAGGACTTTCATCAGAGAATACACCATTTCTATCTTAGTTACTCTAGCCTTTGTGACCTTGATATTTCTCTCTCTTTTTGGGATTTACTACTCCGAAGTGGTGCTTAAACTATTCACGCCTAAATACAATCTCAACTGGCTTATTGTTAATCTATCTAAAATTATTGGGTTTATCTCATTCCCGTTATTTTATTTTATTTTGTTAAGTCTTTTCTACTGGGTAGGGTGCGTTAAAGTGAAAAGGTGGCTGTCTGCCGTTCCTGGAGCAGTACTCACCACCTTATTATTTGTACTCATTACCTATGGATTTATCTTCTACGCTACAAATTTCGCCAGATACAATGTACTCTATGGCTCAATAGGAACTATTATTTTAGCGATGATTTGGGTTAATCTCAACATTATCCTCATACTCCTAGGCAACGAGCTCAACCTCGCTATAGACCGAGTGAAAAGAAATAAGCTCCCTTAACTACTCCACTACGCTGTTAGGATAAAGCCCTGTAGAAATGGTTTTCTGTAAACCTGCTTCGTTAAAGAATAAAGCCTTAGCATTTCTGCCGTCTAACCCTACTGCAAAAACCTCATCTAGTTTAGATAATCTATAGAAAGAAGTTTCGGAAACTTGGGTACTCTTAGTAAGGTCAGAGCCTACTGCTGCCTTGTGTAGTTTGCCATCTACTAAGAAGAAATAAGACTGATTAACCTTCACAATTTCTTGAATACTTTCCTTTTTGTCAGGAGTTTGAGCCCAATCGTAAGTTTTTTCTACTCCAGAGGCTGTAAGCGTCCAAATGCTACCGTCCACCGTGCTAGTGTAAGCCCAGTTAGCACTAGCATCGTAAAAGCCATCTCCCTTACAAGTAATAAGCACTTTGTTATCCTCTACTAAATAACCATTAGGATTATAACCAATAGTGTAATATTTTTCCACCACATTGCTAGACGGATTGATAACGGCTAGTTTGTTATTTTTGCCCCACCCCCCTTCTAGCAATGCATAAATCTTGTTTTGGAACGAGAATATCTTCTCTACGCCATAATCTACCGATATTTTAGCGACTTCTTTTAAAGTGGCTGCATCTAGCACCAATATATAGTCGTCTGTATTATCAAGACCTTCGCCCCAGTTGGTAATGTAAAGTTTACCATTAACTACCGTCATATATCTAGGGTTCTTAAGCCCTGTGGTTACTTCGGCTTGTTTCTTCATCGCGTATCTGTTCACTTTTACCAATTTATTGCTGTTATTAACAACAATGTAAAGGTCGTCTCCATTTCGGTAAGAAGACTGTGGCGTATCTCCTAGAGCTTCGCTGTTTACCTTCTGATAAACCTTTTCTTCTGTATTAGAAAAACCATAAGAAACATAATCTAAACTCCCATTGTTCTGACCGAAATAGCCTTCATTCAAAATAAAAAAGCCATTTTCGTAATCTCCTTTTGGAGTGTAGTCTTCGTTTCTATTACACGCTGTAAGTAATACTACAGCTGATAAAAAAGCTAGTGATTTTTTCATAAAATATGGATATTAAAAATTAGTTTTTAAAGTAGTTAAAAAATACCTGCCTGGCATAGGATAGCCCTGCATTGTGTTATAAGACTGGTCTAGAATATTCTGAACTCTAATGTTAAGAGAATTACTAATGTTCTTTAATTTGAAATCAAACCCTAAACCTACATTCCACAAGTGATAAGGTGCTAAAAAATCTCTATTTATCTGGTCTGTGGCTCTCTCCGAAGTGAATAAATGTTCTAGCTCTAAGTGGTATTTTTTCCAATCTAAACTAAAAGTATTAGAATAGTTCCACCTAGGAATATAGATAAGTGATTTTTGAGTTCGCTGATTATAGGTTTCAGTGTAAGTCAATAAATTATTAAAATTAAGCCCTACGCCATTCCAAACAAAACGATGAGAAGACCTTGCTTGTCCACCTTTAGTAATAACAAAATCTAAGTTAGTAGGTGTCCAAAAACCAACATCATTAGGATACCACAATATCCAATCTTTCACTTCACCATAATGCACAGACACTCCTATAGATTGCGTATTTTTATACTTGTAGCCTACACTTAACTCTCCCATCTTCCCTGCTTCGGGCTTTAGTAGAGGATTTCCACCTTGTTTCCAATACAAATCGTTAAAGGTAGGGAGCCTGTAAGAAGTGGCATAAGAAGCCTTGATACTTAAATGTTTTAGAGGCTCTAATTCCAAGCCCACATCATAAGTAATGGGAATGCTAAACAAAGATGAAAACGACTTTCGCAAATTAGCAGAAACCACACTCCAATCGTTAAAATTATAACGGTAATTCACAAACGAATGCCACTCTTTAAGCGGACTAATCCTTAGATTATCGCCACCTCCTGTGGTATATTTGGACTGAAGCCCCAGCTTTACCAATGATTTACTAAACGCTAACTTTGCAATATAGTTGGCAAAATAGTTTTCGGCAAAACTAACCGTCCCACCATCTTTAGCATTCATTCTAAACCTAAAAAATTCTTTGGTATAGGCAGATTGCAACTGCTGTTCAAAACCTCTATTATGATAAAACCAAGACACTTGCATACGAGTGCTTTCGTCATCTTGAATCTGTTGTGCTATGGGCTGTGCTTCGGTAGCTCCTACATTTCTAGACGCCCACTGGTTCCAAATATTAAAGGATATTTTATGCTTCCCACTAAGTTTATAGACGCTATTAAGGTAAATATCCGCAATATCAAACCCTGAATTTCTTGTTTTACCTTTCTTACCAAATTTATCTCGGAACGGAAATTCGTTATCCGAACGAAGATAATTCACTCCAGCATTCCAGCTCCATCTAGAAGTATTGTTCTGTACCGAAAAGCTATTTCTGCTAAGTCCAAAACTTCCTAAAGTATTTTCTAACCTGTATTGCGTTTGCTCATTAAAATTAGGATTAAATTCTAAAGCGAACACTCCACCCAACGCTCCACTCCCGAAACCACTACTCCCCGAGCCACTACGATAAGTTAAATTACTATTTAAATTAGAGCTGATAATATTGGCATCTACCTGCCCATTTAAAGAGGAATTGATAGGAATACCTTCCCAAGTAAATAAATGTTGAGACGGCGAAAGCCCCTTTATAGAAACCGATGCTAAATTGCCATAACCGTAGTTCCTAATAACCGCTCCCGTCTGCTTTTGGAGTAGCCCTTCTATAAAAGTTTCTGGATTGTTCTTTAAGTCAATTTTAACCACCTCGTGTCCTACAGAAAGTGAAGTAGGCGACACCAGATTGATGGCTACGGTATCTATAACCGTTTCCTTCTGTTGAGCTTGCACAAAAAAGACCGACGATAGACTCGTCAGCAAAACTAATCTTATCATATAAAATACTCTTCCTCCGAAAGTTTTTATTAAAAATATCATTCGTTTGGCAGGTCTCCTGACTTTTGCATTTCTACGCCTTCCCGCATAACAATAATACAGTGGCAATAAAATGTAGAAACTTTATTAAAGCAATTTACAGTTGCGGGGACAGTTCAAGACTTTCACTTGATTCCCTTTTAATTAACCCAATAGGCTAAACCAAAACTTTGGCAAAGATAGTTCTATTTTTGATGTCTATGCTCTAAATCACTGCAAAATATTCACCATTTAGCTTTTTTCTTCTTCCACCTCTTCATCTTCGTCTAGCCAATGTTCATCTTCAAACGAGATATTATCATCAGCTAATAAACGAGCTTCCCTCTCCAAGGATTCTTTGATGGTAAATGTGGTATCACTGTCTATATCTTGTTTCGCTAAACGAATGGTAGAATCGTTATCTATAGCGATAAATCTATTAGCTAATCTTCTTGCAGCGTATTTTCTAAAGCCCGACGCGTTTAAAATATCCACACCCATATTAACCGCCGTTTCCAAGGTTTCTCTATAAATATTGTGGATACCATCGTTAATAAAATCGTAAGCATCTAAACGGTTTCTAGCTCTAACAAATATTTGCAAATGAGGGAAATGAGATTTCGCCATCTGAATCATATACTTGTTACTTTCAGGGTCGTCTAAACACAACACCAATATTTCGGCATTTTCAGCACCTGCTGCCCTCATAATTTCAACCCTTTTAGCATCACCATAATATACTTTAAAACCTTTCTGTCTAAGAAGGTTCACACGGTTAGAATCGTTATCCAAGACCGTGGCTTTTATACCACTCACCTTTAGTAAACGACCTACGGTACTCCCGAAATGCCCAAAACCTACAATAATTATTTTTTTCTGTTTGATAGGTTCTGAGACTAAATCTGATGCAGGTTCTTCAAATTTAACATTAAAATTAGGAGCAATAACCCTTTCATTTAATAATAGTAAAAACGGCGTAATCATCATTGAAATAGCCACAACGGAAATCATTTGAGAGCTTATTTCTAAATCTAACAAGTTGAGTTTAACCGCAAAAGTGATAATCGCAAAAGCAAACTCTCCCACTTGGGACATTCCAAAGGAATAGAGGAAGTTTTGGTCGTTACTCATTTTAAACATCTTCCCTACCAAGAATAACACCCCGAACTTAACCAATGTTGCCAAAACAACCATTGAGAATATAAATAATGGGTCTTGCTGTATCACATTAAAGTTAATTGTAGAACCTACACTCACAAAGAAAACCGCCAAAAGTAAACCTTTAAATGGGTCTATTTGGCTTTCTAACTCGTGTCTAAATTCGGTATTGGCGAGCATCACACCTGCTAAAAAGGCTCCCAAAGCGGGGCTTAATCCTGCGAGTAGCATCAACTCGGAAACTCCTACCACCAAGAATAATGACGATGCGGTAAGCAACTCATTCATTCCTGAACGAGATACATACCTTAAAAACGGTACAAAGAGATATCTACCTAAAAGAATAAGCACTCCCACACCTAATATCACCGAAAAGGGTTGCAGCCACTCTGGTAAATAAGTAATCAGCACTGATTTTTCGCCTTCTTCAGACTGCCCCGCAAGCACTGGCAATAATGCTAAAATGGGTATTACTGCTATATCTTGAAACAACAAAGTGGAAAACGAAGCCTCTCCAGATACGGTATTAAATAGGTTTTTTTCCTTTAGTGTTTGTAGAACAATCGCCGTAGAAGACATTGCGAATGCTATAGAAACTACAATATTAGTGGTAACCTCCCACCCTGCCAAATGCAATATCGGGAATATCAATCCGAAGGTAAATGCCATCTGAGAAAAGCCAAGCCCTAAAATACTTTTTCTCATAGCCCAAAATTTACGAGGCTCTAACTCCAAACCAATAATGAAGAGTAACATCACCACTCCAAACTCGGTACTGTGCATCACATCTTCTGCATTACCTGTAAGTTTTAATGCAAAAGGTCCTACCAAAATACCTCCTAATATATAGCCTATAACCGAACTAAAACCAAACTTCCTTACAATGGGTACTAAAAAAATGGCTGCCCCTAGATAAACTAATGTAATCTTAAATAAACTCTCTGACATTAACTCAAAAATTTAGAAATTTCCTGTTGAATTTCATTAACTTCTTCTATTTTTTTTTGCTTTGCGGCGTATACACAAATTGTTTTCTCTACCGATACACCTAGAGTTTCTAAACTCTTGGTAAGAGGTAATATAAAATCTTCTATAGACCTTTCATACATTCCTCCTTGGGTATAGGAATTTTCGGAGCCACCTGCACTTACAATTATCATGGCTTTTTTCCCTGCGAGTGGATTTTCATTTTGTTTGCTCAACCACTTCATATCCAATACCTCGCTTAACCATAAATTAAGCAATGGAGGAATACCCAACCATATCAACGGAAACTGAAAGATGAGTTTGTCGTAGTTTTTAATCCTTTTTCGTTCCATAAATGCAGCGATATGAAAATTAGGATACTCTTCGTACAAATCTCTAAAAGTAACATTTTCTCTATCTTGGTAAAACGAAATAAGATGAGCATTAAATACCGAATATTCCAAAAATGGATGTGCAAATAATACTAAGGTTTTTTCTACTTTACTTTCCAATTTTATATAGCGTTTGGCGTAAAGGTAATATTTTAAAACTTAAAAAGCAAATTTGGAAAACCACTACAATCGTTTTATTATAAAAGCATTCTCTTTATGATAGGTTTTGAAGTTGTCTTAGTTTTTCATTTAGTCTTTTAATAATAAAACCGTAAATTAGTCTATAATAAAGCCATATAAACCCAACTCCCAAAAAGATAGATATAATATAACTCACCAAAAATACCAAGAACTTTGGCTCTGAAAATGATATATTTTGTACATAAGCCAAGTAAATAATTTCTACCAAATACCCCAACATAATCACAAGAAACATCGCTAAATTAGCTAGGATAAAAGCATTTACTATTTTTCTAAATTTAATAATCTGAGTGATAAATTTCTTAAGGTTAGATTCTATACTTATCTTTTGATAACTGTAATAAAAAAGCAACACAAACAAAAGCGTAAGAATAAGGCTTACTCCTTTAATAAATAACTCTATATTATGATAGTTTTCAATTAAATGTGTGCCTATTTTAATATTCATTTTATCAAAAATATTCAGTAAGGCTGGCTCCCTCCTAACGGAACAAAACCCATAGATATTGAAAGCCAATATTACAAGAAATTCAGCAACACTTATCCAAAAAATAGTTTTTACATAATTGCGAGATTTCCTATTCAGCATTTGTTCTATCTGCCGATTATCGTAAGTAGGTTTAGGTTGCTCTCTCCAAACCTCTTTCATTTTATCTATATCAAAATTAGGCATATTGTTCCATTAGTGTTTTTAAAGTTTTTTTAAGACGGTTCATCTTCACCCTTGCATTAACCTCTGTTATCCCCAAAGTTTCTGCGATTTCTTTGTAGGACAATTCATCCAAGTACATCATTACAATAGCTCGCTCTACCTCGGGTAGCTTTTTTATCACTTTGTAAAGAAGTTCTACTTGTTGCCTTTGCTCATGCTGATTATCCTCGGGAGTATTATAAAAACCTTCATTAAGTTCGTTTGTTTTAGGTGATTTTGAGGATTTTCTAAAAAGTGTAATGGCGGTATTCAAAGACACCCGATACATCCAAGTAGATATTTTGGACTGACCATTAAAAGAATCAAAAGAACGCCATAATTGTAGCACAATTTCTTGAAACAAATCTTGCTCGTCTTCTAGCGTATTGGTGTACATTCTAGAAACTTTAATGATAAGCCCTTGATTGATTTTAATAAGTTCCGAAAAGTCTTTTTCTTTTTGAGACATTACTACTTTTATCGGCACGAATATAACAAATTACCCTCATATATCTCATATCCAAATCAATAAAAAAACAGACCAATTTCTCAACTGGTCTGCCTTCTGTATTGATAAATATAAAATTCTAATGTTTTACTGTTGCCACTTCTTCTGGCTTATGTTTATGCTTAAACATTACCGCAAAAAGAACCGTAATTATTAAGGCATATATCGCAAACACTAGCCATATCTCCTGCCACATTTTATTACCCGAAGCATCTAAAAAGAATGCATCTATCATTCTACCACTCACTACACTACCCATAATAGCCCCAAAACCATTCGTCATCATCATAAATAACCCTTGTGCTGAGGAACGAATTTTCTCGTCTGTTGTCGCCTCCACAAATAACGAACCCGATACATTAAAGAAGTCAAACGCCATACCGTACACAATACACGATAGAATAATAAGCACCAATCCAAAGCCTTCTGGAGAACCATAAGCAAAGAATCCAAAGCGAAGCACCCAAGCTCCCATACTCATCAACATCACTTTTTTGATGCCAAATTTCTTTAAGAAAAATGGTATCGCCAGAATGAACAGCGTTTCGGATATTTGAGAAATAGACATAATAATCGTAGAACGCTCCACCACTAAACTATTTTTGTATAATGGATTTTTACCAAAGTCTGATAAAAAAGTATCTCCATAAGCATTTGTAAGTTGTAACGCAGCACCTAAAAACATAGAGAACAAGAAGAACAATGCCATCTTATAACTCTTAAATAGTTTAAACGCATTGAAGCCCATTTTTTCTTGCCAAGAAGCCTCTTTAGGAATCAAGTTCTGTGGTGGACACTTCGGAAGTGTAAAGGCATAAATACCCAACAACACCGCTACTATCGCCGCAATATAAAACTGATTTTCAGACGCTTTATTTCCTGTAAGATTGGTAGCCCACATCGCTGCAATAAACCCAACCGTTCCCCAAACTCTAAGACTAGGGAATACCTTAACCACATCATAATGATGTTCTTTAAGAATATGATAATTGATTGAATTAGACAACGCAATTGTAGGCATATAAAACACCATCGCTACCAACATCACCCAAAAGAAAGCCGTAGGGTTCGAAGCATGAGGCAAATAAAAAAGCGTCCCTGCATACGCAATGTGTAATATCCCGTAAAGTTTTTCAGCATTTATCCACCTGTCTGCTACTATCCCTGCCAAAGTAGGCATAAAGATAGAGGCAATCCCCATTGTGGAGAATATAACCCCAAACTCTGCACCTCCCCATTGCTTAGTATCAAACCAAAAAGTAGCCATCGTAATAAGCCAAGCTCCCCACACGAAATACTGTAAAAAATTAAGTACAGTAAGTTTTAGTTTTATATTCATTTTAGTATGTTTTAGTCTATTGGTCTTTGTCGTTTCTTAATTTCTTCTTGCAACTGAAAAGCCAAGTCAAAATCTTCATTTTTTACCGCTTCGTCTAGCTGCATTCTTAGCTCTTCTAAAGACACTCTATTATCTTGTTTTTCATTATGAAATTCTGTAACTATATCGTCCTCCTCGTTTAGTTGTTGTATCTCTAAAAGAATACCCGCCTCTTCCAAAACTTCTTTGGTAGTGTAAATAGACACCCCAAATCTCACCGCCATTGCTACAGCATCAGAAGTTCTTGCATCTAAAAACAAGGTTTCTCTTGTAGAATTATTTTTGAAATGGATATGAGAAAAGAAAACACCATCTATAATTTGATAAATGACAATATATTCTAAACTATAATTGGTATCTCTAATAAAACTAGCAAACAAGTCGTGTGTAAGAGGACGAACAGGCTTCAAATCTTTCTCTAAAGCTAAAGATATAGATTGAGCCTCAAAACTACCTATAACTACTGGTAATTTTATAGAACTTTCCACCTCTTCTAAAAGCAAAGCATAAGCCCCCGATTGTGTTTGGCTGTAAGAAATACCTCTAATAACTAGCTTTTTATAATCCATAGAGCAAAGATATATAAAAGCACCATACCCTTGAATAAGTATGGTGGCTTTTCTTTAATTTTATGATAAAATTTAGGCTCCTTTTATCGCTTTTATTTTTTCGGTAAGAGCAGGTATCACTTGGAAAGCATCGCCTACCACACCGTAATCCGCAGATTTAAAGAATGGTGCTTCAGGGTCATTATTGATAACCACAATGGTTTTAGACGAATTAACCCCAGCCAAATGCTGAATAGCTCCAGAAATACCTATTGCAACATACAAATTAGGTGCTATCGCTTTACCTGTTTGTCCCACGTGCTCAGAGTGAGGTCTCCAACCAATATCAGAAACTGGTTTAGAACAAGCAGTAGCCGCTCCTAAAACTTGAGCCAACTCTTCTACCATTCCCCAATTTTCAGGACCTTTCATTCCTCTACCTGCTGAAACTACTACTTCTGCCTCTTTAAGGTCTAATTTTCCAGAAGATTGTTCATGGTTTACCACTTTTATATCTGTATTAGCCACACCTAAAGTTTTCTCTTCCTCCGAACCTGAAACTGGATTTTTTTTTACTCCAAATGCGTTTTGAGAAACTGTTAATACTACATTACCATCAGCTTTAGCTACCATAAAAGCCTTTCCTGAAAAAGCTTTTCTTTTAACCTCTAAAGGTGTTACCGAAGTAGGTGCTTCTACCACATTAGTAATAAGAGAACTATTTTTGAGAACTGCCAACATTGGTGCCACAGAAGCCGCATCAGTAGTATGTGGAAAAACCACTACTCCATCTACCACTTCCGCTATAGCTTTAGCATAAGCCTTAGCACTGAAAGATTTTAACCCTTCATCTTTAATATGGATAACTTTCTCTGCCCCATATTTATATAATAATTCTGAACTATCTGTAGCATTGATGCTTACTGCCGTTACGCTAGTTCCTGCTTTATCTGCTACAGCTTTAGCGTAAGATACCGCTTCAAAAGCTGCTTTTTTATAAACACCGTTTATATTTTCTGTATATACGAATATTGCCATTATTTTTGTTTTTATATGTTAAATTATATTATAATAAAACTCCCTTAGATTACCTTAGCTTCTTCGTGAAGAGCTTTTACAAGAGCGTCTAAATCGTCTGGTGAAAATAGTTTAACAGAAGCTCTTGGCGGAACACTATCAAAAGACACTGCACTTACCTTTACTTCGTTTTGAGACGGCTCTTGCACATTAAGAGGCTTAGTTCTTGCAGACATAATACCTCTCATATTTGGAATAATAAGTTCTTTTTCGTCCACTAAACCTTTCTGACCAGCAACTACCAATGGAAGTGATACAGAAACTGTTTCTTTACCACCATCAATTTCTCTTACTGCGATAACTTCAGAACCGTTTACCTCTAACCCAACACAAGCATTAACGAAAGGCTGGTCTAAAAACTGAGCCAACATTGCTGGTACTGCTCCACCGTTATAATCAATAGACTCTTTACCGCAAAGTACCAAATCATAGCCTCCCTCTTTAGCTACATTTGCGATTTCTTTAGCTACCGAAAAACTATCCTGCGGCTCTGCATTGATACGGATAGCATCATCTGCACCTATTGCCAACGCTTTTCTAATTACTGCTTCTGTACCTGCATCTCCTACATTAACTACGGTTACTTTTGCTCCGTTTGATTGCTGTAATTTAATCGCTTTAGTAAGTGCAAACTCATCTAATGGATTGATAACCCACTGAATTCCGTTTTTATCAAAAGCTGATTTATCTGCTGTAAAGTTGATTTTAGATGTAGTATCTGGAACACTACTAATACAAACTAATATTTTCATATTTTCTTTATTTTTATGTTTATAAATCGTTGCTAATATAACAAAAATATATTATGCATGCATAACACTATATATTAAAATTTATTTATTGCATAATTATTTATTTGGATTAGACGGTCTTACCTCTATTTTGCTAGGTAAAGTACGAGGATTCATTCTAAGTAAATCTACCACTATTTCCCCTAGGTCTTCTGGTTGAATTTTCCAAGAATCTTTATCTGAGGGTTCGTTACCATTGAAATGAGAGGCTACAGAACCTGGCATAATGGTAGAAACTTTAATATTATACTTTCTTAAATCTAACATTGCTGCTTGGGTAAAGCCTACAGGACCAAATTTAGATGCATTATATCCTGACGCTTTTTCAAAAAAGTATGCCCCCGCCAAACTAGCAATACTAATATAATACCCCTGCGTTTTCTTGAGAGACTCCACGGTTGCTTTCATCGTATGGAAAGCTCCTGTAAGGTTAGTATCTATCATAGCATTCCATTCTTCTAAAGAAATTTCGTCTACTGGTTTAAAGCAACCTAAACCTGCATTAGCTATCACTACATCTATATTGCCTAGTTTAGTTTCTATATACTTAACCGCCTCTTGTTCTGCCTGAAAATCTTTCACATCAGATACTACGCCTATGATGTTGTCTTTATATTCCGATAATTCAGAAACTGCTTTTTCCACAGCTTCCTTACTTCTCCCACTAATAGCGACTTTCAATCCATTTTTCAAGAGTTCTTTTGCAATTCCAAAACCGATACCTTTAGTACCTCCTGTGATATATGCTACTTTGTTTTTTAAATCCATTTTAGACATTTTTTTATTGTGCTTAAAGATAATTATTTTTTATGAGTATGAAAATAATTAAAAAGAATACCCTTTTATTAAGCTCTACCGCTTTATTCTAAGTAAAAAAATATTAGTAACTTTGCACGAGTTCATTATGGGTTATGCAAAAATTAGTTTTACTTTTTACTAAAGGAGGACTCCAGTACCAAATTATTAGTGGTAAGGAAGTACAAGAAGAAAAAGTTTTTTTTATCACAGAAGATTCCCCTAGTGATTATTTAATCAATAAGTTAGAGGAAATTCTAAACTATCCTTCTATAGTAAGTATAGATGTAATTTCTGCCCTCAATCATTTTACATTGATGCCTTCTACTTTTTCTCAGCACGATGTCGCTCACGAACTTATCTCTTACAACGCTCTAGTAGATAAAGACAAAGAGGAAGTAATGCTTTCTGTAAATAAGAAATATGGCGTTCAGTTTTATTATACGATGCCTGACCTATTTTATAAAAAAATCAAAAGCAAAGGTATTTCTACGCATTTTAATTTCTCTGGAGAAAAGTTCCTAAATACACTTGAAGCTGGGAATAAAAAGGAAATACATATCAATCTATATCATCATCAGTGTGAGTTTTTTGCTTTAGATAAAAAAAAGGTAATCCTTTATAACAATCTAGATGTAAATTCGGAGGTAGATTTTCTTTATTTTGTTATGTTTACCCTTAGTAAGATAGGATTTAATATTACAGACACTCAGTTTTATGTGTATGGAGAAACTACAGAAAACGAAAC
The DNA here is from genome assembly GCF_000252855.1 of Riemerella anatipestifer ATCC 11845 = DSM 15868. NCBI lineage: Bacteria > Pseudomonadati > Bacteroidota > Flavobacteriia > Flavobacteriales > Weeksellaceae > Riemerella > Riemerella anatipestifer. The sequence goes on along the minus strand of NC_017045.1, from coordinate 74,450 downwards.
CTTTATATCGGAGCTTAGGAAGTTTGTCAAAAATTTAAAAGTGGTTTTTGATAACTTACCTCAAAAGAACTTCATTATGAACTAAATACTCTTTAATAACGACTAAAATTATGTATAGAATTATCTCTGGAAAGTGGAAAGCTAAGCGAATATTAGCCCCAAAAAATTTTGAAGTTCGCCCTACAACAGATTTTGCTAAAGAGGCTTTATTCAGTATATTAGAACATAGGTTAGAACTGCCTTACATCTCTGCATTAGACCTTTTCGCAGGGATTGGCTCTATATCGTTGGAGTTAGCTTCTAGAGATTGCCAAGACATTACTTCGGTAGAGTTTAATTCTAAACACGCTGCATTTATACAATCTACAGCCCAAGAATTAGGTTTTGGCTTACAAATAAATGTCCAAAGAAGCGATGTTTTTGAATGGTTAAAAAAGAGTAGAAATCATACTAAATCATTCAATTTGATATTTGCTGACCCGCCGTTTGATTTGCCTGAAAAAAAATATTACGATTTAATCAATCTGGTTTTAGATAGTCCTATTCTTGCTGAAAACGGACTTTTCGTGCTAGAACATCAAAGCCGAATGATATTGGAACATCAGCACCTGAAAGAAACCAGAAAATATGGAAATGTAAGTTTCTCTTTTTTTGAAAAAGAAACCATTTAAAGCAAAATAAATTTACCTCAACTTGACTATCAAACTTCAAAATTGATTATTACAGTTGAGGTTTTTATTTTTGTACCGTTAGAAAAACCTGTATTTCATCATTCAAAAAAATACTTTAACTTTATACTTTAATTAAATTAAAAAAAAAATGATACAACATTTAGATAATATCAGTCATAAAAATTCTTCTAATTTCTTCCTAGTAGCAGGACCTTGTGCCATAGAAAACGGAGATATGGCAATGAAAATAGCAGAGCATATTGTAAAACTTTCGGACAAATATAAAATCCCTTACATCTTTAAAGGAAGTTTTAAAAAAGCCAATAGGTCTAGGATAGATTCCTTTACAGGAATAGGAGACGAGAAAGCTCTTAAAATACTTAAAAAAGTAGGCGATACGTTCGGAATCCCCACGACAACAGATATTCACGAAAACGAACACGCTACTCTTGCCGCACAATATGTAGATGTATTACAAATACCTGCTTTCCTAGTAAGACAAACAGATTTACTCGTGTCTGCTGCCAAAACAGGAAAGTGTATTACTCTAAAAAAAGGACAGTTCCTCTCTCCCGAGGCAATGAAATTTGCAGTGCAAAAAATAAAAGACTGCGACAATGATAAAGTTGCCATTATAGAGCGAGGTAATTCTTTTGGCTATACCGATTTGGTAGTGGACTTTAGAGGTATCCCTACAATGCAAAATTACGCTCCTGTAATATTAGATGTAACCCACTCTTTACAACAGCCTAACCAAGAGTCTGGTGTAACTGGTGGAAAACCTCAACTCATAGAAACCATTGCTAAAGCAGGGATTGCCGTAGGTGCAGACGGACTATTTATAGAAACTCACCCAGACCCTAAAAACGCAAAATCTGATGGTGCTAATATGCTCCCTCTAGAGCAACTAGACTCACTTTTAGCTAAACTTACCAAAATAAGAGAGGCTATTATTTAGTATCAAAATCATTAAAAATATCGCTTTTGAAAAAGATATATCTTATCTTAGCTGTATTGCCCTATCTAGCAGTAGCTCAGAAGACTAAAGAGATAGAAGAAGTGGTTTTCCAAAAGAGAGCCAAGAAAAAAGTAACCGACCTTACCAATACTAATATTTCGGCTAAAGAAGCACAGCAAATTGCTTCTATTTCAGGTGGTATTGAAGGGCTTATTAAAACTTTGCCTTCGGTAAACTCCAATACCGAGCTCTCCTCCCAATATATGGTAAGAGGTGGAAATTATGACGAAAATTTAATCTACATCAATGATGTGGAACTTTATCGTCCTTTCCTCATTAGAAATGCCCAACAGGAAGGTATGAGCATCATCAACCCTGATATGGTTTCTACCGTTAATTTTTCTTCAGGTGGCTTTGAAGCTAGATACGGTGATAAGATGTCGTCTGCTCTTAATGTTTATTATAGAGAACCCGAAAAAACAGAGGTATCAGGAGAAGCCAGCCTTATTGGAGGTAGACTAACGCTAGGCGGTGCATCTAAAGATAAAAAATTAACCGCTTTGGTTTCAGGGCGTTATCGTAATACCAATCTAGTACTTAACACACTCAATGAAGATACGGATTTCAACCCTCAAAACTTTGATATTCAAACCTTCATCAATTACCATATCAATCCTAAATGGCAATTATCTTTCATTGGATATTATGCTAAAAATGACTACACGATGCTTCCTAAACAACGAAAAGTTAATTTTGGGACTTTGCAAGCCCCAATGACGCTTACCGTGTTTTACAACGGAAGAGAAAACGATACTTATAAAAATATGATGGGGACGGCCTCAGTTCATTTTAAACCTAATAAAAAATGGAAGTTCTCATTAGATAATTTTGCTTATCAGAACAGAGAGAAAGAATATTATACTATCTCTTCTGCCTACGAATTACAGGCTTATAATCCTGTTACTGGAGAGCCAACCGTTTCTTATGATATAGGTGGACAGATAGACCACGCTAGAAATGATTTATTAGTAAGAACTTTAGGGTCTCAATTTAGAGCGAGATTTTCGCCTGATGTAAATACTGATTATGAGGTAGGAATTAAATACGAAAAAGAATTTCTACAAGACTATACCAATGAATGGCAACTTGCCGACTCTTTAGGTTATAGTACACCTAGAGCTTCTGCGGTTATTGGACAGCTAGACCCATCGGACTTAAAGTTAAAATTCAATATTAGAGGTCAAAACGAAATACAGCCTAGCCGACTTTCGGCTTATGTACAAGCTTCTAAAAAATTCTTTTGGCAAACGCACAAAGTTTTCATCAATGGAGGTGTCAGGACGCAACATTGGAGCTTTAATAATCAAACCATTATTTCTCCTAGATTACAAATAGCCATTAAGCCTGATTGGGATACAGATATGCTATTTAGACTAGCAGGAGGCATTTACTACCAAGCTCCTTTTTATAGAGAAATAAAGGATTTGGAAGGCAATTTTAATTCTAATATAAAAGCCCAGCAGTCTTTGCAACTCATTTTAGGCAACGACTACGAATTTCAATGGAAAGATCGCCTATTTAAGCTCACTACGGAAGCCTATTATAAAAAGATGAACCACCTTATCCCTTACTATGTGGATAATGTTCGTATAAGATATTCTGGGCAAAACAATTCCGAAGGTTATGCCTATGGTATAGATACGAGATTATTTGGAGAGTTTGTTCCTGGAGTAGATTCTTGGCTATCTTTAAGCTATGCTAGAGTGTTTGAAAACATTGATAACAAAGGCTATATCCCAAGACCAACAGACCAAAGATTTAGGGTTGCTATGTTCTATCAAGACTATATGCCTAAGTTCCCTAGTATGAGAGTCAATCTTACTTTAATCTACGCTAGTGGACTACCTAACGGAGCGTCTGTTTTTGCCGACCCTTATCAATATCAAAAAACACTCCCTGCTTACAAAAGAGTAGATATAGGGTTATCCAAAGTTTTTATAGACCAAAAAGATTTTAAAGCTCATTCTCCTTTTTGGCGAAATTTTAAAGAATTGACTTTAGGCGTTCAGGTGTTTAATGCATTCAACATCAACAATACCATTTCTAACCAATGGATTAACGATGCCAATACAGGTTACATTTACCCAGTACCTGTAAGACTTACAGGACGATTCTTTAATGTGAAACTAGAGTTTAAGTTGTAATAATCAATACAAATAATAAAAAAGGTATCTCACTATAAAACGAGATACCTTTTTTATTTTAAAGTTTTTCGGCTACGAATTTAGCAGTTTTGGATTTTTTATCTTTTGCTAAATCCTCAGGTGTTCCAGCAAAAACCACTTCTCCACCATACTTACCTGCGTTAGGACCTATATCTATGATCCAATCTGCTGACTTAATAATATCTGGCTGATGCTCTATAACTACTACAGAATGCCCCAGCTCTATAAGTGCCTGTAATGAGGTTAATAATTTCTGTATATCGTGAAAATGAAGCCCTGTGGAAGGTTCATCAAAGATGAAAAGCGTTTTCTCCGTAGTTACGCCCTTCACTAAAAATGAAGCCAACTTTACCCTTTGAGCTTCCCCACCCGAAAGCGTAGAAGAACTTTGCCCTAGTTTAAGATAGCCTAAACCTACCTCTTGCAATGGTTTTAGTTTCGTAACTATTTTATCTTGTTTATTATCACTAAAGAAATCAATCGCTTCATCTACCGTCATTTGTAGAATATCTGCAATGTTTTTCTCATCAAATTTAACTTCCAATATTTCGGACTTAAATCTTGCACCTTTACAGTGCTCACACTCTAGTTCCACATCTGCCATAAACTGCATAGATATGGTAATAATACCCTCACCTTTACACTCATCACATCTCCCACCATCTACATTAAACGAAAAGTGCTTAGGCTTCAAATTCATAGTTTTAGAATGACGCTGCTTAGCGAACAAATCTCTAATATCATCATAAGCCTTAAGATAGGTTACAGGATTAGACCTAGACGATTTTCCGATAGGATTTTGATCTATCAGCTCTATATGCTTCACAAGTTGAGGCGGAAATTCCACATAATCGTAGTCGGCTTTTTTGCCTCCCATTCCTAACTGGATTTGAATATCGTTAGCCAAAACCTCTTTCATCAATGTAGATTTACCAGAGCCCGACACTCCCGTAACCACCACCAAATTCTCCAAAGGAATATCAACATCTATATTTTTAAGGTTATTTTGTCTTGCTCCTTTGATATTGATGAACGATTTAGCTCTCCTTCTCCTTTTTGGCACTGCTATTTCTAGCCTTCCTGTAAGGTATTTAGAAGTTAAAGTATCGGCTTCTTTGAGGTCTTTAAAATCGCCTGCGAAGACCAGCTCTCCCCCAAGGAAACCGGCTTCTGGACCTATATCTATAATATAATCTGCGGCACGCATAATATCCTCATCGTGTTCCACAACAATAACGGTATTACCTAAATCTCTTAAATTCTTTAGAACTTCTATTAAATTCTCGGTATCCTGTGAATGTAGCCCAATGGAAGGCTCGTCCAAAATATAAATAGACCCAACCAAAGAACTCCCCAAGCTAGTCGCTAAGTTAATCCTTTGACTTTCTCCACCTGACAAAGTATTAGAAGTACGGTTCAACGTTAAATATCCCAAGCCTACTTTTAACAAAAACTCTAGTCTAGTAGTAATTTCGTAGAGTAGCCTTTTAGCAATTTCTTGCTCGTGTTTGGTAAGTTTAAGATTCTTAATTAAAGGCAGAAGTTCGTCTAATGGTAATTCCATTAACGATTGTATGTTATGCCCTCCCACTTTTACCCATTCGGTTTCTTTTCTTAATCTTAGACCTTCGCAGTCGGGACATTTGGTTTTACCCCTGTAACGAGAAAGCATCACTCGGTATTGTATCTTATACAAATTCTCCTCCAGCATACGGAAAAACTGGTCTATACAAGGGAAATTTTTAGCTCCTGTTCCTCTCCATAAGAGTTGTTTTTGCTCTTTAGTAAGTTCAAAATAGGGTTTATGGATTGGAAAATCTGGAGCGTTTTTGATAAAATGCATTTTCCACTCGCTCATCGTTTCTCCTTTCCAACAAGCGACGGCATCTTCGTAAACCGAAAGCCTTTTATTAGGAATTACTAAGTCTTCATCTATCCCAACCACTTTACCATAACCCTCACAAGTAGGACACGCTCCGTAAGGATTATTAAAACTGAAAAAATGAAGATTTGGTTCTAAAAAAGAAATACCATCAGCTTCAAAAAGGTTAGAAAAATGTTTTATTTTTTGTGTTTCAATATTTTTTAAAGCACAAGAGCCGTGCCCTTCGTAAAAAGCTGTTTGGATAGAATCTGCTAAGCGTTGCAGAAAATACTCATCGTCCTCGTAAACAAAGCGGTCAATAACCAAATTAAGCGACATCTCTTTTTCAGGAACGAAGCCGAAACTCTCTAAATCTTCTATTTCAGCGATATTTCCGTTAATTTCCAATCTAGTAAATCCTGAAACTTTCAATGTATTTAACAATGATTTAAAATCACCATCAGCAAAAGAAAGCGGTGCTGTGAGTAGAAACTCTTGATTAGGATTTTCTTCTATATAAGAAATGACATCAGAAATGCTGTCCTTTTTCACCTCATCACCAGACACAGGTGAATAGGTACGCCCCACACGAGCAAACAATAATTTAAGATAATCGTAAATTTCGGTGGAAGTTCCTACTGTGGACCTTGGATTAGAAGAAATTACTTTCTGTTGTATGGCGATAGATGGTGCTAAACCTTTAATATCGTCTATCTTTGGCTTTTCCAATCGTCCCAAAAACTGCCTAGCATAAGAGCTTAAACTCTCCACATAACGCCTCTGCCCTTCGGCATAAATAGTATCAAAGGCTAAAGACGATTTCCCACTACCAGACACGCCAGTTACTACCACTAGTTTGTTTTTAGGTATGAGAACATCTATATTTTTAAGGTTGTTAAGATGTGCGTTTTTAACAAAAATATTATTTTTAATATTCATAAAATCCTTTGACTACATTAAAAAATTTAATAAAAAAGAAAAACTACCTATTTAAAAATATTCATTTCTTCTTTATAGATAGGGCTTTCTACCCCTAAAAAGTTAAGTACACTGTGAAATACATGGTTTTGAGAAAGCACCTCGTTTGGCTTTAGTTTTTTATTGCTATTATCCGACAACCAAACAATAAATGGTATTTCATACTGCTCTTTAGGTGCAATACTTAAAGGCACTCCGTGCATATATAAGTTTTTCTCTCCCAAAGACTCGCCGTGGTCAGAAACAAATAACATTGTACTTTTATAATCCTTTAACTCTTTTAAATTCTCGATAACATTATGTAAGATATAATCTGTATAAACAATCGTGTTATCGTAAGCGTTTACCAATTCTGTTTGAGAACATTTGCCCAACTCTACGCTATTGCAAACAGGTTTAAACACTTCAAACTTTGATGGGTATTTTTTACTATAAGTAGGTCCGTGGCTGGTACTTGTATGTAACACTACCAATACTTTATTCTTTTTACTTGCCAATATTTGCTCCTTTAATCCATTTACAAGCACCTCATCATAATCACATTCGGGCTTGTTGCAGTCTTTCATCAGAGCTTCTTTATTCTGATAATTCGCAATATGTAGTGGCGGTTCGCCCCAATTGGTCGTTCGCCAAATCACTTCTACATCGTTACGATATAAATAGTTGGGTAGTATTTCATACAAATCATCAGTATTGGTATGTTCTAAAATACATTTAACTCCTGCTGTGGTATAAGTGGCACAAGAATTAGCCTTAAAATGAAAAACATTACTCGTTTTTGATAGTAATGGATTGGTATTTTTATTATAGCCATAAAGCGAAAAATTCTGACTTCTCGCCGATTCTCCTATCACCAATACCACCACCGACTTTTCGTTGTCTTTTATCTTGGCATCGGGTAGCAGAATTTCCTTTTCATTCTTCTTGTACTGATGAATGTGGTACAACGCCGTGTTCACACTATAAGACCAAGGCATTGCCAAACCACCTAACTGTTTAGAGTTTTTGTCCACCCAAAGCCAATTACTCGCGTTTACAAAAGCCATCACCACCATAAACAACAACGCCATCGCCATCGTCTTAGCAAACTGCTTGAAGGTGCTTGGGATAATTTTAGTCCTAACAATATAAATACTCGGCAAAATGCCTAACAGAACTAAATACAACACCAACTTAATTGAAAAGAAACTACTAGACTCTTCATAATTGGTATTAAATACATTGCTTATCATACTTTCGTCTATAATCACACCATAAGTAGTGATAAAATAGACTGAAACCGCATTGATAAGGAAGAATAACACTAATAAAAACTTACCCACAAAGCGTGATAAATACAAAAATAAATAGAATGCAAAAAAATTAGCCACTACCATTACCACCACTAAACTTGCAATAAGCAGCACTCCATTAAAACTTGTATAATCTATATTATTAACCACATAAGTGTAAAACGGAATGTGAAATAATAACAAATGTAACACACTCATCAAAAGTGCGAAGTGAGTTACTTTTAAACTACTTTTTAACATAGAGAAATCCTATTTTAAATAATGATATTGCTAAACACACCAGTGGGAGATAAAACACCACTAAGCCTTCGGTAAAGATATTTTTTGAAATAATGATGATACAAGCTGTAAATAGTACCATAAAAATGGGAGAATACTTCTTATCAGCTATCCAACTCCAGATTTTATATTTTTGGCTAAAGAGTATTCCCAAAACTCCTGAAATATAACCTATAATACCACCAACAATAGTGTCAAGAGGATAATGAGCTCCCACGCCTACCCTTGTAGATACTAGCATTAAACCCATAATGATAATAAAGAAAGACCACAGCATCTTATAAATTAAATTCCTCGGCATAAAACTGAACATCAGCACTGTAAGTATCGTAAAAACAGTAATAGAATGTCCCGATGGCAAACTACTATGTCCCGTAAGTTTTTCGCCAACAATGATGAAAGTATCAACATCAAACATTGCAGCTGGCCTTGGCACTGAAAATAAATTTTTAAGCCCTTTTGAAAATAAAAGCGACACAAGCGATGCCGAAATCAAAGCCTCCCAGAGTTTCGGAGCATAAATAATGAAAATACTCAAACACGATAAGAATACCAATGCATTTCCGAATTGTGTAAGATTTATCATCAAACTAGGATATTGCCCCAACTGATGATTGATATAAAGAAATACTTCCTTCTGAATCTCCGTATAACCAATGATAGATAGTGCATTTTGACTCCAAAGCCACAAGACTATCATCAACAACAAGGCTGCCGGCAAATAAAGAAATGAAACCACTACCTTAGATTGGTTCTTTACAACATTTGTATTCATTACCATTACTAAATCTATTCTGGCAAAGATACAGATATTTTTATCCTTATGAAATTTTGTATTGTATTACAATCTAACCTTAAGTAGTGGTTCATTAGTAGCTCTTATGCCTTAACATTTATTACGACTAGCTTCTGACGAATTTTGCCAAACTTTCTAATAATTGTGGTTTATCCTCTAAGGCAATCTTGGCAATGCTATAAAACTCTCTCACCCACTTATCCACCTTTGTTAGTGCTTCGTTTTTATCTTTGGTGGCTTGTTGGCTTTCGCCTTTTTCTTGAATGTAGGCAGCATAGGCTTTTTCGGTTTTAGTGAGCTGTGCTAATTGTGCCTCAATGGTAGTTTCTGTAACTTTGAGCCTTTGGAGCGGAGTACGGAGGCTTTCTTCTGCCTTTAGTGTGTTATAGAATACCCCAATGTTTTCTAGCAAAGAGGCAAGGGCATAAGGCGGACGCCCTTTAAGGCGTAAGTTATTCAGCACCTCTGGGTTTTCTTTGTAGATGATGCGTGCCTTCTTTCGGTCGGTAGCATAGGTTGTATTAAGTAGGTCTAGCTCTTGCTTAAAGTTGGCGTAGGCTTGGGTTTCTTCCTGCCCCTCTCGAATGTTAGTTTGGTAGAGATTTTGGGCTTGTGTGTAGAGGGCTTTTCCTTTTTCTATTTCATCTTTGGTGTAGCCATATTCCGCCAATTCGGTGGCAAGAGGAGTGCCTTCTGTGAGATTGTTAAATAAAATACCAATGTTTTGTAAACTCTTCTGTTCGCTGATATACTTGCTCATATTCTTCTATTTTTAATGATTTTATAATTTTTCTATCTGTTTTTTGAATTATCCATCGTTGGTTTCTATTTCTACCTGGTTAGTTTCTATATCTGCTCGGTTAGTTTAGTTATCTGCCTAGTTGGTTTCTGTATCTGCTTGGTTGGTTTGGTTACCTGCCTAGTTGGTTTCTGTATCTGCTTGGTTAGTTTAGTTATCTGCTTAGTCGGTTTCTATATCTGCTCGGTTAGACTTTATTTTTATATTGAAGTATTGGTTATCTGCTTATTAGTTGCGTTAAAGATAAAAATTTTTCTGTAAATCTGTAAGAAATAAACTTAAAATAATTATCAAATGCTACCTCGTTACTATTGTCTTGCTTTATTTTTAGTTTTAATCCTGTCACGAATCAGAAAAATCCCCTAGCTCCTCCCCCCATAATCTCCCTGTTTTTTATTTAATTTCATAAATATAGCTTAACTTTGCTCCCTAAAAAAATGGAATTTACAATCTCTACCATAGAAGAATGGCAGGAAGTTATCCGCCAGATTTTGCCTCAACTGAAACACCCTATCCTTTTATTGAAGGGTAACTTGGGGGTTGGTAAAACTTCTTTCACTCAATTTTTACTAAAGGCACTTGGCAGTACCGATGAGGTTTCTTCTCCTACTTATGCTATTGTGAATGAGTATGCTTGCCCGAAAGGCAACATTTATCACTTTGATTTATACCGAATGAAATCTGCTGATGAAGCCTTTGACATCGGTATTGAAGAATATCTGGAAACGGGGTTTTTGTCTATTATAGAATGGCCAGAAATCTACGAAACTGAACTTGAGGAACTCCACTATCACGAAATGAAAATAGAAAATATAGACGGAGAAAGGCATATTGTGTTTAAATGATTCTTATATTTGCTTATATTTTTCATATACTGAATAATTCCTAATAACTATGAGTAGTACGATATTTACTCCATTTAAAGAAGAACAACTTCTACCAAAAGAAGAACGATTAGAAATTATAAAAAAAGGGCAAAGGCTTTTCATAGGTATTCCTAAAGAAACTTGCCTAAACGAAAAAAGGCTCTGCCTAACTCCCGATGCGGTGCAGGTTCTCACGCAAAATGGGCATCAGGTTATTATAGAAAGCGGGGCTGGTGAAGGCTCGTTTTTCACCGATTTGCAATACTCCGAGGCGGGAGCCATCATCACCAATGACCCTAAAGAAACTTTTGGGCAACAGCTTGTGCTAAAGATAAATCCTCCTACAGAAGAAGAGATTGAGTATCTAAAACCATCTTCTTTTCTAATTTCAGCGTTGCAAGTTAATCTTCAGACACCTCATTATTTTAAAAAATTAGCCGAAAGAAAAATCACCGCCATTGCTTTTGAATTTATTAAAGATGAATACCAGCAGTTGGCATTAGTAAGATTGATTGGCGAAATTGCGGGCAATGTTGCTATTCTTTATGCTTCGGAACTTTTGGCACAGTCCAACGGCTTGATGTTAGGCGGTCTTACAGGCGTAAGACCTACCGAAGTGGTGGTTTTAGGGGCGGGTATTGTAGGTGAGTTTGCGGCAAAAACGGCTATTGGACTTGGGGCTAATGTTAGGGTTTTTGATAACTCTCTGGCAAAGCTAAGACGACTGCACAACTTTATAGATAATAGAGTTTCTACCTCGATTATAGACCCTAAAGAGCTAACGAAAAGCCTTAGAAGAGCCGATGTTGTAATAGGAGCCTTACAAAGGCACAATCTGCCTCCTGTTGTAACGGAAGAGATGGTACAACTGATGAAAAAGGGCAGCGTTGTTATAGACCTTACCATTGATTACGGTAAATCTATTGAAACCGCAGAACTAACTACCCAAAGCAACCCTATTGTTATAAAACACGAGATTGTTCATTCTGGAATTCCGAACCTAACGTCTAAAACGCCTAGAACTACTACCAAAGCCATTAGTAATTTCTTCTTGAGCTATCTGCTACAGTCTGACCACGAAGGTGGATTGGAAACGATGCTCCTAAAAGATAGCAGTAGCAAAGATGCTATCTATATGTATAAAGGCCGACATACGAAGAAAATTGTTTGTGAAAAATTTGGATTAAACTACCACGATATAAACTTATTAACCTTCTAATGAGAAAACTCAAATTTTATTTAATAGGACTTATACCAGGATTTATTATTGTATTTTTTGTACTTAATCAGAAAGGGGTGAGTTGTAGTGGCTACCTTCCTAACAGCCGTGTAATTGCAGAAACATTGTCTAAAGAGTTCAGCTATTCCGAAGAGTTCAAGGTTCAAATGCAACATCTACAAATCACCGAAAGTTTTTTAAAAGATAGCCTTATTACCCACGGCGAGATAAACTTCCAAAAGAGTAATGCTCAAAAAAAGCCTTGCCCTTCTTATCTACTCTACTATCCTAAAAAAAATCCGATGTACGAAATCAGTTTTGAAAAATGTGAGAAAGAAGCTCGTTTCTTTAACCTTAAATCTCTTAAATAATGGTTGTAGGACTAATTGGCGTTGGGCTAATTGGCGGCTCAATGGCTCTAAAACTGAAAAGTAAAAACACTTCAATACAAATATGTGGTACAGATAACTCTACTGACCACCTCAACGAAGCCCTAGCATTGGGCATCATAGATGAAGCTGATGATTTGGAAAATACAGTAAAAAAGGCTGACCTCATCATCATAGCGATTCCTGTAGATGCTACCCAAAAGATACTGCCTAGTGTATTGGATTTACTAGACCAACATCAAACCGTAATGGATACTGGTTCTACAAAATTGGGAATTGTAAATGCTATCAAAAATCACCGAAATAGAACTCGTTTCGTAGCTTCGCACCCTATGTGGGGGACGGAAAACAGCGGACCTAAGTCAGCCCAATTAGACTCTTTTTCTGGCAGAGTAGCCGTTCTTTGCGATGCTGAAGATTCTGCAAAAGACGCTGTGGAAAAAGTATCCGAAGTTTACCAACTTTTGGAAATGAACCTCGTGGAAATGACTTCCGAACAGCACGATATACACACGGCTTATATTTCGCACATTTCACACATTACCTCTTATGCTCTAGCCAATACGGTTTTAGAAAAAGAGAAGGAAGAAGATACTATTTTCCAGTTAGCCAGTTCGGGATTTTCTAGCACGGTAAGGTTAGCAAAATCTCACCCCGAAATGTGGGTTCCTATCTTTAAACAAAATAAAGAGAATGTACTAGATGTACTTAATGAGCATATTTCTCAATTAAGAAAATTTAAAGCCGCATTAGAGAAAGAAAATTATGATTTCCTAGAAGAACTCATCAAAAATGCCAACAGAATAAGAGGTATTTTGAAATAAATTTTTAATAATGATTATTAACTTTAAACTTCTCTATATATTTTCCTTTATCATCAGCACCCTAGGGATTGTTGCTTTCTTTGGCGATTTTGGTTTTAACCAATCTAAAGATTCTAGAATGATGTTTGATGGCTACTACCACTTCGCTATTGCCATAGGACTCATTTCCACTGCTGCCAGATATTATGAGAAAAGAACTTCTGTTAATCGGAAAGCTTTCATTTTTGATTTAGCTACGGTAATATTTACGGTGGTTATTTTCTACTTTCATTTTTTAAGCCCATTGTACGGTAGCCTAGACCGTTTTTTTGAAAGTAGATATTGGGTTATTATGGCAGTGGTATTTACTTTTATAAGAGAGTTTTCGGATTTGAAAATCAATTTTAAAAGGACGATACTCAATCCAGCCCAATTATTCATCAGTAGTTTTATTGTGATTATACTAATGGGAGCTTTTCTGCTCACGCTCCCCAAAGCTACCACACACGGGATTTCGTTTTTAGATGCTTTGTTTACCTCTACTAGTGCGGTTTGTGTTACGGGCTTATCGGTACTGAATACGGGTAGTGATTTTACAACTTTTGGTAAACTTATCATTATTATTTTAATTCAGATTGGAGGTTTAGGGATTTTAACTTTTGCAAGTTATTTCAGTTACTTTTTCAAAGGCGGCACCTCTTACGAAAACCAATTGGCTCTAAGCGATATGACGAGTTCAAAAAAACTCGGCGATGTATTCTCTACCCTAAAAAACATTATTCTCATTACTTTTGGGATAGAACTCTTCTCTGGAATTTTGATATATACGAGTGTAAGCTCCACCTTGTTCACTTCGGAATTTCAGCACATCTTTTTTTCTATTTTTCATTCCGTATCTGCCTTTTGTAATGCAGGGTTTTCTACGCTAGATGCTAATCTTTATGATAGTGCTTACAAATACAATTATTACTTACATTTAGTTGTTATTTTCACTTTTGTTTTCGGAGGTTTAGGCTTCCCTATCGTAGTAAATATCATCAACTATATTAAATATAAAATCGCCCATATAAGTCCATTCTCCGAACAAAAAAGAAGGTACAGACCTTGGGTATTAACCTTGGATAGCCGCATCACTTTGGTAACTACCGTATCTCTCACAATAGTTGGTACTATTATTTTTTACATTTTAGAATATCACAACACTTTAGCAGAACATGAAGGTTTTGGGAAATTCGTAACCGCTTTATTTGGTGCTACTACACCTAGAACGGCAGGGTTTAACACCATTAACAATGCCTCTATGTCCTTCCCTACCATTATGATTGTCTTTTTACTCATGTGGGTAGGAGCTTCACCACAATCTACTGGTGGTGGTATTAAAACGAATACTTTTGCCATAGCATTCCTTAATGTATTAAGCCTTGCCAAAGGTAAATCTAAAGTAGAAATTTTCCGAAGAGAAATCGCAGATATTTCTATACGAAGAGCTTTTGCTATTATGACTTTATCTCTTATGGCGATAGGATTAGGCATTATGCTCATTACTTTTTTTGACCCAGACAAAAACCTTCTAGATATTTCTTTTGAATGTTTCTCTGCTTATAGTACCGTAGGGCTAAGCCTAGGTATTACCGCCTCTCTCAGCGAAGCCTCTAAAATGGTACTCATAGGCATTATGTTTGTAGGGCGTATCAGTATGTTATCTTTAGCCATTGCTATCGTTAAAAAATCTAAGTATAAAAATTATAGCTATCCAAAAGAAGAAATAACCATAAATTAAAAACAAAATGAAATATATTATAGTAGGATTAGGAAACTTTGGAGCTTCTTTAGCTCAAAAACTAACGGTTCAAGGCAACGAAGTTATCGGGATAGATAATAGTGCCGCCAAAGTAGATGCCTATAAAGAAAAAATATCGCATACCATCTGTATGGATTCTACCGATGAATTTACTGTTTCGGGGCTTCCCATCAAAGAAACTGATATTTTCGTGGTTGCTATTGGCGAAGACCAAGGTGCTAATGTAATGACCACTGCTCTCCTTAAAAACTTACAAGTAAAACGGCTCATAAGCCGTGCCATCAATCCTCTTCACGAAAAAGTATTACAAGCCATTGGCGTTGATGAAATAGTACACCCAGAAGAAGAAACAGCCGAAAGATGGGCAAAAAAACTATGTCTAAGCAATGTTGTAGATTCTTTTGAACTAAACCAAGAATATAGCATTATAGAAGCTAAAGTACCAGAAGAATATATTGGGAAGACTATTCGTGAGATAGATTTCCGCAAAAAATACAACTTAGCCGTTCTTACCATTATAAGGAAAGTAGAAGTTAAAAGTCTTTTAGGCAAAACCAAAACAGAAAACAAAGTACTAGGTGTGGCAGCTACAGATACTCTACTAGAAACTAATGATATACTAGTAATTTATGGTTCTAACAAAGATTTAAAAGGTTTTTTAAAACAAAAAATGGATTAAAAAATGAAACTTGGTAGAGATTTAATTAAACGAATTAAAATCGCTCCTTTGGAAGGAGAGAATGCTCATAAAGTCTACGCTCCTCCCCAAAGACCTGTCTACTCTTATGATGAAATACTCGCTAAAAAACCAAAGTTAGCTGCTGTTAATATTTTACTTTACCTTAAAGGTAACCAATGGCATATCCCACTTATGGTGAGAACAGCCAATGTTAATGACAAACATAGTGGACAAATCTCTTTACCTGGTGGAAAAAAAGAAGTTTCTGATGAAACATTTGCCCACACCGCTCTGCGTGAAACTACAGAGGAACTAGGCATTATTCGCCCTTACTTGAGATTGATACGAAGTTTAAGCCCATTGTATATTCCACCTAGTAATTTTTATGTTCATACTTATGTTTCATACACCAAAAAAAATCCGAAATTTACCTTACAAGAGTCAGAAGCCCAAGAGTTGATAGAACTACCTCTATCCTTACTTTTAGACCTTCCTAAAACACCCATCAAAACCCCACTTAACAAAAATATAGAAGTCCCCGTTATACCATACAAAAACCACAATATATGGGGTGCTACTTCTATGATTTTGTACGAGTTTAGTCAGTTGTTAAAAAATATGTAAATTTGCACGCTAAACAGAGGCGTAACCGATGGCAAAAAAAACAATATTTACCGATTCATTCGGAAATTTATACTTTCTTAAGAGATTTATTATTTTCATTTTAGGGATAATATCTTACAGAAGGTTCAACGGATTTAATAAACTTAAAATATCAGGTACTGAACATTTGGTAGATTTACCTGAAAGTAATGTTTTGTTTGTATCTAACCATCAGACCTATTTTGCTGATGTGGCGGCTATGTATCACGCATTTTGTGCCGTAAATAATGGTTATCATAATACGATAAAAAATCCTGTTTACCTACTTAATCCTAAAGTAGATTTCTACTATGTGGCCGCAGAAGAAACAATGAACAAAGGTATCCTTGCCCGAATTTTCAAACTAGCAGGTGCCGTAACAGTAAAAAGAACTTGGCGTGCCGAAGGCAAAAATGTTAACCGTATGGTGGATATGAGCGAGGTGGAAAACATCATTAAAGCCTTAGATAACGGCTGGGTAATTACCTTTCCACAAGGGACGACTTCGGCATTTGCACAGGGAAGAAAAGGAACCGCTAAGCTAGTAAAACAGCAACGTCCTATCGTGATACCTATCAAAATCAATGGATTTAGAAGGGCTTTTGACAAAAAAGGACTTAAAATTAAAGTAACAGGCGTAGAACCAACTATGGAATTTAAACCTGCTCTTGACATTGATTATGAAAACGAGTCTGCACAAGAGATTTTACAAAAAATAATGGAAGCCATAGAGCAAACTCCAGAGCATAATATTCTCCACGAATACGACGAGGAACTAAAACGAAAAAAAGAAGACAACCATGGCGAAGGTCATTAAAATCTACTCCCAAAACCCTCAAGAAAACCTTATAAAAGAGGTCATTAAAACCTTAGACAACGGAGGGCTTATCATCTATCCGTCCGACACGGTTTACGCCTTGGGGTGCGATATCAATAACATCAAAGCAATGGAGAAACTCGCTGCTCTAAAGAAAATAAAACTAGAGAAAGCTCACTTTTCTATTATTTGTAACGATTTAAGTCATCTTTCATCTTTCACTAAACCTATTGACAATTCTGTTTTTAGATTATTAAAAAGTCATATTCCTGGAGCGTTTACCTTTATTCTAGAAGCTAATAAGAATTTACCTCTTGCTTATAAAGGTCATAAAACCGTAGGTATTAGAGTGCCAGACCACCCTATTCCGCAACTTATTGTAGAAAAATTAGGCCGTCCTATCGCTTCAACTTCTATAAAAGACGACGATGAAATTATAGAATATTCCACAGATCCAGAACTTATCGCTGAAAAGTATGACCACTTGGTGGATATTGTCATTGATTCAGGCTATGGTGATAATGTGGCTTCTACCATTGTAGATTTAACTTCTGGTGTTGCAGAAATCATTAGACAAGGTAAGGGAGAACTCTAGTATTTATCGCCCCACTTTTTAGAAATTTGTTCTTTTATTTTTCTTTCGGTGGCATTATCTCCTGAACGATAAAAAGAAACTCCAGATAATTCTTCAGGAAAAAATTCTTGTGATACAAAACTTCCCTCGTAGGCGTGAGCGTAGCGGTAATCTTTACCATAGTCCATTTCTTTCATCAGTTTTGTAGGTGCATTTCTTAGGTGCAACGGCACAGGCAAATGAGCTGTTTTTTTCGCCAACGCCAACGCCTCATTGATAGCTTGATACGCTGAATTACTCTTAGGTGAGGCCGCTAAATAAATCACACATTCGCTAAGGATAATACGAGATTCTGGATAACCTATAACATTAACCGACTGAAAACAACTGTTAGCCATTGTAAGAGCGTTAGGATTAGCCAAGCCTATATCTTCTGCCGCCAATATCAAAAGTCGCCTTGCAATAAACTTAATATCTTCGCCCCCCACGAGCATTCTCCCTAACCAATACAAAGCAGCATTAACATCGCTCCCTCTAATGGATTTTATAAAAGCTGAAATTACATCATAATGCTGCTCTCCATTTTTATCATAAACAGGTATAGTTTCTTGTAAAACTTTCAGAATAGTCTCACTAGATAACTGGTTTTGCCCAGAGCCTTTATACTGATTAAGCACCCACTCTACTGAGTTAATGAGCTTTCTAGCATCGCCTCCCGAATATTGTATAAACCCTTGATTGTTTTCAATAGTAAAATCTGTATTTTCATCTTGATTAAAACGAGCGACCGCAATAGTAGCCAGTTCTTCCAATTTTTCGTAACTCAATGGTTTCAAAATATAAACTTGAGAACGAGACAATAATGCCGAAACGACCTCAAAACTAGGATTTTCGGTAGTTGCTCCTATCAGAATCACCCAGCCTTTTTCCACAGCGTGAAGCAAAGAATCCTGTTGTGATTTGTTAAATCTATGAATTTCATCTATAAACAAAATAGGAGATTTACCAGAAAACAAATGTTGCTTTTTGGCATCATCTATCACTTCTCTTACCTCTTTTACCCCACTAGAAACCGCAGAAAGTTTAAAAAATTTTCGTCCCGATTGCTCCGAAAGAATTTCTGCTAAGGTAGTTTTACCCGTTCCTGGAGGTCCCCATAAAATCAGAGAATTAAGTCGGTCAGTATCCAACATTTTTCTTATCGTTCCGTCTTTACCTGTAAGATGTTCTTGCCCAAGCATTTCATCTAAGGTTTTAGGGCGTAATTTCTCTGCTAAAGGGATATTTGAATTCAAAGTATGAGATATTAAAATTATTTAAACTAGAAACAAAATTAAACTAATTTTCATTTTTTTAGTCTATTTTTGCAATGTTTTGAAAGTAAATTTTAATAACATATTGATTTTCCCTTTGGTAATTCTCATCAAGTTTTACCAAAGTGCCATTTCTCCTTGGCTGGGAAATAATTGCCGTTATCAGCCCACCTGTTCACATTATATGCTACAAGCCTTGAGAAAACACGGATTTTTAAGTGGATTTTGGCTAGGCATAAAAAGAATTGGACGATGCCACCCATGGGGAGGAAGTGGCTATGACCCTGTACCTGAAAAGAAACACAAAATAAACTAAAAGCATAATGACACAATTTTTATACACCACATGGGACCCATCTAAAGGGATAGAATTAGGCAATTTTTTTACTATTCACTATTACAGTCTAATGTTTGTTTTAGCATTCGGCTTAGGCTTTTTGATTATGAAAAAGTTTTTCAAAATAGACGGTGTAGATGAAAAATATTTAGAACCTCTATTCACATGGACTTTAGTCGGTACCATCTTTGGAGCGAGGTTAGGACATGTTATTTTTTATCAACCTGAACTTTTTAAGGAAGATTTTTGGTCAGTTTTTCTGCCTATTCGTACACAGCCTAGCTTTGCCTTTACAGGCTTTTCTGGACTTGCAAGTCACGGAGCTGCCATTGCACTCATACTTACCACCCTCTACTACAGTTTAAAAATCATCAAAAAAAATCCGTTTTGGGTATATGATAGGCTAGGTATTGTAATTGCCTTAGCTGGTGTTTTTATTAGGATAGGAAACTTTTTCAACTCAGAAATTATAGGAAAACCAGCTCCAGAAGGCTCTTCTTTTGCCGTATTATTCCCTCAACAAAGTATGGAATACGGTGCAATTGTCCCTAGATACCCTACACAATTATTCGAATCTTTTGGCTACCTATGTCTATTTATGTTGCTCATTTTCTTATATTTTAAAACCCAAAAGAAATATCAACAAGGGTGGTTATTCGGTTTATTTTTGGCTCTATTGTGGGCAATAAGATTTACTGTAGAATTTTGGAAAGAACCACAAGGTGACGAGTTTATTCAGTTTGCAGGACTTAACACAGGTCAAGTTTTATCTATCCCATTTATGATAGCTGGAGTAGCTATTATGTTTATATCAAAGCGATTTAAAGTCAGTAAATAGTAGTAATCTATATAACTAATTATTAACATATTACACTCTTTAATAAAAATAAAAATAAAAGTATCTATAACTACGTCGTCATATTTTACGATATAATTAACATTTTTTAATATATTTGTATTAAATAAAAATACAATATTATGGGATTTATTAAAGAATTTAAAGAATTTGCTCTTAGAGGCAATGTTATTGACTTAGCAGTCGGTGTAATTATAGGAGGAGCTTTCGGGAAGATTGTAAACTCCTTCGTGGAGGATGTCGTTACCCCTGCACTACTTAGTCCAGCGTTAGAAAAACTTGGAGCAGAAAATATAGCTCAATTGTCTTGGAACGGCATTAAATATGGAAGTTTCCTTTCTGCTGTTATCAGTTTCTTATGTATAGCTTTTGTTTTGTTTGTAATGATTAAAGGTATTAACAAAATGAAGAAAGAAGAAAAAGTAGAAGAAGCTCCAGCAGGACCTACACAAGAAGAGCTTTTAGCAGAAATAAGAGATTTACTAAAAAAATAATTCCAACAATATTTTTGCAACCGCCATATGGCGGTTTTTTTTATTTTTGCTCAAAGATTATTATAGTACTATTATTATGTCAGTAGAAGCTAATTACAGTAAACTCATATCACAAATTCCTAAAACTGTAAATCTTGTAGCCGTTTCTAAAACTTATCCAGTTGAAGATATACAAAAAGTTTACAATTTAGGACATAAAGTATTTGGAGAAAACAAAGTACAGGAGTTGGTTGCCAAACATACTGAGTTGCCAAGTGATATACAGTGGCATCTTATAGGGCATCTACAAACCAATAAGGTTAAATATATTGCTCCTTTTATACACACTATACAAAGTGTGGATTCGGAAAAGCTATTACAGGAAATAGATAAACAAGCAGGAAAACATAAGAGACTCATCAATATTTTACTTCAAGTAAAAATTGCAGAAGAAGATACCAAAACAGGTCTAGAAGTGAATGAAGTAAAAGAGTTATGTGTTAAAATAAAACAAGGCGAATTTCCTAATATCAAATTGCAAGGATTAATGGGAATGGCGACTTTTACCGATGATGAAACCCAAATCAGAAGAGAATTTTCTTTTCTGAAACAGCTATATGATTATCTTTCAGATTCTCATCAATTAAATACTCTATCTATGGGTATGAGTGGTGATTTTCCTCTAGCCATAGAATGCGGAGCTAATTCTATTAGAGTTGGGTCTGCCATATTTGGTGCGAGAAACTATCAATAATTTAGAATTTAATTTAAATATAACTATCTTTGTTCTATGCAAAAAATATTAATTGTAGAAGACGAAAAAGCCATTTCAGGCTTGCTTAAAAATATTCTTTCTGAGGAAATTAAAGATTATGAAATTTTAGTAGCTGATGATGGACTAGAAGCTTATAAACTAATAGAAAAAGATGATTTTTCTCTAGTAATATCCGATATAAAAATGCCAAAAGTCTCTGGTACAGAACTTTTACAAAAAGCATTGGAAATAAAACCAGATACTGCTTTTGTGATGATTTCTGCCCACGGAGACATCAATACAGCGGTACAATGTCTTAAACAAGGTGCTTATGACTTTATAGAGAAGCCTATAGACCTCAACAGACTTATCACGAGTGTGAGAAATACTTTAGAGCGAAAGGAACTCAAAACTTCTAACCAAATCTTAAAGAAGGAGAATACTCAGCTTAAGAAAAAAGTAAATAAAAAATACCAAATGATTGGTAGCTCGGAAGCCCTTAAGAAAATCCAAAATATGATAGACAAAGTGGCTCCGTCTGATGCTAGAGTTCTCATTACTGGACCTAATGGTGCTGGAAAGGAACTAGTGGCTCACGCTTTACATTCTCAAAGCGAACGCTCCAAAGGTCCTATGGTAGAAGTAAACTGTGCTGCCATACCTTCGGAATTGATAGAAAGCGAATTGTTTGGACATATGAAAGGTTCTTTTACAGGTGCTGTTAAGGATAAGTCTGGTAAATTTGAACAAGCTAATGGAGGGACGATATTTTTAGACGAAATAGGTGATATGAGCTTGGTGGCACAAGCCAAAGTGCTCAGAGCCTTACAAGAACATAAAGTATCTCCTGTCGGAAGTGACAAAGAAATAAAAATAGATGTAAGAGTTCTAGCAGCAACCAATAAAAACCTACAAAAAGAAATAGAAGAAGGAAGGTTTAGAGAAGATTTATACCACCGACTTTCGGTAATAGAAATACAAGTTCCTGCTCTTAATGATAGAAAAGAAGATATACCTCTACTAGTGGAACATTTTGCACAAAATATAGCTTCTGAGAATGGTAGCCCTGTAAAAGAATTTAGTAAGGAAGCTCTAAAAGCTCTTCAAAATTATGATTGGACGGGGAACATTCGTGAATTAAGAAATGTCGTGGAAAGGCTAATTATATTAGGCGAAAACCCTGTAAGTGAGAATGATATTTCCAACTTTGTTAAAAAGTAAAGGAAATTCTTATAAATTTATCATGATATTATGTCTTTCTTAGATACAGCTTATACTAAACGACTTATGGAGCTTGCTTTACCCGTGATGCTAACACAGGTAGGGCAAGTTTCCGTTAATTTATTTGATAATATTATTGTAGGAAACTTACTAGGAGCCGATGCACTGGCTTCGGTTTCTTTGGCAAACGGTATATTTTTTTCCATTTTTGTAGTGGCTTTGGGATTTTCTTTGGCTATTCCACCTTTGGTTTCAGAAGCTCAAACTAGAGAAGACCATCAACAGATTAACCAAGTTTTTAGCCACGGACTTATTGTAAATGTTAGTATTGGGATTCTTCTCATTCTTCTGATTTTTGGTATTAGTCCATTGATGTATCATCTTGACCAGCCTCCTCACATAATGCCAGATGCGGAAACCTACCTTAAAATAGTTGTAGTAAGTATTTTCCCTTTTATGATATTTCAAACTATGCGAGAGGTTTCAGAAGGTCTTTCATTTACTATCGGGGTTACTAAAGCAACTATTATTGCTAATATTATCAATATTATTTTAAATTATATTTTGATAAAAGGATTTTGGATTATCCCTAGTTTTGGAGTTGCTGGTTCTGCATACGCCACACTTATTGCGAGAATATTCATGGTGTTTTTTCTATTTTTCGTAATGAGAAAAGAGAAAGTGACTCGCCGATATATGGATGACTTTAGTTTAAAGCTAAGTTTACTTAAGAAACAAATGTTTACCAAACTCCTTAGGTTAGGATTTCCGATGTCTTTACAAATGTTTTTTGAGGTAACTGCATTTGCTGCGGCTGCTTTTATTTGTGGTAAAGTAAGTGCTAGAGATATTGCTGCTCATCAGATTGCGTTGAGTATGGCTTCCTTCACCTTTAATCTTTGTATAGGGTTTAGTGTAGCTTCCACCATTATGATAGGTAATAAAGTAGGAGAAAAAAACTTTATCGAAGTAAGAAAAGTGGGCATTAACAACCTGAAAATAGTTTTCCTATTTATGCTGATTTGCGGTATGGTTTTCATACTTGGTAGAGAAGTTCTTCCTACTTTCTTTACTAAAAAAGAAGATGTGGAGGTATTAGTTTTAGCTTCTCAACTGATGATTATTGCCGCTCTTTTTCAGCTTTCAGATGGTATTCAGGTTACAGCGTTGGGGCTTTTGAGAGGATTACAAGATGTTAAAATTCCTAGTTTTATTACATTCATAGCCTATTGGCTGATTACCTTACCATTGGGATATTATTTATGTATCAATCTAAACATGGGAGCTTTTGGAATGTGGATAGCCCTAGGAATTGGCTTAACAATTTCCGCCACGCTTCTGGTGAGACGATTTCTTACAACGGTTTGATTTTATCCTCAATTAAAACGTTCTATTTTCGTTTAGCGGAATTTCGTTATTTTTGTGGAAATTTTTGTAAAAGTGGTTACATTAGATCAAGCAAAAAATATCAGTCAAAGAGTATCAGACCTTCACAAATATCTTCAAATTGATAAAAAAAAGTTAGAAATTACCAATGATGACGAAAAAACTGCTGCTCCAGAATTTTGGGATAATCCAAAGGAAGCAGAAGTTTTTTTGAAACAACTTAGGTCTAAAAAAAAATGGGTGGAAGATTACGAAGAAATCCATACAGGATTGGAAGATTTACAAGTTTTAATTGAGTTCGCTAAAGAAGACCCCGACAGTGCACAAGAACTAGAAACCGCCTACCCTACTCTACTAGAAAAAGTAGAAAATTTAGAGTTTAAAAATATGCTTTCTAACGAAGGCGATGAACTTTCTGCCGTACTTCAAATTACTGCTGGAGCTGGTGGTACAGAATCTTGCGATTGGGCGAGTATGCTAATGAGAATGTATCTGATGTGGGCAGATAAAAACGGATATAAAGTAAAAGAACTCAATTTCCAAGAAGGTGATGTAGCTGGTGTAAAAACCGTAACCTTAGAAATAGAAGGAGAATATGCCTTTGGATATCTTAAAGGAGAAAATGGAGTACATCGTTTGGTGAGAATTTCTCCATTTGATAGCAATGCTAAAAGACACACTAGCTTTGCATCGGTTTACGTTTATCCACTAGTAGACGATTCAATAGAAATCAACATCAACCCTGCCGATATTAGTTTTGAAACCATGCGAGCTTCTGGTGCAGGTGGACAAAATGTAAACAAAGTAGAAACTGCTGTACGACTAAGACACGCTCCAACAGGAATCATTATAGAAAACTCCGAAAGCAGGTCTCAACTACAAAACAAAGAAAAGGCTCTACAACTTCTTAAATCTAGGCTTTATGAGATAGAACTTGAAGAGCGAATGAGGGCTAGAAACGAAATAGAAGCCAATAAAATGAAAATAGAATGGGGCAGCCAAATCAGAAACTATGTCATGCACCCCTATAAATTGGTAAAAGATGTAAGGTCAGGGCATGAGACTTCCGATGTAGATGCTGTAATGAATGGAGAAATCACACCTTTTCTAAAAGCCTACCTTATGGCAGACGGTACAGCCGTTACAGATAACGATTTAGAATTATAAAATTTGTTAAATCTCTTTATAGATAGGACTAAAAAGAATTTAATTAAGTATTTTTGTGCATCAAGTAAAAAATAAGTATGGATCATTTTGAAAGTTGGAAAGACCTCCTAAATCCTGAATTTTATATCAAAATGGGAGGATTTTGGTTAGTGTTATTTATCATATTTGCAGAAACAGGACTTTTTGTAGGGTTTTTCTTACCAGGAGATAGTTTACTTTTCATCTCTGGCATCTATGCCGTTCCTATGATTACGGAAACTTTTGGTATCATTGAAAGTGATTTCTTAAGCACCGTTATATTAGCTAGTGCTATTGCTATTGCTGCTATTTTAGGAAATATGGTGGGCTATTGGTTTGGTAAAAAAAGTGGACCTGCTTTATAT
This sequence comes from Riemerella anatipestifer ATCC 11845 = DSM 15868, assembly GCF_000252855.1. Lineage (NCBI taxonomy): Bacteria > Pseudomonadati > Bacteroidota > Flavobacteriia > Flavobacteriales > Weeksellaceae > Riemerella > Riemerella anatipestifer. Next base: position 48,908 of record NC_017045.1, on the reverse strand, counting down.
GAAAGACCAGACTCTTTCCTTTTCAAGAAAAAATATCTTTTTAAGGCTCATGATTTCTATGAGGAACACGGTAGAATAGCCATTATAGCGGCTAGATTTTTACCCATCGTGAGAACCTTTGCACCTATTGTAGCTGGTATTGTAGGAATGGAGAAAGGTAAATTTATGCTTTATAATATTGTAGGAGCTATTGCGTGGTCATTTTCACTTATTTTTGCAGGACACTATTTGGATAAACTATTTTTGGAGCAGTTTGGTATCGATTTAAAAAGACATTTGGAAATAATAATACTGTTTATTGTAGTCATTACAACAGCACCTGTAATTATTAAAATGTTTTTCGGAAAAGATAAGAAGCAAAACAGCATCTAATTTTATCATAAAAATTTGATAACTAAAGAGACGATAGACAAAATTTTTTCCGCCATACGAGTGGAAGAAATTGTGGGTGAATATGTTCAACTCAAAAGAGCTGGGTCTAATTATAAAGGACTCAGCCCTTTTGTAGATGAAAAAACACCTAGTTTTATTGTGTCTCCTTCCAAGCAAATTTGGAAGGATTTTTCCTCTGGAAAAGGAGGTACTGCCATTTCTTTTTTAATGGAGATAGAGAATTTCAGCTATCCCGAAGCCCTCAGATTTGCCGCAAAAAAATACGGCATCGAAATAGAAGAACACCAAAGAGAGCTCACCGAAGAAGAAAAAACAGCCCAAACCGAAAAAGATTTACTCTATAAAATACACGAAGTAGCCAACCACTACTATCAAAAACAAATTTGGGAAACCGAAGAAGGTAAAAGTATCGGTCTATCTTATTTCAAAGAAAGAGAGTTACGAGAGGATATTATAAAAAAATTCCAGCTAGGCTACTCTCCTATTCAAAAAAATGCCTTCACAGAATATGCTATTTCTAAAGGTTATACCAAAGAGATTTTAGAAAAATCAGGACTATCCATCTTTACAGATTATGCTCCTGATGGCTTAGACCGTTTTAGAGAAAGGGTTATATTTCCTATCCATAGTTTTTCTGGAAGAGTTTTGGGGTTTGGAGCAAGGATTTTAAAATCTAATGTTAAAACTGCCAAGTATCTCAATTCTCCTGAAACAGAAATTTATCATAAATCTAATGTTCTCTATGGGCTTAACCAAAGTAAACAAGCCATTTCTAAACAAAATTTATGTTTACTAGTAGAGGGCTATATGGACGTGGTAGCACTGCATCAAGCAGGGATAGAGCATGTAGTAGCGAGTTCTGGAACGGCACTTACCACAGAGCAAATTAAACTCATTAAAAGACTTACAGAAAATGTAACTATACTCTTTGATGGAGATGCTGCAGGGATTAAAGCCAGCTTTAGAAGTATAGATATGCTCCTTTCCGAAGGAATGAATATTAGAATCTTACTTTTCCCTGATGGGGACGACCCTGATTCATTTTCTAGGAAACACCCAAAGGAATTTGTAGAAGATTTTATACAAAACAACGCCCAAGATTTCATCAATTTTAAAGCTGAAATTCTACTCAAAGATGTAGAACACGACCCTATAAAAAAATCCGAAGCCATTAGAGATATTGTAAAATCGGTGGCATTTGTCGGGAATGTTTTAAAGCAGGAGATTTACCTTAAAGAAATTTCTAACAAGTTTGGGCTTTCGGAACAGAGTTTATTTAACGAGCTAGGCATACAACAACAGGTTAAAGAACAACAACATTTAACGCCTAAAAAAGCCACACCTCAGCCACAACCTAAGCTGGAGGTGATTACTTCGGACTTTACTAAAGCCAACACCGCCCTACTCTATTTGGAAGAGCAAATGGTAGAACTGATGTTAAAGTATGGAGATTATATTATTGAAATGAAAGATGCCGAAGATAAAGTTTACCAAACTACCGTTATTGAAGAAGTAATATGCCGAATGGAAGAGGATAATTGTGAAATACAATCTGAAACCAACAAGAAAATCATCAACGAAATAAAACAAGGTATCCAAACCAATGAACTGAGGTCAGAGCGTTTTTTCATTACTTTAATGAATGAAGAAATTACCAATAAAGTAGCCAATGCTTTAGTAGAGCCTTATCAGCTAAGTGATTGGAAAAAACATAACATTTACCTTCTACCAAAAGAAAAATCTATCAATAAATTGGTTGCTGATACCATCTATCGCTATAAGCGAGAGTATATTATGAAAATGATAGAGGATTTGAAAAATACCGAAGCTGAAGATAAAACAGAGATTTATCAAAAAATAATCAAACTAACGATGCTAAAAAACACCATAGACCAAAAATTGTTTCGTGTTTTATGACATAATGACTATTTTTACTGCTTAAAAAACTTCGGGTACAGTATTGGTATTTGAATTTGAAAATAAAATATAACACAATATGGATATTAAAAAGGAATTTAGAGATTTTTCGGTAAAGCACCTAGGAAATAATGGATTAGCTACCGACCAATATATGGGGACTTTTAACCCAACCAACCTTACACCATACATTATGGAGGAACGCCGTATGAATGTAGCACAAATGGACGTTTTTTCTAGATTGATGATGGATAGAATCATCTTTTTAGGTACTGGGATAGACGACCAAGTGGCAAATATTGTAACGGCTCAACTTTTATTTTTAGAGAGTGCAGACCCTACTAAAGATATTCAGATTTACATTAACTCTCCTGGCGGAAGTGTATATGCAGGGCTAGGAATTTATGATACGATGCAAATCATTAAGCCTGATGTAGCTACTATCTGTACAGGTATGGCTGCTTCTATGGGAGCTGTACTTCTTGTAGCGGGTGAAAAGGGTAAACGCTCTGCTCTTAAACATTCTAGAGTGATGATACACCAACCTAGTGGAGGAGCTCAAGGTGTGGCTAGCGATATGGAAATCAATCTTAGAGAAATGCTGAAGCTAAAGAAGGAACTTTATGATATTATCTCTGAACATTCTGGACAATCTTATGAATGGGTTGAAAAATCTTCTGATAGAGATTACTGGATGACCTCCGAAGAAGCTAAAGAATTCGGAATGATAGACGAAGTTCTAGCTAGAAAATAAATAGAATGATAAAATAAAAACCCTAGAAATTTCTAGGGTTTTATTGTATTTTTCACTCAGTACCTCTTTTTAGTTTAATTTCTGTATATTATTATTTCGCCACATTTTTAGAGCAAATTCTTTTATTTCTTTTGAGGCTTTTGATAAGTTTTCGTCGAATTGATACTCGCCTTCCTCAAGTTTGTCTTCGCCCGCTATTAGAGTAGCGTGTCCTCTTAAAGCATATTTCTGTTTGCCTTCGTACATGATGATTTTCATCACATCTGGACTAATGTCCGAAGTACACAACATGGAATACATCGTCCAAATTTCGGCGATACCGTTGTTGTTTAAATCCGTGATTTTAAAAGTATCTTTAACGAAATTCATAGATAAATCAAACTCACAATTCAAAATAAAATCTTGTATTTTCCAGTTTAATTTATATTTATTTTCATTTTTATCATAAAGATAATCATACACGAAAGTTTTTGCATCTTTTTCATAGTCTGCGTTGATCACCTTTTTGCTTGGAACAATCCCTGTTTCTGTTAATAGGATTATATGCTCTCCCTGTAAATCCTCTACTCTAACGACCTCTTTTACCTTTCCCTCAAAAGAAAGCCCCTGAGGAATCACTTTATCTGAAAGTTTTTCGTACGAAATTTCAAAGTTTTCCTTCTTTTCTAATTTTTCCGAGATCCCTTCTGTTGGTATTTGCTTTTCTTCTATTTTACTCTCTTTCGTATTACACGATAATAATGCAAGAGCGATTAACAATTTAAAATAATTCATTTTACCTTCAATTTATTATGTTGATTTTAAGCAGAACAAACCTCAAATCGGTCGATCGCCGTTAAATACCATATATTATCGAAATAGCCAATATAGAAAATAAACTCCTTTTGGTTTTGCCCAATTACAATGACTTTATGACTGTTTCTCTCTATGATTTCCAATTTTTTAACCTCACTATCGGACCAGGGGTTCTCGTCAAAGTTAGCATTTTCAAACTTTGCAATTTCAGAAAATAACGATTCTTTTTGATTAAGGTCGATATAAATTCCCGCAGGTTTATTCCAGCTTTCGGTTTCACAACTAAATATCGGTAGTTTTTCTTGGGTAATTTTATAGTCAGTTATGATATTAGGGTCAAAAGGCAAATAGCTGGGAACGGGCTTAGCAAAAGAAATTTTTTTAACATTCGCAATATGATCCTGAGCCCCCATACGATACAGAAAGGTGATCCCAAACTTTTTAGGGATAAGTTTATTTAAAGCCTTTTCATCTTTATTCTGATAGGCTTTAATAATATTGATGATAACCGTTTGCATTTCCGTCCCCTTTTCGGAAAATCCAATTTCTTTAACCGAAGTAGGTTTACCTTCGTTAACGAATTTAGAATTCTGACAAGAAATAAAAAGTAACAATAGAATTGATATTATAATTTTTCCTTTCATATCGTTTGTTTAGATAAAATATCACATAATAAAGTCCAATTCAAACCAACCGAACAAATAACTTGTTGACTTTATCATTTTGTTCTCATATATTTTTTAGCTCAAGATTTCGTAAATTTCTTCATCTAAACCTTGTGCTTTTAGTTCATAAACTTTTTTCACTATCCCATGGTTTGCCCAAATACTTGAACCATAAACACTTGTAATATATTGTTGCTCTATTTTTAATGATATAATATTTTCGTACAAAAAATTATATTGAATTTCAATAGAACTTTCACTCATTGCTTTTTCAAACCATGTTATATATCTTGGTTTTAATCTAAAAACAGGTTCAAGAACTTTTAAATAAATTATTAATTTGTTGTCTTTAAAGTCGGATTTCAAAAATTCACAAAAACAAAATGGTCCCATCTTGGGAAGAAGAATTGTCTTATTATCATATAAATTTTGAAATAATTTTTGGCTAATTTTTTTTGTCATTTATTGAATGATTACTTTATTTTGTTAATTCAATCCATTTTTTTGTAATGTCCAAGAATACTTCTCTATCGGCAATAGCAAATAATAACATTTCAGTATAATACAAATTATGTTGTTTTTCAATGTCATCTTTCCATAATTTTTCGCTTATATCCTTTATAAGTTTATTAAGTTCTGAATATGCAATCTTCTTGTCTATAAAAAGTTGTTTATCTAAATTTTTAATAAAAAATTTCTTATCTAAATCTGATATTTCATTTGGTTGATAAATTGATATATTTTTTAATCGTATTAGAACATTAAGGTCAAATGCTATCATTTTAGAATTCCTACCTTTGGGAATTGGAAAGTACTTTTGTCCTGCATTTTCTGAGAGAATTATCCAATTCAATGAATATGCAACTCGTGAGTCATAAATTATGTTCTTTTCAGGATACAAGTATGAACTAACTTTTGAAATGCTAGCAATTCTTTGAAATTCAATAACTTCTTTATTTAAAAAACTCTCAATAAGTTTTATTGTTTCATTATCATTCGCTGTAAAAATTCCACCCCAATCTCTAATTATCCATAAACAAATTTCATAAAATAGAGTTTTGTCGTTTATATATGTTTCTTTCAGGTTTTGCCCAACAATTTTTTTGAGATGAAGTGCTTTTTCGTAGGGTTTCTTTTTATTTATTTCTTCAATTTGTTTTTGTGTTAATACTTCAAGCTCTGCAAGTCTTTCTATTTTTGCATCCCAAGTGTATAACTTTGGCAAGTCGGATTTATACTTATCCAAATAGTTTACAATTTTGTCAATATCGAATTTTTGTTCCATTTGCTAATTATACTATTACCACAATAAAAATAGATTACAACTATTTCATTTAAAAACCATTAACAATTAGTCTGTCTTTATAAACTCCTTTTTCAATTTTCCAAATGATAAGACAGGTGCCCGCACCATCCCCATTTATTGCTTGAATATACAGGGTATCATTCTGTTTATCATAATTAGCTTCTACCCCGTCCAGATAAGGGTCATACACGTTTTCTAAAGCTGCCTTTGGTAAGATAAGCGTTTTATCCCCAATACGGACGCTAATTTTTTCATATTGTGCCTTCGGTAGGTTGCCGTCTGTCCCCCAAGGAGCCTTACCATCAATATGAGATATAATGGTGGGGTTATCCTTAAAATAGGTAAATTTATGTTTCTTCTTATCAAAGTGGGACTTCGTAACAGTTACAGTAATAGCTTCTTGCTTTAGAGTTACAGAGTTAGCTGTTTTCTTTGAAATTTTCAATGGTGAAAAGTCTGAAATCCACTTATAGCGATCTTTGTAAATGTCCCCTTCAAGGTCTTTTCCATTTTTAACATATTGAACAAAACCCCAATTCTTCTCATTAGGTTCACTGGGACCATACCAATAGATCAGGTGTCCATTGGGTAAAGTATCTATAATTTTACCCTTTTGCTCTCTATTTCTTATATTTACCCAACCGTCTTTATCATTCACGACAGCAAACTGAGCGAATGCACTGGAAAAACTAAAAGTCAAAAACAGGGCTAATATTGTTTTTTTCATAATAATTAAGTTTATATAGAGGTTTTACTCTTGCTGTATCCATTCAAATTTACCCTTATTTAGATAGATTACTCCTCCTCCACAAGACTCCTCCGCATGGATGAAAATACCATCATTAGGTAATCTAATTTTATCACTTTCTTTCACTTCTTCTTCACTTATAATATCTCCCTCATCATTTACATTATTAAAATAAACCTCCCCTTTAGGAGCTTTTTCAAAAATGCCTATCCAGCTCATATCGTCAAAACCTTGTCCCAAAACCTCTTTTCCTAAGCCTAGATACTCTGTTTTACCGTTTCCAAAGGTAATTTTCAAACCATACTTTTCATTCTTCGTATTCAAAACTATTTCTACTCTATCTGATGAGTCATCACCATCCAAATCACATAAAATAAAGTTAGGATTGTGTTTTGTAGAGAGTATTATAGTCTCTTCAGTTTTCTCGGTTTTCACTAATGTATCAGCAGTTTTAACTGATTTTATTTCGGTACTATTTGTTACTTCTTTTTTCTCATTGCAGGATTCCAAGATAAAAAACAACGAAATGGCAGTAATGATTATTTTTTTCATTTTAAAATTTTAAGTTTAGTTGATATTTTTTTGTTTACTCACTTCGTAAACTTTTAATTCTACATTATTCTCATGTTAAATTTTAAAGGAATATTGATATTCAGTTGTGTTCTAAATCCTTCTGTTCTGTAGTGGATAGACTTATCAAAACTAAAACCATATCCCACACCAAACTCTATGAAGAAATAGCTAAATCCAACTTGAGGAGAAACTGTTTTTGGAGAAACATTAAACCTTACAAAAGCGAATGGTAAATCATTTTTCTTGAATTCAAAATATTTCGTTGCATTAATCTCGGGTATGACTAAAAGTTTACCATCAGCAGCACCTACTAATGCATTTCCACCTAATACTATAAATTCTTTGTCGAATGCAAACTTTACTCCAACATCAGCAAAACTTCTATTAAAATAGGTATAACCTCCTTCAATAGCTATTTTTTCTTTTATATCTTGGGCATTTACTAATAATGATGCTACACCAAAAACAAACCCATAAAATATTTTAGAAAAATTCATCTACTTTAATTTTATTAAAAATATAATTTTCAACATTTTAGCTTTATCTAAAAAGCAGCATATCAAATTTCAACGCTACTAAGTTAAATAAATTCATAAAAATGAATAGTAAAAACACTATATATATTAAAAAAAATTGCCAAAAGATAGAAAAACTTTTGGCAACATTTCTTTTACAAATTTATTGATTGTTCTGAGATTCAAAATTTATCATCCAGTTAATACCAAACTTATCTGTAAACATACCAAAATAAGCTCCCCAAAAAGTATCTGCCATCGGCATTGATAATTACTAACTTTCAAAAGTTCATTAAAAATTTTCCAATTTGGTCGTTCATTTTCGGGAATTCTAAAATTGATTGTTGTAAATTTCGTATGATAAACTATGTCATTTTTTTTGTAATCTTTAGTAATGTTATAATGTAAATTTTTGTCCATTCTACCCGCTTTCATGATTTCGCCCATGTTGTTACTAGAATTTTTTATCGAATCAATTTTAAATTTTGTTTCGCTTATAAAATTAGATTGCGTTCCGTCAGATTCTAAATACATGTAATTATTTATAAGAGAGTCCTTTTTTGTCTTGTCTGGTGCAAATTTATATTCATAGATAAATCGATAATTTTGCGAAAATAAATTTGCAGTGAGTAAAATTAAGAAAAATTGTAATATTTTCATAAGATTTAGGATTGTAGTTCAATCTAATGTTGCATACAACGGAAAAAGTATTTGCGAAGGGTGGGTTTCGGAGCACAAAGCTCCAAGTTTGCACGTCACACCGCCTGACACAAAACCCGTGTTACCGGGACGTTGTTCTTCTTTCAATTTCGTTAAGCTCATTTGTCAATACTCTTTTTGTCTCGTTAATTCCGTCCTTTCTTAATGGTACTCCCAAAATCAATATCGTACTTGTCGCTTCGTTAATACCGTTTTTATACTGAATGCTTTTTAATTCGATTTGGTCCGATGGATAACAAAGGAAACCAAATTTATAATCTGCCTTACTGAATGATGAGTATGCCATTATTTGATGTAAGTCGTGTCGGTGGTCTTCTTTAAGGACTTCACTTTGGTCAAACTTGTTGTATAAATTAGATTTGTATTTGGCGTCAATAAAAACCAAAATATTTTCTTTTTGAAAGATTGCGTCCGGCTCGATATGCTTTAATTCCCAAGAGTAATGTTTTGAAGTTCTTGAATGAAACTTAAAGTTTGAATAAAGCCGTCCGCCTGTTTCTTTTGCAGCTTCTTTAAAAATATGTTGAATAAATTTTTCAAATACATCTGAAAAGTCTACCCGCCAAGCTGTGCTATCTACAAGGTTAAAGCTTAAAATTCTATTAGCTTGTTCTTTGCAGGCTTTCACAGTTGGACTATCGGAAAATCGGATTGTGATTTTATTAGTCGCTTTTGGTTTATGATGATATAATCGTTCTTCAAGGAAACTCAATTTGGTTTGCAAAGCATTCTTAATTCTCTGCGGTGTATTGGCAGAAAGTAATTCACTTTTACAAATGTCAAAGACATATCTAACTTCCGAATATTCTGAATGAAATTCATTCAATACATTTGTTCTAGCCGGAAATTTTAACCTGTTTTCTACTTTGAATTCGTTGTTTATATATTTTGTCCAATTGATTTGACCAGACGGTTGACTTGATACTTTTTCAATATTGTCAAACTTTCTCCATGGTCTCATTGTCAATTTTTCAAGAGCTGATATAAATTTTACAGCCTCCAAATACAATGGTGGCCTGAAATTCTTACCTGATGCCAATGGTAAACTATCAATTACATCAGGACTAATTTCAGTACCTAGTAGGTTTAGAATTTCAATATAGTCCTCAAATCTATCACGCCCGGTAAATCGAGGCATAACTACAAAATCACCGATTTGCTTTCCGGTGTCAGAAGCCCTCAAAGGAATAGAGCCAATAAAACCAGATGAACGAAATGCAAGTGCAGTACTTTGGTCTGAACCAATGATATATGGTTGAACACCAAGAAATTTAAATTGCTCAGAATTGTAATCAATGAATTTCTGGAGGTATTGACCGATAATTCTTTTATCTGCTGACTTGAACCATTTTTTTTGCAAAGCAACTCCACCCAACTGTTTTGATTGTTCAGTCAGGCAAGGAATTTCGCAAAAAACATCCAATGGCTTTTTCATTCGAAAAGAGAAAGATTTATTCTAGTTGAGAAATAATTATTAAACTCTTCTTTAGCATTTCTTAAAAGTCCCTCTTGCAGATATTCTTTAATCAAAGGAAATATTTCATAACGAATACGATTTTTCATTTCCTCTTCGGTGTCCGCAATGAAATAGCCTTGTCCCGGTTGCAGGTTTAGTTCGATGCTTGATGCATACCAGTCAAATATTTCTTGAATTCTGCTAAAGTCCTCTTTAAAGAACTGTTTCGACTTTATTGCTTTTGGTTTAAGGGTGTACCAAGCAAAGCGTCTTCTTAGTGCAAAGTCAACAACTGCCAAGCTCCTGTCGGCAGTGTTCATTGTAGCAATCACTGAAAAGTTTTCGGGCAGTTTCGTTACTTTGAAATTTGGGGCAATCTCAATTTCAACATTTGAAATATCCATCTTATGCTCAAATAGATAAAAAATAGGCCCTAATACATTGGAAAGATTAGCCCTGTTTATTTCGTCAATGATTAAGATAACTTTTTCATTTATATGGCCAACGGCATATTTTAAGGCCTCTGAGAAGCTCCCAAAATTTTCTCTGTATCGTAGTTCTTGATTTTCTGTGTCGGGCCTAATTCCAAAAATAAAATCTGAGAAACTTATTTCTGCGTGAAATTGAGTGAAGAATGTTTTTGCACCTATTTTGTCTGCAACACTTTTTGCCGTTCTTGTTTTACCAGTTCCTGGCGGACCTTGAAGGACTATGTACTTTCTTTCGTTTAAAAGATTTTTCACTTCTTCCGTTTCATCAGTAGTTTCAGTCTTTAAGAATGGTTCTAAAGCTTCTGAAACTGCTTTTCTATGGTCTTTGTTGGAAGGCCAGTCTCTAAGTTTTGCATAACCTGCGACAAAGGCTGCAATAATTTGTTTTCCTTCTTCACTTTCTGGGTCGTCAACGATTTGGCAAGTCGGTAAAACTTTAGTGTAAGTTTTTATCGTATTCTTTATGTGCTGCAAGTCCAGGCTACCAGTGATTGATTTTGGCAAGCTTGTTTCTATGTCAGAAAAGTCTGATTTGCAAAATCCTCTTTCGTCAGTCAGTTTCGAAAATAATCTTCTAAGTCCAGGATAGGTTGCGAGTTCGTAGTCATTCTTGAAACCACTAGAACCAATTCCAAGACATACCAACCAGGGTTTGTTTTGGTTGTTTGGAAAAATGGTCAATGAAAAGTCGTGGAAAGGACCTGACGCTTCCTCTTCTGGGTGAATAAATCCAAAATAAGCTCCGTTGTCTTTGAGTGCTTCTTGTCCGGTGTTATTTCGTTCAATATAAGGCTTATTGAATTCGTTGTCTGTCTTGGCACCGAATTGTTCAGCTTTTTCTTTTATGAATTGTCTAATGTTTTCTATCCTCATTTTCGTTGTTTGAATATCGTTTTACAATGCCCGGTAACGGCCCAGGTATTTGCCGAAGGCGGGGCTTTTTAGCACCTAACTTCAACTGAAATACCATACTTCGAAGATAAACAAATTTTTCTAAAATGCAACTACATCCCCGCTTGCGGCAATACCCTGTTAGGCGATGTCTTTCTTTATTCTATCTATTAACAAGTTCTCTTTGTCTTTCTTAATATGAGTATATCTTAAACTTATATTTTCTCTTTTACACCAATGGTATAGTTCTGGGTAAAGAATTCTGGTTTTTTCAAGATTTTTGATAGTAACCCCCTTTCCATTCTTAATTTTATTCCATTCGATAACACCATCAAAGTATAGTTTTTCTGATTCCTCAATATCATTTTGATAAAAAACTAATAGTTCTCTTTCTTTTTTTTCTTTGACTTGATAGCTAGGAATTTTTAAATTAAATTCTTCGAAAAATAACTTTGTACTGAATGGATTGTCTTTATCAAACTTTAAATTTAAGATTTTACATAGATTTTTGTAGGTTTGTCTATCTAGAAAATCATTGATAATAAAACCTTTTCTAACAATTATACAAAAAGAAAAATCACTCTCTTTTTGTAAGAAATGTAATTGAAAAGGCAAATGAAAAATATCAAATAAGACCTCAAAACGAACGCTATTTTTTGTGAAGTGAAATAGATAATAGGTTTCGTCTTGTTCTTTTAGTCTTTTATATAACTCTTTTAAGTTTGACAAAAACATTTTTTATATCATTGAAAAGATTTGATACGCATCATTATCATTTGCCTGAATCTCTGAAATACTCTGTGATGAAATCGTTTTTTGAATTTTAATATTTGGATAATTATTTATTTGATTGTTAGCTCTAACTTTATATTTTCCTTTACTAAGTGAGCATATGAAAAAATCACAACCAAGATTGTCATAATGAACAATTGCTTTTGATATTGCAGTTGAGTAATCTCCCATTGTAAAAATCGCTATTTTCAGACTTTTATAGTTGATTACAATGTCAGAAAAGTCATTTGGGCCTCCTCCAAGAGGTTGCTTATTTGTTGATGCTCCACCATTGTTCAGTAATTTTTCATATAACAAACCGATAGTGGTTGTTTTTCCTGTGTTTGAATCTCTTTCAAGTACAATTAATTTCATATTTCTATAATGTTGCTTAAGATATTGCCTAACGGCTCGGCGGTTTTGCGAAGTTTCCTCTGGAAGCTCTACTTCCGAGAGGGAATTTTGCAAAACCGCCGAACCGATGTAGCGAAAGGAGCGAAGCGGATTTCGCTACATCGGTTGGGTATTGCCGAAGGCGGGGACTTCTTAGCACCTAACTTCAACTAAAATACCATACTTCAAAGATAAACAAAAGTTTCGGAAAAGCAAATCAGCCCCGCTTGCGGCAATACTTTGTTAGCTGCTGCCTTTCTTGTCTGTCGCTCTCTTTCTATCATAATTTCCAGTCTGTTTTCTTCGGGTTAAAAAATTCATCCAGTTCTTCAATTATTGCTTCAGTCCTTTTTGCTTTTTTATTAAACATTGTCAAAGATTCAACTACTTTAGGAAATTCGTCAATGAAATTAAGGTCTGATATTTCGTTTAATCTAAAGTCGTTCATTAATTGTCTAAATGAAATTTCGTTGTTTCCCCAAACCTTTAAAAACTTAGAGTCAGAAACAAAAACTTCTTCCAGTTTGTCATCCGCTTGATATATAAGCCCAAACTCTAAATTACAGTCTTGCGTCAATTCGGTTTTATAACACTCAAGTTGTTTTAGAATTATATTCTTGTCTTTATAAACACTAAATATTGCTTCTTCTCCATACAGATTGTAAATGCAACTTAGATTGTCCGGCAACTGATTTGTTAGCGCTTTAAATAAGTCCCAAAGTCGTGAATTATCAATATTGATTTCAACATAAAATTTAAAAGGCAAATCATGAGCTGTGTTAATGCTAAGTTTATAGCCTTCAACAATATTTGCGTTTTCAAGTTCTTTCAATCTCTCAAATACTTCTGGATTGTTCGGAAGTTCATCAGGTCGTGGTAGTCTTACTGTCGGTGGTGTTTCAAGCATATTGTTCATTTGTGTATCGTTGTCCAAGGTTGCAGCTAACGGTCAAGGTATTGCCGAAGGCGGGGCCGCTTAGCACCTAACTTCAACTAAAATACCATACTTCAAAAGTAAACAAAATTTTCTAAAAAAGCAATTAACCCCCGCTTGCAGCAATACCTTGTTAGCTGTAGTGCTTATTTTTCACTAATTTTCATTATAATATGATCAAAATTTGCTTTAATTCTTTTCTTTAATTCATTCAAAAAGTCCACTTTAATATTTTTTGAATCATTTAATGTCAAATCATTTTCATCATAGACAGTTTCTGAAGATTTTTTAGGTATAAGCGGAAAAGATAGACGCAAATCTCTCTTCATAACAGGATATGTTAATCTATTATCTTCTAAAACATAGTATAGAAAATCGATATTATTATAATATACATATTGTTTTTTCTTTCCGTTCATAGTTAAAATTCCATAGTCAAAATTATACTTGTATGTTGTTTTGAGAGGATTTAAGGAATTAAATAAATTATTAGAGCGAATTATAAATAAGGCATTAAGATCTTTACTTAGACAATAATTTTTTAAATATTCCTTAATTTTCTTATTAGGCTGTTCAGGAACATAATCATATAAAATTGAAAAATCAAAGTCATTAATTTCATTATTAATTAAATTATTATCAATTATAAGAGAATCGATAAATGGTTTAATATCATAATGTAGATTTTCAATATTTAATACGTCATAGTTGTATCCACCTTTTAGATGTATATGTTTTAATTCTGAATCATATTTTGCAACTATTCCTAATTTCTGACCATTTGATATTGTTATTAGAAAAATTAAGATTAATAAAAATATTTTTGCTCGATTACGCTTTTATCAACCTCAATTGGATTTAATGTGAAATATTTTGCTTAATTTTATTAATAGTGGTTTTATGGAAAATTTGAAACATTGTCCAAACCATTAAATCTCCAAATTTATCGTCTTCAGATACGTTGTTTTCCACTTCATTCCATTTTTTATAGAATTGAATTGAGTGCATGCCATTATTACCCACTAAATTTGCGTCTTGAAAATGTATTTCAGTTCCCCACAATGGTAAAATTCTTTTATAAATATCGATAAATTTCATTTAGTCAGTATCTTAAATGTTGCCGTTGTACGATGTTATTTTTGCTTCTTCAATAAAATTTCAATAAGTTTATATGTTATATTACTTGGAGAATCTTGAGGAGGGTTGGACAAATAAGTTTTTTGAAGTTTAAGCTCATATTCAAAACCCTCTTCGTATGTAAATCCTTCAATACCTGTAATTACAATCCATTCGGTAAAGTTTGATTCTTTTATTTTCAGTCCTTTTACAACTGTATCAAAAAACGGAGGGATTTTTAAGTCAGCATACTGATGGTGTACCGTCGCAGTAACAATGGAAATTTTATCCTTTTCTTCGCTTTCCCTCAGGCACCCTACCGTCGACATAGTGATTAGCACAAAAAATAATAATTTTAAAAGTTTTTTCATTTTTAATATTTTTTAGAGGTGAGTTCATGTTAAATGTCGTACAACGGAAAAAGTATTTGCGAAGGGCGGACTAAATTGAACCTTTCGTTCAATTTCGACCAACCGAAGCGGATGCTTTTTCCGTATTGCTAAATTAAGAAAAAAAGTAATACGGAAAAGCAGAAGCGCATAAATATTTCTACTTTTCAATTCATTACTCCTCCCCGCCTTTTGCAAATACTATGTTAGCAGAAGTTGTTTAATCTCCCCACTTTACAGGATATTGCATATAATCTATAAAGCCATTTGTTTCGTAAAGTATATCGTAACCTTGGGCAGTTAGGTAATATGGGCAGACTTTAACTTCATTGTTTCTTTTCGGAAATGTCAGTACTGCAGGACAAAGTTTCGCTTTATCAACTTCTTGAGCAAAAACTTCATAATCATTGTTATCTATTTTTTTCTTTGAATATATTCCAAGACTTCTATCATTAATAAATCTTGCAATTTTTATATCCTTTAAAGCATATTTATGGATTTCAAATTCTACACCTTCAAATTTTGCAGAGTTTTCATTTAAAGTCGTTGTGAGAAAAATAGAGTCTTTTGTAATATTTTTTATAATACCAGTCCTATATCTTTTTCCGTTAGAGAATTCTAAATCATATGCACCTTCTATTCTCAACACAAATCCTTCTTTTGTTGGGCTCCAACTTTTCATTGGATCAATTGTCTTCCCTTTTTTCCTCACAATTAAAACATTTCCTTTCTCATATTTACAGTCAAAATATTTTCCATAGTGTTCCATATAGTCTAAACTGTCTTGAACACTTTTAAATTACCCAAAGGTCAAGCTTGAAAAGAAAGTTAGAAATAATAATACTATCAGATTTTTCATTTTATGACGAGTTTTGTTTAAAATTTCTGCTAACGGTTTGGGGCTTGGCGTCAGTGGCGGAATTTGAAGGATTCAACCTTTAAACTATCACCCAAAGTAGCCGAAGCCATTTTTTATTTGCTAATATATTAAAAAAAGCAAATAAAAATGGCGTAGGCGGAATAGAATTACTCAAAGTTCAAATCAGCACTTTACCCACCATTGCGCCAAACCCTTGTTAGCAGAAGTTTTATTTAATGTCTTTTTCATTTATTACAGTAATTAAATTGTTGTATCCATCTCTAAGTGCGAGTTTATTCAATGTATAAATAAATCTATCAAACTCTCTATTCAAAATTAATTCATAATCATCTGACATTGAGTTGAAATCATTCGGCAGAAGATTTGAAATAGCATAATTTATCCCAGATAAAACAGTTGGAAAATCAATAACATATAATTTTCCATCTTGAATTAAAGTTTCCACATCTATATTTCGTGGTCTTCCTAAATAGTCAAAAGTTAGTTTTTTTGTTTGAAAACTTTTCTTTAATGTTTGAAATTGGCTATTAACATCAGTCGTAAGCTTCTGAGGTATAATGATCTTAATAGTAGAATTTTCATATTTTGTTCCGTCATCATCTTGTATACCACCATTTTGAATTATATGTAGACAAGTAGGTTTTACAAAATTTTCATAATATACTGCAGCCAAAGTGGAAGATGGAAAGAAATTAATTCCTGAATCAACCTGATTTTTAAATAAATCTTTTACTTGTGTTATTGCTTTAGTAAAAGATGATGAATCACCACGATTAAATCTTGCTAAAGAAATACCTTTAATATCAGACAATAGCTTTATGTCTTTATCTATTAAGAAAGCACAATTATTTAAACCTAATCTTCCAATAAATAATCCAAGTTCAAACAAAATATTATCTCTAGGTTGTAGCTCTTCATTTCCTCTATAAACGACTTTATCATCCTTTGTTCCTATTAAGATTCCAAAATCAAACTGTAAAGTTGCTCTAATTAAATCATTTAAATAACTATTATTTAATCTAAAAACGGCTTTCTCCCATACATCCTCATTCCAGATAGTTACTTCAAACTCTTTTTCAAGCTCAAGAATGCTCTTGGCAGCACTAGCCAAATCAAGTTCTTCGCTAGACGAACCTATAAAAATTCTTTTCTTTCTCATTATAATAGCTGGGGTTTTAAATCTAAGTAAATAACTGTAACTTCTTCTAATAGTAGTCCTAATGACTTGTATTTTTCTGGTTTATCTCTGAAAATATATTCGTGCTCATCTACGGACTTTAGATTATTCGCCAAAGTTTCGTTAGTTACTAATCTGAGTAATTGGTTATAGATAACTGGAACTAAAAAATATTTGCTCAAATTTTTATATATTTTCACATCTATATCATAACAAATAGCGTTAAAATCAAAACTAGATAAATTAATTTCTTTTCCACTATCTGCTTTTACATTTTTTAAAAATCTTATCATCTTTTTTAATCTTCCGTTAGTGTCAGAACTACGCTCATTAATTCTTTTAATACTTAGGAATGGATAATCTTGTTTTCCTTTTGAATTTGTGTCTTTGTTATAAACTTGTATTCCCCTATAATCAGAATTTTTACCATTAATTACAGAATTAACATTATCATACCAATTAGCAATTACAATATCTACATCTCTCTTCAAGCTTTGGTTTGTAATTTTTATTGCTTTTGCGTGTGTTATATCACATATATCATAAACATCTTTTAATTTCTTCTCAGACTTTAATCGATTGGTTCTTAAATCCTCTAAAGCTGTACTATAACCTCCTCCTGATAATTCGTTTTTGAGTCTTTGTATTTGAATCTGATTAAGATAATAAGTTTGGTTGAAATCACTTAAAGTTTTTTCTATTCCCGCTCTATCAAAAGTGTAAAACTTATCTGTAATTACTAATAAATCAATATCACTATTACCTTTAATATGGGTATTCGTCATTACAGAACCTTGATATCTATAAACAACATCATTCAATGTTTCTTTCAAGTGATTTTTAACTCTTTCCCCTGCTTCTTTACTTCGTTCTGTATATGATTGTTCCACACCATTCATTGCTAAAGTTATATAACGAAGAATATCATTATATCTAATAGTCGACAATTCATTAGAAAGAGACTTTTCTAGTATTATATTGTCAGGATTAGACCTCTTTTGGAGGCTCTCAACTAATAAAGAGTAATTTTTTGGCATACTTAATTTAGTAAATAGGTTAATATTAACTTTCGATGTTTTGAGTAAAATTTCTGCTAACGGGAAAAGTATTTGCGAAGGTCGGACTAAATTGAACCTTTCGTTCAATTTCGACCAACCATAGCAGATGCTTTTTCAATGAAACTAAATTATTAAAAAAAGTTGAATTGAAAAGCATATGCGGATAAATATTTCTGCTTTTCAATTCAACACCTTAAACCCGCCTTTTGCAAATACTATGTTATCTGTAGCCATTTCAATCAATATTCATAATTAACTTCCTCGATTTTTAAAGAATTTAATAATGTATTATAATTTTTTAAATTCTCTTCACTTCTATCATATACATCAATAATAAGCGTTGAATCAGATTTCATTACTCCAAAATTTCGACCTGAGTATCCTGGGAAACGTTCAGAAATTTTACTTTTAAGTAGTTTGGATAAATAATTATTAATAGCAATAATGTTTTTTTCTGTTAGTTTAAATTCCAATTCTTTATCAGGCTGTTGGAATTCAGGTTTCCCGTACAGCTCTCCAACTTTATCGCAATCAACTTTAGTTCTTTTATATTTTACATAAAATTGCTTATCTCGTTTCGAGAAAACTTCAAAGTTTTCTTCGTGTCCTCCCCATTCTCCACATTCATCAAATTTTACATAAATAATTAGTCTTGTTTTTGAACCAAAAGCTCCTAAATCAGCAGGTTCAAAAAAGATAAATTTGTCAGTACTTGATTCAATTTTCATCTCTGAATTTTTATCTGCGCAAGAATTTAATATTATCAAAAATATAACTAAAATTGAGATTAAGTTCTTCATTGTGTTTAGTATGGTTATAGATAACGTTTTGCATCCTGGCGAAGTGACGGGTATTGAGGCACTTACTTTCAATTTAGCACTAATGTTCATTTGAAAACCAAATGTTCAATTAAGTACTGAACCCGCCATTTTGCCAAACTGCTGTTAGCGGTAGTTATTTTTGTCGTTCATTTATTTTCTTGTCTTTTGTTATCGTATAAGATTTGTCTTCAAATATAGATTTCATAATCATATAGATATGGTCTTCTCCTTTAATTTCTATTGTTTCCTTTGCAATTCTTAGTATTCCATTCAGCTTAACTCCACTAATTTCAGTTTCTTCACCCGTAGGTTTATAAATCAATACGGTACCTGTATCAAAGGTGAAGACTTTTTCTAAGACTTCGTTTTCTTCCTTTTTACACAGTTCGTTATTGAATTCATTAATGTATTTTTCTATGTTTTCAACACTTCCATCTGTTTTTTTAATGTCTAAAAATTCGACCCTTATTGACCCTGGCTTTAAAGTAGATTTTGTTTCCTTTGATACTAAAAGTTCTAATCCATTTATTTGAGGCAATAGCATATTCATATTTATCTGTATGTTTTTCACTCTGCCTTTCCAATCATCTTCATTAGGTTCTCTTAATTCAATGAGCCCAATGTTTTTGTATTTAGCAAATGATATTGCATCTGGAGTAAACCCATTTTTTGACACTATTACACCTTTATTCAGTCCTGCATCTTCTACAATTTCAGCAACTTTCATTATGATGTCTTTATTTATTGTCTGCTCACAATATTTGCATTCAACAGCAGTTTTATAAGAATGAAGTCCGTCAGAATGGCTTGTCAATACGTCAATTTGATGTACAACTGTTGACTTGCCTGTTACTTTGCAATTATTTCCGTGGCACTCAATTTTAACACCGTTTGCTGCTCCAAGTGTTTCATATATGTACTTAGTGATTTCTTCGTATTCTTTCCATTCCATATTAAAGAGTATTGATTTTATTATTCGGTTTGATTGCCATAATCTAGCAAATCAATGTGGATTGATGTTGATTTATATTTACCTGTTCGCACACTTTCAATGAAGTCAGCTTTTGAAATTCCAAAAGAACTTGAGATGTAATGAAAGTGGGCTTGTCCGTTTTTCCAATTTTCTTTACCACCAATACTGTTGTATGTTAAAAAGAAGCAGTGCCAAAAGTCATCCTTCTCGAAGAAATGAGAAACAATTACCTTTCGGTGTTCAATCACATTTTTTAGTTCTCCATCTGTCAAATCAGTTTCACCTACTTTGTGAATTGTTCCATCTTCTTTAATATGAAAAAGTTTGGGTAGTTTTTTGCCTTCCAGGCCATTAGGTAAATTTTCAAAAAGATATTTGCTGTATAAAAAACCAAAGTCGTTATATGACTTGAAAATAAGTGACATTAATTCGTCTGGATTTAATGTCATTCCCTTAAGTAAAGTTTCTTGGTCTTTCTTTCGAGTTGTCTTTAGTAGCTGTATAAAGTTATCGTGAACTTTTGTCTGCTCAAATTTTTCAAAAAATCCAACTAGCATTTCTTCTGCTTTTTTTACAAAAAAATTGTCGTCCAATTGCGAAGTTAAAAAGGGATATTTTGCATATAGTAGGTCCCGTAAAGAAATGGCTCGTTTCTCAAGTTCAAAGGTCTTGTAATATTTTACGGGGTTAACTAGTTCAACTTTGTCAGTGGAAAAAACTCGAGTAAACCCACGTCCGTTTTCGTCAAATATTTTTTCTGTGTTCATTGTCTGTTTGTTTGTTGGGTGTCGTCAGTTATAATTACCGCTAACGAGCCGAGCCGCGGCTTTGCGAGAGTGGCGGATTTGGAAGCCTAAACTTTCAATTTTGCACTAACTTGAGCAACAGCTTTTTATATTTACTAAACTAAAAAAAAAAAAGGAAATATAAAAAGCTGTTGCGGATAAAAATGCAAAAACTTTCAATATTTCTCTTAACCCGCCATTTCGCAAAACCGATGTTAGCGGTAGTGTTTTAATATAACTTATCGTAACCTTTTTGTGTCAAAAATATTCCATTATCTCTTTGTTCGATATATCCTTTATTTAATATATTGTTTAAAGCTACGTTGAAGTTATCAAAATGAAATCTTTCTATTTGATTTTGTAAACTAATAAACCAATTTTCCATAATTACGTGTCCAACACCTAAATTTCGTTTTCTAAGAAACTCTAATATGACATTTTCTGTGTCTTCAATTGACAAACCTTGATTTAAAAAATCATATCCCTTTTGAGTAAGTGTTAACCAATGCCCGCTTGTTCCAACGTATCCATTTGAAATTAATTCATTTAGTGCGTTTGAAGCTTCATCTTGAGAACGTCTATCCCATTTACTTATTCTGCTTTCAATACTTTGTGGCATCAATATACCATTTACAGGCGTTTTGAATTCGCTAAATATTTTTAAAATACGTTCTTGTAAATTTTCCATTTTATTTTTAATAGTTTATTTTAAGGTTCTGTTAACATTACCGCTAACGGTCAGGGTATTGCCGAAGGCGGGGCTTCTTAGCACCCAACTTCAACTAAAATACCATACTTCAAAGGTAAACAAAATTTTCTAAAATGCAAATATCCCCCGCTTGCAGCAATACCTTGTTAGCTCTCGTTTTTTTCTTTCATTTTCAGAAAGTTTAATGGTGTCATAACAGCAATCGATGAATTTTTATAGTCTTTTACATTCCGCGTGATAATTGCATCCAAATCTTTAATGGTTAAGGCTGAAGAGTATTGAATAGAATCCTCATAATCTGTAAAGTCATTACTTAACGCTTGTATTATTTCCTTTTTCGTTGTCCCAACAATCTCTGTCATCTCTGTTAACAATTCAACTACTTCAAGCGTCTTTTTATGACCTAAAAACTTTCTAACTATATAGTAAATATTATTGATGCTTACAGCCGACAAAAACAGTTTTACTTTCCCTTGTTCATTAAGTTCAAAAAGTTCACTCGCAGGGTTAACATAAGGCTCTCTGTCCGTAAAGAAATCAATAACTACATCTGAGTCTACAAAAAGTTTATAGTCCATATTTTTTCGAAAGTTCTTCTGTTAGAATTTGCTTGTAATCAAAGTTTTTATCAGTCTTTATAATTCCTCTAAGTTTTTTTACCTTGGGAGAAAGTTCTTTTTCTTTCATATCAACTCTTTTTACAGTTACAAACTTAAAGTAATTTTCTACCATCTCAGAAAGACTTTGTCCTTTACCTTTTGCATATTCTTTTGCTATTTCAATAATCTCTTTCTCTATTGTTAAAGTTAATTTTGTATTCATCTTAATTTCTTTTTTAGCAAATATACGTATTTATTTCAAAATATCAACACGTGTTTATGAAAAATGAGAGCTAACGGAAAAAGTATTTGCGAAGGGCGGACTAAATTGAACCAATAGTTCAATTTCAACCAACCGTAGCGAATGCTTTTTCCGTATTGCTAATTTACTCAAAAAAGTAATACGGAAAAGCAGAAGCGGATAAATATTCCCAAGTTTTCAATTCTGCACTTAACCCCGCCTTTTGCAAATACTATGTTGTATGCAGTAATTCTCAATCATAATGAAATCTGCACTTTGCTATTAATATTTGGTCGTCCTCAAATTTATAAATCAGTCTATGCTCATCATCAATTCTTCTTGACCAAAAACCGGAATATTTATGCTTTAGAGGTTCAGGCTTGCCAATGCCCTCAAATGGATTTCTTGAAATGTCTTTGAGTAGATCATTAATTCTCTTTAGTTTCTTCTTATCAATTTTTTGCCAGTATAAATAATCCTCCCAAGATTCGTCTACAAAAACATATTTCATCACTCTTCAATTAATTCTTTTTGAAAAGAAGAACCTTTTTTAAGTTTTTCAATAGCAGTATCAAGTCTCATTTCGTTTTTCTTTGATGAGAGTTCATGATTCGTTGCCATTAAAGAATTATACTCGTCTAAAGACATCACGACAATGCCTGAATCCTTTCCACGATTGATGATTAAAGTTTCAAAGTTTTTCGTCACTCGGTCGAAATAACTTTTAATGTCTTTCCTAAAATCTGATACACTTGCTACAAACATGATTTAATATTTTGTACAAATATACGTACAAATTTTTAATAAAATTGGATTCAGCGTAATAATTGGTAAATTATTGCAGACAACGGTCAGGGTATTGCCGAAGGCGGGGCTTCTTTGCACTTAACTTCAACTAAAATACCACACCTCAAAGATAAACAAAATTTTCTAAAAAAACAATTACCCCCGCTTGCGGCAATACCTTGTTGTAACCAGTTTTTATTTCTTTATCTTTATACTTAACCCTAAATCCGATTGTTCAGACAGTTTAAACATTGTAACATTTTGATTTTTAATACTTAATGCAATAATTAGGTTATTCTGTGTCGTGTTGTAAAAATATGAAAATCAATTATTTATGAGGTTTAGACACCAGAATTTGATGGAGTTAAGGTTTAACGGTATTATGTCCTCCTACTCCTGATACTTCTATCCACTTAGTAATTCGGTAATCAAAATGGTTAAATTTCCGTTCTGTTTTCTTCACTAATTCAGGTAAATCTATTATCAATTCTCGTTTAGTTCGAGGAGGTAACCAGCGGTCTAATTCATAGGTTTCTTGAAATAATAATTCATTTTCTCGTGAATAAAACATAAATTCAACCTCTATTCCCTTGTAAACAATAAATTCAGAGCTATTCCATAAAGAGCCTTCTATTCGATATTTCCGAAAGTATTTCCAAAACAACCACTTGGAACGTGGGTGCATTAGTAATACAAAATCAGCTTTTAAATCTTCATTTTCTTTTTCCGTTATTTTTCCCACAAGGTTTTCCTAAATTGATTACAACGGTCGGGGTATTGCCGAAGGCGGGGCTTCTCAGCACCTAACTTCAACTAAAATACCATACTTCAAAGATAAACAAAAGTTTCTAAAATGCAAATATCCCCCGCTTGCGGCAATACCTTGTTACCAGCTGTACTATTTTTTTCAGCGTGGTGTCTTTTCCGCATAGTTTTCAGTCCGCACATTTTTCACGTTTTCAGCGTTCAAGTCCACAATTTGACCGTTTAGTTTTTCAGCCTTTAGTCAGTTCCACAGTTTTTTAGTTATTCTTTTTCTGTTTTCAGTTCCGAAATCCATTCGTTTTTCCGCTTTTCGTCAGTTTGAGTTCCTTTCCTTTGGGATTTTTCCTCTTTTTTAGGTTTTAAAAGTCCAACATTCTGTCGAGCGTTAAAAGTTATCAGCTGTACTCTCCAACATTTTTTAGGAGTCGGCTCATTCAAAAATATGCTTTTAAGTCGTCCGTTGTAGAAAATGAATTTAGACCCCCTAACACGCACTGCTCGGCTGGGTCTAAGTTCAGTTTCTTATTATTCACAATTTAGAGCGTTTTTTAATCGTTTCAAGTCCTTAGCGAAATGTTTGGAGTGTATAGCTGGTAACGGTCA
This sequence comes from Riemerella anatipestifer ATCC 11845 = DSM 15868, assembly GCF_000252855.1. Classification (NCBI taxonomy): domain Bacteria; kingdom Pseudomonadati; phylum Bacteroidota; class Flavobacteriia; order Flavobacteriales; family Weeksellaceae; genus Riemerella; species Riemerella anatipestifer. The sequence goes on along the minus strand of NC_017045.1, from coordinate 24,684 downwards.
GGGTATTGCCGAAGGCGGGGCTTATTAGCACCTAACTTCAACTAAAATACCATAGTTCAAAGGTAGACAAAAGTTTTGGAAATGCAAATCAATCCCGCTTTCGGCAATACCTTGTTGTGCGTAGTATTTCTCATTCTGTCAATATTTTAGAAGTGTACTCAGTTACAAAACTTCGTAAAAATGAGTCAATAAATTCGTCCGAGCTTCCGTCTTTTTGCAAGTCTGCCTTTATCTTTTTGTATTCATCTGTCTGCTTGAAAACTTGAAACTGTCTTTCTTTAAACATTTCGTACTCTTTGTATTTAAAATACTTTTCCTTTTTTAAGTCCCCTTTGTCAATTTCTAATAAAATGTAGTTTTTGTAAGTAGAGCCATAACCCATATGAACATAATTAACAAGTTTTCCGTGTGGTATTACCAGTAGTCCCGTCAGCCAATCTATTTTTATCTTTTCGTTGTTAGGAAATACTTCATTAATAACACTACGCCATTTATATGGATAAGATTCTTTTGATGTAGTATCGTGGTATTGAATTTCAATGTCCTTTAAAAACAATTGGTTGTCCTTTACTTCAAAGGTCGCAACATAACCACGCCACAATGCTGTTGACATAATTCCGCCTTTTGGTCTTTTGTCGGGATTCTTTTCAAAATAAGTTTCTAACGGATTGCTATGTAATTTAAATTCTTTTCCATTATAGATTATTTTGTCAGGATATTGAGCTGTCGCAAAAACTTTTGCTCCTAAAAATAATGTTAAAAAAATTGTTAAAATTGCTCTCATAGTTTCTTCTGTGTTAGGTCTGTCAATATTTCGCACAACGGAAAAAGTATTTGCGAAGGGCGGGCTAAATTGAACCTTTCGTTCAATTTCGAGCAACCGAAGCAAATGCTTTTTCAATGAAACTAAATTAAATAAAAAAATTGAATTGAAAAGCATTTGCGGATAAATATTACCAAATTTTCAACCCTTCATTAACCCCGCCTTTTGCAAATACTATGTTATCTGTAGGTTTTCTTTACTTCAAGTGAAGTTTAGCAGGATTTTTAGGAAAAATATCTCCAGTCATATAAAAATTTGCTTTATTTTTAGGAATAATTTGTCCATAGATTCCACTAAAATCCCCATACATGCGTTTCAATTCACAAGTTTTTACAGCCTTTCTATCTTTTAAGAATATTATTAAATTTATGTCATCCAAAGACTCTATTGATTCGCTAACATTCTCTAAGTTAAGTTTGTTTTCAGTTGCAATTTTTTCAAGACTTGAATAGGGGCTAATGATTATCAACGAATCCCATTCAAAATCATTATAATTTGAAAGATTCAATTCTTTTTTTTGAATAATTTCAGCACTAATTTTACTTTCTAAAATGTAATCATTCTTATTACAAGAAAAAATAGCAAAACATAAAATTAAGGTTATTAAGGTTTTTCTCATTTTTGCTTTTTTAGCGATATTTTGTTAAACTTACAGATAACATCCCGACGGCTTTGCGTTCGGGCGGGAAATCGAAGCACAAAAGCCAATATTATTACTAATGTTTAATTGAAAAACTGCCGTTGAATTTTGTACTTCAGCCCGCCTGACGCAAAACCCTTGTTATACGACGCCACAATTTAACGTTTTAAATATTCATTTGCGGTTAAGACAGGCAAACTTATATTTTTAAAATCTTTTTTGTTTCTTGAAATTATTACTTCCATTCCGTGTTCAATTGCTGTATAATATTGAATCGCATCTTCAAAGTCAGTAAAATCTGAAGCAAGTGAAAGTTCCACTATTTTATCATCAATTGGCAAAACTTCTACAAGAACTTTAAATTTTGAAATAGCTTTTCTGGCTTCCATTTTTAAATGTTTGAAAAGTAGATAATGAACATTTGCAATTGTTAGCGCAGAGATAAATAGCTTTACTTTATTTTGGTCTCCCATTGTAAACAATTCTTGTGCTTCTTGATAAAAATTTTCTCTTTTTTCAAGCAAGTCTAAAACGATATTTGTGTCAACAAAAACTCTTTCCATTATGAATATTTTTCTCTTAAATATTCATAGTAATCCTCATTTGTTTCATTTTCAGAGCTATGGGGAATTATTCCAGTTAAACTCTCCACAAGAGGACTTACATCAACTTTTTTGGACTCCTTTTTAGTCAATGCATTCAAATAATTTTCAATAAGTTTTGAAAGACTCACTCTATTTTCCTTAGCATAATCTTTTGCACTCTCAATTATGCTTTTATTTAAGTTTAAAGTTAGTTTAGTATTCATAAAATTCAAATTACGTGTAAAAATACAAATCATTTACGTTATTTCAAAATTTATGCTGATTTTTTTAAGTGGTGTCGTATAACGGTTCGGGTATTGCCGAAGGCGGGGCTTCTTAGCACCCAACTTTAACCAATATACCATAGTTCAAAGATAAACAAAATTTTCTAAAAAAGAAATAACCCCGCTTGCGGCAATACCTTGTTGGCGGTTCGTTGTTCTTATTTCAATACAACCTTTCTTATTCTTTTTTTAGTTTGTCGTCCACGAATTTACCAATTTTTAGAAATATAAAAGCAAGCAAAACCCCAAGAATACTCCCAAGAATAATGGCGATAGCCATCTGTCGAACAGGAAGGTTATTAGAGTTATAAATTGTCCACAAAATAAAAGTCGTCAGCGGAAAGTTAAGCAAAAGCCCAGTGATTAATCCCGGTGAATATTTTTTTAGGTATATGGTTGCAATTGTGTGAGGAAAAAATACATTTAACAAAAGCATCCCTGCAAATCCTGTAATTGTCAGTAAATATTGCTGCTCTGTCTGATAATATTTTTTTGTCAATATAAGGACAAATCCTAAAAAAGTAAAAAGTCCTGCCGCAATTGAAAATTGTCTTGTTGTAACAGGTTGGGGATAGAATTTAGAAATCGATTTCGTCCATCTTTCCATTCCAAATATTTCTTCAATATTGTGGATTAGAAAAGCGAATGGTAAAATGGAAATTAAGTTGTCTAAGTTATTTGTCATTTCATTTATTTGTCATTTCATAGTCGCATTTTTTATGTGTCACTCTACAATGACCGCCAACGGAAAAAGTATTTGCGAAGGTCGGACTAAATTGAACCAATAGTTCAATTTCAACCAACCAAAGCAGATGCTTTTTCAATGAAACTAAATTATTAAAAATAGTTGAATTGAAAAGCATTTGCGGATAAATATTTACGCTTTTCAATTCAACACTTCTCCCCGCCTTTTGCAAATACTATGTTAGCTGTAGTCTTATGTTAAATGTCTTCATAATAATATTTTAAATATTTTCCATTTTCGTCTTCACCAAAAGTTTGCGATATTACTTTTAATTTCTTTTGATTCTCTTGTTGTGTAGTTTTCTTATTTCGTCTATAATTCTGAATTGTTTTCGGACTATGATAATTAATGTAAAATTTTACTGTGTTAACGATTTTTTTTAAATCTACATTTAAAATTTGGTTATATATATCTTCATAAGCAACAAATCCGTCTTTTCTCATTTCTTTTAAATGAGTCAATTCGTCTCGAAGTTTTTTAATTTTCACAATCACTTCTGCTTTTCTTGGGTGCTCAGTTAGAAAATCTTTTTTTGTAACTTGAGGAATAATGGTTTTAAATTTAGTTTCAAAAGAAGAATATTTCTGAATTATATTTTTATCGACTAATTTTCCATCAAATTCTATTTTTGCATAATCTGGCAGACATTGATTCATAAATGCTTCTAATGCTAGGAAAGAAAATATGATTGCATTAGCTCCAACTTTGAAAACAAAACTAAAAGCAACTGCAGGATGCCATTTATATTTACTTTGATTTTTTTCTAAACTGTCTAAAAGTAACATTTTGGCTTCTTCTATTTGATTTAAAATATCATATGCAATAGAATAATAGTATGTTACGGGATTTCCTTCTGGCAGTAAGAACATTTTATTCTTTAATTTAAGTTTGTTTACTGCATACAAATCCTTTTTTCCAATTTGAATAATATGATTTTTAGGATCTTTTAGAAATTTTTTAAGTTCTTTTTCAGAATTAGCTACTTTTCCTTCTTTTTTTAAGCTTTTAGTTACCCATCTATAATCTTCGTTTGGATCATGTCCAAGACTTTTGTATGTTATCTTAGTTCCCATTTCAAATATCTGTGAGTTATGCGAAAAGATTGCAGCTAACGGTCATGGTATTGCCGAAGGCGGGGCTTATTAGCACCTAACTTCAACTAAAAATACCACACCTCAAAGATAAACAAATTTTTCTAAAAAAACAATTAACCCCGCTTGCGGCAATACCTTGTTACCAGCTGTACTATCTTTTTCAGCGTGGTGTCTTTTCCGCATAGTTTTCAGTCCGCACGTTTTTCACATTTTCAGCGTTCAAGTCCACAATTTGACCGTTTAGTTTTTCTGCCTTTAGTCAGTTCCGTAGTTTTTAGGTTACTCGTTTTCAGTTTCGAAATCCATTCGTTTTTTCGCTTTTCGTCAGTTTGAGGTTATTTCCTTTTGGATTTTTCCTCTTTTTTTAGGTTTTAAAAGTCCAACATTCTGTCGAGCGTTAAAAGTTATCAGCTGTACTCTCCAACATTTTTTAGGAGTCGGCTCATTCAAAATATGCTTTTAAGTCGTCCGTTGTAGAAAATGAATTTAGACCCTTTAACACGTACTGCTCGGCTGGGTCTGAATTCAGTTTCTTATTATTCACAATTTAGAGCGTTTTTTAAATCGTTTCAAGTCCTTAGCGAAATGCTTGGAGTGTATAGCTGGTAACGGAAAAAGTATTTGCGAAGGGCGGGCTAAATTGAACGAATAGTTCAATTTCGACCAACCGTAGCAGATGCTTTTTCAATGAAACTAAATTAATAAAAATAGTTGAATTGAAAAGCAGAAGCGGATAAATATTACAAATCTTTCAGCCCTGCATTTAACCCCGCCTTTTGCAAATACTATGTTACCTGCAGTTTCTTTTATTTTCAATATTCAAAGATGTTTTCGCTTATAAATTTTATATCGCTTTTTGGTGCGTAATTAGAAATTAGAAGAATGAAATTGTTATTTTTTATAATCGTATCCTTTACAAAATATTTTGAAGTGTCAATTTTTTTTTCTTTTGGGTTAAGTAAAACAAAATATTCATACGCAGGTTCGTCAGTCCTTCCATAGAACAATATGTTTTTAAACTCTGTATTATTCGTACGAAGTTTTTTATATTCCTTGTTTCGCAATGCGAATTTGAAGTCTCCAAAAGTTAACGATTTGAAATTAACTGCCCGATTGTAAACGCTTTGATAGCCTCTCTCGTTCCCAAATTTAGTTTCTTTGGATGATTTTGAAAATGATGAACAACTTGTAATCATAAAGATGATACTCGATAAATAAAATGCTTTTTTCATTTTTAAATAGTTTTTGAGTGAAATTGCAGGTAACGGGAAAAGTATTTGCGAAGGGCGGACTAAATTGAACCAATAGTTCAATTTCAACCAAACCGAAGCTGATGCTTTTTCAATGAAACTAAATTACTTAAAATAGTTGAATTAAAAAGCATTTGCGACTAAATATTTCGGCTTTTTCAATTCAACGCCTCTCCCCGCCTTGCGCAAATACTATGTTAGCTGTAGTTTCTTATTTCATTTTTGAGATCCTCGGGTTTGTAAAATACCCAAGTTCTTTTTGAACTTTTTTTACGTGTTTTTCAAAATCAGGAGTTATTTCAGGAACATTAATATAGCAAATATCAAAAATTGGAATCTGTTGATTGTTTATTAATTCCTTTCCTACAGAAATACCAATAACTTTTTGAATATGTGGATTCAAGTATCTTGCAACATCACATCTCAAAAGCAATTCGTCTTTTTTAATGTTCCAGTTTTTTTCAGATAATGGCATAAAAACATAAGTATAATCTTTATCACTGTTTGCCTGAATCATACGAGCTTGAACCTTATCCTTAATTGCATGTTCTAAATTTAGGCCTAATCCTATTCTTGAAATTCTATCTTCTAAATTTATTATTCTTAATGCCTCTTCATATTCCAAAAATTTTTTATTATTTATTTTATCTTTAAATTGATTTGTAAACAGAATTTTGATAAAAATATCTCAAACATAACTTACAGCACTTTCATTTTTCCAAGATTCATATTCTGCACTTGATTGATATGACTCCCAAAGATTACTATCCAAAATTATTGAATCGGTTGAATCATCAAAATCAAGTCCAGTTCTTAAATAAAAAGCTAAGAAATCGGTTTCGTATGCAGCGATAATAGTTGCCTTCTTTTGGAGTAACTCTTTAGCATCAAGATATTTTGTAAAATCAATGATAGTATCTAATTCATTTAAAATAATATTTGTTGATTTTTCATCAAAAACCGAAACATATCCTTTTCCAAAATCACCCATTGGTAAAGGGAAATTTGGACTGCTTCCAAATGCAATTGCAATTCTGTAAATTTTTCTATTTTCTTTTTTTGGTAAAGGTATCTTCGTGCAATAGTCTTTTAGAGTAATTTCGTCAGAATTTAAAATGTGTTTTTCCGCTCCATAAATTTGTTTGACGGAATCATCAATTGCTTTCCTAACCCATCTTTCATAAACAACACTATCATCATTATGCTTGGACATTTTAATATCTTTAACTGAAATTATTATTATAATGTCGCCACATACAATTAAAACATCACAAAGTTCTTTATTGTTTTTTCCTATCGGATTTGGATAACTCCAAAATGGCAAAAAAGATTTTTCACATAACTCTGAAACATATTTTTCTGAACTTGTCATTATTTAGTGCGGTATGTTTTAAAATTACAGCTAACGGAAAAAGTATTTGCGAAAGACGGGCTAAATTGGGCTGAAAAGTTCAATTTAGACCAACCGTAGCAGATGCTTTTTCAATGAAACTAAATTACTCAAAATAGTTGAATTGAAAAGCATCTGCGGCTAAATATTTCTGCTTTTCATTTTCAACACCTTATCCCCGCCTTGCGCAAATACTATGTTATGTGCAGTGTCTTTTAGATTTCAGACTTATATAGTTTTTTTTAAATTCACTAATTTTCGTTCAAGTATTTTCTCTGCTTCTAAAATAGCTTCAATTTTTTGTTTTTTTGTTAAATTCTTTTCTATCTCTTGAATTTCTTTCACAACATCATCTTGTTGAAAAACTGAAAAATCTCTTTTGTTTTCATTGTATATTAGAAACCATATATAACTTTTAAAAATATCTTTCTCTACATCAATTCCATCTCTGAACATATAAGCAAGATTAAGTCTTGCCGAAGTTATTCTTCCACTCAAATTTAGATTCTCAGGGTTTTTAAGTTTCGCCAATTTCATTGCCCATTCTAACATTTTTTGCTTGTTTTTTGGCGTTCCAATTCCATCTTTATATGCTGTTACAACATTAAACATACAAGTTGCATCATCGTTTTTTGCACATTTCATTGCATACTCAAATGCTTTATCATAATTTGGCTCGACACCTTTCCCATCAGAATAAGCCATCATCATTGCATAAAGCCCGTCATTATAGTTTTGGTCAGCAGATTTTTGATACCAAGAAGTTGCTATTTTTTCATCTTTTGCAACTCCAACTCCAAATTCATAGCAATAACCTAGATTATATTGAGCTTCTGCGTTTCCCAGTTCAGCAGATTTTCATAAAAGTGGAATTGCTTGTTCATATTTTTTTTGGATGAGAAGTTCAATTCCTTTTTTGTTTAATTCTTCAGAATTTTGTGAAAAGCAGAACAAAAAAGTTAGAAATGATAAAATTGTTATTATTTTATTCATTTTATACGGTTTTTTTTATGACATTGCACATAATGGTGGGGCTTTGCGAAGAAGCGGGCTAAAAAAACACTTACCTTCTCCCAACAACACAAAGGTAATAAAAATTACATTATGTCCAAACAAAACCACTCCCGCTTTTTTGCAAAACCCGTGTTGCACGCAGAACTTTCATTTCCATTTCTATTTGATATTCACAATTTGGTATATTCGCATAGTTTAAAATTCAACTTTTCAAGCATTTTCAGTCAATTTCAGTTTCCTAAAATCAATTCTATTTTTTCAAATTCAATTCTCCCCTATTTTCAATCCAGTTTTTTACAAGAATCATATTCACTACGACTATAAAATCAATTCAGCGAATGTTCTGTTGTACGCAACGCTATTGAAAATTCACTACGAGTAAAAGTCAATTCTATTCCGTAATACAAAAAACAGAAAATGAATTCAAACCTCTCTACATTATCCTCGTTCGGTTTGGATTCAGTTTCTTTTATATCGCAAAAATTTAGTTTTATTTCTGTAGCGTGAGTTTCAGTAGTGTTGCGTGCAACGGTTCGCAGCTTGGCGAAGTGGCGGATTTTGAAGCACTTACTTTCAATTTAGCACTAATGTTCATTTGAAAACCAAATGTTCATTTTAGCACTGAACCCGCCATTTTGCCAAACTGCTGTTGTGCGTTCGGCTTTTTATTCAGTTTTGTTTAGTGTCCAAATAATTGCTTTTTCCTTCGTTGCTCTGAAAATTGTCGTATGTTTTTCTTTTGGTTCGTCTGAAAATTTCCATTTAATATTTTCTTTGTTCTCTGTTTTAAAAATGTCAGCTAATTCTTTTGTAAAAGGCGAAACGTCTTCTGCGTCTGAACCTGCAAACCAAATCCGTTTTTCTGATATTGGAAATTTCGCTAAATGTTCTTTTGCTGTTCTTACCAAATAATGATTATTCCACCAAAGTGAAGGGTCAAAAGCGATATAATTGTCAAACATTTCAGGTGTTAGGAAAAATGTTTCCATTACAAAAAGTCCTGATGCAGATTCCCCAATTATACTTTTTTCAGTCGTTGTTCTGTATCTTTTGTTAATTTCAGGGAAAAGTTCGTCTTTGATAAATGCTCTAAATTTTTCTGAACCACCAACAACTGGTGCAATTTCTTTGTCTTTCGTTACTTCTGTAAAGCCTGTCAAATCTCTTCTTCGTTGAGTGTTTTCAATTCCGACAAGTATTAAAGGTTTTATTTTCTTTTCTTTAATTAGTTTAGCCAAAGTATTTGCAATGTGAGGAAAGTCTTCTTTTATTCCACCATCTGCCATATACATTACAGGCAAAGAGTCTTTACTTGCTCTATAATTTTCTGGTGTCCAAACATTGATTACTCTTTCTTCTCCAACTTGTTTAGATTGAATTTTAAAAGTTTCGTGTTCTGGAATAGGGTCGTTTGGTTGTGATGCATTTGAGCAACTTGTTAATGTTACAAGTATAAAAAGTAAGTTATAATAAATAAATTTCATATTTTCTGTTTTTTGTCTATTTGTTATTTACGCTGTCGTTTTAAGCTGACGCACAACGGGAAAAGTATTTGCGAAGGGCGGGCTAAATTAAACCAATCGTTCAATTTCAACCAAACCGAAGCAGATGCTTTTTCCGTATTGCTAAACTAAGAAAAAAAGTAATACGGAAAAGCAGATGCGGATAAATATTTCTACTTTTCAATTCATTACTCCTCCCCGCCTTTTGCAAATACTATGTTATCTGCAGGCATTATTCACAATTTTTTAAATCTATGGGGTTTTTAAAGAAATTAATTTTTTCTTTTTCTACTTTATTGAAAGATTCACGAGCTTCCTTTGTATTCACATCTTTGCCGTTATAAACATAACTGTAAGTCGCACCTTGTTCATTTAGGTTTGCAAAAATATTCGAAGGGTCTTTCTGAAATTTCTCCCAAAAAGATTCCCATTGCTTTGGAGTTAGTTTTACAATGGCTGATTCTCTGTTGCGTTTTGATATGTCACTTTTTTCCCGTGTCAATGCCTTAGCTTCAAAAATAAAGTTTTCTTCAGAATCGCTTATTTTTAAAATTAATCCAGGAAGTCCATAAAATTTATATGGACCGTCAGTAATTGGAATTTCGTCAGTAAACCAAGCTATCCATTTCCTTCCACCAAAATTTGTTTCTGCACTACGGGAGTTGTAGCCAAAAACCTCTCTTTTGTCCTTTAAAATTTTCCATTCAGGTTTACAGGTGTATTTAGTGATATAAGTTTTATCAAAAATATCCTGCTCTACCAATATGTTTCCACTCTGTAAATTCTTTTCTATCAACTGTTGGAATTTCCATTCATGTCTTGGGCTTGGGACACTTCTAATACCCTTGTTTCTTAAATCCGTTTTTAAGGAGTCATATTTAAATTTATACAGAGCCTCAAACTGGGAAAGTTTTGAATTTGTAGTTAAAGCCATTAATTCTAAATTGTAATTGCTGTCCGATTTATCCGATTTCCACTTAAACTCATATATTATTTTATAATCCTGTGAAAAATATAAATCACATAAAATCAAAGAGAAAATTATCAAAAATATTCTTTTCATAGTTTTTTGCGTTTTTTTTGAATGGTTGCAGATAACGGTTTACGTATTGGCGAAGTAGCGTAAATCAAAACACAAAATATTGAATTTAGCATTAATGTTAAATAGAACTACTTGCTTTTATATTAGGACTTAACCCGCCATTTTGCCAATACGATGTTAGCCGATCGCCCTTTTGTTTTCGAGTTTTAATTCATTTTTATATTCTGTTCTTGGTTCTTCGACAAGAAATAATTCAAGTTCTTTTTCGTCGTTGAAACCTCCCATTTTTTGTCGGTATGTTACAGATATTTTTGGATTTTCAATTTCCAATTTTCTGTTCTTGCTGATTGTCAAAAATTCTTCTTCTTGGTCAATTCCTAAAAATCGTCTGTTAGCTAAATTTGCGGCAATTCCTGTCGTTGAGCTTCCTGCAAGTGGGTCTAAAATCCAAGCGTTTGGTTTTGTCGAAGCCAAAATAAGTCTTGTCAAAACTGATAAAGGTTTTTGTGTTGGATGTTTTCCACACGATTTTTCCCAAGGTGCAATTGCTGGTAACTTCCAAACGTCTTTCATTTGTCTATTGCCATTTAGTTGCTTCATTAACTTGTAGTTGAAATAATGGGGGACTTTTTCAGTTTTTCTTGCCCAAATGATTTGTTCGGTTGAATAAGTAAAGTATCTGCACGAAAAATTTGGTGGTGGATTTGTCTTTTCCCAAGTTACAATGTTTAAAATTTTAAAGCCTAACTCTGTCAAGATTTGCCCGACTGAAAAAATATTGTGCATTGTTCCACTAATCCAAATTGTAGCATCACCTTTCATCTTTTCGCGAACCAATGAAAGCCACTTTCTGTTAAAGTCGTTGATAAATTCAAAACCTTCAGATTTATCCCATTTCCCTTTGTTTACACTTACAATTTTTCCGTTTTGGATTGAAAGCCCATTGTTAGATAAAAAGTAAGGAGGGTCGGCAAAAACCATATCAAACTTATGTTCAAATTTTGGCAAAAGTTCCATTGTATCTCCGTGAAGAAGATAAAAGTTTTTGTCATCAGATTTGAAATAAGGTACTATCATTTAAAATTCTATTACAGTTTCTTCTTGTATTTTCTTGATAAAATCCTCAAGTGTTATCAAATTGTACAAACTTGGAATTATGTTATATGCTTCTTCTAATTTGTTTTTTGCAGAAAACCAACCTTGTCCATCAGTTATCCAAACAAATTCGTAACCTTCATATAGGTTAATTTTAGGAGCAACATCAGAATAAGATCTTGCTGTTTCATTTAATTTTGAACCTCCACTATTGTAATAATTAGTTTCAATTAAATAAGTTTTCTTTTTGGTTTTAATGACAAAATCAAAACGTTTTACATCTGCACCTAAACTTATGATTTCTGGAAAGATTGTATTATTTACTTCCTTTTTGTAGAAAACTCCTGCTTTGTCAAAAATGAGTGAAACAGCTTTTGACATATTGTCACCCCCTCTGTTTTTTCGTGCATTTGTATCTAAACCAACCTCTATTCCAAAAACATAGTCAACTAAATTAGTAACATCTTTGTTTCTAAAAACTTCTGCCAATCCCGTTTCTTCAATGTATTCCAAAATCAGTTCAGGCGAGGTGAAATAAGTGTCTAACAATACTATTTCGCCTTTGTTGTTGAATGTTTTAGCGTTTTTGTTTTTGCGAATAGCAATCAAGATGTCCAATACTTCAAAAACTTTTGAATTTTCTTCATAAAGTTCTATTACCGCTTCTTTCAAATTTTCTTTGCCAATTAAATAATTCAATTGGTTAAGTTTGATTGCAATTTTGTTTACATTGTTCCTTATTTTCTTAAAATCTGCGAAATAATCAAGCGTTGCGTTAGTTTCTGAAAGTTGCGATAAAAAGATTTTAAATTGCTCTGACATATTCTTCGTTGTTTACTTGATTTGTAATTAATAACTCTGTTAGTTTTCCTCTTTTTTCTGGATTTGCATTTATACTTCTTCTTGCATCAACTCTTTGAATGTTGAAATCAGAATATAAATCGTCAAAGAAATTATCATTTTCATCTTTTCCTTTCACATCAGAATTACTTAAAATCCATATATGATTTAAAATATCAAGTTTGTTGCAGAAATCTCTTAATCTGATTTGTTCGCTGTCGTTAAATTCATCTTTTGCATAAGAGTTGAAACTCGATGTTTCGCTTAATGGTTTGTATGGTGGATCAAAATAGAAAAGCGTATTTTGCTCTGCAAAATCAAGCGTTTGCTCAAAATCGCCACACAAAATTTCTACTTTTTGCAATGCGTTGCTAACTGCTAAAATATTTTCTTTGTCGCAAATAGTTGGTTTTTTATAACCTCCCATCGGAACATTATATTCATTTTTTCTATTCACTCGATACAAACCATTAAAACAAGTACGATTGAGAAAAATAAACAGGGCGGCTTGTCCGCTTTGTTCTTCTTTTCTTGAATTGTATAATTCTCTTTTCTGGTAGTAATAGAGTTTCTTCTTTTCTTCGTTTCCTTCCAGAGCGTGAAATTCATTTTGCATTATTTGCAAAATTGAAATCAACTCTTTTGGTCTGTCCGCAATGGTTTTGTAAGTGTTAATTAAATCTTCGTTGATGTCGTTAATTACAGCTTTTTTTAGGTTTGCAAAGTTGTTGAGTACCCAAAAAAGTACTGCCCCACTACCCACAAATGGCTCAATATATGTGAAATTCTTCTGCGTTATGTTTGTTGGTAGAGTTCGTTCAATATCAGAAATGAGTTGTGTTTTTCCACCTGCCCATTTCAAAAACGGTTTTGCTATTTTATATTTAGTCATTTCATTTTTATTCAAAATACGTTCCAAATATACAATTTTAATTTTTGTTTGAAGTTACTCCAAAGCTGAAATTTGTCGGAATGTCGATTTTTGCACGATCGCTCGTGGGGTGTCGGCTAACGGTCCGGGTATTGCCGAAGGCGGGACTTATTAGCACCTAACTTCAACTAAAATACCACTCTTCAAAGATAAACAAAATTTTCTAAAAAAACAATTAACCCCGCTTGCGGCAATACCTTGTTGTAACCAGTTTTATTTCTTTATTTCTTTATCTTTATACTTAACCCTAAATCCGATTGTTCAGACAATTTAACCATTGTAACATTTTGATTTTTAATACTTAATGCAATAATTAGGTTATTCTGCACTGTGTTGTAAAAATATGAAAATCAATAACTTATATGATTCAAACAGAAAAATTTGACAGAGTTAGGGTTTAACGGTATTATGTCCTCCCACTCCTGATACTTCTATCCATTTAGTAATTCGGTAATCAAAATGGTTAAATTTCCGTTCTGTTTTCTTCACTAATTCAGGTAAATCTATTATCAATTCTCGTTTAGTTCGAGGAGGTAACCAGCGGTCTAATTCATAGGTTTCTTGAAATAATAATTCGTTTTCTCGTGAATAAAACATAAATTCGACCTCTATTCCTTTGTAAACAATAAATTCAGAGATATTCCACAAAGAGCCTTCTATTCGATATTTCCGAAAGTATTTCCAAAACAACCACTTAGAACGTGGGTGCATTAGTAACACAAAATCAGCTTTTAAATCTTCATTTATTTTTTCCGTTATTTTTCCCACAAGGTTTTCCTAAATTGATTACAACGGTCGGGGTATTGCCGAAGGCGGGGCTTCTCAGCACCTAACTTCAACTAAAATACCATACTTCAAAGATAAACAAAAGTTTCTAAAATGCAAATATCCCCCGCTTGCGGCAATACCTTGTTACCAGCTGTACTATTTTTTTCAGCGTGGTGTCTTTTCCGCATAGTTTTCAGTCCGCACATTTTTCACGTTTTCAGCGTTCAAGTCCACAATTTGACCGTTTAGTTTTTCAGCCTTTAGTCAGTTCCACAGTTTTTTAGTTATTCTTTTTCTGTTTTCAGTTCCGAAATCCATTCGTTTTTCCGCTTTTCGTCAGTTTGAGTTCCTTTCCTTTGGGATTTTTCCTCTTTTTTAGGTTTTAAAAGTCCAACATTCTGTCGAGCGTTAAAAGTTATCAGCTGTACTCTCCAACATTTTTTAGGAGTCGGCTCATTCAAAAATATGCTTTTAAGTCGTCCGTTGTAGAAAATGAATTTAGACCCCCTAACACGCACTGCTCGGCTGGGTCTAAGTTCAGTTTCTTATTATTCACAATTTAGAGCGTTTTTTAATCGTTTCAAGTCCTTAGCGAAATGTTTGGAGTGTATAGCTGGTAACGGTCAGGGTATTGCCGAAGGGCGGGTTTGAATTGGACGATAAGTTCAATTCAGCACAACCGAAGCGGATGCTTTTTCCGTATTGCTAATTTAAGAAAAAAGTAATACGGAAAAGCAGGAGCGACTAAATATTACCAAATTTTCAACCCTGCACTTAACCCCGCCTTTTGCAAATACTATGTTAGCGGCAGGTGTTTTTCCTTATTTTGTTGCGATATAAATCTCCACTTCCGAATCTTGACCTTTTTGGCTGTTTTCCCCATATACTTCAAAGTCATACGTATATTTTCTATTGAGTTCTTCGTCTCTATTCCAAATGTCTATCCAAGTATTGATAACAGCGTTCGGCATTTCGCCTTTTGCTACGAATTTTTGAAAATTCTCGGCTTCAAATTCCCGACCGACTAATCCGTTAGGGATTTCATTTAGTGTTGAAACAGGAACACCTATAATCGTAGTATATTCCTCGGTGTAGTTGCTTTTGTAATCAGTATAAATTGAAAATATTTCATCTGATACTTTATTCGGTATCTTCTCAAAAATGTTTTCCGCATAGAATTGCCCCCAAAGTTTTCCCAAATCTTCCTTTGATTTGTTGTCTTTGTTTGTTGTCCGAGTGGAAATTCCAATTACTTTAAATCCGTTTTTCATTTTATTGTTTTATCAACTGTTGTTATTCTGTATGTGTTAATGCACTGTAATTCGAATGTTTTTTAGAATTTGGGCTTTGTTAATGCTCATATTCAAAAAATTTCTTTTCAGCCGTGCGTTTTGATACGATTGCCGCTAACGGTCAGGGTATTGCCGAAGGCGGGGCTTCTTTGCACTTAACTTCAACTAAAATACCACACCTCAAAGATAAACAAAATTTTCTAAAAAAACAATTACCCCCGCTTGCGGCAATACCTTGTTGTAACCAGTTTTTATTTCTTTATCTTTATACTTAACCCTAAATCCGATTGTTCAGACAGTTTAAACATTGTAACATTTTGATTTTTAATACTTAATGCAATAATTAGGTTATTCTGTGTCGTGTTGTAAAAATATGAAAATCAATTATTTATGAGGTTTAGACACCAGAATTTGATGGAGTTAAGGTTTAACGGTATTATGTCCTCCTACTCCTGATACTTCTATCCACTTAGTAATTCGGTAATCAAAATGGTTAAATTTCCGTTCTGTTTTCTTCACTAATTCAGGTAAATCTATTATCAATTCTCGTTTAGTTCGAGGAGGTAACCAGCGGTCTAATTCATAGGTTTCTTGAAATAATAATTCATTTTCTCGTGAATAAAACATAAATTCAACCTCTATTCCCTTGTAAACAATAAATTCAGAGCTATTCCATAAAGAGCCTTCTATTCGATATTTCCGAAAGTATTTCCAAAACAACCACTTGGAACGTGGGTGCATTAGTAATACAAAATCAGCTTTTAAATCTTCATTTTCTTTTTCCGTTATTTTTCCCACAAGGTTTTCCTAAATTGGTTACAACGGGAAAAGTATTTGCGAAGGGCGGAACTGAAATGAACCTTAAGTTCAATTCAGTCCAACCGTAGCAAATGCTTTTTCAATGAAACTAAATTAATCAAAATAGTTGAATTGAAAAGCATTTTGCGATTGAAATATTACTGAACTTTCTATCATTCCCTCAACTCCGCCTTTTGCAAATACTATGTTGTACGACGTTTTTTTTATTTTTCACAATAAATCCAACCGTTATTCTCAGTTTTTTTCAGTGCTATCTTTTTCGTATTAAAATCTGTTTTGTCCTTTTCTAACACATCATAAAATGGTGTCTTATCTTCTTTTTTATAGGTAACACTTACTTCAGCAATGTTCATTGAAGGAATTTCTTGAATTGAACCAACTTTATCTAACTTATTTGTATATAACTTCACATAATTGACTTTAGTGTTTTCAGATATATCTTTACTTTCAATTACATAAGACTTAGATTTGTCAGTCAAAGCAACTAATTGAAATTTATTTGTAAACCAACCACTTTTTTCTTCCTTACTTTCAATTGTTAACAACCCTTTTTTTTGTAATTCTTGATATTGATTTATATCTTCTTCAGACATATAAGAAACCTTTCCACTTCTAATAACTCCTTTTCCATAAATAGGATCTTTTTCCAAACATTCATTTACAAGACTCTTAACTTTAGATTCAGATAAATTATCTGAACAAGAAATTGTGAGTAAACTTAAAACACTTAGGAATAATGTTTTTTTCATAAATTTTCTTTTTTAATTATAATTAGTTTAGTTTTTTGACAACCTTTTTTAAAATGTCGTACAACGGCTCGGGTATTGCCGAAGGCGGGGATTTTTAGCATAAAAGTTCAATCGAAGAACGAATGTTGAACCTTGCACAAATTTCCAATCGAAGCCGTTCAGCCCCGCTTTTGGCAATACCTTGTTAGCGGTTCGGCTTTCTTGTTCTCAGTCATTAAAATCTTGATAGTAATTCATCTTCCTCGTCTGGTTTGTCGTAAGCATCAGCTTCTGTTAAATGTCCGTCTTGGTCACTAATTCTCGTGAGTTTTTTCCCTTGTCTAAATACTAATTGAAGTCCGTGTTCTTGTTCCCAATCGCACTCACAAGCAATTTGAACATAAATATCTTGCTCCTTGTAAGGTCGTCTTGTTACATAAATTTCTGTCGGCTGTATGAATTTCCAAATTTCGTTCTTGTTTTTTATCTGTCTTAATGGTTCGTCTGCTTCGTCATATTCAACTGCGTCCAAAAAATCCATACAGTTTTTATAAGCCAATTCAGAAATCAAATTTCGGTCGTTTGCGTTTAGCTTCAAAAAATTTGTCAAAGCTTGGTCTGCTTCGTCAATAAATGTCTTGTCGTGTTCGGGTTCAAAATCCATAAAGGTTATCGTCAACTTGTCGTTGTCGAAAAATGGAATTGCTACCTCTTCACTTTTCCACCAATCAGGAAAACTTTCATCTTGTCTAAGTCGTCCAATAATTTTCGATATAATTTCTTTGTTCATTTTGTTCGTGTCCTTTTTTAAGCTGACCGCTAACGGTCGGGGGCTTTGCGTTCGGGCGGGCTTTCGAAGCCAAGATGTTCGGCTAATATACAAATTTTCATAGAAGTACAAAACCTGAATTTTGCACTTTAGCCCGCCTGACGCAAAACCCTTGTTAGCAGAAGTTTTTATTTATTCGTAAATTCTTCGTAAATTTTAGGACATATTTTTTTCATACTTTCAGGATTTTCTTCTTTCCAAGTAAATTCAAATTCAGGATAATTTCCTTCTTTCGTAGTAAAATTATCTTCGTCAATAAAATCATATAAATCTTGTCCTGTTCGTTGTCGGAATGCTTCTAAAGCTACATACCAAAAAAGTTCAAATTCATAAAAACCTTCTTCTCCGAAATCTTTTTGAGAAATTAGAGTATCAGGATTTTCTTTTGCTTTGTAATAAACATCTTTACCTCTCGAAATTACCCAATTTCTAAAATACTCAAATCCGTCATCGGAACTTCCTCCATTCATTAAATAACTAGCACACCACATTTCAGAATTATACGTATCGTAGAGAAGTTTGTCGGTTCTTAAACGAAATCCAATCATTTGCTTAGGGGTTAATTTGCTAATTTCCGAAATTAGAAACTTTTCTTGTTCATCTTGATTTTCTGAATTTTTTAATGAATTATCAATAATTTTCCAGTATAAATCTTCATCCAGCATTTCAGCTGTTTTTTCAATTTTTAAAGAGTTAGAATTAGGTTTTGAAGTTTGTTCCGATTGTTCTTTCTTTCCAAAAAATTTATCAAAAAAAACCATATTATTGCTATTTGAATTATTACAAGATAAAATTGTTAAGTAAAACATTGTTGAGAGGACTGTTTTCATAAAATTTCTGCTAACGGTCAGGGTATTGCCGAAGGCGGGGCTTATTAGCACCTAACTTCAACTAAAATACCATACTTCAAAAGTAAACAAAAGTTTCTAAAAAAGCAATTAACCCCGCTTGCGGCAATACCTTGTTGTGCGTTCGGCTTTGTTTTAGACTAGTTTTATATGTTGTTCTTCAAGTTTCACATTAAAGTTAATTTCGGCTTTCAATGCTTTAAACACTTTAATTATCGTGTCAATTGTCGCACTGTTTGCACTACTTTCTAATTTGGAAATTTGAGATTTTTGAACGCCAACAATTTGTCCTAATTGTTCTTGTGTCAAATTTCGTTCTTGTCGAGCCGTTTTAATCATTTTACCTAAAACATCCATTCGTAGTTCATATTCGTACTCGTCACGTTCTTTTGTTCCAACTTTACCGATATATTTATCTTTCATTTCGGCAAGTGAGTATGATTTAATTTCGTTATTTGCCATTTTATTTGCTATTTTGTTTATTACTAAAATATTTTTCTCTAATTTTGACCGCTTTGTCAATTTCTTTTGTTGGGACTTTGTTAACTTTCTTTATAAACCCGTGCGTTGCAAGTACTAAAGTTTCTTTTCCGTCTGTTTTGTCCCAAAATGCAAGAAGTCGAATTTGAAGTCCTGCATAAAGTGTTCTAAACTCCCAAATGTCATTTTTAAGTTTTTTGAAAAGTCTTGGGTCGTTTGTTTGTTGGGCTAAATCAATGTTATAAAACAGTTTTCTAGCAGTTTTTTCATCAAGTTCAGAAATAAACTTGTCAGCTTCTTCTAAAAATCGTGTTTCAAAAAATTGCATTTAGTTGTTTTATGTAAATTTTCAACAAAGATACAAAAGTTTCCAAATATCACAACTTAATTTTTCAGTTTGTTTTATGCACAATGTTCGAATAAGCTGACGCACAACGGGAAAAGTATTTGCGAAGGGCGGAGCTGAAATGAACTTTAAGTTCAATTCAGTTCAACCGAAGCGGATGCTTTTTCCGTCATGCTAATTTACTCAAAAAAAGTAATACGGAAAAGCAGAAGCGGATAAATATTACTAAATTTTCAACCCTGCACTTAACCCCGCCTTTTGCAAATACTATGTTATGCGACGTTTTTGTTAAACATATTTTTTTTCCTTACAATTTGTATTCATTTTTTCAATTGCTTGGATAAATTCAGAAGTGTCAAGAAAGTAGCTAGGATATGCTTTTTTTAGAGTTTTTAAAGAGGAAGCCGAAACTAATACAACAGCATTTTCGCTCTCTTTAATACTAGTTTCAAGTCTTAAATATTCTTTTGTTGCATATTCAAATTGATTCTTATTGAAGATTTGAATATTTACTGACATTTGGACAAGGTTGATGTTAAGCAAATAGTAATCCCCTGGAAAATTATCTGACTCAATTCTATTTGTAGAAACTCTTATCGCTTTCAATTTTGTTAAAATATTTAATTCATTGCAGTAATTGTAACATTTAATCATCAAATCTTCCATCGATAGATTTTTATGCTCTTCCATAACTGGAAGTTTCTCCTTAATTGCGAATAGCGAACTTACCACTTTAAAAAAGTCTAGCCATTCATCTGGACCTTGATTTGATTTTAAAGATGTTTTAGTTATTATCCCCGCTGTTTCAACAGCGGTTGCCCAATTGTGTTGCAGTTTCGTTCTAATTTGTAATTCAATTTTCAATCCGTCATAATCTTCTTTTGTTGACGAATATTTATAAATGTAATGAATACTTCTATAACCTGTATGTTTGGGCTCATTAACATAATCCACAATTTTTTCAAGTTTATGATTACTTCTTTGATTTTTCAACGCTTCGTTCAATTTTTTCAAGTCTCTAACATCTTTCAAAACAGCACGATAGCCTCCAATATCTTGCATTCCACCTAAGCCCATACTTGGGTTTAGGTCAAGCTTATAAACTATTGATGTTAATCTTTTAAGTCTTTGTGAAATTAATTTTGGTTCAATATTATTTTTTGACAAAAGACGTATTAAACTGTTTTTTAATACAACAAGTGGATGCAAATGAGTTGTTCTCCAACTGTTAATCATACTTAATGCTTCATTAATTTCACTATCTGACTTTGAAGATATAAGTTTTTCTCCTGCTTTAGTTATTTGTTTTCTACTATATCGCATATTTTTCTATAAAATGTCGCATAACGGTTTGCGGCTTGGCGAAGGGCGGGACTTTTAGCACTAAATTTCATACGAAGCACAAATGTTGAACCTTGCACAAATGGCTCTACGAAGCACGAAACCCCGCCTTTTGCCAAACCGCTGTTAGCAGTAGTGGTTCTTCTTTCAGTCTTTCAGTCGTCATTTTGATAGTTTCAAGATTTTAAATGCTCCTTGTCCAACGATGAAAAATACAATTGTCCCAACGATAAGGTCAGGATATTTTGAGTTTGTCAAGTAAACAAGTCCGCCTGCTACAATTACTCCAAGGTTTACAATTACGTCATTAGATGTGAAAATCATACTTGCTTGCATATGTGCTTCTTTGCTTTTACTTTTTTGCAGTAAATACAAACACAGTCCGTTTCCAATAAGAGCAAGAATTGAAATAATTATCATTGTCTGAAATACTGGAATTGTTTCCGTTCCAACAAATCGTCTGATAACTTCTATAAAACCAAAAACCGCAAGTGTCAACTGAAAATAACCTGCCGATTTTGCAATGTTCTTTTTTCGTGTCATTGTCCCACCAACTGCAAAAAGTGCAAGTCCGTAAACAATACTGTCGGCAAGCATATCCAAACTGTCGGCTACAAGTCCCATTGAGTTAGAAATAAAACCTGTCGCAAGTTCAAGTGCAAAAAAGAAAAAGTTGATGGCTAAAACTTGCCAAAGTAATTTTTTTTCTCGGTCTGTGTTGTCGGTTGTTGAAATGTAATTGTCTGCCGAAACGCTGTCAATAAGAGAAGTGTCAAACTTTAAGTTGTCAAGTCGTTGAAAAATTTGGTCGTGATTGTCAGTGTGAAAAACGGTCAGTTGTCTGTTCGGTATATCAAAGTCCAACGAGTTGATGTTTGTCAAGTCGGCAAGTTTCATCCGTATCATTTGTTCTTCGGATGGGCAGTCCATTTTTGATATTTTAAATGTCGTTTTCTGCATTGTCTATTGTTATCGGTTGGGTCGTCCTACCATTACTGCTAACGGTCCGGGTATTGCCGAAGGCGGGGACTTCTCAGCACCCAACTTCAACTGAAATACCACACCTCAAAGGTAAACAAATTTTTCTAAAATGCAAATATCCCCCGCTTGCGGCAATACCTTGTTGGCGGTTCGTTCTTTTTGTTAGAGCTGTAAAGTAAGTTTTAAATGTCCGCCTAATCCCGTTTGAATAATTTTCATCAAAGTTGAAAGTCGAATGTCACTTGCATTATTTTCTATACGTGAAATGTAAGACTTATTTGTTCCGCACTTTTCAGCAAGTTCTTCTTGTGTCATACCAAGTTTGCGTCTTGCTTCCTCCAGCAAAACACCAAGTTGGAAACTTTCAAATTCTTGTTCCCACTGTTCTCTTTCTTTTGCACCTCGTTTTCCGTATTTATTGTCAAGGATTTCGTCAAGCGTTGTAATGTTATTTTCTTTCGTTTTCATATTCTGCTTTTATTTTTATTGCCTTTTCTATTTCATTTTTTGGTGTTTTTTGAGATTTTTTTTGAAAACCATTCCCTAAAACAACTAAATTTCCTTTATCGAAAAAAGCGAAAATTCTAAAAATGTTTCCACCAAGTTCAACCCGAACTTCAAAAAGTCCGTCAGTTCCAGTTATATGGTCAAAATACTTTTTAGGAACTCGGTCAATTGTCCGCAACAAGTTCAAAGTCCATTCAATCTTTCTTTGTACTTCATCTGTTTGGGCTTGGTAGAAGTCCAAAAAGTATTTTTTATATGCAATAACTTGTCTTATAGTTTCCACACCACAAAGTTAACTATTCAGATAACAATATGCAAATTTTTTATTGAAATTTTCTGTTAGGCAGTGACGTTTTTTAGAATGACCGCCAACGGTTTGCGGCTTTGCGTAGTGGCAGACTTAGATGCACTTCACTGTCAGCCTACCAAAATGCTAATTAGATGCACAAAATTACAATTTTGCACTGAACCCGCCATTACGCAAAACCGATGTTGTGCCTTCGTTGTTCTTTTTTGTCCGTTATATAGTCGGTCAATTCTGTTACTGTTGGGAAGCCATACTCTTTGCCAAGTTTTGGTTTGCGTATCGGCTCGTGCGACTTGGCAATGTGTATGGCTTGTGGGTTGGTTTTAATAATTAAATGTCAGTCCTACTCCAAAACCCATATCACTGTCGTAATGCGTTCTGAAACCTAAGTTTTTACTTGCGATATAATTCAGTCCAAGCATATATTCTCTGTCTGTATTTACCATAAATGCAGCTCTAAACCTTTTTGAAAGTGGAATGTCTTCACGTCTTAATTGTACTCTTACGTTTCCATCGTGATAGACTTCTGTTTGTAAAATTATAAGCATTGGCAGAGTATATGCAACCCCTAAACTAAACTGTGTCCGATTGTCTTTGGTATTAGTCTGCCCAAAAAGATTTTTTTCTGGTGTTTCGTGCTTTCTGTATCGCCAATCAAAGCCAATAAAGGGCATTAGCCATTGGTTTCTGCCTATGTATCGCCCTATGTGTGTTTCTGTTTCGTATCCGTGTTTGTCGCTATATCCCAAACGCCATTCAGTGCCAAAACTCCATCGGGTATTTTGTAACATTGTCATACCATCATTTCCATTTGTTGCAAAGTCGTTTTGAAACATAAAATGTAGTTCGTTGCTTTCTCTTTGTAGTTTTTTGTAAGCCCATTTTTTGTCAGGCAACAATGGATTGGGTGCTTGGTTTTCTGTACTAAAAACTCGGTTCATCCCTGCCATCATATGGTAGAGAATATGACAATGAAAAAACCAATCGCCTTCTAAATTGGCTTCAAACTCAATCACATTGGTTTCCATAGGCATTATGTCCAAAACATTTTTAAGCGGTGCATAATCGCCTTGCCCGTTTATAACCCTAAAATCGTGTCCGTGCAAGTGCATCGGGTGTCGCATCATCGAGTTGTTGTAGAGTGTTATTCTTACAATTTCTCCTTTTTTGATTAGAATTTTATCAGTTTCAGCAAGCACTCGGTTGTCCATACTCCACACATAGCGGTTCATATTGCCTGTTAATTCAAACCTTAATTCTCTGATAGGTGCATCTTTTGGCAAAGTGGTTTTGGTAGGTGATTTCAGCATTGCGTAGTTTAAGGTAACAATGTCATTACTGGGCATTGTATGATTGCTATGGTCTGAATGTTCGGATTTTTTGGGTTTATTTTCTCCTGTAATCTCAGGGTACATTACCGTATTCATATCCATTTGTTGCAATGACATATCCATACCCATATCGTTCATTGTGCCATCCATTTTCATCATATCGTTCATCATCTTCATACCTTCAAAGTATTTCAGTTTAGGCAATGGACTTGCCAACTGCTTAATACCTGAACCTATGTAAATAGATGCTGATTTAGTTCGGTCTTCGGGTGTTGCCAAAAATTCATAGGAAGTATTTTCTGCCGGAATGGTAACGATGACATCATAGGTTTCTGAAACTCCTATAATTAGTCTATCCACCACAACAGGCTCAACATCATTGCCATCATTGGCAACGACAGTCATTTTTCCACCTGCATACGTGAGCCAAAAATAGGAAGATGCACCACCGTTTGATATTCGCAACCTTACTTTGTCGCCTGCTTTGAATTGAGCGAGTTGGCTTTCAGATGTTCCGTTAATCAAGAATTTGTCATAATATACATCACTCACGTCCATTGCCAACATTCGTTTCCATTCGTTGGTCAATTTGGTTTTGAAATGTCCTGCTTTTTTGGCTTCTGCATAACTCTGCACAGTGTTTTTTTTAATGGCGAACCAATCATTAGCATTGTGCAACATTCGGTGTACATTATCAGGATTATAGTCTGTCCATTCGCTCAAAATAATAGGCACAGAAGGCAAATCATCAATGCCTTTTCTGAAAGTTGGGTCGTCTGCTCTTTTGAGCAAAACCATTGAGCCATACATTCCGATTTGTTCTTGCAGTCCGCTGTGGCTGTGATACCAATGTGTACCGTTTTGAATAATTGG